>NZ_CP036250.1:0-1200000 GCF_004300825.1 Egicoccus halophilus
CCACACGTCGGCGGGCACGACCCCGAGCGCCGTCAGCAACGCCACCGTCAGCGCCGCCACCCCTCGGGTCGCGCCGTCGGTGGCCTTGACCGCGAACCCGCGCGGCGAGCCGTCCGCTGCCTGCCACCCGACCCCGTAGACACCCTCGGCACCGACCTTCGCCACCACGCCGGCTCCCAGCAGCGCCGATTCGAGCCGGCCCTCGCCACCGACCAGGCCGGGATGGGCGAACCCGGCCTCACGGACCGGCCGGTGGTCGTCGTCGACGGCGATCCGTCCGAACGCCCGCGCGAGTCCGGCCAGCTCGACCGCCACCGCCGGCGCCCCGCACCCGTCGACCGCGACGGCCAGCAACGGACCGAGCCCGTCGGCGAGCCGCGCGAGCACGAGCCGTTGCAGCGGCCCGTCCGGGTCGAGCAGTCCGGCCCGGTCGGTCCCCTGCTGCGCCCCGGCCAGGGCGAACAACGCGTGCTTGCCCGAACAGTTGTGCAGGATCCGGGCCGGCGTGGCCCCGGGGTCCGCCTGCGGACTCGCCGGAGGGCACGTCAGCTGCTCGGGGGTGGTGCCCGAACGGTGGAGCAGGTCCCGGACCGCGTCGACGTGACGCGCCTCACCCCGGTGCGACGCCCACCCGACGGCGAGCTCCGGCGGGCTCGGCCGGCGGCTGTCGCCCAGCACCTCCAGACACGCGGTGGCCTGGAGCGGCTTGGCGGCCGAACGCACGTAGGTGGGCAGGGACGGGTCCCCGACCGCCGCGAGCACCTCGCCGTCGGGGCCGGTCAGCACCGCGTGCCCGAGGTGCACCGACTCGACCAGCTCGCGGCCGCTGCGCTCGTCGCGGCGGGTGACCTCCGCGAGCGGGACCCCGACCGTGGGGCCGGCGCCGGACGTGTGCGTGCCCGTCATCGGTCGCCGAACAGGTCCCGCACGGCTGCGGACCCGTCCTTGTACCGGCGGGCGAGTTCGTCGCGGAGACGGTCGACGCGGTCGAACAGGCCACGGCGGGCCGCCGACAGCTCGTGCTCGAGGGCGGCGAGCCGGTCGACCGCCGCGGACAGCTCCTCGGTGGGGCGACGCGACAGCTCCGCGAGGAACCCCTCGTCGACGGCCGCGTCCACCTCGTCGGCGTACGCCTCGGCCTCGGCCGGGACCCGCAGGCGCGTGGCCCGCGCCCGCATCGGGTCCGCCGGAGGCTGGTCGGTCGCCAGGATCGCCGGCAGCCGGGCGAGCACGTCGCTCGCCCCGGCGTCGGCCACCTCGGCGTCCCCGCGGCTGCGACGTTCGAGCTCGTCGCGCAGGATGTCGAGCCGCCCCTGCGCGATCCGTCGCGCGTAGGAGACCGCTTCCTCCTCCGCCTCGCAGGTCGCGCGGGCGGTGCGGACCTCAGCGGTCGGCCACTCGGCGAGCCCGGCGAGGTACTCCTCGTCGAGCAGGCGCTGCAGCTGGTCTCGTCCCACGGCGGGTGCGCCCTTCTCCGGGCCGGTAAGGCGACGACCGTAGCGTGTCGTCAGACCGGGTAGCGGCGCGTCTCCACCGGGCCGTCGAAGCGCTCGCGCGACTCGGCGATGATCTCGATGGCGGCCTCCCGGTCCTTCCAGCCCCGCACCTCGACCAGCTTCTGCTCGAGGTCCTTGTAGATCTCGAAGAAGTGGGCGATCTCGTCGAGCAGGTGCTGGGGCACGTCGGCGAGGTCGCGCAGGTCCTGCCACCGCGGGTCGTGGTCGGCGACGGCGAGGATCTTCTCGTCGGGGCCCTTGTCGTCGCTCATGTCGAGCATCCCGAGCACCCGGGCGTGGATCGTGCAGCCGGGGAAGGTCGGCTCCCCGAGGATGCACACCACGTCGAGGTGGTCGCCGTCCAGTGCCAGCGTCTCGGGGATGAACCCGTAGTCGCCCGGGTAGCGCACCGCCGTGTACAGCATCCGGTCGAGGATGAAGGTCTCGCGTTCGAAGTCCCACTCGTACTTGTTGCGGGACCCCATGGGCACCTCGACGAAGAACTCGATCGTTCCGTGGTCCGTGCCGTTGTCGGTGTCCGTGCCGTTGTCGGTGCCGTTGTCCACGGTGGCGTGACTCCTGGTGCGAAGCGGGAAGGCGGGGGGAATCGGGCGTGCAGCGAGAGGCGCGGTGCCGCAGCCACGGGGAACGCGTCCCGTCGGCGGGCGGACCGGGCGGGGTCGCACCCCGGATGCGCCGGCCTGGCGACCGGTCTGGACCGGGCCGGGCGACGAAGGTAGTTCGCGGCGCCGACGCTAGCGTCGGACTCCCGACCGGGTCGCGCGACGCGCGCGGCCTCTCCCCCTTCGATCCAGGAGCGACGGTCATGCTCGAGGCCGGCCAGCCCGCCCCCGACTTCACCCTGCCCGACCAGGACGGCGAGGCGGTCTCGCTGTCACAGTTCCGCGGCCGGCCCGTGGTCGTGTACTTCTACCCGCGCGACAACACGCCCGGGTGCACCACCCAGGCCTGCGACATCCGCGACCAGTGGGCCGAGTTCGAAGCCGCCGGTGCCGCCGTGCTGGGCATCTCGCCCGACTCGGTCGCGTCGCACGCGACGTTCCGCGGGCAGCACGACCTGCCGCACACCCTGCTCGCCGACCCGGACAAGACCGTGATGGAGCCCTGGGGCGCCTGGGGCGAGAAGGTCCTGTACGGCAAGAAGACCACCGGGGTGATCCGCTCCACCGTCCTGGTCGACGCCGAGGGCAACGTCGCCAAGATCTGGAAGCGCGTGCAGGCCAAGAAGCACGCCGACCAGGTCCTCAAGGCGCTGCAGGACCTCTAGCGGCACCGCGTCGGTCGCGGACGTCGTCGCCGTCGTCGACGTCGATGCCACGCGGGACGAACGACGCCCCGCCGGTCCTCCGGCGGGGCGTCGTTCTCGGCTGGTGTGGCCGGGGGTCAGGTGACCGCCACGATGAGCGGCACCGCGAGCAGCGCGACCACGTTGACGACCTTGATGACCGGGTTGATGGCCGGCCCGGCGGTGTCCTTGAGCGGGTCACCGACGGTGTCACCGGCGACGGCCGCGGCATGGGCCTCGGACCCCTTGCCGCCGTGGTTGCCGTCCTCGATGTACTTCTTGGCGTTGTCCCACGCGCCACCGCCGTTGTTCTGCATGCAGGCCATGCCGATGCCGACCACGATCACCCCGATCAGCAGCCCACCCAGCGCCTGGGGGCCGAGCAGGAAGCCGACCAGCAGGGTGGCGACGACCGGGATGACGCCGGGCAGCATCATCTCCTTGAGCGCCCGCTTCGTGACGATGTCGACGCACGTGGCGTACTCGGGCTTGCCGGTCCCCTCCATGATGCCGGGGATCTCGCGGAACTGCCGCCGGACCTCGTCGACGACCGCGCCCGAGGCGCGACCGACCGCGCCGTTGGCCAGCGCGGAGAAGATCAGCACGACCGCGCCGCCGAGCAGCAGGCCGGCGAGCACGAACGGGTCGTTGAGGCTGAACTCGAGATCCCCACCGCCGAGGCCCTCGACCTCGAGCTGGTGGGTGTAGTCGGCGAACAGCACGATGGCGGCCAGGGCGGCCGAGCCGATCGCGTAGCCCTTGGTGGTGGCCTTGGTCGTGTTGCCGACCGCGTCGAGACGGTCGGTGATCTCGCGGATCCCGTCGGGCAGGTCCGACATCTCGGCGATGCCACCGGCGTTGTCGGTGACCGGGCCGTAGGAGTCGAGCGCGACGATGACGCCGGTCATCGACAGCATGGCCGTCGAGGCGATGCCGATGGCGTAGATGCCCTCGTTGCCGCCGCCGGCGACCAGGTAGGAGCCGAGGATGCCGCCGACGATCGCGACCGTGGGCAGGACGACCGACTCCATGCCGACCGACAGGCCGGTGATGATGTTGGTGGCCGCACCCGACTTCGAGGCCTCGGCGATCGAGCGCACCGGGCGGTAGCGCGTCGAGGTGTAGTACTCGGTGATGTACATGATCGCCATCGTGACCACGACGCCGATCAGCGCGGCGAAGAAATAGGCGTTGTTGTCCACCATCCACTGCGTGACGGGGAAGAACCCGATCAGCGCCAGGATCGCCGACACCCACACGCCGAGGTAGAGCGCGCGCATGATGTGGTCGGAGCCGCCGAGACGGATCGCGAACAGGCCGATGATCGAGGCGACGATCGCGACCGCGCCCAGCATCAGCGGGAGGACGACGTACTCGGTGGCCCCGTCGAAGAACAAGAAGCCGAGCAGCATGGTGCCGATGGTGGTGACCGCGTAGGTCTCGAACAGGTCGGCCGCCATGCCGGCGCAGTCACCGACGTTGTCGCCCACGTTGTCGGCGATGGTGGCCGGGTTGCGCGGGTCGTCCTCGGGGATGCCGGCCTCGACCTTGCCGACCAGGTCGGCGCCGACGTCGGCGGACTTGGTGAAGATGCCGCCGCCGATGCGGGCGAACAGCGCGATCAGCGACGCCCCGAACCCGAGCCCGACGAGCACGTGCAGGTCCTCGCGGCCGAAGGCGAGGTAGGTGACGGTGACGCCGAGCAACGCGAGCCCGACGCAGGTCAGACCGGTGACGGCACCGGACTGGACCGCGACGTTGAGGGCCTTGTCCGCCGAACTGCGGGCGGCCTCGGCGACGCGCGCGTTGGCGCGGGTCGAGACGAACATGCCGACGAACCCGCACAGGCCGCTGAACACCGCGCCGATGACGAACGCGATCGCGGTCGGGATGCCCAGGGGCGTCACCGCGACGATGATCGTCACGACCACGCCGACGATGGCGATGGTCTTGTACTGGCGCGACAGGTAGGCCATCGCGCCCTCCTGGATGGCGCGCGAGATCTCCTGCATGCGGTCGGTCCCGGCCGGCAGCTTGAGCACCGCGGCCGCCAGGGCACCGGCCACCGCGACGGCCAGGACGGCCGCGCCGATGGCCACGAGAGGCACGAGGTCGAAGTCCATGTCGTCTCCTGCGAACGCGCGCGCTGCCCCACGGCGACGCACGCAGCAGGACCTGAGGTCCCGCCAGGGTGGCGACCGGGCGCCCACGACTCGCCCGCCCGGCCGAATGCGCCGGAACCTACCAATCACGGTCCGCAGACGTCGCCTCCGGGCGCGGCGAGGACGACCGGTGACGCCCCACCAGACCAGTCACGACATCCGTGCGTGCGGCTTGGTCCGCACCAGCGCCCTCCGGGACACACGTGCGTCGGCCGACCATCCGTGCGTGCGTCCTGGTCCGCACCACCACCGTCCCGGACGCACGTGCGTCACGGGTCCGGCCGGCGGCGGTCGCGGGCTGGCGGCGGTCGCGGGTCGGCGGCGGTCCGGGTCGGCGGCGGTCGCGGGTCAGCGGCGGTCGCGGCGGCGGGTGACGTCGGGGTCGGCGCCGGGCGGGGTGGCGGTGTCGCCGACCAGCGCCACCACCTCGACGTGCGGTCCACCCTCGTGGTCGCCGTCTTCGGGGAGCGTGGCGCCCACCTCGACGTCGCCGGGCACGAAGGCGAGCGCTTCGCCGCCGTCGGGCGCGAGGGAGGTGACGCGGACCTTGCGACGCCCCGAGCCGGCCTCCCATCCCGGTGCGACCTCGCCGTGCACGGCGACCCGGGCGAGCCGACGACGCGGTCGACCGAGCATCCACATGCGTGCGACCGCCTCCTGCCCCGGGTAGCAACCCTTGGCCAGGTGCACGTGGGTGGGCAGCAGACCGAGCTCCTCGGGCAGGTGCGGGGACGTGACCTCGACCCCCCAGGCCGGCTGCCCCGCCGCGATGCGCCAGCGTTCGGCGTCGGTGGCGTCGCCCCGCGTCGCACCGGCGTCGAGCAGGGCGGTGACCGCCCCCTCGACGGCGCCCGTGGGTCCGACGACGTCGACGCCGCCGTCCCGACCGATCACGAGCACGTCCCCGCCCGGGTGACAGCGACCCGTGCGGGCGTGCAGGCCGGCGGCCCGGGCGACCGCACCGTCGTCGTCGTCGCGCAGGGCGACCACCACGTGGTCGGTCGCCGCGAACCGGGCGTCGAGCAGGAAGGTCCGACCGCCGAGCTGCTCGACCACGACCGCCTCCGCGTCGGCGGGCACCAGCAGCGCCAGCCGGTCGGGCAGCACGGCGACGTCGAACATCGCCTGGGGTGCCCCGTGGACGTCGAGGTACAGCGCCCCGTGGACCGTGCCGGGCGGGGCCGACGCCAGCGCCTGCGAGGTGACGTCCTCGAGGTAGCGCACCCGGTCGTCGCCGGTCACCTCGACGCGTCGCAAATCCAGGGGGAACACGATCGGCACGCCAGCACCTCGCTGCGTCGGAGAGCTCATCGGGGGTCGCCTCGGGCCAACGCCGAGAAGCCTCGGACCCTTCCCGCGGTGACGATCCGGCGTGCACCCGCTCCGATCGCCGCCGGGGATCAGCCGAGCAGCTGGCGGGCGATGAGCAGCTCCTGGATCTCGGTGGTACCCCCGCCGATCGCCGCCAGCTTGGCATCCCGCAGCGAGCGCTCGACGTGGAACTCGTCGACGTACCCCCAGCCGCCGTGCAGCTGCACGGCGTCGAGCGCGGAGGCGACCGCGGCCTCGCCGACGTAGGCCTTCGCCATCGACGCCTCCAGCTGGTGCTCCTCGCCGGCGTCCTTGCGCCAGGCGGCCTGGCGCTGCAGGAACCGGGCGTTCTCCAGCCGGATGCGCATCTGTGCGAGCTTGTGCTGGATCGCGCCGAAGTCACCGATCGGCTTGCCGAAGGCTTCCCGCTCCCGTGCGTAGCGCACGCACTCGTCGAGGTCGCGGTGCATGCCGCCGACGGCGCTGGCGATCATGCAGCAGCGCTCCCAGTCGAAGCACTCGAAGCCGACCTTCCACAGCGCGGTGCCGGGCTCGCCGAGCACGGCGGCCTCGGGCACCTCGACGCCGGCGAAGGACAGCTCCACGGTCGGCGAGGTGCGGTTGCCGAGCTTGTGCAGTTCGCGCGAGACCTCGAAGCCGGCCCAGCCGGTCTCGACGAGGAACGCGGTGAACGCCTGGCTCGCCGGTGCGTCCGGGTCGGTGCGCGCGACGACGGTGACGACGTCGGCCAGCCCGCCGTTGGTGACGAACGTCTTGGTGCCGTCGAGGACGAAGACGTCGCCCTCGCGCCGGGCGGAGGTCCGCATCGAGGCGGTGTCCGACCCCGCCTCGGGCTCGGTGATCGCGAACGCCCCGATCGACTCACCCCGTGCCATGCGCGGCAGCCAGCGCTGCCGCTGCTCCTCGGTGCCGTGCAGCACGATCGGCATGCACCCGATGGTCAGGTGGGCACCGAGCGAGAGGTTCAGCCCGGCGTCCCGTCCGCCGTGGGCCAGCGCCTCGAGCGCGAGCCCGGTGGTCAACACGTCGGCGCCCGACCCGCCGTAGGCCTCCGGGACGGGCAGACCGGCGAGGCCGAAGCCGGCCACCCGCGCCCACACGTCCGGGTCCCACCGGCCCGCGCGGTCCCGCTCGAGCACGGTCGGCTCGACGTGCTCGCGCGCGAAGGCGCGCACGCTGGCCGCGAAGGCCTCCTGTTCCTCGGTCAGCCGCAGGTCCATACCGCCCCACCCTCCGCCGCGGCACTCCCGGGCCGCCGGCCGCGGAGCGTGCCACGGCGACGGACGGAACGGCAAGGCCCGGATCGTTCCGGCCATCGGTGCCCGTACCGATCGGCCGATTCCCCGGCGCGTGCGGTGGCGGTCAGGCGGCGGACGACTCCTCGAGGGGTTCGCCCTCGTCGAGCACGCGGCGCAACTCGTCGGCGGCCGGCACGCCGCTGCTGCGCGCCAGCACCCGGCGGTCGGCGTCGACGACGAACAGGGTCGGGACCCGCAGCACCCGGTGGGCCTCGGCGAGGTCGAGGTGGTCGGCCGCGTCGGCGTACACCCACGCGAAGTCGTCGCGCTCGGCCTCGAGGTCGTGCAGGATCCGCTTGACGGCGGTGCAGGGCGTGCAGGTCGGCGAACCGAGCAGCACGGCCCCGGCGGACCGGCCGTCGAGATCCAGGCCCACCGCCTCGAGGTGGTGGTCGGCCAAGCGCACCGCAGCGTCGCCGGTCCGGACCCGGCCGTCGCGGCGGCGCCACACGGCACCGGCGGCGGTGACGAGCGCGACCAGCCCGACGACCAGCAGCAGACGCAGCAGCATCGGGTCCATCAGGCGGCGCTCCGTTCGGTGTCGAGGTCAGAGCGGCCGCGCCGGCCGCCGCGCAGCCGCTGGCCGACGAGGTGGAGCTCGCATCCCACGCAGATCCCGGTGGTCGCCAGCAGCGCGGACAGGGCCAACACGACCGCGACCGCGACCCACCCGGCGGTGGCGGCGCCGAGCGCGAACAGGACCAACGCGACGGTCGAGACGGCGAGCCCGCACGCCTGCGCGAACCGCGGCGGCCCCTCCGGTTCGGTCGCCGGCGGCGCCCCGAGGTCGAGTCGCCGCTTGAGGAAGCGGAACAGGTTGCCGTAGGGCGACCAGGCCAGCCCGAACACGGTCGAGATCGCGAACGCGAGCCACTGCCAGGCGACCAGCCCGACCCCGACGCCGCCCTGCACGACCAGCGCCGCGCCGAGCACGACGGTGGTCACCGTGGCGCCGAACCGGGGCCCGCGGACGTCGATGCGTCCACGGCCGTCGGCGTCACGCGCCAGCTGGGATGCCATGGTCGTCGCTCCAGGAAGAGGTCGGGTGGTGGGGGTGGTCGGGGTCAGCTCCGCAGTGGGCCGGTGGCCTTGCGCAGCAGCAGCCGGACCGCGGCGCGGCCCTTGACGTCACGGGTGCGGGCCACGTCGACGAGCTGGTGTCCGGCGCGGTCGGCCCACCGGGCGTAGGCGGCCGGCGAGCCCTGCCCGTCGGTGAGGACCTCGAGGTGGTCGCCGGGGCGCAGCGGCACGATCGCGCGCATCGCGGCGACGACCCCCCGTTGGTAGGACTCCCCGCGGGCGTCGACGGTGGCGACGGGACTCGGCTGCGCACCGAGGCCGGCCTCGTCGAGCTCAGCCTCGACGCGACCGCCGTGGGCGGTCACCGTCGCCGGCGCACCGGCGGCGGCGAGCGCACCGCGCAGGAACCCGGTCGCGAGCGCGTCCCCGACCTGTCCGTCGACCTCGCCGATCAGGCGCAGCCCGATCTCGAGCCCCTGCACGACCACCCGGTCGCCCTCGACCTCGGCGACGCGGACCTCGGGGAAGGCGGCGCGCAGCGCCTCGACGGCGATGACGGCGGCGGCCTCGAAGTCGCGCGCGTCGGCGCGGCCACCGGTCGCGGCGACGAGCCTGCGGCCCTGCTCCTCGGCGAGCAACGTGAGCTTGGCCCGGTGCTCGGAGAGTCCGGCGATCAGCTGCACGATCGTGTGCACGGCGAGCTGGCTGCCCTGCGGGACGTGCAGCTCGCGGCCGGGTGCCGCCTGCTCCCGGGCGACGTAGACCTTGGCGGGCCGACCTCCGCCGGGGTGCTTGCGCCGGCCGGTCACGACCAGACCGACGTCGGCGAGCTGGTCGAGGTGGTTGCGCGCGACGTTGGGATGCAGGCCGAACATGTCGGCGACCTCGCGGGCCGCGAGCGGCTGCCCCTCGGTGCGCAGGCGGCGGTAGATGCCGGCCCGGGTCGGGACGGCGAGCGCGCGTGCCACGGCGGCGTCGTCGGCAGCGGGCACGACGGGGTCGTCGCCGGACGGCGACGCGACCGCGGTGAGTGCCAGGCCTCCGAACACGCTTCCTCGAATCCGACGAGTGGGCAACGACTGGGATCGACGCGGGGGAACGACGCGCGGACATGACGCGCGGACATGACGCGTGGTGGGGACCACCGTGGAGCATGGTCGGCCCGACGGGGCCCGCCAGGGTGCCGGCACGGTACAAACCGTGCAAACCCGTGGCTCGGCCGGAGGGCCGGCGCCTCAGGCGGGCGGTGCGGGCGGGAAGGCGCCGTCGGCCAACACCGCGTGCAGCGCGACCGCCAACGCGTCGACCATCGCCGGCGTCAGGCCGTCCTCGGCGTGCCCGAACCCGGCCGGTCGGCGCCACAGCGTCGCGGGACCTGCGGCGCCCGCCACCAGCGCCGCGGCGTCCTCGACGGGGAAGTAGTCGTCGTCCTCGCCGTGGACGACCAGCAGCGGCACCGCCACGTCACGCACCATCTCGACCGGGTGGGCCGGTCCCCGCCAGCGCTCGGGTGCGGCGAGGTGCACGCCCACCAGCGTGCGCAGACCGGCCCGCTGCAGCGGGCTCTGCCACAGCGCGTGCAGCCGCCGCAGCGGAGCGGTGCGCGGCGGGTCGTGGAACCAGCCCGGGGCCGAGACGGTCGCGACGGCGTCGACCGCGACACCGGTCGCGACGGCGTGGAGCGCCGCGGTGCCGCCCATCGACGCGCCGAGCAGCGCCACCCGCCGGTAGCCGTAGGCCCGTAACCAGCGGACACCCGCGGCGACGTCGGCCACCTCGGCGTCACCGAGGGTGCACTGCCCGGACGAGCCGCCGTGGCCGCGCAGATCGAGCGCCAGCACGCCGCAGCTGCGCGCCAGTCCGTCGGCGAGCCGGGCATAGGCGGGCTTGCGCCGGTTCGCGGCGAACCCGTGCAGCAGCAGCACGGCACCGGGGGCGGCCGCCGGTCCCGGCAGGTGGGTGCCGGCAAGCTCGGTGCCGTCGGCGGCGACCAACCGGGTGTGCACGTGCGGTGACCGGTGACCGCCGACGACCCCCCGGGTCTCGAGATAGCGCCGCAGCGGCCCGCGACGCGGCGCGCCACCCGACGCACCGACGTGCGGCGGGTCGGGTTCCGGGCGGGGTGGATGGACGTCGGTGGTCACGGTCTGGCATCCTGCCAGACGCACCGCCCCGGCAACGACGCCGCAACCACTGCTGTCCGTCGTGCGCTGGGGCGCACGTGTTTCGCGAGGAGTCCGGCATGCACCTGCTGGTGTTGACCGACCGTCCGGGGGGAGGCAAGTCGCTCCTGCCGGCACTCGAGTACCTCGACCACACCCTGCAGGACGCCCCGCTCGACTCCTCGTCGCTGTTCGGGCTGACCAGCTGTGACGTGGTGCTCGTCGACGCGACCCGGGACCTGCGGGGCGCCACGGGCGCCTGCCGGGCCGCCTCGGTGCACGAGCTGCGCCGTCCGGTCGTGGTCGTGATGGGCGAGGGCGGCCTGGCGGCGCTCAAGGTCACCTGGGGCTTCGACGACTGGCTGCTGCCCCACGCCTCCCCCGCCGAGATCGAGACCCGGCTGCGGATCGCGCGCGAGCGCATGGTCGCCGAGCGTCCGGCCCGTGCCGCCAGCGTCGGCGACCTCGTCGTGGACGAGGACAGCTACCAGGTCCGCCTGCGGGGCGTGCCGCTCGACCTCACCTTCAAGGAGTTCGAGCTGCTCAAGGCGCTCGCGAGCGCCCCCAACCGGGTGTTCACCCGCGACCTGCTGCTGCAGGACGTGTGGGGCTACGACTACTACGGCGGCTCGCGGACCGTGGACGTGCACGTCCGGCGGCTGCGCGCCAAGCTCGGCCCCGAGTACGAGTCGATGATCGTGACCGTGCGCGGCGTGGGCTACAAGCTCGTGCCGCCCGGACAGCGCCACGAGCACCGCCGTGAGTCCGGCGCCCCGGACGACGCCTGACCCCGCCTCGCCGCCGCGCGCTTTCCCGCGCCCGCGACGGCAACCGCACCGCCACTGCACCGACACCCCTCGCCGCCGCGCGGTCTCCCGCGCCCGCGACGGAAACCGCACCGCCACCGCACCGACACCCCTCGCCGCCGCGCGGTCTCCCGCGCTGGCGACGGAAACCGTCGCTCACGCGCCGGTGGTACGCGCGAAGGCGACGTCGTCCCAGCGGGTCGCGAAGCCGTTGCGCTCGTAGAGCCGAACGGCGCGGTCGTTGGCGCGGTCGACCCACAGCAGGACCTCGTCCTGGCCGATGCCGCGCAGGTGCGCGAGCCCGGCGGTCAGCAACGCCGGCCCGAGCCCGGCGCCCTGGGCGTGTGGCGCGACGGCGAGGTTGTAGACCTCGCCCTGGGTCGCGCTGCGCCGCTTGAGCCAGTGCAGGCCGCCCAGCCGACCGTCGGCGTCCTCGGCGACGAGCAGGTCCTCGGGCCGGAACCAGTCGTAGGCCTGCCGTTCACGCAATCGCGCGAGGTCCCAGCCGGCCTCGTCGGTGCCTTCGTACGCGGCGGCGAGGACGGCCACGACAGCCTCGTCGTCGGCGCCGGGACGCGAGGCACGGATCGTCCATCCCTCGCGCGGCGCGACCACCGCGAGGTCGTCGCCGAGTTCGCGCCCGAGCACGCCGAGCCGTCGGACCACCCGGAAGCCGGCCCGTTCGGCGGCGGCGAACTCGCCCTCCCCGGCGAGGCGCACCCACACCTGGGTGCGCGCAGCGCCGGCGGCGTCGGCCGCGTCGGCGAGCGCCTCGAGCAGCGCCTGCAGCACCGCGCCCGGGTCGTCGGCCGTACCGAGGGCGGCGGCGTCACCCGCGGCCTCGCCCCCGGACCCGCTCCCGGCGTCGGTGTCGTGACCGGCGCCGGCGACGAGCAGGCCCGCGTAGCCGACCTCCTCGTCGTCGGCGTCGTGGGCGACGAACGGCGTCCAGCCCGTGGTGGTCCCGCCGCCGCCGGCAAGGCGGGCGAGCCGGGCGTGCTCGGCCTCGTCGACCAGGGAGGCGCCGCGGGCGGTTTCGTCGGCCTCGAGCAGTGCGAGCGCGGTCGGGGCGTCGGCGGCGTCGAGCGGTTCGACGCGCACCGCGGCGGCCGGCTCGGGAAGGTCGGGCACGGGAGGTCCTCGTCGTCGACAGCGGTCGGTGCGGTGCCCGGTGCGGTCCGTCGGTGCGGCCCGTCGGCGTGGTCGGTCAGCGCGCGCACGGTAGGCTCCGACTCCGCCGGTTGGCACCTGTGCGAGGGTCCGGGTATCGTTCCCGCGCGCTGCACGGTCGCAGCCTGCCAGCCGGGGCCGCTAGCTCAACTGGCAGAGCATCGGACTTTTAATCCGCTGGTTGCAGGTTCGAGTCCTGCGCGGCCCACGTGCAACGTCCACAGGGACCTGTGGAGCAGTTAGGAGTGCTCGCCACCCTGTCAAGGTGGAGGTCGCGGGTTCAAATCCCGTCAGGTCCGCTCACGGCCGGTCTCACGACCGGCCGTGCGTGCATCACCGGGCAACCGGGATGCATGGTTCGCCGCCAGGCTCTAGCCTGGTCCGGCGCACCTGGTCAGGTAGCTCAGTTGGTAGAGCACACGACTGAAAATCGTGGTGTCGGCGGTTCGACCCCGCCCCTGACCACCATCGAATTCGGGCTCCTAGGGGTATCTAGGAGCCCGAATTGCGTTCCGGGCCAGAGTCTTCCACAGGCGCTCTGTCCAAATTCTGTCCAAATCGCGCTGAGCGGGCGACGGTCGCTGGGTCATGAACCCAGGAGTCGCCATGAGCATCCGCCGCCGAGCCAACGGCTACCAAGCCCGCCTGATGATCGACGGTCGCCCGTACGCCGCCACGCTCCCGACCCGCGAAGAAGCCCGTGACTGGGAGCGCATCATGCGCGCCCGAGCCGTCACCGGCATGCTCCCGCGCCGCATCACGGTGCGCGACTACGCCACCCACTGGATCGTGGGCTACGAGACCTCGCCGACCAATACGCGAGTGTTCCACGAGGTCAACCTCGCACGGATCGTCGAGGCCCTCGGCGCGACCCGCGTCAGCGAGGTCACGCCCTCGGACATCACCCGACTGATCAATGGTCTGATCGCCGACCGGTCCGCTGCGTTCGCCGAACGGGTCTACCGAACCGCCTCCGCGCTGTTCGCCTCCGCCGCCGCAGACGGGCTCTGCCCCAACGGCTCCCCCGTCCGCTCCAAGAAGCACCGGCCGCGCCGGCAGCGCGACCACCAGCCCGTCCTCGAGCGGCACCACGCCCGGCAGGTCCTCGCTGCCCTCACCGGCTGGCAACGCGACACGGCTCTCGTGCAACTCGCTCTCGGAGCTCGCTTCGGCGAGATTGCCGGCCTCACGCGCCACGACGTCGACCTCGCCGCAGGCGTCCTGCACATCCGCCGGCGCTTCTCGGCGCACAGCAACACGGTCCGCGCGACCAAGAATCACCGACGGCGAACGCTCGAGCTCCCCCGCCTGATCATGCCGACACTCGAGCGCCGCATCGCCGTCGTCGGCGCCACCCCCGAGCTGCCGCCCCTCGCCGACCGAGAGCTGGATGCGCGACCCTTCGATGGGCTGTGGCTGCTGCAGACCTCGACCGGCCGCCCGCCGTCTCTCACTTCCTTCAACCGCGCCCTGGCAGAAGCCTGTGCCGACACCGGGTCGCCGCGAGTCTCGTCGCATGGTCTACGGCACACCTACGTCTCGTGGATGATCGACGAGGGTCACAGCGCCGACAAGATCGCCTTCTGGATCGGCGATACGCCTCAGACGGTCAGGTTGGTCTACGCCCACATGCTCGAGGCATCCAGCGCGCCAGCCGCCGCAGCCATGCACGCAGCCCTCGGTGGCTTCGACCTACCGAACGGCTAGCGCCAGAATGAGTGAGCCGTGGCGCCCCGGTGAGCAGAACTGACTCATGGGACTGCCCGGCTTCGGTTGACATCCAGCTCGACCCGCGAGAGTTCGGGAGATGTTGCGATGCCGAGGAAGTACCCGCCAGAGTTCCAAGCGTTAAGACGTTTCCTGACAGCCGTGGCACGATCGACTACGTCTACGACGCGGTCGGCAACCTCACGTCGATGACGGACGCGGCCGGCACGGTCGGCTACGCCTACAACGCAGTGAACCTGCCCACCACGATCACCGAACCGGGCGGACACGTCATCCGCTACGTCTACAAGCCCGACAGCGACGAGATCCACGAGGTGTCGTTTCCGACCGGGACCACCCGCGTCACCCAGACAATGGAATACCTCGGCGACGGCGAGATCAAAGAGATCACCGCCAAGCGGGGCACGGCGACGCTGAGCAAGGTGGCCTACACCTACACGCCCACGCCCAAGGGCGCCGACACCACCGGATCGTTGCGGCGAACCCGCGTGCTGAACAACGGCAACGGCAACGAGACGACCACCTACGGCTATGACGACGCGGGCCGGCTCGAGCGGGCCACGACCGGGCAGCCCGGACAGTCCAGCCACTTCTACGAGTACGACCGGTCCGGCAACCGCACCCGCCAGCTCGTCGTCACCAACCCCTACCAGGAAACCGACACGTTCTAGGGCTACGACGCGGCGTCGCAGCTGTGCTGGTCCGGTCCGGCTCGCGCCGGTACTTCGCCTACGGCGAACTACTGCACCTCGAACCCGTTCGGGTCGACCCGCTACGTCCACGACGCGGCCGGGAACCTGATCTCGGGTGGGGGCTACCAGCTCGGCTACGACCGGGCCAACCGCACCACGACGATGACCACCCCAACCGGTGGTGCGCTGCCGGCCTCGTATCCGGAGCAGGACAGGCCGAGCGGCTCACCGCCGGTCCAGCGACGTTCACCTCGTCACTGCTCGGCGTCACCGGCGTCGTCGAAGGCAACCTGCGCACCGGATGGACCCGCGGGCCGGACGGAACCCTGCTCGGCCAGCGCCGCACCATCGGCGGGGTCACCACCCGCTCGTACTACCTGACCGACGGGCTCGGATCGGTCATCGCGGTCGTCAACCAGACCGGCACGGTCACCAACCGCTACGACTACGCCCCCTACGGCGAAACCGACGAACGGTGCCCCACCAGCGCCTGCGTCAACAACCCGTGGCGGTTCGCCGGCGAATACCAAGACACCCAGACGGGGCTATACAAGATCGGGCACCGCTACCTCGCACCCGAACTCGGCC
This sequence comes from Egicoccus halophilus, assembly GCF_004300825.1. Lineage (NCBI taxonomy): Bacteria > Bacillati > Actinomycetota > Nitriliruptoria > Egicoccales > Egicoccaceae > Egicoccus > Egicoccus halophilus. The sequence continues at coordinate 15,761 of NZ_CP036250.1, forward strand.
GGTGGACCCAAGCCGACCCCGCCGCCAACCGCATCAAACCGGGTCTTCCCCACTGAAGTGGGTCACGCCGCGGTGGCGAAGCTGTAGGACCTGATCCTCGTGGTGGTCGGGACCCTACGCGGCTGACCGGCGTGGAGTCGGATGCGGGCCGCGTAGTTGCCGCAGTTGCGGAACCCACGGGCGGCGCGGCGGATCGACTTGATCTTGACGTTCGCGCTCTCGGTGGGGGCGTTCGAGGCCCGGGTGTCGAAGAACGCGAGGACCTCGTCCTGCCAGGTGTCGATCGTCCTGGCGAGCCGGGTGACCTCGGTGACGTCTACGGCGACAGCCCACTCGTAGAACACGACCAGGCGCCGGTGCGCGGTGTCGCGGTCGGGCGCGGCGTACATCTTGCGCAGCAGATCCACGGCGACCCAGGCGGCGGCGACTTCGTCGTCGGTGTCGGCCTCGCGAAGCCGGTCGAAGATCTTGGCCACGACCGTCTCGTCGAGCCGTTCCTGCCCGACCCGCAGGACGCGACGGAGCCGGAACAGCGGGTCGTCCTTGTGCCCGCGGTGGCCGTGGATCTGCTGCTGCCGACGCCGTCGGACCTCGTCGAGCGCGTGCAGACCCAGCCTCACGAGATGGAAGACGTCGGCGACCACGACCGCGTCCTCCAGGCTGTCGGCGGCCGACTTGAACCCGGAGAACAGATCGCACGCCACGACCTCGGCGTCGGGAGCGTGTTCGGCCAGTAGCGCGGTTGCAGAACGCTTGTCACGGCCCTGAGCGACCGCGACGACCAGCGAGGTGTCCAGGCACACCAGCGCGGTGAGGAACTCGCGCCGCCGGCGGGTGAGCCGGCCGGTGGTCATCACGGTCTCGTCGATCCCGACCCGGATGGGGCTGACAGTGGTGACCTGCTCGGCCGCGACCAGCACGGCGCGCATCACCGTGTTCCAGCCCACGCCGAAGTGCTTGCGGATCGTGTCGACAGGCACGTTGGCCTCCGACATCGCCACCGCCGCGCGCGCCGCCGCGCGGGTCCAGACCGCACCGGGCGCGATCGACGGGGTGCGCTCGACGAAGGTCCCGCACCCCTCGATGCACGCCAGCAGCCGCTTGCGCCACACCAGCCGTGTCGCTCGTCCGGCGACGGGCAGATGCCGCAGCGTGTGCCACCGGCGGTCATGCACGAGATGAAGGTCGATCAACCCGCAGCGATTGCAGGGCTGCACATCGCGGGGTGAGGGGGACCCGGTAGGTGGTCCAGGCGCTATGCGGCTTTCGGTTGGTTGCTGATCCAGCTGGTGGCGAACTCGGTTGGGGTGAGATCGCCGTGGGCGGTGTGGGGCCGGTTGCAGTTGTAGTCGATGCGCCAGTCGCCGAGGTGGACGCGGGCCTCGAGCAGCGAGTCGAACTGCCAGGCGTTGAGCAACTCGTCGCGAAGCCGGCTGTTGAACGACTCGATCCAGGCGTTCTGCCAGGGCGAGCCCGGGTCGATGAACACGGTGTCCACGCCGTTGAACCGGCACCAGTCGGCCACGGGCGTGGGCGATGAACTCTGGGCCGTTGTCGAACCGTAGGAACGCGGGTGGCCGGCCTCGCTCGATGGCGATCCGGTCGAGGACGGCGACGACCTGGTCGGCGTCGATGGAGCGGTCGACCTCGATGGCCAGCGCCTCGCGGGTGAACTCGTCGATGATGTTGAGCAGCTTGATGGTGCGGCCGTCAGCGGTGACGTCGAACTGGAAGTCGCACGCCCACAACGCGTCGGGGCGGATCGGGCACATCGCCCCGACGTGGGTGCCGATCCCGGTCAGACGCTTCTTGCGTGACCGCTGAGGGACCTTGAGGCCTTCCTCGCGCCACAGCCGGCGGATGCGCTTGTCGTTGACCTGCCAGCCCGCCCGCCGGGCGGCCTTGGCAGCCCTGCGCCAGCCCCACCGCGGACGCCGCCGCGAGAACTCGATCAGGAACGTCCGCAACAGCATCTCGTCGTCGGACACCGCCGGGGCGGGCAGCCGCTGGGTGGAGCGGTGTTGGCCGACCACCTTGCAGGCACGGCGTTCTGAGACCCCGAACCGGTCACGCAGCATCTTGACGGCGCTGCGCTTGCGGTCCGGGGTCAGAAGTTTCCCTCCGAGATCTCGCGCAGCATCGCCTTGTCCAGCTCCGCCTCGGCCAGCAGCTTCTTCAGCCGGGCGTTCTCGCCCTCGAGTTCCTTGAGCCGCTTGGCGTCGTTGGCCTTCATCCCGCCGTACTGCGACAGCCACCGATGCCAGGTCGACTCCGCGACCTCCAGGTGCCGGCAGACCTCGTCGAGCGGCTTGCCGGCCGCGAGCAGCTTGTGTCCCTCGTCGAGCTTGCGGATGATCTGGTCCGGCGTGTGCCGCCGGCGCTTGCTGCTCATCGTGTCGTGATCCTCCTGCCCGAACCCTCGGACATCAGAGTCGCACAACACCTGGACCACTACGAAGGGCTCACCTCAGGGGTAGCTCGACCTCCGCGACGAGCTCGCCGTGCTCGTCCATAGTGGGTGACCCGGCTGCGGATGCTTGGTGAAGACACGTATGTTAAAGTCACAGTTCTTCAGTGCGACTCTGATGCCCGAGGATTCACAAACCCCATCGCGACCAGCCGCTCGTGCACGCATCGGCGCGGATGTCGCCCTCGGAGCGCTCTACAAGCTCCTCGATCTTGGCCTGGCAGGCGTCGATCATCGACGGCCGCGGCACGCTGACCGCCGGGTCGGCAGCCGCGGCACGGCGCTCGACGTAGTGCTTGACGGTTTGTGCTCGCAGCCAGCCAACCTGGCCGCGCCGCGGTAGGTGCCTACGAGGTCGTAGGCCTCCAGAATCTCCATGATCTCTCCGGCAGACTTGATCTCGATCCCTCCTGGTCTGCGACGCTTCAGCAACCGCCGTCAGTACCGGGAGGAATCACTCGTTCACGACAACCGTGATGAGCACGATGGACAACACCGGGGAGATCTGATGTCCGTCAGCGGGGAGCTTTCGTGTCCACCACCGGGGAGGTCCGCTGTCCACCTACGGGGAGAATCTCATGTCCGCCGACACCGCCTGCTTCACGCAGGCGAGTGACATGCGCCAGCCCCACTTACACCGTTCTCCGGACAGTCCCGTTGCTGATCATCGACGACGTCGGCTACATCCCCTTCGACCCCGACGCCGCAGCGCTGCTGTTCGCCCTCATCAGCAGCCGCTACGAACGCGCCTCGATGATCGTGAGCTCCAACAAGACCTTCTCGGCCTGGACCGAAATCTTCGGCGACGCGGTCGCCGTCGCCGCCCTCGTGGACCGCCTCGTGCACCACGCCGAGGCCCTAGTATTGCGCGGCAACAGCTACCGCCTCAAAGACGAGAGCAAAGACGTGCTCGGGACCGACCCGAGCTGACCACCAACCCGCGCCCAGGGCCTTAAATTCGATCGTGAGGATCGGCGGGGTGGGTGTGAGGCCCGTGGCGTTCGTAAGGCTGGCGGTCATGGTGGATCTAGAACATGGCGCGGGTCTGCAGTCGTACCCCTGCTGTCCGCAGCAGCGGAGCACCGCATGCGGTACGCCTCGCTCCTCAAGTCAACGGCCCGACATCGACGTGTTGCGAGGCGTGATGCTTCGACTCGTTGCGTCCCGATGGCGTCGATCCTGGCAAGCCGGGACTCGACCAGAGTCACCCGCAGAGGCAGGACGCCCGTCGCTGCCGTCGCGACGAGGTGACGAGCGCTCGTTCATGTCACGATCCCCCGAGCCCGCAGATCCGTCCGGGCCTCGACGTCGTAACCGAACTCATCGAGAATCTCGTCGGTGTGCTCTCCGAGCATTGGCGGGGCACGACGGACTCGGGTGACCATCTCGGTAGCTCGGAAGGGCGAGGCCACCAACTCGATGGCGCGAGCGAGTCCAGGATGAAAAACCGTCTGGATCGTGTCGAGCTCGCGGACCTGGGGATGCTCGACAACCTGGGCCACATCGTTGACGGGGGCTGCAGGCACCCCGGCCGCCTCAAGGATGTCGAGCAACTCGTCGCGAGGGAGGCGCGAGAGCACGGCGACGAGCTGTTCGTCGAGTTCCTGCCGGTGCTCGCGGCGGGCGGGCAGCGTCGAGAAACGCAGATCGTCGCGGAGGCGCTCCAGACCGAGCGCGTCGCAAAAGCGAGCCCAGAGCCCGTCGTTTCCGGCCGCGATGAACACCGACTCGTCGTCGGCGCACGGGTAGGCCCGGTAGGGCACCAGGGCAGCGTGCGCCGAACCACGTCGCTCGGGGACCTCGCCCGCGGACAGATAGCCCTGGGCGTGGTAGCCCAACAACGTCATGGCCGTCCCCAGCAGCGCCGTGTCGACCCGCTGCCCCCGGCCCGTACGCTCCCGGTCGAGCAGCGCCGCGGTGACGGCGTGCGCCGTGAGGATCCCGGTGCCGAGATCGAGCAGGGACGGCCCTGAGCGGGCCGGCGGACCATCCGGGTCGCCCGTGATGCTCATCACCCCAGAGAAGGCCTGCAGGACCGCTTCGTACCCCGCACGCTCGGCGAGTTCACCTGTCCGGCCGAAAGCCGATATTGCGCTGTAGACCAGCCGCGGCGCATCGGTGCGCAGATCCTCATAGCCGAGTCCCCACCGTTCCATGGTGCCCGTACGGAAATTCTCGATCACGACGTCGGCGCTGACGATCAGCTCGCGAACCAGGGCCCGCCCCTCGGGGGTCGTGAGGTCCACCGCGATCGAGCGCTTGTTGCGATTGACCGAGAGGAACGCCGTCGACACGCCGTCGACGAAGGGAAGCCAACTACGGGTCTCGTCCCCGCCGTGGGGGGACTCCACCTTGACGACATCGGCGCCGAGGTCACCGAGCAGCGCCGCGCACTGAGGGCCGGCCAAGACCCTCGAGAGGTCGACGACACGGACACCTTCGCAAGGGGCGGACATGATCTCCCACTGTGCCGGCGGCCTCGTGAGGGGCAGATCGTAGGGTAATGGTCGGCCCTCGCACGGCTGGGCCCGGCACGCTCGCGCCCCCCGCCCCGAATCGCCGGAGGTCTTCATGTCACGGCTACGCCCGTTGAAGCCGCAGGAACTCAACGCCGCACAACGCCAGCTTTACGGACAGGTCAGCGGCGGTCCGCGCGCCGCCGGTCCACAACGCTTCCGCCTCACCGCGGGCGACGGATCGTTGACGGGCCCCTTCAACGTCTTCCTGCACGCCCCCACGGTCGGGGCGGCCCTCAGCAGCGTCGGCGAGGCCATACGGTACGGCACGAGCCTGCCGGCCCGCCTGCGCGAATTGGCCATCCTCACCGTCGCCGGGCATCGAGACAGCGCATTCGAGCGCTACGCCCACGAGCGGGTTGGTCGCTCAGTGGGGATCACCGAAGAGGAAATGCGAGCCCTGCGCAATCTCGACGACCTCGACCTCGATGATCCCGCGGAGGCTGCCGCGTACGCATTCTGTAAACAGGCCCTTCGGAAACGCGGGGTCGACGACGCAATTTTCGCGGCAGCCGCCGAACAGCTCGGCGAACAGACGCTGGTCGAGCTCACGGCGCTGCTCGGCTACTACGAGGGAGTGGCGTTGCTGCTGTCGGTCTTCGACGTCGGGGTCCCCGACGACCCGGACGGCGTCTGCCACGCGGGCTGCGACGACTAGCACCGTGTCAGGCATGCGGCGGCCGACCGGATACCAGGAGGATGAGCTGGCTCGACGTCCAAGGCGCCATGCACTCATCGTGGGGCGGGTGGCTTCGAAACGGCGTGCGCCACCGCGCTGGTGGGCGAGGGCATTCGCGCCCATCTTGCCGACCGCGACCCGCAGCGGGTCTCGATCCCTCTCGGCGAGCCCCCGATCGGCCGCCTCTGGGATGTCATCGAGCCGGGCGCCTGCGAGGCGATGATCGCCGACGTAGACGAACCCGGTCCAGCAGGCGCGTCGATGGTTGGCCCAGCGCCGTTCCGGTGCTCGCCGAGAGCATCGTTCGTCACCGGGCAGGTCCTGTAGTCGACGGTGGGCGCGTCCTCGACTGAACCTCCATGCTCCCGCCGACCGCACGCGGGCGTCTCTCGGCGCGATGCCTGAGGCGCCTCGCATACAGGGCAGGTGACCGGGCCGGCTAGGGTTGGAAAATATTTTCGAACCCGCTGGATGGAGAGGTCCTGTCCAGGCCCCGACTCGATGGTTCGCTAGGTCTACTGATTGCGGTGGCTCTGGTCGGCGTCTGCCAACACGCCGTCCGACCGACCGCGTCGTACCGAACGCTGGAACTCGGCGGCACCGCGTCAACCATCGGCGTCATCGCCTCCTCGTATGCCGTCCTCGCGGTCCTGACGGCCATACCCCTGGGCCGAGCGCTGGACCGTGCGGATCCGAAGCGCTACTTCGTCTGGGGCGTGGGCATCCTCCTCGTCGGGACCATGGTGAGCGCACTGGCGCCGACGGTTGTGGCGCTCGGCGTCGGTCAGGCCTTCGCGGGGCTCGGGCGCATGACTTCCGCGGTGAGCATCCAGACCTTGGTCGCGAACCGGCGGCACTCCAATCGGGACCAAGGCTTCGCCCGACTCGCCGTCGCCAACTCGATCGGGCAGCTCCTCGGCCCGTCGATCGCGGGGGGCGCCCTCGACCTCGCTCCCGACGTCGTTCCCGAATTCTCGCCATCCAGTCTGTCGTTCATCGTCGCCGCCGCCTTCGGCCTGGCCGGGACCCTCGTCGCCGTTCGCGCGATCGACTCCGAACCGAGCCGGCGAACGGGTCCGTCCTCCACCGACGAGTCTCGGGCCCCCGTGACGACCATCCTGCGGCGCAAGGGAGTGCCGCAATCCCTCCTTGTCGGCCTGGCGGTCATGACGGCGATCGACCTGACGACCGTTTACCTCCCCCTGCTGGGCGAATCCCGCGGCATTGCGGCGTCGACCATCGGGCTCCTCCTGTCGATCCGGGCGGTTGCCGGACTTCTGTCGCGACTAGCGCTCACGTATACGCTGCAGCGTTTTGGGCGACGGCGACTGCTTCTCGTGTCCCTGCTCGCCGCCGGGGGTGCCGTCCTCGGCATCGCCACGTTCGAGACGTTCCTGCTTCTGGCGCCCATGCTGTTCGTCATGGGATACGGCCTCGGGATCGGGACCCCGCTCACGATGTCCTGGCTCGCGGTCCAGGCGCCGCGGGAAGAGCGCGGCACGGCACTCGCGATCCGCATGACCGGCAGTCGCCTCGCCCAGATCGTCCTGCCCGTGACCTTCGGCGGGCTGGCCTCGCTCCTCGGACCAGGTGCCGTGTTCGTCGGCATGGCCGTCACGCTGCTGGCGGGCGCCAGCGTCCTGCGCGCATCACCGGTCGAGCCGCCAGCGGGCCGTGGAACGTGACGAGCACCCCATCACCCTGCCTTGTCCGGTCGCGGATGACCGCCTAGCTTGGGCTGCCCCCGGGCGACGAAGGACGAATGCCGTGGCCGACACCGAGTCCTGTCCCACCCAGTCCATGCTGGTGATCAGTGCTCACGCCGCCGACTTCGTCTGGCGTGCCGGAGGCGCGATGGCGCTGTACGCGTCGCGTGGGCACCGCGTGACACTGGTCTGCCTCTCCTACGGCGAACGCGGCGAATCCGCACGCCTCTGGCGGCAGGGACTGGACCTGGAACAGGTGAAGCGTGTGCGCCACGACGAGGCCGCGGCGGCGGCGGCGAAGCTGGGCGCCGAACTGCACACGCTCGATGTCGGTGACTACCCGATCGTGGAGACGCCAGAACTCCTCGACCGACTCGTCGGCCTCTATCGCGGCGTCCAGCCGTCGCTGGTCCTGACACATACCGAAAGCGACCCGTGGAACACCGATCACGCCCTCACTCACCACCTGGCCATGAAGGCTCGGATCATCGCGCAAGCGCCCGGCTACGACCCCTCCGGGGAGGTCATCGGCGCACCACCGGTCTTCCTCTTCGAGCCCCATCAAACGGAGTACTGCGGCTTCCAACCCAACGTGCTGCTCGACATCACCGACGTCTGGGAAACGAAGTACGAGGCCATGCAGTGCATGGGGGGCCAACAGCACCTGTGGGAGTACTACACGGACGTCGGCAAACGCCGTGGCGTTCAGGCGAAACGCAACTCCGGTCCGAACCTCGGCCTCGTGACGGATGCTCGGGCCGAGGCGTTCATGCGGGTCTATCCGCAGGTCGCCGACGAGCTCGCCTGACGGCGTGAGAGGCTCCCGTATGCTTGCCGTGCACGGAATCGTCCGCAACATCGAGCGAGCGGACGCGGCCCATATCCGTGCGCTCGCCGGCGCCGGTGTCGCGACGGTCCATGAGACGACAAGGCGACGCGGCCCTCTGAGACCGAGCATCCGGCCGGCCCGAGCCGGAAGCAGCGTCGCCGATTCGGCCGTGACGGTGTCCTGCCAGGCAGGCGACCATTTCATGATTCATGCCGCCGTCGAGGGCGTCCGGGAGGGCGACATGGTCGTCATGGGAACGACCTCCCGCTCAACCGACGGGATGTTCGGCGAGCTCCTGGCGACCTCATCCCGTGCGGCCGGGTGCGCCGGCGTCTACCCCGATGCGGACGTTCGCGACGTCAGCGAACTGAACGCGATGGGTTTCCCGGTCTGGTGCCGTGCTGTGCACACCCAGGGCACGGTGAAGGCGACACCGGGGTCGGTGAACGTCCCCGTCGTGCTCGCGGGCATGTTGGTACGACCGGGCGACGTCGTGGTGGCCGACGACGACGACGGCGTCGGGGTGCCTCGGGACGGAACAGAGCAGATCGCGGACGCCAGTCGGCAACGGCTACAGCGCGAGGAGGCGACGCGGGAACGGCTCGCGAATGCGGAGCTCGACCTGGACATCTACGGCCTTCGCGAGCGGCTGGCGGATGTTGGTGTCGTCCATCAGGACCATGGGGGCGACGCGTGAAGGTCCTACTCGCCGGCGAGGGCGCCATCGGACAGAAGCACCTCCAGGCCCTGCAACGCATCGAGGGCGTCGAGGTCGTCGGTCTTGCCGGCGGCGAGGAGCAGGCGACGGCACGCGTGGCCGCGGAGAACGGCATCCCGCACTGGTCGATCGGTGTGGACGGGTTCCTCGACAGCCCGGAGATCGAGGCCGTCGTGCTGGCCACGCCGACACCGCTACACGCCGACCAGGCGGTGTCCTGCCTGCAGGCAGGCAAGCACGTCCTCATCGAGATTCCCGTCGCCGAATCGCTCGCCGACGCGGAGCGCGTCGCAACGATCGCACGCGAGGCCGAGCGGATCGCAATGGTCTGCCACACCCGCCGGTTCAATCCTGGGCACCGGTGGTTGCACGCCCGCATCGCGACGGCAGAATTCCGCCTTCAGCATCTCCTGGCGACGACCGTCTTCCTGCGCCGGGAGAACCGCAATGCTCTCGGCCAGCCTCGCTCCTGGACCGATCACCTGCTCTGGCACCATGCCTGCCACACCGTTGACCTGTTCGTTCATCAGACCGGGCAGGAACCGGACCACGTCTGGGCCCTGCAGGGACCCATCCACCCGGAGCTTGGCATCGCCATGGACATGAGCGTCGGACTCGCGAACGACGGGGGCGCGATCTGCACGCTGGCCCTGTCGTTCAATCATGATGGGCCGCTCGGAACCCGCTTCTGCTACATCGGCGACACCGGGACCTATACGGCGTTCTACGACGACTTGAAGGACGGATTCGGCAACGAGATCGACCTCGGCGAACTCAACGCCATCCCCGATGGAATTGAGGTTCAGGACCGCGAGTTCGTGGCGTCGATCCTCGAACGACGCATGCCAGCGTCAACGGTCTCTGACATCATGCCGACCATGCGGACGTTGGACCGCCTCGACCGTGCGCTCAACCGCTGAGCGGATAGAGCCGCCGCGGATTGTCCACAAGCACGGCTTGGCGCGAGCGCTCCGACCCGAGCACGTCCGCGAGCAGGTCGACCAGGTCCCCGTCGTCTGGCATGAAGCGGACGTTCGGGTGCGGCCAGTCGGTTCCCCAGAGCACGCGGTCCGGGGCCTGATCGACGAGGGCCACCATGAACGGGACGACATCGCGGTAGCGCGTAGATCCGTCGGTCCCTGTCAGACGTTCGGCACCGGAGATCTTGACCCAGCACCGCTCGTCCTCGAGCAGCTCCAGCAAGGCGACGAATGCCGGCTGGTCGACGCCGGCCGAAGCATCGACCCGCGCCATGTGGTCGATGACGAAGGCCACCGGCAGTCGCTGCAGGGCCGCTCCCATCCCGAGAAGGTCCTTCGCGTCGAGATGTAGGACGGCGTGCCAGCCGAGCGGCGCGATCCGCTCGATCACGCGCCGGAACACGCCCATGTCCGGCGCGCCCCCGAGATGCTTGACGAAGTTGAACCGCGCCCCACGCACCCCCGCCGCGTGGAGTTCCTGCAACTGCTGATCGCCGACGCGATCGTCCACCATGGCGACGCCCGCGTAGCGCCCTGCGCCACGCCGGAGAGCATCGAGCATCGCGCGGTTGTCCGTGCCGTGACACGATGCCTGGACGAAGACGGCGTGACGCATCCCCAAGGTCCGCTGGAGCTCCTCGAAGTGCTCCAAGCCGGCGTCAGGCGGCGTGTACGCCCGCCCAGGCGCGAACGGGAAGCGGTCGGCCGGACCGAAGATGTGGCAGTGAGCGTCGCACGCGCCGGCCGGTGCGACGAACCGGCGTGGAGGATGCGGCGCCGGATGCGGACCAGGGATCGTCGGTTTCATGCGGCCTCCTTGACGACCAGATCCGCACGGCCGGCCGGACGTCACGACGTCGAATCTCTGGGCGAGCCTAGCCGGATCGTCTAGGCTAAGGTTATACCTTCAATAAGGAGCCGCCCGTGGCCGACGACATCCGCAGCCAGACCGTGTCCATGAGCCACGGCACCACGCGCTACTTCGAGGTCGGTTTCGGTGAGCAGGCCGCGCTGCTGCTCCACGGGGTCGGCTACAGCCCTGCGGCCACGAGCTGGCTCCCGACGATGGGGCTGATGCGCGATTCGGGGATCCGCCTCATCGCCCCGGACTTCGTCGGGTGGGGCGAGGGGGACGTCCTGGAGCAGGAGTACTCGTTCGCCTACCTGGTGGACTTCGTCCGCGAGTTCCAGGACGCACTCGGGCTCACGCGGACGCACATCGTCGGACACTCCATGGGTGGATGGATCGCGTCGATTTTCGCCTACGAGAGCCCGAACCGCGTGGAGAAGCTCGTCCTGATCGGCAGTGGTGGGATCGCGACCCGCAAACTTGCGTCCATGGTGGAGTGGCAGCCCCCCACCGAGGAAGAGGTCCGGGCGGACATGGCGTTCCTCGCCGAACAGGACATGCCGCGTCAGGACCTGCTCGACGAGGCGCTGGCCCGCGCGTCGGACGAGGCCCACATCGGTAGCTACCGCCGCATCAAGACGCACATGAGCGTCCCCGAGACGCGCACTCGATACCAGACCGTGCGGCGACTCCCCCACGTGCACAACGATGCGCTGGTGCTCTGGGGGACCGACGACGACATCAACGACATGTCGCTGGCGGAGAAGACTCACGAATTGCTCCCGAACAGCACCCTGCACGCACACCCCGGGCTGGGGCACTTCCTGCCGCAACAGAATCCGGACGTCGTCGCCGACGAACTGCGCACCTTCCTGAAGGGCTGATCGGTAAGGCACCCGTACCACCGCCCAGGGCTGACGCCTTGTCGTCGCCCTGGGCGTTCGATTTTGCGAGGGGGCCGCTGCCCGAGTCGCGCGGCGGCGCCAGCGGGACGCGACGGGGGCCGGTCGCAGCGCTGGCGTTACGACGTCGGGCCCACCAGCTCGGCGTCCCGTCGCCGGTTGCGCTGGTCCGCGTACAGCTTGGCGCCGATGACGAGCACCGGGATGCTGAGGATGGCCATCGTCCACGGGCGAAGGAGGAAGGACCATCCGAACAGCCGCTGCGACAGGATGTAGTTGCGCTCGAGCAGCGGCCCCAGCACGAAACCGATGACGAAGGTCGACCGGGAATAGCCGTAGCGCTTCAGGGCGTAGCCGAGGAAACCGAACCCGACCACGACGAACAGGTCCCCGGCGTTGAACGATGCCGTGAATCCTCCCCACAGGCAGATGAGGATGATCGCGGGGATGAGCCGCTCACCCTTGACCATGGTGAGACGTGCGAGCGGTATCGCGGCCCCCAGCGAGAGCAACGTCGCCATGATGTTCGAGATGACGATGAGCCAGATGATCATCCACGTCAGTGGCAGCTGGGTCGTCACCATCTCTGGCCCGGGGGTGATACCAATTCCGATGAAGGCCGCCAGAAGTATGGCCATGTTCGCAGAGCCCGGCACCCCGAAGACCAAGGTCGGAACGAGACTCCCGCCCTCCTTGCTGTTGGTGGCGGCATCCGACGAGATGACGCCCTCGACGGCGCCCTTTCCGAATTGTGCGCGGTTCGGCGACACGGTGGCCGCGCGACCGTAGGCAAGGAATTGCGCTGCGCCCGAGCCCATGCCCGGGATGATGCCGACGATGACACCGATCAGACTGCTGGAGACCGTCGTCTTCCAGTACACTAGGACGTCCTTCGCCCCTTGCACCGTTCCACTCCACCCCAGACCCATGGAGTCGGTGCTCGCGTCCGCTGCGATGGCCGTCCTCCTGCGGCCGAGATCGATCATCTCGGTGATGGCGAAGAGTCCGATCACCACGGCGATCAGCGGGAAGCCCTCGCTCAGATAGCCGGAGCCGAAGGTGAATCGGAACTGGGCGGTCGCGCCCTCGACGCCGACGTAGGCAGCCATGAAACCGAGCCCCCCCGCGACCAGGCTTCGCGAGGTCTCACCGTCCTGGATCTGCGCGATCACGATGACCGCCACCAGCACCAGTGCGAAGAACTCGGGCGGCCCGAAGGCGAGCACCATTGGCCGGGCAATAGGCAGCACCGCACCGAGCGCGACGGCTCCGAGGATGCCACCTGCCAACGACGCGACGAGTCCTGCAGACACCGCACGGCCGCCCTCGCCGCGTTGCGCCATGGGGTAGCCGTCGAAGATGGTGGCGACACCGGAGGCGGAACCGGGAATGCCGAACAGCACGCCGGTAATGGTGTTGGCCGTCGAGGTCACCACGATCGCCGCGGTGAGAATCGCCACCGCTTCGATGGGTTCGAGCGCGAACGCGAAGGGAATGAGGATTGCCAGGACGAACGCACCACCCAGGCCCGGCATGACGGAGATCGAGGACGCGAGCAGGACTCCGAGGGCCGCCCACCCCAAAATGTCCCAACTGAGCAGGGCGAAGCCCTCGGCCATCCCCGAAAACATAGGAAGCCTCCACGGTCATTCGGTTCATCTGGATGAACCGCAACGTCACTTCACAGGCCGAGGCGACCCGGAAGGTCCAACAACCCCTCGTAGGGGCGGATTCCTACCCACATGATGAAGAAGGCGTATACGGCCGCACAGAAGACGGCCGTGTAGATGACGGTGAAGAAGTAACTTTCCTCCGCCTGCAACCGCAGGTACAACAGCAGGAACACGGGAAACCCGAGTACGAAGCCCATGGTCATCGGGATGAGACACGCCAACGCCACCCAGACGATCGAGCGGCGTGCGTTGATGCGGTCCCTGCGACGGCTCAGCTTCTCGCTCTCGTCGACATCGGGACCTCTCACCGCGGCCCTGTCCGCCGAGGGCTGCGACGTCGGTCCGTTCGGCGTTCGGATCGTGCGGAGGTAGCGCAGTACGCTCCTACCGGTCACGGTCGCCAGGATCACGAAAGCGGGCAGCGCCGTTGCAACGGGCAACAGGCGCGCTTCGGTCGAGTAGCTGAACGACCGAACGATATAGGCGATCACCAGCAGCATCAGGAAGGTGCTGACCCAGATGTCCGACCGCGTACCGACGCGGGTGGCACCGATCACCTCTTCGGCTCGGACGTCCACCTCGCCCGGCACCGGCTGGTCCCCTGCCGGGTCCTCCGGGGCTCCCACGTCACCCGGTTGGCGCACTCCGTTCCGTTGTGGTCCAGAAACGTCATCCGTTGCGTCCATGGCGTCTCTCCCGTCCGCGCGCCGCCACCTGTGCGGCGGCGGTGGCACGCGACGACTCGCCGCGCCCCACCGCCGCTCGCCGGCTAGTCGGCGACGTTGATCAGTTCGATGTACGCGTCCGGGATCGACTCGGCGACGTTGACGATCAGTGACTGCAGCTCCTCACCACCGATGGCGTCGACGGGACGCCCGTCAGCCTCCATCTGCGACAGCCACTCCTCGTCTAGGATCATGTTCCGGAAGGCATCACGAAGCGCTGCGAGCTGGTTGGCGTCGAGATCCGGCGGCGCGAAGAGACCACGACCCATTTCGATGATGTTCGAGTGGGTCTCGAGCAGAAGGCTGCCCTCCTCACCATCGATCAGGTGATCGAGATCGCTCGCCAGCGTGACACGGGAGATGTCGACGACTTCGTCTTCGCCGGGCATCGCGCCGATGGCCCCGATCTGCAGGATGTCGCCGGCCTGCTCCGCACCGAGTCGCGAGGCCGGGCTCCCGGTCTGTGCATCGACGTCACCCCGGATCACCGCCAGCTCCGTGGCCGCGCTTCCTTCGAAGCCCGCGACGACTTCGGCGTCCAGGCCGAAGGCGTTGACGATTACCGTCGCATCGACCCAGTCGCCACCGCCGAGGTCGGTTGCCCCGAAGCGCAGACCCTCCGTCGTGAGCATCTCCTCGAGGCTCTCGATCCCGGTGTGGGCGCCGACCGAGATCGCCCGGGGTTCGGCCACCACACGGCCGATTGCGTTCCACTCGGTGATGTCGTAATTGACACGCTCATCGCCCGTCAGCTGGCTGAGCACCCAACCGCTCACCCGGTTGAAGGTCAACACCGTGGCATTCCCCGCGTTGGACGTCAGCCAGTTCCCGACGGTCGCTCCACCAGCCCCCGTGCGGTGTGTCACCTGAATCGAGTTGTCGAGTTGTTCCGCCAGTCCGGCCGCGATCGCGCGCGCGTACGCGTCCATCCCGCCACCCGGATCGACCGCGAGGGCCATCTCGATGTCGTTCTCGGCGAAGAAGGCATAGCCAGCTTCGAGGTCGATCTCGCCGGATCCGTTCGGATCGTCCTCGCCGGATCCGTTCGGATCGTCCTCGCCGGATCCGTTCAGATCGTCCTCGTCGGTCTGTTCCGGCTCCATGGTCGCCGCATCTTCGGCGGCACCGTCGGCGTCAGGCTCCGCTCCGCCACATGCGGCGGCGAGCAGCATGACCGCGGAGGCCAATGCGAGCAAGCGTGGCTTCATCTCGAGATCCTCTCCCTGGGTCTTCGATCGACTGGTCGACGGGGCATCGTCGCCGCCCGTTCACGCGGGCAAGGGTCGTGCCCCTCCGCGCTCGCGCTTCAGCGGCCGTGACCTTAATCACGTGAAGCCGATCTGCATGCAAATCTTCATACCTTTTGCGACTAGCGAACTATCAAGCTCGTAAGCGCACACGGAACCGTGCAGCCCTCGGCCAGCCGGAGGTCGCTCCGGTCCGGGAGCAGGTCGGGTCGACGGTCCGCGGATGTCGGTCATCGTGCCGCCGACGCGTCCGGGGACGGACCTGTCCGCCCACGCACGGCCGCAACCGCGATCGCGGCGGCGGCCACGGCGGCACTCAACGGGAAGGCCAGGACCATGCCGACGCCCGCGACCAACGGCCCGACCACGATCGGCGCCGTGCTTCCTGCGACGTTGTTGACCGTCTGACGCAGCCCGAGCACCAGGCCCCGCTGGCTCTCGCTGGCACTGTTGGTCACGATCGTCAACAACAGGGGAAGACTCAGCCCGCTGCCGATCCCGAACATCGCCGCCGGCAGGTAGACCAAGGGCGGCTGCACCAACTGTGGCCCGAAGGCGATGCCGACTGCTGCGCACCCCAACGCGCTGGCACAGACGGTGGCGGGCCGAGCGAAGCGGCACCAGAACCCCGCCGTCGGCGCCATCATGGTCGCCACCAGACCGCTCATGGCGATCACGGAGCCCGCGACGGCCGGGTCGACACCCGCTTCCACGATCAGGACCGGGAAGAAACCGGTGAACGTCTTCGCCAACCAGAGCCTGGCACCGGTGAGGAAAAGCGCGGCCTGCACGCCCGGCACGGCCACCAGACCAAGCGCGCGGCGGAAGCCCACGTCGCGACGCCTGCGTTTCGCCGAGATCGAGACCCGTCCCGACCACTTCAGGCCTAGGCCCAGCACGAAGAAGACGCCGGCATAGGCGGCGATGAACAAGAAAGCCCATCGGAATCCGACGAACTGCGCGACCACGCCCGTCAGCAGCGGCGCGATCATGGTCCCGGCGTTGCTGAACAGGCTGAACCGGCCGGTGTTGGCGGCACGCGCGGTTCCTGTGGCCATGCCGGTGACGTAGGACTGCGAAGCGATCCATCCGAGCCCACGCGTGGCGCCGAAGGCGAGCTGCAACACAAGCAGGACCCAGTGGTTGACCACCAGGGCGGCGAGCGCCGCCACGATCGCCGACGTGCCCGCTCCAAGGAGAAAGCCGCGCCGCGGACCGAACCGGTCGACCACCTCGCCGAGTGGCACGGCGAGGAGCACCGGCAGGATCGACGCGGCTGCGACGAGCAGCCCGATGAACTCGAAGGACGCACCGAGCTCCCGCGCCCGTAGCGGCATCAGGAACACCATCGAGTTGCCGATGCCGAGACCGAAGGCGCCGATCGCGTAGGCCAACAGCCGGGCGCTGCCCGACATGGGCTCGGCCTGCCCCGTTGGTCCCCCGTCCCGCTCGGACGACGCCGGTGTTGCGGCTCCGGTCTGGTCTTCAGGCACGGACGTCGTGCCCGTCTTCCAGGCCCAGACGCTGGGCCTCCGCCAGGTGCGCGGCTTCGAGCGAGTCGACGAGCGGACCGAGGTGCGGGGGGCCGCCCACGAGATAGCGAGATCTCGGAGCCGAGTCCGTTGCCGCAGCGAGCACGGCCCGAGTAACCGGCGTCAGGTCGTCCGGGCCGCCCTCGATCCGTTCGGCGAGCCCGCTCGCAAAGTCCTCCACAAGTTCGGCGTAGGCGCCGGGCGGTTCAGCATCGCCCGACAGGTTCGCGGCGATCGCTGTCCGGAACGCACCGGGCAGCACGGAACACACGCGAACCCCGAAGCTTCGAACTTCGAGATCCATGGACGCCGACGCGGAATCGAGTGCGTGTTTGGTCGCACAGTACGCACCGAGAAACGGGGTGCACAGAACCGCACCGATGGCCGTCACGTTGACGATGCGTCCCGCGCCCCGTGCGCGCATCTGCGGGAGAAGCCGTCGCGCGAGGTCGACCGGCCCGAAAAAATTGGTGGCGAACATCTGCTCCAACGTCTTCGGAGGCATGTCCTCGAGGGAGCCGACGCGAAGAATGCCCGCGTTGTTCACCAGCACGTCGATCGCCCCATAACGCGTGAAAACCTCGTCGATGGCCTGTTCCCGCGACGACTCAACCGCGACGTCGAGCACCGCGACGTCGACGGCCCCCCTTCCACCTTCACGCTCCCGGCGCAGGTCGGCTGCCGCCTCAGGGCGCCGTGCTGAAGCCACGACGTCCATTCCCGCGTCCGCGAGTTGTCCGACGATGGCGCGCCCGAAACCGGAGTTGCTTCCAGTGACCAACGCTCTCACAGCATCTCTCCACCCATGTTGGCAGCAATGCAACGGCGTGTGTCGGCCTGCCGACTGAGACGATCAGCGGCGCGGTGCACCGGCACGATCTGCACGACGGACGAACTCCTCGATGGCCGGCCAGCTTTCGGGGCCGAAGACCTGTTCCACGAGCTGGTGCGCCATTCGGTCGTCTTTCCCGCGCCGCCATCGGTCCTGCAGCCGCCACGCTTCGGCTTTCGACACCACCGGTGGCAGGGTCGGCGGCAGTCGACCGCGGTTCTGGGCTCCCGCGGCGAGCAGGTAGGCCAATGGCGGATCCATCTTGCGGCGGAGGCGGTAGAACGTCATCAGCGACCGCAGGTCGTTGATCACCGAAACCTCCCCCACCGAGCGCCGCCGCAAGTCTGTGGAGACGACGCGCCGGGCGCCTGAATCAGAGTTGCAGCGTTCGTTCGTCGAAGATGTCGCTGGAGCTCAGTTGCCGCGCAGTGAGCCCCTGCTCATGGGCGTAGCGACCAAGCGTTTCGAGTTCTGGCGCATTGTCGATCGCGCCGTAGCGGAAGGGATTCTCCGTGATCGGCTCGGGACGGCCCGGTACGACGAAATCTTTGGCCAGTTCGACGGTACGCCGGTACGCGACGTCGTTCGCACGGAGGAAGGCCGAGTACGCGTTCAGAACCACCCAGGGGTGCGCTTCGACCAACGAACGGCGGATGACAACCGCGTGATTGATGGGGTACAGACCCGACTTCTCGTAGTAGCGGGCGGATTCCTCAGCCGCGTGGAACAGCGGCAGGACCTCACCACCGTCGGTAATCTCCCCCCGACTGCGGTCGACGAGATTTTCGTCCTTGATGTACATCAGGGAGGCGTCGATCGCCCTCTTCTGCAGGAAGGTCGCCATGGTCTCTTCGCGGGGGATCCGGTTGATGACCACACCGTCCGGGGGCGTGAACCCGGTTCCCGAGGCATGATCCATGCCGTCGCCGCGTTCCATGTACCAGGTGATGTCTCGTGGCGTGACGTCGAAGTGGTCCTCGAGAACTCCTCGCGTCCAGACCGCGGCCGTCTGCTGATACTCCGGCACCCCCACCTTTCGGCCCTTGAGGCCGCCTGGGTCGGTGATGCCGCTGTCGGCCCGGACGTGGATACCGGTGTGGAAGAATCGCCGAGACGTGAAGATCGGGATGGCGACCCAGTCCAACGCGTCCTTGCCAAACCGGTCGGCCATCACGTACAGCGAGGCGAGAGACATCTCCGAGATGTCGAAATCTCCGAAATGGAGTTGCCGCCAAAACATTTCCGACGGGTGGACGCTCGAGATCACGAGGTCCATCCCTTGCGCCTGAACGGAACCATCGGACAACGGTTGCGTCCTCGGATTGTCACTGAGGACGGCGCTGAGCTGCAGCGTTTTTTTCATGTCACCACTTCCCTGGGCGCACTGGATGCCCCGATCTGTGTTCAGCGAAGACCGAGCAGGTCCAGCGTGCTGGCGCCCTGCCTGATCTGCTCGACCATCGTTCGTTCTTTCTCGATGCGTTGCACGGCGGCGTCCACGACCCGATCCGCGTTGCGTGCGGGGACGACGACCACGCCATCCACGTCGCCGACGATCAGGTCGCCGGTGCGGATGCGGGCGGTTCCGAGGGTGATCGGCAGACGGACGAAACCTGCACTGTCCGGGTCCTTCACGGTCCCGCGGATGCACAACTGCCCCGCGAAGATCGGAAACGGCAGCTCCACGAGCACCGCGGCATCCCGGACCCCACCGTCGAAGACCAACCCGCGCAGGCCCCGCGCCATGGCGGCCTCGGTCGTGATCTCGCCCCAGTATCCGGCCTCCGCAGGCTGCGTCTGCCCGGCGACGAGCACACTGCCCTCGGGGGCCGCCGAGATCGCCCGGTGCAGCCACAGGTTGTCACCGGGGGGGACGGCCACCGTGTAGGCCGGCCCCCAGACCTGCATGGCCGGGTTGATCGGCTTGATCCGCGCGGGGAGGTCACCCGTCCGGCCCTGTGCCTCGTGCAGGTCAGCCGCGGTCGGGGGCGGCTGGTCACCGAGCCAACGCAGGTCGGTCCCAAGCCAGCGCCCGCCGTTCGCTTGCGCATTTTGCTCGCTCATCCGCACAGTTCCCGTTCTGATGTCGTCATGGCTCGGCAGGGCGTTGCCTAGGCGGTCGGAAGCGTCAATCGCTGTCGCTCTGGCGGCTCTGGAGCTTGTGGTACTGCGCGCGCTCGCGTGCCTCCCTGATGGAGTGGCCCTGCTCGAGCAACGACTCGATCTGGGCCTCCGCCTCGTTGATGCGCTTCGCCGCGTCAAGCACCGCCGCCTCGACGGCTTGGGGCACGACCACCACGCCATCACAATCGCCGACGATCAGGTCGCCGGGCGCGACCTGCACGCCGGACAAGGACACCGGTTCCTGCACGTCCGAGACTTCGACCCGGTCCTTGCCCGTGCGCATGGTGCGGACGCGCGAGTACAACGGATACCCGAGATCGACGGCGCGTTGCGTGTCGCGACAGGCACCGTCGATGACCGTGCCGGCGACGCCTTTCCGCGAGGCCATCTGGGTGAGGATGTCCCCCCAGACGGTGCACGACTCGTCGCCGGCGTTGTCGAGCACCACGACCGCCCCGGCCGGGACGTCATCGAGGTAGTCGCCCACCGTCCCTGGGTCGGTCGGGCTGATCCGCCGGTAGCGCACGGTGAAAGCGCGGCCCGCCATGGCGACCGAACGATCGATCGGCATCAGGCCGAGCGCGCATCCCTCGATGCCTTGACTGTCCAGCGCGTCCGAAATCGTGGCGGTCCCGAACGTCGTCCAAACCGAGAGGTCCTCGTTCATTCCCATACGGCAAATCCCATCCCGACGCCGGATCCCGCGGGAGAGCGGTAGTACGGCACATAGTCGATGACCTTGAAGTCGAGGTGCTCCGCAGCCCCCGCGGCAGTGATCCAGTTCTTCGCTTCCGAACTGCCCGACAGCAGACGGTCGGGGTCGATCTGCTCGATGTGTTCGCGGTCCCCCTGAGCGATCGCGTCCAACAGTCCGCGGTCGAGTTCCTCGTCCACGACGAAGTGGCTGAGACCACCGGAGCCGACGACGCAGACGTTGAGGTCCTCGTCCCACGATTCCACCGCGCGGCGAAGCCCCTGTCCCAACTCGAAACAACGGCCGGGCGCGGGCGTGTTCGGCGGGTAGTAGGTGTTGAGGTACACCGGGAGAACCGGGAGATCGAACTGATGCTCCAGGATGCGGTGGTAGACGAACGTCCACGCGTGACCGAGGGGCTTGTCCGTGGGCTGTTGGCGAAAGCTGTAGACATCGAAGTGCTGCTTGGTCAGCTCAGCGATGACGTGGCGACCCAGATCCCCATGCACCCGGACGGTGTGGTTGGTGCCGTCGCCGTGGTAGCCCCAGTAGGCGGAACGAAGGGTCGGATGCATGTGCTCGACATCCGGTGGCCGCGTTTCCACCTGATCATTCCAGTAGACGCCGAGAGCTGGAATGTTCTCCTTGTCGAACCATTCCTCCTGGTCATCACCCACGATGAGCAGCAAGTCGATGTCCCGCTCGCGGATCGTGGCCCCGAGTTTCGCAATCGCCGCCTGACACGCGTCGTTCTTGGCCGCGACGACATCGTCGGTCAACTGATCGGCGAGTTGCTCGCGGAGTCGCTCGGTTCGGCCGGCGTAGTCGGGGATCTGGGGGTTCTTCGCGTCGCGGCTGGCGTGCCCCTCGAACTCGTCGATCGGCGTACTCAACATCGGACTGTGCGAGGTTCCGATGCCCAACGTGATCTTTGCCATGTTCAGTCTTTCTTCTCGCGTGCGGCGCACCACCGACAACCGCCGCGCCGGGTGGCGGTCAGGAAGCCATCGCGACGATCTGCAGTTGGATGTTCATCTCGCCCGGCAAGTCCACACGAGAAACGTGGCGCACAGGGCGGTCGTCGTCATCCGGGAAGTACTTGAGCCAGTTGTCGTTGACGAAGTTGCGATGCGCCTTGTCGCGCAAACTCACATCCACCTTCGTGACATCGCCCCACGCGACCCCGGCCGCCTCGAGGACCGCTCCGAGATTGTCGAATGCGTTCGCGATCTCGGTCGCGACCTGATCGGGGAAGGTGCCCGTGGCTCGGTCGATACCGGGGACCGTGCCAGTGAAGAGCCAGCCACCCGCTTTGACCGCGACCGGAATGGGGTTGTCCCCGTGACCGAGCCCCTCGACTTCGATGACTTGGCGTTTCGCTGGCACGCTGCTCTCCTCTGTCGGCGTGGCACCAAGGCTGCATCACACGCGGGCCGCGCTCGCCGGTGGCACATCGCCAGCCGTCGCCGCTTTCCCTGCGGGAGAAAAGGTTATACCTTTTTTCCGCGAGAGGGGCAAGCCTTCGCACGACGCCGATGCGACGTGCCGAGCCGCCCCCCACGACGAGCACGGGTGACAAGGCGCGCCGATGGACCTCACGCACTGCGACCAGGCCTCAATCGACTACATCCTGAGCACCACGCGGACCGTCCGGCGGCGGCTCGAACTCGATCGGCCCGTTCCCGACGAAGTCCTGCTCGATTGCCTTCGGCTGGCGGTCCAGGCGCCCTCTGGCGGAGACCGTCAGCCATGGCGCTTCGTGGTCGTACGGGACCAGGAGCGGCGTGCCGCGATCGGCGCGTTGTTTCGGTCGCGAGGCGAGGCCTACCTGCGCGAGCGCCGCACGGGCGACCGCGCGCCGCGGGACGAGGTCCGGCTGCATCGGTCGGTGCGCCATCTGCTCGACACGATCGACCGGGTCCCGGTCCTGGTCATCCCCTGCCTGCTCGGCCGTCCACCCGCCGGCGTCGGCGCGGCAGCCTTCTACGGCTCGATCTACCCGGCGGTGTGGAGCTTCATGCTCGCGCTCCGCTCCCGTGGCTTGGGCGCCGCATGGACGACGTTCCACCTGCACCACGAGCGCGAGGCAGCCAGCATTCTCGACATCCCCCACGACGAGGTGACGCAGACCGCGCTGCTGCCTGTGGCCTACACGGTCGGATCCTCCTTCGCCGCGGCTCGTCGAACCCCCGCCGAACACGTCACCTACGTCGATCGCTGGGGCCATCCTGCATCGCCTTCTGCCACCACCACACGCGACGGCTGACGCCGATGTCCGCGCTCCAGGTCGTCATCCTCTTCTTCGCCGCCGCCGGGGCCGGTGCCGTGAACGCGGTCGTCGGCGCAGGAACACTGATCACGTTCCCGACCCTGTTGGCCATGGGGGTGCCGCCGGTCACGGCGAACGTGTCGAACGCGGTCGGGCTGGTGCCCGGGGGCCTGGCCGCTGCAGGGGCCTACCATCGGGTCCTGCACAGCCAGCGGCGGCTGGTGGCACGACTGCTCGTGCCCTCGGCCGCCGGGGCCGCACTCGGTGGCCTGCTCGTGCTCGCCTTCGACCCTGCGGTCTTCGCCGCCGCCGTCCCGGTGCTGCTCGTCGGCTCGGCCGTTCTCGCGCTGGCCCAACCGCGCATCACGCAGCTCATGCGGTCCCGGCCAGGACGCCGGACGGTCCCGTCGCGGCCGGCCGCCCGCGACGAGGACGCCGTCGGCGTGACGGGCGCAAGTGCGCCGCTGATGCTCGGCGTCGGGCTGACGGGCATCTACGGAGGCTACTTCGGCGCCGCGCAGGGGGTGGTGCTGCTCTGCCTGCTCGGCCTCCTGCTCCAGGCCGAGCTGACGGCCGTGAACGGGCTGAAGAACCTGCTGTCGACCACGGCCAACCTGTTGGCCGCATCGATCTTCGTGGTGGCCGGCGTCGTCGACTGGCGAATCGCCGGCGTCGTTGCCGTCGGCTCCGTGCTCGGCGGCTGGTTCGGCGCCAAGGGCGCGCAACGGCTGAACCCACGTCTGCTGCGCCTGAGCCTCGTCGTGGTGGCGGTCGCGGCCGCCATCCGCCAGATCGTGACCTGAGCCACTGGCCAGGTGGGCTGCCCGTCCCGCACGCTGGATCCCCAAAATGAATATTGTCAGACCATTCGCCGTGTTGCTAGCGTCGTGCGTACCAGGGACGGCCGTGACCTCGCTGAGGCGTTGCCGCGCTCGTACGACGACCGTCTGAAAGGAAGAGGGATGTACAACGGCAAGAAGGTCTTCGACGTGCATGGGCACGTCTCCGCCCCGATGGGGGGCGTCGGTCGCTTCAACATGGTGCTGCAGGCGACCAACATGGTGATCAACAACCCCATGGGTGATCCGACCCTGGCCGGGGTGTTCGGTCTGGAGGACGACGACTGGGACACGTCGGTCGGCAACCACCTCAAGGTGATGGACGAGCGTGACATCGACGTCCAGATCATCGGTCCACGGCCCTACCTCATGTTCGGGTGGATGCAGCCCCACCTGCTGCCGGTCTGGACACGGTTCGTGAATGACTCGATCGCCAAGCAGGTCGGGATGTTCCCCGAGCGGTTCCTGGGTGCCTGCCAGCTTCCGCAGAGCATCACCGAACCGGATGCGACGCACATGCTCGACGAACTCAACCGCTGCGTCGACGACTTCGGCTTCGTCGCCGCGTACGTGTCGCCGGACCCCACCGGGCGGCGCGACGGTCCCGGGCTCGCGGAGTCCTACTGGGACCCGCTGTACAAGCGGTGCGTCGAACTCAACGTCCCCATCATCATCCACGGGACCAACGTGCACGACCCGCGCTTCGCCCTGGTGCCGCACAACTACCAGCTGGGGTTCGTCGCCGAGCAGTACTGGGCCAACCAGGTCCTCTCGCACAGCGACGTGTTCGAGCGCTTCCCCGATCTCAAGGTCGTGATCTGCCACTGCGGGGGCTCGCTGGACCGCTGGATCCCGACGGATCCGCACCTCGCGCAGAAGGATCTGTCCGACAACCTGTTCTACGACACCTGTGCCCACGACGTGCACTACCTCGAGGCGGCGATCAAGCAGCGCACGGTCAAGCGGATGCTGTTCGGAACCGAGGCGCCCGGCTCGGGCAAGGCCATCCGTCCGGAGACGGGGCGTTCCGCCGACGACCTGGTCCCGGTCATCAGCGCGTACGACTTCCTGTCCGAGGAGGACAAGCTGGACATCTTCCACAACAACCCAGCCAAGATCTTCCCGCAGTTCACGTGACCGACGCGCCCCGACGCTCAACGGGGCGCGGCGCTCGGAAGGAGCGAGGGGGCCATCGGCCCCCTCGCTCCGCTGTCGCCGGGATCGAGCTGCCGTTGCCGGCATCCGCCCCGCTCATCGCCGCGCTGGATCGACCTCGGGGAACTCGGCGGTGAGCACCGCCCCGGCGCTGCCCGCCAGCATCAGTCCCATGGCGACGAACACGGCCGGGACGCCCGCGGCGCCGCCCACCGCTCCCACCACCACGGGCAGCAGGAGCTGACCGCCCCGGTTGCCCGTGAGACGGATCCCGAGGGCGATGCCTCGCCGTTCCGGCGGCACGGCCTGGGACACCCACGCGAGCGACATCGGCTGGCCGAGGCCGAGGCCGAAGCCAGCGAGCGCCATCAGGGCGAAGCCCAGTGCGACATTGGCGGACCAGGGCAGAACCGTGAGGGCGATGGCGGGGACGACCAACCCGTAGAGGAAGAGGTTGCGGCGGCCCAGCGCGCGCAGCATCGGCATCAGGAGCAACCGCGAGGCGCCCGAGGCCGCGGCCCGAACCGCCAGCAGGGCTCCGACGGTGGCAGCCGAGAGTCCCCTGGCCTCACCGTAGACGGGGACGTACGCGACGAGGATGTCGATCGTGGCCATGACCGCGATGCTGACGGACATGGCCTGCGGCATCGATGGCAGGCGGAGGACGACGCCCGCCGAACGAAGGAGCGAGCCGCCCGTCCCGGCTCCCGGGCGACCGGCGCTCACGGAGGGCGGAGGCCGGCGCACGAGGGACACGGCCATCACCAGCAGCGGCAGGACGAACACCTGGCTCGCCAGGAACGCCAGGGTCGTGCTGCCGGTGCTGGTCAGCAGCACGCCGGCCGCGAACGGTCCCGCCACCTGACCGATGGAGGCCGCGAACGCGAACATGCCGTAGTGCGCGTCGCGGCGCTCCGAGGTCGTGCCGTTCGCGATCAGCGCCTGGATCGCGATCAGGCAGAACACCTGCCCGAGCCCGAGCAGCGCCTGCGCGACCGCGAGGACACCGAGGTTCGGCGCCGCCGCCAGCAGTCCGATCGTGGCCGCGAGCACCAGCGCACCGAAAACGATGAAAGTCGACGGCCCCCGGCGGTCGATCCAGCGGCCGGCCGGTATCGCGAGGGCGAACGACAGCACGGCATACGAGCCCGCGATGAGGCCGATCTGGGCCACCGTGGCCCCCAGTTCGAGCGCCCGGTAGGAGACCAGGGGCCGAACCAGGTCCAGGGTCGCGGTCAGCAGCACCACGCCGACCAACGTCCGCATGAACCAACTCGTTCGCATGATCGACGCCTCCGCCTGCCGGGTCGGGACGGCATGACTCTACGCGCAGATGGACTTTAGAACTAAAGGTCCGACCGATAGGCTGACGCGCGGGAGCGCGAGTCGGGCCGGTCGGGCAGGCAGGGCGCGCCGGAGGCAGGAGGCCGCCATGGGGAACCACGATCACGAAGTCATCATCGTCGGCGGGGGCCCGGTCGGCGTCGGGCTGGCCATCGCCCTCGGCCAGCGCGGCGTCGACTGCGTCGTATTGGAGCAACGCACGGAGCTGTCCCCGATCCCGAAGGGGCAGGGGCTCGCACAGCGTACCATGGAGCACTTCCACTTCTTCGGCGTCGAGCCGGAGATCCGCGCGGCACGCACCATGCCGCGTGGTCACCCCATCGGCCAGATCACGGCCTACGGCTCACTGATGAGCGACTTCTGGCACGCTCCGGCCGGACGAGAGGTCGTGCGCAGCTACTACTTCCAGGCCAACGAACGCCTTCCGCAGTACCGGACCGAGGCGGTGCTGCGACGACGGCTCGACGAGCTGACGAACGTGACCCTGCACCTCGGCGCGGTCGCCACCGAGGTCACGCAGTCCGACGACGGGGCCCGGGTCGAGGTCGAGATCGACGGTGAGCGCCGGTGGCTCAGCGCTCGCTACGTCGTCGGGTGTGACGGCGGCCGTTCGATGGTGCGTGAGCACGCCGACATCACGCGTCACGGCACCGACTGGGGCGAACTCGTGTCGTTGATCGTGTTCCGTTCCCGCGACCTGCACGAAGCGCTGGAGCGGTTCCCGGCTCGCTCGACCTACCGGGTGATGCATCCGGCGCTGCAGGGCTACTGGCAGTTCTTCGGCCGGGTCGACGTGGGCGAATCGTTCTTCTTCCACGCCCCCATTCCTCACGGAACCGACCTCGAGCACTTCGACGCGCTCGCACAACTCCGCGAGGCGGCCGGTTTCGATCTCGATGCCA
This sequence comes from Egicoccus halophilus, assembly GCF_004300825.1. Classification (NCBI taxonomy): domain Bacteria; kingdom Bacillati; phylum Actinomycetota; class Nitriliruptoria; order Egicoccales; family Egicoccaceae; genus Egicoccus; species Egicoccus halophilus. Next base: position 42,744 of record NZ_CP036250.1, read on the forward strand.
CGATCGACCACGTCGGGTTCTGGGATCTGCGGGTGCAGGTCGCCGACCGCTACCGCCGGGGCAACGTCTTCATCGCGGGTGACGCCGCCCACACCCATCCGCCCTACGGCGGGTACGGGCTCAACAACGGGATGGAGGACGCCGTCAACCTCGCCTGGAAGCTCACCGCCGCCCTGCGCGGCTGGGGCGGTGAACAGCTGCTCGACTCGTACACCGAGGAGCGACAGGCCATCTTCTCCGACATCGGCGAGCGACTGATCGGAGGATGGATCGAGCACGATCGCGAATGGCTGGCGACCTACGCTCCCGAGACGCACCCGGACTTCCAGGAGCGGTTCGCCGACTTCGCCGACAGTTTCGGCCGCAAGGTCTCCACCTTCGAACCGCACTACGAGGGTTCGTCGGTCATCGTCGGCGCCCCCGAGGGCGGGGTCAGCAGCGCGCTGGGAGAACACACCTACCGGGCGCGCCCGGGTCACCACCTGCCGCCGCTGCGACTGGCAGACGACCGCAACGTCTTCGAGGCGCTCGGCGCCGGGTTCGCGCTCATCGCGGTCGGAGCCGCCGATGCGGACCTCGAGACGTTCGAGGAGGCCGCACGGGCGACCGGCACCCCGCTGCACATCGTCCGTGATCCGGCCGGTGGCGAGACGCAGCAGTTCGACGCCGGGCTCGTCCTTGTCCGTCCCGACCAGTACATCGCATGGACCGGCGACACCGTCCCGGCCGATCCGGGAGCATTGCTCGCCCGCGTCACCGGCCGCGGAGCCATCACGACAGGAGCGACGGCATGATTCTCATCACCGGCGGCATGGGCTTCATCGGGCTGCACACCGCTCGGCGGCTCGTCGACCGAGGCGAGCGCCTCGTGCTGACGCAGTTCCGACGCCGACGGGAACCGGCGTTCCTGTCCGAGGAATTCGGCAGAAGTGTCGCCGTGGAGCAACTCGACGTCGTGGACAAGGAGGCGCTCGAGGCGCTCGTCCGGCGGCATCGGGTCGACAGCATCATCCACCTGGCGGTGCCCGGGCTGGGTGCGCTCGACGCCGCGGCGGAGTACCGCACGAACACCGAGGCGCTGCTGAACGTGCTCGAGGTCGCACGCGACATCGGCGGCCGGGTGACGATCGCCAGTTCCGTGGCGGTCTACTCCGGATGCGACGACGGGCCGTTCGTCGAGGACCGTCCCCTGCCCGTCACCTCCGCAAGCTCCACGGAGGCCTACAAGAAGGCCGAGGAGATCCTGGGGCTGCACCTGAGCGGTCCACTCGACATCGACAGCCGCTACCTACGGATCGCCCAGATCTACGGTCCGCTGTACCACAGCATGCGCAATCTGCCCAGCCGTGTCGCCCACGCCGCCGCGCGTGGGGCCGCGCTCGAGCTCCATGACGCGGAGCGCGCGAGCTCGGCGGCGCACCGCAGTGCCGATCTGTGCTACGTCACGGACTGCGCCGAGGGCATCGCACTCGCCCACACGAGCGACCGGCTCAACCACCGGGTCTACAACCTCGGCGCTGGCCAGGGCGTCGCACCAGCCGACGTCATCGACGCCGCCCGGGCCGCAGCCCCGGACGCCGGCCTCCCGCACGAAGGTGCCGGCACGGCTGACCACCAGCAGTACATGTCCATCGATCGACTGCGCGAGGACACCGGCTACTCGCCGGCCTTCGACATCGGTCGCGGCATGGCCGCCTACATCGACTGGCTACGCAGCAACGACCTCTGACGCGGCGCGGGCCGTCCCTCACCAGAGGTAGTGCGCGCCCTTCTCCAGATAGTGGTTCCAGATCTTGGACGCCCGACCCGACGGGCTGCCGAAGCTCGCTCGCAACGCCTCGATCTCGTCGTCCTCGAACGGCAGGGGCGTGCCGACCATCGACGCCTGGATCTGCGCCTTGGCGTTCTCCTCCAGGTCGAGGCAGTTCGAGAAGAGCTCCTTGACGCTGCCTCCCACGACCACGGTCCCGTGGCCACGCAGCAGGCAGACCAGGTGGTCGCCGAGCGTCTTCGCCAGCTCCTCGCCCTGCGCCTGCGACCGGATGTGCGTCCCGTCGCGATGCACCGGTACGCCGTCCGCGATCCGCTGGGCGAAGTTCCGCATCGGGCGCATCGGGACATCCACGGTGGAGAACACCGTCGAGTGGAGCGGATGGCCGTGACAGACCGCGTGCGCGTCCGGGCGGGCCCGGTAGACGCCCGTGTGCAGCGCCGTCTCCGAGGGCAGCTCGCCGTCGCCCTCGACCAGGTTGCCGTCGAGGTCCGCGACCAGGAGGTCTTCGGGGCGCAGGACCGAGCGTCCGACGAGCCGTGGTTGGATCAGCATGTGGTCGCTCCCGGGGATCCGCGCGCTGACGTGCCCGCTGAAGTCGATGATCCCCTCGGGGACCATCAAGCGGGTGCACGCGGCGACCTGCTCGCGCAGTTCCATGTTCGTCAGGGTCATGCTCGTCCCATCTTTGCGTTGTCTCGCGGCACCGCCGGTTGGCGGTCGCCTGCGCGCCCCACGGCGGGCGCTGGGCGTCTTTCACCCACGGGGTGCGGAGTCCTCATTCTCCGGCGCCCGGGCCGCAGCTTCGCTCGGCCCGCTTCGGCCACGACCGAACCGTTGCCTGAGAATCGGGAAGGTGAGCGAGAGCACGGTCGTGATCAGGATCAGCTGCACGAGTGGCCGCTGCAGGAAGCCCCAGCCATGGATGTTGTAGGAGAGCATCAGGCCGCGCTCGGCGAGGGGTGCGAGCACGAAGCCGATGACGAGGGTCGCGCGGCTGTAGTCGTGCTTCTTCATGAAGTAGCCGAGCGCCCCGAAGATGAACAACACGAAGATGTCGCGGATGTTCAGTCGCGTTGCGTAGGCACCGAACAGCGACACGCACAGGATGATCGGGGCCAAAATGGATCCCCTGGTCGACGCGAGTTTCGTCAGCGGCCGCATGAGCGCCATGACGAGACCGGTCGACAACACGCTGGACAGGACCAGGATGAAGATGATCAGCCAGACGATCGACAGCCCGTCGCCCTCCATCATCGATCGTCCCGGCTGGATCCCGAGCATCACCATGGCGCCAAGCAGGATCGCCATCGAGGAGCTGCCCGGGATCCCGAAGGCCAGGGTCGGGATGAACCCGCCGCCATCCTTCGCATTCGTGGCGGCATCCGCGGCGATCACCCCTTCGATCGCGCCCTTGCCGAACTCGTACTCCGTCTTGCCCTTCATTGCCTTGGCAACGCTGCCGTACGCGATGAACTGGGAGGCCGCCATGCCGAGACCGGGGAGCAGACCGACGCCCATGCCGACCATGGACGAGCGAAGCGTCGCTGGCCAGTGGGCGAAGACGTCACGTATGCCCTGCTTCAACTGGGACCGCTCGCCGGGCGCTGGCGGTTTCGCCGTCGGAATGAGCCGCCCCCCGCGACGCATCAGGGCCATCATCTCCGCGAACGCGAACAGGCCCAGGAGCATCGGCACGAGCGGCAGCCCGTCCCACAGGTAGTACGAGCCCATCGTGTAACGGGTCGCGCTCGTGGCCGGCTCCAGCCCCATGAGCCCCAGCAGCATGCCGATCCCGCCGGAGAGCAGGCTGCGCGAGAACGAGGCCTCGCCGACGTAGCCGATGAAGACGATCGCGACCAAGGTCAGCGCGAAGAACTCCGGCGGCCCCAGGCTCAGGACGATGGGCCGGACCGCGGGGATGATGACCACCATCGCCATCGCACCGAAGATGCCGCCGACCATCGAGGCCGTCAGGCCAGCCGACAGTGCCCGCTGCCCTTCGCCGCGTCTGGCCATGGGGTGGCCGTCGAAGATGGATGCGACACCGCCCCCGGACCCCGGAACCGCGAAGTAGATTGAACTTACGGTGTTGCCGGTTCCCGTCGCCGTCGTCGTCGCGACGAGCAGGGCCAGCCCCGGCACGAGGTCCTGCACCACAGCGAACGGGACGATGAGCGCCAGCATGAAGGGGCCACCCAGCCCCGGGATCACCGCGATGAACTGCGAGTAGACGATCCCGATCACGACCATGATGAGGACGCGATAGTCGAACAAGAGGCCCAGGCCTCCCAGCATGGCCTCGAGCATGGTCAACCGCCTAGGAGAAGTGGAAGGAGCTCACGCGCCACATACCCCCGATAGACCTGGGCACGCAGCAATTGGACGAAGAAGAAGTACATGAACCCTGCGGTCGCGGCTCCGACGAACAGCGAGAGAAGACGCCCTTCCCTGCCGATGAGCAGCATGTAGCCCGTGACGAACACGAAGGTGGCAGCCACCAGGCCGAAGAGCCAGAACGTGACGAACAGCACGGCCAGCACCACGAACACGCGCCGCTCGCTCATCGCCGGCACGGCGTCGCCGTCGCTCGCCTCGACGCTGTAGCGGCCGCCCTGGTCGGTCTGCCCGCGCGCAGCGGGACGGGCCCCGAAGGCGTTCACGAGGCGCCGGACATCGCCGACCAGCGCCGACAGTCCGAGCAGGACCGCCGGCACACCCACGATCAGCGGCATGTATCGGCCGGTGGCGGTCAGTTCGAAGGCGAAGTACACGAACAGTCCGGAGGCGACGACGAAGGCCAGCGTCAACAGCAACCGCTGGATCGCACCCACTCGTTCGGACTGGTGTGACGGAGGAGTTTCGGACGTCGTCTCGACAGCATCCGGCTCGTGCGGCATCTCCCTGCCTCTTCGGGAACCCCAACGACGTGGGGCCGTCTTGATGTACTGGACAGCGTGTGCGTGAAGTGGTTCCCCCGGCGGCCTCGCCTGGTCGCCGGCTCGGGCCGGGCCCGGCCCCCGTTTCGGCGAGACGTGCTGGCGCGAAAAGAGCGGGCGGTGAGCCGGATCGGCCCACCGCCCACCCCGCGACGATCAGTCCTCGCCTTCGGCGGTGACGGCGATCAGGAAGTCGCGGTACTCGTCCGGTGCGTTCAGGACGACCTGGACCTCATCACGGAACCAGGCACCGTTCTGCACGTTGAGTTCACGCTCCTGTTCTTCCATGACGGCGTGGAATTCGGGATTGTTCAGCGCGCGCTCGATGGCCTGTTCGAGGTAGAGCAGCCGGTCCTCGGGGATGCGCGACGAGGCGACGATCCCGCGAGCCGAGCTGTAGACGCTGGCGTGCGCCTGCAGGATCTCGAGCAGGTCCGGGTCATCGACGTAGTCGAACACGCTGTGCAGGGTGTCCGGCGCACCGTCGGGCATGTTCCCTGGCTCGATGAAGGCCAGCACCGGCTGGGCCTCGCCGGCGCGGTACTGGGCCAGCGCACTGCCGATGCTGCCGGCGAGCATGTCGATGTCACCGGCGGACATGGACAGGTTCATCTCCGCGCTGCTGCCGTAGCCGCTGACGACATCCATGTTCAGGTCGAAGACGTCATCGAGCAGCGCCAGCGTGAAGTGCGGTGACGACCCGAAGCCCGTCAGCCCGTAGCGCAGCTGCCGATCCGCCGCGAGCACGTCGTCCCACGTCTCGAACGGTCCGTCCTGAGCCACGCTCACCGCCGCAGGCTCGTCCACGAACACGCCCAGCCAGGCGATGTCCTCGGCTTCGAACTCGACGGCGTCGTTCCCGGTGAGCAGGTGCATCAGCACCCCGGCCGTCGGGATGTTGGCGATCCGTGTCCCGTCGGGGTTGGGCTCGTTTGCCCAGCGGTTGGTCGCCAGCATCGCGCCTGCGCCGGGTTCGTTGGAGATGACGACGTCCGCGCCGAGCTCTTCGGCCAGGAACGGCACGAAAGCGCGGGGGTAGGCATCGTGACCGCCACCCGGGTCATAGGGCACCACCCAGGTCACCGTGTTGCCCTCATAGAAGGCCGCGGCGTCGCTCAGGTCGATCTCGTCGGATGCCGCGTCGGCATCGGCCTCCGGTTCGTCGCCCTCGGGCTTCTCTGCCTCGGGTGCCTCGGGCTCTTCGGCGGCGGGTGCGGCCTGGTCTTCCTCGCCCGCGCCACCGCAGGCCGCCAGCAGGAGCGCCAGTGCGGCCCCTCCCGCGGTGAAGCGGCCGAGCCTCCGTCGTTTCGTCCCCGACCTTCTGTTTGCTGCTCTCATGGGTTCACTCCGGGTGGAACGGTGTAGGGATACGATCCACTGCTCACGACCGGACAATTCCGAGCTGGCCCGGTCTGGTCCGACGTCGGCGCTGACGGCCGGGGAGAGCGCCGCGACCCGCCTGCGGGCCGTCGCGGTGCGGCGGCCCGGGGCACTACGTCCCGGCGGAGCGAGCCCTGCCGGTTCTCCCGCGACCACTCTGGTCTATAGGTTAGACCTTGTCAATAGTTTGCTCCGACAGTGGTCGTAGCCTGCATGCGGCGCGCAAGCTGTGCACGAGCTATCCCACGGTCGTAGCTGTCAAGCGTCATGCGGTGTGCCCAGGCGGTGTGTTCGTCGTAGGGGGTGTGGTGTCGGAGGCAATCCGTGGAGGTCCCGAGGAGCCGGTTGCCCAGGGCACGGAGGGCGCGGTGGTGGGTTCGCCTGCTGCGCGTGTCAACGGCCATTTCGAGCTCACTGCTGGCGGCCATGAGATCTCCCCGCTGGCGGACACGAGTTCTCCCCGCTGGCGGACATGAGTTCTGCCCGGCCGGAGGTCAAGCCAAGGGCGTCACCCCCTTGCCGTCGCGGGCTTGTGCGAACCGGTACGAGTCGCCTTCGGTGACCACGACGTGGGCGTGATGCATGAACCGGTCGACCGCGGCGGTGGCGATCGGGGCGGTGGACCTCCCCCCTGCAGCCGGACACCCTGGATGACAGGATGTCCGCATGGGACACGACAACGAACGACGACAACCAAGACCGCGCCGCAAGTTCTCCGACGAGTTCAAGCGCGACGCGGTCGACCTGGTGCTCACGACCGGCCGCCCGGTCGCGGAGGTCGCCGCGGAGCTGGGGATCTACGACTCCACGCTGGGCAACTGGGTGCGTCGCCACCAGGACGAACAGGCCGCCGGCAGCGGCATCGCACCTGACGAGCGCGCCAGATTGAAAGAGCTCGAGGCGGAGAACGCCAAGCTTCGGATGGAGCGTGATCTGCTCAAACGAACCGTGGCCTTCTGGGTGAAGGAGTCACCGCAGTGACGCGCTATCGCTGCGTGGCCGCCCGGAAGGCCGAAGGGTTCAACGTCAACGCTGCCTGCGCCGCCGCCGGTGTGTCGCGATCGGCGTTCTACGCCTGGCTCGAGCGCGGCGAGGGGCCGACCGAGGCGGAGTGGGACGAAGCGCGGCTGATCAACGAGATCCGTGATCTGCACGCCGCCTCGGACGGGACCTACGGCGAGCCGCGCATGACGGCGGAGCTCGTCGAGAAGGGGTGGGTGCTCAACCGCAAGCGCACCGCCCGGCTGATGCGCCAGGAACGGCTGCAGGGCCATCGTCCCCGGCGTCGTCGGTCGTTGACCAAAGCGGATGAGGCCGCGCCGGCGATCGAGGATCTGGTCGGCCGTAGGTTCCAGCCGCAACTGCTCGACACCGTCTGGGCCGGTGACATCACCTACGTCCGCACCGGTCAGGGATGGCTGTACCTGGCCACCGTGATCGACCTGGCATCCCGGCGGCTGATCGGCTGGTCCATGGGTGACCGCCACGACGCGACGCTGGTCGTCGATGCGCTCGAGATGGCGGTCGCCGCCCGTGGGCGACGCAAGATGGACGGCACGATCTTTCATCACGACCGCGGCTCGGAGTACACCTCCGAGACGTTTCGAACCGCGTGCCGCGACCTGGGTGTCACCCAGTCGTGCGGGCGGACCGGCTCGTGCCTCGATAACGCGGTTGCTGAGAGCTTCTTCGCGACGTTGAAGGTTGAGCTCATCCACCGGCTGCACCTACCGACCCGAGCCGCCGCCCGCCGGGCGATCTTTGTCTGGGTCCATCGCTACAACCATCGACGGCGGCACTCCACGATCGGGATGATCCCGCCAGCCCTCTACGAACAGCACCAACGGCAGACCCAGTCGCTACCGTCGACGGTGGCCGCATATGCCGGTGTCCGGCCCGCGGGGGGGAAGTCCACGGGTCATTGGATTCCAACCGGCTGGTTGGTCTCGCTGCGTGACGGTAGTGGGCGTCTTCGTACTCGGTCGGTGGGATGTCGTTGAGGGTGCCGTGGAGGCGGACGGTGTTGAACCAGTTGACCCAGGTGAGGGTGGCGAGCTCGACGTCGTCGACGGACTTCCAGGGGCCTTGCTGGCGGATCAGCTCGGTCTTGTACAGGCCGTTGACGGCCTCGGCCAGGGCGTTGTCGTAGGAATCGCCGACGGAGCCGATGGAGGGCACCGCGCCGATCTCGGCGAGCCGCTCGCCGTAGCGCAGCGACGTGAATTGACTGCCCGCATCCGAGTGGCACACGAGTCCTTCGAGCGTGGTGCCGCGTGAGAAGCGGGCCATCTCGAGCGCGTCGAGGACCGTCTGGGTGCGCATGTTCGACGCGCACCGCCAACCGACGATCATGCGTGAGAACGCGTCGATGATGAAACACACGTAGGCGACCCCGGACCAGGTCGGTACGAAGGTGAGGTCGGTGACCCACAACTGGTTCGGACCGGCAGCGACGAACTGGCGGTCCACCAGGTCGGGGTGCCGGTCGGCCTGCCCGTCGGGGCGCGTGGTGCGGACCTTCTTCGACCGGTTCACCCCACGAATGCCGAGCTGGCGCATCAGACGCGCCACTTGGTCTCGTCCGACATCATGCTCGGCACGACGGGCGGCCTTCCACAGCTTGCGGGCCCCGTAGACCCGGAAGTTGTCCTTCCACAGCTGCAGCAGCGCCGGTTTCAGCACCGCGTCACGCTGGGCCCGCGCGGACGACGGCCGGGTCTTGGCGGCGTAGTAGGTCGACGGGGCGATCGGCAGCACCTGGCAGATCGGCTCGATCCCGTAGACGTCTTTGTGAAGGTCGATGTAGTCGACCATCACCGCAGTGGGCGGTCGAGCTCCGCCGCGAAGAAAGTTGCTGACGACTTCAAGATCGAGTTCGCGCGCCGAAGCTCACGGACCTCCTGCTCCAGCTCGGCGATCCTCGCCTTGTCCGCCGACGTTGTCCCCGCAGCGGCGCCGGCGTCGATGTCGGCCTGCTTGACCCAGCCGCGCACGGACTCGACCCCGTAGCCGAGCTGATCGGCGACCCGCTTGACCGTGCCCTGCGAGGTGCCGAGCTCCTCCCGGAGCGCATGCACCATCCGGACCGCCTGCTCCTTCTCCCGCGGCGTGTAGCGCCGCGACTGCGGCTTGCCTGAACTCCCCATCGTGGACATAGCTCCTCCTTGGAAACCAAGGTTAGGAGCCTCCACCAGAACCAGGGTGGATCAGGTTCGGGTCATCGCCGAACTCAGCGAGCACCCGGGCGCCGAGGATCATCCCGAGCCCTGGCAGGGAACGGATGATCGTGGCGTCCGAGTGCGCCTCAAAGTGTTCGCTCAGTTGTTGCTCGAGCTGGCCGATCTGGGTCTGCAGCGTGTCGATCACCGCAACCAGAGAGGCCAGGGCGGTGCCCATCGCATCAACGACGAGCACCGGTGCTTCGAGCTGCTCGCTGCGCAGCGCGGTCTGGATCTCGATGACGCGCTTCTCGATGTTGCGTTGACGGCCGCCACGCCGTAGCGCCGCAGCGATCTTCGAACGTGACAGCCGCCGACCCTGAATCGGGGTCGGGACCACCTTCAACACGGCACATCGCTCGACGACAGATCGGGGAACGCCTCGAGCGCGCCCGGGGAGAACTCCCGCAGCGCGGAGCGCAGCTGGTTGGTCTGCCGCTGCCGGGTCCACACCAGGCCCTGATGGGCCCGCGCCAGCGTCTTGACCGCTTCAGCCAACTCGCTGTCACCAGCGACCGGCCGGTGATTGTGACGGTCGGTACGGGTCAGATCGGCCAGCACCTTGGCATCCCCCGGATCGGACTTCGCGCCCGAGGTCGAATGCCGGGTCCGGTAGCTGCGGACAGCTCTCGGTCCGAATCGGCGAGCCTAATGGGTGTCGACCGTCCGGCGTTGGTGCATGCCCGACGCCGCACCGCTGCCGACACGGCCGAGGCCGTGTCGCCGAGCGCGGCACACGACAACGGACCCACGAAACCAGTTGACCGTCACGGGCTGGGGCGCGGGTCCGGGCCACGGAAGGTCAGGGACGCCTGCCGCGCCAGGGGTGGGGGTCATTGCCGCGCGAACGGAAAAGCGCGGCGATGCGGTTCCAGAACATCTCCGGCTCGATGAACAGCACGTCACCCTCCTCGGAGCGCACCGCGACGGGGTCGCCCCACGCATCGGGGTCGCGGTGGGCATCGTCGGGGGCCGCGGCCGCGGAACCCGGGATGGCTTCCATGTCGTTGAGGAAGTCCGCGATCGCCTCCGGGTCGGCGAACCATGCCTGGACGACGGCGTTCGATCCGCCGTCCACCATGACGAGCGTGTTCTCGTCCTCATGGTGGCTGCGCCACTCAATGCGTCGTGAAATGATCGCGCCCCTTCTCAGAAAAACGTGTTGATGACCTTGGCCAGGAGCACGTTCTGGGCCAGCAGGATCTTGCGCTTCGCCACCTTGAAGCCGGTTCCCGGGTCGCGACGCAGGATGTCGTAGCGGCGCCCGACGAAGTGATTCACCTCGTCCGCCAACCGGTTCTGGTAGCAGAAGAACTTGCTGTTGACGTGCAGTTCGTCCCCATCGACTTCGACGATCTCGACGTTCGTGACGATGTGTTCGAACCTCGAGACGGGTTCCTCAGCCCAGTGGACGCCGGTGTTCAGCTGTCGAATCCGACCGGTGAGGATGTCCTTGCCTTCGTCGAAGTACGAGATCTCGTTCTCCGGGTCGGACTCCTCCAGATCCCAGTCGTTGTACTTGACGTTGCGACGGATCGGCGCGAAGTAGTGGATGTCCTCGGCGAGCAGGTCGAGCCACTCGGTCAACCGCCGCTCGTCCAGCAGGCGTGCCTCGAGGAACAGGAAACGCTCGACCTCCAACTGCAGTTCGGGCGTCACGGCCGTCGTCGGCGGAGCTTGCTTGAGATCTGTCACTTCGCGTCCTCCCCAGGGATCGAGACAACCGAGTCGACGTCGGAGTAGAAGACGGTTTCTTCCTCGCCAACCCGCGCTGGATCATTCGGGTCGGACGTGACTTCGATCATCACGAACGCACCGTCACCGGGGTTGGCGAGGATCTTTCCCTCCGACCCGTCGGTCATCCTGAGCGTGAGCCCTTCAGGCAGATCACGGAACACCTCGGCCCCGTGCATGCCTTTCAGGTTGTAGTCGTTGTCGGCGCTTGCGCCCATCCATCTACTCCCGGGTGGCATCGTCTCGGCGCCGCACGCCGTGACGGCAGCGGTTTGCATTCACCAGATGCGGTGGTTGGCGTCGGCGAGCGCGGGGTAGAGCTCGTCCCACGTCTCCGCCTCCATCATGGCGACCCAGCGACTGAACCGCGCTCGATGAGCCTCTTCGGTCCTGTGGTCGTTGAAGACGAGCCCCGGGTGCATGTCCTCGCGGGTCTTGCCGCGGCCCAGGCCGTTCGCGAAGTTGTAGTTCCACTTCTGGGCTTCCGCGCCGAGGCTGGCCGGGTAGACGTAGTTCCAGTTCTCCATGTCGTCCGACTCGGTACAGCCGGTCGGCCCGTTGTAGCGCATCACGTAGTGCCGGACGGCGTCCTTGACGACTTTCGGCGCGTTCTTGTCGACACCGAAGAGGCTCCAGCGCTCGACCACACCGAGTTCGTGCGGATGCCAGATCCGCCACCGCCACGCATCCATGATGAAGTTCGGGAAGACGCAGATGTGCCCGGCGTCGTGGCCGGAGGCCGGAGCGATCCGGTCCTTGTACTTCTGCTGCTTCTTCTGATGCATCTCGCGGAAATAGTCGTCGACGCCCTCCTCGTACCAGCCGTCGACGTAGTCGGCGACCCCTGGCACGTGGTAATCCGTCCACGCTCCGCCGTGGCCGAGGTTGTGGTCACCGACCACGTAGGTCGTGTTGGGCAGCAGGTTGCGTTTCTTCTGCCGCTCGCCGCCTGCCAGAGTGCGCATCGGGCCGATTGCTGCCGCGTTGACACTGCGGTGCGTCAGCGCGGCGTGCTCCGGGTCGCGCGACGACGTGAAGGCCGGCACCTTCCAGTTGGTCGGCAACCGCCACCGCTGCCACGGCTTGAAGACCTCGAGACCGTTGTCCTCGCCGTCGCTGCCCTCGCACATGTAGCGCACCGCTTCGGCGAACGGTCCGAGATAGTCCTCGAAGGATGGCGCGTCCTTGTCCCATGTCGCCCACAGGGTGCCGTAGTAGTTCTTGAATTGTGCGACCTCGACGAGGCTCCACTCGTCCTTGTTGAGCGCGCCGGCGTAGGAGTCCGGGTGCTTCTGACCCGCGGCGCCGACGAGCGTGCCCTTCGAGTCGTAGGTCCAGGCATGGAACGGGCAGGTGAAAACCAGCGCGTTGCCCTCGTCGTAGCGGCACACCTTCTCGCCACGGTGGCGACAGCTGTTGAGGAAGGCACGGATCTGCTTGTCCTTGCGATCCCGTACGAGCAGCACCTCCTCGGTGCCCATCCTGGTCAGCACGAAGTCGCCAGGGTTGGGCACGAGCGTCTCATGGCCGAGGAAGAGCCAGCAGCGACGGAAGATCCGCTCCTGTTCCTGTCGGAAGATGTCCTCCCGCGTGTAGAGCTCGCGGCTGATCGTGCCGTTCTCGGCATCGATCAGCCCTCGCAGCGAGTCGGTCCTTGTCGCGGGCATACGGGGCACCTCCAGACGACCAGCAGGGTCAACGGTCCTACATTCGTACCTTGCAATTACCATAGCGACCCGTCCCACCGTTGCCAACCACAGCGACGGCGCTGTGCCCCTGCTCGCGCGGGCGGATGCGGCGAGCGCGTCGCGTGCGGTCTCGCATGGTCTAGGGTTCAGACCAGATGCGTCGCCACGGGGTCTCGGCCCGGCGCCGTGCGGGACCGTCGCACCCTCGGTCCGGGCCGGTGGACGCACCGGACACCACACGCTCCTGGCCGCGGCTGGTGGGAGGACGCATGGGTCGGCGCGACACGCCAATGCGCAACGCCAACTTCCTGCTGTACTTCGCTGGCGTCGTGTTCTCCGAGATCGGTGTGCGAGGCACGCTGGCGATCAACCTGTACCACGTGTACCTGTTGACCGAATCCAGCCTGTTCGTCGGGCTCGTGGGCCTGTTCCAGTTCCTGGCCGTCATCACCCTCGGCCCGCTCGGGGGAGCGCTGGCCGACCGGATCGACCGGCGCCGACTCGTCCAGGTCATGCAGGCGGGGTCGTTCGTCACTAGCGCCGGGCTCGCGCTGGTCACCTGGCTCGGCGTCGTCGAGCCGTGGCACATCTACCTGGCCGTGCTCTTGAATGCCACGGCAGCCGCCTTCGACAATCCGGCTCGGCGCGCACTCATCCCGAACCTGGTCCCCCGCCACCAGCTCGTCCAGGCGTTCGCGCTGGTGACACCCGCCCGGGAGCTGTCGTTCATGATCGGTCCCGCGCTGGGCGGCATCCTGGTCGCGGTCCACGGACCGGAGCTGATGTACGCGTTCGACGCGCTGTCGTACCTGTTCCTGATCGTCGCGCTAGCCGTGCTCAGGCTCAAGCCGGGCGACAAGCCGACCACGCGAGCGCCGTTCATACGGAGCGTCGGGGCGGGGTTCTCCTACGTGCGGCGTCGTCCCATCATCGGCCAACTGCTCGGCCTCGACGTGATCGCGACGTTGTTCGGGGCGTATCGGGCGATTCTCCCGGAGCTCGCTGAGGATGTCTTGCAGGCCGGAGCCACGGGGTATGGGCTGTTGTCGGCGGCTGTCCCGGCTGGTGCACTGTTGGGCTCGTGGTTCGTCTATCGAAATATCCAGCACCTTCACGGCGGCCGGCTGGTGCTCTGGTCCGTCGCCGGGTACGGACTCGCCTGCGTCGCACTCGCGCAGGCGCCGATCCTGTGGCTCGCACTCGCAGCCGCGGCTGCCATCGGCGCGATGGACGCCATGGGCTCGACGGTCCGACAGGCGGCCATACAGGTCGAGATTCCGGACGACATCCGGGGCCGCATCACGGCCATCCAGCAGATTGCGACCCGTGGCGGACCGTCGCTCGGGATTCTCAACGTCGGGGCGGTCGCCGGCGTGATCGGACCGGTCCTGGCCCTGTCGATCGGCGGTCTCGTGCCCGTCGCCGTCGCCGGACTGGCCGCTCGAGCCAGCCGCACGCTCCGCGCCTACGACGTCCCGACGTCGGAAGCTGAGGGTTGACCCATCGGCCGTGCCGTCGGCGAGGCCGTCACGCCTCGCCGGCGAGCTGGCGGTAGCCCGTCCAGTTGGCGAGCACTCCGGCCTGCCCACCGGCGGCGCCGAACGGTCGATCCGGATCCAACGGCTTGGCAATGGCCGCGCGCTCCTCCTCTGGCAGCTCCGGAGGTTCGCCGCCCAGCAGGTACGCCTTGTAGGTGATGTCCGTCAATTCCTTCAGTACGAGGGTGTCCACCGCGGCTTCCTCGATACTGCCACCGGCGACGGCGACACCGTGGGCGCGCATGAGGCACGCCCGCCGGTCGCCGAAGAACTCGGCGAACTCACGGCCACGGTCGTGGTCACTGACCGTCAGGCTGTTCGGGTAGGTGGGGATGCCCTCTGCCGCCATGCGACCACCCTGGCCGTACGCACCGTAGATCGTGCGCAACGGAAGATCGTGTATCGTGAGCAGCAGCGCCGACTCCGGATGCATGTGCACCACCGACTCCACGTCGGGGCGTAGGCGATAGATCCACGCGTGCAGGAAGCTCTCGCTGGGCGGACGCACGTCGGGGTCCCCGTCGACCTGTTCCACGTCGAAGCTGACGCTGATGATGTCGCTGGCCTGTGTGTCGCGCAGCCCTGCCTGTCCCTTGCCCTTCCCCTTGATGAGCATGCTGTCGTCCCCCGCTCGCACGCTGACATGCCCGTACGCCCCGTGTGTCGCGTCGAGTTTTCCCAACACGCGGCAGGCCGTCGCGACGCGTTCGATCTGATCCGGATCCATGAGAAGTCCTCGCCGTTTGGAGCGTTCGATTCGGTCTGTCTGAGACTTAGTGCTCCAGGCTGCGTAAGGGCGCATCGTCCGTGAGAAACCCATCTGCGGTGAACGCTTGGTGCTGTAACTGCACTGCTTCGCCCACCATTGCGGACTCGCGGACCGCCACGCAGAGTTCCAGGCACGCCAGCCCCCATGATCCGTCGTGCGCGGGTGCCGTGCCGTGCCGGATCGCCTCATGCAGTTCGGCCACGATCAAATCGGTGCCCGCAGGCCCGTCGACCGTCACGCGCCGACGCCCGGAACGTCCGTAGACCCAGGCCGATCCGTTCGGCGCGGTCCGGACGTCACCAGCTCCACACATCGCGAAGGAGAACCCGTACAGGTCCTCGAGCAACTCCGGCGCGCGCGGGTGGCCGACCGTCTGCTTGAGCCGGTACTCATCCGCACCGGCCTGCATGTGCTGTCGGTAGGTGCGGTGCGTGGCGCCGATCAAGCCTGGGGGAAGCAGGCCGGCCGTGAGTTCGTCCGACCGAAAGCGGTCGTACCCGCTGTACACCGAGGTGGCCATCGAGCCGTCACTACACTCGATCCACGCCGAGTAGGCCCCCTCGCCGGGAAGCTCATCGGCCAGGTCGCCGACCCAGCCGCGCAGCCGGACCGGCGCACTCGGCAGCAGGCCGCGCAGGATGTCGAACTCGTGGGCGCCCTGCCGCAATACGACACCACCGACGGCCGGATCGCGTTCCTCGGCTGCCCGCCAGCGGTACATCCAGTCCGAGAAGTGCAACCGGCTCGTCCATCGAGGCGTTCCGATGTCCCCCCGGCGAATGGCCGCACGCATGGCGAGGACCTCACGATCCGCGCTGCGCTTGTGGTTCACCATCAGGACACCATCGTGCCGACGGGCCTCGGCGATCATGTGGACGGCCTCGTCCAAATCGAGAGCGATCGGCTTCTCGACGAGGACGCTGGCGCCAGTCGCTAGCGCCTGCACCGACAGGTCGTGGTGTGTCCTCGTCGGCGTCGCGACATAGACGACGTCGGGTTCGACGTCGTCTAGCATGCGATCCATCGAATCGTAGGCGCCGCTGCCGAACTTCTCCTCGAACTGGTGCCGTGCCAGCTGGGACGGGTCGACACACGCGCGGATGTCGAAGCCGCCGTGCGCGAGGAAGGCGCGCTCGACGGGGGCCACGGCGAGCCCGTACCCCACGATCGCGACGCGCAGTGCGTCACCCATCAAGGTTCTCCTCTGCAGGTCCGGACCGCAGCGCGTCCCAGACGTCGTTGGCAGTCATCGGCAGGTGCCGCAGCCGGATGCCGGTCGCATCGGCCAAGGCGTTCGCGATGGCCGGCGCCACACCGAGGTTGACGAGCTCACCGACCCCACCCCGAACCTCTGACGAACCGCCCTGTCGGGAATCCGGGAGCAACTCCATGGTCAGCGGGGGCATGTCGGCGGCGACGGCACACTTGTAGTCGCCGAGGTTGCCCGTCACGATCTGGCCGCCTTCCGACACGAGCGATTCGTACAGCGCCTGGCTGAGCCCGAACGCGAACCCACCTTCGAGTTGGCCGCGATACGACACGGCGTCGAGCACCGGGCCTCCGTCGACCACCAGATGGGCGCGCTGCAGCTCGAGATGGCCGCTCTCCGAGTCCACCGCGAGGTCGACCAGCAACCCCCCGTAGGTGGGCTTCGCCTTCCCGCTGGCGCCGTAGGTACCGCGCGCCGTCACCGGCGCGGCCCCCTCTCCCAACACGGCACCCGGCCAATAGTCGCCGGTCACTTCGACAGGGCGGCCCCCGAGGAGATCGCGGACGGCTACGCAGGCGTCACGGACCGCCTGGCCCGCGACGACGGTGACCCGGCTGGCGCCGGCGCCGCGATCGGGCAGTTCATCGCTGGTCGGCGCCGTCTCGACGCGGATCCGGTCAGCCGGCAGCCGCAACACGTCCGCGGCGATGCGACGGAAGACCTCGTACATCCCGGATCCCTGCTCTGGGACCGAGAGACGAATCAGCACCCCGTCGCGATCGACGGACGCCACGGCTTCAGTGTGCCCCCTCCCACCGGCTCGTTGGAAGATTGCAAGGCCCAGCCCGCGTCGACGGGTGCGTTCATCGCCGGCCGCAGCCTCCCGCCGCCAGCGATCCCGGACCACGCGGAGTCGCTCAAGAATGTCCTTGTATGCGACACCGGAGACCAGGCGCACCCGATAGTCGAGGGGATCGATCCCGGCACGTCGAGCCAGGACGTCGACATGCGACTCGCCCGCAAAAGTGCTCTGCATCTCTCCAGGCGCCCGCACGTGCCCACCGGGGAGGGTGTTCGAGTAGGTGACGGCGACACGTTCGTCCAGGGCTGGCAACCGGTAGGGAGCGAACGGCATGCCGATGATGGAGATGACGCGGGTCGGCTGCGGCTTGATCGCGGCGAAGGCGCCGCCATCGAGCAGTGTCTCCACCTCGACCGCGCTGGGCATGCCGTCGTCATCGGTCGCCACGCGGATCGTCATGCGACCAGGGTGGCGAGCGGAAGTCGTGGTGAGTTCCTCGACGTACGACATCGTGGCTCGAACCGGCCGGCCGTTGCGAAGGGAGGCGATCATGCACGGCGCGTCCAAGAACGGCGAGGCCTTCGAACCGAAATCTCCCCCGACCGGGAGAGGGCGGACAACAACCCGCTCGACCGGGACATCCGCCAGCCGAGCCAGGGTTTCGCGCAGACGGAACGGCTCCTTCGTGGTCGAGCGGACGTCGATCCTGGAGGCAGTCGCATCGACGACGCAGGCGTGGGGTTCGAGCGGGGCTGCATGCGAGCGTTCCCAGCGGTAGGTCGCCTCTGCAACCGCTGGCGCGCGGTCGATCACCGCCTGCGCTCGCGGGTCCGCCCTCATGTCGCCGCCCTGATAATTGCCGTCGGGGTGATCGGGGTCACTGCCGGAGTACGCGCGAACGTTGCGATGCACAGCACGCGCGGGGCCGTACGCCAGCGCCTCGTCCACGGTGAGGACCGGGTCCTCCTCGACGAGCTGCAATTCGACGAGATCCACCCCTTGCGCAGCCGCCTCGGGCGTCTCGGCGACGACGACCGCGATCCGCTGCCCGACGAAACGCACCTCGTCCCTGGCGAGCACCGGATAGTCCTCCAGTGAACGGCCGAAGTACCGCGGCTCGAGGTCGCGCCCGCTGAACGCATCGACGACCCCCGGAACCGCCAGCGCGGGCGCGAGAGCCACGTCGACGACGCGGGCGCGTGCCGACGGTGAGAGCACGAAGGCGGCATGCAGGGCACCGTCATGGCTTTCCTCGACCGTGTACCGCAGCGCTCCAGTGAGGCGGGCGTCGTCGGGGCTGCGTAGGGTGGTCAGGACCGAGTCGTCGTTCACGCCGAACTCCTCGGTCCGGCCGACGCGTCGTCCCGCAGGGCAGCGTCCACTGCACGTCGCACGGCCACCTGAGCCAGTGCGGCCTTGTAGGCCGGCGTGCCTTTCCGGTCGTGCTGCGGGCGGATGGTCGCCAGGGCTTCGGTGACGGCGCTGGGCAGCCCTGCCTCCAACGAATCGACATCCACATCCGGGACATCGAGAACGAACGGCGTCGCGACAACCGCCCCGACGACGATCCGCAGCGACCACCCGGAGCCGTCGGGGGTCGACTCGAGCGCAACCGCGGCGTTCGCCGTTCCGTAGTCGTCATGCGAGTTCGGTGTCAGCTTGCAGTACCCGAAGCGCCGCGACGTGGCCGGGACCGGCACGCGCACGCGCGCGATCACCTCGTCGGCTTCGAGCGCCGTCTCGAAGACGCCGGTGGCGAGTTCCGCGACGGCCACGTCCCGTGTACCGCGCACGGATCTGACCTCGGCGACCGCCCGAGCGGCAGCCAACAGCAGGGGCGGATCCTGCGCCGGATCCGCGTGCGCAAGATTCCCGCCCAGCGTGCCGGCGTTTCGGACCCTGCTGTTCCCGATCCCCCCGAACACCCGAGGGGCGCAGCCAATCACCTCCCTCACGGACTCGGAGTGTGCCAACCGGTCGTGGGTGACACGGGCTCCGAGCACGAGTGCCCCGTCGACCCGGGCCATTTCCCCAAGCCCATCGACGCGACCGAGGCCCACGAGGTGGTCCGTCTCGACGAACCCCTCACGAACCATCAGGGAGAGACTGACCCCCCCGGCGATGAGGTGCGCGTCGTCGAGTTCCGCGAGCAGTTCACATGCAGCCATCAGCGACGTGGGGTGGTGGAACGTCAACGGCACGACGCGACCGCCTCGATCGCCCGTCGGATGCCGTAGTAGCCCGTGCACCGGCAGAGATTGTCCACGTCCTCGGTCTCGCGACCGTTTCGCAGCCGCCAGTACGCCGCGACCAGATGTCCCGGGGTACAGAAGCCGCATTGGAAGCCACCGTGTTCTGCGAAGGCTCGACGCAGATCACACATCTGCGGTTCCTCGAGCATCCCTTCAAGCGTCTGCACCGCCCTCCCATCGAGCTGACCGATCAGCAGGCAGCACGAGCTGACGAGTTCGCCATCGACGAGGACACTGCACGCGCCGCAGACCCCGATCTCGCAAGACGGCTTGGCCGCGGTGAGATCGAACTCCTCCCGCAGCACGGTGAGGAGCGAACGATCCGGCGGTCCGGAATAGCTCGTGTCCTGACCGTTGAGGTCGAAGGTGACCATGCCTGGCTCCTCTGGCGGGCGGCTCAGTACCCGCGGTCGAGATCGATGACCCCAAGTGGACGTTCGCCCTGGCGCAACCGGCGCAGGTTCTCCCGTACCCGGCTGGCGTAGTGGGGCAACAGGACGGGTGGTGGGCAGGCGACGTGCGGTGTGATCAACACCCGTGCGTGCGACCACAGGGGATGGTCTTCGGGCAACGGCTCCGGATCGGTGACGTCAAGCGCTGCGCCAGCGATGCGACCGTCGTCGAGGGCGGCGAGGAGGGCGCCGGTATCGACCAGGGAGCCACGCGCCAGGTTGTGCAGCCACGCGGTGGAGCGCATCGCCTCGAGTTCCGCCGCGCCCACCAAGGAGCGCGTCGCGTCCGTCGCCGGTGCGAGCAGGACCACGTGATCGACGATGGGCCAGAGCTCGTTCAGTTGTGACGCAGCCAGACTGCGTGTCGCTCCCTCCACGGTCCTTCCGCTGCGGGTGACCGCAACGACACTCGCCCCGAGCGGCCGCAGCAGCGCGAGGAGACGTTCGCCGATCCCGCCACAACCGACGATGCCGACGACCGAGCCGTCGAGAGAGGTCCCCGCCCGCTCCCACCGCTTCCCCCAGTCCGAGGCACGGGCGCACTCATGGAGGCGTCGGCAGGCGGCAAGCAGCAGCGCCAGGGCGTGCTCTGCCACCGGGGCGGCATAGACACCAGCGGCAGCCGCGTAGGTCCAGCGAGCATCGATACTGCCCTCGGCCACCCACCGGTCGATGCCGGCGAATGGCAACTGGACCAGGGCGATGTCGTCGTGGCGTGCATCGAGGAACCCGTCGCCGTCGATGTTGGCCCAGACGATGACGTTCGCGTCAGCGGCGTCCGCGACGAGCGTCGCCTCCGAGGTGACGGCCTCGACGAGTTCCGGTGGCGCGCCGGGCTGCAGATACACCCGTGGCGGCACATTCGCCGGCAAGGCGATGACTCCTGAGGTCACGAGCGACCCTTCAGATCCTCGAGCCGCCGGTTCAGACGCTGCGTCTGCCGTTTCAGGTGGTGCTGCATGATCTCGACCGCCTGGCCCTCGTCCCGCGAGGAGATCGCGGTGACGATGTCGCGGTGCTCGTTCCGGTCGGGCCCGATCCCGTAGTCCTGCGACCCTTCCTTGGCCTCCGCGAGCGAAACGAGCATCGGCCAGTAGAGCGCCTCCACGACCAGGGCGAATGCCGGGTTGTGGCTTGCCGCGGCCAACCGAACATGGAACTCTGCCGACAAACGGATGTCGTAGTCGCCACTCTCGATTGCGGCGTCCCGGCGCGCACAGATGTCGAACAGTTCGTCGATGTCGTCGTCGGTGGCCCGGGTACAGGCGAGCCGGACGGCCTCCACCTCCAAGGCGAGTCGCACCTCGGTCACATCCATGGCGGTGACATCCGACAGGATCAACAGGTTCGCCAGGCCTTCGCGCAGCATCGTCGGGGGCGGCGTCGTCACGAACGCCCCGCCCTTCGCGCCTGCGCGGATGCGGATCAGCCCCTTGGCCTCCAGCACCCGCAACGCGTCACGCACGGTGACCCGACTCACGCCGGACTGTTCGGCGAGTTCGCGTTCCGGCGGCAGACGCTCGCCCACCTGCAAACGGCCAGAGATGATCGCCGACTCGGCCTGTCGGACGATCGCGCCAGAGACGCGACCCGTCTGCACCGGCTGGAAGATCACTTCGCTCGCCTGCGCCGGTGGAGCCTGAACTTCATTCTTGTTGACCATGCTCGGCCCCTTGTGTCGAACTGCGTCGTGCTCCGACCGAGGAAGGAGCCACCTGCATCCAGGCCTCTATCGGTCGTCGCTTCAGCCGGTGCTGCGCGAACGCCGCTGAGTTTCGACCATTCAACCAGTTTGGTCTGAAAGTTACACCCTGGCGGGGTTGCCGCACCCTCCGGCGTCAGGCAGGCGAGCGGAAGAATGGATCGAGGGCAGCCGAACTCGACCGCGGCCACGCGTCGACGCCCCTGCCGCCACCGCGAGTCGGTGACCAGGGGGCGCGGTGCGACTCTCAAGCTGCCGGGTCAGCGTGGCGCGACATTAGCCGACGCCGTCCGTGCCCCGCGGGCTATCGCTTGCCTTGCTCTTCTCGGCGGGCTTGCCGTCGGGATCGTTCTCGAGGACCTGGGCGGCGCCGCGGCAGGTGATCCCGATCAGGCCACCTCACCTTGACGCGCCCCGAGTGACGAACATGCTGTCGCGCACGTCCGTCGACAAACCATGACCGTCGTCGGCCAACACACGCTGTGGCCCACACGAGGACGACCGCATCAGCAGCATGTTGCGAGGCGCATCGCCTCCGAGGTCACGAACCGCCCTTCAGGCCGTTGAGCCGTCGGTTCAGGCGCTGCGTCTGCCGTTTCAGGTGGTGCTGCATGATCTCGACCGCCTGGCCCTCGTCCCGCGAGGAGATCGCGGTGACGATGTCGCGGTGCTCGTTCCGGTCGGGCCCGATCCCGTAGTCCTGCGACCCTTCCTTGGCCTCCGCGAGCGAAACGAGCATCGGCCCGTACAGCGCCTCCACGACCAGGGCGAATGCCGGGTTGTGGCTTGCCGCGGCCAACCGAACATGGAACTCCGCCGACAACCGGATGTCGTAGTCACCGGTCTGGAGGGCGGACTCCGTACGCGTGCAGATGTCCAGGAGCGCCCGGATGTCGTCGTCGGTGGCCCGGGTACAGGCGAGCCGGACGGCCTCCACCTCCAAGGCGAGTCGCACCTCGGTCACATCCATGGCGGTGACATCCGACAGGATCAACAGGTTCGCCAGGCCTTCGCGCAGCATCGTCGGGGGCGGCGTCGTCACGAACGCCCCGCCCTTCGCGCCTGCGCGGATGCGGATCAGCCCCTTGGCCTCCAGCACCCGCAACGCGTCACGCACGGTGACCCGACTCACGCCGAACTGTTCGGCGAGTTCGCGTTCCGGCGGCAGACGCTCGCCCACCTGCAAACGGCCAGAGATGATCGCCGACTCGGCCTGTCGGACGATCGCGCCAGAGACGCGACCCGTCTGCACCGGCTGGAAGATCACTTCGCTCGCCTGCGCCGGTGGAGCCTGAACTTCATTCTTGTTGACCATGCTCGGCCCCTGTGTCGAACTGCGTCGTGCTCCGACCGAGGAAGGAGCCACCTGCATCCAGGCCTCTATCGGTCGTCGCTTCAGCCGGTGCTGCGCGAACGCCGCTGAGTTTCGACCATTCAACCACTCTGGTATGAAGTTTGCACCCATGCCATCGGCGGCTGCCCGCAGCGGAGGCGGACGCCAACGCTAGTCGGCACCGGAGGACCGGCCATGCCTGCACCTGTTCTGCAGGGCGGTGGCGGTGGTCGGGGCGCCCTGGCGGGCAGCCTCGCGCTCGCCATGGGCGTGGCTCCGCTCGCCAATCTGAGCATTGCCGCGCTCAGTCCGCTGATCGTCACGGACCTCGGGATCTCGACGGCGCAGGTTGGCCTGCTGCTCGTCATTCCCCACCTGTTCACGGCCACGATCGCCGCCCAGGGGGGTCGGCTGACGGATCGATGGGGGCCGCGGCACAGCCTCCTCGTCCTGTTCGCGTTCGGTGGCGGCGCCGTGCTCGCAACCGGACTGGCGCCGACGTTTCTCTGGATGGCGGTCGCACTGAGCCTCTCCGGAGCTGCCCAGTCGCTGTCGAACCCTGCCACCAACCATGCGGTGGTGAGCTATCTACCCGCCGGTCAACGCGGACATACCCTCGGGATCAAACAGTCGGGCGTGCAACTGTGTCAGTTCCTGGTCGGCGCGTGCCTGCCGAGCGTCGCCGTGTGGTACGGCTGGCGGACCGCCATCATGAGCAGTGCCGTTCTCGCGGGCATCGGCGCGGTGCTGACGATCCGGGTCCTGCCCGCGACGCCGCGTACCGAGAGTTCTCGCCGGTTGCCGCGCCGTGATCGGCCGCCGCCCACCCCACTGCCCGACTTCGTGCGCTGGCTGACCGCCTACGCGCTCCTGATCGGATGCGGTGTGCAAGCCACCAATGCGTATCTCCCACTCTACGCCTTCAGCGACATCGGTTTCGACCCGGTCGCAGCCGGTGCGACCGCTGGCGCACTCGGCGGTCTGGGGATGGCGGCTCGCGTCGTCTGGGGGCGATGGTCGGAGCAACTCGACGCACCGAGTTCGCTGCTCTTCATCGCCTGCGGTGCGCTCGTCGGGGTGCTTGCCCTTCTGGGCGCGCGTCACACGTGGTGGCTCATCTGGGTGGGTGTTTCCGTCCATTCCTTCACCGCGCTCGCAGCAAACGTCGTCATCATGATGACGCTCGTACGGCGCATCCGAGCGGGAGACCTCGGTCGGGCCTCCGGTGTCCTGTCCATCGGCATGTACGTCGGCTTCACCTCCGGCCCCCTGCTCTTCGGACTGATCGCCGATCTCCGTGCCTCCTATGTCCCGAGCTGGGCGTTTCTGATCATCGTGTACGTGCTTGCCATTCTCACCGCGGCCCACGGTCGGCGACGAGCACGGCCCGTTCTCACGGGATGACAGGCCCGGTCTCAGTTCGGATGCGATCCATCACCCTCGACGGTTTCCCAACCTCCGGAGTGCAGGCTGCGGTGGACCGCATCCGTGAATGCCGTGTACCGCAGCGCGTCCTCAAGGGTCGTGCGCCGGACGGGCGCCTGATCGACGATGGAGTCGAGGAACTCGCCGATGACTCGCCGTGGGTGGCGCTCATGGTCGGGCACCACCACCTCGACCAGTTCTCCCGCGTCCTTGCGACCGAGGTAGATCTGCTTTGATGCCCCGTCGAACAGCACCGTTGCATCACGGCCGAAGATGCGCACCGTCGGCGCTGGCCCATGTCCCGTCACCGTACTCATCGTCAGCGTCAGCTGAGCCCGGCCGGGATAGCGCCCGAGCACAGACAGCACGTCCGGAAGCCTCAACGCGTGCATTTCGTTCGTCGACGGATCGCGGCGCTCGCGCACCACGACCTCGCCGGCGGCAACAACCTCACGGACGTGGGGCAGCCAGCGCAGCAACACCTCGTAGCGACGACCGAGCGTCATCATGTTGATCCCGACACGGCGTGCGTCCTGCCGCCAATGCAGCGGTGCCGACTCGTCAGCGAAGTCGCCGTCGTGAAACGTGCCCTCGACGCTGATGAGTTCGCCGAGCTCGTCCTCGACCAGGCGCTTCATGGTCAGGTCCTGCTCGAGGCTGAAGCCGGCTGGCACGACCTGGACGACCTGTTGCGGGTGGGCTCGGACGGCGTCGCGTAGGGCGAGCGCGTCAGCGAGGCTGGAGGCCAGTCGCGCCTCGACCAGGACGTGTGCGCCGGCCTGCAGCGCAGCGATAGCGATCTCCACATGCTGGTCCGGCCACGTACCGATGACGACAGCATCGAGGTGCGCGCGCTCGAGAAATTCGCGCCAGTTCGCGTAGACCTCCGGCACATCGAACCGGTCGCCTACCGCTCGACCGGACTCGAGACTGCGGTTCGCGACCGCCACGAGTTCGGCACGGCCGTCCGCCACGATGTCGGGGAGGTGCTTCTCCCGAGCGTTGCGTCCTGCACCGATGACGCCTATGCGAAGCATGCAGTATCCCCGTACCGGTCGATGGATGGCGTCAAGACGCCGCCGGACATGTCAAGCCCAGAAGGCGGCCGGCAGACGCAGGTTGTAGAGGCGTTCGAGTGTGACGAAGACCACGACGAGCGCGCCGGCTCCGGCGATGGCGAAGGGCCAGCGGAGCTCGCCACGGAGCAGGAGAAAGCCAGCGACGAACCCGAAGCTGGCGAGGTGGAAACCCACCAGGAAGATCATGAGGAGGTAGCCGGCGAAGACGCCCCAATAGGCCAGCGATGCGCCCAGCTCTCCGGATGAGAGGGGGTCTGTGCCTTCGTCGGATTGGCCGCCGGGTGGCCCTGGTTCGTGCGCGACGCCCGAGATGTCGATGTGATCGGCTGTCGCCTCCCGTCCCGGAACGTCACGGATCGGTCGGCGACGCCACCACTGCATGCCTCGTCCGATCAGGAGGGTCGACGTGACGAAGACGCCGGAGCCGCCCAAGAAGAGTGGTAACGGCCGTGACTGAGACCGGAAGCCGCCGGCTTGGAGCCCCGCAAGGATGAACAGCAGGAGCAGTGCCCACAGGACCACGGCCTGAGCTGCATCACGCTTGTCACCGTGCGCCATCTGGGTCTCCTGGCTGTTGTCTCGAATCACGCGTCGTCCGACGCTAGACACGGTTGCGCCGACGAACGAGCGGAATGCCGACGGTCAGGACCACGATCACGAGGCCGAGACCGATGACACTCGGCTCTCTGAGGAATCCCCACTGATACAGGCCGCGCGTGAGGAACAGGTACCGCTCCGCACTGACGGAGAGCACAAAACCGATCAGCATGGGTGGGCGTGGGATTCCTACGTGGTTGAGCACCCAGCCGAGCAGGCCGATGACGAGCAGGGCGATGATGTCGCCGATGCGGCCACTGCTCTGGTAGGCCGCCATTGCCACCAGCACCAGGATGAACGGCATCAACCGGGACGCTCGGATTGTCGTCAATCGAGCGATGGGCCGGATGAAGATGAAGCAGGCCAGAACACCGACGACATTGGCGAGGGCGAGCGTCCAGGCCACACTAATCGTGAAGGACAGGTCTCGTTCAAGCATGCCGGGCCCGACCTGAAGCCCAAGAAGGGTCAGGCCGCCGATCATGACGGCCATGACCCCGCTGCCGGGGATGCCGAACACGAGCGTCGGTAGGAATGACCCGCCCTCCTTGGCATTGTTGGCGCTCTCGGGGGCGATGACCCCTCGGATGTCGCCCTTGCCGAAGTTTTCGCTGTCCCGATAGGTCTGTTGCGCGACGCCGTAGACGAGCCAGTCGACGACCGCCCCGCCCAAGCCCGGAACCGCTCCGACCGCCATTCCCATGACGGAACTGCGCAGGATCAGCCAACGGTGCTGCAGAGCGGCGCGTACTCCGGCAGCGATGCTGCCTTCGAGCCGTCCTTGGCTCGCGACCGAAGACCCCTTGGCCAGGAGGTTGATGATCTCCGGCATGCCGAACAGGCCCAGTGCGAGGACGGCCAGTGGTATGCCGTCCGTGAGGTAGGCCGTCCCGAACGTGTAGCGGGGGAAACCATCCACGGGTGCGACACCGACGACCCCGAGCAGGGCGCCCAGCAGCGCGGACAGCAGACCCAGTCCGGGCGCCTTCTGGCTGAGCACGCCGACGAGGCTCAGTCCGAGCAACGTGAGCATGAGCAGTTGTGGGGACCGCAACTGCAACAACAGCGGCCGCGCGACGCCGAGCACCGCCAGAAGGGCAAAGGCTCCGAACAAGCCGCCAAGGACCGAGGCCGTGAACGCGGCGGCCAGGGCCTCCTTGGCGCGGCCCTGCCGGGCCAAGGGGTAGCCGTCCATGATCGTGGCTTGGGCGCCAGCAGACCCTGGGACACCGATGAGCACGGCGGGGAACGTGTCGCTGGTGGACCCGACCGCGACCGCGCCGGTAAGCAGCGCCAGCCCGTTGACCGGATCCATGCCGAAGATGAACGGCAGGATCATCGACATACCGACGATGCCGCCGAGGCCCGGAATGAGTCCGATGGTGAGCCCGAGGCTCACCCCGAGCAGCAGGAATCCCAGATAGCCGGGCGTCGCGATGTACTGCAGCGCCTCGACGGATGCTTCGAGCATTGCTTCTCGTCTCCCAGCTTCCGCCTGAATGCTCGTGACCACTCCCGTCGACCAGCACCCACGCCTTCGCGGTCACGCCCGGAGGTCTGGACGCGCCCAGTCAACGGCCGGAGCCGGTGCGGCACGAAAGCGTCCCGCCGGCTCCGGCCACCGTTCGTCCGGCGCTGTTATCGCTCGAAACCGTAGCCCTCCAGCCACGTCAGCCAAGCCTCGAGAGCCTCGTCCGGGACGTCCAGCAGGGCAAACAGTTCCTGTGCTTCGTCCCCAGCGCTTGGCACCTCGTCCCCGGTCGCCTCGAACAACTCGGCACCGAAGTCCTCGTCCTGTTCGAGGGCCTGGAAGCCATCCCGGATCGCATCCAGGACCTCCGGAGGCGTCCCGGCCGGTGCGAACAGGCCCTTCTGCAGGCCGTATGCGACGGCATGCAGACCTCGGAAGACCTCCCATTCGAACATGTCGGTGCCGTCCTCACCATAGACGGCCTCCCACAGTTCCTGCGCCGACGGTACGTCGGGTATCCGCTCGGGCCGAACGAGGTCGCCGCCTTCGAGCAGGCCAGGGTTCACGACGGGGATGACCTCACCGGCCTCGATCTGGCCCTGCATAGGAGAATCGAGGAACTGCGCCGTCGGAGGGTTGTAGAGATTCAACTCCCCCTGCTCGAACGCCGTGCCGATCGCCCCCGTCCCGTCGAAGCCGGGCAGGAAGTTAAGGTCCGCCCCGAGCTGGTCGAGCAGGTAGTAGACCGCGGTCGGCGCGGAGACGTAGTCGGTCGCGCCGCCGAGGAACGTGGCGTCTTGAATGGACGTGAGGTCGTCGGGGTCGTAGCCGGTGCCGGGCACGGTGACGTACATGCCAGCGGTCTGCAGGGCCGCCAACACCTCCCACTCCCGGAAGTCGTACTCGACCAGCTCGTTGCCGATCAGGGCGTTGAACACGACCGGGCTCGAAGTGAGCAGCCAGGTGTAGCCGTCGGCTTCCGCCCGAGCGAACTGGTTGGAGCCGACGATCCCGCCACCGCCTTCGACGTTCACGACCTGCACGTTCGGGTTCCCCGGGATGTACTGCCCCACGTTGGCTGCCATCAGCCGGGCAAGGGTGTCGGTCCCACCGCCCGTCGAGTACGGCACGATCAGCTCGATCGTCTCGCCCTCGAAGTACGCGGCGATGTCGTCTTGTGCCTCGGTCTCATCGGCGCCACCGTCGGCGTCATCACTGCCGGCTGCGGGCTCGGTCGGGCCCGTCTCCGGCTGCGTGTCGGCCTCGGTGCCGCAGGCCGACACCAACAGGGCGATCGCGCCGAGCGCGGCCAGCCAACGGGACGTGCGGGTCGGCATCATCTTGTGCTCTTCTCCCATTCGTGGTGTCGTGTGTGATCCGCGACCTGCCGTCAGCGGGTCGGGTGCTCCCCCGGTCCGGCGGCTACCGCAGACAATCCATCGGACCGCTGCTGCCCTCGGATGTGGTCGGTTTCTCCTGCCCGGCCCTCGCGGTCGACAAGAGGGCCTCCATCCAGGCCTCGACGTCATGCGTTGTCAGTCGGTTCTTCGCGAGTTCGCCGGCGACGGCGCTCACATGAGCGACTTCGGATATCCCGATGACGGGGCTGGTGATGGTCTCCGCCGCGAGCGAGAACGCCGTCGCGAGTTCGGGGATCCGGCAGCCCTTCGAGCCGCACCAGTCGTCGAGGAGCGCGGTCACGGCAGGCGTCCACTGGACGTCGTTGTCCGGGACGCGGGCGCCCGGTGGAGGCGAGGTGCCATCACCCGACCGTGCCGAGAGATACCCGCCGGCCAACGGCCGGATGCCCAGGACGGCCAGCCCCCGCGTCTGGGCGAAGGCCCCGACACCCTCGTAGTCGTACGCGTCCCAGTCGGGGCCGCCGGCTCGGGCGACGGTCGGGTTCAGTAGATGGAAGGACGCATTGATCGCGTCGAGCAGTCCCAGGTCGATGACGCGGCGGATCTCGGCCGAAGCACCGCCATAGGTGGTGACCCCGATCGCTCGCACCTTGCCGCTGTCCCGCAGCTCACGCAGTTGGTCGCCAACCCCGCCGGGCATCGAGAAATCGTCGAGAGCGAGCGTCGGAAGACGCCCGTCGAGTGCGATCCTCACGCCAGAGGGGGCGATCCGGTTGTGCACCTGGTAGAGATCGATGTGGTCGCGGCCAAGTCGACGCAGGCTTTGTTCGCACGCACGGAGTACACCGCCGGGGTCGGCTGCATCCGCCTGAACGCTCACCTTCGAGGCGACGGTCACGTCGGCTGGGCGGAGTTTGTGCAGTACCCGACCGAGCGCCTCCTCCGAGGCGCCGTCGCCGTACTTCGCGGCGGTGTCGAAAGTCGTGATCCCGGCCTCGATCGCCTGCGCGATCACCTGTGTCTGCTGCTGCTCATCGCCCGCGACCATCAGGCCTGCGTTGTCACCACACCCGAAGATGACGGACGAAACCACCACACCGCTGCGCCCAATGGTCGGCACCGCTCTCCCTGTTCACCGTGGCACTGTCGCCGGCTCGACCAACCGAGCCGGTGACAGCCAGGTTTTTCTACTCGTCGACGCCGACGGGTTCGACCTGCGCCCAGGCGACGTCCTCGTGCCACGGATTGTTCGCATCCATCGCTTCTGCAGCGCCGACGTCGAAGGGTGTGTCACGGTCGACGAGCAACCCGACCCCGCGGACGAAGTACGGGTCACCGCCACCAGGCACCGACAGTTGGCCGTTCTTCTGAACCTCCTGGGCCTGCTTGAGCAGCAACCGTCGCGAATGGATGATCGCGGCATCCGACGTCGCCAGACGCTCCTTGCTCCGGTCCACGATTGGCCCCATCGACACGGTCACGGACTGATCCTGGGTTGGGATGCCCTTGATGCCGCTGTAGGTCCCGCTGCGCTGCAGGCTGCGGTCGATCAGGAAGTCGTTCTCCAGCGTCTGCACCGGCCGATACGTGCCCGGCACCGTCTGCGGGAAGATGTTGCCGCCATGGCGGTACTCGTAGACCTCTTCGTCGGTCAACGGCTTCTGCGGGCGGTACTGGGTCCGGTAGAACATGTGGCGGTGGTCGTCGATCGGGATCCGCATGTTGCACTGCAACACCGAACCCGCCTCACGCGGCGTGATCGAGAAGGCCGGGAACAACCACTGGGTGATCCGCCAGTAGTAGTGCTCGTCTCCGCCATACCGGCGCGCCGCGGCCATGAACCCGTAGTCGGTGTCGATCAGGAAGAACTTCGGCGCCCGATCGATGAACGAGAACCGACGCAGACGCTCCTTGCGTGTCTTGTTCGCGCTGCCCCGGTCCACCGAGTCCTCGCCGACACGCCCGTGCAGGAAGGCGGTGTGGCTCGAATCGATGTCGCCTTCCATCGCCTGCGCGTAGTTGCAGTCGACCTCGATCTTGGCCAGGAACCGATGCTCCTCAGGGACCAGGCTCCACTCCATCGCCGGCATCTGCGGCTCGTGCTCCTCCGGCCCCATGTAGGTCCAGACCGCCCCACCCTGCTCCACAGTGGGATAGGCCTTGATGGTCACCTTCTCCTTGAACTGGGTGTCCGGCGGCTCGTTGGGCATGTCGACACACTGCCCATCACGATCGAACTTCCACCCGTGATACGTGCACCGCAGACCGCAGTCCTCGTTGCGACCGAAGAACAACGACGCCCCCCGGTGAGGACACGCCTCGTCGACCAACCCCACCTTGCCGGTCGAGTCACGAAACGCCACCAGATCCTCACCCAACAACCGCACCCGCACCGGCGCGCAGTCCGGCGCGGGCAACTCTTCCGACAGCAGCGCCGGAATCCAGAAGCGACGGAACACCTCCCCCATCGGGGTCCCCGGCCCGGTCCCGGACAACACCTCGTTCTGCTCTTGCCTCAACATCTGAACTCCTCACGATCAGGCGTTCCCGACCCCACCTCAATGGTTATACCTTCATGCCTTCCTGCGTGTCAACCGATGCTTGCCTCGACCGGAGCTCACGCACCCGTGCGGCGAACTCCTCGTCGCCACGAAGTCGATCGACCTCCACGTCGAGAAATTTCCGGAGCGGGCCGAAGCCGGCCTCGTCCACGTGCCGCTCGACATCGACCCCGCGCCTGGCCGGTCGCGGGACGCGGACGTCGCCTCCGGCAGCGAGTCGGTCGACCAGATACCCCATCAAGTGCTCGTCGAGAGCGTCCATCGCGGTCCACGGCGACGCATCGATGGCGTAACAGTCCTCGAGTTCGGGGTACTCCGCCCGGCGAAGCCACGTGCCTTGCTCGTCCTGGACCGGACGTACGTGCATGACGTACGGCGTCGCGAGCAACTGTCGCAGGGTCACTGCCATACCTGACTCCAAGAGGGTCATTCGATCGAAGGGAGCACGGCCGCGCTGTCGAGGTCCGGCTCCTCCATCGGTCATCCGGCGTGGTCGACGCCGACGGGTTCGACCTGCGCCCAGGCGACGTCCTCGTGCCACGGATTGTTCGCATCCATCGCTTCTGCAGCGCCGACGTCGAAGGGTGTGTCACGGTCGACGAGCAACCCGACCCCGCGGACGAAGTACGGGTCACCGCCACCAGGCACCGACAGTTGGCCGTTCTTCTGAACCTCCTGGGCCTGCTTGAGCAGCAACCGTCGCGAATGGATGATCGCGGCATCCGACGTCGCCAGACGCTCCTTGCTCCGCTCCACGATTGGCCCCATCGACACGGTCACGGACTGATCCTGGGCAGGGATGCCCTTGATGCCGCTGTAGGTCCCGCTGCGCTGCAGGCTGCGGTCGATCAGGAAGTCGTTCTCCAGCGTCTGCACCGGCCGATACGTGCCCGGCACCGTCTGCTGGAAGAGGTTGCCGCCATGGCGGTACTCGTAGACCTCTTCGTCGGTCAACGGCTTCTGCGGGCGGTACTGGGTCCGGTAGAACATGTGGCGGTGGTCGTCGATCGGGATCCGCATGTTGCACTGCAACACCGAACCCGCCTCACGCGGCGTGATCGAGAAGGCCGGGAACAACCACTGGGTGATCCGCCAGTAGTAGTGCTCGTCTCCGCCATACCGGCGCGCCGCGGCCATGAACCCGTAGTCGGTGTCGATCAGGAAGAACTTCGGCGCCCGATCGATGAACGAGAACCGACGCAGACGCTCCTTCCAGAAGCGCGCGCCGCTGCCGTTGTCCAGGGAGTCCTCGCCGACACGCCCGTGCAGGAAGGCGGTGTGGCTCGAATCGATGTCGCCTTCCATCGCCTGCGCGTAGTTGCAGTCGACCTCGATCTTGGCCAGGAACCGATGCTCCTCAGGGACCAGGCTCCACTCCATCGCCGGCATCTGCGGCTCGTGCTCCTCCGGCCCCATGTAGGTCCAGACCGCCCCACCCTGCTCCACAGTGGGATAGGCCTTGATGGTCACCTTCTCCTTGAACTGGGTGTCCGGCGGCTCGTT
This sequence comes from Egicoccus halophilus, assembly GCF_004300825.1. NCBI lineage: Bacteria > Bacillati > Actinomycetota > Nitriliruptoria > Egicoccales > Egicoccaceae > Egicoccus > Egicoccus halophilus. The sequence continues at coordinate 75,529 of NZ_CP036250.1, forward strand.
GGGCATGTCGACACACTGCCCATCACGATCGAACTTCCACCCGTGATACGTGCACCGCAGACCGCAGTCCTCGTTGCGACCGAAGAACAACGACGCCCCCCGGTGAGGACACGCCTCGTCGACCAACCCCACCTTGCCGGTCGAGTCACGAAACGCCACCAGATCCTCACCCAACAACCGCACCCGCACCGGCGCGCAGTCCGGCGCGGGCAACTCTTCCGACAGCAGCGCCGGAATCCAGAAGCGACGGAACACCTCCCCCATCGGGGTCCCCGGCCCGGTCCCGGACAACACCTCGTTCTGCTCTTGCCTCAACATCTGAACTCCTGTCTCCCGTACGGGGCCGGACGCGCCAGCCTGGGGCGGCGAAGCCCTCGGCCCGCAATGGTCGTACCTTTATTCTCTCCGCGTGTCAACCGTCACGGATCTGCCGCGGCCGCCCGTGAATTGAGCGGAGCAGTCCGCAGCGCGGCAGCACTCATCAACAACGCGGCCGAGAGCACGAGGAAGATCGCCCCCGGCCCGAGCACGGCGGCCACGCCCCCGAACGTGGCCGGGACCACGACCTGGCTGAACCGGTTTCCGCTCATGCGCACCGCAAGCACCGTCCCGCGCTCCGCGCGTGGCGTCGTCTGCGTCAGCCACGCCATCGTCAACGGCGTAGCGATCCCAAGGCCGAATCCCATCACCGCGAGACAGATGCCGAGGCCGACGACCGAGCCGAGCGTTGCGATGCCGGCGAGCGAGACCGCGGCGGAGAGCATCGCCCCCACGAGCAGGGTCCGACGCCGCAACCGGGTGATCAGGGCCGGCAAGGCGAGCCGGGATGCGAGCCCGGCACCGGCGCGGACGGCGAGCAAAGCTCCCACGGCCGACGGTCCGATCCCCCGGGCCTCACCGATGACCGGCAGATAGATGATGGAGAGATCCACGGTCGAGAGGGTCGCGATGCCGACGAGCAGCGCCTGGGGGACCCCGGGACGCCGCAGCAACGTCGGGATGCTGCTCTGGTTGGCGGCCCCATCGGCCGACGAGCGATTCGACCGCAGTTCGACGTCCACAGGAATGACGAACCACGCGATGACCGTCCCACCGAACGCAAACGCTGCCGCCATGAGGAACGCGGCCAGAGACGCACGTGTGGCGAAGATCCCGACGAGACCACCGTCCAGCACGACACCGGCGAGATACGGACCCAGCAACTGGCCGACGGAAGCCGCGACGGCCAGCCGCGCGAAGCCTCGGTCCCGGTCGCTGTGGCGGCGATTGGCGGTCATGGTCTGAAAACCGATCGCGGCCATGACCCACCCGCTCCCGACGAGCACCTGACCGAGGGCAAGCCAAGCGAGCCCCGGCGCGAAGGCACATGCGGCTGCCCCCAGGCCGGTCGAGAAGGTGCCCGTCAAGAAAAAGAACCGCGGGTCAGCGCGATCGACGGCCCGCCCGATCGGCACCGCGAGAAACATGGCCACCGCGCCATACGAGGCAGCGACCAGACCGACGGCAACGACCGTGCCGCCGAGCTCGAGCGTCCGATAGGTGGCGGCGGGGCGGATCGCGTGGTTACTGACACCGACGATGGCGAAGGCGACCAGGCCGCCGAGCGCGCCGTCGAGCCAGCCACTCGCCCGCGAGAGATGCACGCCACGCCCCTTCGGTTCGCGTGGGGCATGCGCCTGTGCCCGCAATGGACGCAGCGGTCCCCTGAGACGCTTTCGACGACGGATCAAGAACATCGGGTGATGATTGTCGGACCATTGACCCTATACTACGCCCGGGCCGACGTCCGCGATGCGCCCAGCCAGGCCACAGACCTGACCGCACCGGACGTCCGGTGCGTCACGGAGACCTCATGAGCGACCTCCCCCGCCGCATGCTCGGAAACACGGGTGTGGAGATCAGCGCGCTCGGCTTCGGCGCCATGGAGCTACGGGGTGAGCCCAAGGGTCGCCCCGTCGATGAACGCCACGTCGGCCGCCTGCTGAATCAGACCCTCGATCTCGGGATCGATCTCATCGACACCTCCATCGACTACGGCGTGGCGGAGGAGCGGATCGGTCGACACCTGGCAGCGCGGCGGGACGAGTTCTTCCTCGCCACCAAGTGCGGCTGTCCGCATGATGCCGACCCGGCCACAGCCGGTGGGGGAACGCCGCACGACTACGGCGCAGCCAATATCGAGGCAGGTGTCGAGCAGAGCCTGCGGCGGATGCGGACCGACCACCTCGACCTGTTGCAGGTGCACATGTCTCCTTCGGTCGCGGAACTGGAGGCGGCCGCCACGATCAAGACTCTGCAACGGCTTCGCGCCGCCGGCAAGATTCGGTTCCTCGGCATGTCCGGGGAACTCCCCCACCTGGCGGACCACATCGCGCTCGGCGTGTTCGACGTGTTCCAGGTCCCGTACTCCGTGCTCGAGCCCGAACACGAGCCGTTGATCGCGCGCGCTGCCGAAGAGGGCGCCGGCATCGTCGTTCGTGGGGCCGTCGCAATGGGTGCGGTAGCGCCCACCGGCCCTGGCCGCCGCGGTCAAGCGCTCCTGCCGATCTGGGAGCAGGCCGAGCTCGACGAACTCGCCGATGGCATGGACCGGACCGAGTTCCTTCTGCGGGCCACCATCGGCCTTCCGGGACTGTCGACGGCCATCATCGGCACGTTGAACGACGATCACCTCGTCGCCAATGCCGAGGCGGCCGCGCGGGGCCCACTCCCCGATGACGTCCGTCGGGAGGCGGTCCGGCGAGCTCTCGAGGTCCGCGAGTAGCACACGACACCCCGGCATCCCCGGTGCCCCGTAGACCCCAAGGGGACCCTGTGTCAGCCACCCAGGGCGGTTCCGACCTCACGAGCGAACTCGAGCACTGTCTTCGGCGTTCCGGCATCGACGAGGTCGACACGGACGCTCGGCGGCGAGCCGAATACTCCTCCGACGCCTCCCTCTACCGTGTCCCGCCACGCGCCGTCGCCTTTCCCCGGGACGGCTCGGACATCGAAGCGGCTGTCGAGGTGGCACGCACCATGGGGGTGCCGATCACCCCGCGCGGCGCCGGCACCTCCATTGCCGGGAACGCCGTGGGGCCTGGGATAGTCCTCGACACGCGACGCCACATGTCGAAGATCCTCGAGGTCGACCCGACGAGTCGTACGGCCCGCGTCGAACCGGGCGTCGTTCTCGACGATCTGCAGGTCGCCGCCGGAAGACACGGATTGCGTTTCGGCCCCGACCCCTCGTCACATGACCGCTGCACCCTGGGTGGCATGATCGGCAACAACGCATGCGGCTCGCGAGCCCTGGGATACGGGCGCACCGTCGATCACGTCCTTGCCCTGGACGTCGTGACCGGAACGGGCGAACGCGTTCGACTCGAGTCGCGTCCGTCGCAGTCGTCGCCGGCGATCATCGAGACCGTGACCCACGCTCTCAGCGGGTATCGGCACGCGATCGAGCACGAACTCGACCGTTTCACGCGCCAGGTGTCCGGATATGCTCTCCACGAAATCTTTCGCGACGCCCCCGCCAAGGCGTTGGTCGGCAGCGAGGGCACCTGCGCCATCACGGTCGAGGCCGAACTCTCCCTGGTTCCCGATCCGCCGGTCCGAGCGCTTGCGGTGCTCGGATACGAGGACATGGCGGCAGCAGCCGACGCCGTCCCGCCGCTCCTCGACCACATGCTGAGTGCGTTGGAAGGCCTCGACTCCCGGATCGTCGACGTCGTAAGGCAACGGCGCGGCACATCTGCACTGCCCGACTTGCCACCGGGTGGCGGGTGGCTCTTCGCCGAGGTGGCCGGTGAGGATGCAGCGGAGGTCACCGCCCGCGCACGGCGCCTTGCGGATGGCGCCCAGTGCCGCGGCCACCGGGTCGTGACCGATCCGGCCGAGATGAAGGCGCTGTGGCGCATCCGCGAGGATGGATCGGGACTGGTCGCCCGGAGCGGACCGCGGCCCGCGCACGCCGGTTGGGAGGACGCGGCCGTCCCACCAGAGCGACTCGGTGATTACCTGCGCGACTTCGATGCACTGTTGCTATCACATGATCTGATCGGCGTCCCGTACGGCCACTTCGGCGACGGTTGCGTGCACGTCCGGATCGATTTTCCCCTGGATGAGGCGGTGGGGCCCGCGACCTTCCGGCGCTTCCTCTTCGACGCCGCCCGTCTCGTCGCGAGTCATGGAGGATCCATCTCCGGCGAGCATGGGGACGGCCGCGCCCGCAGTGAACTGCTGGCAGAGATGTATCCGCCGCACATACTCGAAGCATTCGCGGTCTTCAAGGGCGTCTTCGATCCCGACGAGATCCTCAACCCCGGCGTGCTGACCCGCCCCCAACCGGTGGACGCCAATCTGCGTTCCCTTCCGACGATCGATGATGCTGACGTCGACGGCTTCGGATTCGGACACGACCAGGGTTCGTTCGCCCGGGCGGTCCACCGATGCACCGGCGTCGGCAAGTGCGTCAGTACGCAGCACGGGCCGGGCCGGGTCATGTGCCCCTCGTACTTGGCGACTGGTGACGAGCGCGACTCGACTCGTGGACGCGCCCGCGTGTTGCAGGAGATGGTGGACGGTCGACTCCTGGAGGGTGGTGCCTCGGATCCGGCGGTTCACGACGCACTGAAGCTTTGCCTCGCCTGCAAGGGCTGCCTCTCCGATTGCCCAACGGGTGTCGATATGGCCACGTACAAGGCCGAAGTTCTCCACCGCACCTTCCGAGGGCGACTGCGACCGCGTACGCATTACACGCTCGGTCGGATCCCGCTGCTCGCTCGCATCGCGTCGGCCGCGCCCACGATCGCGAATGCCATCGCCCGTACCCCATTCATCGGCGGGCTGCTGCGAACCCTGGCCGGGGTCGATGAACGCCGCGGTCTCCCGGAGTTGGCCAGCCGCGCCCGACAACGGCGCCTGCGGGACGCTGCTGCGCGAGCCCTGCCCTCACCGCCACGTGGCTCCCCCACCGCACTCCTGTGGATCGACACCTTCACCCATCGGTTCTCACCCGAAACCGGAGTCGCAGCCTTGCGAGTCCTGAGGGACGCGGGCTATGCCGTCGAGGTCGCCGAAGACCTGTGTTGCGGGGTGCCGCTGATCTCCACCGGCCAACTGGATGCGGCGCGGCGCCGGCTCAGCCGGACCATCACTCGACTGCATCGAACCGCTGCGGACGGCGGCGTGATCGTCGGGCTCGAACCCTCGTGCACCGCCGTGCTCCGCGGCGAAGCTCCGGATCTGGTGGGGACCGACGCCGCACGACGTGTCGCTGCGGCGACGCGTACGTTGTCCGAAGCGTTGACTGCCCGCCGACCCCACTGGCGGCCGCCGGACCTCACCGGCGTGCAGGTGGTCGCCCAGCCACATTGCCACCACCATGCGGTAATGGGTTGGGCCGCCGACGAACGGCTGCTGCGTGCGGCGGGTGCGTCCGTGGAGATCGTCGGCGGATGTTGTGGCCTCGCCGGCAACTTCGGGATGGAACAGGGCAACTACGCCGTGTCCCAGACCATCGCCGAGACCGCCCTTCTCCCCGCGGTGAACCGGTTCCCCCACGCCACGGTCCTCGCGGACGGATTCTCCTGCCGGACGCAGCTGGCCGAGTTCGGCGACCGCCCCGGGCGACATCTGGCGGAACTGCTCGCAGATCATCTCGGGGAGAGCGCCGGGCAGCCCGGCCCGGGGTCCTAGTCCGCGAGGTCCTACTCCTCGTCCGCCTTCACGGCGAGCACCGAACACTCGGCTCCGAGCAGGATGTCCTGCGAGTTGCTGCCCAGGATCAGCTTGCCCACGCGTGATCGCCGGCGAATGCCAACGACGATGAGGTCCGCCTCGTACTCGGCAGCGGCGCCCAGAACCGCATCGGCCGGCGTGCCCGCCGCTGCCGGGACGGAAACCGCGACGGTGACGTCGCGCGCACGGAACTCTTCGGCGAGCCGCTCGAGCTCCTCTTCGCGTTTGCGTAGATCATTCAGATAGTGGCCGGCCTCGTCCTCTCCCCGAGGCCGTGCGACGTGACCGACTAGCACGACCCGACCGCCAGCCTCGCGAACCAATTCCGTGGCCTCGTCGATCGCGGCCCGCCCCGCCGGCGTCAGGAGGGCGCCGACCACGACGGTCTTGGCTTGCTGTGTCATCTTCTCACCTTGCTACGCCTCGGACCGTGTTCCGCTCGAGTGTCGGCGGCGACGGCACCTGCACGGACGCGAGGAACCGGTCACGCACAGATCGTCAGTCGCGGGCAAAGATCACCAGCAGATACCCCGTGGTCGAGGAGTTGTAGATGATGGGTTGGATCCCCTCTTGACGCCACCCGTCGGCCTCGAACTCGTTGAGTACTTCCGTAAGGCGATCTGCAACCACGTTCGGCATCACACCCGTCGCACGCACGTCAACGACCTTGTACTCGGCCATCGATGGCCTCCTCTCGCTTGCTCCGTACCGGCACGCCCTTGATCCGGCGCGTCCGAGGCGGCCCCGGCGGGGACGGCCCCGGGTGTTACGACTTCTGCGGTTCTATCACCAGATGGACCGCGTCACGCGCCTGCAACCGCTCGAACGCTTCGGCGACGTTCTGCAAGCCATAGGTGGGCTCGTGCAGCGGCGCGATGTCGATGCGGCCCGACCCCAGCCAGGCGAGTGCCGTCTCGACGGCCTCAAAGCCGTGCCCGCGGACACCCCTGACCGTCACTTCCTTTGCCAGGATCGTCTTCAGTCCGGGCAACTCGTCGGCCGCGCCGGTCGCCGCCATCACGACCCGCCCGCCACGTCGGACCACGTCGAGTGCCACCGACATCGTCAGGGTTCCCGCCCCGGAGATATCGGCCACGACGTCGACGCCATCTGGCAGGCGCTTCAGGACCGCATCCGTGACGTCCTGCTCGTCCGCCACCAGCACCTCGTCGGCCCCGAGGACCGAGGCCAACTCCAGCCGATGGCGATCCTGAGCCAGCCCCGACACGATGATCGGGCCGCACCCGGCGGCCTTCGCCGCCATCAAGCAGGCCAGCCCCTGCTGGCCAGGCCCTTGGATCAACACCGATTCCCCCGCCCGAACACCGGCATCGATCGTCATCCACTGGACCCCGTTGCTCAATGGCAACGCGAACGTCGCGACATCCGCCGGCACACCTTCGGGTACCTCGTGGAGCACCGTGTTCGGGTGCAGGTATTGATGCTGCGCGAAGCCGCCCCACAGCTGCGGGGACCGGGTGATCGACGTCGTGCCGTAGCGCAACGCCTTCGGATCGCGGCTGTTCGTCTGGGCGCAGGCGCGATAGCGGCCGATCCGGCACGGTCGGCATGCGCCACAGGGGACATACTCCTCCATGAGGTAACGCCGCTCGGAATTCACACCCCACCGCGCGATGGTTGCCTCGTCGCCATCGATGACCCGTCCAACCGTTTCGTGGCCGAGGATCACCGGCGCCGGGAGGTCACCGAAGAACTTGGGTATATCCGCGCCACAGATGCCCGAGGCGTCGATCTCAAAGATGGCTCCGTCATCCGGATCGGGAACCGTGAACTCCCGGACCTCACTGTGTCTGGACGCCTGCGTGACGGCGGCCAGCGTCGACCGCGGCCTCACCATCGGGCCACCAACTCGCCCTTGAAGTAATCCCGCCAGTCACCGTCTTCCTCGGTGAGGATGGCCTCCGCCGGACGGATCTGGCTGGTGATCTGACGGTCGGTACCCCGCAGCGGGCGGCCGGCCTGCACGTCCTCTATGGCGTCGAGCAGCAGGCGCCGGGCGGCGATGATCGCTCGATCCGAAGTTCCGAGGTGTTCCCGGCTCCGGTCGCAGATGGGATCCATCCCCTCCTGCAGAGCGAAGTCCTGGGTGTTGATGCCTTCGATGCCAGTGTAGGTCTGCGTCCGCTGGACTTCACGGTCGATCAGGTAGTCGTTCGAGGCATTCCGCTGCAGCCAGTACGTCTCACCGATGAAGTGCTCGGGCCCGCGCCCGGCGCGCGACTCCGACCGTTCGAAGTCTTCGCGAGAGAGAGGGATGTCGAGGTCGGTCGGAGCCATGAAGTTGTAGACGGCCGTGGTGTAGTCGTCCATCGGCGCCCACAGATGCCCGTGCATGGTCGGCATGTCGTTTGGCTGCCCGTCCCACGCCACCGTGGCTGGCCGAATCTGCTGGAAGGGCATCACGAACTGATAAACCCGGATGTAGCGGCGGTTCTCGCTGATGCGGCGGATGCTGGCGTAGCGGAAGCCGTAGTCGGTGACCTCGACCTCGAGTTTTGGATGCGTGTCCTGCTGACGGAGCAGGGACGTCGTCGAAAGGTCGTTGTTGTGCGCGAATGACGAGTGGGTCGTATCGATCCCACCTTCGAGAGCTTGCAGCCAGTTGGCGCGCTCGTTGGTACGCGAGACGCCACCCCCGCCTTTGAAGGCACGCATCCACTCGTAATCGGGCGCCTCCGGCATCTCGGCCCGCGGCCCCAGGTAGGCCCAGACCACCCCGGCGGCCTCATGCGTGGGGTAGGCCGTCATGTTGATCTTGGCCTTCAGCGGGCTGTCCGGCGGCTCGGACGGGAGGTCGACACAGTTGCCCGCGGTGTCGAACTTCCAGCCGTGGTAGACGCAACGCAGACCCGCTTCCTCGTTTCGACCGAAGAACATCGGTGCACGACGGTGCGGACACTTCGAGTCGATCAGCCCGACCTCGCCGCGGCTGTCTCGAAACGCGACGAGCGACTCGCCAAGCAACTGGACGCGGACGGGAGGCGAGTCGGGCTCGGCCACCTCCTGGGCTAGCAGTGCGGGCTGCCAGTACCGCCGCATCACCTCACCCATCGGCGTGCCGGGCCCGACGCGGGTGATTGCTTCGTTCTGTTCGGCCTTCAGCATCGCTCGCTCCCTTTCAGTCGCGACAGTCCAGCGGTCGTACGCGGCTTCCACCCACCGACTGCCTGTGTACCGTACCTTTGGTGTGGTGTAAAGGTCAGACCGTGGACAGAGGAGGGCATCGTGACAGAACTGCTGGCGGGAAGGATCGCGCTCGTCACCGGCTCCACGAGCAACATCGGTCTTGCCACAGCGCGTGAGCTGGCCGCACACGGCGCCCTCGTCGTCGTTCACGGACGCGACCCGGCGCGTGCCGAGCCCGTTGCCGCGGAGCTCGACGGCGACGTCGTCACCGGGGATCTCGCGAACCTCGACGAGATCGACGCCATGTTCGAGCAAATCGGGCGGCGCCATGGACGTCTCGACATTCTCGTGAACTCCGCGGCCACCACGTCGCGCACTCACCTGCTCGAGCTCGAACTGGAGGAGTGGACGCGCGCCATGGCCATCAACGCCACCGCCGTCCTGCGCACCATCCAGCAGGCCGTGCCCTTGATGCCCGACGGCGGCGCCATCGTCAATATCACGACCTCTCTCGTCCCCCAACCAGCCATCGGGCGCGGCGCATATGCGGCGTCGAAGGCCGCAATGGACGCACTCACTCGTCAGGCGGCACTGGACCTGGCGGGTCGGGGCATCCGCGTGAACGCCGTCGTGTCGGGCCAGGTCGGGAGTCCTGTCGGGCAGCGCGAGCTCGGTCGCCGGTCAACGTCGACACCAACGATCCCGCTGGGTCGGATCGGCCGCCCCGAAGAGATCGCGAGCGTCGTCCGGTTCCTGGCGTCGGACGACGCGAGCTATCTCACCAATTCGTTCGTCACCGTCGACGGCGGGCGCATGCACGCCGCCGCCGTCGACGGCTTCCCCGGCCCACGCGTCGGGGGCTCCCACGCGAATTCGTCGTCACCGACCGGGCGGGCCGGATCCGGCCGTTGACTCGTCGCCGGGGCCATCACGGCCTGGGGGCGAGCCGACGTCGGCGGTCACCCGGACCGGGTGCCGCCAACCCGTCGAGCAGCAGGGGGTGCACATGTCACGAGTCAGCGACAGCCCGGTCCGAGACCGCGACTTCCTGCTGTATTTCGCGGGTGTCACGCTCTCGGAGGTCGGCGTCCGTGGCACGCTTGCCATCAACCTCTACCATGTCTACCTGCTCACCGAGTCGAGTCTCTTCGTCGGCCTGGTCGGTCTGTTCCAGTTCGTGGCCGTCATCTCGCTCGGTCCCCTGGGCGGTGCCATCGCCGACCGTGTCGATCGCCGCACCCTCGTCCAGGTCATGCAGGGCGTGTCGCTCCTGACCAGCGCTGGACTGGCCGCGGCCACCTACCTGGGCGTGGTCACCCCGCTACACATCTACGTGGCCGTCCTGCTCAACACCGGGGCGTCGACGTTCGACATGCCGGCCCGTCGGGCGCTCATACCCGGCATCGTCCCCCGACACCAGCTTGTCAAGGCCTTCGCGCTCGTCACCCCGGGTCGCGAACTCGCGTTCATGGTCGGCCCCGCCCTCGGCGGCGTGCTCGTCGCGATTGGCGGGCCGGGGCTGATGTATGCCGTCGATGCCGGGACCTACCTCGTACTCATCGTGAGTCTCGCGGTGCTGAAGATCACGCCGGCACCACGTCGCAGTGATCATCCGACTCTGGCGCGGAGCATCCTCGACGGCTTCGGGTACGTACGTCGTCGGCCGATCGTGTGGCAACTTTTGGGCATGGACGTCGTCGCCATGTTGTTCGGGGCCTACATGGCGGTGATCCCCGCGATCGCCGAGGACATCCTCGGTGTCGGCCCCACCGGCTACGGGTTGTTGATGTCGGCCGTCCCCGCGGGAGCGCTCCTCGGGTCCTGGTTCATCTTCCGGTCGATGCACCGGTTGCGAGGCGGGCACGTCGTCATCTGGTCCGTCGCTGCGTACGGGCTCGCGTGCATCATGTTGGCGCAGTCCCGGGGGTTGCTGCTGGCGATCGCGGCGGCCCTCGCCATCGGGGCGTTCGACGCGATGGGCTCGACCGTCAGGCAGGCGGCGGTACAGGTCGAGATCCCCGACGAACTCCGGGGCCGGGTGTCATCCATCCAGCAGATGGCGACGCGCGGCGGCCCGGCCTTGGGGACCCTGCACATCGGGGCCGTCGCCGGGGTCCTCGGGCCGACGCTCGCCCTGACCCTGGGTGGCGTGGTGCCCGTGCTCGTGGCCGGAGCCGTGGCCAAGTTCACCCGGACCCTGCCGGCCTACGACGTCCCGACGAGTGCGTAGTCCCGGCGAGGCGCGACGACGCCGTGTCGGTCAGCGCAGGCGCCGATTCAGGACGCCGCCCTCCGCGGGCACATCCTTGCCGGTCACGTACGCCGCCAGATCGGACAGCAGGAAGAAGGTGACCCCGACATAGTCGTCGAGCACCCCCCGCCGCCCGATCGGGATCGACTCGGCTCCGAGCGAAGCCGCGTTCGACGCGGGGCGCAGACGCGGCGAGCCCGGCGTGGCGTCGTGCGCGATGAGTGGCGTCGGGGTCTGGCCAGCACTCACGCAGTTCACACGAATGCCGTCCGGGCCGCCCTCGATCGCCAGCTGCGACGCGACCCGCAGGAGCGCCGCCTTGCTGGTCCCGTAGAGGAGCTTGCCGGGTTGGGCCCGGTACGCCTCGACGGAGCCGACGTGCACGATGCTGCCGCCCCCGCTCTCTCGCAGGGCCGGGAACGCCGCCTGGCTCAGGAAGATCGCGCCGAAGAGGTTCGGCCCCATGACCTGGTCGATCGCCGCGCGATCGATGGACCCGAACGGCAGGCCGGCGTCACTGACGGCGGCAGCGTTGACGACGCCCGTCAGACCACCGAACCTCGCCACCGCGGCCTCGACGGCACGGCGGCCATCCGCCTCCGCGGCGATATCCCCCGCAACGATCGCGACGCGGTCCGGCGCAGCGATCAGATCGGCAGTCTCCTCGAGTCCGGGTTCGGTCCGTCCCATGAGGACGACGTTCCCACCGAGCGCCCCCAGAGCGAAGGCCACCCGCCGACCGATCGCGCCCCCAGCCCCGGCCACCAACACCGTCGATTCCGCGCCGAGGCCAGGCAGGACGACACGGTGCCAGTCGATCTCCAACGCATCGTCGGTGCGACTCATACCAGCCCTCCACGGACGGCGCGTTCACGCGTCACGTAGTCGGCGACCCCGCTCACCCCGGGAAACGCCGGCTCATACCCGAGTTCACGCCGTGCGCGCTGAATGTCCATCACGCCTTGCGTCGCACTCGCGATCTTCGTCTCGTCGTGGTCACCGAACTCCAGTCGATGATCGGGACACTGTCGCATCACCTCCTCGGCCCACGCCCGTAGGGTCGTGAGTTGACCACTCGCGATGTTGAAAACCCCATCGGTCGATGGCGGCGCGAAGGCCGCGAGCACATGGCCGCGACCGACGTCGGCGTTGTACACGACGTCATCTGCGACGTCGGCATTGTCGATCCTCAGGTGACGGCCGGCGAGGGCGGCATCGACGATCTGTGCCTTCAGGCCGGCGTACCCCGCGTGCTGCCCCCCCTTTCCCGGACCGAACGTGGAACCGAGTCGTAGCGCGATGATCTCCAGGCCCCACAGCCTGCGACAGTGATCCGCAGCCGCCTCGAGTGCCTTCTTCGAGGCGCCGTACACGTGCATCGGCGTCCCCTCGACCCCCTCATGGATCGGGGCGAACTGCGGCGGGCCATGCTCGGCAGGCAGCCGTCCGTAGACGCCCTTCGTGGACGTGTAGACGACGCGGCCGATGCCCGCATCCCGCGCGGCCTCGAAGATGTTCAGGCTCCCGATGACGTTGGTCTCGTAGGCCAGACGCGGGTCCTTCTCGGCACTGGACGAGAGTGCAGCCGCGCAGTGGATGACCCGGTCGATCGAGCTGGTGGCGAGTGCTCGGTCGATCGTCTCCCGGTCCAGGATGCTGCCCGCGACGTGCTGGACCGCGTCCCCCATCTCTGGAAGGAGACGAAGGTCACGACGCCGGCTGAACACCGTCACGTCATGGCCGTCCTCGACCAGCAACCGTGTCACCCACGAGCCGATGGCGCCGAAACCGCCCGTGACGAGAATCTTCTCTGCCGTCATGTCGTTCTCCCTCGAGTTGCGCGCACGGCTGCCTCGCAGGCACCCGGGCGAGTCCGTGCAGGTCCACTCACGATGTCGACGTCCGCGCCGTATGACGCACGAGGGTGACCGCCGCCCCCAGGGCGAGTGCCGCCGTGAGTCCGAACCCGACGTGCAGCGACGCGACGTCCGCGACGAGCCCGTTCACCGCAGCGGCGAACGGCCGGGTCCCCAGGAACGCGACGCCCCACAGGGCCATCACGCGGCCGCGAAGCTGTTCAGGGACGATGAGTTGGATCCGCGTCGTCAGCGAACTCGTCGCGAGCAGGAAGCCGGTTCCGGCGATGAACATCCCCAGCACCGACAACGCCGGAGACGCGATCACGACGAGCACGGCGTTGCCGCTGGCCAGGAGAAAGAACCCGGTCGCGCCGACACCCGCGATCCCGACGCGCCGGCGGATCGCGGCGAAGACGGTGATAGACAGGAACGAGCCGATGCCGAATGCGGAGGCCATGACGCCGACCAGTACCTCGGACGCACCCAGGGCATCGGCCAGTGGCGGTGTCAGGGTGATGACCGGGTCGACCACGATCCCGATGACCGCCACGCCCAGCAGCAACGCGCGCATCTCCCGATGGGACCAGGCGTAGCGGAGCCCCGCCCAGACCGAGCGTTCGGTGGCTGCATCGACGCTCGGGATATGGATGATCCACAGCACGGTGATGACGAAGAGGACGTGACCGGCCGCCGCCACGGTATAGCCGGCCGCCGGCCCGAGACCGGCGTAGAGCAGCGCCCCGAGCGCGGGCCCGACCGCACGGGCGATTGCCGCCGTGGTGGAGTTGAGTGCCACAGCGACCGGAAGGTCGCGGGCGCTCACCAGGCTCGGGATGATGGCCTGCATGGCAGGATTCGCCAAGGCCAGACCGACGCCGATGATGGCCGTCGCCACGAGTATGAGCAGTCCCCCAGCGAGCGCCTCGACACCGTCGAACCGGATGAGGGCCGCCAGCGTCAACAAGCTCCCCGAGGTCAGCAGCTTGCTCGCGCCAAGCACCGCGCGCCTCGGGTGGCGGTCGCTGAGGGCGCCTGCCCACGGTGCCAGCAGCGTCTGCGGGAGGAACTGCGCCATGCTGACCGCACCGACCATTATGGCCGATCGCGTCAACTCGTACATCAGGATGGCGGACACGACGTTGGTGAGCCAGATCGCCGTGGAGGTCACGAGCTTGCTGGCGAAGAATGGCCCGTAAGCCCGGTCGAACACAAGCTGCCAGGCACTACGCGGCTCGGTCGCGGCTGATGTGCTCGGGCGGTCGTCTTCGCCGTCCGCCCGGCGCGACGCGGGTGGCGTGCCGGAGGACTTCGCGTCGAGGGGGCGCTTTCCCGCTCCCTCCGCTTCGGTTGGGCAGGGGTTGGTCAACCTCGGGCCTTGAAGCCGAGCAAGCGTGCGACCAGGGCGACGCCCACGGTGCCGATCAGGATGAAGACACCCACCACCGAGGCGGCCTCGAGGTTGAAGTCAGCCATCTGGTTGAGCTGCAGGATCGACAGTGGCTGGTTCCGACTGGTCGAGAGCAGGGCGACGTGGCCGGTCGTCTTGACCGCGGTGGAGAACGCCAAGACGCCGACCACCGCCAAGGTGGGCGCGATCAGCGGCAGCACCACGCGACGGAAGGTGTAGAACCAGTTTCCGCCGGACGCGCGCGATGCCTCTTCGAGTTCTGCGCCGATCTGGATCAGGCTGGCCTTGACCATCTGGGTGGTCAGCGTCATCGCACCGAGCGCGGCTACGACGATCAGGATCGACATCGTGCCGAACATCGGTCGCAGAAAGGGCACGTTGATGAACAGGATCAGGTAGCCGAGGCTGATCACGATGCCCGGAAGCATCGATGGCAACCACACCATGTAGTCGAGGAAGACACGTCCCTTGAGTTGCGTCCGCACGACCGTGTAGGCGATCACGGAGAAGATCACCATCGCCACGAAGGCCGTGCCGAACGACAGCACGGTGGAGTTCCACAGCGCGCCGGTGAACGCGCGGTTGTTGAGGATCGTCGTCCAGTTGTCGAGCGTCCAGGTCGGCGTCGCGTCGAAACGGCCGAAAATGTTCATGAACGTCCCCATGATGACCATCGCCATGGGAAAGATGGTCATGATGAAAACCATGCTCGCGATCAGCGCGAAGGTCGGCCACTTCCACTTGCCCAGCGGCCGGGGGACGTTGGTCGACTTTCCTGTCAGCGTGGCGTGCCCGCGACGTGCCGTGTAGATGCGTTGGAACACCACGGCGGGGAGCATGAGGACGAGCGAGATCATGCCGACGACGGTGGCGGTCGAGTACTGCGGAGTCGAACGCCGGACGAGGCGGTAGATCTCGGTGCTCAGGACGTCGATCCGACGTGGTGTCCCGAGGATGAGTTCGATCTCGAATGCTTCGAGTGAGCGAATCGTCCCGAGCACAAGCGCCACGAGCAGCGTGGGCGCCACCAATGGGATGACGACATGCCGCATCGTCTGCCCGCTCGTGGCCCCCGAGGAGCGCGATGCCTCCTCCAGCGCCGCGTCGAGGTTGCGGAACGCCGGGGTCAACAGCATGACCTTCACCGGCAGGGTCCCCGAGACCAGGTGAACCCAGACGATGCCCCACCAGGAGTAGATGTCGAACGGTCCGTTCTGGATGAAGGGCAGTGCTTCCAGTGCGCGGTTGGCGACGCCGTAGAAGGGGTCGAAGACCATGATCCACGACAGCGTGACGGTCAGCCCGGGCAGGAATACGGCCACCCAGAAGCCATACTCGAGCACCTTCGCGTACGGCAGATCGGTGCGGGCGATCACCCACGACAGCCAGACCCCGACGATCATCGCGATCGTTTGTCGCGTCAGCGAGATGTTGATCGTCGTCAACAAGGACGAGCGGATGCGGGAGTTGGCCATGACCTCCCGCCAAGCCTCGAAGCCATAGCCCGTGCTGGCACCGAAAGCTCCCTCCTGCAGCGAGATCTGCAGCATGATGAGGATGGGCCCGATGACGAGCAAGGCGATGAAGGCGACAAGGACCAGGAACGGCACCGACCAGTGCTGGCCTGCGCCTCGGGTCACGCGCCCGAACAGCCGCTGACGCCAGCCGCGCTTGGGCGAGCCGATACCATCGTGCGGCGTGAGCTCCTCGATTTCAGCCACCGTCTCTGGCGTGACTTGCGACATCCTCGGTCTCTTTCCGTGACGGCGGGGTGCGCCTCGCGATGCGCCGACGCCACGACGTCTCGTGCGACATCTGGCCCTGGCTGCCCCCGCCGTCGCGTTGGATGGCGGGGGCAGCGGGACGGCTTCAGCCGTCCAGGGCGATTTCGTTCACCCGCTCGACACTCTCGGTCCCCTCGGCGGTCCCGATGACGGGCGGGTACTGGGACATGTCGTCGTACTGCGGCGAGGCGTCGGGGGCGGGGAACTCCACACCCACCCGACGGCTCGACGAGTTGAAGCGCGTCACGTCGGTCCAAACTTGCTGGCCCTCCTGGCTGAGGTGCCAGTTGAGGAAGACCGCGGTGGCGTTCGGATTGGGATTGTCGGCGAGCACGGCAGTACCGTACGCCACGACGTACTGGGCCCAATCGGTTTGGATGACGTTCTCGGCGAGTCCCGCGTCCTGCAGATCCTCGAGGTCGTCAACGTTGGCACCGAAGCCCACGGCCGCGCGACCATCGGCGACCCACTGCAGCATCGTGCTCGGATCCTCCACGAAGACCATTCGCTGGTCGTGGACGAGTTCACGCAAGGACTCCTCACCGAATTCCGGCTGCGCGAGGAACCACGCGAGGCTCATGCTGCCCCCGTTGACGTTCGTGGGGTCCCGCGAGACGATCTGCCCCTGCAGAGACTCGTCGTACAAGTCGGTTGGCTGGGCATCCTCGCCCAGGAGGTCGGTGTTGACGTAGGCACCCCCACTGAGGACGTACTCGTGGAGGAAAACCCGGTTCGACTCGTCGCTGTAGACCAGGCCACCGACCCAGTTGTCCTCCTCGCGGATGGATTCATCCTCTAGGACGTCCAGCCAAGGCCCGAGCTCCTGGACCCCCGCGATGGGCACGAGCGAGGCCTGGATGTTGCCGGTGGCGGCCACCACGAGGTCCCAAAGGAACTCGCCCGCCTGCTGTTCAGCGATCACGCGTCCGACGTAGTCGCTCGGGGAGTTGGCGGTGCAGTCGACGTCGATGTCATAGTCCGCCATCGCGGCGATGACTTCCTGGCACCAGTCCTCGTAACCGGAACCGCGGTGCACGGAGATGACCAACTCCCCTTCGTCCGCAGCGGCTGCGACGATCTCGTCCCAGCTTCCAGCGACGCCGAGATCGTTCGTCCCTGCAGCGGCTTCGTCGGTGTCGGTGTCGGTGTCGGTGTCGGTGTCGGTGTCGGTGTCGGTAACACCGGTGTCGCCTCCGATCTCTTCCTCGAAGGCGTCGTCACCGCCACAGGCGGCGAGCGCCAGCGCCAGGGCGACAAGGCCCACCGTCGCCCGGCGCACTCGGCGAATGGGTGCTGCAGTTTTGGCCATGCTCACGGGGTCTCTCCCTGTTGCCGACAACGCGTCGGGCGATCCGACGTGCGTACCACTGGTGTGGTCGTCCGACGATCGCGATCGTCAGACGACTCCCTCCATTGCTGCCTGGCGCTGCGCGCTCGACTGCTCCGTGCCGTCGATGTCGGTCACCGACCACACCTGCGTCCACTCGGGTGGCAATTCCACGATGACGCGTTCGCCTTCGTGCCACTCCCGCTCCACACCGACGACCACCAAGAACTCCAGGCCCCACGAGGTCTTGAGTTGCAGTTCGTAGTGGTTGCCGATGAACAGCACGACCTCGACCTCGGCCGGCACGCCGGACGCGCCGCTGTCGCATGGGTGGATCTGGACCTTCTCGGGTCGGATGGCCACTTCGGCGCGGTTGCCCACCTCGAGCGTCTCACGGTGGCGGATCTGCCCGGAGACCTCGTCCCCGCTGGGGAACCGCACACGAGCGGTCTGCTCACCGACGCCGACCAGTTCTCCGGCGAGGATGATGGTGTGGCCGACGAAGTCGCGAACGAACTGTTCGGTCGGTTCGTTGTACATCGTCTTGGGATCGGCCACCTGGATGATCCTCCCCGTACGCATCAGCACGATCGAGTTGGACATGCTGAGGGCCTCGGTCTGGTCGTGGGTGACGAACAGGACCGTCAGTCCGAGGCGCCGCTGCAGCGATTTCACCTCGGCGCGCATGTGTTCTCGTAGCTGGGCGTCCAGATTGCTGAACGGCTCGTCGAGCAGCAGCAGTTTGGGTTCGTAGACGAGGGCGCGGGCGAGCGCGACGCGTTGCATCTGACCGCCACTGAGCTTCGTCCCAGGGCGGTCCTGCATGCCCTCCATGCCCACGAGCGCGAGCACCCGCTCGATGGCCGCGTCGATCTCCTTCTTCGGACGCTTGCGCAGTTTGAGCGGGTACGCGATGTTCTTGGCGACCGTCATGTGCGGCCAGATGGCGTAGCTCTGGAACACCATCCCCATCGACCGCTTGTGCGGCGGGACGAAACCATCGTCGGAATCCAAGACCTTGCCCTGGTACTCGATCTGCCCACCGGTGGCACGTTCCAGACCCATGACGAGCCGCAGTGTGGTGCTCTTTCCGCAGCCGCTCGGACCCAGAAGGGTGAGGATCTCGCCCTCGTGCACATCGAAGCTGACGTCGTTGACGGCACGGACGTCACCGAACGCCTTCTCCACGTTGCGCAGGCGCAGCACTGGTGTCCGGGCCGCGTCGGCTCGATCGGTTTGATCTGGCTGTGGCATCCACTTCTCCCTCTGGCGCGGATACTGCGGGAAGCATCTGACGCGGTCTCGGGCGCGTGCGCCGTGTCCCTCCGGCCTCCCGTGCGGTCCCGTCGAGCAGCAGTCCACTCCCGGGGCAATGGATTATGGTCTAACCATCGACTACCGTCAACCAACGCGGCCTGCGCTGGCAAGCCGCTCCGTGTCGCCGAGGCAGAGGATGGTCCGTTGGGTGCCCGATCAGTCGCGTTGGTAACCGGCGCGAGCAAAGGGATCGGCCGAGCCTGCGCCGAAGCGCTGGCGGCCGATGGCTTCGATCTCTGCATAACGGGGCGAAGCGCAGGTTCGCTCGAGGCCGCAGCCGAAGAGCTCCGACGTCACGACGGTCGGGTCGTCCCCGTCGTCGCCGACGTGACGTCGGTCGACGACCTCAACCAGCTGGTGACCACCGTCGACGACCAGCTCGGGCGCCTCGATGCCATCGTCATCAACTCGGGCGGACCACCGAAGGGACTCGTCCAGGATCTGACCGACGCCGAATGGCAGGACGGGTTCGAGGAACTGCTGCTCGGGCCCTTGCGTTACCTGCGCGCCTTTCTCGATCGACTCCGCGACTCGGCCCAGCCACGCTTCATCGTCATCGGCTCGTCCAGCGTCGAACGACCGATCGAGCGCCTCTCGATTTCGAACGCACTACGACCCGCCCTCAAGGGCCTCGTCGCCTCGCTGGCCGTGGAACTGGGCCCGGCGGGAATCACGTTCAATCTGGTCGGGCCCGGAAGAACCGACACCGAGCGTCTGCGCGCCACGGACGAGGCGACCGCCGATCGACGTGGTGCGACCTTGGAGGAGATCCGGCGCTCGTCCGCTGCGGCCATCCCCATGGGCCGGATCGCTCGACCCGAGGAGATAGGGGCCCTGGTCGCGTTCCTGGCGTCCCCCGAGGCCGGCTACATCACCGGGCAGACGATCCTCGTCGACGGAGGATTGACCCGGGGTCGACCCTGGGCGTGATCGACCGAACCGCCCGCACCTCCGCCGCGTGGACGCCGCCTGACCAGGCCCCGGGACGTCTGGCCGCAGTCCTGACGCCCGGGGTGCCGAGTAACGAAGGCCGAACAGAAAATGATCTCCGCCATCGTGGACCCGCGACCGCTCGACTACCGCAGCAATCTGCTGTGCCGCGCGGCGCTCGGAACCTCCGTACGCGCCGAACTGGGGAACGCGGACGGGGAGGTGGTGAGGATCACGACCGAGCGCGGCCGCCAGGCGCTCTGCCGCGTGGCCGACGAGACCACCGCGCACGGCCGGTCGCTACGGATCGACCGCTTCACCCGTCAGGCGCTCAAGGCGTTCCCCCACGAGCAGATCGCGTTGGAGGTGGTCGAGCCCGGCTCGGCGACCGAACTCGGCCTGATCCCCGGTGTCGACCTCAGCGCGCACGGTGATTCGAACATCGTCAGCGCGTTGAAGCGCGAACTCGTCGAGCAACGCATCGCCGTGCGCTCGGGAATGATGCTCTACGTGCCGACCAGCGACGCTTTGGCCGGCATCAACTTCCACGTCCATTTCGTCCAGGGAGACGAGCACAACGAGGGGGTCGTCACCGATCAGACCACGATCTGGCTGATCGATCAGGACCACCACCATCACGGCGACTCGGACCACGACCACGACCACGACGCAGCGGCCGAGACGGTCATCGACACCACGTTCGAGGACGTGGGCGGGCTCGACCAGCAGATCCGGGAGGTCCGGGAGTTCGTCGAGCTGCCCTTGGTGTTCCCGCAGGTCTACCGTCAGCTGGGCATCGACCCGCCGAGGGGCGTGATCTTCTACGGTGCGCCGGGGACGGGCAAGACGCTGCTCGCACGCAGCGTGGCCAACGAGATCAATGCCCAGCTCTTCTACATCAACGGCCCCGAGATCGTCGGGACATTCTCCGGAGAGACCGAGGCGAACCTACGCAAGGTCTTCGCCGAAGCGAGCCTGAATCCGCCGTCGATCATCTTCATCGACGAGTTGGATGCGATTGCGCCGTTTCGACGAATGGCGTCCACGCAGTCCGACGCCCGCTCGGTGACCCAGTTGCTGGCGCTGCTGGACGGTCTCACGAGGGTCGAGGGCGTGATCGTGATCGGGACCACCAACCGGATCGACACCATCGATCCGGCGTTGCGGCGCGCGGGACGATTTGACCGGGAGGTATATTTCCCGACCCCGAGCACCGCTGCCCGAGAGCAGATCCTGCGCGTCAAGACGCGCGAGATGCCGCTCAGTGACGATGCGATCGACTCGCTTCCCGATGTCGCACGGCGCGCATACGGCTACGTCGGCGCCGACCTGATGGAGCTCGGACGGGAAGCCGGCCTCAACGCGCTTCGACGCGCGGCCTCGCGATTCGTGGAAGCGCCATCGGTCGCGAGCTATCCCGAGCCCGACGAACTCGTGGTGACCTCCGGCGACTTCCAGCACGCGCTCGAGCAGGTGCGGCCCTCGGCGATGCGCGAGTCGCTTCTCGCGTACCCGGAGATGACCTGGGACGACATCGGCGGACTGCATCGCGTCAAGCAGCGCCTACGCGAGCTGGTGGAAACGCCGCTCCAGCATCCTGAACTGTTCGCCGAGGCCGGTCTGTCCGCGAATGTCGGTGTCGTGCTCCACGGCCCCCCCGGCACCGGCAAGACCATGCTGGCTCAGGCGATCGCGCGGGAGTCCGGCGCCAACTTCATCCCGATCCAAGGGCCGGAGTTATTCTCCCAGTGGTTGGGCGAATCCGAGGAGAGCGTGCGGCACGTGTTCGGGGTCGCGCGGCGGGCGGCGCCGTCCGTGATCTTCATCGACCAACTCGACGCCGTTCTTCCTATGCGTAGCGATCTCGAGCACGAAGGAACCCGTGCACCCCAGCGTGTCGTCAACCAAGTGCTTGCAGAGCTCGATGGGATGGAAGACCGCGAACAGGTCATCGTGATCGGTGCCACAAACCGGCTGTCGCAGGTGGATCCGGCGGCCCTGCGACCGGGCCGCTTCGGCGTCCACCTCCGGGTCGATCCGCCTGACGCGCAAGACCGTGCGGAGATCCTGGCACGCCACCTCGCCAAGGCCGACGTCGATCATCCCCGTGGCGTCGCGGCCGTGGTCGACGAGCTCGTGGCGCGTACGGACGGACTGGTGGGTGCCGACCTGGCATTCCTCTGCCAGAACGCGACGTTGCTGGCCTTGCAGGAGGCGGGTTTCCAACGAAACACGCCGGTCAAGCTCACGCACTTCGCGCAGGCCCTCGAGGAGTTGCGGAGCCCGTAGCCCGCACAGACCGCTGAGGAACGGGTTCCGCAACAACGACGGTCGGTCTCAGCGCGACGCGTCCGCGCCGGCCTGCGATTCGTCGTACTCCGGCGCATTCTCGAAGTAGTGGATGCGCGAGTACCCCAGCTGGTTGAACACGCGGTTGGACGCGCCGACGAGCTCGGCAGTCCCCTCGCCGGTGTTGAACCGCTGCACCACCGTGTTCTGCGGTACCCAGATCACATCGCCGGCCTTCCACTCCCATCTGGTCGGCTTCTTGGCGATGCGCGCGTAGAACTGGTCGTCGATCTCAACCTCGACGTCCCAGTGGAGGTCGTACCCTTCGCCTTCGAGCACGAGCAGCATCTCGTCGGGCATCCGCCAGCGCCGCCCGGAGCGGCTCCCCGCCGGGATGTGCTGCAGGTAGGCGTCGGTGCCCTTGATGCGCAGGGGCACGCCTTCGCCGGCAATCTGTCGCGTGTACCCGAAAGGCCCCCACTCGAACGGGGTGGCCTCCGCTGGAAAGACCTTCGGAACCTCGGCATCGCCCTCCGGCCGGGCAGTGAGCCACTCCGAGCGGGGCTCCCACAGGTGATCGTTCTCCGGCTTGTAGCCGATTTTTCCCTGATAGGACAGACCGAGGAACAGCGACAGCGGCTTGGGCTTCATCACCAGGCAGACGGCGCGCTTCTCCGTATCGGGGTTGTTGTGCCAATGCACACAGTCGTTGTGGACGGCGACCGCGTCTCCCTTCTTCCAGTCGTAGCGCTTGCCGTCGTGGATCTCGTAGCCATGACCGTCGAGCACGTAGAACAAGGCTTCGTTCTGGTGCCCATGCCCGTCGTTGCGACCGTTGGGCTGGATGGTGACGAAGTGCAGGTGCAGCGTCTGCGAGCGGAAGACGTCGTCGCCAGGCTCGATGATGTGCCAGTTGTCGTGCAGCCCGTCGCCGAGCTGCGTCGTGATGACTCGCGGCACGGCCTCCAGTCGCTCACGCCGCTCCGCGGCGAGGCTGTAGCGGTTGCTGCCCACCTGGCGGACGTAGATCCGTTCCTTCTCGTAGTGCTCGGTGTAGACGTGGACGTTCTGTTTCGTCTGTTCCTTGCTCAGTGACTTCGTTCGCTCGGCATCCACGATCATGTCTCCTTACCGTCGTCTTGTCGTTTCGTCAGCGTTCGATGATTGCCGTCCCGAGAGGGACGCCACCCGGGCCTCCTCGTGTTCTCTCCCCTCACCTGGTGCCCAGTTCCACGGGATTCCTCAGCGTCGCGCCCGCCCGGAACCGCTGCACGTTGTCGGCGATGAAGCGGATCGAACGCACCCGCGCTTCCCTGGTGGAAGCGGCGTAATGGGGCGTGGCCAGGACGTTGAGGTGCTGCCACGCCGGGTCTGGCTGCAGGCCGTCGGCGCCCTCGTCGTTGGCCCAGACGTCGAACGCCGCACCACCCAGGTGGCCGTCGGCGACGAGCTGGAACGCCGCCCGTTCGTCGATGACCCGTCCTCGCGCCACGTTCACGAGGCAGGCGCCCCGTGGCAGCAGGCGCAGACGCCTGGCGTCGAGGAGTCGTTCGGTCTCTCGACTCAGGGGCACGCAGACCACCAGATGGTCCGCCTGCTCGAGCGCCACCTCGATCTGCCCGCTCGGCAGACACGCGTCGATCGGCTCGTCCCGCAGGTCCCCGAGTGGCCGCCGCTTGACCGCCGTGACCCGCATCCCGAAGGCCGACGCCCGGCGAGCCACCTCCCGCCCGATCGTGCCGTAGCCGAGCACGACGAGATGGGAATTCTGGAGTTCACCGCCCCAGGCCCCGTCCATTCGCTGGCGACGCAACCCCGCGGACCGGTCGCCCCCCTGAAGGATCATCGCGGCGTGGGTGAGTGCCAGGCGTCGCGTCAGCGCGACGAGGCACATCATGACGAACTCGGCGATCGGCGGCCCAGCCTGGGCGGCAGCGGCGACCTGCACGCCGCGATCCCGCAGCCGCCGGACGATGTCCGGCCGCTCGAGACCGTCGACACCATGATTGGGCAGATGCACGAGCCGCAGCGCGGGGAGTGCATCGAGCAGGTCCGGGCTGATGTGACGGGCGAGCGCCGCGAGCGCATCGACGCGGTCCCACACAGGCGAGCGCTCACCGGCCGCCTCGAGGACCCGCCACTCGGGGAGACGGTCGAGTTCCGCACGTTCGAGCTCGTGCGGGTTCCAGGTCACCCCGAGCACGGGGGTCGGACCGGTCATGGACACACGAGCCCCTCTCCCCGACGAGGCGCGGAGGGCATGCCGGGACGACAGGCGCAGACGTGACCGGCGCCGCTCAACGACTCGCCAGCCATCGGTGGAGGTGCAGAAGCGTCCCGCCGAGTAACAGGACGATGGCCGCGACGGTCCAGGCCGTCCGGTAACCGGAGGTCCTCACCAACCATCCGAAGGACACGGGACCGACGATCCCTCCGATGTAGACACCAGTTTGGCTGATCCCGATCGCTGCGGCCGGACGCTCACGATGCTCGCGGACCACGGCGAAGTGCATCAGCCCTGGCCACCCCCAGCCCGCGCCGAATGCCGCGATGACGGCGATCGTCAAGACACCAATCGCAGTCACACCGCCGAGCGCGAACATGGCGAAGCTCCCGACGATCATCATCGACGCGAGCACACGGAACTGGTCGACCATGCTGCGATCCGCATACCAGCCCACGAACACTCTCGTCAGGATCGCGAACACGCTGCCCAGGCTCAGGAGCAAACCCGCGCGTGCCAGAGGTTGACCGGCAGCGGCGACCGACTCGACGGTGAAGGCGCCGAGCGAGTTCGCTGCCGCGGCGCCACAGCCACCGGCCACGGCGACGGCCAGGAGCCCGCGGGGCCGGTGGTCGCCTCGATGCGGACGGTTGGAACCTCGACGTCGTCTGGTCCTGACGGGTTTGGGCTCCGGGGCCAGGCCACGGGCGGCGACGGGCGCGAGCGGGAGAGCGGCCAGCGCGAGTACCCCGAACGCCCATCTCCAGCCCACGGTGAGCCCGACGACGGGGACCGCGAGGCCAGCGACCAACGTGGCGACCGGGATCGCGGCCTGCTTCGCGCCGAAGGCCACGCCTTGACGCCTGACCCGCACGCCACGCGCCAAGGCGAGGTTCGCCGCCGGTTGCATGAGGGCGTTGCCCGCGCCGCCGACGAGCATGAAGCCGGCCAGCGCCGCCCACGATCGTGCCACGGTGGCGATGCCGAGGAGCGCGATGATGCTCAGTCCGAGGGCGAACGGAACCGCACGGCGTGAACCGATCCGGTCGGCCAGACTGCCAGCAGCGGTGGAGAACACCGCACAGGCAGCGAAGAAGCTACTCGTGATCAGGCCGAGGACGGCTTCGTCGAATCCGAGGTCTCGCCGAACGAGCGATGCCAGACCGCCAAGCAGGAAGATCGGGAGCACGCTGACCACGGTCGCCAACGTGGCGATCGTCGCCACGCGGCCCGACTGCCAGCCGAAATTTCCGTCATCACGGAAGGCTTCGGCTGGATTCGTCTCAACCGTCATCGGTTGGCCCCAGGATCATGAGCAGGTCGCCGGCCTCGACATGATCGCCGCTCGATGCCGCCAGCGTCACGACGGTGCCCGTGATCTGCGCGCCGACGGCCGATTCCATCTTCATGGCCTCGATCGTCGCGAGCCGTTGCCCCCGATCGACGCGATCCCCTTCGCCGACGTCGACCGTCACCACACCGGTGACCGGGGCGGCGACCTGACTGGCGTCGCTCGGATCGGCCCTCACGACGCTGGGCCGCTGGCCGCCGACCGCCTCGTCGAGCACCTCCACGAAACGCGTCTGCCCGTTCACCCGCAGGACGACCGTTCGGATGCCCCGTTCGTCTGCCGACGTGACCGCTTCGAGTTCGACGTACAGCCGAACGCCTGCACCGAGATCGACGCCGACCTCCTCGCCGACCTCGAGGCCGTAGAGGAACGCCGCCGTCGGCAGCACCGAGACGTCGCCGTAGGCCTCGAGATGCCGGACGTACTCGGTCGCCGGGCCGGGGAACAGCAGGTGGCTGAGCGCGGACTGACGTTCGCTGCCAGCCTTGACCTTGCGCAGCACGTCCGCGTCCGGTTGCTGGCCCGTGACCGATCGCCCGTGTGCATCGAGCACTCGTGACCGGAACGGCTCGGGCCACCCACCTGGCGGTTCTCCGAGATCACCGCGCAGGTAGTTCAACA
This sequence comes from Egicoccus halophilus, assembly GCF_004300825.1. Classification (NCBI taxonomy): domain Bacteria; kingdom Bacillati; phylum Actinomycetota; class Nitriliruptoria; order Egicoccales; family Egicoccaceae; genus Egicoccus; species Egicoccus halophilus. Next base: position 101,761 of record NZ_CP036250.1, read on the forward strand.
CGGACTCGGGAAGGTCGAACCGCTCCGGTTGGTCCTGCAACAGGTCGGGGTCGATGTTGGCGGACGCAAGGTAGAGGGCGAGATCGCCGACCACCTTGCTGGTGGGGGTGACTTTGATTGGGCGCCCGAGAAGCCGGCTGCAGCGCGCGTAGAGCTCCTCGATCTCCTCGAACCGGTCGGCCAGGCCCATCGCCGCAGCCTGCTGGCGCAGGTTCGACAGCTGTCCCCCCGGGATCTCGTGCGTGTAGACGCGGCCGGTCGGCGCGACCAGGCCGGCCTCGAACGGCGCATACAGGGCCCGCACGGCTTCCCAGTACGGCTCCAGAGCGCCGACCGTCGCCAGATCGAGGCCTGTGGCGCGGCGGGTGTGGTCCGTGGCGGCGACGATGCCGGCCAGGCTGGGCTGGCTCGTTCCTCCGGCCATCGACGCGATGGCGCCGTCGACGGCGTCCACTCCTGCGTCGATCGCCGCAAGGTAGGTCGCGAGTTGGCCACCGGCGGTGTCGTGGGTGTGCAGGTGGACCGGCGCCGCGAAACGCTCACGCAAGGCCTCGACCAGCACCTGTGCCGCCGGCGGTCGCAGGAGCCCGGCCATGTCCTTGACGCAAAGCACCTGCGCCCCGGCCACTGTCAGCTTGTCGGCCACGCCGAGGTAGTGATCGAGATCGTAGGTCGTCTCGGCGGGATCGAGCATGTCGCCCGTGTAGCAGAGCGTCCCCTCGGCGACCCGTCCGGCGGCCACGACCGCCGCGATGGCCGGCGCCATGCGGTCGGCGTCGTTGAGCGCGTCGAACACCCGGAAGATGTCGATGCCGCTCGCCACAGCCTCGTCTACGAACGCTTCGACGACCGGAGTGGGATAGGTGCCGTACCCGACCGTGTTCTGGCCGCGCAGAAGCATCTGCAGGCAGATGTCCGGTGACGCCTGTCGAAGCTGGCGAAGGCGCTCCCACGGGTCCTCGTGCAAGAACCGCAGCGCGACGTCGTACGTCGCGCCCCCCCAGACTTCGTGACTGAACAATCCCGGCAGCAGCCCGGCCTGGACCCGAGCGGCCGTCACCAGATCGAAGGTGCGGACGCGCGTGGCCAGAAGGGATTGGTGTGCGTCGCGGTAGGTGGTGTCGGTCACCGCGAGTGACTGCCGTTCCCGGAGGTGGGCGGCGAAGGCATCCGGCCCGAGGCGGTCGAGCAACACCCGGCTGCCCGCGTCCTCGGCAGGGCCGGCGTCCGTTCCGCGGCTGGTGACGACCGGAAGCTTCGGCACGGGGTCGGTCACCCCGGCCGGCCGTGCGCCGTTCGGATGGTTGACCGTGACCCAGCCGAGGAATTCCAGGAGCCGCGAGGTGCGGTCCCCGGAGGCGGCTGTACGGACCAGCGCCGGATGCTCATCGATGAACGCGGTCGTGGCGCGGCCTTCGAGGAAGTCAGGCTCGGAGAGCACCGCGGCGAGGAACGCGGTGTTGCTGCGCACGCCGCGGACCCGGAACTCCGTCACCGCTCGACGCGCACGCCGGGCCGCCGACGCCAAGTCGGGACCTCGCGCGGTCAACTTGACGAGCAGGGGGTCGAAATACGGGGTGACCTCCATGCCAACCTCGACCGAGGCACTGTCGACCCGGATCCCGGCGCCCCCGACGTCACGGACCGCCGAGACCCGACCCAGGTCGGGACGGAAATCGTTGGCGGGATCCTCCGTGGTGATCCGACACTGGATCGCGGTTCCGCGACACCGCACCGCCTCCTGCTCGAGGCCGAGCTCCGGGAGACTCGCGCCATCGGCCAGTCGCAGTTGTGTCTGCACCAGGTCGACGTCGGTGACCTCCTCGGTCACGGTGTGTTCGACCTGGATGCGGGGGTTCATCTCGATGAAGCGGTGGTCGCCCGCCTCGTCGACCAAGAACTCGACGGTGCCGGCGTTCTCGTAGCTCGTCGCACGCCCGAAGGTGACCGCGTCCTGCCAGAGCCGCTCTCGCAGCTCCGCGGCCAGTGCCGGTGCCGGAGCGACCTCGATGACCTTCTGGTGGCGGCGCTGGACGGAGCAATCCCGCTCGAACAGGTGGATGATGTTGCCCGCCGCGTCGCCGAGGATCTGAACCTCGATGTGACGAGGCCTGATCATCGCCTGTTCCAGAAAGACGGTCGGGTCGCCGAAGGCGCCTTCCGCCTCGCGGATGGCGGTCTCGACCGCGGAGACGAGCTCTCCAGGATCGGTCACCCGACGAAGGCCCCGTCCGCCACCGCCCGCCGCTGCTTTGACGAACACGGGATAGCCGAGGTCGGCGGCGGCGTCCACCGCGTCGGAGCCGCCGGCGACGGGAGCCGAGGCGCGCAGCACCGGCAGGCCGGCAGCCGCGGCGGAGTCCCGGGCCCGGGTCTTGTCGCCGGTCAAGCGCAGCGTCGCCGGCGTCGGCCCGACGAAGGTGACACCCGCCCGTGCGCACGCTTCGGCGAGGTCGGCGCTCTCCGAGAGGAACCCATACCCGGGGTGCAGCGCGTCCGCGCCAACCCGCTCCGCAAGCCCGACGATGGCCTCGATGTCGAGGTACGACCGCACGGGGTGACCCGCGTCGCCGATTGCGTAGGACTCGTCGGCCTTCAGCCGGTGGAGCGAGGAACGGTCTTCGTGTGAATAGACGGCGACGGTACGGATGTCCAGCTCGTTCGCCGCTCGCATGATGCGCACCGCGATCTCGCCACGATTGGCGACCAAGAGCTTGTCCATCGTGACCTCCGAAATTTCCCGCGGCAAGTTTGGGGGGCTCGCGATGTCCCGTACGTGCGGACCTCGACGCAGCGTGGCGTCGGGCTCAGTCGGCTCAGCCCTACTCGTTCGCGCGTGAGCGCTCCAGCATCAGCTCGTAGCGGGAACCCAGGACCCGCGTGAGATCCTGGCCCTCATCGATCCCCTGCGCCATGGTGGCCTCGACGGCCGCGTTGTCGAGCGCCTGCTGGAGCACACGCTCGAGCGCCTCGGCGGGGACGACCGCGACCCCACCGGGAGCCGCGAACACGACGTCGTCCGGACGCACGGCAACTCCGCGGAAATCGATCGGCTGCTGCGTCGCGCGCTGCACCACCCGGGTGCGCGCGGTCCGTGACACGGTGGCCGTGCCGTAGATCGGCAACCCGATCTCGCCCGCCTCAAGGACATCACGCGCGGCACCATCGATGACGACGCCGCGTACTCCAGCGCGCTTGGCCGCGCGGCTGAGCAGACCGCCCCAGCCCGCCGCGTGCTCTCGCCCCCGGTGGTCGATCACGATCACGGCCCCCGGCCGTGCCTGCAGGATGGGGTCGACGCCCAGGTGGTAGGTGGAGTCGACCGGAAAGTCCCCGCAGACCAACTCCATCGTCACCGCAGGACCGGCGAACGGCGGTGCGTCCGCCCACAGGGGGCCGAGCCCCGTGACGACACTTCCAACTCCCAACGCGTCGCACGCATCGGAGATGGCCTCGAGGTCGAGCCCGCCGGGTCGACCGAAGTTCGAAAGTACTTCAGTGACGTCCATGCACTGATGCTCCTTGACGGACCGGAAGGCCAGTCTAATATTTGGTCCTACCAAAACTCAACCCCACTCCCGGCGGCTCGGCGCCGGGATGCGGCTGGGATGCACGTCGCCACCATTTCACGTCACGCCAACCCGCTGCTATGGTTAGTCCAATCGCGTCACGCGCGGTTGCGTGCCGGCGGAGTACGTGAACTGGCCCGCAGTCGACCGAGGGAGAGCGCCATGGCGAAACCCAAGCGTGACTATGACGACATTCCCGGCACGTTCGTGTTCGACGCACGCCGAGCCAAACAGGGCTATGCCCTCAACATGTTCTGCAAATCACTCGATGTGGCCGAGAACCGAGAACAGTTCCGGCGCGACGAAGCGCGATATCTCTCGAGCTTTGATCTCACCGATGAACAACGAGAAGCCGTTCTGGAACGACAGTGGCTGCGACTACTCGAACTCGGCGGCAACATGTACTTCACGTTCAAGTTGGCCATCTTTGACGGCAAATCCATGCAGCACGTCGGTGGGGAGATGTCGGGGATGACCGAAGAAGAATTTCGCGAAATGATGCTACGCGGTGGCCGAAGGGAGACGGATGGCTAGGATCATTGCAGGCGTCGGGAGCTCACACGTTCCCGCCATCGGCGCAGCCATGGACAATGGCAAGACGGATGAGCCGTACTGGCAGCCGCTCTTCGCAGGCTTCGAACCGGCAAGAGAGTGGATCGACGACGTCAAGCCCGATGTCGTAATCCTGATCTACAACGACCACGCCTCCGCCTTCGATCTCGATATTATTCCAACATTCGCCATCGGCGTAGCCCCAGAGTTCCCTCCAGCCGACGAGGGATACGGCCCGCGAAAGATCCCCATGATCAAAGGGCATCCCGACCTCGCCTGGCATCTCACTGAGTCCCTGATCGATGACGAATTCGACATGACCATCTGCAATAAGATGCCGGTCGATCACGGTTGTTCAGTTCCGCTCTCCATCATGTTCGGGCAACCGGACGAGTGGCCGGTTACGGTCATTCCGATCGCGGTGAACGTTATTCAGTTTCCGCCACCAAGCGGAAAGCGCTGCTACGACCTCGGCCGAGCGATCCGCCGAGCCGTTGAATCCTATGATGAAGATCTCAAGGTCGCCGTCTTCGGCACCGGGGGCATGTCCCACCAACTGCAGGGCCAACGTGCAGGTTGGACCAATCCAGACTTCGACAAGAAGTTCCTCGACCTCTTAGGCCCCCAGCCGGAGGAACTGCTATCGATCTCGCCGACGGAGTACATCCGCGAAGCCGGCTCGGAAGGCATCGAACTCGTCATGTGGTTCATCATGCGGGGCGCCCTAGACCCTGAGGTTCGGGAAGTCCACCGGCATTACCACGTCCCCGCCTCGAACAGCGCCGTCGGGCTGATCGCCTACGAGAATTCCGATCGATAGGCGTCACCATGTTGATTTCACACGCACACGTAGAGACCGCAGCTGGGGCGCGGTACCGCAAGCAACTCGCATCACACCTCGGACGCAAGAATGAAATCCGAGAGTATGATGACCGCTGGGATCTCGTCTTTCCCTATGGGCGGTGTTCCATGCAGGTCCAGTCCGGAACCGGTTTGCTGACCCTCGTCGCGTCCGCGGCTACCAGCGAAGACCTCGAACACGTGCAACGTGTCATGGGCAACCACTTGGAACGTTTCGGTCGCCATGACGACCTTTCCGTCACGTGGCGCGGAGATCCAATGAGCAACAGCGGATAGCAAACTTGTGGCGCTTAAGCCTGCAGCCGTCTTCATGGAGACAGCCGTGCCTGTCGTTCTTGTCGCCGGTAGCAGCTCAGCCTGAATCCACCGATATGACGGCCGCGGTTGACGCGAAAGTGCCTCCGAAGCGGTCAGAATGGCGGTTCCTACGCCAACCAGTCCACCGCAACGGAGGCACCTTCAGGATGCCAGTCCTCGCAGAGCATCGACAGCATCGCGGTGAGGTTCGACGACGAGCGTGCGGTGGCCGATGCGGGGCTGCTGCTCACGGGCACGACGATGGCACAGTTCCGTCTCGAGCAGGCGACCGATGGGCCTCCCCCCTGCGGCCGGACAGCCTGGATGACAGGATGTCCGCATGGGACACGACAACGAACGACGACAACCACGACCGCGCCGGAAGTTCTCCGAGGAGTTCAAGCGTGACGCGGTCGACCTGGTGGCGACCACCGGCAGGCCGGTCGCTGAGGTCGCTGCCGAGCTGGGGTCTACGACTCCACGCTCGGCAATTGGGTCCGCCGCCACCACGACGAGCAGGCCGACGGCGTCGGCGTGAGCGCTGACGAGCGGGCCCGGCTCAAGGAGCTCGAGGCGGAGAACGCCAAGCTCTGTATGGAGCGTGATCTGCTCAAACGAACCGTGGCCTTCTGGGTGAAGGAGTCGCCGCAGTTACGCGCTATCGCTGCGTGACCGCCCGGAAGGCCGAAGGGTTCAACGTCAACGCTGCCTGCGATGCCGCGGGGGTCTCCCGTTCGGCGTTCTACGCCTGGCTCGAGCGGCCCGCCGGGCCGACCGAGGCCGAGTGGGACGAGGCCCACCTGACCAACCAGATCCGCGACATCCACGCCGCATCGGACGGGACCTACGGCGAGCCGCGAATCACCGCCGAACTGGTCGCAAGGGGTGGGTGGTCAACCGCAAGCGCACCGCCCGGCTGATGCGCCAGGAGGGCCTTGAGGGGCATCGTCCTCGCCGTCGTCGGTCGCTGACCCGCCCCGACCAGGGCGCGGCACCGATCGAGGATCTGGTCGGTCGCCGGTTCCAACCGTCGCTGCTCGACACCGTGTGGTGCGGCGACATCACCTACATCCGCACCGGTCAGGGGTGGCTCTACCTGGCCACCGTGATCGATCTCGCCTCACGTCGGCTGATCGGCTGGTCGATGGGCGACCGGCACGACGCGACCTTGGTCGTCGACGCGCTGCAGATGGCCGTCGCTGCCCGCGGCCGCAGCGCGATGGACGGCACGATCTTCCACCACGACCGCGGCTCGGAGTACACCTCGGACGCGTTCCGCACCACCTGCCGGCAGCTGGGGGTCACCCAGTCGTCGTCTCGGACCGGGTCGTGCCTCGACAACGCGGTCGCCGAGTCGTTCTTCGCGGCCTTGAAGGTCAAGCTGGTCCACCGGCTGCACTTCGCCTCACGGGCTGAAGCCCGCCGGGCGATCTTCGCCTGGGTCCACCGCTACAACCACCGACGACGGCACACCACCATTGGGGGCCCTTCGAGATGAACGTGGGTGGGCCGCTGCCGGGGATGCCGTGAGAGGGGTGTAGGGCCCGCGAGGATGGAGGTGTCTACGCCACCCATCCACGAGGCCCTACGTGACCCACGCTACCTGTCTGCTTGCCCTGCCCGAGTTCGAGATCGCCGACGTCTGGGAGTCGTCGAGGAGACCATCGTCCGCATCGTGATGCCCCGCAGCGAGCGTCCCTGCACCCGTTGCGGCGTGCTCGCCCTGCAGCCAGAGCTGGGAGATCTCAGCGAACGAGACCGCGCGTGGCGGGCGGGTGTCGTCTAGGCCGAGCATCGACGCGCGCCAGAGGTCGCGGGCGAACTCGCTCTCCGCGTCAGCGCCCTCGGCCAGGTCTTGCAGATGCCGGTAGGCGTAGCGGAGCCGGCCGGCCGATGGTGCGAGACCCGGCCCGTGCTCGGCCGGTCTCGTTGGCTTCGGCCACCCAGTCCTGGATCGGGCGGTCCAGCAGCGACTCGACCCCGCCGTTGGACAGCAGTGCGACCAGCTGGTAGACCAGCACCGGGATCAGCCGCACCCGCCGTTCGTCGTGGCGGCGTTGGATCGAGTAGGCGACCTCGAGCCGCAGCTGCAGGGGCAGCGCACGAAGATCGAACGCATCGGTGCGGTTCAACGTCTTGCCGCTGCGGATGGGGCCGGTCGTGGCGCAGTAGCCGGCCAGCGACGGCCGGCCCGCCAGCCGCCAGCGGTTGTAGTGAGCGTCGCACAGCTGCTTGGACCAGCCGCCCCGCTCACAGCCGACGACCGTGCAGCGGCCGCGGGCGAACACCGGATGGTCAGGGTCGATGCGGATCAACTCGAGCTGGAACTCGGGGCGGACCGCAGCCAGAAGCTTGCCCAACAGCGGTGAAGGGGCGGCGGGTCGGAGCGGATGGACCACGCTGCTCATCGGGGCTCCTCGGCCTGATCCCAGATGCCGACGCGGACGAGTTCGGCGCGGACGTCCTCGACCGACAGGTGCAGGTACGTGTCGCAGGTCGTGGTCACCGAACGGTGGGTGAGCATCTTCGAGACGATCTCGATCGGGACCCCAGCCCGGATCAGCTCGGTCGCCCGCGTGTGACGCAGCAGGTGCGGGGTGAACGCGATCCCCGTGGTCGTCCGCAGCCAGCCGACCAGCTTGGCGACCGTCTGGTAGCGGAGCGGACGCCCCGCCGGTCCGGCCCACAGGTTGACGAACACGTAGTCGGAGTCGAGGTCGCCGTACTCGGTGTGCAGATAGCTCGAGTAGAGACCGACCAGCGGCGCGGAAACCGGCAGCGTGACCGCCGTGCGGGTCTTGGCTCGCGCGCCGTTGGCGTTGTCGGACCGCTGAACGATCGTGACCTCGCGCCGTCGCGAGACGAAGTCGCCGTGACGTAGCCCCAGCGCCTGCCCGATCCGCATCCCGGTCTCGGCCAGCAACGCGAACAAGAACCGGCCGGTCACGCAGCCGCACGCACGCGGCCAGGATCGTGGTGACCTCCTCGATCGTGAGGCTCCCCGGCAGCCGCCTCGGCGCTTTGAGCTTTACCGGCCGAGTCGGGATCGGCCGCCCCGCGGTGACGTGATGGAGGAACGGCTTGTAGGACCCGCGTGGGACCCGCCGCCACGCCACCAGGCTCTCGGCGAGCACCACGCCGCTACGGGCGTGGAAGTCGTAGAAGCCGAACACCGCGACCAGATGCCGGTTGACCGTGGACTCCGAACGGCGCGCGGCCGAGGCATCCAGCACGATCACGTTCTCCGCCGGGGCACGAAGCCAGCGGACGAACTCCGCCACGTCCTCGACCTCGGCGACATCCCAGGCGCGCAGCGCGAGCCACTCAAACCACAGCGCCAACGAGTGGGCGTAGGCCCGCACCGTGTTCGGGGAACGCTCCAACGCTGCCAGGTGCGCGAGGAACCGCTCGGCCAGGGCGACCGTGGTCAGCTCGTCATCGAGCACCGTCCACGACTCGACCCCGGTGACCGGCATCACCACCCGCTGCACCCGCACGTCCGTGCCTTCTGGCCCGGCCCACATGGTGGTCGAGTTGACGAGGTCTACACCCGCGCCGCCGCCACGTGGGGGACGTCGAACACGCGCTCCAGATAACGCGTCGTCGACGGGGCCGCACCGCTCCGTCAGCCACGTCGACGACACCCCGAACAGGACTCCCGATAATCGCGGACTCGGTCGCCGCGTTGGTGGCGCGGGTGTCGAAGACCGCGAGCACCTCTTCCTGCCAGGTGTCGAGCGTGCGGGCCAGCCGCAGGATCTCGTCGATCTCGCCTCCACGGCCCACTCGTAGAAGGCGATCAGTCGGCGGTGGGCGGTGTCGCGGGTGCGGCGTACATCTGGCGGAGCAGGTCGACCGCGATCCACGCGGAGCCGACCTCGTCGTCGGTGTCCGCGGCACGCAGCCGGTCGAGATCTTGGCGAGGCGGTCCTCGTCGAGGCGTTCACGGCCGACGCGCAACACACACCGGAGCTTGAACAGCGTATCGTCCTTGCGGCCGCGGTGGCCGTGGATCTGCTGCTGGCGACGTCGACGGACCTCGTCCATCATCTTCAACGCCAACCGCACCAGATGGAACGCGTCGGCGACCACGACCGCGGCCTCGAGGGTGTCGGCGGCTGACTTGAACCCCGATGAACAGATCGCAGGCGACCACGGTCGCGTCGGGGGCGTGTTCGGCCAGCAACGCGGCCGCAAAGGCCTGGTCGCGGCCCTGGGTGACGGCGACGACCAGGCTGGTCTCCAGGCACCAGCGCGGTCAGAAACTGACGGTGGCGTCGGTGAGTCGACCAGTGGTCATCACCGTCTCGTCGATTCCCACCCGCGTCGGGTTGACCGGCACGACCAGGTCGGCGGCAGCGAGCACGGCCCGCATCACCGTCCACCACCCGACCCCGAACTCCTTGCGGATCTGGTCCACGGGGACGTTGCCAGCCGACATCGCCACGGCTGCCCGCGCCGCCGCTCGCGACCAGACTGCGCCGGGCGCGATCGACGCGGCCCGCTCGGCGAAGGTGCCGCAGCCCTCGATGCAGGCCAGCAGCCGCTTGTGCCACACCACCCTCGTGGCGCGCCAGGCAACGGGCAGGTGACGGACGGTGTGACGTCGCCGGTCGTGGATGCGGTGCTCGTCCAGCACGCCGCAGCGGGTGCACGGCTGGATGTTCCCAAGCTACCCCTGTTCAGGGTGGAGCGAGCTGCTGCTTGCCCTGCCCGAGTTCGTCCTGACCGACGCTCACATCGATGGTGACGACGAGCTCTTCGCCCATGTCGAGCTGCCCCGCGACGCGTACGGCCTCGGTAGCTCGGTGGGGTAGACACCTCGAGCATCGAGGCCGTACGTGTCTTCACCAAGCCTCCGAGACCGGCTCACCCACCACCGTGGCGAAGTCCCCACATTCGCCAGCTCGACCGTGTGACCGAGACGATGCTACCCGTGCGTGGGCCGCCGGAGCGGGACCGGGTGATGCCGACCTGATCGTGGACGTGGACTCCACGGTCTGTGAGGTCCACGGCTACGCCAAGCAGGGCGCCGCCTACGGCTACACCCACCAGCTCGGGCTGCCCCCGCTGCTGGCCACGCGCGCGGACACCGGCGAGGTCCTGCACGCCCGGATGCGCAAAGGGACGGCGAGCACCGGCCGGGGGGCGCAGCGGTTCGTGCGCGAGACCATCGGTCGCGTCCGACGTGCCGGAGCCACGGGCACGATCGTATTCCGGACCGACTCGGGGTTCTGGTCGGCGAAGGTCATCGAGGCGTGCACCAACCACGACGCGCAGTTCTCCATCACCGTGCGCCGAACCTCCAAGATCGTCGCGGCGATCGACGCCATCGACGATGAGCCTGGACCGACATCGCCTACACCAAGGGCGGCAGAGCCCAGGTCGCGTGTGAGCGACGCGCCTGACCGCCCGGGCGCCGCCGTCAGCGCCAGCCGAGCGCGGGCGCGACGTGGGTGAGGATGCTCTCGAGCACGTGGGCGTTGTAGTCGACGCCGAGCTGGTTGGGCACCGTCAGCAGCAGCGTGTCGGCGGCCTGGATCGCCTCGTCGGCACGCAGCTGCTCGACCAGCACGTCCGGCTCCGCGGCGTACGAGCGCCCGAAGATGGCGCGGGTGCGCTCGTCGAGCATGCCGACGTGGTCGCGCGAGGCGCCGCTGGCACCGAAGTAGGCGCGGTCGAGGTCGCTGGTCAACGCGAAGATGCTGCGGCTGACCGACACCCGCGGTTCGCTCTCGTGCCCGGCCTCGGCCCACGCCTGCCGGTAGACCTCGATCTGCTTGCGCTGCTGGACGTGGAACGGCTCGCCGGTCTCGTCGTCCTTGAGCGTGGAGCTCTGCAGGTTCATCCCGAGCCGAGCCGCCCACACGCCGGTCGCGTTGGACCCCGACCCCCACCAGATCCGCTCCCGTAGACCGGGTGCGTGCGGTTCGATCCGCAGCAGGCCGGGCGGGTTGGGGAACATCGGCCGCGGGTTCAGCTCGGCGAAGCCTTCACCCTCGAGCGCCTCGAGCAGCACCTCGGCGTGCCGGCGACCCAGGTCGGCGTCCGTCTCGCCCTCGGCGGGCTCGTAGCCGAAGTAGCGCCACCCGTCGACGACCTGCTCGGGCGAGCCGCGGCTGATGCCCAGCTGCAGCCGTCCCCCGGCGATGAGGTCGGCGGCGCCGGCCGTCTCGGCGAAGTACAGCGGGTTCTCGTAGCGCATGTCGATGACACCGGTGCCGATCTCGATGCGCGAGGTCCGGGCACCGACCGCGGTCAGCAGCGGGAACGGCGAGGCGAGCTGCCGGGCGAAGTGGTGCACCCGGAAGTAGGCGCCGTCGGCGCCCAGCTCCTCCGCGGCGACCGCCAGCTCGACGGACTGCAGCAGCGCGTCGGCGGCCGTACGCACGTGGGAGCCGGGCTGCGGCGTCCAGTGCCCGAACGAGAGGAATCCGATGGTCTTCATGGGCGGGACAACGGGAAACCGTGCCTGCGCTATTCCCATCCCGCTCCCCTCCGTCCGCCGCCGCGAGCGAATCGCCGCAAGAACGGTCAGGCGCGTCGGACGCTGGCGGGCGACACTCGCCCCATGACCGAGAACGGACGTGACCGTCTGCGCGAACTGCTCGACGCGGTCCTCGCAGGCACCGACGACGCCGACGCCGCGGCCGACGAGGACCCGCGCCGCCTGGGCGACATGGCCGACGACGCCGCGAGCTCGCCGTACCACTTCAGCCGGTTGCTGTCGCAGGCCACCGGCGAGCCGCCGGTCGCCATGCGTCGGCGCGTACTGCTCGAGCGCGCCGCCTGGCAGCTGGCCGACGGCACGTCGGTGACCGACGCGGCCCGGACAGCCGGGTACGCGTCGCTCGAAGGGTTCAGCCGCGCGTTCGCCCGCGCCTTCGGTCGCCCGCCGTCCAGCCCGACGGTCGGGAGCCACTGGCTCCCGGCCCCCAACGGCATCCACTTCCACCCGCCCACGTCGCTGTGGGTCCGAGCCGAGGCCCAGCCGATGAACCCGCTCGTGGAACAGCTCGTCGCCCACGACCTCGACGACACCCGGACGCTGCTCGAGATCGCCGAGGGCCTGACCGACGCGGAGCTGCCGCCGTGCGTGCGCCGGGAGCGGTCCTGCTGTCCTGGGACGGGCCGGAGGAGTCGATCGCGGCGGTGCTGGACCACCAGGTCTTCACCAAGGAGGTCTGGCTCGCCGCGATCGAAGGACTCGACCTGCCGCCACGCGACGACGCACCCGACGCCGCCCGCCTGCGGCAGCGCCACGACGCGGTCGCACCCCGCTGGCTGGCAGCGGTGCGCGACATCGAACGCCGCCGGACCTGGAACGACCGGCTCGTCGACGCGTTGTGCGATCCCCCCGAGAGCTTCGTGCTGAGCAGCGTCGTGGCCCACGTCCTGACCTACGCCGCCCACCGGCGCCAGTCGGTCCGCGCGATGCTGACCGCCGCCGGCCACGAGGTGGACGACGGTGACCCGATCCTGTGGCTGCGGGCCCGGCGAGGCGAGACCGAACGCCGGGAGACCCCGCGAGGAGCGATCACGTGAGCCGCACGACGTACTACACCGCGAGCAGCCTCGACGGGTACATCGCCGACGCAGAGCACTCGCTGGCGTGGCTGCTGCGTCAGGAGCACGACGCGTCGGGTCCGCTCAACCACGCCGCGTTCCTCGCCCGTGTCGGCGCCATGGTGATGGGCTCGACCACCTACGAGTGGATCCTGCGCCACGAGCGCGGCAGGTGGCCCTACCCGCTGCCGGCCTGGGTGATGACCACCCGGGACCTGCCGACGATCTCGGGGGACGTGCGCTTCGCCCGCGGTGACGTCCGCGGCGTCCACGCCGGGATGCTCGCCGCGGCGGACGGCAGGGACCTCTGGGTCGTCGGCGGTGGTGACCTGGCCGGACAGTTCGCCGACGCCGGCCTGCTCGACGAGCTCGTCGTGTCCCTCGCGCCGGTGACGCTCGGTGCCGGCGCACCGCTGTTGCCACGCGCGCTCGACCTCCGGCTCGAGGAACTGGCGCGCAACGGGGCCTTCGCCTGTGCGCGCTACACCGTCCTCGACGGCGGGTCAGCCGCCCGGTAGGCGAGACGGGACCGTGCAGGCGCGAGGCGTCAGCTCGATCGCGACCTGCGCAGCGTCGACGGTCAGCTCGACGCCGCCGTGAGGTGTGACACCACGTGCTCGGCGATCGCGAGACTCGACGTGGCCGCGGGCGAGGGGGCGTTGCGCACGCTGACGATGCCGTCCTCGGCGAAGATGCGGAAGTCGTCGACCAGTGCACCGTCGGGTTCCACCGCCTGGGCACGGATGCCGGCGCGGCTGCGGACGACGTCCTCGGGCCCGATCGCTGGGACGTAGCGTGATGCCTTGCGCATGTAGGCCTGCTTGGAGAGCGAGCCCCAGACCTCCTCGGCTCCGGTGCGCCAATGGGTCCGCGCCAGGTGCCAGAACCCGGGCCACCGCACGATGTCCGCGACGTCGGCCGGTCGCACGTCGGTTCGCCCGTAGCCCTCGCGAGCGAGGGACAGGACCGCGTTGGGTCCGACCTCGAGATCGCCGTGCACCCGCCGGGTGAAGTGGACGCCGAGGAACGGGTAGCGGGGATCGGGCACCGGGTAGACCATGCCGCGCACGAGTTCCCGCTTCGCGGCCGAGACGGTGAGGTACTCCCCCTTGAACGGCACGATGCGCGGGCCCCGGGGGGCGGCGAACAGTTCGTCGACGCGGTCGGACTGCAAGCCGGCGCACAGCACCAGCGCACCGACCCGCCGTACCCCGTCGGGGGTCCGGACCTCGAGGGCGCCGTTGCGCCGTCGCACGCCGGTGACGGGGCTCGAGCGCAGGATGCGGCCGCCGGCGGCCTCGATGTCGTCGGCGAACGCCCGGGCCACCGCGACGAAGTCGGTGATCGCGGTCGCCGGCGAGTGCAGGGCGGCGAGACCGACGGCGTGGGGTTCGATCTCGACGATCTCCCGGGCATCGACGCGTCGCAGCCCGGGCACCCCGTTCTCCCGGGCCGTTGCCTCCAACGCGTCGAGCCGGCCCAGCTCGGCGCGGTCGACGGCGACCACGAGCTTGCCGCACGCCTCGTAGGGCAGGTCGCGCTGGTCGCAGAAGTCCTGCAGCAGCGAGCGCCCCCGGGTGCACAACGCCGCCTTCAAGGACCCGGGCCGGTAGTAGATGCCGGCATGGACCACGCCGGAGTTGTGGCCGGTCTGGTGCGTGGCGAGCTCGGTCTCCTTCTCGAACACGACCACCGGTCGGCCCGGGAACCGCCGCGTCAGTTCCCGGGCGACGGCGAGGCCGACGATGCCACCGCCGACGACGCCCATGGGAAGTTCGTTGCTCACTGCTCACCTCGGAAAGGCGCATCGGACCCGACGTGGGCCGCGGCCGACGGGACCGCGCTGCCGGACGGACGGCTCCCGGTTCCGTTTCTCCGCGCGCCGATCGCGATCGTCGGCCACCCTAGCGACGACGGTCACCGGCGCACGTCGCGACCGACTCGCCGTCGGCCATGGGCCGCGATCCGAGAGGCCATGGGCCGCGATCCGAGAGGCCGGGGGCCGGGGGTGGGCCGTGGGCCGGGAGGTGGCGCCGGGCTAGGCTGCGGGGGCGTTCCCTGTCCGCCGACGACGGAGCTCCCGTGGATGCGGCCGATCCGGCGACCGCCCAGGTGGCCGGCGTCGCCGTCCACGAGTTGCAGCACGACCTGGCGCGCGCCCGGGCGTTGCTCGACCAGGTCGTCCGTTCCGAGGGTGAGCTCGCCCGCCAGCGGACGGCGAGCTCCCTCGAGGACCTGCTGCGCCGCATGGAGCACTCCGTCGCCGGGCTGCTCGGCGGCGATGCCGACGTGGCGGACCGCCGGCCGACGCGGGTCGGAGAACTGGTCGAACGCCTCGTGCGGGCGCACGACCCCGCGGGCGAACGCGTGTCGGCGCAGGTGCCCTCGTTGCTGATGAACGTCGATCCGGTGAAGGTCGAACGGATCGTCGACAACCTGCTGGCCAACGCCCTGCACCACACCCCGCCCGACGCCCAGGTCCGCCTGCGGGTCTCGGTCGACGGCGGCGCGGCGATCCTCCGGGTCGTCGACGACGGGCCGGGCATCCCCCACGAGGTGGTCGCCCGGCTCGAGGGCGGGGGGCTCGAGGACGGCAGCCAGGACACCGTCGAGGTCCCCCGTGGACTCGGGGTCGTGGCCCGTTTCGCCCGCGCCCACGGGGGCCGGATGTGGATCACCGGACCGGGCGCACGCGTACACGTCGAGCTGCCCCAGACCGGAGGCCCGGGGTGAGCGTCGCGGGTGGAGCGGACGTCCTCCGACACCTCGTACGACGCGGAGCCGACCCGCGGCTGCGCGAGCGCCGCCCGTCACAGGAGCGGACATGAGTCGCCGCGAGGACGAGCCAACGATCGACGTCGACCGCCTCGTCGGTCGCTACTACGACGAGGTCCCCGACCCCGACGAGCCCACCCAGCGGGTGGCGTTCGGCACCTCCGGCCATCGCGGCTCCTCGGCCAGCCGGTCGTTCAACGAACGCCACATCCACGCCACCACGCAGGCCATCTGCCGCCACCGGGCCGCAGAGGGCATCGACGGTCCGCTGTTCCTCGGCCGCGACACCCACGCCCTGTCCGAGCCGGCCTTCCGCAGCGCGCTCGAGGTGCTGGTCGCCAACGGCGTGGACGTGCGCATCGACGACGGCGACCTGCACACGCCCACCCCGGTCGTGTCGCACGCCATCCTGCGCCACAACCGCGACCGTCGCGACCGGGTCGCGGACGGCATCGTCGTCACCCCGTCGCACAACCCTCCCGAGGACGGTGGGTTCAAGTACAACCCGCCGCACGGCGGCCCGGCCGACGCCACGGTGACCGACCAGATCGAGCAGGAGGCCAACCGGCTGCTCGGGGACCCGTCGCAGCTGCAGCGGGTGCCGTGGGAGACGGCCCGCGGGCAGGTGCGCCGCCACGACTACCGGGGCGCCTACCTCGACGACCTGCCGGAGATCGTCGACCTCGACGTGATCCGGGCCTCGGGTCTCTCGCTGGGCGCGGACCCGCTCGGCGGCGCCACCGTCGACTACTGGGGCGCGATCGGCGAGCGCTTCGGCCTGGACCTCGAGGTGGTCAACGACCGGGTCGATCCCACCTTCGCGTTCATGCCGCCCGACCGCGACGGCAAGACCCGCATGGACTGCTCCTCGGCGGCGGCGATGGCCAACCTGGTCGAGCTCCGGGAGCGCTTCGACGTCGCCTTCGGCAACGACCCGGACGGCGACCGGCACGGCATCGTCACGCCCACCGCCGGCCTGCTCGACCCCAACCACTACCTCGCGGTCGCGATCGACTACCTGTTCGGCCAGCGCGGTTGGGACGCCGCGATCGGCGTCGGCAAGACGCTGGTCAGCAGCAGCCTGATCGACCGGGTCGTGCAGGCCCTCGGCCGCCGGCTGCTCGAGGTCCCCGTCGGGTTCAAGTGGTTCGTGCCCGGCTTGCTCGACGGCTCGATCGGCTTCGGCGGCGAGGAGAGCGCCGGCGCGTCGTTCCTGCGCCGGGACGGTTCGCCCTGGACCACCGACAAGGACGGCATCGTCCTGTGCCTGCTGGCGGCCGAGATGACGGCCCGCGACGGCACCGACCCGGGGCAGCGGTTCGACGCCCTGGCGCAACGGTTCGGTCGCCCCTCCTACCGACGCGTCGACGCACCCGCCACGGTCGAGCAGAAGGCCGCGCTCAAGACACTGAGCCCCTCGGACGTCACGGTGGACACGCTCGCGGGCGAACCGATCACCACCGTGCTGACCCGCGCGCCCGGCAACGACGAGCCGATCGGCGGGCTGAAGGTCCTGACCGACAACGGCTGGTTCGCCGCGCGCCCGTCCGGGACCGAGGACGTCTACAAGATCTACGCCGAGAGCCTGCGTGACGACGACCACCTGCGGGCCATCCTCGACGAGGCGCAGCAGCTGGTGACCGACACGCTCGACCGCCGGGCCTGACGACCGAGGAGCGGCGGTCGCGAGCGCGTCAGCGGAACTGTTCCTGCAGGATCCGGCGCTCGAGGGTGTGCTGCGGGTCGAACAGCAGGGTCAGCTGGCGGTCGACCGCCCGCTGGACCGTGACGGAGACGACCCGGCCGAGCTCGTGGTGGTCGGCCGCGGCCTGCACCGGACGCTTGCCCGGGTCGACCGCCTCGATGGCGATCCGCGTGGCCGCGTCCAGCAGGGCGCCGCGCCAGTGCCGCGGACGGAACCCGGCGATCGGCGTCAACGCGACCAGTTCGGCCGACAGCGGCACGATCGGCCCGCCCGCCGAGCGGTTGTAGGCCGTGGAACCGGCCGCGGTCGCGACCAGCACGCCGTCCCCCTGCAGCTCGTCCACCTCGACCGCGCCGTCGTCGATCCGCAGCCGCACGTGGGCGGACTGGGCCGACGCCCGCAGCAGCGACATCTCGTTGATCGCCAGCGCCCGCAGGACGCTGCCGTCGGGCCCGACGGCGTCCACCCGCAGCGGGTGCAGCACCGCGGGCTGCGCCGAGGCGAGGCGCTCCTGCAGTCCGGAGGCGCGGTAGCCGTTGAGCAGGAAGCCGACCGTGCCGAGGTTGAGCCCGTACAGCGCGATGGTGGAGCCCGCGTCGAGCAGACGGTGCATGGTGCGCAGCATGAACCCGTCACCGCCGAGCACCACGGCGACGGTCGCCTCGTCCGCCGCGACGAACGGCACCTGGCGACGCAGCTCGCCGGCCGCCGTGGCGGCCGCCGGGTTCGTCCCGTCCCACAGCAACGTCACCCGCGCCGGGTCCGGACGCTGCGTCCCTGCGCCGGCCATCCCTCGCCCTCCCCTCGCCACGAGCGACGGCACCGGTCGCGCACGGGAACCGCCGGCGGCGACCCTACCGGCACGCCGTCACGACCGGACCGCCACGCGCAGGCAGGACGGCCCTGCACGCGAGACGGCCCCGCGAACCTCCGCGGGGCCGTCGTGGTGCACGTCCGGGTCAGAGTTCGGCGATGATCGTCTTGAGCTCGGTGAAGTCGTCGAGCCCGAACGCGCCCAGCTCGCGGCCCCAGCCCGATTCCTTGAAACCACCGCCGGAACGCGCGGCGGAGCACGGGGTGCTCAAGACCCCTGCGCGACCGGCCGATGGTGTCGGGCGACCAAGGAGCAGCGGTGACCTTCGACACGACCCCCGGCCGGCGTGCGCCGCACCTGCTGCCCCGCACCGACCGTGCGCCGTACCCAGCCGCCCTGGTCCTCGCGCTCGCCGTCGCCCTCGTCGCGAGCCTCGTCGGTCCGGGGATCTCCCCGGCAGCGGCGTCGGCCCCCGCCCCGACCCGGGCCTGTCCCGCCACCTACACCGCGACCGCCGCCTTCGCCGACGTGTCCACGGCGCACACGCACGCGGCGAGCGTGACCTGCCTGGCGTCCTGGGGGGTCGTCTCCCCCGGCGACGGGCCGTACCGACCCGACGCGACCGCGACCCGCGCCGAGTTCGCCGCGGCGCTGCACGCCACCCTCGTCGCCGTCGGTCGCGCACCCACCCCGGCCACGCCGGCGTTCCTCGACGTCCCCACGGACCACCCGGACCGGGCCGCGATCGGTGCCCTCGCCGGCGCCGGCATCGTCGCCGGCACCACCGCCACCACGTTCGTCCCCGACGGAGCCGTCACCCGTGGGCAGCTCGCGACCCTGCTGGTGCGGGCCGACGGGCGCGTGTTCGGGCGTCAACGCCCGCTCGGGCCGACCTTCCCCGACACGCGCGGCTCGACCCACGAGGACGCGGTGCGTCGCCTGGTCGGCACCGGTGTCACCCAGGGGTACGCCGACGGCAGCTACCGGCCTGGCGCGTCGATGACGCGTGGCCAGCTCGCCACCTTCCTCGTCCGGTGGCTCGACCTGCTGGTCGTCGAGGCCTCGGCGCCCGCGCCGCTGGGTGACGTCGACCGCCTGCGGATGCGCCGGCTGGACGCTCCCGCCCGCTCGGTCGTCGAGGACGCCGAGGGCCGCTGGGTCGCGACCTTCACCGACGGGGCCCGCACGGTCACTCTCGCCGGCCCCGCGCGGCGGTTCGAGGAGGCCACCGCCACCCACGGGGTGACGTCGACGACCTGGGTGCGGCTGCTGCCGGCGCCGTTCGACGGCCGCGTCGACGAACGCTGGCTCCGTCAGGCCCGGACCGACCGGTCCGCCGACGTGCTGGCCACCTCGCTGCAGTACCTCGCCGGCGCCCCGGACGTCCGCAACGCCGCCGGGGTGCTGGTGGCCGGTGACGCGGCCTACGGGCCGCTGCTGGCCAACGGCGACCGGTCGCCGGGCTCGGACTGGCACGACTACCAGCAGGTGGTGGCGACCTACGGCACCAGCCGGGTGTCCCCGCGTCCCGAGCGCGACCGCAGCGTCGACTGCTCCGGCTTCGTGCGGCTGCTGTTCGGCGTCCGGTTCGGGCTGCCCCTGGGCCGCCAGCCCGACGGCGGGGCGTCGCTGCCGCGTTCGTCGCAGCAGCAGGCCACCGACGCGCCCGGCGTCGTGCCGATCGCGAACCTCGGGACCCAGGTGACCGCGTTCGAGTCGCTCCAGCCGGGTGACCTGGTGTTCTTCGACGCCACCGTCGACCCGGCGAACACGATCGACCACGTCGGGGTCTACCTCGGACGCGACGACGCCGGCCGCCACCGGTTCGTGTCCTCGCGCCGCTCGATCGACGGGCCGACGCTGGGCGACTTCCGTGGCGCGTCCCTGCTCGACGGCACCGGCCTGTACGCCCGCACCTTCCGCTCGACCCGCCGGTTGTGACCTTCCGAGACGGCGCCCGCCGGCCTTGACCGTCCCCGCGGGACGGACGTCACCGCGGGGTCGACGTCGCCTCGTCGCCGAACCGCAGCACGGCGTCGACCAGCCCGTCGACCTCGCGACGGGTCGTGCGCGGGTTGATGAAGCACGGCCGCAGCGCGTAAACGCCCCGGACCACGGTGCTGCTCGGCACGAACGGGGTCTCGCGGCGCAGCCGTTCGAGGACGCGGGCGGTGAGGACGTCACCGTCGACCCCCGGTGGCGGGGCGTAGCGGAAGCACACGATCGACAGTTGCGCGTCGCACAGCAGCTCGAGGCGAGGTTCGGCGGCGACCCGCGCGGCCAGGTGGCGGGCGAAGCCCACGTGCCGGTCGATCCGGGCCGCGAGACCGGCGCGGCCGATCTCGCGCAGCACGGCCCACACCAGCACGCCACGGGGCGGCGCGGACAGCTCCAGGCTCTGGTCGGCCCACGCCCCCGCCATCAGGTCGAACTGGGAGGCGCCGTCCTCGGGCACGGTCGAGAACGAGCCCTCGAGGTAGGCAGCCTCCCCCTCGGCGAACGCGCGCGTCAGCACGTCGGCGTCGCGGACGAAGGTCGCCCCCACCCCGACGCCGGTGGCGAGCCACTTGTGCGGGTCGACGATCCACGAGTCGGCGTCGCGCACCCCGTCGAAGGCCGGCGCCTGGGTGGGTGAGGCGTTGGCGAGCAGCCCGTACGCCCCGTCGACGTGGAGCCAGGTGTCGTGGCGGCGGGCGATCTCGACCAGCCGGGCGATCGGGTCGACCGAGCCGGTGTCGGTGGAGCCCGCCACCGCCACGATCGCGATCGGCACCAGTCCGGCGGCGCGGTCCTGTGCGAGGGCGGCCTCGAGCGCGTCGGGGTCGACCTGCCCGCCGGGCAGCGAAGGGATGCCGCGCACCGCGTCACGGCCGAGCCCCAGCACCGCGGCTGCACGGTGGATCGTGCGGTGCCCACGGTCGGAGACGTAGATCCGGCCGCGCACACCGCCGGCCAGCCCGTCGGCGGCGACGTCGACGCCGAGGCGCTCGAACGCCGCCTGGCGGGCCGCTCCGAGGGCCAGCAGCTGGGCCGTCGAGCCGCCGCTGGACAGCACGCCGTAGGTGTCGGCCGGCAGTCCGCACAGCTCGGCGAGCCACCGGATCCCGGTGCGCTCGAGCGCGTTGAACGCGTGCACCAGGTAGCGCTGCCCGCCGGCCAACGCCGTGGCCGTGGCGGCGGCGACCCCACTGGTCGTCGCGCCGGTCGTGATGAAGCCCACGAAGCCGGGGGCGCTGATCCGGCAGCCGTGCTCGACCGCGACGGCCAGCTCGTCGAGGGTCGCGTCGAGGCCGACGCCGTCGTCGGGCAGCGCCAGCGGCTCGGAGGGCACCGTGCCCGGCACGTAGGCGGGGAAGTGCGGCGCGTCGGCGGTGGCGTGGTAGCGCTCGAGCGCCGGCAACAGCCGCGTGAGCGCCGCGGTGACCCGGCCGGTCACCGCCGCGTCCCCGGTCCCGGCGATATCACCACCTTCCTCGGGAACCACGGCGTCGCCCACCTCGAACGTCTGCATCGCCTCGACCTCCACGCCCGGCGTCGTCCGGCGTCGGCGGGACGAACGCCCATTGTCGTCGGCTCGCGCGTGCGACGGCAAGACGAGCCCGGTGCCGCGCCCAGACCCGCGCCAGACCCGCGCCGCCAAGGCCGGGGTCAGACCGGCAGGGCGGGCAGGCCGAGGCGTCGGCGGTCCACCGGCTGGTAGAGCGTGTCGCGTTCGGCGGCGGGGCGCCCGGCCGCGGCGGCGGTCGCGACGAGTGACTGCGGGTCCTGGCGCACCCCGTGGGTCGAGCCCGCCATGCGCGAGATCGTCTCCTCCATCAGGGTGCCGCCGAGGTCGTCGCAGCCGCCCTGCAACAGCGCGACCGCGCCCTCGAGACCGAGCTTCACCCACGAGCACTGCACGTGGTCGATCGCGCCGTGCAACAGCAGCCGCGCGACGGCGTGGACCCGCCGGGAATCCTCGAACGACGCGCCGGGACGGGCCACCCCGGCGAGGTAGATCGGCGCGAGCTGGTGCACGAACGGCAACGGCACGAACTCGGTGAACCCGCCGGTGTCCTCCTGGATCGCGCGCAGCAGCTTGAGGTGGGCGACCCAGTGCCGCGGCTCGTCGACGTGCCCGAACATCATCGTCGAGGTGGTCGGGATGCCCAGCTCGTGCGCCGTCGTGATGACCTCGATCCACTGGGCGGCGGGCAGCTTGCCCTTGGTCAGCACCCAGCGGACCTCGTCGTCGAGGATCTCCGCGGCGGTGCCGGGGACCGACCCGAGCCCGCGCCGCTTCGCCTCGGCCAGCCACTCGCGCACGGAGATGCCCAGCCGGGTCGCGCCGTTGACGACCTCCATCGGCGAGAACGCGTGCACGTGGATGCCGGGCACCCGCGCCGTGACCGCGTCGAGGATCGCGAAGTAGTGGTCGCCGGGGAGGTCAGGATGGATCCCGCCCTGCATGCACACCTCGGTGGCGCCCTCGTCCCACGCCTCCTGGACCCGGTCGGCGATCTGGGTGAGCGAGAGGTTGTAGGCGTCGGGGTCGTCGCGGCGCTGCGCGAACGCACAGAACCGACAGCCGGTGTAACAGATGTTGGTGAAGTTGAGGTTGCGGTTGACGACGTAGGTGACGGTGTCGCCGACCGCGTCGCGGCGCAGCTCGTCCGCGGCGGCCGCCAGCGCCTCGAGCTCCGCACCGGTGGTGTCGAACAACAGCAGCGCCTCGGCGTCGTCGAGGACCGTGCCGGCCTGCGCGCGGGCGAGCGCGGCCGCGACCTCGCGCCGGATGCTGCGCCGCGCCGGTCCTTCGACGCGCGGGGCGTTGGCGGCCAGCACGCCCGCAGCGATCTGGTGCAGGTCGCCGTAGACGGCCCGGTGCAGCGCGTCGTCGGCCGCGGCCGAGCGGGCGTTGCGACCGTCGGCGGCCGACCCACCGGCCTCGTCGCCGGCGATCACGGCCTCCATCGCCGCCGAGGTGGTGGTGACCGTCACCTCCGGGTCCTGCCACGGTTGCGGCTGCGGACGCACGCCCGCGCGGGCGAGCCCGGCCTCGTCGGCCAGCGCGGCGACCGGCGCGCGCATGCGCCCGGCCAGCCACGGGTCGGGGCGGGTCACCCACTCGGGGTAGGTGCACAGCCGCTCGGTCAGCGCGAAGCCGTGCTCGGCACTGCGGGCGGCGAGCTCGTCGAGGTGGGGCCAGGGCGCCTCGGGGTTGACGTGGTCGGGGGTGACCGGCGACACCCCGCCCCAGTCGTCGATGCCGGCCCGCAGCAGGTCGCCGTAGGTGGCCGGCGACAGGTTGGGTGGGGCCTGCACGTGCACGGTCGGGCCGAGCACGATCCGGGCGGTGGCGACGGCCGACAGCAGCTCGTCGAACGGGGGCTCGGGGAAGGAGCGCATCGCCGTGTCGGGCTTGGCCCGGAAGTTCTGGACGATGACCTCCTGCAGGTGCCCGTAGCGCCGGTGCTGGTCCTTGAGCGCCAGCAGCGTGTCGGCCCGCTCCGCCTCGGTCTCGCCGATGCCGACCAGCAGCCCGGAGGTGAACGGCACGCTGAGCCGACCGGCGTCCTCGAGCGTGCGCAACCGGACCTCGGGGTCCTTGTCGGGCGCGCCGAAGTGGGCGTTGCCCTTGGCCAGCAGCCGCGTCGAGGTGGTCTCCAGCATGATCCCCATGGAGGCCGACACCTGCTTGAGGGTCGCGAGCTCCGCCCACGACAGCACGCCGGGATTGAGGTGCGGGAGCAGGCCGGTCTCCTCGATCACGGCGATCGCGACCGCGCGCAGGTACTCGAGGGTGGTCGCGTAGCCGCGCGCGTCGAGCCAGGAGGCCGCCGCCGGATAGCGCAGTTCGGGCTTGTCACCGAGGGTGAACAGCACCTCCTTGCACCCCGCCTGCTGGCCGCGGCGGGCGATGTCGACCACCTGCTCGGGCGCGAGGTAGGCCGGCACGTCCTTCTTCGGCGGCCAGGCGAACGTGCAGTAGCCACAGGTGTCCCGGCACAGGTGGGTCAGCGGCACGAACACCTTGCGGGAGTAGGTGACGCGCCGGGTGCCCTCGGCGGTGCGCCCCCAGGCACCCTCGGCGAACCACGGGGCGGCGTCGCGGGTGCGGGCGGCCACCGTGAGCAGGCGGTCGAGGTCGTCGTCGCGGGCCGTGAGCAGGGCCGCGACCTCGTTTCGTGCCAGCGAGCGGCCCTGTTCCGCGCGGTGCAGCGCCCGCGGCCGCAGCCGCGCGAGCACCTGGGCATCGGGATCCTGCATTCGCCGCTCCTTGTGGCCCGTCGCCGGCGTCTGCCGCGGGCACGGGACCCGGGCGACGCCGCCGGACACCGTAGAACACCGCGACAAACCGACGGTTCACACACGAAAAGGGCGACGCCCCGGGTGCATGCACCCGGGGCGTCGCCTTCGAAGCGAGCAGACGCTCAGCGCCTCACTGCGGCGTGACGTCCGAAGCCTGCGGGCCCTTCTGCCCCTGCGTGACCTCGAAGCTGACTCGCTGGCCGTCGTCGAGGGACTTGTAACCCTGCGAGTTGATCGCCGAGAAGTGGACGAAGAGGTCTTCGCCCCCGTCGTCGGGCTGGATGAAACCAAAGCCCTTGTCGGCGTTGAACCACTTGACAGTGCCCTGCGGCATGCGTTGTTCCGTTCTGAAAGGTCGTGCCGCGACATCGCGTCGCAGCCCTATCCGACCTTGGTGGTAGTAGTCCGCGGTCGCCCGCGAACCGGTCTGACGAAGACAACGCTACCGCGTCGCGGCCGATCCGGCGACCGGAAACATCGTCCGTTCGCGGGCACGGTCGGGTTGACGGTCCGCCAGGACCCGCGTGATGCCCTGCCGATGGTGCCGTCGGCACAGCACCTCGTAGGCCACGGTGGGCACCTCGCCGGTCTCCAGCGAGGCCTGTGGGAGGTCGCCGACGACCACCTGCTGGCCCTGCCGCTGGATGGCGCCGTCGACCGTGCGGGCGTTGGACGTGCCCCGCTCCCCGCACCAGCAGCGCGCTTCGACCTGCAGCTCCTGGCGCCGGTCGGCGAGCTCGAGCAGGCGCTTGGAGCCGGCGAACAGGTGGGTGGTGAAGTCGGTCAACAGGCCGAACGCCTGCACCTCGACGTCGAGCTCGTCGACCAGCCACGCCAGCTGCTCGACCTGCTGGGCGGTGTAGAACTGGGTCTCGTCGCAGATGACGACGTCGACCGGCGTGCCCGCGGCGGTCACCGCCTGCACGTGGGTCGCGATGTCGAACGAGTCGGTGACCACCACGGCGTCCTGGGAGAGCCCGATGCGCGAGGTGATCCGGCCGCCACCACGGTCGTGCTTGGTGAACAGCAGGCAGTGCTTGCCGGCGGTCACCGCGTTGTGGTGGATCTGCAGCGCGAGGGTCGACTTGCCGCAGTTCATCGTGCCGTAGAAGTAGGTCAGCTCGGCCACGTCGGGGTGCCTCGTGCCGCGGGTGGTCGGAGGGCGGGCGACGTTGTAGCGCAGACGACGGGGCCCGGTCATCCACCTCGACCCGCCGCTTCCCAGCGACGCCCGACGTGGCTAGCGTCACCGCGCACCGCACGGGGACGGGGAGAGCCGCAGCAGTGGGAATCGCGCAGCAGTTGGCCGGCACGCGGGTGGGCGTCACCGGCGGCACGGGCTTCGTCGGACAGGCGCTGCTCGCACGGATGCTCGAGGACCTGCCCGACACGCCGCTGGTGCTGTTCGTGCGCGGACGGGGTCGCCGTTCCGCCCGCCAACGTGTCGAGCGGTTGTTCGCCAGCGGCTCGGCGTTCGCCACCGCCCGTGAGCGTGGGCTCGTCGAGGCCGCCCTCGCGCGCACCGAGGTGGTCGACGTCGACCTCGACGCCCCCGCCGACCAGTCCCTGGTGCTGCCCGCGGTGGACGTGCTGCTGCACGTCGCTGGCACGGTCTCGTTCGACACCCGCATCGACGAGGCGTTCCGCACCCACACCACCGGGGTCGACCGCCTGTACGCCGCCGCGGCCGCGGCCGGCTGTGACCACGTCGTGCACGTCTCCACCGCCTACGTCGCCGCACGCCGTCCCGGGCCGGTGCCCGAGGACCCGGTGCGCGACGACGTCGACTGGCGGGTCGAGGCCGCTGCCGCCGAGGCGCTGGCCGAACGGGTCGAGCTCGCCTCGCGACAGCCCGCCCGCCTGGCGAGGTGGCGCGAGCGCGCCCGCCGCGAGGTCGGCGCCCACGGTGACGAGGCCCTCGGCCACGAGACCGAACGTCTGCGCACCGACTGGGTCGAGCGCCAGCTCGTCGACGCCGGCCGCGAACGGGCGCGCAGCCTCGGGTTCGCCGACGTCTACACGCTCACCAAGGCGTTGGGCGAGCGGGTCGCCGAGGAACGCTTCGGCGCCGCACGGCTGTCGATCGTGCGCCCCAGCATCGTCGAGTCGTCGCTGCGCCACCCACATCCGGGCTGGATCGAGGGCTTCAAGGTCGCCGACCCGCTGATGATCGGTCTCGGACGCGGCGACATCCCGGAGTTCCCCGGCTTCCCCGACAGCGTGGTCGACGTCGTGCCGGTGGACTTCGTCGCCAACGCGGTGCTGGTCGCGGCCGCCTCGCCCCCGCCGACGGGCCGGCCGGCCCGCGTGGTCGTGGGCACCGGCGCGCGCAACCCGCTGCACCTGACCCGCATGTACGCGCTGGTGCGCGGCTACTTCGACCAGCACCCGCTGCCCGGGGTCGACGGCTCGCCGACGCTGCCGACCTGGCGCTTCCCCGGGGTGGACCAGGTCGAGCGGCAGCTCAAGGCGGCGACCACGCTCAGCCGCACCGCCGCCGGGCTGCTGCGGCGCGTGCCGGTGACCGGGACGCGCCTGCGGCGCTGGGGACGCGAGCTCGACCGCCACGAGCAGCGCTACGAGAACCTGACCCGCTTCCTCGAGCTGTACGGCATCTACGCGCAGACCGAGGCCACCTTCCTCGACGACACCGCGCAGGCGTTGCGCGACGGCCTCGAGGGCGCCGACCGCGAGCACTTCGGGTTCGACCCGACCGACATCGACTGGCGGGTCTACCTCACCGAGATCCACGTCCCGAGCGTCGCCGCGTGGTTCCGGGGCCGCCAACCGTCGGGCCCCAAACCCCACAAGCCGCCGCCGGCGCTCGGCCCCGCGACCAGCGCCAGCCGCTCGCCGCGGACGGCCGCCGACGGCGCGAAGGCCGACGGCGCGCAGGCCGAGGCCGACACCGAGGTCGAGGCGCCGACGGTGCTGGCGGTGTTCGACCTCGACGGCACGGTCGCGAGTACCAACGTGCTCACCGCCTACCTGCGGGCCCGCTGGCACGACGACCGGGTCGCCGGGCTGCGCGAGGCCGCCGACGTGCTGCGCGGGCTGCCGCGCTACCTCGCCCTGGACGCCGCCGGGCGCGACCGGTTCCTGCGCGCGTTCTACCAGCGCTTCGCCGGCGCGGACGTGGCCGCGCTCGACCAGCTCGTCGCCGACGAACTCGGCCGGCGCATCCTCGCCGACCTCTCGCCGGCGGCCGTGCGACGCATCCGCGCCCACCGCGACCAGGGCCACCGCACGGTGCTGCTCACCGGCGCGCTGCGCAGCTTCTGCACCCCGCTCGAGCAGCTGTTCGACGACATCGCCGCCGCCGAGCTCGAGGTGGACGCGACCGGCCGCGCCACCGGGCACCTCGCCAGCCCGCCGCTGGTCGGTCCCGCCCGCGCCGCCTGGCTGCGCGAGCACGCCCGGCGGGTCGGCGCCGACCTCGGCGCCAGCTACGCCTACGCCGACAGCCGTTCGGACGCACCGATGCTGCGGGTGGTCGGCCACCCGGTCGCCGTCGACCCCGACGGGCCGCTGTACCGCCTCGCGCGCCGTGAACGGTGGGCGATCGCCGACTGGCGCGACGCCGAACGGGCCCCGGCGCACCTGCGCGCGTCCGCACCCGGCCCGGTCCGCGACGAGCAGTCCCCCGCGGAGGTCGGCTGATGGACGTCCTCGCCCTGCAGGTCCACAAGTCGCTGTCCCGCCACCTCGCCTCGCGGGTGCTCGCCCCGCGGCTGCCCGGCGTGGTGTCGGGTGGGCTCGCGCCGCTGCGGCTGGTGTCGACCGGCGCGCCGCGCGTCGCCGCCGACGGCTGGGGCCGGGTGCGGCCACGGCTGTCGGGCATCTGCGGCTCGGACCTGTCGATGCTCTCGGGCGGCACCTCGCCGTACTTCTCGGCGCTGGTGACCTTCCCGATCACGCCCGGCCACGAACTGGTCGGTGACCTGCTCGACGACGTCGAGGACCTGCCGCGCGGCACCCGCGTCGTGATCGACCCGGTGCTCAGCTGCGCGCCGCGCGGGCTCGCACCGTGCGAGGCGTGCACCGCCGGCCACACCGGCCGCTGCACCCACGTCACGGTCGGCCACCTCGCCCCCGGGCTGCAGACCGGCTACTGCGCCGACGTCGGCGGTGGCTGGTCGCAGCAGCTCGTCGCCCACCGCTCGCAGCTGTACCCGGTACCCGACACGCTCGACGACGCCCGCGCCGTGCTGGTCGAACCGCTCGCCTGCGCCATCCACGCCGCCCTGCGGGCCGAGGTCCGCAGCGACGAGCAGGTGCTGGTCGCCGGCAGCGGCACGGTCGGCCTGCTCACGATCCTGGCGCTGCGCGCGCTCACCGACGCCGGGCGCATCGTCGCCACGGCCAAGCATCCCCGCCAGCAGGCGCTGGCCCGCGCCATGGGCGCCTCGAGCGTCACCCCCGTCGGTCAGGCGACCGGCGCGGTGCGTCGCGACACCCGGGCGCTGCGACTGCGGCCCGACCTCGGCGCCGACTTCCTGCTCGGCGGGGTGGACGTCGCGCTCGACTGCGCCGGCTCGCGCAGCTCGCTCGACCTGGCCCTGCGCGCCACCCGCGCCGGCGGTCGGGTCGTGCTGACCGGGATGCCACCGCAGGGCGTCGACCTGTCCCCGGCGTGGTTCCGCGAGCTGTCCGTGCTGGGCGCCTACGCCACCGGCCGCGAGCCGACCCACGGCGGCCGCTCCAGCTTCGAGCTCGCCCTCGAGCTGGCCGCGACCGCTCCGCTCGACGAGCTGGCGCTGGCGACCTACCCGCTCCAGCACTGGCGCCAGGCCGTCGACCACGCGATGGACGCCGGCCGCCTCGGCACCGCCAAGGTCGCCTTCGACCTGACCGCCGCCCGCAACTGACCGCGGCCGACCGGCACCCACGAGACCGACGCCCGCAACCGACCGACGCAGCACGAGGAGTCCGCATGCCCCGCCCCGGAGTGGTCGTCGAGGTGGACGAGCGCACGCCACCGCTGCTGGTGCACGCGGGTGAGCAGCTGCGCTTCGAACGCTTCCCACTGGGCACCCGGGCGGTCTACCCGCCCGACGTGCTGCCCGGGCTGCCCGACCCGGACGCCGCCATCGCGCACGCACTGGAACACCCGCTCGGCCGGCCGCCGTTGCGCGAGCTGCTGTTCGCCGGCATGAAGCTCACCATCGCGTTCGACGACCTGTCGCTGCCGCTGCCCTCGATGCGCCCGCCCGACATCCGCCAGCGCGTCATCGAACAGGTGCTCACCCTGGCCGCCGAGGCCGGCGTCGACGACGTCGAACTGATCGCCGCCAACGCCCTGCACCGGCGCATGACCGCCGACGAGCTGCGCCACGTCGTCGGCGACCGGGTGTTCCGCTCGTTCTGGCCCGAGCGGCTGCGCAACCACGACGCCGAGGACACCGCCGGGATGAAGCTCGTCGGCGTCACCGACCACGGCGAGCACGTCGAGATCAACCGCCGGGCCGCCGAGTCCGACCTGCTCGTCTACGTCAACATCAACCTCGTCACGATGGGCGGCGGGCACAAGTCGGTACCGGTCGGCCTGGCCGGCTACCGCAGCCTGCGGCCGCACCACAACGTCCAGACCATGCTGCACTCGAAGAGCTACATGGACCCGCGCCACTCGGCGCTGCACGGCTCGACCGTGCGGATGGGACGGCTGCTCGCCGAGCACCTGACGATCTTCACCATCGAGACGACGGTCAACAACGCCGCGTTCCCCGACCAGACCGCGTTCTTCACCAAGCGCGAGTGGGAGTGGTCGGTCAAGGACCAGGCCACCGCGTTCGCGGTGAAGAACACCCTCGACCGGCTGCCGCCCAAGGCGCGGCGCAAGGTCCTGCACAACTCGCTGGCGCCCTTCCAGCTCACCAGCGTCCAGGCCGGCGAGACCGAGGCGGTGCACCCGCGCACCCTCGAGCACGTCCACCGCCAGCAGCTGGTCGAGGTCGACGGGCAGAGCGACGTGCTGGTGACGGGCATCCCCTACGTCGGGCCCTACAACGTCAACTCGATCATGAACCCGATCCTGGCCATGTGCATGGGACTCGGGTACTTCTTCAACATGTACCGGGGCCGGCCGCTGGTCCGCCACGGCGGCGTGATGATCCTGTTCCACCCGCTGCGCCGCGAGTTCGACCCGGTCCACCACCCGTCCTACATCGACTTCTTCGACCAGGTCCTGGCCGACACCACGAACCCGGCGCTGATCGAGGACAAGTACGAGCAGGCCTACGCGACCGACCCGTGGTACGTGCACCTGTACCGCAACGGCAACGCCTACCACGGCGTGCACCCGTTCTACATGTGGTACTGGGGCGCCCACGGCATGGACCACGTCGGTGACGTCATCTGGGTCGGCGCCGACCCGGGGGTGGCCCGCCGCATGGGCTTCCGGGCCGCCGGCACGCTGACCGACGCGCTGGAGATGGCCAGCGACACCGTCGGACGCGACCCGTCGATCACCTACCTGCACGCACCGCCGCTCACGCTCGCGGAGGTGCGCTGATGGGGCTCGGTGGCGCGCTGCGCGACACGGCCCGCGACTGGCGCTGGGGGCGCCGGCCGCTGCCGCCCGGCACGGTCGTCGACACCGTCCAGGCGCCGCAGCCGCGCGAGTTCCCGACCGCCTGGTCGCGGACCCGGCCGGCGAAGGTGGCCCGCACCGGGCTGCAGGCCGGGGTGCTCGCACCGCTGCTCGCCAGCCAGTTGCGCATCACCGTCGAGGACCGCGAACGGGTGCTGGAGGCCGCCGCGTCCCCGGTCGTGCTCGCCCCCAACCACTCGAGCCACCTCGACGCGCCGCTGGTGCTGACCGCGCTGCCGCAGGCGGTGCGCCGCGACACCGTGACCGTCGCCGCGTCCGACTACTTCTTCGACGCCTGGTGGCGGGCGGCGGCGACCGCCCTGGTGTTCAACGCCGTCCCGATCGACCGCCGGCGCAGCCGCCGCAGCGAACTGCCCAGCGACCTGCTCGCGGCCGGCCACCACGTGCTGCTGTTCCCCGAGGGGACCCGCTCCAAGGACGGCTGGACCGGACGCTTCCGTCACGGCGCCGCGCACCTCGCCAAGACCTGTGACGTGCCGATCGTGCCGGTCGCGATCGAGGGCTCGTGGCGGGCGATGCCCCGCGGCGCGGCCTGGCCGAGCTCCGGCCGGCCGGTCGTGCGGGTGCGGTTCGGCGCGCCGCTGCGGGCCCGCGACGACGAGCCGGCCGCCGCCCTGACCCGCCGCCTGGAGGCCAGCATCGCCACGCTGCTCGACGAGCACCGCACCGACTGGTGGACCGCCATGCGCCACCGCCACGAAGGCACCACGCCGCCCTCGAGCGGTCCGCCAGCCGCGGACTGGCGCCGCCGCTGGGAGCTGCTGGAACCCGACCAGCGCACCACCCGCCGACGGGTCTGGCCCACGCCGGCCCGCTCGGGGGCGCGCCGATGAGCGACCCCGGGGACCGCACGGATGGCCGCACGGGCGTCCGCACGTCGAAGCCGCCGGCGCCGGCGTCGCTGGAGGCGCGGGCGTCGCTGGCGCGGCTCGAGGCGGTCGTCGCCGAGCTCGACAGCGTCGCGGTCGGACTGTCCGGCGGGGTCGACTCGAGCCTGCTCGCCGCCGTGTGCTCCCGGGTGCTCGGCGGCGCCGCCGTGGCGGTCGTGGCCCGTTCGCCGTCGCTGCCGGCCCGCGAGCTCGACGGCGCGCTGGCCGTGGCGGGTCGCATCGGCATCGACGTCGAGGTGGTCGACACGGCCGAGGTCGCCGACGCCCGCTACGCCGCCAACCCGCGCAACCGGTGCCGGTTCTGCAAGGACCACCAGTTCGCCGCCCTGCGCGAGGTCGCCGACCGGCGGGGGCTGCACTCGCTGGCGCACGGCGAGGTGCTCGACGACCTCGACGACCACCGCCCGGGCCGGGCCGCCGCCGCCGAGTGGGGCATGCGGGCGCCGCTGCGCGAAGCCGGACTGGACAAGACGGCCGTGCGGGCGCTCGCGCACGAACTCGACCTGCCGGTGTGGGACAAGCCGGCGTTCGCCTGCCTGGCGTCGCGGATCCCGACCGGCGAGACGGTCACGCCGGCGAAGCTCGCCCGCATCGAGGCGGCCGAGCAGGCCCTGTACGAGCTCGGCTTCCGCGCGTTTCGGGTCCGCCACCACGACGAGCTCGCCCGGGTCGAGCTGCCGGCCGCCGACCTGGCCCGTGCCGTCGCCCAGCGCGAGGCGATCGTCGCCGGCGTGCAGGAGGCCGGCTACGACCACGTCACGCTCGACCTCGGCGGCCTGCGCGAGGAGGCGTCCCCGCCGGTCGAGTCGGGCCGCCTGCTGCCGGTGGTCGGGAGCCCGGCGTGACGCGCGCGGCGAACGGTCCCGGGGGCGGGGCCACGTCCGTCGCGGGTGGCGCTGCGGCGGGTGGCGCGGCCGCGGGTGGCGCGGCGGCGGGCGTGCGGGTCGACGGGCCACAGGTGCGCGCCGACGTCGGCCGCGGGGCCCGCACCGGCGAACCCGAGGTGGTCTACGCCGCCGGCAAGACCCCGGCGCAGACGGTGACGGCGGTCACGGCGCTGCTCGACGGCGGGGTCCGTCCGGTGCTGGTCAGCCGCGCCGACCCGGCGCACACGACCGCGGTGGTGGCCGCCCACCCGGACGCGGTCGTCCATGACGACGCCGGCATGCTGGTGCTCGCGCCGCTGCCGCCGCGCGACGACGCGGCCGACGGCCGGATCGTGGTCGTCACCGCCGGGACCAGCGACCTCGGTGTCGCCGGGGAGTGCGTCGTGACCCTCGAGGCGCTCGGGGAGCGGCCGACGCTGCTCGCCGACGTCGGCGTGGCCGGGCTGCACCGGGTGCTGGAGGTGCGCGACGTGCTGGCGGCCGCCGAGGTCGTCGTGGTCGTCGCCGGCATGGAGGCGGCGCTCGGCCCGGTCGTCGCCGGGCTGGTGTCCGCGCCGGTCGTCGCGGTGCCGACCAGCGTCGGCTACGGCGCCGCGCAGGACGGCATGACCGCGCTGCACGGGCTGCTGAGCGCCTGCACGCCCGGGATCGCGGTCGTCAACGTCGACAACGGCCTGGGCGCGGCGCTGCTGGCGCGCCGGATCGTGCGCGCCACCGACCGCCGGACGGCCGGCGGATGAGCGGCGCGGTGAACGGCACCCGCACCGCCCACCTGTTGTGCGACGACGGCATCACCGCCGAGCTGTGGCTCGGCGCGTTGGTCGCCGCGGGGGCGGACGTCGCCGGCCTGCAGGCGGTGGTCGACAAGGCCGGCATCGGCGCGCGGGTGGTGGTCGAGCGCATCACCGCCCGCGAGGTCGCGGCGGTCGAGGTGTTCGTCGACGACGCCGGCCACGACCCCGACGACCGGCTGCCGACCGCGTCGGCCATGCACGAGGCGATCGAGGCGGCCGGGCTCGCCGAGCGTCCCGCCGCCCGGGCGCACGACCTCGCCGACGTGCTGATCCGCGCCGAGGCGGCCGTCCACGACCTGCCGGCCGGCGAGGTGCACCTGCACGAGCTCGGCCGGCCCCGCACGGTGGCGCGGATCCTGGCCGGCGTCGTCGCGCTCGAGCAGCTCGGCATCGGGACGGTCACGGCCGGGGCGGTGGCACTCGGCGGCGGGACGATCGACATCGCTCACGGCCGCTTCCCCGTGCCGCCACCGGTGGTGCTGCAACTGCTGCGCGGGTTCGTGGTACGCGGCGACGAGCGCGAGGTCGAGCTGACCACCCCGTCGGGAGCGGCGGTGCTGACCGCGCTGGCCTCCCCGTCGCCGACGATCCCGCCGATGCGGCTGGAGACGTCCGGCCGCGGCGCGCTGTGCAGCACGACCGCCGGCGGACGCACGGCAGCCGGCCACCAGGGTGACCGGCTGCTGACGGTGCTGATCGGGACGAGCGTCTGAGCTGCCCGTCCCGCGAGGTCGGTCAGGACTCGAAGGTGACGTCCAGGGTGATCTCGGCGCTGCCGCCCTCGAGCAGGCGGCTGATCGGGCAGCCGGCCTTGGCCTCCTCGGCCTTGGCGCGGAAGCCGTCCTCGTCGAGGCCGGGGACCTTGCCGACGGTGCGCAGTTCGATCTTGGTGACGGTCGGGGCGCCGTCGACGGTGTCGAGGGTGACGGTCGCGTCGGTCTTGATCGAGTCGGGGGCGTTGCCGTCCTGGGCGAGCATGTTGGACAGCGCCATCGAGTAGCAGGCGGCGTGGGAGGCCGCGATCAGCTCCTCGGGGTTGGTGCCGCCCTCGCCGGACTCGAACCGCGAGACGAAGGTGTAGGCGCCGGAGTACTCGCCGCTGCCGAGCGACACCTCACCGCCGCCGCTCTTGAGGTCGCCGTTCCAGTGGGCGTTGGAGGTCCGGGTCGTCGCCATGTGTCCTGCTCCTGGTCGTCGCTCGGCACCCCTGTCGAGGTGCCCAGCTCTCGAAGCTAGAGCGGCGGCGGCCCGCCCGCGCCCCCCGTCGGCGCGGCCGTTCGGACCCGTCGGCCACCCGTCCGCCGTCGGCTCGACACTGACGGCAGACTTGCCGCATCGGACCGCCAACAGGGACACGATCCGGGCCCGGGAGTCGACGCCCATGCACGATCCGCGCGAAGGCGTCACGCCGCAGGGAACGATTCGCACGGGTGCGCGGCGGCAGGCCGTCTCGCCCGTCCACGAGCCGGTGCTGCGCGCGGCGGTCGACGCGGTCGCCGGACGGTGTGCGCTGTACCTGTACGGCTCGGTGGCGACGGGCACCGCGTCGGTCCCGACCTCCGACGTCGACCTGCTGTCGATCGGGCTGACGGCTGCGGAGGCCCGGCGGATCGCCGGCTCGTTGTCCGCGCGTTTCCGCGACGTCTGCCGCGAGCTCAGCATCGGCCCGGCCGGCTGGGACCAGCTCGACGAGGACGGCGACGAGGCCTACGGGCTGCGGGTGTTCCTGCGCCACTACGCCGTCCACCTGCACGGCCCCGACCCGGCGGCGTCCCTGCCGGCGTTCCCGGCCGACGTCCGAGCGGCCCGCGGCTTCAACGGCGACCTCGCCCGGCACGTCGGGCGGTGGATGACGGCGCTCGAACAGGGTGAGGACCCTGCCCGGCTCGGGACCCGTGTGGCGCGCAAGACGCTGCTGGCCGTGGCGGGTCTGGTCTCCGTGCGCGACGGGACGTGGACGACGGACCGTCGGTCGGCCGCCGGTCGCTGGGGCCAGCTCGAACCGCAGACGTCGGTCGAGTCGCTGGTCGCGTGGCTCGATCTCCCGCCGACCGATCCCGCGGCGGTGCAGGCCGCCCTGGCCGGGCCGGTCGCCGCCGTCACCGAGGCCTTCGCCGCCGAGATCGGACGGTGGGACGTCTGACCGGCGTACCGTCGCGTCCCTTGCGGCCAGCCGACCGACACGCAGCGGGAGGCCGGGCGCCTCGCGGCGCATGCGAGCGCGCTCAGCCGGTGGTGAGCGTCCGGTCGAGGAAGGCGAGGACGTCGGCGGTGACCTCGCCGCGGTTGATCTCGTTGAGCAGCTCGTGTCGTCCGCCGGGGTACACCTGTGTCTCGACGTGCGTCAGCCCGGCGGTGCGGTAGCGCTCGGCCAGGACCTCGATGGCGGCACCACCCTGCGCGAGCGGGTCGTCGGAGCCGGAAACGATCAGCATCGGCAGGTCGTCCCGGACGGCGGCGACCCGGTCGGGATCGGCGGCGGCGGCGAGGGTGCCGATACCCGGGAGCGGTGGCGCCTCCCAACCGCAGGCCGGGTCGGCCACGTACGCATCGACCTCGGCCTCGTCGCGGCTGAGCCACTCGTAGCCGGTGCGGTGCTCGAAGGGCGCGTTGAACGTGCTGAGGTCGGCCGGCTCGTCGCTGTCGAGCACGGGGACCAGCCAGCCCACCTCGGTGCTGCCCGACAGCACCACCGCGTCGACGTCGCCGGCGTGGTCGAGCAGGAAGTGCTGGGTGGCGAACGAGCCCATGCTGTGCCCGAACAGTCCGAGCGGCAGGTCCGGTTCGTCCCGGCGGATCCGCGCGTTCAGCCGGGCGACGTCGTCGACCCAGCCGGGCCAGCCGTCGGCGCCCCAGTCGCCGTACCCGTTCCCCGCGCTGCGACCGGAGCCGCGGGCGTCGGGGGCGTACACGAGGTAGCCGGCGCCGGTCAGCGCCTCGGCGAAGCGGCGGTAGCGGCCGGCGTGCTCGGCCAGCCCGTGCTGGAGCTGCACCACCGCCTTCGGCTGGTCGTCCGGCGCCCACCGGTAGACGTGCAGTTCCTGCCCGTCACCGGTGGCGATCGTCGTCGTCGACTCCCGCACGTTTCGCCTCCTCGGCACGCCAGCTCCGTCTGCACCGGACGGTAGCGCCGTCCGGTCAACCCACCTCGCGATCTGGCGTGCCACGGACGTCCGACCGCTCATCGTCGAACGACAGGAGGCGGGCGGGCGGCGACGGCTGGCCTGGACCCACGGGAGCAGGGCTGCCCCTGGGCCCACACCGCGATGAGCAGCACCGGCGTCGGTGGCCAGCTCCCGTACGTGCTCCGGCCGAGGCGAGGCGGCGCTGGTCCGTCCGATCAGGGACCGGTTCCTTCGCACCGGCGTAGGGTCTCTCTGACCGCACCGAGACAGGAGTGTCCGTGGGAATCATCGCCTTCCTCATCCTTGGTCTGCTCGCCGGAGCCATCGCGAAGGCCATCCTGCCGGGTGACGACCCGGGTGGGATCCTCGTGACGATGGTCATCGGTGCCGTGGGGGCGTTGCTCGGCGGGTTCCTCGCCGGGCTGCTGTTCGACGTCAATCCGGTGGACGAGTTCTTCAGCATCTCCACCTGGCTGGCGGCCATCATCGGCTCGATCATCCTGTTGTTGATCTACCGGGCCGTGACCGGCAACCGGGGCGCTCGCCGGTAGCGCGTCGACCGGCACGGGCACCCGGCCGGCGCGAGGTCTGCGTCGGCTCGAAGCGCAGCGGCGTCCCGGCGGCGTCCGGCGGCGTCCCGGCGGCGTCCGGCGGCGTCACCACGGGAGGTCGCCGCACTCCGGGCGGCAGCGATGAGTCTCCCGCGCGCTGGTCGTCAACAGGACATCGGCTGCCCGACCCCCGGGATCGCTCGTGGGAGGCCCGACCCTCCACGACGCCGCCACCATCGACCGTGCCTCGAGGCACCGACGTCCACACCCGCCGGATGGCTCGTCGTGGACGCCGGCAGACGGCACCGCTCGAACGATGGCAGCAGCCGACAGGAGGCGGAACCGATCACGAGGAGGGTGACGATGCGCGTCATGGTGCTGATGAAGGCGACCGAGCAGTCCGAGACCGGCGAGATGCCGAGCCAGGAGCTGCTCGAGCAGATGACGACCTACAACGAGGAGCTGGTCGCCTCGGGCATGCTGCTCGCCGGCGACGGGCTGCACCCGAGCTCGAAGGGGGTGCGCGTCGAGTTCGACGGGGACGAGCGTCGGGTGGTCGACGGCCCCTTCGCCGCGACCGAGGAGGTGGTCTCCGGCTACTGGCTGTGGCAGGTGGCGTCCATGGACGAGGCGGTCGCATGGGTGCGTCGCATCCCCAACCCCGACGGCGAGCACACCGTCGTCGAGCTCCGCCCGGTGTTCGAGGCGGACGACTTCGGTGACGCGTTCACGCCGGAGCTGCGCGAACGCGAACAGCAACTCGAACGACAGGTGCGCGGCTGAACTCGCCGGCCGGAAGCGCGGCAGCGCGCGACGTCAGGGCAGCCCAGATCGCGGGTTCGTAGCGCTCGAGCACCGCGCGCCGGGATGATCTCCCGGCGGGACAGCCCCTCGCTCTCGGCCCCCAGGGCCGTGAGCGCGCGCTCGAGTTCGTCCTCGGTACGCAGGGTCAGCGCCATGGAGGCCGGCAGGCTCTGGCCGGAGCCATCCGTGCGCCCTGGTCCGCACCGCCCGACGTGCGGACGCACGGATCGCGCGCAGCGCCGCCGCGACCGTCGATCCGTGCGTGCTCATCTGCACACGGCCGGCTTCCGACGCACGTGCGTCACACCGAACGTGCGACCCTGGAGCAAGCCGCGGCAGCCCTGCTCCGTCGCGCGGCCGAGCGCGCCCGGTGCGTCGGGGGACGCCGCCCAGCCTCGCTGCGTACCCTCCCGGCCGACGGCGGCGGGTTCGCGCGCCAGGGAACGGGCTCCGAGGTCGCACGGGCACCGATGGGTCCCGGCCCGGTCGCCTCTCCCCGATGCATCGGAACCACCTGTGCCTGCTCGCCCGGCGGTGCCCGCTCCCGCCCCGCACCTCCGTCACGCCCGCGCCGCCGTCTCCGGGCTGTTCTTCCTCAACGCGGTGCTGTACGCGAACCTCGTGCCGCGGCTGCCGGAGGTGAAGGACCGCCTCGACCTCGGCAATGCCGCGTTGGGCAGCGCGGTGGCCGCCATGCCGCTCGGGGCCCTGGTGGCCGGGCTGTTCGCGCCGGTGCTCATCCAGCGGTTCGGTTCGGCGAAGGTGGCCGTGACGGGGCTGGTCGCGCTCGCGGTGGCCGTCGCCGGGGTGCCGTGGGCAGGCGCGTGGATCACGCTCGCGGCGGTGCTGTTCGGTGCCGGCGCGATCGACGCGGTCGTCGACGTCGCCCAGAACGCCCACGGGTTCCGGGTCCAGCGCGGCTACGGACGCTCGATCGTCAACGCCTTCCACGGTCTGTGGAGCGTCGGGGCGGTCACCGGCGGCCTGGTGGGCTCGGCGGCGGTCGCGCTGGACGTCCCGCTCGAGGTCCACCTCGTCGCGTCCGCGGCCGTGTTCGGTGTCGCCGCCGTGGTGGCACACCGGTTCCTGCTTCGTGGTCCCGAGGACGCCGAGCGGCACCGGTCGGGCGGGCACGTGCCGAGCACCGGACGCGTCGTCGGGCGCCTCGCCGGGGTCACGCGCCGTACCGTGCTGCTGCTGGCGGCCTTCGGCGCACTGGCCGCGTTCGGGGTGTTCGTCGAGGACGCCGGGTTCACCTGGGGCGCGCTGTACCTGCGGGGCCAGGTCGGAGCGACCGCTGCCGTCGGTGGGCTCGCGTTCGTGTCGCTGCAGTTGGCGATGACCGTCGGTCGGCTGACCGGCGACCGGGTGGTGGACCGGTTCGGTCAGCGACGTGTCGCGCGCGTCGGGGGCGCCGTCATCGCCGTGGGCATGCTGCTGGCCGTGGCCGTTCCGACGGTCGGAACGACCCTGGTCGGGTTCGCGCTCGCCGGCCTCGGCGTCGCGACACTGATCCCGGCGGTCGTCCACGCGGCCGACGAGCTGCCCGGGCTGCCCCCCGGGGTCGGTCTGGCCGTCGTCAGCTGGCTGCTCCGGGTCGGGTTCCTCGTCTCGCCGTTGACCATCGGTCTGCTCGCCGACGCCACCAGCCTGCGTGCGGCCCTGTCGACCGTCGTGGCCACCGGGCTCGGCGTGGTCGTGCTCGGCCGCGTCCTGGCCGGCGGCACGACCCCGCGCTCGGCCCGGGAAGCGGAGGGCGAGGACGGGCCACCCTCTGCCGAACCGTCGCCCACCGGCACGTGTTGACCGTCGGCGAAGACGCCGACTGATGGGACCTCACCCATCGTGGGCCAAGGGCCCCGCGGTGTCACTCCACCGGTGTGCGTGTCGCCACGTGCTGCGTTTCCCGTCGAGCACCAGCCTCCGGGAGGCCCGGCGCGGTTCCGTCGGCGTTTCGGCAGCCGGCCGGGAACGCGCCGGTCAGACGGTGCGATTCGTCGTGGCGCGGGTCCTCTCACTCGCACCGCGCGGGTGGCGCTGGCCGCGCTCCTCACCGGGGTCACGGCGCTGGTAGCAACGCGCCGCTGACCACGCCCCCCCCCCCGCTCGGGAGCGGTGTACTCGCTTCAGCGGATGCGCCGGCATGGATGCGGCGGCACGGAAGCGCCCCCGCGGAAGCGCTTCCGCGGGGGCGCGACGTCGGCCGCTCAGACGTTGCTCAGTGGGTGATGTCCTGGCTGTCGCCGGGCTGGCCGAAGAACGGCACCCGGTCGAACGACAGGTCGTACTGCTCGATCGCCTTGGTGAGCACCGCCTTGTCGAGCTTGCCGAGCTTCACCAGTTCCGCCAGCACGCAGTAGGCGATCGACGGCGCGTCGATGCGGTGGTACTTGCGCAGCGCGTCGCGCGTGTCCGACCGCCCGAACCCGTCGGTGCCGAGCACCGCGAACGGGCCGGGGATCCAGTCGGCGATCTGGAACGGGGTCGCCCGCATCCAGTCCGACACCGCCACGTACGGCCCCTCGGTGTCCTCGAGGATCCGGGTCACCAGCGGCACCCGCGGCTCGGACTCCGGGTTGGTCCGGTTCCACGACTCGACCGCGGCCCCGTCGCGCAGCAGCCGGTTCCAGCCCGGCGCCGACCACACGTCGGCGCGCACGTCCCAGTCGTCGGCCAGCAGCTGCTGGGCCTTCAGCGCCTCGTTCATGATCGTGCCGGACGCGAACACGTGGGCGGTGTGCTCGCCCTTCTCGCCCTGCGCGAAGCGGTACAGCCCGTCGATCACCTGCTGGTCGTCGACGTGCTCGGGCATCGCGGGCTGCACGACCGGCTCGTTGTAGACCGTCAGGTAGTAGATGACGTCCTCGCCGACCGAGCCGTCACCGCCGGTCTCGCCGGAGCCGTACATCCGCTGCAGGCCGTCCTCGACCAGCACGGCGATCTCGTAGGCGAACGACGGGTCGTAGGCCTCGATCGCCGGGTTGGACTGCGCCATCAGCAGCGAGTGGCGGTCCTGGTGCTGCAGCCCCTCGCCGTTGAGCGTCGTCCCACCGGCGGTCGCGCCGATCAGGAAGCCGCGCGCCCGCTGGTCGCTGGCGGACCAGATCGAGTCGGCGGTGCGCTGGAAGCCGAACATCGAGTAGAAGATGTACAGCGGGATCATCGGCTCGCCGTGGGTG
Organism: Egicoccus halophilus; assembly: GCF_004300825.1. Taxonomy (NCBI): domain Bacteria; kingdom Bacillati; phylum Actinomycetota; class Nitriliruptoria; order Egicoccales; family Egicoccaceae; genus Egicoccus; species Egicoccus halophilus. Next base: position 143,031 of record NZ_CP036250.1, read on the forward strand.
GCGTAGCTGGTCCCGGCCGCATGGAAGGTGCCCACCGAACCGGCCTCGGTGATGCCCTCGTGGATGATCTGACCGTCCTTGGCCTGCTTGTAGGTCAGCAGCAGGTCCCGGTCCACCGGCTCGTAGGTCTGGCCGAGGCGGTCGTAGATCTTCGCGGTCGGGAACCACGAGTCCATGCCGAAGGTGCGGGCCTCGTCGGGGATGATCGGGACGATGCGCTTGCCCCACTGCTTGTCGCGCAGCAGGTCCTTGAACAGGCGCACCAGCGCCATCGTCGTGGCGACCTCCTGCTTGCCCGAGCCCTGCTTGAGGGAGCCGTACGCGTCGTGCGACGGCAGCTCCGGCACGGTGAACTGCACCCGACGCTCGGGCACGAACCCGCCCAGCTGCGACCGCCGCTCGCAGAGGTACTGCACTTCCTCGGAGTCCTCGCCCGGGTGCGAGTACGGCGGCAGGTCGCCCTCGAGCTCGTCGTCGGAGACGTCCAGGCCGAGCCGGTCGCGGAACGACTTGAGCGCCTCGGAGGACAGCTTCTTCATCTGGTGGACGGCGTTGCGGGCCTCGAAGTCCGGCCCGAGTGTCCAGCCCTTGATGGTCTGCGCCAGGATGACGGTCGGCGCGCCGGTGGTCTCGGTCGCCGCCTTGAACGCCGCGTAGACCTTGCGGTAGTCGTGCCCACCGCGCGAGAGCTTGGTCAGGTCGTCGTCGGAGAGGTGTTCGACGAGCTTGCGCAGCCGCGCGTCGGTGCCGAAGAAGTCCTCGCGAATGTAGTCACCCGGCTTGGCGGTGTAGGTCTGGAACTGCCCGTCCGGGACCTCGTTCATCCGGTTGACGAGCACGCCGTCGACGTCACGGGCGAGCAGCTCGTCCCAGTCGCGGCCCCAGACCACCTTGATGACGTTCCAGCCGGCACCGCGGAAGACGCCCTCGAGCTCCTGGATGATCTTGCCGTTGCCGCGCACCGGCCCGTCGAGCTGCTGCAGGTTGCAGTTGACGACGAACGTCAGGTTGTCGAGCGCCTCGCGGCTGGCGACCGCCAGCGCCCCGAGTGTCTCGGGCTCGGCGGTCTCGCCGTCCCCGCCGAAGAACCACACGCGCTGGTCGGAGGTGTCCTTGAACCCGCGGTGGTGCAGGTAGCGGTTGTAGCGCGCCTGGTAGATCGCGTTGAGCGGGCCGAGCCCCATCGAGACGGTCGGGAACTCCCAGAAGTCCGGCATCAGGCGCGGGTGCGGGTAGCTCGACAGCCCGCCCGGCTGGACCTCCTGGCGAAAGCGGTCGAGCCGCGCCTCGTCCATGCGCCCCTCGAGGTAGGCGCGTGCGTAGATGCCCGGCGAGGCGTGCCCCTGGAAGAACACCTGGTCGCCGCCGCCGGCGTGGTCCTTGCCGCGGAAGAAGTGGTTGAACCCGACCTCGTACAGCGACGCGGCCGAGGCGTAGGAGCCGATGTGGCCGCCGGTGCCGCGCTCGACGTTGGTGCGGTGCACCATCACCGCCGCGTTCCAGCGGATGTGGTGGCGGATGCGACGCTCGATCGCCTCGTCACCCGGGAAACGCGGCTCGCGCTCCGGCGGGATCGTGTTGAGGTAGTCGGTCGTCGTCAGCGACGGGATGCCGATGTTGCGCTGACGGGCCCGCTCGAGGACCTTCAGCAGCAGGTAGCGACCCCGCGCCTTCCCGGTGGCCTCGACCACGGCGTCGAAGGACTGCAACCACTCGGTGGTCTCGGTCTCGTCGATGTCGGGGTACTGCGCCGGCAGGCCGTCGGTGATGATCGGGCTGGAGGCGAACTGCTGCTGCTCTCGCATCTCGGACACGACGTACGCTCCCGCGAAGAGGGGTCGGGACGGGGCGTCGAGGGATTCGGACCGCGGACCGCGGTCGGACCGGCCGGTGTAGCTCGGGAGGGCCGGTTCCTGACTCGACCCGACGCTGATGTGGACAACGGTAATGGCTCGCGGCCTGTTCTGCGCCGCCGGTGCCGCTTGCCGCGGCGGCGACAAGCGGCGAACCCCGCCGGGGACACCACCGGCCGACCATCGAGCGGCCCGTGGCCGCCGCATCGAACTGGGTAGAGTCCCGTCGTGCGCGCCCGTTCGACATCCTTGCTGCTGGTGGCCCCGCTCCTGTTGAGCGGGGCCTGCTCCGGTCTGCAGGAGCGTGTTGAGGACGTCCGCAGCGGCTCGCAGGAGTTGACCGACCGGGCCCGCTTCTGCCTCAGCGTCGTGCGTGCCGCCAACGCGCTCGAGGGCGGCGACCACACCACGGCGGCCGACGCCGCCCAGGAGGCGTTGGCACAGGCACCCGAGGAGCTGCGCGGCGACGCGCGCACCGTCGCCGAGGCGGCCGAGACCGTCCGTCAGGGCGACCGCAGCGTGCTGCAGGACCCGACCGTGGTCGCCGCCGCCGAGCGCCTCCAGGACGACACCCGCGCTCTGTGCGACCCGACCGGTTGAGCGCGTGCACCTGACCACCTCGCCACGTCGTCGCCGGGCGCTGCTGCGACGGCTCGCGCAGGCGGAGCTCAGCTACGCCGAGGTCGGTGCCAGCCGGGGCAAGCTCCCCGCCGGCTACCGCCACGTCACCCGTGACGCCCTGGTCGGCCGTGGCGAGGACGCCTTCGCCCGCGTGTCGCAGGGCCTGCTGTCCTGGGAGATGCACCGGCGCGCCGGACTGACCGTCGACGCCAGCACCCCGCACGTGACCCCCGACGCCACCGTGCTGCTCACCGTCGGGGTCACCGGCCGCGGCCTGACGGTGCCCTGCCGGGTCGTCGACGTCACCGACGAGCCGCGTCGACGCGGTTTCGCCTACGGCACGCTTCCCGGGCACGTCGAGACCGGCGAGGAGTGCTTCGAGGTCCGCCACGACGTGGACGGTGACGTCCGCTTCCGCGTGACCGCCTTCTCGCGACCGGCCGGCGCGGCCATGCGCATCGTCGGTCCGCTCGGCGAACTGGCCCTGGACCGGATGCTCGACCGCTACGTGTGGGCCTGCGAGCGGTTGGCCCTGGGCGTCGTGGAGCCGCGCCGGGGTTAGGCTCGACAGATGCCCACCGGGCGCAGCGGGCACCGGCCACGTTCGCGCACGGCGGCAGGGGCGACGACAGCGCGGCTCCACCGGAAGCGGTGGCGGCCGGTGGAGGAAGGGCGGCAGCGATGGTGAACGCGAACCTGAAGCCGGTCGCACCGGACCGACGTGCCCGGGACCTCGCCAAGGAACTGACGGCACTCGAACGCGAGCCGGCCGGCGCCGAGCGGGCCGAGCGCCTCGCCGTGCTCGTGCGCAGCGCCCACACCGAGCGACAGCTCAACCTCGCCATGCACGCCGCCGCGCAGTGCCTCGACGACGACCCCGACGCGCCGGCGCTGCTGATCGACGCCTACGCCGGCGACACCGACCCGGAGGAGTGCCTGCGCACGCTCAGCGACCTGCGTGACCTGGCGCGCTACGTCGACCGGCCCGACCTGGTCGCCTTCGCCGACCGGCGGATGCACGAGGAGGCGCTGGCCTGGGTCCGCGACGGCGAGGAGCACGACCGCCGGCACCGGCTGCGCACCGTGCAGAACGCCGCGGGCCGGGCCGTCGCCGACGCCATCCGTGACGAGTTGCGGTCGACCCCGTGACCGCCGTTCCCCCCGGCACGCCCGCGATGCCGGCCCGCTCCGCGGGCCCCGACCGCTCCGACGTGGCCGCCGAGCTTCCCGTCGTCCTCGCCGACGTCGAGCGCGCGGCCGGACGGCTCGCCGGCGTGGCCCACCGCACCCCCGTGCTGCGCTCGAGCGTCCTGGACGCGGCCTGTGGCGCCGAGGTGTTCCTCAAGGCCGAGCACCTGCAACGCGTCGGCGCCTTCAAGTTCCGTGGCGCCTACAACGCCGTCGCCGCGCTCGATCCCGAGGTGCGCGGACACGGCGTGGTCGCGTTCTCGTCGGGCAACCACGCCCAGGCCGTGGCACTGGCCGCCCGGCTGCTGGACGTCCCGGCGACGATCGTGATGCCGCTCGACGCCCCGACCGTGAAGGTCGACGCCACCCGCGGCTACGGCGCCGAGGTGGTCACCTACGACCGCTACACCCAGGACCGGCGCGCCATCGGCGAGGCCATCGCCGCCGAACGCGGCGCGACGGTGATCCCGCCCTACGACCACGTCGACGTGATCGCCGGGCAGGGCACCGCCGCCCTCGAGCTGCTCGCGGAGGTCGACCACCTCGACGCGGTGGTGACGCCCGTCGGCGGTGGCGGACTGCTCGCCGGCACCGCCGTCGCCGTGCACGGCCGCAGCCCCGGAACCCGGGTCGTCGGCGTCGAGCCGGCCGGGCGGTTCGCCGCCCGCGAGGCACTCGTCCGCGGCGAGGTCGTGACCGTCGAGGTGCCGCGCACGCTGCTCGACGGGCAGCAGACCCCGGAGATCGGCGCGCACCCGCTGGCGCTGATCCAGGCGCTGGTGGACCGTGTCGAGGGCGTCGAGGACGCCGACGCGCTGGCCGCGATGCAGCTGTTGGCCACCCGGCTCAAGCAGGTCGTCGAACCCTCGGGTGCCAGCGCCCTGGGCGCCCTGCTCGCCGGCCGGCTGCCCGACCTGCGCGGCGCACGGGTCGGCATCGTGCTCTCCGGCGGCAACGTCACCCCCGAGGTCCTCACCCGCGCCCTCGCCTGACTCGGCCCCGCTCGGTCACGCCCACGCCCGGCTCCGTCCCGGGCCATGGTCACCGACCCACGTCACGGTCACCGACGCGACCGACCGTGGCGTCGTGGAAGACCTGCGCACCCACCTCACTTCACGGATGCGCACCCGACCCGCGCACCCGCCCAACCGTGGAGTCGTGGAAGACCTGAGCACCCGCCTCGCTCCACGGATGCGCACCCGACCCGCGCACCCGCCCAACCGTGGAGTCGTGGAAGACCTGAGCACCCGCCTCGCTCCACGGATGGCGCGCGGCGTTCGATGACGGGCGTCCGGCGCCGCGACGTGGCCCGGTGCACGCGACGTGGCCCCGACCGGGTTCGGTCGGGGCCACGTCGTGGTGTTGCGGTGACCGGCGTCGGCGCATCAGGCGCGTCCGCCGGTCAGGACCTCAGCTCACAGGTCCCCGGCCGGCACGTCCTCGGGGGCCAGCTCGCTCGCGGGGAGCGCGCAGGACCAACCGAAGATCGGGTCGGCGACCAGGTCCTCCTCGAAGCCCGCCACCTGCTGCGCGGTCATCGGCGGCGCCAGGACCTCGGTGCGGGTCTCGGCAGCCGTGGCCGCCTCCCCGTCCAGGGTCAGGATGTGGATGCCGTGACGCGAGTCGTTGGCGTAGATGACCTCGCCGATCCAGTGGGTGGACCAGCCGCTGCCACCGTTGGGGCGGTAGTAGGCGATCTGCATCGGGTCGGTCGGGTCGGTCACGTCCAGGAAGCGGAAGCCCTGGCCGTACCAACCGCCGGCGACGATGCCGTCCTGCATGTTGAAGTAGTGCGCGGAGCAGCTGGCGGTGGGGTTGCTGGTCCCCTCCTTGTCCGCGACGCTCCAACGGCCGACCTCCTCGAGCTCGTATGCACCGAGCTCCTCCACCTGTGCGGCGGTCCGCCAGGCCTGACCCTGGTCGGCGCCCTCGATGGAGGCGATGTAGAACTTGCCCGAGTCGGCGCACGGGGAGGTGAAGTTCTCGTCGGTCACGTAGACGAGCTCACCGGGGGCGTAGTCGCCACCCATGCTCGCACCGTCACCGGCACCGGGACGACGCGGACGCTCCGAGTCGAGCCACGCCTTCTCACCCTCGACACCGTCGACCGGTCGTTCCATGTTGTGGATCGCACCGGCGAGCCGGCGACCGTCGTCCACGGGCAGACCGGTGTACTCGCCGACCTCGCCGCCCGCGAAGGGCACCGGGTTGTGCGCGTAGGCGGTACGGGTGCGGCCGAGGACCGGGTCGTGGTGCACGCCCTCGGTCCAGTAGCCGCGGACGCCACCGCGTCCGGAGACCCAGGCCACGCCCTGCTGGTCGACCTGGACGTCGTGGGCGTAGTCGGTGATCCCGCGGAAGCGGCCGGTGTCGACCGGGTCCTTGTAGGTGAACACGCTGTCGATGCCGACGACCTCGCCGTCGTCGTTGCGCTCCACGCTGGAGACGTCGCTGACGAAGATCGGCCGTGCGATCCAGTCCGCCGGGTCGGTGGCGGCCCGGGACGGTCCGCCGCTCCACAGCTGCTGGCAGCCGTTGACGCAGGTGGTGGTGTGACCGGCCCCGACCTGCTGGAAGTGCAGCACCTCGGGGTTGGTCGGGTCGGCGATGTCGATGATGTAGAAGCCCGACGGACCGGAGTCCTGCGGGTTGGCGAAGGCGCGCGGGTCACGCGAGAGGAACGCGAGCATCCGCTGCTTGTCGATGTTCATCGACTCGGAGGTGTGGTAGTTGCGCTCCGGGTTGTCACCCGGCAGCGCGAGCTCCTCGCGGGGCAGCTCGCCGAGCATCTTCGGCGCGTACGGGTCACGCACGTCGTAGATGCGCAGACCGAACGTGCCGCTGGTGACGAGCGCCTCGCCCTCGGCGTAGCGGACCGGGTTGACCCCGGAGGTGCCGCCGGCGAGGTTGAGCGTGGCTTCGGGGTCGTCCTCGGTCGGCGCCGGCGTCCCGTGATCGGGGTGCACGATGCGGCCGTGGTAGGTGACACCGGAGACGTCGCCCTCGGGCATGTCGGTGTTCAGCGCGTCGCGCCCGAGCTCGTCCCACGGGTTCGGGCCGTCGGGCTCGAGCGAGTCGAGGTACCGCAGTCCCCGGTGCACCAGGGTCGCGGTCTGGTCGCGCCGGATGTTGTTCAACGGGTTGAAGGTGCGGTCGGTCCGACCGGCGATGACCTCGACGTCGTGCAGCGCGTTGATCTGCGGGGCGTACGGCGTCTGGTGCAGGTCGGAGAAGGTCGCCTGGCCGCCCGCCGGCGGCTGCAGCCACCGGTGCAGCATGAGCGCGACGTGGTCACGACGGATCGGATCGTTGGGCCGGAAGGTGCGGTTGTCGCCCTCGCCGTAGCCGAAGATGATGCCGGCCTCGGTCGCCGCCGCGATGGCGTCGGCGTGGCTGCCACCGGTCACGTCGGTGAAGGGGCGCTCGCTCGACGGCGTGAGGCCCGCGGCGCGCGTCACGATGGTGGCGAACTGGGCCCGGGTCAGGGTGCCGCCCGGGTCGAAGACGGTGTCGCGCTTGCCGACGACGATGCCCTGCTCGGCAAGAGCGGCGATCGCCTCGGCGTGGTGCGACGTCGGGTGGACATCGTCGAAGGTCGGCGGTGCGGCGGCCGCTCCGACGGTGGTCGTGACCAGCGCAGCGGCAGACAACAGCGCCACCGCTCGGGTCCGACGTGCGAGGCGGCCTCGGCGAGGCCGCACGTGCTCGTGTTGTGTCACCTGTTCCTGCTCCCCTGCAAAAACCGTCGGTCCTCCCTGGACGACGGAACAGGTGACGCTAGGCACCTTTGGCCATGGTGTTGCGACCCGGCCGTCGCACCGTGCGGCCTGCGACCGCGTCGCCGCCGCGCGTGGGTGGCGCCGGCCACCGGCAGGACGGGCGCTCAGGCGGGCTGGGGACCGAACTGGCGCAGCAGGGCGTGCACCTCGTCGGCCTTGTAGCGACGGTGTCCACCGAGGGTCCGCTGGGGCGAGAGCTTGCCGGCCGCGGCCCACCGCGTGACCGTCTTCGGGTCGACCCCGAACAGCCGCGCGACCTCCCCCGGGGTCAGCCAAGCCTCCGGGTGTTGCGCGCCGAGCCCTTCCACCTTGCTCGTCCTTCCCCACCGTCGTGCCGAGGTCGTCTCCCGACACCACGCTAGTCCACGGCCGTCCGGCCGTCGCGGCGGACGCGCGCTCGCCGGCCGTCAGCTCGCGTGCTGCTTCGCCCGCCGGTGGGTCCAGCGTGAGCGTGCCGCCCCGTAGCGGGCCGCGGCGCCGAACAGGTCGCCGGACGCCAACGACTCGACCGCCTGCCACAGCTCCGCACCGGTGTGGTCGCCCGCCAGCTCGTCGCGGGTGAGCAGCCGCGACACGCCGCCGTAGTCGAGCTCCAGCAGCGACGAGGGGTCGAAGGCGTCCACCCAGGCCGCGAGGCCGGCCAGCGCGGCCAGCACGTCCTCGCCGTCCTCGACCGTGGCCTCCACCACCTCGATGGCCCGCTCCAGGCGTTCGGCGGCCTTGTCGATGGTGGTGAGGTAGGCGAGCCGGGGGCCGGCGCCCTCCGGCGGGTCGGTGAACCGCCGCTCCTCGGGGTCGAACGCGAGGAACCAGTGCAGCGGCACGGCCCACGGCTCGTCGAGGATGTGGGGGACCCGTCCGGTCGAGGACACCTCCGCGAGGCGGTCGAGCGCCCGCAGGTCGGGCACGAAGGCGCCGACCAGCCGTTCGGGGATGGTCCGGCGGAACGCCTCCATCGCCATCGCGGCCCGCAGGTCGAGCTGCAACGGGCACAGCAGGATCCGGGTCCCCGCCCGCCGCACCAGCGCGGCGTCACCGTCGAGGGAACTCCCGTCGAGCCCGTCGCCGTCCACGGCGCGGCGTGCCAGCGGCGAGCGGCCGGTCAGCAGCCGGGCGGCGGTCGCGCCCGCCTCGGCCTCGGCGACCTGCCGGCGGTTGAGGCCCCGCCCGGCGGCGACGTAGCTCGACCAGCGTTCGCGCTCGCGGGGAGGGAACGCCTCGAGCGGGGTGAACACGCGCAGCTGTGCGACCGGGACCATGCGGCGACGGTAGCGAACGCCGCAGGTCCCGAGCGCCACCCCGGCGTTACGCTGCTCGGACGGCGACGCCCGCGACCCGGGCGTGCCGACCACTGGGAGCGTGCCGTCGACGGTGCGGGTGGGACGGACCGTCCCGCGACCGCCCGGGCACGGACGAGACGAACAGGAGCACGCGGTGGAGGGACCCTTCGCCCGCTTTCAGGGCCACGAGCAGGTGGTCTTCGGCAACGACGAGGAGACCGGCCTCAGGTGCATCGTCGCGATGCACTCCACGAAGCTCGGCCCCGCCCTCGGCGGGACCCGGTTCTACCCCTACGACAGCGAGGACGAGGCACTGACCGACGTCCTGCGCCTGTCGCGGGCGATGTCCTACAAGGCCGCCTGCGCCGGTCTGGACCTCGGCGGCGGCAAGGCCGTGATCATCGGAGACCCGGCCGAGCTGCGCACCGAAGCGCTGCTGCGCGCCTACGGGCGGGTCATCGAGTCCCTCGGCGGCCGCTACGTGACCGCCTGCGACGTGGGCACCACGCCGGCCGACATGGCCGTCGTGCGCCGGGAGACGCGTTGGGCCACCGGCGCCGAGGAGGTCCACGGCGGCTCGGGCGACTCCGGGGTGCTGACCGCCTACGGCGTCTACCTCGGGATGAAGGCGGCGGCACAGGCCGCGTTCGGCACCGACGCCCTCGGCGGCCGGCACGTCGCCGTGCAGGGGTTGGGCAAGGTCGGCGCGCGTCTGGTCGGCCACCTCGTGGACGAGGGCGCCAAGGTCACCGCCGCCGACGTCTCCACGGCCGCGTGCGAGAAGGTCGCCTCCCTGCCCGGGGTCGAGATCGTCGACGTCGAGGACGTCCTGCTCGTCGACGCCGACATCGTCTCCCCCAACGCGCTGGGAGCCGTCCTCGACGCGGGGACGATCCCGCAGTTGCAGGCCCGCGTCGTGTGCGGTGGGGCCAACAACCAGCTGGCCACCGAGGAGGACGGCGACCACCTCGCCGATCGCGGCGTGCTCTATGCCCCGGACTTCGTGGTCAACGCCGGCGGCCTGATCAACGTCTCCGACGAGCTCGAGCCGGGCGGCTACTCCGCCGCACGCGCGCACCAGCGTGCCGATGCGATCCCGGCGACGCTGCACGAGATCATCGCGGAGTCGCGGACGCAGGGTGTGTCGACCGAACGCGCCGCCATCACCGTCGCCGAACGTCGTATGGCCTCGGTCGGTGGCCTGCGCCGCATCTGGCTGCCCTGACCGCGTCCCACGACGTCCGACGGGTCCGGGTCCGCGCCGTGCGCGGACCCGGCCGTCGTCGGAGCGGGCGACGTCGGCGGGTCTCAGCCGGCCCGGGTCAGCATCGAGGCGGCCTGCGCCCGGGTGACCGGGTCGCCCGGGCGGTAGCGGCCGTCGGCCCCTCCCGAGACGATGCCGTGGCGCTCGAGTGCGGCGATGGCGCCGGCATGGACGCTGCCGGCCGTGTCGGTGAACCGTGAGGTCGGGTCGCTGGTGTCCAGGTCGAGGCTGGCGGCCAGTACCGCGGCGATCTGCCCCCGGGTCACGGGGATGCCCGGGCGGAAGCTGCCGTCGGTGTGGCCCCGCATCCACCCCGCCCGGGTGACCGCGGCGATCGGACCGGCGTGCACGCTGCCCGCCGTGTCCGTGAACCCGCCGTCGCCCTCACCGCTCAGGCCGTGGCTGCGCGCGACGATCGCCGCGACCTGTCCGCGGGTGACGGTCCGGGCCGGCGCGAACACGCCGGGCGAGACCCCGTGCACCGTCCCGCGGGCCTGCGCACAGGCGACCGCGGCGGCGTGCACGTTGGCGCGCACGACGTCGGTGAACGGGTACGGGTCGGGCACGACGTCCGCGCCCAGCGAGGCCGCCACCTCACGGCCGTCCGCCCGCGAACCGGCCAGGTGCAGCGTGCGGGCGCAGGCACCCACGCCCGTGCCGCGCAGCGAGACCGTGAGCGCGAGCCGGCCGTCGCCGCCCACCGTCCCCCGTCCGAGCAGCTGCGGTCCGCCCGACAGCCACAGCGCCACCGTCGAGCCGGGCGCGAACCCGGGGCCCGCGACGGTCAGCGCGCCGGCGCCGTCGAGCCGCAGCGGGCTGCTGCCGGCGGGCGGCAGCGTGGACGTCAACGTCAGGTCGAGGCCGGCGCCGGTGGCCCGCACCCCGCCGGCCACGGCGGTCACCCCGAGCGCGGCGGGCTGGCCGTCGATCGATGCGCGCGCGGTCCCGGGGGCGACGCTCGAGATGGCGGGCACCGCGGCCGGCGGACCGTCCGGGTCGGTCGGCCCCGGCTCCGTCGGGTCGGTCGGGTCGATCGGCCCCGGCTCCGTCGGGTCCGTCGGGTCGGTCGGGTCGCCCGGCCCCGGCTCGGTCGTTGCCGGCGGCTCGGTGGTCGTGATCGTCACGGCCGCGCTGGACGTGAAGCCGGCCGTGTTGCGCACCTCGTACACGAAGCGGTCCTCGCCGGCGGTCGAGCCGGCCGTGTAGCGCACCCGCCCCCCGCCGACCGAGACCGTCCCGTGCGCGGGGGCCGTGGCGATCGTCACCGTCGAAGGGTCGATGGGGTGGGTCGGGTGCGGGGTGTCGTTGGCCAGCACGTCGAGGGTGACCGTCGTGCCGCCGACCACCGTGGCGGTGTCGGCGTTGGCCTGGAACGTCGGCGGCGTGATCACCTCGACGGTGACCGGCGCGGACGCACAGCGGCGGGAGGTCACCGCGCAGACCTCGTAGTCGAGGTGGTAGCGACCCAACGCCTGCCACGAGCGCGGCGTGTAGGCGAGGATCCCGTCGTCGAGGCGGCGCTGCCCGTGGGAGGTCCCGCGCAGGTCGACGCTCCTGCGGTCCAACGTGTCCCCGGCGCCCGCCCGGTCGTTGTCCAGCAGGCGGATCGAGGTGGTGTTCCCGAGCCAGGCGTAGGCATGGTCGGCGGTGGCCACCGGCGCGTCGCTCGGCGTCGGCGCGGCACCGGCCACCCGGGTGAGCAGGGCGGCGGCGTCGAGGCGGCCCGAACCGGCCCGCAGGGGCACCTCGACCGGGACGGCGGTGGCCACGGCCGCGTCGGTGAACGCCGCGCCGGACAGCCCGGGGTCCAGGGCGCGGGCCAGCCCGGCGACACCGGCGACCTGCGGGGTCGCCATCGAGGTGCCCTGGAGGGTGGCGTAGCCCGCCGCGATCTTCGCGGTCGGGTAGGTGCTGTAGTGGCTGCCGGGAGCGGCGAGATCGATGGTCGGGCCGAAGTTGCTGTAGACGGCGCGCCTCGTCGGGTCGTCGGCCGACGTCGCGGCGACCGACAGCACCCCCGGGGAGTTGGCGGGGTGGTAGTGGCTCGCGTCGATGCTCTCGTTGCCGGCGGCCGCGACCACGATGCGCCCCCGGCTGACGGCGTAGGCGACGCCCGCCTCCAGCGTGCTGGTCGTGTGGGGGCCACCGAGCGAGAGGTTGATGACGTGTGCCCCGCGGTCCACGGCCCACTTGATCCCGGCCGCGATGTCGACGTCGGTGCCGTAGCCGGCGTCGTCGAGGACCCGGACCGGCAGGATCCGGCACCGCCAGCAGGCGCCGGCGATCCCCGTGGCGTTGTTGGCGGCGGCGGCCGCGATCCCGGCGACGTGGGTGCCGTGGCCGTTGACGTCGACGTTGCCGCCCGGGCGGCGGGCGACGGCGTCGTAGCCGGGCAGCAGCTTTTCGGCCAGGTCGGGGTGCCCTCCGTCCACACCGGTGTCGAGCACGGCGATGACGACGTCGGCCGCCCCGGTGGTGTGCGCCCACGCCTCGAACAGTCGCGAGTCGTCCAGCACCCGTCGCTGCTGTGCGGTCACGGCCGGGTCGTTCGGGCGCACCCGACCGGCGGTGCGGTAGATGCGGACGGGTTCGCCCTCGACCTCGTCGGCGTCCTCGGCCGGCACGTCGACGGTGGCGCGCCCGAAACCCTCGGCCAGCACCGGGTCGAGGTGGACGACCGATCCGGCCGGCAGCGACGGCAGCTCGTCGAGCTCCACCACGAGGCGCTCGACGTCGTCGGACACCTCGCCGAGCGGTCCGGTCGAGGTGGTGACCCTGTCGGGCACCGTCGACGCGGCGGCGCTCGTGGTCCTCGGTCGGGCCGGCGTCGACGGCGCGGCGGCGGCGGGGACGGCCGGAGCCAGACAGGCGGCGACCAGCAGGGCGGCGAACGATCGGCGCATGGACGACCCCGGACGGGCGGGCGCACGAGGCGACCGGCACGGTGACTGGCGGCGACCGGACACGGCGGGTCCCCGACCAGGTCGTCGGCCGCAGCTCGGTGCGGCTGAAGCGTCGCCGGGTGAGACGTGCGCTGGGCGGGCGAAGCCCATGCCACGGCGCGCGGCACGGGTGGGTGCCGGGCCTCGGGCGCGGCGCGCGCCCGTGCCCCGGGCAGGAGCCGTGGACCGGTCGGACGGGACGCCGGGCGGTCAGATGCCGGTGAGCCTGATGGTGTCCTCGTCCGGGGTCGCGTCCTGGATGCCGCCGAAGATCCACGCATCGAGGCCGCGGTCGGCGAGCAGCGTCACCGCGGCGTCGGCCACGTCGGGCGGCACGACCGCGACCATGCCGACGCCGCAGTTGAACGCGCGCCACATCTCGTCGGTGCGCACCGGTCCGTGCTCGGCGAGCCAGGGGAAGATCTCCGGCCGGGTCCACGTCGAGGTGTCGACCGTCGCCGACAGTCCGGGAGGCAGGATGCGCGGCAGGTTGCCGGGCAGCCCGCCGCCGGTGACGTGGCAGAAGGCGTGGACCTCGACCGCGTCCTTGAGCGCCAGGCAGTCCGCGGCGTAGATCCGCGTCGGCTCGAGCAGCTCCTCGCCCAGCGGACGTGACAGGCCGTGCGGCTCGGCCAGGTCGAGTTGCCCCACGATCCGACGCACGAGGCTGTAGCCGTTGCTGTGCAGGCCGGACGACGCCATCGCGAGCAGCAGGTCACCGGGGCGGACCCGGTCCGGACCGAGGATCTCGTCCCGTTCGACGACGCCGACGCCGAACCCGGCGAGGTCGAACTCGTCCTCGCCGAGCAGACCCGGGTGCTCGGCCGTCTCCCCGCCGACCAGCGCACAACCGGCCCGGGTGCAGCCCTCGGCGATGCCGCGCACGAGAGCGGCGACCCGCTCGGGCACCAGCCGGCCCACCGAGACGTAGTCGTTGAAGAACAACGGTTCCGCGCCGGGGACGACCAGGTCGTCGACGACCATCGCGACCAGGTCGATGCCGACCGTGTCGAGCCGGTCCATCCGCCGGGCGAAGTCGACCTTGGTGCCGACCCCGTCCGTGCCCGACACGAGCACCGGCTGGCGGTAGCGCGTCGGGTCGAAGGCGAACAGGCCGCCGAACCCGCCGATGCTGCCGAGCACCTCGGGGCGGTAGGTGCGTCGCACCGCGTCCCCGATGAGCTCGACGCTGCGGTCGGCGGCGTCGAGGTCCACGCCGGCGTCGGCGTAGGAGACGGGCTCGGGGTGGGTCATCGTGCGGCCTTCGCGGCGGGCGTGCGTCGTGGCCGGCAATCCTCGCACGCCCCGGTGCCGGCAGCGAGCCGGCGTGTCTCGCAAGCCCACCTCGGGCGCGACGTGCCCGCCGGGGCCGGGTCGGCGATGGTGACCGTCCGGCTGGAGGACCGCCTCGGCCGACGGGTCGGACGCGGCACGGTGCCGGCCGGACGTGGACCGAGACCCGGGGGAGCATGACCGACGTGGACGCACTCGTGACCCATCGCCACCTCGACGTCGGTGAGCTGCGCATGCACGTCGTGGAGGCGGGCGAGGGGCCGCTCGTGCTGCTGCTGCACGGGTTCCCGGACTTCTGGTACTCGTGGCGCCGACAGATCCCGGCGCTGGTGGACGCCGGCCACCGGGTGGTGGCCCCGGACCTGCGCGGCTACGCGGACACGTCCGCGCCCGACGGGGTCGACGCCTACCGGATGCGCCACCTCGTCGGCGACGTCGTCGGCCTGCTCGACGCGCTCGGCGAGGAGCGGGCGAGCCTGGTGGGTCACGACTGGGGCGGGATGGTCGCCTGGGCGGCCGCCATGGCCCACCCGGACCGCTTCCCGCGGCTCGCCGTGTGCAACATCCCGCATCCGGAGACGTTCCGCGCCGCGCTCACCTCCAGCCGGCAGGCACTGCACAGCTGGTACGCGTTGTTGTTCCAGCTCCCGGTCCTGCCGGAGCGCGCCCTGGCCGTCCGCGACGGCTGGCTGTTGCGGCAGGCGCTGCGTTCGGGGGCGACGGACCCGGCCTCGTTCTCCGACGACGACCTCGACCGCTACGTCGAGGCGCTGACGGTGCGCGGCGAGCTGTCGGGACCGATCAACTACTACCGGGCCGCAGCCCGCGCCGGCCTACGCCGGTCCCGGCGGTCTGCGGCCGGCAGCGGCAGCGGCAGCGGCAGCGGCAGCGGCAGCGGCAGCGGCAGGGTCGAGCAACCGGTGCTCGTGCAGTGGGGCGAGCGCGACCACGCCCTGCTCGCGTCGCTGGCCGACCCGCCGCCCGACCTCGTGCCGAACGCCGAGGTGGTCCGCTACCCGTCGGCGGGCCACTGGGTGCACCTCGACGCGTGGCAGCAGGTCAACGACGCGCTGATCGGCTTCCTCGCTCCGGACGGGACCACGCCGTCCGACGAGCGCCCCTGAGCCCGGCACCGGTCCGCGTCCGCACCAGGCCGACTCCGGTCGGTCCGGCGGAGGGTTCAGGCGCGGCCGAGCAACGGGAGCTCGGGAACGCGGCGCAACTCCCGCTTGAGCTCGGCGAAGGACTCGTAGCGCGCGAGCGTGACCACGGCGTCGTAGAGCTCGACCGCCTGCTCGCCCTCGGGCACGCGCGAGATCACCGGGCCGAAGAACGCCGGGCCGTCGGGCGGCGAGAACGACAGCACCGGCGTACCCACGTCCTCGCCCGCCCGCGCGAGCGCCTCCTCGGTGTTCTGCCGCAGCACCGTGTCGAACCGGTCGGCGTCGGCCGGGGACACCTCCGCGAGCGACTCGGCCAGCCGAACCTCGCGCAGGGCGGCCTCGACGTCCACACCACGGTCGGCGACCGCGTGGCAGACGGCGTCGAAGCCGTCCTCGTCGGGCGGGTCGGCCTCGAAGATCCGCGACGAGATCGCCGTGTACAGCGGCCCGACGAAGCGGGCGCCGGCGTCCTGCTCGGCCGCCACGATCACCCGCAGCAGGTCGAGGCCGGTGTGGTGCAGCCGTCCGAGCGGGCTGTCCGGGTCCTCGGAGTCCTCGTTGAGGAACCACAGCGAGATCGGACGCCAACGCACCTCGATCGGTCGGTGACGGCGCACCTCCTCGATCCAGCGGGAGGTCTGCCAGCAGAACGGGCAGACCGGATCGAAGAAGAACTCGACGTCAGCGGCCACGGGCGACTCCGGAGGTTCGACGGGTCACCAGTGTGTGCAGCGCTGCGGTGCCCGTGACGCGCCGCCCCCGCCGTCCGACCGCGACGCACGTGCGTCCTGGTCCGACGAACCCGGGAACCGAACGCACGTGCGTCGGTCCCGCGTCGTACCGGGCGGGCCGGCGACCACCCCGGTCAGCGGCGTTCGCGGGGCAGGCGCCAACGGCGGCGAAAAGCCCGTTCGGCGTCGGCGAAGCTGTCGAGCGGGTCGATCACCGACTGGCATGCCTCGAGCAGCTCCTCGAGCTCCCGGGTCGAGGCGGCGACCTGGTCGATCTCGTCGGCGCCCTCGGTGGCCTCGTCGAGGGCGCGGGCGCAGTCCTGCCACTCGTGGTCGATCTCGTCGAGATGCCAGCGCGGCATCCACGCGCGGGCGTCGGTGACCGCCTGGCGGACCGCGTCGGTGCCGACCGCGATCGGGGCGGGCTCGACGCGACCGGTCGGCAGCGTGCCGAGCAGCACCCGGCGACCACCCTCGATCACCTCGGCGCAGTCGACGAACGCCCACCAGGCGTCGAGGTGGGACTCGGGGAGGTCGGGTTTGCGCTTGAACATGGGCGCGGACGCTACCCGCCCATGGGCACCTGCTCCCCACCGGCACCGGCACCGGCACCGGCGCCGCGGTCGAGCGGGCACTTGCGCTCTCCGGCGGTGCAGGTCTGCACCGTTTGGCACCGGTCGGGCCGGGTGGTTCGACGGCGGGGCGTAATCTCGTGCGCATGACTGCCCTGCCGCTACCGCCCCTGCCCGCGCATCCCTTCCTCGACGCCCTGCGCGAGCGGGTCGTCGTGTTCGACGGCGCGATGGGCACCTCGTTGCAGAACGCCGACCTGCACGCCGACGACTTCGGTGGCGAGGAGCTCGACGGCTGCAACGAGGTCCTGGTGCGTACGCGCCCCGACGTCGTCGCCGACGTCCACCGTGCGTTCCTCGAGGTGGGCGTCGACGCCGTGCAGACCAACACGTTCGGTGGCGCACCGTGGGTGCTCGACGAGTACGACCTCGGCGACGACACCGAGGAGCTCAACCGGCTCGCCGCACTGGTGGCCCGCGAGGTGGCCGACGAGTACGCCACCCTCGAGCGGCCCCGCTGGGTGGTCGGCTCGATCGGCCCGGGCACCCGTGCGCCGACCCTGTCGCTGGGCAAGGACCCCGCGACCACCAAGGACTTCATCGACGTCCCCACCATGGAGGACGGCTACCGGCGCCAGGTCCGCGGCCTGCTCGAGGGCGGCGCCGACGTGCTGCTGATCGAGACGGCCTTCGACCTGCTGGCGATCAAGGCCGCCGTCGCGGCCTGTGACGACGTGTTCGCCGAGCGCGGTGCGCGTGTCCCCCTGATGGTGCAGTTCACCGTCGAGAAGGACATCAACACGATGCTGCTCGGGACCGAGCCGCTGGCGGCCGTCGCCGCGCTCGACCCGCTGTCGATCGACGTGCTGGGCATGAACTGCGCCACCGGCCCCGAGGACATGCGCGAGCACGTGCGCACGCTGTCGCGCCACTCGCGCCTGCCGATCAGCGTCATCCCCAACGCCGGCATCCCCTACCTCGAGGACGGCGAGACGATCTACCCGCTGGACCCCGCCGGGCTGGCCGCGGCGCAGCGCGAGTTCGTCACCGAGTTCGGCGTCAACGTCGTCGGCGGCTGTTGCGGCACCACGCCCGCGCATCTCGCCGCGGTCGTCGAGGCCACCCGTGACCTCGCGCCGCGGCCTCGTCGTCTCGACCGCCCGGCCTACGCCCGACCGGGCGCCGCCGGCCGCCTCACCGCCCCGGACGACCACACCACCCCGCCCGACGCCATCGTCGCCGGTGGCGCGGAGGCGAAGCCGAGCACGCACGGCGCCATCGTCGCCGGTGGCGCGGAGGCGAAGCCGAGCACGCACGGCGCCATCGTCGCCGGTGGCGCGGAGGCGAAGCCGAGCACGCACGGCGCCATCGTCGCCGGTGGCGCGGAGGCGAAGCCGAGCACGCACGGCGCCATCGTCGCCGGTGGCGCGGAGGCGAAGCCGAGCACGCACGGCGCCATAACCGTGGAGTGGCGACCGGCGCTGGCGTCGCTGTACGCGCCGGCGACCCTCGAGCAGGACAACGCGTTCCTGGCCATCGGCGAGCGCGCGAACGCCAACGGCTCCAAGGCGTTCCGCCAGCTGCTGTTGGCCCAGGACTGGGACGCCGCGGTGCAGCTCGCCAAGTCCCAGACGCGCGAGGGCGCGCACGTGCTCGACGTCTGCGTCGACTACGTCGGCCGCGACGGCGTCCCGGACGTGGTCGCGATCGTCGACCGCTACGCGACCCAGTCGACCCTGCCGCTGGTCATCGACTCGACCGAGATCGAGGTGATCGAGGCCGCGCTGGTGCGGCTCGGTGGCCGGGCCGTCATCAACTCGGTGAACCTCGAGGACGGCCGCAACAAGGCCGACCGGCTGTTGCCGCTGGCCAAGCGCTACGGCGCGGCGGTCGTGGTGCTCGCGATCGACGAGGAGGGCCAGGCCCGCACCGCCGACTGGAAGGTCGAGGTGTGTGAACGCGTCGCCCGCATCGCCATCGACGAGTACGGCCTCGAAGCCCACGATCTGGTCTTCGACTGCCTGACGTTCCCGCTCGGGTCCGGGCAGGAGGATCTGCGCGGTGACGCGCTGGCGACCATCGAGGCCATCGAACGCGTCAAGCAGGCCGTGCCGGGCTGTTTCACCACGTTGGGCGTGTCCAACATCTCCTTCGGGTTGTCCCCGGCCGCCCGGCAGGTGTTGAACTCGGTGTTCCTCAAGGCGGCCATGGACCGCGGTCTCGACTCCGCGATCGTGCACCCGGGCAAGATCCTGCCGCTGCACCGCATCCCCGACGAGCAGGTCACGGTCGCGCTCGACCTGATCCACGACCGCCGTGGCCGCGCCGGCCTGGACGGCACCGCCCCCGACGACTACGACCCGCTGCACCGCTTCATGGCGATGTTCGAGGGCGCCACCGAGACGAGGACCTCCGCGGAGGACCTGGCCGCGCTTCCGGTCGAGGAGCGCCTGCAGCGACGCATCGTCGACGGCGACCGCGACGGCATGGAGGCCGACCTCGACGAGGCGCTGGCCGCGGGGCACGCCCCACTGGCGATCATCAACGAGCACCTGTTGGCCGGGATGAAGGTCGTCGGCGAGCTGTTCGGGTCCGGACAGATGCAGCTGCCGTTCGTGCTGCAGTCGGCCGAGGCGATGAAGGCGGCGGTCGGCCACCTCGAACCGCACATCGAGGCGGCCGGCGGTGGGTCGTCGTCGAAGGGCTCGATCGTGCTGGCGACCGTGCGCGGTGACGTGCACGACATCGGCAAGAACCTCGTCGACATCATCCTGCGCAACAACGGCTACGAGGTCCACAACCTCGGCATCAAGCAGCCGATCGACGCGATCCTCGCCGCCGCGGAGGAACGCGGGGTCGACGCGGTCGGCATGTCCGGCTTGCTGGTGAAGTCGACCGTGGTCATGCGCGACAACCTCGAGGAGATGAACGTCCGTCGCGTCGCGCACCTGCCGGTGCTGCTCGGCGGAGCGGCGTTGACCCGTGGCTACGTCGAGGACGACCTGCGGGCGCTGTACGAGGGCGACGTCTTCTACTGCAAGGACGCCTTCGAGGGGCTGCGGGTGCTCGACGCGGTGCTGAGCGCCCGCAGGCAGGGCCTCGAGGCACCCGAGGAGCTCACCGCCCGCCGTGAGCGCCGCACCCCGACGCGCACCCGCAAGGTCGAGCAGCCGCCGGTCGTCGACGCCCACGGCCGTCCGCGTTCCGCGGTGGCCACCGACGTCGCGGTCCCGACCCCGCCGTTCTGGGGGCAGCGGGTCGTGCGCGGCATCGGCGTCGACGAGGTGTGGCCGCTGCTCAACGAGATCGCGCTGTTCCGCAACCAGTGGGGGTTCACGCCGGGCGAGCTGTCCCCCGACGCGTACCAGGCGATGCTCGACGCCAGGGCCCGGCCGGTCGTGCGTGAGTGGCTCGACCGCGCCAAGGCGGAGAAGGTCGTCACGCCCGAGGTCGTCTACGGCTACTACCCGGCCAACGGCGACGGCGACGACCTGGTCGTGTGGGACCCGGCCGCGCCGCTGGAGAAGGAACTGGTCCGCTTCACCTTCCCACGCCAGGACCGGGGGCGGTTCCTCGACATCGCCGACTTCTTCCGGCCGCTGGACTCGGGCGAGGTGGACGTGCTCGGCGTCCAGGTCGTGACGATGGGCCGGCGGATCAGCGAGGTGGCGCAGGAGCTGTTCGCCGCCGACCGCTACCAGGACTACCTGTTCGCCCACGGCTTCGGGGTCGAGATGGCCGAGGCGCTCGCGGAGCTGTGGCACCGGCGGGTGCGCGAGGAGCTCGGCATCGCCGGCGAGGACGGGGCGACCAAGGAGGACTGGTTCCGTCAGGGCTACCGCGGCTCGCGCTACTCGTTCGGCTACGCCGCCTGCCCGGACCTCGAGGACCAGGCCAAGCTGTTCCAGCTGATCGACCCGGGCCTGATCGAGGTCGAGCTCACCGAGGAGTTCATGCTCCACCCCGAGCAGTCCACCTCCGCGATCATCGTGCACCACCCGCAGGCGAAGTACTTCAACGCCCGCTGACAACGCCCACCACCCGAGCCGCAGGGTGGGCGACGTCGATCGGATCGTGCACCACCCGCAGGCGAAGTACTTCAACGCCCGCTGACAACACCCACCACCCGAGCCGCAGGGTGGGCGACGTCCCGGTCCGATGGCCGCCCTCGGGCGAACGGGGGCACGCTACGGTCGCAGGCACATCGTCGACCGCGAGCGTGGGCGCCGTCCCGCATCGGTACGGCATCGACACCCCACCGTCAGGAGGCCCGATGGACCCCCGCATGCTCATGTCCGCCATCCCGTGGATCCGGCGCGCCTGGCGGATGCTGCCGCCGTCGCTGCGGCTGCCGGTCATGCTCCTCGCCGCCGCCGGTGGGATCTACTACGCGATCACGGGTCGCGAGGAGCTCAAGCACGCCATCCAGGAGGCGCGCGAAGGCCTCGGCGGCGCCCCGATCGACCAGCGCGACCAGCCGGCCTGACGACCGCCGACACCCGGGACGGCCGGCGCGACGAGACGTACGAGAAGGGCCACCGCACCGGTGGCCCTTCGTCGTGTCGGGGTACGCGGAGGAGTCTCCCGCGGCGCACCCGACGGTCGGCTGGCTCGCCCCGTCACGGAGCGGGCCCCGTCGAGCACGAACGTCAGTCGCGCTTGACCTGCTCGGACTTGGCGTCGGCCGCGTCGGCGCGCTTGTCGGCGGCCTCCTGCTCGAGGCGCTCGGCTTCGTCCTGCTTCTGGGCGCTCTGCTGCTGCGCCTCGCCCTCGCGTTCCTTCTCCTCGTCACCGGTCGCGCGGCCGGCGGCTTCCTTGCCAACGCCCTTGATCTTGTCGCCGAGGGAATCGCTATCGCTCATCGGACTGGCTCCTTGGTCGGCAGCGGCTGCTGCGGGGGCGTCACCGGACACGGCCCGACCCGAATCGCTCGTCGGTCTTCCTCGAGGCGGTTCGGGTCGCCCCCCGCCGGGCCGTGAGGTGGAACGTCCCCCACACAACCGGCTCCGCCCACGGTTCGCACGGCTGCTGCACGGCCGTTGGTGCGCCACGGACGGCGGTCCTGACCCGACGGGCGGGGGCGAGTCCGGCGCGTCGGACCCGACCGTCCGGCCGGTCACGACCGGTGCGCCGTGGCAGCCTGCACCCGCTCAGCCACCCGGCACGGCACCGCGACACCTGCCCTGACGAGACGACACCGGAGCCGTCATGTCCCCCGCGTCCAGCAGTCATCCCGCGCCGCCCGACCAGCTCGAACGGGACCTGGAGCTCGTGCCGGGCGACTGGGACCCGCGACAGGTGTACGCCCTGATGACCGGACTGGTCGTGCCGCGCCCGATCGCCTGGGTGTCGACCTTCGCTCCGAACGGTGTGCGGAACGTGGCGCCGCACAGCTACTTCAACGTGGTCGCCCACGAACCGCCGCACGTGGTGTTCAGCTCGTCCGGCGAGAAGGACACCCTGCGCAACGTCCGCGCCAACGGCGCGTTCGTCGTCAACCTCGTCACCACCGACGTCGTCGAGGCCATGAACCTCACCGCGGCCGACTTCCCCCCCGACGAGGACGAGTTCACCTGGGCGCAGCTGACCGCGGGGCCGGCCGTCGCGGTCGACGCGCCCCGGGTCGTCGAGGCGCGGGCGCACCTCGAGTGCCGCCTGGTCGAGGAGGTCCGGGCCGGCAACGGCCACCTGGTGATCGGCGAGGTGGTGCACGTCCACGTCGACGCGTCGGTGTGGCGCGACGGGCAGGTCGACGCGGAACTGCTCCACCCGGTCGCCCGCCTGGCCGGCAGCCGCTACGCCACCCTGGGCGAGGTGTTCGAGCTGCCGCGTCCGAGCTGGTCGCAGGTGCGCGACACCGCGCGCGACGAGGCGGTCCCCCGGCGCTGAGCGACGGAGCGGCCGTACGGACTCACGTCGACGTCGGGTCGTCGGCATCGGCGCCCTCGGACCACTCCGACCAACGGGCGCCCTCCTCGAACTCGCCGTCGGGCACTTCGCACTCGACCTGTTCGAGCAGGGCGGTGTCCTCGCTGAACTCGAGCACGCCGACGCAGCCCTCCTGCACGTCGGCGACGTGCACGACGGCCAGCCGCCACCACTGCGCACCGTCGTGCTCCCACAGCACCCCGACGTCGCCCTCGGTGGTGCTGCCGCGGGTCAACAGCGCGCTCGGCCGCCGCGTCCACAGGTCCTCGACGGCGTCGGGCAGGTTGTCGCGGTCCCAGCCCAACAGGCCGGGGGCCTCCCCGTCGCGGGCGACCACCTCGAGCACCCCGTCGAGGTCGCGGGCGTTGAAGGCCTCCGCGAGCTGTTCGAGGGCCTCCAGGGCGCTGTCGTCGGGCACGCCCGGCCGCAGTTCGTCCTCGAACAGCTCCCCGTCCGGGTCGTCGACGTGGAACCCGAACTCGTCCTCCGCCACGGTGCCGCGCTCGTCGTCGGGAGGCGCGCCCGCCGCCTCGGCGTCGAGTCGGTCGAGCCGGGCCTCGGCTCCGGCCGCGTGGCGGTCGAGGTCGGACACGGTCGCGTCTCCTCCCACTCGCGTGGTCCCGCCTCGCTCCGTCGGTGTCGGTGTCGCGGTGACGGGTGCTCGAACTCCCGCCGCCATGCTGCCGGTCGGGCGGCGATCCCACAAGCGGCCACTCGACGCCCGGCGCCGCAGCCACCCGGCGCCAGCGACGAGGCACGCGCCGCGGGCACCGACCGACGTCCGTGCCCGACCGATCCCGTGGACGACTCGACGGGTGCCGCCTGGCCCGCTTGGCTAGGGGCCCAACGGCCTCCCCCAGCGTGACCGACGCCTCCGGCGGCCCCTCCGTCCGGCCGCGTACAACGCTCGCCGACCCGACCGACGCCAGCCCTGCCAACGAGGCTCCCCGATGGATCACGAGCACGACCACGTCCTCCCCGACGGCACCACCGTCCGGATCCGCCCCATCACCCCGGACGACAAGCCGCTGCTGCTCGCGATGTGGGCCCGCACGTCGACCGAGTCCCGGCGCGCGCGCTTCCTCGGGCCGTTCAACCTCGACGAGTCCAACGTCGCCCGGTTCACCGACCTCGACCCGACGATGCAGTTCGCGCTCGTCGCCCTGCGGGGCCGCGGCGAGGGCCAGCAGATGATCGCCGTCGCCCGCTACGAGCGCGACCCGGACCGCATGACCTCCGCCGAGTTCGCCGCGCTGGTCGAGGACGCACACCAGGGGCGCGGCGTGGGGACGGCGCTGGTGCGTGGACTGGCGCAGGCCGCCGCGGACGCCGGCATCACCCACCTGTCGGGCGACATCCTGTCCGACAACACCCGCATGCTCAACCTCGTGCGTGAGCTCGGCCTGGAGTACCGCTCCGACCGGGACTTCGGCGGCGTCGTGCGCAGCGACCTCGAGGTCTCGATCACCGAGCGCTTCCTCGACGTCGTCGCCACCCAGGAACGGGCGGCGGCCGAGGCGGCCCTGAAGCGGTTCTTCCGCCCCGAGAAGGTCGCCGTCGTCGGCGCGTCGCGCAACCGGCTGTCGATCGGCGGGCTCGTCTTCGACAACATCCTCGAGGGCGGCTTCACGGGCGTGGTCTACCCGGTCAACCCCAACGCCCCCTACGTGCAGGGCGTGGCGGCCTACCCGTCGCTGTCGGACTGCCCCGACGTCCCCGACCTGGTCTACGTGTGCGTGCCCTCGCGGTTCGTCAACGACGTGGTCGACGAGGCCGGCGAACTGGGCGTCAAGGCGGTGTGCGTGATCTCGGCCGGCTTCTCCGAGGTCGGCGAGGAGGGCGAGGCGCTCCAGGACGACCTGATGGAGCGCGCCCGCGGCCACGGGCTGCGCATCGTGGGCCCCAACTGCATGGGGCTGCTCAACGGCAACGCCGACGTGCGCATGAACGGCACGTTCAGCCAGACCTTCCCGCAGCCCGGCCGGGTGTCGATGTCGTCGCAGTCGGGCGCGCTGGGCCTGGCCGTGCTCGAGCACGTCAACAACCTCGGCCTCGGCATCTCGACGTTCGTCTCCGTGGGCAACAAGGCCGACATCTCCGGCAACGACCTGCTCATGTACTGGGAGCAGGACACCGACACCGACGTGATCCTGATGTACCTGGAGTCGTTCGGCAACCCGCGCACGTTCTCGCGGGTGGCCCGCCGCGTGTCGCGGCAGAAGCCGATCGTGGCGGTGAAGTCGGGCCGCACCTCGGCCGGCGTACGGGCGGCATCGAGCCACACCGCGGCGATCTCGTCGGGTGACACCGCGGTCGAGGCGCTGTTCCGCCAGACGGGCGTGATCCGCACGGACACGCTCGAGGAGATGTTCGACGTCGCGACGCTGCTGTCCAGCCAGGGGCTGCCCAGCGGCAACAAGGTCGCGATCCTCACCAACGCCGGCGGACCCGGCATCCTGGCGGCCGACGCCCTGGAGGCGAACGGGCTCGAGGTGCCGCCGCTGTCCGACCGCACCATCGAGCAGCTGCGCGAGTTCCTGCCCGCGGAGGCCGGGGTGGGCAACCCGGTCGACATGATCGCCTCCGCCTCCCCGGCGTCCTACGCCCGGGCGATGGAGGTGCTGGGCAACGCCGACGAGATCGACATGGTCTTCGTCATCTTCATTCCGACCGGCACGACCGCCACCGAGGACGTCGCGAGCTCGCTGATCGAGGCGAAGGCGAAGCTGCCGGAGTCGGTCCCGGTCGTCAGCGTGTTCATGTCGGCGACCGGCATCCCGACCGACCTCGCCGAGGCGCAGATCCCCTCGTTCGCCTTCCCCGAGGCGGCCGCCCGCGCGATGGGCCGGGTCGCGACCTACTCGTCGTGGCGCCGCCGGCCGCTGGGCGACGTGGTCGAGCCCGACGGGCTGGACCGTGACGGGGCGCGCCGGATCGTCGACCGCGCGCTCGCCGACGCCGGCGAGGACGGCACCCTGTGGATGAGCTCCGAGACGGCCGAGGAGCTGCTGCGGACCTACGGCGTACCGCTGGCCCGCTCCCGCGTGGTCGCCGGCGCCGAGGCGGGTGCCCGCACCCAGGAGGAGTTCGGCACACCGGTCGCGGTCAAGGTCGCCGCGCCGATCCACAAGACCGACGTCGGCGGCATCGAGCTCGGCCTGGACTCGCCGGAGGCGGTCTCGGAGGCGATCGAGCGCATCCGCACGGCGCTGATCGAGGCCGACCTGGCCGAGCACGCCGACGCCTTCCTGATCCAGGAGATGGTCGGCGACGGGCTCGAGATGGTCGTCGGGGTCACCCACGACCCGTCGTTCGGCCCGATCGTGATGGCCGGCATGGGCGGGACGCTGGTCGAGCTGTTGCGCGACGTCAGCATCCGCATCACCCCGCTGACCGACCAGGACGTCGAGGACATGCTGGCCGACCTGCGCATGGCGCCGCTGCTGACCGGCTACCGCGGCGCGCCGCCGGCTGACGTCACCGCGCTCAAGGACCTGCTGTTCCGCATCAACGCCATGGTGGAGGACCTGCCGGAGGTGGCCGAGCTCGACCTCAACCCGATCTTCGTCCGTCCCGACGGGCAGGGCGTGGTCGGGGTCGACGTCCGGCTCAAGCTCGCCCGCAGCTGACGTCGTCGCCACGGCGTGCCGGCCACCGCGCCGGCACGCCGTGACGCCGCGTCCCACCACCACGCGGGCGTACGCCTGCGGTTGCCACCCTTTGCCCGGCCGCCCGGCCGTGCGGCCGGCGCGACGCCCTAGGCTCGCCCGCTCGGCGCTGCCCGGTGAGCTGGAGGTCGTGCGTGCCACGGATCGACGAGCTGCTCGCCGCGGGCACGACCTTCTCGTTCGAGTTCTTCCCGCCGCAGACCGACGCGGGCGAACGCAAACTGCGTGACACGCTCAACGAGCTCGAACCGCTCGGCCCGTCGTTCGTGTCGGTCACCTACGGCGCGGGAGGCTCGACCCGCGAGCGCACCCACCAGATCGTGGTCGACATGCTCGAGCGGACCACGATGACGCCGATGGCGCACCTGACCGCGGTCTGCCACACCCGTGACGAGCTGGCGGCCATCCTGGCGCGCTACCGCGACGCCGGCGTGCAGAACCTCCTCGCCCTGCGCGGCGACGCGCCGCGGGACGTCGCGCCCTTCTGGGAGCTCGAGCGGGCGGTCGACCTCGTCGAACTGGCCCGTGAGGTCGGCGGTGGACAGTTCGCCGTCGGGGTCGCGGCCCACCCCGAGGGGCATCCGGCCTCGCACGACCTGACCGACGACCGTCGGCACCTGGCGACCAAGCTCGCCGCAGCCGACTTCGGCGTGACGCAGTTCTTCTTCACCGTCGAGGACTACCTCGACATGGTCGAGCAGCTCGCCGGCCTCGGCTGCGACACCCCGGTGGTCCCCGGCGTCATGCCGGTCACCAACCTGCGGCAGATCGAACGCTTCGCCGAGCTGTCGGGCGCGGTGTTCCCCGCCGACCTGGCCCGACGCCTGCACGCCGTCGAGGACCGTCCCGACGAGGTCGCCCGCATCGGGACCGAGGTCGCGACCGAGCTGTGCCAGCGGCTGTTGGACGCCGGCGCGCCCGGTCTGCACTTCTACACGCTCAACAGCTCCACGGCCACGCGCGAGATCTACGCCAACCTCGGCCTGCCCGTCGCGGGCTGAGGACCGGACTCACTCCTGCGTGCGGAACCAGGCGATCGTGCGCTGGAGCCCCTCGCGCAGATCGACCTTCGGCTCCCAACCGAGCTCGCGCTGGGCGACGGTGATGTCGGGTCGGCGCACCTGCGGGTCGTCGACCGGGCGCGGGGTGTCGATCAGCTCGACGTCACTGGCACCGGCGATCTCGAGCACCAGCTCGGCCAGTTCGCGGATCGAGACCTCGTACGGGTTGCCGATGTTGACCGGTTCGGTGTAGTCGGTCACCAGCAGTTGCAGGATGCCCTCGACCAGGTCGTCGACGTAGCAGAGCGAACGGGTCTGGTCACCGCCACCGTGCAGCGTGATCGGCTCGCCCCGGAAGGCCTGGCCGATGAAGGTGGGCACGGCCCGCCCGTCCTCCAGCCGCATGCGTTCGCCGTAGGTGTTGAAGATTCGCACGACCCGGACGTCGACCCCGTGCGTGCGGTGGTAGGCGTAGGTCATCGCCTCCGCGAACCGCTTGGCCTCGTCGTAGACGCCACGCGGACCGACCGGGTTGACGTGCCCCCAGTAGGTCTCCGGCTGCGGGTGCACCTGCGGGTCGCCGTAGACCTCCGAGGTGGAGGCGAGCAGGATCCGCGCGCCCTTCTCCTTGGCCAGGCCCAGCGCGTTGTGGGTGCCGAGCGAGCCGACCTTGAGCGTCTGGATGGGCAACTGCAGGTAGTCGACCGGCGAGGCCGGCGACGCGAAGTGCAGGATCGCGTCGACCTGGCCGGAGACGTGCAGGAAGTTGGTCACGTCGTAGCGCAGGAACGTGAACCGGTCGTCGCCGATGAGGTGGTGGAGGTTGTCGACGCGCCCGGTGACGAGGTTGTCGACCGCCGTCACCCGTGCGCCGCGTTCGAGCAGCGCCGTGCACAGGTGGGAGCCGAGGAAGCCGGCACCTCCGGTGACCACGACGTGGCGGCCCTCGACGCTTGTGAACTCCACGGGGTTCCCCTCACCGGCTGAGGCGTACACGCTAATCGGTCCGACGCGCCCGTCCGACCGGCAACCGTCTGGCGAACAGTAGGCTCGCACGCCGGCCCGTCCGTCGACGACCAGGAAGCCGCGTGTCCGACGTCCGTCCCGGGGACACCCCGCCGCCCACGGGCGGTGACCACCACGCGGCGGACGCGCCCGGTCCCACCGCCGGCTGGGCCGACGAGGAGCGGGCCGAGGCACTGCGCGCCGCGTCGACCGACTGGCCGTCGTCGGACCTCACCGACCGCGACCTCGACGACCTCGAACTGGTGCTCGACGGGCTGCTCGAACCGCACCCGCTGTCCGTCCCCCGCGAGGCGTCGACGGCGCTCGACCGGGGCACGCCGCTCGCCCTGCGTGACCCGGAAGGCACGATGGTGGCCGTCCTGCGCGTGGCACGGGTCCTCGACCCGGTCCCCGCCTCCGACGCAACGGGAGGCGACCGGGCGGGGGACGACGGCGCGGGAGGCGACGCGGACGCCGTACGCGTCGCGGGCGAGCTGGTCGGCGTGACCCGGCCCGTGCGGTGGAGCTTCAGTCGGTTGCGGGCGACGCCGAGCGAGCTGCGGACCCGGCTCGCGGTGCACGACCAGGTCGTGGCGGTCCTGACCGACCGCGCCCTGCACCGCGCCGACGTCGACGACCTGCGCGCCGAGGTGGCCGCCGACCGCGCCCACCTGCTGCTGGTCCAGCTCGAACGTCGGGAGGCGGGTGCGGACACGACCGCGGCGGTGACCCGCGCGCTCGAGGCGATGCTGCACGAGCTGCGGGTGCCCTCGACCCTGACCTTGCTGCCGGCGCCGGCGCGGTTGTTCGACGACCGGCACGACGAACGCCTCGACGCCATCGCGGGCGTGCTCGGCGCGTCCCGACGGTTGCGGCTGGGCCGGACCGGCGTGGACGTCGACGCCGCGATCCGTGCCGGCGACCCCGTCTCGGCCGACGCCACCTTCGCGACCGTGGCGGCCGAGCTGCGGGCCGCCCACCCCCCACGCCACGACCGCGGTCTGGTGGTGCTGTTCACGGGCCTGTCGGGTTCGGGCAAGTCGACCGTCGCCAACGCGCTGCGCGGCCGGCTGCTCGAGCGCGGCGACCGGCGGGTCACCCTGCTCGACGGGGACCTGGTGCGCAGGCACCTGTCGCGTGGCCTGGGGTTCTCGCCGCAGGACCGCGCCACCAACGTGCGGCGCATCGGGTACGTCGCGGCCGAGATCGCCCGTCACGGTGGGCTGGTGCTGTGCGCACCGATCGCGCCGGAGGCGGGCGTCCGCGACGAGGTCCGGACGATGGTCGAGGACGCCGGCGCCGGGTTCGTGCTCGTCCACGTCGCGACGCCGCTGGAGGTCTGCGAGCAGCGCGACCGCAAGGGCCTGTACGCCAAGGCACGCGCCGGGCAGGTGCGCGACTTCACCGGCATCGACGCGCCCTACGACGTGCCCGTCGACCCCGAACTGCGCGTCGACACGGTCGACACGACCCCCGACGCCTGCGCCACCCGGGTCCTCGACGACCTCGTCGCCCGCGGCTGGCTCACCGCCCGCTGAGCTCGTCAGCGGGCAGGAGATGGCCGGCAGGGCCATCGCGCGGCAGCGGAGGTGCCTGCACGGACAGCGTCTGCCGCCGCAGGGAACCGGCCGCATCCGCGGGTCCCGCGCACCGAGCCGGGGCCACGTTCGCACGGTTCACCCGGCGTCACCTCGCGGGGAGGGCGGCGCGCGCCGACCCTTGCCGCCTTCCCGTCCCCGCCTGCCCGGAGCCCGAGTGGCCGACGTCGAACGCATCAAGGCCGAGAGCGACTGGCTCGCCGGTGACCTCGCCGCCGAGCTCGCCGACCGCAGCAGCGACGGCGTGTCCAAGGACGCGACCCAGCTGATCAAGTTCCACGGCATGTACCAGCAGGACGACCGAGACGTGCGCCGCGAACGGCTGCAGGCCGGCCTCGGCAAGGCCATCACGATGATGGTGCGCGCCTCGATCCCCGGTGGCGTCACCACCGCCGAGCAGTACCTCGCCTGCGACCGGCTGGCCGACGAGGTCGCCGACGGCACCCTGCGGATCACGACCCGCCAGGGCCTGCAGTGGCACAAGGTGGGCAAGTTCGACGTCAAGCAGCTGATCCGGACCCTCAACGCGTCCGAGCTGACCACCATCGCCGCGTGCGGGGACGTCTCGCGCAACGTGATGGCCTGCACCGCGCCGCTGCCCGACCGCGACGACCTCACGCCGTGGGCCCGCGACCTCGCCCGCGCCGTACGCCCGCGCACGCGGTCCTACTGGGACCTGTGGCTCGACGGGGAACGGTCCGTGTCCGCCGTCGAGGAGGCGAGCGACGACCCGGACGACCTCGACCCGCTGTACGGCCCGACCTACCTGCCCCGCAAGTTCAAGATCGGGTTCGCCCACACCGGTGACAACTGCGTCGACGCGTACACCAACGACGTCGGCATCGTGCCGGTCCGCGACGACGCGGGCGGGATCGTCGCCTTCACGCTGCTCGTCGGCGGCGGGCTGGGCATGACCCACAACAAGCCGGCCACCTTCCCGCGCCTGGCCGACCCGCTCGGCGACGTCGCCCCCGAGCGGCTGACCGACGCGGTCAAGGCGATCATCACCGTCCAGCGCGACCACGGTGATCGCACCGACCGCAAGCACGCCCGCATGAAGTACCTCGTCGAGGAGTGGGGGGTCGAGCGGTTCCGCGCCACGGTCGAGGAGCGCCTGCCGTTCCGCTTCGACCCGCCGAGCGCCCCGGTGTGGGACCGGACCTCCGACCACCTCGGCTGGCACGAGCAGGCCGACGGCGCGCTGTTCCTCGGCGTGCACGTGCCCTCGGGCCGGATCCAGGACACCGACGGCGTCCGCCTGCGCACCGCGATCCGCGAGGTCGTGACCACCCACGGGCTCGGCGTGCGGTTCACCGCCGCACAAAATTTGCTGCTGTGCGACGTCCCCGTCGACGCCCGCGGTGCCGTCGAGGCCACGCTGCGCGCTCACGGGGTGACGCTGACCGGTGACCTGCCCACCGTCACGCGCAAGGCGCTGGCCTGCCCGGCGCTGCCGACGTGCGGGCTCGCCCTGGCCGAGGCCGAGCGGGCGATGCCGGACTTCCTCGCCGACCTCGACGCCCGGATGGACGCCCTCGGGATCGACGGCGACGCGCCACAGATCCGGGTGACCGGCTGCCCCAACGGCTGCGCCCGGCCCTACTCGACCGAGATCGGGGTGGTCGGACGCGGCAAGGACCACTACACGGTCCACCTCGGCGGCGACGACGTCGGCACCCGCCTCAACGAGGTGTTCGCCGACCGGGTGGGCCTGGCGCAGGTCGGGGAGCTCCTCGAGCCGGTGCTGACCGCCTGGTACGCCGAGCGCGACGGCGGCGAGACCTTCGGTGACTGGACCGACCGGGTCGGGGTCACCGCCCTGCGCGCCCGGTTCGACGCCGCCCGCTTCGAGCACCAGCGCCAGCCCGCCGCCGCCAGGAAGGCCCGCTCGTGAACGCGTTGCGTGACGACGACCGCGCGGCCGTCGGCGCGTCGGTCGCTGCCGCGTTGGACGGCGCCCGTCCGCGCCCCGACGACCGCTTCCGCGCGCTCGGGCCCGACGACGACTCGGCGTTCATCCGCCTGATGGCCGCCGAGGCCGCCGCAACGCTCGAGGACAAGCCGGCCGACCGCATCCTCGAGTGGGCCGCCGGCGTCGTGCCACGGTTTGTTGTCACCTCGTCGTTCGGCGCCGAGTCCGCCGTGCTGCTGCACCTGCTGTCCCGGGTCGCGCCCGAGGTCCCGGTGCTGTTCCTCGACACCGGCCTGCACTTCGACGAGACCCTCCGGTTCCGTGCCGACCTCGCCCGCCGGCTGGGGCTGTCGGTGGTCGACCTGCGCCCCGAACGCTCCGTCGCCCAGCAGGCGCTGCGCCACGGTGACGCGCTGTGGTCCCGCGACCCCGACGCCTGCTGCGCGATGCGCAAGACCACCCCACTGCGCACCGCCCTGCACTCGTTCGACGGGTGGGCGACCGGCGTACGGCGCTCGCAGACCCCCGAGCGCGCCGCCACCCCCGTCGTCGAGGCCCGTGAGCACGACGGTCGCTGGCTGGTGAAGGTCGCGCCACTGGTCACCTGGGACGACGACCGGGTCGACGCCTACCTGCGCGAGCACGACCTGCCACACCATCCGCTGGCCGACCAGGGCTACCCGTCGATCGGCTGCGCCCCGTGCACCGCGCGGGTCGCCCCCGGCCAGGACCCGCGGGCCGGGCGCTGGGCCGGGTTCGACGGCAAGACCGAGTGCGGCATCCACCTCGCCGACGACGGCACCGTGGTCCGCACCACGACCACGCCCGGCTGATCGGCCTCCCGCATGTTCGAACTGACGATCTCGCTGGACGTCACCGGCCGCCGCTGCGTGATCCTCGGCGGCGGCTTCGAGGCCGACGCCCGCGTCGCCTCGCTGCTGGCCGCCGACGCCGAGGTGGTGGTGATCACCCCGTCGCCCTCCTCGACCATCGAGGCGGCCGCCGACGGTGGGCGGATCCGCCTGCACCGTCGCGGTTGGCGACCCGGTGACCTCGCCGGCGCCTTCGTGGCCTACAACACCCGCGAGGACGACACGCCGGTGGAGCAGGTCTGGCAGGAGTCGCGCGACCAGCACGTGCTGCTGTCCACGCTCGACGACAAGCCGCGCTGCGACTTCGCCACCCCGGCGATCGTCCGCCGCGGCGACCTCGCGATCACGATCGCCACGGCCGGGCGCGCCCCCGCGCTGGCCAAGCGGCTGCGTCAGCGGCTCGAGGCCGAACTCGGTGAGGAGTACGCGACGCTGGTCGACGTGCTCGAGCACGCCCGCGAGCAGGTGCTGCCGCGAGCGGTCCCGTTCGAGGCGTGGGCGGCGAAGTGGTCCGAGGCGTTGGAGGACCTCGACGGCCTCGCGGCGCTGGTGCGCGACGGTCACCCCGACGAGGCGCGCGAGCGCGTCGTCGCGGCGGTCGGGAAGGGCGGCCGGTGAGCGGGTTCCTCGACGTGCCCGCCTCGGCCCCCTTCGCGCTGCCGTCGGCCACCCCCGGCACGGTGCACCTGGTGGGTGCCGGCCCGGGCGACCCGGGGCTGCTGACCCTGCGCGCCGTCCGGCTGCTGCAGACCTGCGACCTGGTCGCCTACGACCGGTTGGCGCCGCCCGAGGCGTTGACGCTGGTCCCGCCCACCGCGGAACGCATCGCGGTGGGCAAGGCCGACCCGGGCCAGCTCGGTGCCGACGTCGGCGTGCCGGGCGGGGCCGGACGGCGAGCCCGGTCCGGTGCGTCCTGCCGGGACGCTTGGTCGCAGGACGAGATCTCGACCCTGCTGGTGCTCGCCGCGCAGGACGGCCGGGCGGTCGTGCGACTCAAGGGCGGCGACCCGTTCGTGTTCGGCCGTGGCGGCGAGGAGGCGATCCGCTGCCACGAGGCCGGCGTCCCCGTCGAGGTCGTGGCGGGCGTCACCAGCGCCGTCGCCGCGCCGGGCGCGGCGGGCATCCCGGTCACCCACCGCGGTGTCGCGCCGGCGGTCGCCTTCGTCACCGGACACGAGGACCCGGCCAAGCCGTCGAGCCAACTCGACTGGGCCGGGCTCGCGGCGTTCCCGGGCACCCTCGTGTTCCTCATGGGCGTGCGGTCGCTGCCGGCGATCTGCGCCCAGTTGCAGGCCAACGGCCGCCCCGCGGACACCCCGGTCGGTGTGGTCCGTTGGGGCACCACCGACCGGCAGCAGGAGCTGGTCAGCGACCTGGCCGGCGCGGCCGAGGCGACCGCACGTGCCGGCATCGGCTCCCCCGCCACGATCGTCGTCGGTGACGTCGTCGCCCTGCGTGAGCAGCTCGGCCTGCGTCGTCGCGCGCCGTTCGTGGCCGTCCATGCCTGAACGACCGCCGCCGGCGACCCGGCGGCCACCGAGCGTCCGGCCCGCCCCCGGGCCACCTCGCGCCGTCCCCCGAGCAGAATCCCCCCGAGCCGACCCACCGAGTCCCCACGTGAGCCGACCATGAGCGCACCCTCCTCCCTCGCCGAACCGGCGCGCCTGACCCACCTCCGGCAGCTCGAGTCGGAAGCGATCCACGTCCTGCGCGAGGTCGTCGCCCAGTGCGAGCGTCCGGTGATGCTGTACTCGATCGGCAAGGACTCGTCGGTCATGCTGCACCTGGCCCGCAAGGCGTTCCACCCGGGCCGGCTCCCGTTCCCGCTGCTGCACGTCGACACGACGTGGAAGTTCCGGGAGATGATCGCGTTCCGCGACCGGACCGCGGCCGAGCTCGGCGTCGAGCTGATCGTGCACACCAACGCCGAGGGCGTCGCCGAGGGCATCAACCCGTTCGACCACGGCTCGCGCAACTACACCGACATCATGAAGACCCAGGCGCTCAAGCAGGCACTCACGGCCGGCCGGTTCGACGGCATCTTCGGCGGCGCCAGGCGCGACGAGGAACGCTCGCGCGCGAAGGAGCGGGTGTTCTCCTTCCGCGACAAGCACCACCGATGGGACCCGAAGAACCAGCGTCCCGAGCTGTGGAGCCTCTACAACGGCCGGGTCAACCCCGGCGAGTCGATCCGGGTGTTCCCGCTGTCGAACTGGACCGAGCTCGACGTGTGGCAGTACATCCACCTCGAGGGCATCCCGATCGTGCCGCTGTACTACTCCGCCCCCCGTCCCACGGTCGAGCGCGACGGCACGATCATCATGGTCGACGACGAGCGGTTCCGCTTCGCGCCGGGCGAGCAGCCCGTCGAGCGTTGGATCCGGTTCCGCACGCTCGGGTGCTATCCGCTGTCGGGCGCGGTGGCGTCACGCGCGACGACGCTGCCCGACATCATCCAGGAGATGCTGCTCGCGACCCGCTCGGAGCGCGAGGGCCGGGTCATCGACTACGACCAGGCCGGCTCCATGGAGGAGAAGAAGCGCGAAGGCTACTTCTGACCCTTCGCGCTTCGACGAACGTGCTCCTCTCGAAAGGCGCAGGACCCATGGCACACCAGAGCGAGCTGATCGCGACCGACATCGAGGCCTACCTCGCCGAGCACGAGCGCAAGGACCTGCTGCGCCTGCTCACCTGCGGCAGCGTCGACGACGGCAAGTCGACCCTGATCGGCCGGCTGCTGCACGACGCGAACATGATCTACGCCGACCACCTCGCCGCCCTGGAGGCGGACTCGGTCACCGCGGGCACCACCGGCGACCAGGTCGACCTGGCACTGCTCATGGACGGGCTCAAGGCCGAGCGTGAGCAGGGCATCACGATCGACGTCGCCTACCGCTACTTCTCCACCGCGCGACGCAAGTTCATCATCGCCGACACGCCCGGCCACGTGCAGTACACCCGCAACATGGTGACCGGGGCGTCCACGGCGCAACTGGCCATCATCCTGGTCGACGCCCGCCACGGTGTGCTCGACCAGACCCGCCGCCACAGCTACATCGCCTCCCTGCTGGGCATCAGCCACGTCGTGGTCGCGGTCAACAAGATGGACCTCGTCGACTACGACCGCGACGTCTTCACCCGCATCGCCGACGACTACCGGGCGTTCGCGGCCGGGCTCGACCTGCCCGAGCCCTACGTGCTGCCGATGTCGGCGCTCGTGGGCGACAACGTCGTGCAGCCCTCGACGGCGATGGACTGGTTCGACGGCCCGCCGCTGATGGAGCACCTCGAGACGGTCGACGTCACCGCCGACGAGGACCTCGACCGGGTGCGTTTCCCCGTCCAGCTCGTGTCCCGCCCGGACCTCGACTTCCGCGGCTTCGCCGGCACGGTCGCGGCGGGCGTGCTGCGTCCCGGGCAGGAGGTCGTCGCCCTGCCCTCGGGGATGCACAGCCGCGTGGAACGCCTCGTGACCTTCGACGGCGACCTCGAGGCCGCGCGACCAGGCCAGGCGGTGACGGTCACGCTGACCGACGAGATCGACCTGTCGCGTGGTGACCTGCTGGTCGACGCCGCACACCCGCCGGCGCGGGCGCACGAGGTCGACGCCATGCTGGTGTGGATGGCCGACGACGAGGCCGTGCCCGGCCGCCAGTACCTGCTGCTGTCGACCAACGGGGTCTCCAACGCCTCGCTGGCCACCATCACCCACCGGGTCGACGTCAACACCCTGGCGCACGAACCGGCCGAGGGACTCGGACTCAACGACGTCGCACGGGTCGTGCTCGCCGCCGACCGCGAGCTGCTGTTCGACCCCTACGCGCACAACCGGACCACCGGCTCGTTCGTGCTGGTCGACCGGCTGACCAACCTCACCGTCGGTGCCGGCATGATCACGGGGGCGGCCTCGGGCTGGGACCGCACGCCGCCGCCCGGGCTGGCCCAGCACCGCTCCAGCATCACCTCCGACGAACGCGCCGCACGGCTCGGTCAGCGCCCGGTCACGGTGTTGTTCACCGGCATGACCGGGACGGGCAAGTCCACCCTGGCCGCCGCGGTCGAGCGGCGGCTGTTCGACCGCGGACGCAGTGCCCTGCGGCTCGACGGCGAGAACCTGCGGCTGGGCATCAGCCGCGACCTGGGCTTCTCCAACGAGGACCGCTCGGAGAACCTGCGTCGCGCGGCGGAGATCGCCTCGCTCGCCTCGCGTCACGGGCTGATCACGCTGGTCGCCGTGCAGGCGCCGCAGGCACCCGTGCGCGACCGGGTCCGCGACCTGCTCGGCGCCGAGCGCTACCTCGAGGTGTTCCTCGACGCGCCCGAGGCCACGCGTCGTGCCCGCGATCCCAACGGCCTGTACGCCGCCGCCGACCGGGGCGAGCTCGCCTCGCTGCCGGGGGTCTCGAGCGACTACGACCGCCCAGGTGCCCCCGACCTGGCGCTCGACACCGGGGAGCTGACGCTCGAGGCGTGCGTCGAGGCCGTCCTGGACCTGCTCGACGAGCGCGGCTTCGTCGACGCCCGGTGATCGGCCTCGACGGGCTGCTCGCGGCGGCCGTGCTGGTCGTGCTCGTGGTGGTGCTCGTCCGCGAGCTCGTCGCGCCGGCGGCAGCGATGGTCGGCGCGGTGGTCACCTGCGTGCTGTTCGGGATCCTGCCGGCCGAGCAGGCGTTCCTGGGCCTGGCGAACCCGGCCACGATCTCGATCGCCGGCCTGTTCGTCGTCGCCCGGGCCGTCCGCGACCACGCCGGCATCGACGGCGTCATCGGCCGCTTCCTCGGCGACGGGTCCGGCGGCCCGCGGGCCGCGCTGGTGCGGTTCGTCCCCCCCGTGGTCGCACTGTCCGGCTTCCTCAACAACACCCCGCTGGTGGCCGCCGGCGCCCCGGTGATCCGGGGCTGGGCGGAGCGCAACGGTGTCGCGGCGACGAAGCTGCTGATGCCGCTGTCGTTCGCCGCCATCCTCGGCGGCACCCTGACCCTGATCGGCACCGGCCCGAACCTCGTGATCTCCGGCATGCTGGTCGCCGCCGGCGAGTCGGGGCTGTCCTTCTTCGAGCTCACCCCGGCCGGTCTGCCACTGGCCCTGGTGGGTGGTACGGCGCTGGTGCTGCTCGCGCCGCGGCTGCTGCCCGACCGGCGCACCCCCCACGAACAGGTCGCCGCCTCCGACCGCGACTACACCCTGTGCCTGCAGGTCCTGCCCGCCGGCGCCGTGGACGGCCGCACGGTGGCGCAGGCAGGACTGCGTGAGCTGTCGGGCACGTTCCTGGCGGCGGTGCGGCGCTATCCCGACGGGCAGCGACCTGCCGCGCCGGACATGGTGCTCCACGGCGGCGACGAGCTCGTCTTCGTCGGCAACGTGGACGCCGTGCGCGACCTGCTGGCGCGGCCCGGCCTGATCGAGGCGGAACGGGCGCAGACCGCGGTGCTCGACGGCGACGGACACGGGCTGGCCGAGTGCATCGTCGGGTCCACCTCGTCGCTGATCGGCACGACGCTCAAGGAGGTGTCGTTCCGCGGTCGCTACGGCGCGGCCGTCGTCGCGCTGCACCGCGCCAGCGAGCGGGTGGACGGCAAGCTCGGCGAGGTGGAGTTGCGCGCCGGTGACGCGCTGCTGCTGCTGAGCGACGCCGGCTTCGCCGAGCGCTGGAGCGGCCACCGGGACTTCGCGGTGGTCATCCCGCACGACGTCGCGACCACGGCGAGCGGATCACGCGCCTACCGCTGGCTCACGCTGGGCACCTTCGTCGGCATGGTGACCCTGGCCGCCACCGGGCTGCTCCCGATCCTGACCGCGATCCTGCTGGCCTGCGCGGTGCTGGTGGCGAGCCGGGCGATCCGCTTCGACCGGGCCCTCGACGCGCTCGACCTCGACGTCCTGTTGATCGTCGCCGCC
This sequence comes from Egicoccus halophilus, assembly GCF_004300825.1. Taxonomy (NCBI): domain Bacteria; kingdom Bacillati; phylum Actinomycetota; class Nitriliruptoria; order Egicoccales; family Egicoccaceae; genus Egicoccus; species Egicoccus halophilus. The sequence continues at coordinate 181,599 of NZ_CP036250.1, forward strand.
GCCATCGGGCTGGGCAACGCCATCGCGGCGGCGGGGCTGTCGGGCGTGCTGGCCCGGGGGATCGAGACCGCGGCCGCCGCGACCACCCCGCTGCTGGCGCTCGCCCTGGTCGCCCTCGGCACGATGCTGCTCACCGAACTGCTCACCAACGTCGCCGCCGCGGCACTGATGCTGCCCATCGCGGTGGACGTCGCCCAGCGCGTCCAGGCCGAACCGACCGGCTTCGCCGTTGCCGTGGCACTGGCCGCCTCCTCGTCGTACCTCACCCCGATCGGCTACCAGACCAACACCATCGTCTACGGGCTCGGCGGGTACCGCTTCGGGGACTACTGGCGGCTCGGACTACCGCTCGCCGGGCTGAGCCTCGCCACCATCCTCGTGGTCGTTCCCCGGGTCTGGTGAGTCGTTGTCCATGCCGGACTAGCCCAACAATCTGGTCGTCGGCGAAGCTTTCCTCGCGCGAACTTTTCTGCTCCAATAGCCCCCGCGGTTGCAGTGCGAATGATCTCGCTGCCTCCGCGACAGAGCCCCCGGCGGTCCCCCCGTCTGTCGGGGGCTCTTCCCATCCCCCGAAGCACGCGAGTGCCCGTCGAGGGGCTCAGCCGGTGCGCCGGAGCTGAGCGCGGGGCGCGCGAAGGACCTACCGGGCCCCGCCCACCACGGCTAGCTCTACCTCTCGGCACTGAAGCGTTCTCACAGAAGTTTTATGGTCACGGAGCGTGGGCGTTCGATACGCTGCGTAAATTCCGGGTTGGGAGCGTCCTCGCGCTTACCGGGGGCTGGGACACAGGAGCTAGGCGATGGAACGCAAGACCGGTCGTCGTATCGGGCGCATGCGCTCGTTCGTGGTGCTGACCGCCCTGGTGGGCAGCATGTTCGCGGGCATCGGCGCCGCCACCGCCGACGAGGCGGCCCCCCAGCGCGGGATCAGCTGGGTCGGCAGCGTCACCGAGACCGTGGCCGCGGACGCCGGGGAGCTGACCACGCAGGGCATCAGCTGGGTCGGACTCCGCGGCATCAGCTGGGTCGGCGCACAGGGCATCAGCTGGGTCGGCGGCATCAGCTGGGTCGGCGCGCAGTCGCAGGGCATCAGCTGGGTCGGCGCGCAGGGGATCACCTGGGTGCGCGGCATCAGCTGGGTCGGCGCGCAGTCGCAGGGCATCAGCTGGGTCGGCGCGCAGGGGATCACCTGGGTGCGCGGCATCAGCTGGGTCGGCGCGCAGTCGCAGGGCATCAGCTGGGTCGGCGCACAGGCCCGCGGCATCAGCTGGGTCGGCTGAACCCACCCGGTAGCACCACAGAACTCCCGGCCGGCCGGCTCCGCACTCGTGGGGCGGCCGGCCGGTCGCGTCGGCGCCGTCCGCGCCGACCGCTCCGCATCGCGACACAGCGCAGGGTGGTGTGAGAAACCGCAGGATCGAACTCTACGTCGCCAGCTGGGCGCTGTTCGCGGTCGGCATCCTCGGTGCGGTCATCCTCGCCACCGGGGTCGAGCCGCCCTCGCTGCTGCACCTCGTGATCCTCGTGGTGGCCATCGCCGCCGGTGAACGCATCGAACTGCGCTTCACCTTCGACCGCGCGACGATCGCGCTCACGCTGGTCGAGGCCGCGATCGCGGCCGGGCTGCTGCTGACCTCACCCACCGAGGCCGTCGTCGCCACCGGACTCGGCATGCTCGGTGGGCAGACCCTCCGGCGACTCGACCTGGTCAAGACCAGTTTCAACACGGCACAGGCCATGGTCGGTACGGCCGCGGCCGCCACGATCCTGCATCTGGCCCCGCCGATCGGTCCGCTGGTCAACGACCTTCCGGTGTTCGCGGTCATCGCCGGGATGATCGCCTACGTCGGGGTCAACGCCGTCGCGATGCTGGGTCTGGTCACCATCACCGACGGTCCCCTGGGCCGCGAGGGCCTGCTCCGACAACTCCCGCTGCTGGGCACGATCGCTCTGGGCAACACGGCGATCGGGGTGGTGCTGGCGGCCTTGCTGATCGTCCAGCCCGCCCTGGCCCCGCTGTTCCTGGTCCCGCTCGCCGCGATCTACTTCGCCGCCCACGGCGTCCAGCGCACCTCCGACCTGCTCGAACGCGTCCGCACCGACCGTGACCGGCTCACCCGCGTCATCGACGGCACGGCCGACGGCATCGTCCTGCTCGACCGCGACGGCACGATCCAGGTCTGGAACGCGGCGATGGAGGAGCTGACCGGGTTGACCGCGGACCGGGTCGTGAACCGCCCGGTCGAGCGCGTGCTCACCCCGTCGCTGCGGGAGGGCGACAGCGAGGTCTCGGGCCGGTGGCTCATCGACGAGGCCCACGAGGGTGCGCAGCACCGGGAGTTCGACGCCCGGATCCGCCATGTCGACGGGCGCGCGCACGAGGTGCGGGAGAACCACTCGCTGCTCTTCGACGACCGCGGCCGCTGCATCGGTGACGTCGTCGTCGTCCGCGACGTCACCAAGCAGCGCGAGCTCGAACGCCTGCGGGGCGACTTCGTGGCCCGGGTGTCCCACGAGCTGCGCACGCCGCTGACCCCGATCCGCGGGTTCGCCTCCGTCCTGCTGCGCAAGGGCGACCAACTCGATGTCTCCAGTCGCCAGGAGGCCCTCGAGCGGATCGTGGAGCGCTCCGACCACCTGGCGGCCGTGGTCGAGGACCTGCTGCTGGTCACCCGCCTCGACCAACAGGAGATCGACGACCTGGTCCACCCGGTCCCGACCGATCTCGAGCCGGTGCTCGAGGAACTCATCGAGACCTTCGCCGAACGCGAGCCCACCCGCACGATCCTGTTCTCCGCGGAACCGGGGACCGGGGCCGCGCTCGCCGATCCGGCACGTGCCCGGCAGATCGTCGCCGCCCTACTCGACAACGCCTGTCGGTACTCGCCCCAGGACGCGCCCGTCGAGGTCACCCTCGACCAGACCGGTGACGACATCCGTGTCCGCGTCATCGACTCGGGGCCGGGAGTTCCGCGCGAACACCGGCAGAGCATCTTCGAACAGTTCCATCGTCTCGAGGACCCGCTGACCATGCGCACCGGCGGTGTCGGGCTGGGGCTGTTCATCGGACGTCGACTCGCCCAGGCCATGCACGGCGAACTCGACCTCGAACTCACCAAGCCGGCCACCGGCAGTCGCTTCGTGCTGCGGCTACCGGCGGCGATTCCGGTGACTCGGGTACGCCGACAGGACTTGACCGGCTGAAAAGGCCGGCATGCTAACGTCGCCGTAAGAGTCGTTTGCAGACGGGGATCGGTCGCTCGAAGACCATTGGGGATGCAACGACATCCACCCAGGCAAAGGACGCCAGATGGTCCGCAAGATGAGCGACGAACACAAGGCCGCACTCGCCAAAGGGCGCACGCAGGGACGCGCCGTCCGGGACTATCTCGCAGCACTCGAGCAGGACCGCAAGCCGGGCCGCAAGATGGACGGCGAGACGGTGAAGGCCCGCATCGACGAGGTGCAGCAGAAGATCGACGCGGAGCCGGACCCGGCCAAGCGCGTCGACCTGATCCAGCGGCGACTGGACCTCGAGGAGCGCCTCGTCGACCTGTCCGGTGAGGTCGACCTCGAGGCGCTCGAGCAGGGCTTCATCGAGGCCGCGGCCGAGTACTCCGAGCGCAAGGGCATCACCTACACCGCCTGGCGCGAGGCAGGTGTTCCGGCGGCCGTGCTCAAGCAGGCCGGGGTCCGACGCACGCGTCGGGCCAACGTCGGCTGACCCGACGAGGCGCGGGCCGCGAAGCCTCAGCGTCCGCGGCCCGGCGCCTCGCTACGGCCCGGCGCCTCGCTACGGCCCGGGGCTTGGCCGTGGCCCTGCGCAGCCTCACGGTGCCCCGGAGGTTCGGCACGGCCGGGGGCGTCGGTGCGCCCCTGCCCGCCACCAGCGCGACCGGACGCATCCGGCCGCCCGGGCCCGTCACCACGGCCGGGCGGGTTCGCGCGGCCCGGCGCGTCGGCGGCACGCCCCGGCGCGTCGGCGACACGGTCTCGGCCCGGAGGTGCGACCCCCGGCTCGGGCGTTCCCGTCGGCGCCGCCCCGGAGCGCCCGGTCACCGGTTCGGCGTCCTCGGCGTCTTCGGCGTCCGATGACGGCGCCGGGTCGACGACGATCACGGTCCGGTGACCGGACGATCGCTCGGCCACCGGCGCCGTCGGTGCCGCGGCGAAGACCCCGTCGTGCCAACCGAGCTGGGTCGCCTCCCCGGACGACGCCGCCGTGTCCGGAGAAGCGCAGGTCAGCGTGACCGTGGTCGGGGACCGTGACGCGCGCAACCGCACCACGTAGTCGGTCGGTGCGTCCACCGGGCACCGCTGCGGCACCACGAGTTCACCCGCGTCGGTGACGGTGAGCGTCAGCACCGCGGGCCCGGCGTGCCGGACGTGGGGCACGACCACCTCGCGGTGCCCGTCGCCGGTCACGTCACGAGCCAGCGGGGTCCCCACCTTCACGGCAGGCCCACCGACCAGGCGCGAGGCCAGGGCGTAGTCGGCACCGTCCCAGGCGGCCAGCGCGACCTCGAGCGTGCCGGCACCGGTCACGGTGACGACCACCAACTCGGCGACCTCGTCGCCGAGGAGGTCGTGGGCGAGGTGATCGGCCGCCGCGGCCTGCTCGACGTGGTCGTAGAGGAACGCCGCGAGCCGCGCGTCCATCCCGGGACCGTCCGCAGCCGGTGTGTCCTGATCACCCGATCCCGGCGGCGGCCCGTCGTCCTGCCCGGCAGCGTCCGGCGACGGTCGGGCGTCGGTGTCCCCGGCCGGCGCCTGCCGGGCGGCGGTCCCGCCGGAGGGCGGGTCCCGGTCCTCGGGCGGCGCGTCGGGCTCCGGCACGGGCGTGGCGGTCAGCTCCGGCGGCTCCTCGGCGTTCGGCGTCGGACCGCAGCCCGCGGCGACCAGCGCGACCAGCGTCGCCGCCAGCAGGCGGTCCCGGGTCAGTCCGGACACGGTGCACGACCTCTCGAGGCGCCGGGGGCGGGCGCGGCCCGGGCCGACCTCAGCGAAGCGGGGACGCGCCGCCGGCAGAGGGATCCGGCGCGGCCGGCCGTCGGTGGTCGACGCCGGCGCCGGGTCGCGGCGGTCCGTGTGGCCACGCCGGTCACTCGGCCAGGCGGACGGTCGCCCCGTCGAGGTCGATCCGACCCTCGTCGGCCAGCAGGTGCAACGCGGCCCGGGTCGAGGCCTCCGCGGCCGGCCACAGGCGGGGGTCGACGTCGGCGTAGATCCGGCGGACCAGGCCGGCCGGGTCCGTCGGCGCCTCCGCCAGCGCCTCGAGGATCTGCTGGCGCCGGAACGCCCGGTGCTCGGCGTAGTAGCGCAGCACGGCGGTGGGGTCCTCGCTCAGCGCGGGACCGTGCCCGGGGAACAGCCGGTCGGGCCCCAGGTCCAGCACCCGGCGCAGCGACGTGAGGTAGGCGGCCAGGTCCCCGTCGGGATGGGCGACCACCGACGTGCCCCGACCCAGGACGTGGTCGCCCGTCAGCATCGCGCCCGTCGGCACACGGACGGCGAGGTGGTCACGGGTGTGACCGGGGGTCGCCACCAACCGCAACGGCAGGTCGCCGGGATCGAGCACGTCGCCGTCGGCGAGGGTCCGCCCCTGCGGTCCGGCCACCTGCGTCGCGGCCGCCACCACCGTGCTGCCGAAGGCCTGCGCCCAGGCCTGCGCGGCCTCGGCGTGGTCGAGATGATGGTGGGTGACCAGGATCGCGACCACGGACGCGTCCGCCTGCTCGACCACCTGCCGGACCCGCGCGAGGTGCTCCGGATCGTCGGGGCCGGGGTCGACGACCACGACCCCGCCCGTGCCCGCCCGTCCCACCACGTAGGTGTTCGTGCCGTCCAGGGTCATGGGCGAGGGGTTGGGTGCCAGGACGCGTGTGGTCACCTCGTCGAGGCGGCTCACGCGCGGCAGTTCCCCGAACGCCGGGAGGTCCCACGCGGAGCGGGGGTCGACCGGCGCGGCGGACGGACTCATGCCCGCAGCCTAGTGCTCGACCCGCGACGAGGGTCGGGGCAGCCGGGACACCGCGACCGGGACACCGCGACCGGCACGGCCGAGGCTCGGGAACCACGTCCCCGAACGGTCGGCGACCGGGACGCGGGCGGGTCGCTGCAGGAGCGGACCCCGGACGCGGGAACTCGTCCGGGGCCGCCGCCCCGGCGGGGGACGGGGCGGCGGCCGGTAGCGACGTGCCGGCGGAGGTCGCACGCCGGGCGACCCGAGGTCGGCGGACGTACGCGGCACGTCACCACCGGTCCGACTCGGCGGTGGCACCGCCATGTACGCCGTTCGTGGCGGAACGTCGCCGGTATGTCCCACGCACGAGTCCGCGGTCTGGTCGCGCGATGGGCGCCGCCCACGCCGCGGCTCGTGCGTGCCACCGCACGCCCAGCCGTGTCGGCGTCGCCGGGTGATCCGGGCAAAACGGGAGCGGCGGTCCGTCTCCGGACCGCCGCTCACCTCTCCCGCCCTGACGGCTCCCGCTCCGTCTCCCTCAGAAGGAGGTGTCCGGAAGGTTACCGACGGTCGGTGGCCGACGGAAGGGGTCACCCATTCCCCGTCACGCTGACCGCACGGTTTTCGCGCGGGACGCGCACTTGTGCTCGGACCAATTCCACCCAGTGGCCCGCTCCGCATGGCGGGCCGACGCCCCGAAGTGGCACGCCGTGACCGGGTCAGATGGGTTCCGGATCGCCGCCGTCGGGGTGCTGCACGAGGACCTCGCCGTCCCGGCGCACGATCGTCGGTTGAATGCGTCGCTGGTCGACGGCGTCCTCGGTGGCCGCCCGCCAGGCCGCGTCGACCGAGGGGAAGTCGGCCAACTGGCGCAGGTTGCAACGGGTCGGGAAGATGACCACCGCCTCGCCGCGGGCGCCGGCGTCCAGGACCTCGTCAGGACGGCTCCAGCGCACCTCGGTGCTCTCGACGTCGTCGGGCGAGGCGGTCTGCCCCTTGGGCAGGCGCGCGAGGAAGAACCGGGTGTCGAACCGTCGGTGCTGCCCCTCGGGCGTGACCCACCACGACCAGAACCGCAACAACCGCAGGTCGAGCACCAGCTCCTCGTCCTCGAGCCACCGACGCCAGTCCCAGCTCCCGCCGCGGTCGCACAGGCGTCGACGGGCCTCGACGAAGGAGCGGCTGCGCAGGTCCTCGTCGGTCAACGGGGTGCCGTCCTCGCGCTGGGCGAGCAGGACGCCGACCTCCTCGAAGGTCTCGCGGACCGCGGCGACCAGCAGTCCCTGGGCCTGGCTGGTGGTCGCGGTCCCGAGCCGTTCCTGCCAGCGGGTCGGCGCGTCCCCGACCCACCGGGCGGCGTCGAGTCCCCCGTCCATGTCGGCCACCTTGCCGCCGGGGAACACGAGCGCACCGCCGGCGAAGTCCGCCCGCAGGTGCCGCTCGAGCATCAGGACCTGTGGTCCCGCGTCGTGCTCGCGCAGCAGCAGGACGCTCGCGGCGTCCACCGCCGGTGCCGTCGAGCCCTCCTCCAGGCGCCCCGCCGCCGTCCGCTCCTGCTCTGGCACCTGCCGCTCCCGTTTCGACCGTCTCGGTTCGTTCGCCGTGGTACGAGTCTCGCACGCCGCGCAGCCGGTAGGCGATCCCCGCACCGGGCGTCGCGGGCGCGTGCGGTGTGCGACGATTCCGACCGGCATCGCAACCGGGGTGGGGATCGGCGACGTCCCAGGGCCGACAGGGCCTGCGGCGCGTACGAAGGGGACGGGGTTGGAGACAGGTGGCTTCGGACGACGCCTGCGCGCGCACGGTCGACGGCGGTCGACCGGGGGTCGGGGCACCGCCGTGCTGCTCGCGTCCGTGGTCGCGCTCGCCGCGCTGCTGGCCGGTCCGGGGACGCCGGGTGCGCTCGGCGCCGAGGACGAGCCCGCGCTGCGTCGGGCGGAGCTCGGCGCGAGCGTCACGGCCGGGTTCGGACGGGGCACCGGCGGAGCGGTCTGGACCCTCCTCGAGGTCGAGTTCACCCCGCGGGTGCCGATGGCCGGCCAGCTCGAGATCGCGTCCACGGGCTCGAGCCGCGCGAGCGACACCCGCCGGGTCGAGGTCTCCGCGGGCGCCACGAAGGTCTTCTTCGTGCTGCTGCCTCCGGCGGACGAGGTCCAGGCCGCGTTCGTGGCCGACGACGGCACCCGGGTGACGCTCCCCCGCCCGCAGCTGGGCGTCGAGGACGTCCTGGTCGGTGGCCTGGGGGCCGCACCCCAGCTGCCGACGCCGCTCAACACCGCCGCCCTGGACCGGGCCGTGCGAGGTGTGCGGGTCGACCCGGCGGTGCTCGACCTCGGCCCACGGGCGCTCGAGGCCCTCGACGCCCTGGTCGTGTCGGCGGGCGACCTGCGGGCGATGGACGACGGCCGACGCGAGGACCTGGCGGTGGCGGTCGCCTCGGGGCTGGACCTGCTGGTCCCGATCCGGGCCGGTGACGAGGCGCTGCCCCTGCCGTGGAACCCGCTGGCGTCGACCGACACCGACGCGGACGGGCAGCTGCGACTCGTGGCGGTCGACGGGGCATTCGCGGCCTCGGCGGCCGACCTCGGCGGCGAGGGCGCGACCACGGTGGCCGCCGCGACCCCCGCCGGTCGCGGCCGGGTCGTGGCCCTGGCGGGGGCCCCCGGCGAGGGTGGCCCCGCGGACGACCCGGAGATCTGGAGCCAACTCCTGCAGCCGCGCGTGGACCTCGGCGGCCCGCTGGGCAACACCGACGACGGCGACGTCGGCAACCGGCTGTTCGGCGGCGGCACGACGCTGCCCGGCATTCGGGGCGCGATCGCGTTCGTGCTCGCCTACCTCCTCCTGGTGGGCCCGGTCAACGCCCTGGTCGTGCGGCGTGCCGGCCGTCGGGAGCTCGCCTGGGTGACGATCCCGGCGATCACGGTGGTCTTCACCGTCGTGGCGGCGCTCACGGCCGCCGGCAGCGCGCCGACCGCGACGCCGGTGACGCGCGCGGCCTGGTGGTTCGACGGCGTCGGCCAGGAGGTGACCGCGATGCACGTGCAGGCCCCGGCGCGCGGCGTCCAGGAGGTCGTGCTGCCCGGCGCCCGAGACACGATGATCGGCACCTCGTGGTCCGACGTCGCCTCCGCCGCCAGTTTCGACGGCGACGAGACGACCTTCCGCACCCGCCTCGAGGCCCTGCAGACGACCACCGCCATCGCGTTCGGCGCGCCGACGGCACCCGCGCCGCTGGAGGTCACGGCCACGTTCGACGACGGCGTCCTGAACGTCGAGCTCGCCAACCGCACCGAGCACCGGCTCGCGCAGGTCCGGGTCCTGGTGGCCACCTCGACCACCGAGGTCGGGGAGCTCGGCCCCGGGGAACGGCGTACGGTCACCGTCGACGACCTCGAGGACACCCTGGCGCGAGCGCCCGGCGACCGGGGCCTGCGCATGGTCGGCGAACCTCCGGGACGGGAGGTGGGGAAACGTCCCGAACCCGACGTCGCCGAACGGTTGTTGGCCTGGGGCATGCTCGACCGCAGCCCCGGCGCGGTGTGGGTGACCGCCGCCAGCACGGACGACCTCGGGCTGACCCGGCCCCGCGTCGGCGGGGAGCTCGACGACCGTGGCGCGTTCGTCGCGGTCGGTGTGACCCCGGACCACGCCGGCGGGGACGTGCTCCCCCACGAGATCCGCCGCGACCTCGTGCGCAACGGGCCGTGGTCGCCATGGCGCCAGCACCCGCTGTCGGTCGAGGGCGAGGAGCAGCTGCTGCTGCGCTTCCGTCTTCCCGAGCCGGCGGCCGCCACGACGCTGGTGTCGACCCTGATGGCCGGAGGCGAGGTCCAGCCGATGGACCACGGGATTGCCGATCCCTGGTCCAACGGCTGCTTCGAGGTGACCGAGATCGATGCCGACGGCGTCGCCTCGGACCCCGAGGAGGGCTGCGGGCCCGAGATCGCCTGCCCGCCGGCGAGCCGGGAGTGCGGCGGCGACGACCAGCGCATCGAGGCCTGTTTCGAGGACGGCAGCTGCCAGATCGCGGTCCGCATCGGTGACGACCCGACGGTCGAGCAGCCGGACACCACCGTGGGCTTCGAGGTGTTCGACCGGCAGGCACAACGCTGGGTCGCGCTCGACCAGGTCTTCGACGACGCGGGCCGCGCGTCGGTGGACCGGGTGGTCTCGCCGCTCGGCGAGGTGCTCGTGCGGGCCCGCAACGCCGGGTTCCTGCCGTTCGGCCAACGTGGTCTCGGCCTGGAGGTGGGCGCGTGAGCGACACGATCGAGTCCGTCTCCGACGACGTACCGGTCCCGCCACCGCCCCCGGCGGCCGCGGTCACCGTGCGGGGTCTGACCAAGCGCTACGGGGACCTGGCCGCCGTCGACGGTCTCGACCTCGACGTGCCCCGGGGCGGGGTGTTCGGCCTGGTGGGCCCCAACGGGGCCGGCAAGACCACCACCATGCTGGCCACGGTCACCCTGCTGCGCCCCGACGAGGGCCGCATCGACGTGCTGGGCCACGACCCGGTCACCGACCCGCGCGCGGTCCGTGGCGTGGTCGGCTACGTGCCCGACACGTTCGGGCTCTACGACGGGCTCAGCTGTCGCGAGTACCTCGACTTCTTCGCCGCGGCCTACGAGGTGCCCCGCGAGGGACGTGCGGCCCAGGTCGACGCGCTGCTCGAGCTGGTCGAGCTGTCGCACAAGGCCGCGACCGACGTGGCCGGCCTGTCGCGCGGCATGCAGCAGCGCCTGTCGCTGGCCCGCGGGCTGGTCCACGACCCCCAGGTGCTGGTCGCCGACGAACCGGCCTCGGGTCTGGATCCGCGGGCCCGGGTGGAGCTGCGCGAGATCGTCAAGGAACTGGCCGTCCAGGGCGTCACGATCGTGATCAGCTCGCACATCCTCGCCGAGCTCGACGAGTTGTGCGACCGCGTCGCGATCGTCGAGGCCGGCAAGGTGCTCGCGCAGGGCACCGCCGACGAGATCCGCGGTGCGGTGCAGGCGTCCTCCACCGTGACGGTGCGGGTGCTCGGCGGCGAGGACGCGCTGGCCGTGGCCGCCACCCTCGCCGCCGGCACCGGCGCCCTGGTCACCCCCGAGGAGGGCCGACTGCGCTGCGAGGTGGTCGGCGGTGAGGCGGCCGCGGCCGAACTGCTGCGCACGCTGGTGGTCGGTGGGGTCCGGGTGACCGACTTCCGGGAGGACCGTGGCGGCCTCGAACGACTGTTCCTCTCGGTGACCCAGGGGGTGGTCCGATGAAGGCTCCCGAACTCAACCCGGTCCTGCGCCGGGAACTGCTCGAACGCTGGCGGGGCCCGCGGGCGGCGTTCGTCCTGAGCGCCTACCTCGGCGTCCTGGCCCTGCTGCTGCTCGGCGCCCGCTGGATCGCCACCAGTTACCTCGAACAGCAGGCGGTCGACGGCTGGGCGCCGGTCAGCGCGAGCGGTCCGGTGCTCGGACGCTTCCTGCTCGAAAACCTGCTGGCCGGGGTGCTCGGCATGGTGCTGTTCGTGGCACCGGGTTATGCGGCGGCGCAACTGGCCGGTGAACGCGAGCGCCGCACCCTCGGGCTGCTGCGCATCACGCTGCTCACCCCGTGGCGCATCGTGCTCGGCAAGCTGGGTGCGGCGTCGGCCTGGTCGGTGCTGCTGGTCCTGGTCACCGCCCCGCTCGCGGCGACGGCCTTCGTGCTCGGCGGGGCGACGGTCGGTGACCTGGTCAAGGGCCTGCTGGTGGTGGTGGTCGTGGCCGTGGCGGTCGCCGCCATGGCGATCGGCATCTCCGCGCGGGCGCAGCGGACCACCGGGGCCGTCGTCCTGACCTACGGCATGGTCCTGTTCCTGGTCGTCGGCACGCCGCTGGCGGCGTTCGCCGAGTTCGCGGCCCGCGACTTCGAGATGCGCGACGGCCAGCGCCCGCTCGCCCTCTACGTGAACCCGTTCTACGCGCTGGCGGACGCCACGGGCGCGTCGAGCGGTGCCGCCTTCTCCGGTGGCATGCCGAGCGTGCTGAGCCCGTTCGCGCTGGTGCTGCCCGGCGACGACACCCTCGACCCCGTGGGGGCGCAACCGCTGGCCGGCGGCTTCGGCCCCGAGGCGCCCGACGCCGGCCGGCCGCTGGTGTGGCCGATCACCCTCGCGGTGCATCTCGCGCTCGGCTTCCTGGCGCTGCTGGCGGCGACCCGCTCGCTCGGTCCGCGCGACGGGCTGCGGGGGACCTGACGATGTCCGTGGCCCCGTCCGTCCGCGCGCAGGCGGCGCCGATCCCGGCCCCGCCGCTGCCGGCGACTCCCGGTCTCGACGCCCTGCTCGCGCGCGGCCGACGACGGGTGCGGCGGGTGCGGCTCACGGACCGGATCGGTCCGGTCACCGCCGCGGCCGCCGGGGTGGTGCTGCTGTGGCTGCTCGCGGCACAGGTGGTGCTCCTGCCCGTGGTGACCGGGCCGGTGCTGGGCGCCGGAGCCGCGGCGGCCCTGCTCGTCCTCGTCGCGGTCGCGCTGCGGCCGGTCCCCGACGAGATGGCGGCCGGCGCGGTGGACGGGTTACTGGACGCCAGGGACCGCTACCGCACCGCGCTCGAGTCGCGGCAAAACGGTGCCGACGCGCCGCTCGGCGACCTGGCGCGTCGCCAGCTCGTGGAGGCGGACGCGGCGGCCGCGGACGTGCGCAACCTGCCGCCGGCTCCCCGACCAGGGGGGCGCTGGCTCCTCCTCGCCGGCGTGCTGGTGATCGCGGTCGCGGCGCTGGCGGCCGCACCGGACCGGCATGGCGACGAACGCGACCGACGGGCTCGCGAGGCCGCGGCGGTCGAACGGGCGGCCGAGGACCTCGAGCGCGACGCGCAGGAGCTCACCGCAGCGGGCGAGCCCGGCGCCGCCGCCGCGGAACGCTTGCAGCAGGTCGCCCAGCAGCTCGACGGACGCTCGCTCGACGAGGCGCTCGAGCGCCTCGCCGCCGAGCGGGGTGCCCTGGCACGTGAGCTCGACCCCGGGCGCAACGGACAGCGGGCCGCGCTCGACGGACTGGCCCGAGAGCTCGGTCGCGAGCCGCTGGGGGCGGGCGAGTCGGTGCGGGCCCAGTTCGACGCCCTGGCCGCCGCGCTGGCCGCCGGCGGGGTCGAGGACACCGCCGCACTGGCCGAGCGGCTCCGGGAGTTGGCCGCGGCCGTCCGGGGCGGTCAGCCCGAGCTCGCCGAGGCACTCACCCAGGCGGCCGAGGCGGCCGCAGCGGGGAACCAGGCCGGTGCCGCCGGGGCGGCCTCCGCGGCATCGGGCGCCGTCGGCAGGGCGGTCGCGTCCGCCGCCGGGCAGGGCGCTCTCGAAGCCACCGACGCCCTGCTCGACCAGGCACAGCGCACGCTGCGCGAGGCCACCGCCCCTGGACAGGGCCAGGGCCAGGGACAGGGCCAGGGCCAGGGACAGGGCCAGGGACAGGGCCAGGGCCAGGGACAGGGCCAGGGCCAGGGACAGGGACAGGGCCAGGGACAGGGGCAGGGGCAGGCGGGCCAGGGTGGCGGTGGCCGCGGCGTGCAGCCGGGTGACGGCAACACCGGCACGGGCCGGGTCCCCGAGCCGACCGGGACGGGCGCCACCGGTGCCGGCCCCGAACTCGACACCGTGTTCGCGCCGCCCCGCGTGGGCAGCGAGGGCGACGACTGGTACCTCGGCGGCAGCGACTCGGGCCAGGGTCCCGACGCCCAGGTCGGCCGCGGCCTCGGGCCGGGCGAGGTCAACGACGCCCTCGTCCCCTACCGCGACGTGCTCGGGACCTATCAGGACCGCGCCACGCGCACCATCGACCGGCCCGGCTTCCCCGCCGGCCGCCGCGATCTGGTGCGCGACTACTTCGACCAGCTCGCCCAGTGACCGGGGCGCGACAGGAGCCACCCGTGCCGACGCCGATGGCGCCCGACCGCTTCGCCCGGCTGACCGCCGACGTCGAGACCCAGCTGCGTCGGGTGATCGTCGGGCAGGACGACCTGGTCCGCGACGTGCTCGCCTGCCTGTTCGCGGGCGGCCACGTGTTGCTCGAGGGCGTGCCGGGGCTGGGCAAGACGATGCTGTTGCGCACGTTGGCGCAGACGCTGTCGATGGACTCGACCCGGCTGCAGTGCACGCCCGACCTGTTGCCCGCCGACGTGGTCGGCACCACGGTGCTCGGCGGCGGCGACGCCACCGGCGCCGGCGGCTGGCAGGCCAGCTTCGAGCCCGGCCCGGTGTTCACCCAGCTGCTGCTCGCCGACGAGCTCAACCGCGCCACACCCAAGACCCAGTCCGCCCTGCTCGAGGCCATGGCGGAGCGTCGCGTCACCGTCGCGGGGGTGACCCGCGAGTTGCCGCGTCCGTTCTTCGTCATGGCGACGCAGAACCCGATCGAGATGGAGGGCACCTACCCGCTGCCCGAGGCGCAGCTCGACCGCTTCCTGGCCAAGGTGCTGGTGCCCTCGCCGTCGGCGGACGACCTGGTCGAGATCCTCGTGCGCACCACCGGTACCAGCGAGCCGACCGTCGAGGCGGTCGCGTCCACCGAGGACCTGCTCGCGGCGATCCAGCTCGTGCGGCAGGTGCCGATGGCGTCGCACGTGCTGCGTCACGTCGCCGAGCTCGTCGAGGCCACGCACGCCGAGCGGGCGTCGGCGTCCGAGGCGGTCCGCCGCTACGTGGCCAACGGGGCCTCGCCCCGTGGGGCGCAGTCGCTGGTGCTCGCCGCGAAGGTGCGGGCGCTGTTCGACGGCCGGCTGCAGGCGTCGGTGGAGGACGTCCGCGAGGCCGCCCTGCCGTGTCTGCGGCACCGGCTGGTGCTCGGCTACGAGGCGCAGATCGCCGGGGTCTCCCCCGACGACGTCGTCACCTCGGTCCTCGACGCGGTGCCCGCACCGCGTGTGCCGGCATGACCGCCCCGCCGGCCGCCGGGGCGTTGTTGCCGCATGCCCTGGTGGCCCAGCTCGCCCGGCACCAGCTCACGCCACGCCGTCGGATCCGGGGCCGCTACGTCGGCGGCCACCGTTCGCGCCGCCTCGGCACCTCGATCGAGTTCGCCGACGTGCGCGAGTACGTGGCGGGTGACGACCCGCGACGGATCGACCTGTCCGCCTCCCGCCGACACGGTCGACTCCAGGTGACGCTCACCGAGGCCGAGGACGACGCGGCCGCCCAGGTGGTGCTCGACCGCTCGGCTTCGATGACCGCGCGCAAGCGCCGGACCGCGGATCGGCTCGCCGCAGCGCTGACGGTGCTCGGGGCCCGCGACGGCGTGCGACTCTGGCTGGTGGCACACGACCCGGCGACCGGCACCGACCAGGTCACCGGTGGCTGGGCACGTGGGCCGGGGGCCCTCGCCCAGGCCGGGCTGCTGCTGAGCGCCGGGTCCGGCACCTGGGCCGGCACGGGCCGCGGCGACCGGCGTGCCTCGGCCGACGCCACCTCGGCCGTGTCCACGGGCGTGGCGTCGGACGCCGCGGACGCCGACGACGGGGTCGCGGCCCCGCACGACCCGGCAGGCCGGCCCGACCTCGCCGCGGCGCTCGGGCGGGCGGTGCGCACCGCCGCGACCGGCCCGCTGGTCCTCGTGAGCGACCTGCTGTTCGACGGCTGGGACGCCGCGGTGCGTGCCGCCGGTGCCCGGGACCGCGACGTCCTGGTGCTACAGGTGCTCGACGTCGAGGAGCTGCACCCCACGCTCACCGACGACGTCCGGCTGGTCGACGCGGAGACCGGGGCGCAGGTCGAGGTCGGCGGGGACGAGCACACCGCCGCGGCCTACGCCGCCGCGCTGCGGGCCCATCTCGACGCGGTCGCGGCGGTGTGCGCCTCGATCGGTGCGGCGCACGTGCTGGTCCCGACCGACGTCGACCTGCCACAGCTGCTGCTGGCCGAACTGCCGGCGTTGGGACTGGTGCGATGACCGGCCACCGGCACGTTCGGCCGCGACGGGGGTGCTCGCCGTGCGGCTGCTGACACCGTGGGGTCTGCTGGCCGCCGCCGCGGCGCTCCCGCTGGTGCTGTGGTACCTGCTGCGACCCCGACGACACCGGGTCGTGGTCGGCTCCACGTTCCTGTGGCGGGCGGTCGAGCGGCCGGCCACGGCGGCGACCCCGTGGCAGCGCTTCCGCGGGGACGCGACCTTCTGGCTGGTGCTGCTGGCGCTGCTGGCCCTCGCCGTCGCGTTGGCACGGCCGGCGGTCCCGGTGCCCGTCGCCCTCGGCGACCACACCATCCTGGTGCTCGACGCCTCGGGCTCGATGCTGGCCGACGAGGACGGGGTCACCAGGGCGGAGCTGGCGCGGCGGGAGGCCACCGAGCTGACCTCCACGTTGGCCCCCGGTCAGGAGGTCTCGGTCGTCGAGGGCGGCCCCCGCGCGCGCATCGTGCTCTCGGGGTCCACCGACGCGCGGGAGGTCGCCCGCGCGCTCGGGACGATCGCGCCCCGCCACGCACCGTCCGACCTCGCCGACGCGTTCACCCTGGCCACCTCGCTGCAACGGCCGGGGCAGCGCACGGTCGTGCACCTGCTGACCGACGCGATGGTGTCGGCGGACGCGATGGCGCTCGCACCGCCGGGCCTGACGGTCTCGGCGGTCGGCACCGACCGACCCAACGTCGCGATCACCCGGATCACCTCGGCGCCGCTCGGCAGCGGGGAACACCAGGTGCTGGTGCAGGTCCGCTCGTTCGCCCAGACGGCGGTGACCGGCCGGCTGGCGCTGGATGTGGACGGCCGCACGGTGCTCCAGCAAGCACTGCGGTTGGCCCCGCGCGCCACCGAGGACGTCGTGGTGACCGTCCCGGCCGTCGCCGGGGACACCGGGGCTCCGCTCGGTGCCCGGCTGGAGCTCGACGCGGACGTGACCGGCCAGGTCCCCGACGCACTGCCCTTCGACGACACGGCGAGCACCGTGCTCGCCGAGAACCGTGACCTGCGGGTGCTGCTGGCCGGCCCGGGCAACACGTTCCTGCAGGCCGCGCTGCGCGCGGTCCCGGGCCTCACCGTCGAGAGCGCCCCGGTGGTCCCCGACACGCTGACCGGCGTCGACCTGCTGGTGGTCGACCGGGTCGACGCACCGGCGAGCCTGCCGGTCCCGACCCTGCTGGTGGCGCCCACGCGGTGGCCCGACGACGTGAGCGCGATCGGGGACGCCGAGCTGCCCGCCCTGACCTACCAGTCGACCGACCACCCGCTGCTCGCCGACGTCGACCTCACCGGCCTGGCCGTCGCCACCACCCGGGTGCTCGAGGCACCACAGCTCACGGTGCTCGCCTCGGCCCCGGACGCCGGGCTGCTCTATGCGGGACGGGTGGGTGACGCACCGGCGGTCGCCCTGCCGTTCGACCTGCTCGCCTCCGACCTGCCGCTGCGACCCGCGTGGCCCCTGCTGGTCGCCAACACCACCCGCTGGCTGACCGGTGGTGCCGCCGGGACGGCTGCCGTGCCGGCCGGGTCGGTGGTCGCCCTGCCCTCCCCGGCGGGCACCACCGGCATCGTCGCGACCGCCCCCGACGGGCACGAGGTCCGCGTCGACCCGGGCGCCCCCACGCTGCAGGTCGACCTGGTCGGGCCCTGGCAGCTCGCCTACGCCGGTACGGAGGGGCCGGTGGCGGCCCCGACGACGCTGTCGGTGACCGCCGCGCTCGAGGAGGGCGACCTGGCCCGGGCGCGACCCGAACCCGGCACGCCGGCGGCGGGCGGGGAACCGACCCTCGGTGAGGGCCTGCAGGCGCTGGCCTGGCCCCTGGTCCTGGCGGCGCTCGTGCTGCTGCTGGTGGAGTGGGGCTGGAGCCACGGTGGACGGCAGTGGCTCCACGCCCGTCGCGGTGCCCGCCTGGCCCGCGTCCGCCGGGCACTGGACGACGAGGACGTCGCGTCGCACGGGCAGGTGCCCTCGTGAGCTGGTGGCCGCTGCACCTCGAGACGCCCGGGTGGCTGCTGGCGCTGGCCGCCGTGCCGCTGGTGGTGTGGCTCGGACGCACCCGGACCGTGGCCCCGGGCGGGCGCCCCCGGCCGACGGCCGTGCCGACGGCGCTGCGACGCGCCACCGCGCTGCGGGCGTTCGCCGTGGCCGCGTTGGTGCTCGCCCTGGCGGGCCCCCGCTGGGACGCCCCGGGACGAGGCGTCGACGTGGTGGTCGTCGTCGACGCCTCGGACTCGACGCTGGCCACCCGCACCCAGGCCGAGGACTGGATCGCCGGGGCCCGCGCGGCGCAGGGGCGCGGGGACCGGCTGGCCGTCGCCGCGGTCGGCCGCGACGCCCAGGTCGAGCACGGGCTGCGGGCGGACGCCGAGCCGGGTCCGCTGACGGTGCGGGTCGACGGCACCGAGACCGACCTCGCCCGCGGACTGCGGCTCGCGCACGGCCTGGCCGGTTCGCAGCAGCGGCGCCGGGTCGTGCTGCTCACCGACGGGTTCGCGACCCGCGGGGACGCTGCCCAGGCCATCGGGGAGCTCGAGGAGGCCGGTGTCCCGGTCGACGTCGTCCCGCTCGGTGGCGACGTCGGCAGCGCGGACGTCCTGGTCGAGCACGTCCGCGTGCCCTCGCGGGTGCGTCTCGGGGACGCCTACGACGTCGTGGTCGTCGCCACCAACACCGGCACGGCGCCGGCCGGTGCGACCGTGGTGCTCAGCGCCGACGGGAACGAGGTCGACCGCCGGGCGCTGTCGCTGCCGCCCGGACGCACCGAGGTCGCCTTCCCCCGCGTCGCCGCGTCGACCGACGAGACCGCCGACGCCGCCGGTGCGGTGCGCTACGAGGCCCGGCTGGAGTCGGCCGCGAGCGTGGAACCCCGCAACGACCTCGGCGTCGGAGCCGTGCAGGTCGAGGGGCCGGCCAGCGTGCTGGTGGTCGAGGGCGGTACCGGCGACGGCGGAGGCGGGGACGCGGACGAACTGGTCCGGTTGCTCGAGGCGGGCGGTCTGCCGGTGACCCGGCTCGCGGCCGCCGACGGGTTCCCGACGCTGGACCGCCTGCTCGGCCACGACGCGACGGTCCTCGTCGACGTCCACGCCGAGCAGGTCGGGGAGGCCGGTGCCGTCGCGCTGGACGCCTACGTCCGTGACGCCGGCCGGGGACTGACGGTGGTCGGCGGCGAACGGTCCTACGGCGTCGGTGGGTACGACGGCACCCGGCTCGAGGAGCTGCTGCCGGTGTTCGCCCGGGTCCAGGACCCGCAGCGACGTCCGTCGGTCGCCCAGGCGCTGGTCGTGGACGTCTCGGGCTCGATGGGCGCCTGTCACTGTCGTCCCGACGGCTTCGGTGGCGGTCCGGTGTCGACCGAGGCGGGGCCGAACAAGACCGACATCTCCCGGGAGGCGGTCGCGCGGGCGATCGAGAACCTCGACGCCCAGGACACGGTCGGCGTGCTGGCGTTCCACACCGAGACCGAGTGGGTCCTGCCCCTGCAGCAGGTGCCCTCGTCCGCCATCGTCGACGACGCCCTCGGCCGGCTGTACCCCGACGGGGACACCTCGATCGGCCAGGCGCTCGAGGAGGCCATCGCGGGTCTGAAGGACGCCGACGCCCGCCTGCGACACATCGTGCTGTTCACCGACGGTTTCACCAGCGAGGCGGGACTCGAGCGCATCGCTGCCGATGCGGCCGCCGAGGGCATCACCCTGTCGGTGGTCGGGACCGGCGAGGGCGCCGGGGACGCCGGGCAGGACGGCCTGCTCGAGCGCATGGCGAGCTCCGGTGGTGGGCGCTACTACCCGGGCCGCGACCTCGGCTCGATCCCGTCGGTGCTGGCCAGCGAGGTGCAGCTGGTGTCCCGGCCGCTCGTCGAGGAAGGCCGGTTCACGCCCGTCGTCACGGCGGTCGACGAGGTGACCGCCCCCCTGGAGGCCTCACCGCCGCTGCTCGGGTACGTGGCGACGACGGCCAAGCCGACCGCCCGCACGCTGCTGCGCATCGGCGACGAGCGCGATCCGCTGCTGGCGACCTGGCAGGCGGGACTCGGCACCGTGGCGGCCTGGACCTCGGACGCGGCGCCGCGATGGTCCTCGCCGTGGTCGGGATGGGACGGCGCCCGTGACCTGTGGGGCGCCCTGGTGCGCTCGACGCTGCCGAACGACGAGGGGGGCGCGCTGGACGTGCGTGCGGACGTCACCGCCGACGGCCTCGAGGTCGCGGTGGGCAGCGGGGAGCCGCTCCCGGGTGACGTCACCGTCGACGCCGTCGTCGTGGATCCCGACGGCACCCGTCGCGAGGTGCCGTTGCACCGGACCGACCTCGACGCGTTCGCCGCGACGGTGCCGGCCAGCGGCAGCGGTGTGCACGCGGTGACCGTCCGGGTCGAGCGCGCCGGCGCCGAGCTCGCCCGGCAGACCGTCACCGCGGTGCGCTCGTACCCGGCCGAGTACGCGGCCAGCACGGGCAGCGACACGGCGACCGCCGCGCTGGTCGGGACGCTGGGGCGCCACGACCCGACGCCCGAGCAGGCGTTCCTGCGGGACGGGACCACGCCGGGACGCACGCCGCGGGACCTGACCGGTTGGCTGCTGCTCGCGGCGCTGGTGACCCTCCCGGTCGACGTCGGTCTGCGACGGCTGCGCCTCGAACCGGGGGACCTGCGCCGGTGGTGGACGGCCCGTGGCCGGGCGGCCGCTGCGTCCGCAGTGCCCGCGACCGGTGCGACGTCACTGGCCGACGCCCGCCGCCGCGCCCGGACGACCGACGACCCCGACGGCAGGGCGGCCGGTGTCGACGGCGCGTCCCGGTCCGCCGACGGAACGGCACCGGCCCCGACACCCACCCCCACGCCGACTTCGACGTCCACGCCGACTTCGACGTCCACGCCGGCCTCGACGTCCGCGTCGTCCGAACCGGCGGAGACGACCGCGCCGGCGGCGACGTCCTCGACTGCCGCACCCCGGCCGACGTCCGCGGCCCCGTCGCCGTCGCCACCGGAGGCCGGCGGTGCGTCACGGTTGTTGCAGGCGCGGCGTCGCGCGCGGCAGGAGCCGCCGGACTGAGCCGGCAGCGTCAGGCGACGCGCCAGGGCGCCCGTCCACCGCGCCGACGTCGCGTGCGCCGACGGTCCACCGGGGCACCGCCACCGGCGAGGCTGGCGTGCTCGCAGCCGATGCCGACCGCGTGGGCGGTGACCCGGTCGAGGCACCGCGCGAGGACGGTCAGCGCCTCACCGGCGGTGTCGTCACCACGTGCACCACGGCCCGGATCCGCACCGGCGGTGACGGCCGGATCCGCATCCGCGTCGTCCCCCGTGTCCGCACGCGCGTCGTCGGTCGCGTCCGCCCGGCCGTCGCCGTCGGGGGCACCGACCGCCACCAGGCGTGCCCGCAACCGGGACGCCCGCCGGTCGAGCTCGACCAGCCGCGCCAGCGTGCCTCGCTGGGGGGAGGCCGGCACCGCCGTGCGGTGGGCAGCGGCCGCGACGGCGCCGAGCTCGACCAACGCCTCGCGGACGTCCGGGGCGAGGCCGGGCAGGTCGGCATCGGCGCCGGCCTGGGCGGCGCGGCGCAACAGGTGCAGGCACCGCACGGTGAGCTCGCCGAGCCGTTCGGCGGCGAGCGCCTCGACCCGCGTGGGCGCGCCGGGCGCCGCGGCCGCCACCGCACGCCTCGTCACCGCCTGCAGCTGCCGGTGGCGGGCCCGGGCGTCGGTCAGGTCGGCCCGGGTGCGTGGGAGCACGTCCTGGCCGGCCAGCAGCCCGTCGACCAGCGCTTCCACGGCCTCCGCGACGTCCGCCGCCAGGGCCAGCGCCAGGGCCGGCGCCGACGCGGGCGCCGTGGGATCGACGGACACCCGCAGGTCGTCGACCGACCGGGGGTGGAACTCCGACGCCTCCATGACGGACCTTTCCGCAGACGGCGAGCCAGCCGTGCCACTCGGTGCGGCGACGAACGGGCCGAGCACCGCCCGAACCACGACGGCGACGTGCTGTCCGGTTTTCCATGATGCCGTCGGGCTGGGACACCGGGAGCAGCCGATCGGGCCGAACGGCCGCCACAGCATCGCGTCCGCGGCCCCGCTCGGCAATGCCGGCGTGCCGTGTGGTTGGCTGTCGGCCCCGACGACGACCGAGGGAACCGGCATGGCGGCGCACGCAGGCGACCCGACGCTGGCGCGCCTGCCGCAGCTCGACGCGCTGCTGCGCGCCGACGCGGCCGCCGAGCCGCTGGCCACGCACGGGCGCCCGGCGTTCACCGCGGCGGTGCGCGCGGAGCTCGACGCCGTCCGCACGCGGCTGCGCACGCACGGCGGTGAGGTCCCCGCCGAGGCCGACCTGCTCGCCGCGGCCGACGAGGCCCTGCACCAGCGACGCGCCGGACGACTGACCCGCGTGGTCAACGCGACCGGGGTGGTGCTGCACACCAACCTCGGGCGCGCGCCGCTGTCCGCCGCAGCACGGGCCGCGGTCACCGACGCCACCGGCTACACCACCCTCGAGTACGACCTCGACCGCGGCACCCGCGGCTCGCGGACCGCGCACGTCGGCGCGCTCGCAGCCGAACTGTGCGCCACCGAACGCGCCACCGTGGTCAACAACGGTGCGGCCGCGCTGCTGCTCGTGCTCGCCGCGCTGGCGGGCGGCCGCCAGGTGATCGTCAGCCGGGGCGAGCTGATCGAGATCGGGGGGTCCTACCGGCTGCCCGACGTCATGGCCGCCTCGGGTGCACGGATGGTGGAGGTCGGCACGACCAACCGCACCTGGCTCGCCGACTACCGCGACGCGATCACCGACGACACCGCGCTGCTGCTGAAGGTGCACCGCTCGAACTACGACGTCGTCGGCTTCACCGAGGAGGTCGGCATCGCGGCACTGGCGGACCTCGGCCGCCGCACGGGCGTCGCCGTCGTCCACGACCTCGGCTCCGGGCTGATCCGGACGGCCACCGACGGGCCGCTGGCCAGCGAACCGAGCGTCGAGGCGTCCGTGCGGGCCGGCGCCGACCTGACCATCTTCTCCGGTGACAAGCTCCTCGGAGGGCCACAGGCCGGACTGGTCGTCGGCGCCGCGGCGCTGCTGCGGCGGTGCGAGCAGCACCCGTTGGCCCGGGCGGTGCGCCTCGACAAGCTCCAGCGCGCGGCGCTCGAGGCGACCCTGGAGGCTCACCTGCGCGACCCGCTGCCGGCGGACGTGCCGACGGTGGCGATGCTGCACGCCGACCCGGACGCGCTGCACGAGCGGGCCACCGCGATGGCCGCACGGCTCGAGGACGCCGAGGTGCTCCCCAGCGACGGGCTGGTCGGCGGCGGGTCGTCACCCGGCACGACGCTGCCGTCGTGGGCGGTCGCGCTGCGAACCGACACACCCGACGACCTCGCGGCCCGGCTGCGGGTCGGCGAGCTCCCCGTCGTCGGCCGGGTCGAGGCCGGGCGCGTGCTGCTCGACCTGCGCACCGTCCCGCCGAGCCTGGACGCCGAGGTGGTCGCCGCCGTGGTCGCGGCGCGCCGGGCATGACCGCCGCGGTCGCCGGGCGGCACGACACCGCCACGCCGGCCGGACACCGCACGGTCGCGACCGCCGGCCACGTCGACCACGGCAAGTCGACGCTGGTGCGCGCGCTGACCGGCATGGAGCCCGACCGGCTGGACGAGGAACGTCGCCGAGGACTGACCATTGAGCTCGGCTACGCGTGGACGACGTTCGGGACGACGACCGTGGCGTTCGTCGACGTGCCCGGGCACGAACGGCTCGTGCGCACCATGCTGGCCGGTGCGGGGGCCGCCCCGGCTGCGCTGTTCGTGGTCGCCGCCGACGACGGTTGGTCGGCGCAGTCCGACGAGCACCGCGACGTGCTCGACCTGCTCGAGGTCCCCGGGGTGGCGGTCGCGGTCACCAAGGCCGACACGGTCGACGACGCGCGGCTGGCCGCCGTGGTCGCGGAGGCGTCCGAGCGGCTGGCCGGCACGCCGTTCGCGAGCGCACCGGTGGTCGCCGTCGACGCCGTGTCCGGCCGTGGGCTCGCGCGACTGCGGACGGTGCTCGCCGAAGGGCTGACGGCGCTGCCCGCCGCCGACGACCGCGGTCGACCGCGCCTGTGGGTCGACCGTGTGTTCGCCCCGCCCGGCATCGGCACCGTCGTCACCGGCACGCTGACGGGTGGCCGGCTCCGTCCCGGTGACCCGGTGCACGTCCCGACCTCGGGTGACGTGGGCCGGGTCCGCGCGCTGCAGGCGCTGGGCCGACCGGTGGCCGAGGCGGCACCGGGGATGCGGGTCGCGCTCGACCTGACCGGCCTGGCCCGCGACGCGATCGGCCGCGGCGACGCGCTCGTCGGTGGCGGCGGCTGGCGTGCCACCGCCGAACTCGACGCCTGGCTGCGGGTGCTGCCCGGCCAGCAGGTCGACCGGACGGGCGCGTGGACCCTGCACGTCGGCAGCGCGGCGGTGGGCTGCCGGGTGCTGCCCCTCGACGGCCCGCTCGAGGGCCCCGGGCACGGGCCGGTACGCCTGGTACTGGAGGCCCGACTCCCCCTGGTCGTCGGTGACCGGGTCGTGCTGCGCGAAGCCGGACGGCGCGCGACCGTCGCCGGCGGGGTGGTCGCCGACCCGGCCCCCGACCGTCGTCCGCGCGGTCCGGCCGGACGCGGCGCCCACGCGACGGCGCTCGCGGCGGCGGCGACGGCGCCCCCCGCGGAGCGGCCGGCGGCGCTGCTGCGGCTGGCCGCCCACGGCTGGCGGCCGGCCGCGGACGTCCTGGCGGCGGCCGACCTGACGGCGGCGCCCGCCGCGACCCGGCGCACGGTCGCCGTCGTCGGCGAGGCCCTGGTCGGCCGCGACGACCTCGAGCGGTGGATCGTCGGTACGGCCCGTCAGGTGGGCGACACCACCGTGGACCGGTGGATGCTGCGCACGACGCTTCGCGAACAGGGGGCCCCGGCGGCCGTGGCGGACGCCGTGGTGGCCGGGCTGCTCGCGCAGGGACGGCTGGTGCGGGTCGGAGGCGGGCTGGCCTTCGCCGAGCACGCCGAGAGGGCGGGTGCCGGCACGGCCGCACGGGTCCGGGCGCTGCTGGCCGACCTGCTCGCGCGACCGTTCGCGCCCGAGGAACTCGGCGTGCTCACGGCCCGGCACGGGATCGACCACCGGCTGGTGACGAGCCTGGTCCATCGCGGGAAGCTGGTGCGGACCGGCGGGCTGGTGTTCGCCGGCGCCGCGGTCCCGGCCGCGCTGGCACGGCTGGTCCGGCTCGAGGACGAGGTCGGGGCGTTCACCGCGGCCCAGGCGAAGCAGGCCTGGGGGACGACCCGCAAGTACGCGATCCCGCTGCTCGAGCACCTCGACGCCGCCGGCCTGACCGTGGCCGACGGCGACGGCCGGCGACGGGTGACCGGGCGCGGCCACGACCGCGCGCTCGCCGCAGCGGCGGGCGGGACGGCGCCGGACGGGGCGCCGGCCGGTCAGTCGCCGGTCGGGCCGTCCTGACGGCGGGCCGCCTTCATCTCCGCCTCGTGGACGTGGTGGCGCCCCTCGACGAGCTGTTCGCGCACGCGGCGTTCGCAGTCGGTGGCGACGTCGAAGTAGGTGCGGTCGAAGTCCTCGACGATCTCGAACGTCCAGCGGTCCTGGATCGCGTTGCGGCCGAGCCACGTCGTCTCGAGCTCGTCCGCCAGCTCGTCCTGCCCGGCCTCGCGCAACTTGTCGATGCCCTCACCGACGAGCAGGTCGGCGCGCCCCATCTCCTGGTGGAAGGTGTAGAGCGCGCCGCGGGCCCGCACGATCCACTCGAAGGCCTCACCGAACGTGCCGGTGGCCTCGACGGTGGCGTCGTCGACCCCGTCGGGGCGGGCGTGGGCGGCATCGGGCTGGCGGGGCATGGCGACCTCGTCGTCGAGTCCGGGACGGCGCCCCGGTTCGGGGTCACCGCGGGCGGAGGATGGCCTCCACTTCTACGGGGCTGTCGAGCGGAAGCACGGGCACCCCCACCGCCGAACGGGCGTGCACCCCGGCGTCGCCGAGCACGTCGGCCAGCAACGTCGATGCGCCGTTGGCCACCAGGTGCTGCTCGGTGAAGTCGGGCGACGAGGCCACGAACACCGTCAGCTTGACGACGTCGACCCGGTCGAGATCCCCGAGTGCGGCCTCGGCGACGGCGAGGACGTTGAGGGCCGCGGCACGGGCGAGGTCGGCGCCCTCCTCGGTGGTGAGCTCCGCGCCGAGCTTGCCGGTGCGCGGCAGCGAGCCGTCCACGAGCGGCAGCTGGCCGGCGGTGAACACCAGCCCGCCGGCGGTCTCGGGCAGCTGCGACCACGGCTCGTAGGCGGCGGCGGGCGCCGGCGGGTCCGGCAGGCTCAGCCCGAGCTCGGCGAGACGGTCGGCGGCACCCATCACTCGCCCTTCGGACGCTTGAAGTAGGCCACGTTGTCGGCCACGGTCACCAGTTCCCAGCCGTCGTCACCCCACTGGTTGAGGATCTGCTGCAGGGCGTGGCTGATCAGGGGGGCGGTGGCGTATTCCCAGCGGGTCACGGGCGCCTCTCAGGTCGCGGTCGTCGCGGGTCGACGTCTCGGCTGCGTTCCTACCGCAGCGGACGCGGCTCCGGCAACCGGCGAGCGGGCCCGGAGGGCGGATCAGCCGGCGCGGGCGGCCAGTCGCGGGTCACGGCGCGCCATCACCGCGCGTCGGTCGGCCTCGCCGAGGCCGCCCCAGACCCCGTACGACTCCCCGGTCAGCAGCGCCTGCTCACGGCACGCCACGATCGCGGGGCAGGCGGCGCACACGGCCTTCGCCTCGGCCTCCCGGCGCAGCCGGTCGTGCTTGCTCTCGAAGCCGGGCGGTCCGAAGAACAGCGTCGGGTCCTCGGTGCGGCACCCGGCCTGCTGTTCCCACCCCTCCGTGGCGAACAGGATGGTCGGTCCAACGAGTCGCATGGCTTCCCTCCGGTTCGTCGCTCCCCGCGCGAACCCTAACGGTGCCTCCCCCGGTCTGACTAGACCCAGTTTTCCGCTCGACGCGGAGCGCACGCGCGACCACGGGGCGAGCAGGACCATCCACCCGCCGGTTCCGAACAGCCATCCGACCAGGGCTTGCCTCGGTCCCGGCGGCGAGGTAGTCCGAGACCCAGCCCAGCCTGCGCTCCGGTACGACGCACGTGCGTCGGGAGCCGGCCCTGTGCAGATCAGCACGCACGGATCGACGGTCGCGGCGGCCCTGAGCGCGATCCGTGCGTCCGCACGTCGGTCGGTGCGGACCAGGGCGCACGGAAGGCTCCGGCCAGCCCGTCCGGTTGCAAGCCCCGACGTACGGCGGATCGATCCGACCGCCAGGCCCTCGGAGCCGGCAGGCGCCGGCGTCAGTCGCGGGCGGACGAGCCGGCACCGGCACCGGAGGTCGGTGCACCGGCGGGCGTGGACGCGTCGAACGGCTCGACGAGCACGACCGCCCCTTCGACCGCGTGCACCCGGACGGGGGTGCCGACCTTGGCGCGACGGGTCTCGCCGGTCCAGCGGGCCCGCCACAGCGCGCCGTCGATGTAGACGTGGCCCTCGGGGTTGAGCACCGAACGGACGATGCCGGGCCGACCGACGAGGTCCTCGACCGACACGCCCTCCGGACCGGCCTGTGCCCGCAGCAGCGAGGTCATGACGAACACGAAGAAGACCAGCACCGTTCCGGCCGTCGCCACCACCAGCCACACCGGCAGCGCCAGCGCGTCGGCGGCGTAGAAGTTCAGCGAGCCGACCACGAACGCCGCGGTGGCCGCCACGGTCACCGGCCCGAACCCGGCGATGGCGGTGTCCACGGCGTACAGCAGCAGACCGAGCACCACCAGGGCGACCGCCCACCACACGACCGGCAGCACGCTCAGCCCGAAGCCGGCGATCCCGACCGTGATCACACCCGCCAGGCCGGCCACACCGAACCCCGGCTGGAACAACTCGAACAGCAGCATCCCCAGCCCCACGGTGAGGAGCAGGTAGATGAACGGTGCGGTGGTCGCGGCGTGCAGCAGGCGACGGACGAGTCCGAGACTGTGGAACCGGACCTCGACCTCGTCGCCGCGGATGCGCAGCTGTTGGTCGCTGCCGGCCGGCGTGACGCCGTCGAGCTCCAGCAGCAGCGGCTCGAGTCCCTGCGCCTCGAGGTCGAGCAGGCCGGCGTCGGCGAGCTGGCCGGGGTCGAGCGCGCCCGCGTACAGCGCGGCCGCGGCCTGCTGGTCACCCCCGGCCGCGACCACGAGGTCGACGACGTCGTGCTCGAGCGGGGTGTCGACGCGGTCGTCGAAGGTGATCGGCTCGATCGGGCCGACCAGCGCATCGGCGGACGCCGCCCGGACGTCGGCGGCCAGCCACAGCAGTGCCGCGGCGCCGCTGGCGTCGGTGGCCTCGCCGAGCGGGCCGACCAGCACGGCGACCGGGACGCTGGAGGCGCGGATGCGGTCGACCAGTGCCGCGGCGTCGACCGACACGCCGCCGCGCGAGTCGAGCTGGAGCACGACCAGCTGCGAGCCGTCGGCCTCGGCGACGTCGAGGACCTCCTCGATCTGTGCCACCACCGGCGGGTCGAGGAAGCCGGACACGGGCAGGATCTCGACCCGGGTGGACGTGGCCGTGCCGGCGTCCACCCCGTCGTCGGTCTGCGCGGTCGCGAACGTCGCCGTCAGCCCCACCAGCAGCGCGGCGAGGGTGGCCAGGACCAGGAGGCGGCGGACGGCCGCGAGCGAGGCGTACATGGTGCGGGAGCGTACCGGCGCACGGACACGCCGAGGTATCCCGTGGCATCGCCGCACCCTTAGGATCGGGGCATGACCGCCTCCGATCCGACCGCCGCCGCCCCGCTGCTCGACGGCGGCTACGACGAGCTGTTCCCGTCCAACCTGCTGATCGTCACCGGCAAGGGCGGGGTCGGCAAGACCACCGTCGCCGCCTCGCTGGCGTTGGCCGGGCGCGCCTCGGGTCGGCGCACCCTGCTGGTCGAGGTCGAGGGCCGGCAGGGCTTCTCGCGCACGTTCGGCACGCAGCCCTGGGACTACACCGAGCGCGAGTTCCGTCCCGGCCTGTGGGGGGTCGCGGTCGACCCGACCGAGGCCGTGTACGAGTACCTCGAGCTGTTCTACGGGCTCAAGCGCGTGCAGTGGGTGATGGAGCGTTCGAACGCGCTCGACTTCGTCACCACCGCGGCGCCGGGTCTGCGCGACCTGCTGCTGATCGGCAAGATCTACGAGATCGAGGCCCGCAAACGCGACGACGGTCGCCGGCAGTACGACCTGATCGTGGTCGACGCCCCACCGACGGGGCGCATCGTGCCGTTCCTGCAGGCGCCCGAGGGCGTGACCGAGATCGTCCGGGTCGGTCCGATCAAACGCCAGGCGGGCCAGATCCGCGACATGCTGACCAACCCGCGACGCACGACCGCGATCATCACCACGCTGCTCGAGGAGATGCCGGTCCGCGAGGCGAGCGAGGGAATCGCCGCCCTGCGCTCGGCCGACATCGCGGTCGGTCCGGTCATCGCCAACCAGGTGCGCGCCCCGCGCCTGGACCCGTCCGCCGCCACGACGCTCACGGCCCTCGGCGCCGAGGGGCTGCGCGAGCGGGCCGAGGCGGCCGGCGCGACCATGTCGGGACGGACCGCGGGCCTGGCGCTCGACCTCGTCGCGACCCACACCGCCCGCGTGGCGCTGCAACGCGAACTGCGCGCGGAGCTGGCCGCGAACTGCGGGGTACCGGTGCTGTCGCTGCCGCTGCTGACCGGCGCGACGTTCGACGCCGCCGACCTCGAGGTGCTCGCCGACGTGCTCGCGCTGCAGATCGGCGAGGACGGGCCGCGCGGGGTGGACCTGCTCGGCGACGCGCTGCCGGGCTTCCTCGACCCGGAGGCATCGGCATGAGCGACCACCTCGCCGAAGCGCGCCGCCACTCGCTCGCCGCGTCCGTCGACGACGCGCACGTGCTCGTCACCACCGGTTCGGGCGGGGTCGGCAAGACCACCAGCGCCGCCGCCATCGGGCTGGCGGCCGCCCGCCGGGGGCGTCGCACCCTGGTGCTCACCATCGACCCGGCGCGCCGGCTCGCCCAGGCCATGGGCATCGACGAGCTCGACGACGAGCCGGCCCGGGTCGAGGTGCCCGATGCGGCCGACGGCGGCGAGTTGTGGGCCATGATGCTCGACATGCAGACCACGTTCGACCGGCTCATCGACCGTCACGCCACCAGCCGCGAGCGGGCCGACAACATCAAGCAGAACCGGATCTACCGCACCCTGTCGTCCACCCTGTCGGGGACGCAGGAGTACATGGCGATGGAGCGCCTGCACGAGCTGCACGACACCGGTGAGTGGGACCTGTTGGTGGTCGACACGCCACCGACCCGCTCGGCGCTCGACTTCCTCGACGCCCCCAACCGCATGACCTCGTTCCTCGAGGGCCGGCTGCTGAGCCTGCTGATGCGCCCGGGCATGGCCGCCGGCAAGCGGGTCGGCAGGGTGGTCGGCTTCGGCGCGACGACGTTCATGAAGGTCGCCGGCCGGGTCACCGGCATGGACCTGCTCGACGACCTCGCGAGCTTCTTCCGCAACTTCGAGGGCATGTACGAGGGATTCAAGGAGCGCGCCGAGCAGGTCCGCGACCTGCTCCAGCAGCCCAGCAGCCGCTTCGTCGTGGTCACCTCGGCCGACCCGCCACCGCTGCGCGAGGCGAAGTTCTTCCTCGAACGGCTCGAGCAGGAGGGCCTGCACGCCGCCGGTGTGGTGGTCAACCGGATCCGACCGGAGATCCCGCGCGACCCGTCCGACGCGGCGCTGCAGCGGGCCGTCGAGGCCCAGGGCGACGACGACGAGGGCCAGGCGGTGGCCGGCGCGTTGGCCCTGCTGGCCGACGTCCGCAACCTCGCCAACCGGCAGCGGCGCGACGTCGCGGCCGCGCTGTACGGGGTCCCGGTCCCGTCCCTGGTCGAGGTCCCGCTCTACGGTCGCGACGTCCACGACCTCGACGGTCTGCGCGCCATCGCCGACACGCTGACCGCCTGAACCGGAGAAGTCCGTGAGCGACATCCCTGCCCCGTCCGACCACCCCGACCGGGAGCACGACACCGACGACGAGGCCCCCGAGCGCGGTCCCGGTGGCGCACGCGAACCCGACGAGGAGGCCGAGATCCCGCCGTCGGCTGCGCTCTCGGCCGTGGTCCCCGGGCTGCGCCCGCCGCGCCCGCCCCGACGCACCGGCGTGTTCGTCGACCCCGACGACCTGCGCGACCACGTCGGGCAACTGCTGCGCGCGATCCTCGGCGGCTACGAGGTCGACGCGTTCGGCAACTTCACCTTCGTGCACGAGGGTGCCCGGGTGTTCGTCACCGTCGGGGGCTCACCGGTCGGCCCGCAGGTCGGCGTGTTCTCGGTCACCAACCTCGACGTCGACCTCGCCCCGCCACTGGCCTCGTTCCTGCTGACCACCAACCACACGCTCGGGTTCGGCGCGTTCAGCTACGACCCGGACAACCGCTCGGTGTGGCTGCGGCACACGCTGCTCGGCACCACGTTGGACGGTCCGGAGCTGCACTCGGCGGTGGCCGCCGTGGCGACGACGGCCGCGCAGGTCGACGACGCCATCAAGCAGCGCTTCGGGGGCCGGACCTTCGCCGAGGCGCCCGACGAGGTCCAGCGTCGGGTGGAGCCGCCGGAGCCCAACCCGGGTACGACCGCCCCCAACGCCTCCGGCTACCTGTGAGCCGGTGCGGCCGTCAGCTCGCCGCGGCGAGCTGACGGCGCAGGTACGCGCGCCGCTGACGTTCGGTGAGTCCGCCCCAGACCCCGAAGTCGATGTCGTTGTCGAGGGCGTAGCGCAGGCACTCGTCCTTGACGACGCAGCGCTCGCACACCCGGATGGCGGGACGCGCCTGCGCCACCCCCCGGACGAAGAACTGCTCCGGATCCAGCCCCCGACACCGCGCCTGGTCCGACCAGGTGGTCTCGTCCACAGCCTTGCCTCCCCTGTTCCTCCACCGTTGCCGGTGCCCGTGGCTCCGGCAACGATCTACGGTGAAGGTGTTCTGCGCTTCGCTCGTGCCCGCGCTCCGACGAACGCTACGTTCCGCCCGTACCCGTCTCCATAGCCCGCTGGAGGCATTGTTCTCGTGTACAGGAACTAGTCACGTCGGCCGCGAGCGGGTCGGAACGGCCGCGTTCCGCGCGCCGGCCGAGCGATGCGGGCGACTCCGGCCCCACGCACGGGCACGCCTGCTCCCCTGCGCGCGCGCCGAGGGACCTGTCGCTGACCCGGGGCGGTGGCCGGTCGACGGGGTAACCTCGCCGCCGATTCCGAGGGGCCGTCCTCCGCGCCCCGCCTGACGTCGAAGGGTGGACATGGGCGCGCGTCCGAGCCTGCAGCGACCCCCACGCCGACGCGGCGGGGCCGCTGACTCCGGCGTTGCGGCGACGGACCTCGTGGAACGCGGCAGCAGCGTCCTGGCGCGGGTGCTGATGCTGATCGCCGTGGTCGGGGCGACCGGCCTGCTCGTCGGCACGCTGTTCCTCCCGGCCGCCGTCGCCACCGACGACGTGCTGGCCGCCGTGCGCAGCGAGGTGTTCGACCTGCCACCGTTGGGGGACCCGGTCGCGCCGCCGCAGAACTCCTATGTCCTGGCCGCCGACGGCAGCGAGCTCGCCGAGCTGACCTTCGAGGAGAACCGGGTCCCCGTCCGGTTCGACGAGATCCCCCAGGTCATGATCGACGCGGTGCTGGCCACCGAGGACGCCGACTTCTACGAGCACGAGGGCGTCAACCACCTCGCCATCGCCCGCGCCGCGCTCACCAACTTCCGCGCCGGCAGCATCCAGGGCGGGGCATCGACCATCACCCAGCAGTACGTCAAGCAGGCGTTCCTCACCCCCGAGCAGACCCTGGGTCGCAAGGTGCAGGAGGCCATCTACGCCACCCAGCTCGAGCAGCAGCTGACCAAGGACGAGATCCTCGAGCAGTACCTCAACCGGACCTACTTCGGCACCGGCGTCTACGGCATCGGCACCGCGGCCGAGCGCTACTTCTCCAAGGACGTGTCCGCACTGAGTCTGCCCGAGGCGGCGACGCTGGCCGGGGTGATCCGCAGTCCCGAGCGCAACAACCCGATCGCCAACCCGCAGAACGCCCTCACGCGCCGCAACATCGTGCTCGGGCAGATGGCCACCCACGGGTTCGTGTCGGCCGACGAGGCGGCCGAGGCCCGCGAGCAACCACTCGAGCTGCAGGTCGCCGAGCCGCATCCCACGTCCGAACCGCTGTGGGTGGACTGGGTCACGCGCCTGCTGATCAACGAGGAGGTGGCCGGCGGTCTGGGAAGCCAGCTCGACGCCATGCAGACCATGGGGGCGACCTCCGAGGAGCGCCGCGCCCGTGTCTACCAGTCGGGCCTGCGCATTCACACCACGCTCGACCCCGAGCTGCAGGCCCTGGCGCAGGAGTCGTTGGCGGCCAACCTCACCTACGAGCGCGAGACGGCGGCCGAGTTGGCCCGCGAACCGCGCGGTGCGATCGCCTCGATCGACCCGGAGACCGGGGCGATCGTCGCGCTCGCGCAGGGCCCGCACCCCTGGGGTGCGTGCAGCGAGGACGGCGACTGGGCCGACCAGACCGACGACGGCGAGCTGCTCTGCCACAAGACCAAGGTCAACTCCGTCGTCCCGGGCGCCGGCGGCTCCGGTCGCCAGCCGGGGTCGACCTTCAAGCCGCTCATCATCGCGGCGGCACTGGACGACGGCCTGCCGCCGACCCTGCAGATGGACGGCCGAGGCCCGACCGAGATCGAGGGTTGCCGCAACAGCGGAGCGCCCTACGAGGTCGGCAACTTCGCCGAGAGCGGCGGTGGGCAGTTCATGGACATGTACGAGGCCGTCCGGCGCTCGAACAACGTCTACCACGCCAAGCTGATCGCGGAGATCGGTCCGGACCAGGCCGTCGCGACGGCCCGCAAGCTCGGCATCACCAGCCGCCACCTCGCCCCGGAGTGCTCGCTGGCGCTGGGCGCGGTGGACGTCGCGCCGCTCGAGATGGCCGCGGCGTACGCGACGCTCGCCAACCGCGGGGTCCACTGCGCACCGTTCCCGATCAGCCGCATCGAGGACGCCGACGGCGAGGTCGTCTGGGAGCACCAGCCCGAGTGCACACAGGTCCTCGACCAGGACGTCGCCGACCGCACGGTCGACATCCTGGCCGGACCGGTCCGACCCGGGGGTACGGCCCCCAGCGCCGATCTCGGCGAGTGGCCGACCCGCGGCAAGACCGGCACCACCGACAAGCACCGTGACGCCTGGTTCGTCGGCTTCATCCGCCAACTCGCCACCGCCACCTGGATCGGCTACCCGGCCGACACCCGCTACTTCGTCGACTCGGACGCCGCGGCGGCGGCCTGCGGGGACGAGGGCTGGTTCCGGCCCGGCGAGACGACCCAGTGCAACGGACGGACCAAGTTCCTCACCGACGTCACCATCGCCGGGCAGTACTACGCCCGGGTCACCGGCGGCAGCCTGCCCGCCGCGGTCTGGACCGACTACATGCGTCAGGCGGCCGAGCGCTACGAACCGGAGGACTTCCCCGACCCGGGTGCCCTGCCCAGCGCGAGCGTCCCGAACCTGCTCTCGTCCGGCTCCGTCGGGCGGGCGCGCCAGGTCGCCCAGGAGGCCGGGTTCCGGTTCCGGCTGGTGGAGGTCGACGACCACCGCAGCGCCGGCACCTTCGTCGGCCAGACGCCTGGCGCCGGCGCCAGCCGGCCGCTGGGGACCGCCGTCACCCTGCAGGTGTCCAACGGCACCGGGCAGGCCCCGGCCGTCCCCGACGTACGGGGCCGCACGCTCGACGACGCCATCGCCAGGCTCGTCAACCGCGGCTACGAGGTGGCCGTGCAGCGGATCGCGGTCAACGACCGGGACCAGGTCGGCCGCGTCGTGGGCACCAGCCCGTCGCCGGGTTCGCGGTTGCTGCCGCGGCAGGGCGCCGTGGTCGTGATCAGCGTCGGTGTGGCCGCCCAGCCGGAACCTTCCCCCGAGCCCTCCCCCGAACCGTCCCCCGACCCCGCTCCGGAGCCCTCGCCCGAGCGCTCCCCCTCGCCGTCGCCGAGTCCGTCGCCTCCGGCCGGCGCGGACGAGGACGGCGACGCGACGGCCGGCGGCGAACCCGACGAGGATCCGCCGGCGCGTCGGGGTCCGGGTCAGGGACGCGGCCCCGACGGCGACGGCCCGCCAGGTCAGGACTGACCCATGAACCGGCTCTCGCGTACGGCCCTGGCCACCGGCGTGCTCGGTGCCGGGTGCCTCGCCTACGGCACCCTTCTCGAGCGTCGCTGGTACCGGCTGCAGCGCCTGCAACTGCCCGGGACCCTGCGGCGTCCCGCCGACACCGCCGACGGACGGCTGCGGATCCTGCACGTCAGCGACGTGCACCTCGTCCCCGGTCAGGACCACCGCATCCGGTTCCTGGCGTCGCTGGCGCGCCTCGACCACGACCTCGTGGTGGCCACCGGTGACCTGTTGGGCGCCCCGGACACCGAGGACCTCGCGGCCGACGCGCTCGCGCCGCTGACCTCCGGTGGCCGGCCGGGACTGGTCGTGCTCGGCAGCAACGACCTGTACGGCCCGGTGCCCAAGACGCCGGTGGCCTACTTCATCGAACCCGACCGCCGCCGCTTCGGGCCGCGGCTCGACACCGACCGGTTCGTCGACCGGCTCGGGGCCTACGGCTACCGGACCCTGCGTGGCGAGGCGTGCACCATCGAGACGGCCGCCGGCAGGGTCGCCGTCGGTGGGTTCGACGACCCCCATCTGCCCGAGACCGTCATCCCCACCCCCGAGGTGCTGCGCCCGCCCGACGCCGGCGACGTGGTGGCCTCGCTCGGGCTGGTGCACGCGCCCTACCTCGCGGCACTCGACGTCCTGGTCGACGCCGGACACGAGGTGCTGCTCGCCGGGCACACCCACGGTGGGCAGGTCCGGGTCCCCGGTGTCGGCGCGCTGATCGCCAATTGCGACCTGCCGCTGGACCAGGCCCGGGGCGCCTCGCGCTACCGCGGCCGGTGGCTGCACGTCTCCGCCGGGCTCGGCCACAACCGCTACGCGCCGGTCCGCTTCGCGTGCCGGCCGGAGGCGACCCTGCTCGAGCTGTCGCCGTGACC
Source organism: Egicoccus halophilus (assembly GCF_004300825.1). Lineage (NCBI taxonomy): Bacteria > Bacillati > Actinomycetota > Nitriliruptoria > Egicoccales > Egicoccaceae > Egicoccus > Egicoccus halophilus. Next base: position 217,604 of record NZ_CP036250.1, read on the forward strand.
CGACGCCGGTTCGCGCCGGTCGCCGCGCCGGGGTAATCTCCGGGCCGCCCCGCTTCGGGGCCTTCCGCGTGCACGACGGGATGTAGCGCAGCTTGGTAGCGCACCTCGTTCGGGACGAGGGGGTCGCCGGTTCAAATCCGGCCATCCCGACCAGCGCACGCGAACGACGCGCGGCACCGGTTCCCGGTGCCGCGCGTCGCGTTCGTGCCGGGTCGCTCGGCGAGAGCCCTACGCTGCCGTCCCCGGCCGGCGAACCCGACCTCGACCTCCGCTCCGTCGCGCAAGGGACGTCCATGGATCTCGGGCAGCTGCAGCGCACCATCGCCGCCACCTACGGCGTGCAGGACCGCGCCCGGGGCGTGGACGGCACGTTCGCGTGGTTCGTCGAGGAGGTCGGCGAACTGTCGCGGGCGATCCGCCGGCAGGGGCACGACGAACGCGTCGTCGAGTTCTCCGACGTGCTCGCCTGGCTGGTCACCCTGGCGGAGATGACCGGGGTCGACCTCGCCGAGGCGGCCGAGCGCTACGCCGACGGCTGCCCGAAGTGCGACGCCTCGCCCTGCCGGTGTGGGGTCGACGATCCGTCGCGACCCTGACCGACGATCCGTCGCGACCCTGACGCGACGGTCCGGCCGTCCGCGTCATTCACGCGGCTGGCCGGAACGCTCGTCGCGGACGTCGACGTCCTCGGGCTGCAGGTCGATCTCGCGCGCCAGCACGTCGAGTTCGCGTTCGCGGACGGTGACCTCGTCGCGCAGCTGCGAGAGTTCCTGCTCACGCCGACGGAACGTTCGCTCGCGGTCGGTCGCGTCACGCATGTGGACCGGCGGCAGCCCGGTGCGTTGCCCGGCCGGTGCGACGGCGAACTCCTGTTTGAGCCCGCGGGCGATCGACCACGTCGCCAGCACCAGGACGATGGTGAAGGGCAGGCCGGTCGACACCGCCCCGGCCTGCAGGGCGCCCAGCCCGCCGGCCAGCAGCAGCCCGGCGGCGACGAGCCCCTCGGTGACCGCCCAGAACACCCGGGTGACCGGGTGCGGGTCGGGGTCGCCGCCGGACGTCAGGATGTCGATGACGAACGAGCCGGAGTCGGAGCTGGTGACGAAGAAGGTCACCACGAGCAGCACGGCGAGGACCGACACGATGCCCGACAGCGGCAGCTGCTCGAGCAGCCCGAACAGCGCGAGCGAGGAGTCCTCGGCCGCCAGCTCGTCGATCCCGGCACCCTGCTCCTCGAAGAAGATGCCGGCGTTGCCGAAGACGGTGAACCACGCGAAGGACACCACCGACGGCACGAGCAAGACGCCCAGGATGAACTCCCGGATCGTGCGACCACGCGAGATGCGGGCGATGAACATGCCGACGAACGGCGACCAGGACACCCACCAGGCCCAGTAGAAGATCGTCCATCCGCCGAGCCAGTCCTGCCCCTCCTGACCGGCGTAGACACCCATGCGCGACAGCAGCTCGGCCATGCCACCCAGGTAGGCACCGGTGTTCTGCACGAAGGCACCGACCAGGAACAGGGTCGGACCGGCCAGCAGCACGAAGCCCATCAGCAGCGCCGCCAGCACGATGTTGAACTGCGACAGCCGCTGGATGCCCTTGTCGAGGCCCGAGAGCACCGACACGGTGGCGACCGCGGTGATGATCGCGATGAGCACCAGCTGCACGCCGACGGACATCTCGATGTCGAAGACCCGGTTCAGTCCCGCGTTGACCTGCGCCACGCCCAGGCCCAGCGAGGTCGCCACACCGAACATGGTGCCCACCACGGCGGTGACGTCGATCAGGTTGCCGAGCGCCCCCTCGACGCGGTCGCCGAGCAGCGGGCGGAACAGCGAGCGGATGGCGAGCGGCTGGTCGTGCCGGAAGCCGAAGTAGGCCAGTCCGAGGCCGATCACCGCGTAGATCGCCCACGGCGAGAAGCCCCAGTGGTGGAACGCATGCAGCATGGCGTCGCGGGCGGCCTCGGTCGTACCGGGTTCGAACCGCGGCGGGTCGGACGCGTAGAACATCACCGGTTCGGCGACGCCCCAGTACATCAGGCCGATGCCCATGCCGGCCGCGAACAGCATCGCGAACCACGACAGCGTCGAGTAGTCGGGCGTCGAGTCGTCCGGGCCGAGCCGGACCTTGGCGTAGCGCCCGAGCGCCATCCACGCACAGAAGCCGAGGAAGAGCACCACGGCCAGGATGAAGAGCCAGCCGAAGGTGTCGGTGATCCAACCCTGCACCGCACCGAGCGTGTCACCGGCCGTCTCCGGGGCCACGACCGCGAACACGACGAAGGCGAGGATCAACACCGCCGACGCGACGAACACCGGCGGGTGGATGGTCTCACGGATCGATCGCTTCTCATCGGTGGCGCTCGTCATGCGTCACTCTCCGGCAGCACGCGGACGGGGGACTCGCCGCGCGGCCGTCCCCACCAGCCTCGCGACAACGTTCGACGCTAGGGCCGCCGACGCCGTCCGGCAGGCGCAGCGCCCCCGTCGGACGGCCGCCCCTCACTCGTCGAGCACGAGCTCGGCGATCTGGACCGCGTTGAGCGCGGCACCCTTGAGCAGGTTGTCGCCGACGACCCACAGGTTGAGGCTGTGCGGGTCGAACAGGTCCTCGCGGATGCGACCCACCAGGACCTCGTCGCGACCGGCCGAGCCGAGCGGCGTCGGATAGGCCAGCGTCTCGCCCTCGGCGTCGACGCCGTCCTCGATCACCAGCCCGGGGGCCTGTTGCAGCGCGTCGAGCGCCGCCTCGCGCGAGACCGGGTCGGCGAACGACATCCGCGCGTTGATGGCGTGACCGACGACGACCGGGACCCGGACGCAGGTCGGCGAGACCCGCAACGCCGGCAGGTCGAGGATCTTGCGCGACTCGTTGACGAGCTTCCACTCCTCGTCGGTGTAGCGCGCGTCGGTGAAGCTGCCGCAGTGGGCGAGCACGTTGAAGGCGATCGCCTTGGAGAACGTCTCCGCCGCCACGCCGGCCTCGGCGGCGGCGCCGTCGGTGCGCAGCAGCTCGGGGTTCTCGGCCAGCTCGGTGGTCTGTGCGAGCAGTTCGGCGATGCCCGACTGTCCGGCGCCGCCGGCCGCCTGGTACGAGGTCGCGACCATGTCGGTCAGGGCGAACGCCTCGTGCAGCGGCTTGGCGGCCACCATCAGCACCATGGTGGTGCAGTTGGGGTTGGCGATGATGCCCTTGGGGCGCTGCCGCGCCGCGTCGGGGTTCACCTCGCTGACCACCAGCGGGACCTGCTCGTCCATCCGGAACGCGGAGGAGTTGTCCACGACGACCGCGCCGCGCTCCGCGGCGATCGGGCCCCACTCCCTGGAGCGGGCACCTCCGGCGCTGAACAGGGCGATGTCGACGCCGTCGAACGCCTCGGGCGAGATGGCGCGGACCTCGACCTCACCGTCCTTCCACGGCAGCGTGGTGCCGGCGGAGCGTTCGGAGGCGAGGAAGACCGGCTCGCCGTCGAGCGGGAAGTCGCGCGTGTCGAGCAGTCGGCGCATCTCGCGCCCGACCGCTCCGGTGGCGCCGACCAGGGCGACCTTGGCCATCAGTTGCTCTCCTGTGCGACCTGCTCGTCGGCCAGGTCGAAGGCGTCGTGGACGGCGAGCACCGCCTGCTCCACCTGGTCCTTGGACACCACCACGGACACGCGGATGGTCGAGGTGGAGATCATCTCGATGTTCACGCCGGCGGTGGACAGCGCCCCGAACATCTTGGCGGCGACACCCGGGTGGGTCTTCATGCCGGCCCCGACCAACGACACCTTGGCGATGTTGTCGTCGACGTTGATGCCCTCGGCGTGGATCTCGTTGGCCAGCGGCTCGAGCACCGACAGCGCCTGGGGCTGGTCGCCGCGCGGCAGGGTGAACGAGATGTCGGTGCGCCCGTCCGAGGAGACGTTCTGCACGATCATGTCGATGTTGACGTTGGTCTGCGCCAGCGCACTGAACAGCCGGGACGCCACGCCGGGCGTGTCGGGCACGCCGTGGACGGTCATCTTGGCCTCGGAGGTGTCGTGGGCGACACCGGAGATGATCGCGTCTTCCACCTTGTCCTCCTCCGGACCGACCCACGTGCCGGCCGTGTAGCTGAACGACGAGCGCACGTGGATGCGCACGTCGTGGTTGCGTCCGAACTCCACCGAGCGGACCTGCAGGACGCCGGCGCCCTGTGCCGACATCTCGAGCATCTCCTCGTAGGAGACGTAGTCGAGCTTGCGGGCGTCGTGGACGATGCGCGGGTCGGCGGTGAACACCCCGTCGACGTCGGTGTAGATCTCGCACACGTCGGCGCCGAGCGCGGCGGCCAGCGCCACCGCGGTCGTGTCCGAGCCGCCGCGACCCAGCGTGGTGATGTCCTTGGTGTCCTGGCTGACGCCCTGGAACCCCGCCACGATGACGACGTTGCCCTCCTCGAGCGCACCCTGCACCCGGCCGGGCGTGATGTCGACGATGCGGGCCTTGCCGTGCACCGCGTCGGTGATGATGCCGGCCTGCGAGCCGGTGAACGACTTGGCCGGCACGCCGCGCTCGGCGAGGGCGATGGCGAGCAGCGACATCGAGATGCGTTCACCGGCGGTCAGCAGGATGTCGAGCTCGCGCTCGGGGGGCTGCTCGCTGATCCGGGCCGCCATGTCGACCAGCTCGTCGGTCGTCTTGCCCATGGCGGACACGACGACGACGGTCTGGTTGCCGCCACGGTGGGAGCGGGCGACCCGGTCGGCGACCCGCTTCATGCGGTCGACGTCACCGACGGAGGTCCCGCCGTACTTCTGCACGACGATGGCCACGGGGTGGACGCTTTCGTGTGAGCGATGGGTGTTCGGGCGGGCCGCCCGCGCGCCGTCGAGGTCGAACGTGGCGGCGCCCCGACGGACCTCGCCGACCGGGGCACGTCGAGACTAGGCGGCCTCCCGCTCGTCAGCGAGTCGGGCCCCGGGCCGTACGGTGGCGGGCGTCGCGTCGCCACCGGCCACGCGCGACACGCACGCGTGCCCGGTTCGTCGCGGTCGTCGGGTTCAGCCGCGGACGTCGCGGCGGCCGGCGAAGGCCCGTCCGAGCGTGACCTCGTCGGCGTAGTCGAGGTCGCCGCCGACCGGCAGCCCGCTCGCCAGCCTGGTGATGCGCACGCCCAGCGGCGCGAACAGCCGCGACAGGTACGACGCGGTCGCCTCGCCCTCGACGTTGGGGTTGGTCGCGATGATCAACTCGTCGACGGGTTCGTCGTCGAGCCGGCGCACGAGGTCACGCACGTGCAGGTCGTCGGGCCCGATCCCGTCGATCGGCGAGATCGCCCCACCGAGCACGTGGTAGCGGCCGCGGTACTCGCGGGTGCGCTCGATGGCGACGACGTCCCGGGCCTCCTCGACCACGCACAGCACGCGGCCGTCCCGGCGCGGGTCGCGGCAGATGCGGCACTCCTCGGCCTCGCTGACGTTGAAGCAGCGGGCGCAGAACCGCACCGTGGCCTTCACCCGGGTGATGGCGTCGGCGAGCCGCTGCGCGTCGGCCGGCTCGGCCTGCAGGAGGTGGAACGCGATCCGCTGGGCACTCTTGGGGCCGACGCCCGGCAGACGGCCGAGTTCGTCGATGAGGTCCTGGACGGCACCCTCGTACATGCAGGCATCCTTCCCGCTCGGGTGGCGTCGAGGTCGTGCGGCGAGCGTATCCGCGCGCCCGGATCAGCCCGCGTCGGGGGCGGGGCGTTCCTCGAGCAGTTCGGCGCCGAGCTCGCGGGCCAGCAGTTCGTCGGTCTGGGCGGCCTCCACCGGCCGGGCCACGAACGCCTCCGCCTCGCGCACGTCGGCCTGTTCGGCGGCGGTGGGGCCGTCCTCGTCGAGTACCGGCGTGCGGGCGTCGTCGGGCGTGACCGACGGGGGCACCGGACGGCGCCGGTCGTCGTCGCCGTCGACGGTCACCTCGACCCGCAGCCGCAGGCCGCAGGCGCGTTCGATCGCCTCCTTGAGGACGTCGGCGAACTCGCCCTTGCCGGCGTTCTGGGCGTGGAAGGAGGCGTAACGGGGGCCGTAACGCAACGTGACGATGCCTCGTCGTACGGCGGTCACCGTGGCCGGCTGGAACACGGCGTGACTGCGCCGGCTGCGGTTCTTCACCAGCTCCAGCACGCCGTCCCAGTTGCGCTGCAGCAGGTCGAGCTCGTCCACCTCGGCGCCCCCGGCCGGCGGCGGATCGTCGGACGAGGCGGCGTCGGCCGGCGCGGCGTCGTCGGGCGATGCCGCGTCGTCGGCCGGCGCGGCGTCGTCGGCGGGCGCGGCGGTCCCCGCGCTCGTCGAGGCTGGTGCCGGCGCGGGATCCGCACTCGACGGGGTCTGCGGCCTCGAGGCAGCCTCGCCAGCCGGAGCGGCGACCCGGCCGGTGTCCTGCGCGCCGGACGCCGGTGGCGCCGGCGGCTCGTCGGGGTCCGACGGCGGTGGGGGGCCGTCGTCGCCACCACGGCGACCGGCCGCCTCGCTGCGGGCCCGGGCCCGCGCCTGCAGGGCGGTCTCCCGGGCGGGTGCGGCCGCCTCCCCGGCCACGGCGCTCGCGGAACCGCCCTGCCCCGACGACGTGGTGGTGGCACCCGTGGCTGCCGACGCCCTACGCGAGGCGGCGGGTGCGGGTCGGGGTGTCGCGGGCGCGGACCTCGGTGCCGCCGGCGCCGGCCTGGGCGCGGACGGCGCCGATGCCGGCGTGGCAGGCACGGCCGCCGCGCTCGACGTGTTGCGCGTGGCGGCACCGCTCGGCGCGGCAGGGGCGGACGACGACGCCGGCGCCGGGCGGCTCTCGTCGGTGCCGCTCCCCCCGCCGGCGCCGACCGCGCCGCCGCGTTCGAGCCGGGCGACACGATCGGCCAGGCTCGCGACGTCCCCGTCGGCCCCGGGCACGGCGAGCTTGGCGAGTGTCAGCTCCAGCGGCAGCCGCGGCGAACCCTGGCGCTGTTCGACGACCGTCTGCGCCAGCAGGTCGACCGCGCGCAGCAGCGACTCGCGCGGCAACGCGGCGGTCTGCGCCTGTAGCTGGCGCCGCCGGTCGTCGGTGGCGTCCACGAGATCGGGACGGTCGGGCGCCACCTGCAGCACGAGCAGGTCACGCAGGTGCTGGACGAGGTCGAGCGTGAACCGGCGCAGGTCGTGGCCCTCGTCGAGCAGTCCCTGCACCAGGCCCAGCAGGCCGGCGAGGTCCTGGCCCGCGACCGCGTCCACGGTCCCGAACACCCGCTCGGCGGGGGTGGTGCCCAGCACCGAGGCGACGGCCTCGGCGGTCACCTCACCCCCCTTGCGGCCCTCGCCGGGGGCGACACCGGCGAAGGCGAGCACCTGCTCGAGGACGGACTGGGTGTCGCGCAGCGAGCCGTCGCCGGCGCGCACGATCGCCTCGACCGCCCCCTCCTCGATCGTGTAGCCCTCGGCCTCGCACAGGCGGCGGACGTTGCCCGCGACCTCGGGTGCGGCGACCCGCCGCAGGTCGAGGCGCTGCACGCGCGAGAGGATGGTCGGCAGGACCTTCTGCGGATCGGTGGTGGCCATCGCGAACAGCACGTGCGCCGGCGGCTCCTCGATCAGCTTGAGCAGCGCGTTGAAGGCCGCCGTCGAGGCCATGTGGACCTCGTCGAGGATGTAGATCTTGCGCCGCGCCCGCGCCGGGGCGTACAGGGCCCGGTCGCGCAACTCACGGGCGTCGTCCACGCCGCCGTGCGAGGCCATGTCGAGCTCGATCACGTCGACCGAACTGCCCTCGGCGATGGAGGTGCAGTGCTCGCACACCCCGCAGGGCGTCGGCGTCGGTCCCTGTTCGCAGTTGATGGCCTTGGCCAGCAACCGGGCGGTCGAGGTCTTGCCGGTCCCCCGCGGCCCCGTGAACAGGTACGCGTGGTGGAGCCGGTCCTCCTCGATGGCGTGGACCAGGGTCTGGATGACGTGCTGCTGTCCGACCACGTCCGTGAACGACTGCGGGCGGTACTTGCGGTACAGCGACACGTAGGCCACGCACATCACCCCAACAACGGTCCGGACTCCGACGCGCCGAGCCGACGCGGCCCACACGGTAGCGGTGGACCCGGACACCTCCGGGCGTCGCGGGCGGCGCCCGCGGACGCGACGACGACACGCCCGCATGCTTCCCGGGCGCCGCCGATGCCGCGGAAGTTCCCGCCCCGGCGCGCGACCGATGCTCGCTCGGCCGCCTGCGCCGGAACGGCGACACGCGAGGCGGCGACCCGACGGGGTGTGGTGACGGACGTCCGGCTCGCACCCGTCCGAGAACGGCTTAGGGCTGCTACCTCTCGGTCCTGACCCGGTTCACCGGGGGACGTCACGACGGACGCCCGTCACCGCACACCGCCGGGATCGCGGACCCCGCGTGCGACGCGGACGGTACCAAGCTCCGGGCGACCGTGCCCGCCCGCGTGGCGCCGACCGCCGCAGCGTCGGACCGCGACGTCAGACCGCGGTGTCGGTGTCCGTCAGATGGCGAACGAGGTGGTCGGCGACGTCGGGGTGCCAGCACAGCCCGAAGTGGTTCGCGGCCACCGGTACGACGTGGACCCGCTCCCCCTCGATGCGGCGGGTCCGACCGCGGCCCGTCGCCGACGACGCCGGGACGAGCAGGTCACCGAGGACACGGTTGACCGGATGGCGCTCCCCGCGGGCGAGACGTCCGACCACGAGGTGGTGGTCGACGTCGGCCAGCCACGGGTCGTCGGCGTCGGGCTCGACCACCTCGCGCAGGCGCTGACCGGGATCGACCAACGTGCCGTGGTGGAGGTCGCGGATGCCCGGTGCGCGCCGGTCCAGGATGCCGACGAACGGGGCCACCTCGGGCACCCGCCCGAACAGGCCGACGGCACGCTCGACGACGCGCTCGAGCGGAGCTCCGAGGTGCGGCGTGCCCAGATAGGCGACGTGCCGGAGCGCTCGCGTCCAGGAGTGACCACGCTCGGCCGCCTGCGCACAGGCGGAGCGCACGACCAGCCCGCCCATCGAGTGTCCGACCAGGGTCAGCTGCGCGATGGGCACCGGCCAGTGCTGCACCAGGTGCTCCAAGAGCTGCGTCAGGGCCGCCCCGTTGCGTCCGACGGCGGCGCCGGTGCCGTAGCGCACGCGCACCGGCGTCGTGCCGGCCGAGCCGAGCGCCGTCGGCAGGCTCACCCGCCCGGGCCGCTCCGGCGGCGGGTCCCAGATCCGGTCGTCCTCCGTCAGTCCGTGGACGAACACCACGACGTGCGTGGTCGCGTCCGGGAACGCCGCGGCCAGCGCCGCGGCCTCCGCGTCGACGGTGACACCTGCCTGTCGGATCGCCAGGGGCAGCCGCAGCGCCGACGGCACCTCGTCGAGCAGACCGTTGGCGATCGCCGCCAGTCGGGAGCCGGCGGACGAGCGGTCGAGCCACGGACGCTGCTGGTCACGCGCACGGGCGGCGGCGACCATGCCGCCGACGACCCCGAGTCCCCGGAGCGAGCCGCGGACCGTCGCGTAGACGCTCTCGAGGACGACGTCGTGGACCAGACGCACCGGCGCACCGAGCGGGCCGACGGCGCCGAAGGCCCGGTCGGCGACCGCCCGGTGGACGCCCTGGACCGTCTCGGACACGACCCCGTCGACGACGTCGGCGGCCAGCCGGGCCCAGCCGTCGGCCTCCGCGGCCGGGCCCGTGTCCGTCGGTCGCTGCTCCATGACCGCTCCCCCGGGTCGGGTCCGACGACGGTAGCGGCCGGACGCCGAACCACCGGGGACACGCCCGTCAGGCGTCGATGCCGACACCGGTGCGCTCGGCGACGTCGCGGATGCCCAGGCCGATGAACACGAACAGCACGCCCATGCCGATCGCCATCGCCGCGGTACCGAACGCGAGGATGGAGGTGAACAACGACGCCTGCAGGAAGGACGAGTTCATGGCCAGGTCGCGACGCGGGTCCTCACGGTCGAGCTCGGCGTAGGTCAGACCGTCGGTCGTGTCCAGCGTGTGCTCCTGGATCACCTGCGCCTGGCAGTAGGCCGTGAACGGGCCCCGGACCTCGCGCTCGGGCAGGCAGGCGTCGTCGGGCGTGGTGATGCGCTGTTCGGCGAGGGTGCTGCTGACCATCGCCCAGGTCCCGATGCCGCCGATCACGAGCAGCACCCCGAGGACGATCGAGCCGATGGACGCGGCGTTGCGCATGGTCATGGTCGTTCCCTTCGTCGATGACCGTCGACGGTAGGAACTCCGAGGTCACCGGTCCGGGGTCGAGGGCCCTCGATGCCGCCGACCATCGACCCCGACCTGCACTACCGGCAACCGGGCTCGTGTGACCCGGCGCAGCTGTGGACCGGATCAGACGGTCGGCAGCGCCGCGGCGACCTCCGACAGCCGTTCGGGACGCACGGGTCGCGACCACAGGTAGCCCTGGCCGAAGTCGCAGGCGAGCCGTCGCAGGTGTTCGACCTGTCCGACGTGTTCGATGCCCTCGGCCACGACGGTCAGCCCGAGCGCCGCGGCCATGCGGCAGATCCCGCTCACCAGCGCGTCGGCACCGACGTCGTCGAGTGCGGCGGTGAAGCTACGGTCGATCTTGAGCTGGTCCACCGGCAGTCGACGCAGCGAGTCGAGGGTGGCGAAGCCGGTCCCGAAGTCGTCGAGGGCGACCCGCACACCGGCCTGCCGCAACCGCTGCAGCAGCTCGCCGGTCGAGACCGTGTCGTCGACCATGCCGGTCTCGGTGATCTCGAGGGTGAGCCGGCCGGGGGCCACGCCGGCGCCGACGAGCGCCGAACGGACCTCCTCCTCGAGCTGCGGGCGCAGCTGGGCGACGGCGACGTTCACGCTGACCGTCCACGTCGCCGCCGCGGGCCCGAGCTCGTCCCAGGCGGCGAGTTGCCGCAACGACTCGTGCAGGACCCACCGGCCGACGTCGAGGATGTCCCCGGACGCCTCGAGCAGGGGCACGAACGCGTCCGGGCCGATCGGACCGAGGTCGGGATGGTCCCAGCGCAGCAGCGCCTCCACGCCCCGTACGAGACCGGTGTCCAGCCACACGATCGGCTGGTACTCGAGCCGGAACTCGCCCCGGTCCAGGGCCTCACGGACGTCGGTCCGCAGCCGCAACAGGTCCGACACGCGCTGGTGGTCCTCGGGCGTGTGCACCTCGACCCGCCCACCACCGTGGGTCCGTGCCAGGTACAGGGCGACGTCGGCCTGGCGGAGCAGGGTGTGCACCTCGCTCCCGCCCGAGCTCGCCGCGACCCCGACGGAGACTCCCACGCGGCAGAGACGCCCGCCCACGACCGTCGGCCGCGACAACCGGGTGTGCAGTTCGCCGGCGAGCCGGTGCGCCTCGGTCACCTCGGCACCCGGCAGGAACAGCGCGAACTCGTCCCCGCCGAGCCGGGCCACGACGGTCGAGGACACGACCCCGGAACGCAGCCGCGTCGCGACCTCGACCAGGACCGCGTCCCCAGCCGCGTGCCCCAACGTCTCGTTGACGGACGCGAGGTCGTCGACGTCGACGAGCACGACCGCGCCGCCACGGCTGCGCACCGCGACCTCGGCCTGCTCGAGGAAGGCGGGACGGTTGACGAGCCCGGTCAGCTCGTCGTGCGTCCCGAGCCGCTCCAGGGCCGCCTGTTGCGCCTGGTGGGGGCGCAGGTCGCTGGCCAGCACGGCGAACCAAGCGTGGCCGTCACCGTCCTCACCCGGCACGAGCAGGACCGCCAGCGGCACCCGACGTCCGGCATCCACGGCGACGAGCTCGCCCCGCCAACTCTCCCCCGCCTCCAGGCGCGGCAGCACCTCCATGTCGAGCAGCATGCGGCTCGCGGGGGTGAACACGGTCGCATGGTCCGACGGCAGCGATCCGCCCCAGCCGAGCAGCGCACGCGCCGCGGCGTTGGCCTGCTCGACGGCGCCGCCCGGCCCCACGAACCAGACCGGGTCGGGCGAGCCCAGCAACAGCTGCGCCGCCCGACGTGCGAACACGTCGTCGCGCGTCTCGACGTCCATGGTGGCCTCCTCGACCCGTGCCGGTCGGCCGGACCGACCGGCGTTCAAGCGCGCGCCTTGAGTCGCGGTCCGCCCGGCCGACCAGGGGCGTGTTCCTCGAGGTGCCCGGAGCCCGTCGTGTCCGCCGTCGTCCGCAACAACGTCCAGGTCGTGGGGCCCGTCACGGGGCCGACCCTGGTGCTCGCCCACGGGTTCGGTTGCAGCCAGGGCATGTGGCGGCACGTCACCGCCGACCTGGCCCGCGACCACCGCGTCGTACTGTTCGACCACGTCGGGGCCGGCGACAGCGATCCTCGTGCCTACGACCCCACCCGCCACGCCACGCTGGCGGGCTACGCCGAGGACGTCGTGGCGATCCTGCGTGAGCTCGGCGTCGGCGGGGTGACCTACGTCGGGCACTCGGTGGGCGCGATGATCGGGGTGTTGGCCTCCCGGTTGGCACCCGAGTGGATCACCGACCTCGTGCTCGTCGGCCCCTCGCCGCGTTACCTCGACGACCCGGCGACCGGCTACGTCGGCGGGTTCGACGAGGCGGACATGACCGAACTGCTCGGGCTGCTCGACCGCAACCATGCCGGTTGGGCTTCGGCGATGGCGCCGACCATCATGGGCAACGCGGACCGCCCGGAGCTCGCCGAGGAGTGGTCCGACAGCGTCTGCCGCACCGACCCGGTCCTCGCACGGCGCTTCGCGCGTGCGACCTTCCTCGGCGACAACCGGGCCGACCTGCCGCAGGTGACGGCGCGCACGCTGGTGCTGCAGTCGGCGCGGGACGCGATCGCCCCGCCGGTCGTCGGCCGCTACGTCGCCGACGCGATCCCCGGCGCCGTCCTGCGTGAACTCGACGTCAGCGGGCACTGCCCGAACCTGAGCGCGCCGCAGGTCACCGCCCAGGCCATCCGGGACTTCGCCGCCCTCCCCGTGTGACGCAGCCGGCAGGGAAACGGCGTGCCGGGCGTACCGCGACGACGATCGCCACGGTGCCGCGGCGTCGGCCACCCGTTGCCCGCAAGCGTGGACCTGGCGCGCGAAACGGCTGGCCGAAGGGCCGGGAAGACCTGTCCGCCCGCCCGCAGCGCTACCTAGCGTCCGGCTCGTCCTCGGTGTCGGCGGCCCGACACGGCTCCGGGGACCCGGAACGGGGTTCGGGCGAGGAGAGCGAGACGTCATGCGACGACGATGGACCACCTGCTTGAGCCTGGCGCTGATGGGGATGCTGCTGGGCGCCCTGCCCGCCGCCGCACAGTCCGCCGATGCCGAGGCGTTGCTCATCGCGCCCAGCGTGGACGAGTTCTGCACCGCGATCGAGGAGCTCGCCGCCGGCGCCGACCCCGAGGAACTGGCCGAACTGGTCGAGGGTGACGGCGGACAATGGGCGGCGATGTTCGCGCCCGAGCCGATCGACCGCGCCGACGTCGGGGACGTGGCCGACAACCTCGAGGAACTGCTCGCCGAGTCCGACGGTGACGTCGCCAGTGCCAGCCACGACGGCATGGCCCTGGTCGTGACCCTGCTGCCCGACCCGACCCAGTGCGAGGGCTTCGCGGACTGGGGCGTCGAGGAGGGCGAGCAGATGGAGCCCGGCGCCTACCTGATCGCCCCGTCCGCCGACGAGTTCTGTGCGGCCGTCGAGGAGCTGTTCGAGGAACTGCTCGCCGACGAGGGCGCGATGGAGGACGCGGCCCCCGGTGACGACCTCGGCGTCAGCCCGGCCGTCCTGGAGGCCTTCGAACCCGACCTGATCGACCTGTCCACCGACGAGCGCTACGCCGCACTCGCCGACGCGATGAGCACGACCCGCACCGGCTACGACGCCGACGTGCTGTCGGTGACCACCGACGGCGAGTCGGTGCTCGTCGTGGCGCTGCCCGACCTGACCGACTGTGACCTCGGCATGGACGACGTGCCCGTGGACGGCGTCGAGGCCGGCTTCGGTGGTGCGGCGTCCGACAACGTCCCGCCGATCGCCCTGCTGCTGCTCGGGCTGGGTGCCGGCGCGCTCGCCCTGGGTGTCCGCACCCTGCGCACCGACGCCGCCTGACGTCCGAGGAACCCGGCCGGCGCCCGTGCGGCGCCGGTCGGGATCCCGGCGTCGTCCCCCATCGACCGCGAGATCCACGATGTCCCGCCGCTCGCCGACACCTGACGCCACCACCGGTCGCACCCGCACCGGTCGTGGGGCGCTGTTGCTGGTGCTCGGAGGCGTGCTGACGGCGTTGGGGGTCTGGTTGACGTTCGGACCGGCGGCGACGCCCGTCGGCGCCCATCTCGAGGCGCTCCCCGCCGAGCCGCCCGCATCCGAGCCCGCGGCCACGCCGCCGGAGACCGCGAACGAGGACCCCGACGCGGCCGCCGACAGGGGCGCCGCCGCGGTCCGGCCGCTGCGTCCCTCGACCCCGCGCGCCGAGCTGGTCCCCGACCTGCCCGCGCCACCACCGGCCGCGGCCCCGGACGAGGCCCCGGTCGAGGCCCCGGTCGAGGCCCCGGTCGAGGCCGAGGTGGCGGCGCCGACCGTGCTGGAGGTGCCGCGCATCGGCGTCGACGCGGCGCTGGTGGCGCTCGACCTCGACGACCAGCGTCGGCTCGAGGTCCCCGCCGACGCGGCCGTTCCCGGCTGGTACGTCCGCGGCCCACGCCCCGGCGCGGCCGGCCCGGCCGTGATCGCCGGCCACGTCGACTCGCATGCCGGACCGGGGGTGTTCCTGCGGCTGCCGGAGCTCGAACCCGGTGACGAGATCCTGGTGCACCGCGAGGACGGATCGACGGCCCGGTTCGTGGTGGACCGCATCGGGCGCTGGCCCAAGGACGAGTTTCCGACCGACGCGGTCTACCGCCAGGCCGACGGCGCGGAGCTGCGCCTGATCACCTGTGGCGGCACGTTCGACGAGGACGTGCGCCGCTACGAGGACAACATCGTGGTCTTCGCCTCCGCCGCTTGACACCTCGGCGTTTCCCGCGCGCAGGCCCATCAGCCGGGGGATGCGCAGCAGACGCGTACGCCCCCGGCGCAGGGGCCGGGGGCGTCACCGCGCGGTGCGGTGGCTGGGGCCTCCGCGCCGCCGCACCTGCGGCTCAGCGGGCCGATGCGGCTGGCGAGCGCGTCCGATCCGCGCCGGTCGTGATGGTGCCGGCAGGGTCGGCTGGCGGGCGGGACGGGGCGGGAGCCGGCTGCAGCAGCCGCATGGCGTTGGCGATGACGAGCAACACGGAGGCCTCGTGGACGAGCATCCCGATCGCCATCGTGACCCCGCCGAGCAGCACGCCAAGGAGGAGGAACGCGACGGTGGCCAGCGCGATGGTGATGTTCTGACGCATGTTGTCGACGGTCCGGCGAGCCAGCGACACCGCCTCGGGCAGCTTGTGGAGGTCGTCGGCCATGAGCGCGATGTCGGCGGTCTCGACGGCGACCGCGGAGCCAGCGGCACCCATCGCGACACCGATGTCCGCCGTGGCCAGAGCCGGGGCGTCGTTGACGCCGTCGCCGACCATCGCCACCACGTGCCCTGCGCGCTGGAGTGCCGCGACGGCATCGAGCTTGTCCTCGGGCAGCAGGCCCGCGTGTACCTCGTCGACGCCGGTCGTCCGGCCGATCGCCTCGGCAACGAGCTGGACGTCGCCCGTGAGCATGACCACCTCGCTGACACCGGCCGCATGCAGGTCTGCGACCATCCCGGCGGCGTCCGGGCGGACCTGGTCGGCCACGGCGATCACGCCCAGCACCCGGTCGTCGACGGCGACGATCATCGGGGTGCGCCCGGCAGCCGCGAGCCCGGCGGCAGCCTGACCGGCGCCGACGGTGTCGACGGTGTCGACGACGTACGCGTCGAGGAGGGCGGCGTTCCCGACGAGGACCCGCCGGCCATCCGCGGTGGCGGCGATGCCCTTCCCGGGCACGGGCTCGGTGCGTTCGGGCAGGTCCGGAGTCGACCGGCCGTCCGAGGCGGCGGCCGCGAGGATGGGCCGGGCCAACGGGTGTTCCGATCCGGCTTCCGCACGGGCTGCCCACGTCAGCACCTCGCCTCGGTCGGAGCCGGCGTCGAGCACGACCACGTCGGTCAGTCGCGGACGACCCTCGGTGAGGGTGCCGGTCTTGTCGAGCGCGACGGCGGTGATCCGGGCCGAGGTCTCGAGGAACTCCCCGCCCTTGATCAGCATCCCGTCCTTGGCGGCGCGGCCGATCCCGGCCACGATCGAGACGGGGATGGAGATGACCAGTGCGCCGGGGCAGCCGATGACCAGCAGCGTCAGTCCGAGCACCACGTCGCCGGTGAGCAATCCAGCGAACAGCGCCAGCACGATGATGGCCGGGGTGTACCAGGCGGAGAACCGGTCCATGAACTGCTGGGTGCGGGCCTTGGCGTCCTGCGCCTCCTCCACGCGGTGGACGATCCGTGCCAGGGTGGTGTCCGCGCCGACGCCGGTGGCACGGACCTGCAGGAACCCACCCTTCGCGATGGTCCCGGCGAAGACGCGGTCGCCGGCGACCTTCTCGACGGGGATCGACTCCCCGGTGATGGAGGACTCGTCGAGCGCACCGGTCCCGTCGACGACCTCACCGTCGACGGGCACCTTCGCGCCGTTCTTGACCAGCACCCGCTCGCCCACCGCCACCTCACCGGCAGGCACCTCGACCTGCTGGCCGTCGCGCACGACCACGGCGACGTCGGGCGCGACCGCGACGAGTTCGGCCAGCGCCGAGCGGGTCCTGTCGAGCGTCGCCGTCTCGAGCGCATGGCCGATCGCGAACAGGAACGTGACCGCAGCTGCCTCCCAGTACTCACCGATGACGACCGCGCCGGTCGCAGCGACGCTGACCAGCAGGTCGATGCCGACGACCCTGGCGGTCAACGCCCGGATCGCGTTGCGCACGATCGGGGTCCCGGCAACGATCGCCGCAGCCACCATCATCAACCTCCCCGGCCAGGTCACGGACGTCAGCACGTCGGTGACCAACGAGGTGCCGATGAGCAGGCCGGAGACGAGTGGGACCGTCCACCGGCCGTCGCGTCGGGTCTCCATGTCTTCCTCCTCGGATCTCGTGGCCCCGTCGAAGGGCCTCGGACACCACAGTGGCAGTGGTCGCGGAGACGAATCTGACGTGCGTCAGGGAACGGCAGGGAGATCGGCCGGTCGGCTCCCGGCGGACGGCGACGTGGCACCGCCGGATGAGGCGGTGCCACGTCGGGTTCGTGCGGAACTTCCGGCTCAGAAGGACGCGGGGCGGGCGGTGTAGCCAGCCTGGGCGACCGCAGCGACCAGGTCGTCGACCGAGGTGACCGCGGGGTCGTGGTCGACCTCGACGCGGGCCGAGGCGAAGCGCACCTTCACGTCGTCCACGCCCGGCAGTCGGCCGACCTGCTTCTCGATCCTGCTGACGCACGAGGGGCAGGAGAAGCCCTCGGCGCGCAGGACGGTACGGGTGGTCGGGCTGGTCGTCGTGGTCATCTCGAACCCCTCTCGGATCGGGCGAGCCACCTCGTGGGGTGGCAGCATCGACGGTACGCCCGGTCCCGTCCACGAACCTGACCGCCGTCAGACAGGGACCCTCGATCCCCGGGGTCCGTCGTGATCAGCCGACGCGCAGCTACGCCGGTCGGGTCCTGCTGCCCCCGGGACCCCGGCGAGGTCCGCGAGTACCTCCGGCCGACGTAGTGACACCCACCGTCGACCGGTCTCGACCACCCCGTCGCGGCTCCAGGCCGCCAAGCTCCGGCTCACCGTCTCCGGGGCACACCCGGACAGGCTCGCGAGATCCTCGCGAGTCAGCGGCACATCGATCAGGACACGCTCACCGTCGTCGACCCCGAGACGGCCCGCCAGCGTCAGCAGCGTGCTCGCGATCCGCGCCGGAGCACTGGCCGACGCCATCCGCTCGATGCGGTCCTGCGTGACACGCAGCCGTTGCCCGATGGCGACCAACGCCGCCCTGGCCACCGAGGGCTGTCCGGACAGCACCGCCTCGAACCGGTCACTCGTGAACGACAGCAGGCACCCCGACGTGAGCGCCCACGCATCCTCGGCGTAGGTAACCCCGCCGAGGGCCGGCAACGTCCCGAAGAATCCCCCCGGGCCGAGCACGTCGAGCAGCACCACGGTCCCGTCCGGGCTCGTCCCGGTCAGCTTCACCACCCCGGTCGCCACCACGTAGAGATGCTCGGCGCGGTGCCTGGCCAGGTAGACCGCCTCGTCCGCCTCCATCCCGTGCATGTTCGCGCGGGCGTCGACCTGGTGCAGCGCATCGAGATCCAGCCCAGCGAAGAAGGGCACCCGCGCCAGTGCGTTGACCCGAGCACCTCGACTGCACGCGCGCGGATCGGACTCCGGGATGCTCAACGGCGTCCGTCGCGACACGTCCGACCTCGCTCTCGGAAGCCAGCATACGACCGGCCCACGGCGCGTTGCTGTCCGGAAAGCGGCGGCCGGGACGCCCCGTGACCGTTTCCGGACGGTCGCGGTCGGGTCATGCCGGCGGGAGATCACCGGGTGGGATGTGGCACCTCGATGACGGGAAGCTGCACGATGGCGGCGAAGTCGTGCACGTTGCTGGTGAAGAGGGGAAGGTCGTGCGCGATCGCCACTGCGGCGATCATCGCGTCGTAGGAACGCGCTGCGGGCTTCCGTCCGGCCTGGCGCAGCGCGGCCGCGACCTGGCCGAACGCCCTCGCCGCGGCTGCATCGAAGGGCAGCGGATCGAAGTCGGCTTCGGCTTGCTGAAGATGGGCCTGTCGGGCAGCGCGTTCGGCCTCCGTCCGAGCGACGAGCGGCCCGACGGACAACTCCGCCAGCGTGATGGTCGAGATGAGCGGCTCGACGGGAAGCGCCGTGGCGTCCGGCAGCTGCGGGAGCAGGAGCAGCGTGCTGGTGTCCAAGAGGCCCCGCGCCGGCCGGTTCGCAGGCGGCGTCACAGCGTGGGATCGAGGAGTTCGTCGAGGTCCTCGCGCAGCCGGACAGGGTCGACGTGAGGGAGCCGGCGCCGACGCTCGAGCAACACCTCCGCCTTCACGGCGGGCCGTCCGACCGGACGAAGCTCAGCAACCGGCTTGCCCGAGCGGGTCACGGTGAGGCTCTCGCCCGCCGCGACGCGGTCGACCACGTCTCCGCCGTGGTTGCGGAGCTCTCGGATGCTGACCTCGGGTGCGCCCATGGGGCGTAGTGTATCACCTGTGAGACATCGACGAAGGTCAGGCGATTGGCGATCGGATGCCTCCATCGGCATAAGCCTGATCGCGATGCGCCCATCCCGATCAGCTGCATGCGACCCAGGTGCACGTTCGGTGTGACGCACGTGCGTCGGAAGCCGGCCGTGTGCAGATGAGCACGCACGGATCGACGGTCGCGGTGGTACCGAGTGCGATCCGTGCGTCCGCACGTCGGGCGGTGCGGACCAGGGCGCACGGATGGCTCCGGGCAGACCCTGCCGGCGGCACCCGGGCGAGAACCGCGTTGTGGCGCGAGCGCCGCAGGCCGAATTCCGGCGCGGTGGAGCGGCTCAGGCGGCTGCTGACACCACGTGGCTCGCGGAGGCCGCCGGCCGGGACCGTCCCGGTACGCGGACGCCCCGGCCGACGGGGCCGGGGCGTCTCGCAGGTCGAACACGGTTGCGGTGGCGGAGGGTGGGGGATTCGAACCCCCGAGGGATGTGACTCCCAACACGGATTCCAGGCGTGTCCACGCCGTTTGGCCTCGTTGGGCCTCGTCTGCCGAAACATGCTCTGACCAGCGGAAACGCGCGGCTCGCGTCACGTGACGTCTCGGCTCGTAGGGCGTCGTCTGTCGGCGTTCGTGTCCACGATGTGTCCACGGACACGCTCGCGGGGTTCCATAGAGCGGCGGGGTTCCATGGCCTGCCGGGGTTCCACGGCCTCGGTCGAGGGGTAGCGTCCGGCCATGCCTCGCACCCCCGAGACGGCGGGTCCGTGCCCGATGTGCGCGATGGATGGTCGCGCCGAGGTCGCGTGGACGCGTGAGCACCAGCACGCCGCGCACCCGCGCGTGGTGGACGCGTGCCGTCGCGCAGCAGGGCGGCCGTCGATGGAGCAGCGGCAGGAGTCGGCGCGCCTCGCGTGGCGGCCGTCGCTGAACCCGTCGCCGGGGCGGCTGCCCTACGTCGCGAGGTCGTCGAGGTGAGGGGGTGCCATGCTGGCGGGGGGTGCCATCGTCTCCGCGTCGAGGCGGGCGAGGTCAGCGCGTAGGCCGTCGTCGTCGAGCGCCTGGAGCTTCGCGAGCGTGTCGGGGTAGCTCGCCTCCAACGCGTCGAGCCGCGCTCGTAGCTCTCCGGTCGTCGCGCATCCGCACACGGGCCGGCTCCTCGGTCGACGGCTCCAGCTCGCGCAGGAGCGTCGCACGTCGACGGTGGGTAGCTGGGGGTACCCCACCGCCCCGGACGGCCGGGAGGCGCGTCCGGGGCGGGGAGGATGCGACGAGCGGGGCGGCCCCGGTCACCCGCAAGGACCGGAAGGAGCGGCGACCCCGCGTGCCGTCGCGAGCTAGGCCGAGGTCACGAGGTCGACGGTGCCCGACGTCGTGCCGTTCGGGTCGACCGGGACGTCGATGGCGAGCGGGGTGAGCGGTGCGACCCGTGCGACGTTCTCGAACACCTCGCGGAACAGCTCCGCGTCGTTGACCGCGTTCAGCTCGTGGTCCCGAGTCCACCCGAGGTGGAGCATCCCGCCGTCGAGGAGCACGTAGGTGCCCTCGGCCCACAGGGTCGCGCGGACCGTCTCGGGGAACGGCACCAGCGGTCCGGCCGCCTGCGCGCCGAACACCTGCGCGTCGAGGACCCACACGGGCGACACGCCCCGAACGGAGAAGTGCTCCGCGAGCTGCGCGTCCGAGACGGCGGTCGTGGAGTCTCCGGGGAGCTGCCGGGCGAGGTCGACGCGCAGGAGGTGGCGGGTCCACGACGGCAGCGCGACGCGCAGCACCGCCTCGTCCGAGAGCCGGTTCCGGGAGCGGTACCCCGCCGCGGCGAGGTCGACCGCCGACAGCAGGTCACGCGACGCGCCGAGCACCTGCGCGGCCGCGACGACCGTCGCGTCGTCGACGATGGTGTCGAGGAGCTTCGCCTCCGCGGTCCGTGCGGCAGCGGCCTCCAGCAGCGTGAGGGCCTGCTGTACCTGCTCGGGCTGGAGCATCCGGGCGAAGTTGCCGACCCGGAGCCGCTCGACGACCGCGTCGACGCGGACCTCGACCTCCTCGGGGCACTCGATGCGCCACACGTTCTTGGTCGCGGGGCCGGTCGGGGGCTCCGCGCCCGCACCGGCGTCGGGGTCGACGTCGTGCGCCTCGGTCCACACGGTCACCCCGGCGGCCGCGTCGGCGAGCGACGCGCCACGGGTGAAGCGGATACCGCCGCGGGACGTATCGAACGCGGGCAGGGCCGCACGGAGCGGCCGGGCTGCGGTCGACCACACACCGAGGTCGTAGTGCGCCTCCAGCGGCGCGCAGAGCCCACCGGCCGCGACCAGCGCGTCCGTACCCACGACCGACGCGACGACCGCGGTGTCGTGCTCGGGCTCGCCGGTGAGGCGACGGTCCTCGGGGTAGTCGGCCTCCAAGGTGACCACGGTCCCGCCGTCACCTCGGCCGCGGAGCAGGTCGCGACCTGCCGCGACGAGCGCGGTGGTCACCCCGTCGGCGTCGAGGGGCTCGCCGGCGGCCATGAGCGCCCGCGCACGCGAACCGTGGGGAACGCGGACGCCGTTGCGGGCGTGCCGGGCGGCGTCGGCGAGCGACGGGCGGCGCGGGGTCGAGGGGGCGTCGGGGCCGCGGACCGAGGCGACGAGCTGCCGGGCGTCAGCGGCGCGGCGCTCGGATGCGGCGCGGACCGTCTCGACCGCTGACGCGCACACGGTCGCGATGTCGAGGTCCGCAGCCTCGGGAGCGTCCTCGGGGACCAGCTCGTCGAACGCAGCAGACAGCTCCGCGTCGAGCCGGGAGAGGTCGCCGGCCGGGAGGTTGGACAGGTCCCCGTCGCGTGCTCCGTCGACGAGGTCGACGAGGTCGGGCGAGAGGGTCCCCGCGTCAGCGAGGGCGGACAGGGCGGCGCGCAGTTGCGCGAACGAGAGCTTCACGAGTGGGCCTCCAGAGGGGCACGCGAGCACGGATGGTCGTCGTGCGCTCCCAGCGGGGGCGTCCGGGTCCGCTATGCGTCCCGACGCTCGGCCCAGCGACTACGTCTAGGGCCCACCTGCGCACCGCCAGCGTACCGCCGGCACCTCCGCTACCGCGGTTCCTCGGGCACCTCCTCGTCCTCGCGCAGCGATGCCGCGACCATCTCCGCGACCTCGGCCAGCTCCGGCCGGGACACGCCGTGCCCTTCGACGGTGCCGAACACGGACGAGAGCGCGAGGAAGGTCCCGCCGACGAGCCCGTGAGCGGCCGCGAGGTCGCCCACGACGGCCGCGATGGCCTCCGCAGGGTCCGGGGCAGGGACGGGCACGCTCACGCGCTCCGCGGGCTCCACGGCCGCGCGGAGCAGGGCCGGCTCGACCGTCGTGGCGAGCTGACCGCGGAGTACCTGCGCGCTCCACTCGTCGTCGTGCTGCTCGCACCAAGAGACGACGAGCCCGAGCGTGTCCGCGAGCGCCTGGAGACGGTCGGTCGGAACGAACGTGCCGAGGGTGGGTTCAGCGCTCACGCGGGTACCTCCGGGTCCGCCGCGGTGTCCGCGGCCGGGTCGATGTGCTGCTACGGGCCTCGGTTCGGCCGGAATCTGCGCTTCCGCACACGGTCGGGTCACGTGTGGTCATCCCGCGACCTGCCTCGGCGAGCCGTCGCACCAGCGGCACCAGGGCTCGTCCGCGAGGTCGTACGAGCCGACCGGGGCGGGGTCGCCGCATGTAGAGCACCGAGGGCTGTCCTCTGCAGTGTCCCCCTCCCTCGACTCGACTCGTCTCGGCTCGACTCGACTCGACTCCCCCCGGTGAACCCCCTGCGCATCCCCCATGCCAGGGGGATGCGACTCCGCGGGGTCGGGGGCCGCTCGGGCATCCCCCTGCGCATCCCCCTCCCGATGGGGGATAGGAGCCCCATCCGCAGGGGCATCCTCGACCGCGAACGTGAGGTCGGGACGGGCGCTGCCGATGCCGTGGGCGAAGTCGGGCGCGTGCGTCGCCGCGAGCCGGTAGGCCTCGCGCTTGAGCGGTGTCTCGGCGACCTGGAGGAACAGCGCCACGGCCGGCCCCATCGCGCGGTTGACCTTCACCTCGCCGGTGCGAGGGTCCGTGCCGTGCTTGAGCGGACGGTCCCGCAGCGCGCGACGGTCGAGCACGACCTCGGCCTCCGGGTCGTAGGACGCGATGCCGAGGCGGTCCAGCTCGTCGAACGCGGCGAGCACCTCGTCCTCGCTCATGCCGGTGTCGAGCGCGACCTGACCGGCGGACAGCTCGTAGAGCCCCTCGCTGATTCGGGCGCGGCACGTCCACACGTAGAACGCGGTCACCTGCGCGTCACGCGACGCGCGGCGCATCTCTCGTCCCCACACGTTCGGGGACACCTGATGGAAGCGGGCAGGCATCGGAGAGCCCCTCTCGGCCGTCAGGCGTGGTCGGGGGCGCTCACGAACCGAGCGAGCGCGTCACGGCTCACACGGAACGCACGGCCGAGCCGGATGACCGGCAGCTCGCCTCGGTGGACGAGTTCGTAGACCGTGGACCGGTCGCACCGCAGGAACGCGGCGACCTCGTCGACACGGAGAACGTCGGGCAGGGAGTCGAGGCTCGACGCCTCGGGCTGGCTACGCATCGGGAACACCGTTCGTCAGGGCCGCGCGTCACGACGCGCAGCCGCTCCGGTGTCCCTCCCGGTGCCGAGAGCGCCCGGCGCTCCCGATGCCGGGGACCATACGGCCGACGAAGCGGGACGTCAATCACCCTGACCACACGGTGCGGAACCGTGTACGGTCCTGGCACACGATGCCGCTTGGCGGCTCGTTTCAGCAAACGAGACGGTCCGTGGACACGGCGACGGACACGGGCAGCGGGAGGGACACCGATGCGGGGCACCATCGAGCGCTACGAGACGAAGGCCGGGGAGCGGCTCTACCGCATCCGGTGGGACCTGCCGACGGGCTCGGACGGGCGGCGTCGGCAGC
This sequence comes from Egicoccus halophilus, assembly GCF_004300825.1. NCBI lineage: Bacteria > Bacillati > Actinomycetota > Nitriliruptoria > Egicoccales > Egicoccaceae > Egicoccus > Egicoccus halophilus. The sequence goes on from NZ_CP036250.1 coordinate 241,685, forward strand.
GGACGCGGCGCGGGTTCCGGACGAAGCGCGAGGCGTCCGCCGCGCTCGCGGAGCTGCTCCACGAACAGGCGAACCGAGGGCGTCCCTCGGTCCGGTCGACGGTCACGCTCGACGAGTACGCGCGTGGGTGGCTCGACCAGCGCCGCGACCTGCGGCCGACCGCGAGGGACAACCTGACCACGGCGCTCGTCCACGTCCTCCCGCGGCTCGGGGCGCGTCGGGTACAGGAGGTCACCCCCGAGGACGTCGCGACGCTCTACGTCGACCTCGCGGAGCGTGGGAAGCGGGCGGGCACGTGCCGTACCGCCGGGGTCACGTGCGCCGAGCACGGCTGCACCCCGGAGCGGCACCAGGGGCTGTCCGAGAAGTCGGTCGGGCACGTCCACGCGGCGCTACGTGCCATCCTCGCGGCGGCGGTCGAGGACGGGCTCATCGCGAGCAACCCGGCGGACACGAAGCGGGCGAAGCAAGCGCGGGCGCGCGGCGGCAAGACGTCCGCGAAGGTCACCGAGGACCGCTGCTGGTCGACCGAGCAGGCGCGCGCGTTCATCGACGCGACGAGCGAGGACCGGCTCGGGGCGCTGTGGACGACGCTGCTCGGGACCGGGCTGCGCCGGGGCGAGGCGCTCGCGCTCCGGTGGGAGGACGTCGACCTCGACGCGGGCACGCTCCACGTCCGCCGCACCGTGACCGCGGTGCGCGGGCAGCTCGTCGAGGCGGACGGCGGCAAGACGGACGCGGCGACGCGACGCATCGTGCTCGGGGACGACCTCGTCGCGCTGCTGCGGGCGCACCGGGCTCGGCAGGTTGAGGAGCGGCTCGCGGCCGGCCCCGCGTGGCAGGACACCGACGCGATGTTCACCGAGGTCGACGGCCGGCCGCTCCACCCGAACAAGGCGTCGACGACGTTCACACGCGCAGCCGCAGCGGCCGGGCTCCCGGCCATCGGCGTCCACGGGCTGCGCCACACACACGCGACGATGCTGCTCCGTGCGGGGGTGCCGATTCCGGCTGTCGCGCAGCGGCTCGGGCACGCGAATCCGGCCATCACGCTGGCCGTCTACAGCCACGCGCTACCCGCGGACGACGCACTCGCGGCCGACGCGACGGGGCGTGTCCTGTTCGCTTAGGGCCAGCCGCCAGAGAGCTGCTCTACCCGTCGGTCTCGTAGGTGACCTCGCGCGCGCGTGCCATGAGCGCGTCGAGTGCGTCGTGGACCTGCGCCCGACTAGTGGCGGGCGAGCCGTCCTCGTCCTCGGGATGCACCAACCCCATCGAGCGCGTCGACGTTCGCACGTACAGCGAGAACAGGTGGTAGGCGTGCTCCGCCAGCGTCCGGGTCTCGGCATCGGGGTGCGCGACGGCGATCCGCCGCAGCTTGTCGAGGTGGGTCTGAGACACCTCGGTCCCGACCGCCTCTAGGCGACCCTCGGTCGTTATCTCCAGGTCGGTCGCCTGAACCTCTAGGCCGACGACGGCCGACACCGTTTCGTCGAGCCAGCGCCGCAGCTCTCGGGCCTGTTCGGCCCGCTCGCTACCGCGTTGGGCGAGCCGCGCGCCCAACCAGACGCCGCCTAGGGACGCGATCCCCACGAGCACGGCCGCCGCCAGTTCTCCGAGCACCTGGAACCCCCTGACCGCCGATTCGTGTCCACCTTGTGTCCACGGAGCCGGCAACGCCCGCTAGGCGAGGAACGCCCCGGCCGGCTCGGTCGGGGCGTTCTCGCTGGTCAAACGGTGATTCTATAGCGGAGGGTGGGGGATTCGAACCCCCGAGGGATGTGACTCCCAACACGGATTCCAGCCGTGCGCCATAGGCCGGACTAGGCGAACCCTCCGTGCCGCCGTCCGGGCGGACCCGGGCGGAGCGGACGAGAGGGTACGCGCTCGCTCACCTGCCCGGCAACGTGGCCCGGTCCGAGTGGCGGAGATCGACCACCCCACCGTCCGCCTCGAGCACCGACAGCGGGTCCAGCGACGGCGGCGGCCACGGCCGCGCCGCCTCGCCCAGCATGGCCACCAGGCGCCGTGCGTTGCGGACCGCGTGTCCCGCGGCGTCGTTGTTGAAGAACACCCAGGCCGCGGTGCCGGCGGCGGCGACCTCGCGCAACCGTTCGGCCCAGGGCCGCAGCTCGTCGTCGCGGTAGTCGTGGCGGTAGGCATCCTCCGACAGCCCGTGGAAGCGAACGTAGACGTGGTCGCCGGTCGCGACGAGCTCGTGACGCCGGGTCAGCGACGACGACAACCACACGTGCGCCGCGCCGTGGGCGTCGAGCAGGGCGTAGGTGTCGGGGTGGAACCAGTCGTCGTCGCGGAACTCGAACGCGTAGCGGTGGGTCGGCGGCAGCAGCTCGAGGAACTCGCGCAGCCGGTCGAGGTTGCGCCGGAAGTTCGGCGGCAACTGCCACAGGATCACCGCCGTGCGCTCGAGCACCGGGACCAGCGGCGCGAAGAACCGCCCGACGGCCTCGTGGGCACCGCGCAGCTTGAGCCGGTGGGTGATGAACTGGCTGCCCTTGAGCACGAACTCGAACCCGGGCGGCGCGGTGTCGCGCCAGCGTTCGGCGGCGGTCTCGCGGGCCAGTCGGTAGAAGGTGGCGTTGACCTCGACGGTCGGGAACCAGCCGACGTAGTGCGACAGCCACTTCCCGGGCCCGACGCCGGGCGGGTAGACCTCGCCGCGCCAGTCGTCGTACTGCCAGCCGCTGGTGCCGACCCGCACCTCGCCCGCCACGACGCCCTCCCGGAGTCGTCTCCTCGGACGAGGGTAGGGTCGCCCGCCCGAGTTGCTCCTCCACCCCCCGGCCACCCGTCGGTTCGCCCGTCGTCCGGCCACGACGGCGGGCCGTACCCAGGAGATCCGCGCGGTGACCGACACCCCGCCCCTCGATGCCGCGACCGCTGGCCGCTACGCCCGCGCGGGGCTGGCCAACGTGGCCCGCGAGTACCCCAACCACCCGATGCACCTGCTGCTCGGTCCCGACGACGTCGGTGCGACGCCCTCCGCGCTGCATCCGCTGTTCTTCGGCAGCTACGACTGGCACTCGTCCGTGCACCAGCACTGGATGCTCGTGCGGCTGCTGCGGCGCTTCCCCGAGCTCGACGAGGGGCCGGCCGTGCGCGACTGGTTCACCACCCGCTGCACGCCCGAGGCGGTGGCGACCGAGGCCGCCTACCTCGGTGATCCGGCCCGTCGCGGTTGGGAGCGGCCCTACGGGTGGGCGTGGCTGCTCACGCTCGCGGCCGAACTGCACGTCGCCGCCCGGGACGACGCCCTGCGCGGGATCGCCGACGAGCTCGCCGGCTGGGCGGCGACCCTGACGCCGTTGGTCGAGGTGGTCCGGGGCCGCTGCGTCGACTGGCTGGCGACGACGACCTACCCGCAGCGCAGCGGGACCCACGCGAACTCCGCGTTCGCATGCGGGCTGCTGCACGACGCGGCGGCGGCCACCGGTGACGCGGCGGTCACGGCGGCCGTCGGTGAGGCGGCGCTGCGGTGGTACGGCCGCGACGCGGGCTACCTCGCCGCGTTCGAGCCCTCCGCCAACGACTTCCTGTCCCCGGCGCTGGTCGAGGCCGACCTGCTGCGGCGGATCCTCGGCCCGGCCGAGTTCGCCGGCTGGTTCCACCGCTTCCTGCCCGATCCGTCCCCGCTGGCCGAGCCGGCGGTGGTCAGCGACCGCACCGACCCGCAGACGGTCCACCTCGACGGGCTCAACCTCAGTAGGGCCTGGTGCTGGTCGGCCATCGCCGACGCGTTGCCGGCCGGTGACCCGGTCGTCGACCTCGCCGCCGATGCCGCCGCCCGGCACCGCGACGCGGCGCTGCCCGCGGTCCTCGGTGGCGACTACGTCGGCGAGCACTGGCTGCCGACCTTCGCGGTGTACCTGCTCGACCGCTGACCCCGCCGTGCCCCCGGGACGACCGTGGTCCGACAGCCGCGGGAACCCGGGGGCCCCGGCCGACGTCCGACCGGTGGAGGACGAACCGTCGGAGGAGCCCGGGATGCGCCGCTGGACCGCCACCACCCTGCCACTGCTGGTGGTGCTCACCGCCTGCACGGCCGCGCCGCCGCCCGAGGAACCGGCCGCCCGTTCCACGCCGCGCACGCCGGCACCCGCCGGTGAGACGGACGCGTTCGCGCTGCCGGGCGACCTGCAGCTCGCCGCCGCGCTGCAGCCGTTCGACGCCTGTGACGACCTGCTCGACCACCTGCGCACGCAGGCACTGGAGCAGGTCGGCCCGTGGGGGCTCGGCGGCGGTGGCGGCGGCTGGCGGATGACCGGTGAGGAGTTCGCCGTCGAGGACGCCGGTGACGAGACCGCGGCGGACACCGCCATGGACGCGGCACCGGCCGCCGGCGCGGCCGACGCCACGGTCGAGCACAGCACCACCAACGTGCAGGAGGCCGGCGTCGACGAGCCCGACCGGGTCAAGACCGACGGCGACCGGCTCTACGTCGCCGACGACGCGTGGCTGCGCATCCTCGACGTCACCGGCGACGAGCCCGAGCAGACCGGCGAGCTGCGCATGCGCGACGCCTGGGACGCGCAGCTGCTGCTCGACGGGGACCGGCTGCTGGTCACCTCCTCGGCACCGCACGTGCTGCCGTTCGCCGGCGAGCGAATCGCGGACTCGATGCCCTACGGCGGCAGCGTCACCACCCTGACGCTGGTCGACGTCAGCGACCCGAGCGCCCCGGAGGTCACCGAACGGCTGACGCTGGACGGCATGACCGTCTCGGCGCGGCTCGTCGACGGGGTGGCGCGGGTCGTGGTGCGCACCGAGGCCGGCGTCGACCTGCCCTGGAGCTACCCGGAGGGCAACGGCCTGCGGGCCGAGCGGCGCGCAACCGAGGCCAACCGCCAGCTCGTGCGCGAGTCGGCGGTCGCGGACTGGCTGCCGTACTTCGTGCACGAGACCGCCGGCGGCGACACCTCCGAACGCACCCTGCTGGCCTGCGACCAGGTCGCCCGTCCGGAGACGTTCGCCGGCCTCGGGCTGCTGTCGGTGCTCACGGTCGACCTCACCGACGGTGACCTCGAACCCGATGCCGGCGGGGTCGGGATCCTCGCCGGCGGTGACACGGTCTACGCCTCGGCCGAGCAGCTGTTCGTCGCCACCACCCGCTGGGTCGACTGGGACGCGCTGTCGGACCGGGAGCGCCGCCGCGCCGCCGAGAAGACCCGCACCGAGATCCACGCCTTCGACATCACCGACCCGGCCGCGACGTCCTACGTCGGCTCGGGTGAGGTGCCGGGGACCCTGCTCAACCAGTTCGCGATGTCGGCCCACGAGGGGCACCTGCGGGTCGCCACCACCGTCGGTGACGCCGCCTGGTGGGGCGGCGACGAGCCCTCCGAGAGCGTGGTCAGCGTGCTCGACCTGTCCGAGCCGACCCTCCCGGTGGTCGGCTCCGTCGACGGGCTCGGGGTCACCGAACGCATCTACGCCGTCCGGTTCCTCGGCGACGTCGGCTACGTCGTCACCTTCCGCGAGACCGACCCGCTGTACACGATCGACCTGCGCGAGCCGACCGAGCCGGAGGTCACCGGTGAGCTCAAGATCACCGGCTACTCCGCCTACCTGCATCCGGTCGGCGACGACCTGCTGCTCGGGGTCGGCCAGGACGCCGACCTCGACGGGCGCACGCTCGGGCTCCAGGTGTCGCTGTTCGACGTGTCCGACCCGGCAGCCCCGCAGCGGCTCGACCAGCTCACCGTCGCCGACGGCCACAGCGACAGCGAGTACGACCACCACGCGTTCCTGCACTGGCCGGCGACCGGACTGACCGTCGTGCCCTTCCAGCGCTGGAGCTGGGACGAGGAGACGCAGACCGAGGACAGCCACTCGGGCGCGCTCGGGTTCACCGCCACCCGCGCGGGCGGCATCGAGGAGGTGGCGCGCGTCTCGCACGTGCCGCACCTGCGCCGCGAGGCCGAGGTGGCCGCCGATACGCCGTTCGACCAGACCAGCTCGGCGATGCCCTACGACTGGGCCTGGCAGGGTGCGATCAACCGCTCGATGGTGCGCGGCGAGAAGCTGCTGACGATCTCGCGGGCCGGCGTCGGCGTGCACGAACTCGACACCCTCGAGGACGTCGGCTGGTACCGCTTCGCCGGCTGATCCGGCCGCCCGCGGCCTCGGACCCGGCCCGCCCCCGTCGGCCCCGGCCCGGCCCGGCGCCGCCCGGTCGCTCAGCGGTCGACGGGTGGCGCGCCGAAGGGCTGCGAGGCGAGGTGGTACAGGTCCGCCCACGGCGGACAGCCCCGCTGTCCCTCACCCTCGGCGGGCGGGTCGCGCAGCACCTCGCCGTCGAGGAATCGGTCGGCGGCCCGGTGGAAGTGGGGCGTGATCGGCAGATAGGGGTGCGCCTCGCGCAGCGGGCAGACGTCGAGCGCCCCGTCGATGCGCCAGCCGTCGGGCATCACGGCGAGGTCGCTGGAGGCGGTCACGGCCAGCGCCTCGACCCCGTCGGGCAGCGGCTGGGCGAACACCGCCGAAGCGGCGTCCGGCGTCGCCAACAGCTCGCGCGACAGCGGGGCATCGACGAGGAAGTCGAAGTCGACCAGGTCGGCCAACGGCACGAGCTGCCGGAACAGCTCGCCGCCGACCAGCCCGGGACCGTTCTCGCCCGGCGGTGGCCAGGTCAGTGGGCTGGAGGGGAACGGACCGAGCAGGACCAGCGCCGCGAGCCCGTCGAGGCGCTCCTCGGCAGCGGCCTGCCAGGCCACCCACGCGGCCTGCGAATGCGCGAACACCACGATCGGGGGCTCGAGGTCGGCGGCCTGGGCCTCGAGCAACGCGACCTGCTCGTCGAACGGCCGCTGGGTGTGGTCGGGGACGTAGGGCGCGCCGTGGTCGAGCGGACAGACCGCGACGCCCTGCGGCTGGCTGTCGCCCGGGCCCGCGTACGAGTAGTAGGTGAACTGTTCGCAGGTGTAGCCCACGAACGCCGGCTGCAGGGTGAAGATCGCGCCCTCGCCGGACGCCGAGTTGATGCCCGACATGATCACCGCCGAGCCGTCGCGCTCGCTGGTGGACGCCGTCCACGGCGCGTCGCGGGTGACGACGGTCGTGCCCCACAGCGCGAGCCCGAGCGCGGTCACCCCGGCGAGGCCCGCCAACGGCCGCTGCGGCACCGGTGCACGCAGCCGCGCGACCGTCGCCAGGGTGAGCGCCCCGGACACGGGGACGGCCACCACGATCCCGACCGGTCGGGTGGCCTCCGCGAGCGCGCCGAGGACCAGCAGCGCCGCCACGTAGGCGGCCAGCACCGGGGCGCGCAGGCCAGCCCGCACGGCGGCGCGCCAGGCGACGCCGAGCCGCCACGCGACCGGGTCACCGGTGGTGGCGACCCTCCCGGTGTCCTGCCCACCCGGCGTGGTCCCCCGCCCGAGCGGCACCCACGGGGTCGCCGCGGACAGCACGAAGAGTGCGGCCAGGACGAACAGCGCACCGCCGAACAGCCGCGAGTACAGCGCGGCATGGGCGATGAAGTCGAGTTGGGCGGCCAGCACCGCCGGCAGCCAGACGACGGCGTAGAAGATCGCGGCGAGCCGCCAGCGCGGACGTTCGGCGTCGAGCAGCAGCGCCAGCGCCGTGATGCGGACGGCCAGCAGCGCGGCGGCACCGCCCACCGCCAGCGGCCAGGAGGTCGCCCGGGCAAGCAACCAGCGGGCGTCGGCAGCGACGTCGAGCGGCGGCAGCGCGACCAGGTGCACCGCCCCCGACCAGCGCGGCACCAGCCCGGTCGCGACCGCCAGCGTGCACGCCACCACGAGCGCGGCGTAGGCCGCCACGCCCGTGGTCGCCGGCCGACGCACCCTCACGCCGCGACGGGCGTGCGCTCCCCGTCCGGTGCGATGTCCTCGATGCTCACACGGTCGTAGTTCCCGGCCTGCGCCAGGAACTCGTCGAACTCCGCGAGCGAGAGCGGTCCGGGGATCGGGTACTGCGGCGAGAGCTGCTTCATCGCGCGGTTGTACTTCGCGTACTGGGCGAAGTCGTGCGGGAACTCGTCGAGGTCGGCGCCCAGCGTCGAACCCTCGCGTCGGGCCCGCGAGAGCACCTCGCGCCAGTCGTCGGGCGAGGGGATGCCCACGGCATTGACCCCGTGCTGGAACAGCGCCAGGTGGATGTCGTCGAACGGCTCGCGTTCGTCGAGGAAGCGTCGCACGCCGTCGACCGACGGCTGCATGTTGAACCGCATCCAGTACGGCACCGACCCGGTCCGCAGCGCCCGGTAGGCGTCGTTGATCACGAACGAGGTCACCATCAGCCGGTTCGACGGGATCCGCCGCCGTCGGTACCACCACCGGTAGAGGTCGGCGACCAGCGGCGAGAGGTCGTCGGGACCGTCGAAGACGATCCGTCGCACCCGGTAGCGGTGCTCGCGGGCGAAGCGCAGCACGTCGTCGCGCAGGGACTCCTCGAAGCCCCACTCGGCCTCCGGGCTGACGGTGTCCGGCTCGGGTCCGTCCCAGCGACGCTTGGGCGAGTCGTAGCGTTCGAGGTAGTCCTCGACCCGATCACTGCCCTCGTGGAACTCGCGCTCGGTCGCCCCACCCACCGCACCGTGCTGGAAGACGTGACGCTCGCCGATGCGGGTGGTGTTCCACCGGGTGCGGCACTCGTAGAGCAGCAGCGTGCCCCCGGGCGGCAACCGGTCGCTGAGGAACCGTTCGTAGCCACCACCGAGGTTGCGGCGCTTGACGCGGAAGTAGGTCAGGATCCGCACCATCAGGCGGTCCTGGTTGGCATCGTGCATGTGGTGCAGCTGCCAGTCCGGGTTGGCCTCCATCAGGGCCCGCCCGGGTTCGATGCCGTTCTCCATCGCGGTGGTCGGATCGTCCGGGTGCACCGGCTGACGCACCGGCAGGAACACCGTCTGCGGCAACCACGGCGTACCCAGCGCGGCGTTGAGGTAGACCGCCGCGCCGCTCGACGATCCCAGACCGACCGCCGGGTAGCGACGCTCCGGGTAGAGCTCGAGCAGCCACTCGCCGATCTCGTCGAGATCGATGTCGCCCATCTTCTTGGGCGAGGTGGTCTCGAGCGCGCCACTGGCGATGAAGATCTGTTCGCGCGCCTTGCGCGGGATCAGGTTCGCGAGCGAGACCGGTGGCTCGAGCAGCTTCGGGTTGCCGAGGGCGGGCCAGTCCTCGCCACGCAGGTAGGCAGCGGTGGACTGCGCCATGGCGGTGGCGGAGTCGAAGTCGGCGACGAAGGATGGAGGGGAGGCCATCGAGTGGTGCGTCCTTTCGGGATCGGCGTCAGGTCAGGCGGCGCGGACGGGGCTCGGGCGACCGGCGGTCGGTCGTCGCTCGCCGTCGGTGTCGTCGAGGTCGTCGAGGAAGGCGGCGACGACCCGGGCCGTCTGCAGCGGCTGCTCGTGGTTGATCGCGTGCGTGGCACCGGGCAGCCGGCGCCGCTGCGCGTCGGGCAGCAGGTCGGCGACCTCGCGGGCCCACCGGTCCTCGACCATCGGGTCCTCGGAGCCGTGGACGACCAACGCCGGTACGTCGAGGAACGGCAGCTTGTCCTCGATCGCGTCGGCCATGGCGTGACGGAAGGTGGCGATCGCGCGGCCCAGTCCGGCACGCAGGTAGTCACGCACCATCAGGCGCTGGAGCGCCCCGGTCTGGGTCTTCATCTCCATCCGCCAGCGCCGCAGCTGCTCGTCGTAGCGACGCGCCCGCGGATCCATGGTCGGGGCGAGCAGCACCAGCGCGCCGACGAGGTCGGGGCGCCGCAGCGCCACCTCCGCGGCGATCTGGTTGCCGTAGCTGTTGGCCACCAGGGCGACGTCGCGCAGGCCGCGGGCGTCGAGCCAGTCGATGAGCGCCTGACCGAGCTCCCGGGTGTCGAGTGCACGGTCGGGACGGGGGTCCCGGCTCCGGCCGAAGCCGGGAAGATCGAGGGCGTGCACGGTGCGTCGGACCGCGAGGTGCTGGGCCAGGGGCACGAGGTACGCGCTGCTGATGACCAGCCCGTGGACGAGCACGACCGGCCGTCGGCCGGTCGTGTCGTGCCGCTGCCAGACGCGGCTGGCGATGCGCCAACGACCCGCCCGCGCCTCGTGCCAGCGAGGCGCCGGTGCGGTGGGGGCGGCCGTCGTGGTGGTCATGCGGCGCGCCGCTTCCACACCAGGGCCGTCACCACGGCGGCACCCGTCCCGCCGACGAGCGCGAGCGTGCGGCCGGGCTTGCCGGCCCGCGACGGCTTCCAGCCGCCGCTGACCGAGGTGCCCTGCGACACGGGCTCGAACAGGTTGCCGGAGGTGGGTTCCTCGGCCTCGTCGGTGAGGTGCGACGCCATCATGGGCTTGGCCGCGGCCCGCTCGGTCAGTCCCGGGAAGAGCCGGTAGGCGAGCAACGCCGGCCGGGTCGCGGCGCTGACGGGAACCTCGCGTCGCGGCTTGACGACGTTCTTGACGATCGCCGCAGCGACCCGCGCCGCGTCGACGGTCGGCTCGGGCGGCTTGACCCGCCAGCCGGTGTGGTTGGCCGCGTGCTGGAACAGCGGGGTGTCGATGGGACCCGGCATGATCAGCGACAACCGGATGCCCTTGGCGTCCTGCAGCTCCTGGCGCAGCGACTCGGTGAGCCCGCGGATGCCGAACTTGCTGGCGATGTACGCGCTCTGCAACGGCGCCGGCACCTTCGACAGGATCGAGCCGACGTTGACCAACGTCCCGTGACCCTGTTCACGGAACCACGGCAGCGCCGCACGGGCACCGTGGGCGTAGCCGAGCAGGTTGGTCTCGATCACGCGACGCCACTCGTCGAGCGGCACCTCCTCGAAGCGGCCGTACTGGTTGACGGCCGCGTTGTTGACCCACGCGTCGAGCTTGCCGAAGCGACCGACGGTGTCGCGGGCGACGCGCTCGAGCGCCTCGGCGTCGTTGACGTCGGCGGCCTCGACGACGAGCCGTTGGCGGGCCTCGGCGTCGAACCCGTCGGCGAGCTCGCGCAGGGCGTCCTCGCGTCGGGCGACGGCCACCACGGTGCTGCCGGCCCGCACCAGCGCCTCGGCGGTGGCCCGGCCGATGCCGCTGGAGGCCCCGGTCACCACGACGACCGCATCCTGGAGCTTGGTTCGCACGTGTCTCGTCCCTCCGCTGTGGACCAACCAGTGGAGTACGAAGGTGACACGCGCCCAGCGACGCGTCGGGGTCACCCGGACACCGACGTTCGTTCCCGCCGAACCGGCACAACGGCCGGGAAGAACTGGTCGGCAGCTGAAGTCGGCGCGAGCGGACCCCCGCACCGCCCCGGCACGCGCCCCGAGCGCGGCCCCCGTCACCGGGGTCCGGACACACGACCGCGGGAGCGCCGGAGCGCTCCCGCGGGTCGAGGTGGCGGAGGGAGAGGGATTCGAACCCTCGAGACCCTTGCGGGCCTACTCGCTTTCGAGGCGAGCGCACTAGGCCGGACTATGCGATCCCTCCTTGCGGCGGCAGAGCGTACGCCGTCACCCGCCCGACCGGCAACCGCGGGCGGGTACCGCGCCGGCCGGTCGTCGCCCCGGCCCGCCGCTCATCGGCGACGGCGGCGCGCCGCGAAGAAGGTGCGCAGCAGCTCCCCACAACGCTCGGCCTCGACCCCCCGCACCACCTCGACCCGGTGGTTGAGCCGGGGGTCCCGCGGCACGTCCCAGAGGGCACCGACCGCGCCGGCCTTGGGATCGTCGGCGCCGAACACCAGCTGCGGCAGGCGGGCGAGCACGAGCGCACCGGCGCACATCGTGCACGGTTCGAGGGTGACCCACAGGGTGCAGCCGTCGAGCCGCCAGGAATCCAGTCGACGTGCGGCGTCGCGCAGTACGAGGACCTCGGCGTGGGCGGTCGGGTCCCGGTCCACCTCGCGACGGTTGTGGCCCCGGGCGAGGATCTCGCCGTCGCGGACGACCACGGCACCGATCGGCACGTCGTCGTGCGCGGCGGCCAGCTCGGCCTCCGCGATGGCGACCTGCATGTACGAGGTGTCCACGGCCGGAGCAGCGTAGGGCCGAACACGGACCGGCACGAACGCTGGTACGGGCCGCGCGGGGCGAGCGGGGTCGAACGTGCGGCAGACTGCCGGACGACCCGTCCACGGAGGACCGCCGATGCTCATCACGCGCACCTACCACGTGCCCGACATCTCGTGCGACCACTGCCGCACGTCGATCGAGGCCGAACTCGACAAGCTCGAGGGCGTCGGCTCACGTCAGGTCGACCTCACCGACAAGACCGTCACGGTCGAGGGCATGGCCAGCGAGGAGGCCGTGACCAAGGCGATCAGCGACGCCGGCTACGAGGTCGAACGGGTCGAGGGCGCCGGCAGCACCGGCGGCCACCCCGGACCGATCCTCTGACACCGACGTCGCGGCGGCGTCGCGGCGCCGACCCCCGAGGGGCACGAACCGTCACGGCGGCCCGGTGCGGGCCGCCGTGACGTCGCGTCGGGCCGCGCGCGGACCTCAGGCGTCGAGCGTCAACTCCTCGATCTGGTTCTTGCCGTAGAAGGCGATCGAGCGCACACCGTGCTGGCGCATGACCTTGCCGATGCGCCGCTTCTCCTGCTCACGGGCGTCGTCGTCGCCGGCCGACAACCCCGCCTGGACGACGAGGTTGCCGCGTTCGAGCTCGTCGTTGAGGTTCTCGAGCCGCTCCGCCTCGTCGCCCAGCGCCTTCTGCACCGTCCGCATGGCCTTGGCGAGCGGACCGTGGTCGTCGCCCTTGGGGTCGAGCTGCTCCTCGCCGCTGTCCCCGGAGAGGACCTCGACCTCACTGGCGCCCGCTTCGGCGAGTGCGCTGCGCAGCTCGTCGACGGCGCCGTGGTCGTCGAGGACGCCGACGACCTTCTCGGTGGGATAGACGAGCATGTCCTCGCTCACGGTGGTGCTCCTCGTGGATGGGGGCGGTGGAAAGGCCGCTCGGGGGGTCGTGCCGGAGGGATCCAGCCCTCACGGTCGCGAACCTGACGGTCGCGAACCTGACGGTCGGGGAACATGACCGTCGGGAACATGACCGTCGGGAACATGACAGTCGGGAACCGCGGCGCTGTCCACCGCGCCGCGATGCCCGTCCGGGCACCTCACCGGTCCGTGCCGGCCGCCCGGCCAGCGGCAGTAGGGTCGCGGCCGTCGTTCCTGTCCGCCTCGCCCGGGAGCCGCCCGTGACCGGCCTCGACCTCGATCCCGCCACGACGGTGGCGGTGCTGCGCGAGCTGTACGTCCAGCTCGGGCCCCTCGACGCCACGGCCCGCGCCGTGGTCGGCCTCCAGGCGACCGGGCCGGGTGGCGTGGCGCTCGTCGACGTCGAACGCCGCGCCGACGGCGTCCTGGAGGTACCCGACGGGCTCGCCGGGCTGGTCGTGGTCACCGCGATCGAGCAGGGCGACGACGCAGCGCTCCCCCACCTGGTGTGCCTGTTGCGCGACGGCCGGGAGGTCGGGGTGTTCCCCTCCGGCGACGACGGTGCGCTCCAGGCCTGGTCCACCGGTGACGACCCGGACCTCGGGGCCGGTCCGAACGCCGGGGCCGGTCCGAACGCCGCGCTCGCCGCGCTCCGCCCACGCGACGTCACGACCAACACCGCGCGGTGCGCCCTCGGCCTGCCCTCGCTGGTCGAGCTCCCGCCGGTCCGGGAGCTGTTCGCGCGCGTCTGGCTGCTGCGCGTGACCGAGGCGGCGTTGGCCCGTTTCGACCTCCCGGAGGGGCCGCGGGAGGTCTCTCCCGCCGAGCTCGCCGTGGTCGCCGAGGAGGCCGCACGCGCGCCACTGGGGCCGCACCTGCCGCCGCCGACGACCGCCGTCTGGGACGACGTCCGAAGCGCCGCGATCGACGGGACGCTCGAACTCGCGACCGCACGGGTCGACCCGACGCTCGCACGGTGGCTCGACGCGCCGGGACTGGCGCAACATCTCCTGCACGCGCTGCCCGCCGTCGAGCAGTTGCTGGGCACGCTGCAGGTGGTCGGCGAGGACGCGCTCGTGGACTGGGCACGCGACGGGCTGGCGGGCCAACGCGGTACGGCGACCGGCTGAGCGTGCGCCCGGGGGCGCCGGTCGGCTCGCCTGCCCGAGGTCCCGTCCGATGCCGTCACCCGTGGCGCGGTCGTCGTCCCCAGCACGCCGCTGGGGCGCGACCGTGGATCCCGGCGCGACGGGTACCGTCCGTCGACCCGTCGTCCGAGGTGTCCGCATGCCCCGTCCGCTGCCAGCGCACGCGTGTGTGCGCGCCGGCACGCGAGCGCCGGCGCGCGCGACGGGGCATGCCGCCGACGCCGACCCCGCCGCCGGAGGAGCCTGACCGTGCCGGCCACGCCCGCCGCCAGCTACCCGGGTCCCGACGCGCTCGGTCGCGGGCTCGTCGTCCCCGTCGACGCCCCGACCCCGACGGGCTTCACCGACGTGCGGCGCTTCGTCGTCGACGACGAGGTGGCGGCGGCACCGGCCGCGCTGGCGGCCGTGCTGCACCATCGGTGGCTGACGCGGCGTCGGTTCGTCGTGGAGCTGGCGACCGACCACGCGGCGCTGCGCGAGCCCGAGGTCTGCCGCCTGGCCCCGCACCAGGTGCCGGTGGACTTCACCTTCGCCCGCGAACGGCTGCACTTCCTGCTGTGGGCCAACACCTACGACCTGCGCAGCGGCGAGCCGATCTGGTGGCACGGCGAGCTCGCGCAGCGGCGCGGTGGTGCCACCCCGTCGTCGGTCGCCGACGTCGTCCTGCCCGACGGGCGGCACGCCTGGGTCGACGGCGGCCCGCGCGGCCCGCTCGCCGCGACGTTGGACGCGCCGACGGTGCACCGCGAGTCGATCGGCCTCGGGCGCCTGACGGTCCAGGGCGACGCCGCTCCCCGCGACCCGCTGGCGCCCGACCAGCTCGCCGCCGTCACCCACCGCGCCGGACCGGCGCGCATCATCGCGCCGGCCGGCTCGGGCAAGACCCGGGTGCTGACCGCCCGCCTGCGGCACCTGCTCGCCGACCGCGGGGTCGAGCGCGAACTGGTCACCGCCGTGGCCTACAACACCCGTGCGGCGGCGGAGATGCGAGCCCGCACCACCGGGGTCGGGGCCTCGATCCGCACCCTGCACTCGTTGGCCCTGTGGATCTGCAACCTCGACGAGCGGCGGGAGGTCATCAACGAACGGGACCAGCGTTCCCTGCTCGAGCGGCTGGTGACGGTGGCGCGCATCCCCAACCAGGACCCCTACCAGCCCTACCTCGAGGCGCTGTCCGAGGTGCGGCTCGCGCTGCGCGACCCCGACGAGGTGGAGGCGGCCCGCGGGGACGTCGACGGCTTCGCCGAGCTGTTCCCCCGCTACCGCGAGCTGCTGGCCGAGCGGCGGGTCGTCGACTTCGACGAGCAGGTGTACCGGGCCCTGGAGCTGCTGCTCACCCGCCCCGACGTGCGGCGCACGGCCCAGCGCGTGGGCACCCACCTGCTGGTCGACGAGTTCCAGGACCTCACCCCGGCGTTCCTGCTGCTGGTCCGCCTCGTCGCCGGCCCGTCCATGCAGGTGTTCGCCGTGGGCGACGACGACCAGACCATCTACAGCTACGCGGGCGCGACCCCGGACTACCTGGTCGACTTCGACCGCTGGTTCCCGGGCGCGCAGCACCACGCGCTGGAGGTGAACTACCGCTGCCCGACGGCGGTGGTGGACGCCGCCGTGGCGCTGCTGGGCCACAACCGCCACCGGGTGGCCAAGCGGATCCGGTCCGGCACCGCCGACGGCGTGCCCACTCCCCCCGTGGTGGACGCCGAGCTCGAGGTGGGTGCGTGAACGCGGCCGACACGACCGTCGCATCGCCCACCGCGGACGGGGGGCAGGACCCGTCGTGGGCGGACACGCTCGCGGTGCACGGGGTCACCGCCGGCGCCATGGCCGACCGGGCCGTCGCCCTGGTCCGGGACCGGATCGAGGCGGGCGCCGCTCCTGCCGACGCCGCGGTGCTCGCGCGGGTGAACAGTGCCCTGCTGCCGGTGCAGGTCGCCCTCACCGAGTCCGGCGTACGGCACACCGCACCGCTGGACGCCAGCGTGCTCGGGCGCACGGGGGTCCGCACGGCCCTGGCGTACCTGCGGCTCGGGCTCGACGACGAACGCTGCAGCCGCGACGACCTGCTCGACACGCTCAACCGCCCGGCCCGCAAGGTGAAGTCGGCGGTGCAGCCGCTGCTGCGCCGCTCCACCCGTTGGTCGATCCGTCAGCTCGAGTCACTGGCCGACGCCCTCGACCCCTCCCACCGCGAGCGCTGGACCGGCTACCTCGGCGACCTGCACCACCTCGCCGCCGCGATCACCGACGGCGCCGACACCGCCCGCTGCCTGTGGATCGTGCGCAACCGGATCGGCCTCGGGGAGGCGATGGAGGCGCTCGACTCGTCGCGCACGCGGCCGGAGGGCTCCAGCCACGGCGACGACCTCGACGCCCTCGAGCAGCTCGCGACGTTGCATCCCGACCCGGCGACGTTCCGGGACTGGCTGGTCGACCGACTGCGCGTGCCGGGCGACCCCGACGGCGTGACCCTCTCCACGGTGCACCGGGTCAAGGGCATGGAGTGGGACCACGTGGTCGTCTTCGCGGCGTCCGCCGGCCTGTTCCCCCACCGGCTGTCCGAGGACGTCGAGGAGGAGCGGCGCGTCTTCCACGTCGCCGTCACCCGCGGTCGCCGACGGGTGGACGTCGTCACCGACCGGGAACGGACCTCGCCGTTCGTGTCCGAGCTGCGCGCGAACGACCCCGACGTCGCCCCGGCGCGGGGGCGGCGGGCCGAGGTCCCGGACGCGGTCGTCCCGACGTCGCGGCCCGACGGTGGCGTGGTCGCCGAACCGGGCCTGCGGTGCACGCTGCCGGGTGGGCTCGCCGCCCGGGTGGTGGCCGTCGACCGCGACGGCGTGGCCGGTGAGATCGACGACGACGGCGCCGTCGTGCCCGTGCGGCTGCCCTTCGGCACGGTCGTCCTCGTCGACGGACGACGGGCGGCGCTCGGTCCGGCGCCACGGACGACGCGCATCGGCACGAACCGTGGGCAGGGTGGTCTCGACGGGCTCGGTGGCCGGCTGCTCGCCGACGACGAGCCGCCCGTCGACGACGCGCTCTACGAGGCCCTGCGGGCCTGGCGGACGCGGGTCGCCGCGGAGCAGGGCGTGCCCGCCTACCTGGTGTTCCATGACCGGCACCTGCAGGTGATCGCCGGCCGCAAGCCGACCTCGCTGCGGGAGTTGGCGTCGTGCCCGGGCGTGGGACCGGCGAAGCTCGAACGCTACGGCGACGACCTGCTCGACGCCGTGACGTCGGCGAGCGGCTGAACGACCACGGGCCCGGGGACCGGCCGGCGCCGGTGGTGGCGGAAGCCGTCGATAGGCTGCTTCGGTCGCCGACGAGGTACGGCGTGTGCGAGCAGGAGGATCCTTCGTGGTGACGAGACGGACCCGTCGTGCGCTCGGCGCGGCCGCGGGTCTGGCCGGTGTGGCCGGTGCTGCGGCCACCTGGGAGCTCACGCGGCGTCGCAACCGCCGCGAACTGCTCGCCGACCCCGAGCGTGACATCCTCACCGCGCCGCTGCCCGGCTTCGGCCGGACGGTGGTCTCCGCCGACGGCACGCGACTGGCGGTCTGGGAGGCGGGACCGCCGGACGGACCGGTCGTCGTGTTCGCCCACGGCTGGGGCATGGCGGTGCGGTTCTGGATCCACCAGCTGCGTGAGCTGTCCGCCGATCACCGCGTCATCGCCTACGACCAGCGTGGCCACGCCGCCAGCGGGAAGGCGGCCGACGGCGACTACTCGGCCGACGCCCTCGGCGCCGACCTCGAGGCCGTGCTCGCGACGTGCGTGCCGGCCGGGCGCCGGGCCCTGCTCGTCGGCCACTCGATGGGGGCCATGAGCATCGTGGCCTGGGCGCACGCCGCCGACGGTCCGGTCGAGGACCGGGTGCACGGCGCCATCCTGGCCGACACCGGGGTCGACCAGCTGTACTCGACCTTCTTCGCCGAGCTCGGTGTCGCCAAGCTCGTCGCCGACACGATCGGTGTCCGGGCGATGAGCAGCCGGCTGCCGCTGCCGCCCGGCTCGTCCCCGGTCGGCCACCGCGCCACCGCGTTCATCGCCTGCGGGCGCGACGCGTCGCCGTCGGCGGTCACCCTCACCGAGCAGCTGTTCCTCGAGACCCCCGCCGACGTCCGCTCCGCCATCGGCATGACGATGAGCAGCCTCGACCTCGCCCACGGGGTGGCGAGGCTGACCGTCCCGACCACCGTGGTGATCGGGACCGCCGACCGGCTCACCCCACCGGTCCACTCGCAACGGCTGGCCGACGCGCTGCCGGACGCGGACCTGGTCGAGCTGACCGGCGCCGGACACCAGGCCCCGCTCGAACGACACCACGACTTCACCAAGCTGGTGCGCCAGCACACCGTTGGCGCCGAGGTCGCCGGGCCCGCCTGACCGCCCCGCCGACCCCACCCCCGGCGGGGCGTCAAACGGGCGTGCAGCGGGCGCGGGCGCGTTCGTCGGTGCCACCGGCCCGTGGCATCATCCGCGGCTCCGCCCGCCGGCCGACCCACCGCCGCGGGCCGCGTCCGGGCCGTTGCCCGCGACACCTTCCCGTTCTGCGTCCGCCCCGCCGTCGAGCACTCCGTCGAGAGGTCCTGCCCCGATGCGTCGTTCCCTGCGCCTGCGAAAGTGGCAGAAGGAGGCGCTGGACCGCTTCGAGGGCATCGGTCGGCGCGACTTCCTCGCCGTGGCCACCCCGGGCGCCGGGAAGACGACCTTCGCGCTGACGGCCGGTCTGCGCGACCTCGCCCGCCACCCGCACCGGCGCCTGGTGGTCGTCGCCCCGACCCAGCACCTCAAGCTGCAGTGGTCGAACGCCGCGGCGGCCTTCGGGCTGCACCTCGAACCGGAATGGGGCTCGTCGGACCCGTGGCCGCACGACATGCACGGTGTGGTCGTCACCTACCAGCAGGTCGCCGGCACGCCCCGAGCGCTGCGGGGACCGTCCGACGACGCGTTCGTGATCCTCGACGAGATCCACCACGCCGGCACGGAGCGGGCCTGGGGTGACGGCGTGTTCGAGGCGTTCGAGCTCGCCGCGCGTCGCCTGTCGCTGTCGGGCACCCCCTTCCGCAGCGACCAGAACCCGATCCCGTTCGTCGACTACGACTTCGAGGAGGCGGTCGCCGACTACGTCTACGGCTACGGCGAGGCCCTCAAGGACGGCGGCGTCGTCCGTCCGGTGTTCTTCCCGCGCATCAACGGGCACATGGAGTGGTCGACGCCCGAGGGCGACATCGTCTCGGCCACCTTCGACGACCACCTCGACCGCACCCTGGCCTCCCAGCGTCTGCGCACCGCCCTCTCGCCCGAGGGCGAGTGGCTGCCGACCGTCCTCGACCAGGCCCACACGGAGCTCACCAGGCTCCGGGAGACCCAGCCCGACGCGGGTGGCCTGGTCATCGCCATGGACGTCGAGCACGCCCGGGCGATCCAGACGCTGCTGCGGGCCCGTCAGGGCGTCGAGGCCGTCGTCGCCACCTCCGACGACCCGCTCGCCAGCGAGAGGATCGCCGAGTTCGCCGCCGGCCGGGATCCGTGGATCGTCGCGGTGCGGATGGTGTCCGAGGGCGTCGACGTCCCGCGTCTGCGGGTGGGCGTGTACGCCACCAACACCATGACGGAGCTGTTCTTCCGCCAGGCCGTGGGCCGGCTCGTGCGCTGGTCGGGGGGGATGCGCCGCCAGAAGGCGTTCATGTTCATCCCCGACGACTACCGGCTGCGCACCTTCGCCACCCAGATCGCCGACCAGCGCACGCACAGCCTCAAGCGCCGCGAGGAGGAGGGCGACCAGGAGCCGGTCGAACTGCTCGACCAGCTGCCGCCCGAGGGCGAGGACCAGCTGTCGCTGTTCGCAGCCATCTCCGCCACGGCGGTCGTCGACCACGACCCGTCGTCGATCTTCGACGACCACCACCCGGAGGACCTCGTCCACGAACCGGCGGTCGAGGACCTCACGCTCGAGATCGAGCTCGCGCCGCCGCCACCCCGGGCCGGTGGCGGCAGCGAGCAGGACGCCGGCGGGAGCACGCTCACCGTCAGCCGCACCCAGCGCAAGCGCGAGCTGCGCCAGGCCAACACCGACCGGGTGCGCATGCTGACCCACCTGACGGGGTTGTCGCCGGAGCAGGTCAACGGACAGCTCAACCGTGAGGCCGGCATCCGCGGCATCAACGAAGCCACGGTGCGCGATCTCGAGCGTCGGCTGCGGGCGGCCGACAAGTGGATCGACCGCGCCTGAGGGTCGCGCGGCCACCGGGACCCGGCCCGCAGGTAGCGTGCGCGGGGTCGTGCCGAGACGGGAGCCGCAGGTGGCGAAGCTGTTGCCCTTCGTCGGTCACGTCCTGGCCGACGACGGCGCCGCCACGGACGGGCGGCCACCGAACCCGCCCCCGACACCCGGGCAGCGGGTCGCGATGGCCGCCGCCGATCCGCGCAGCTTCCTCAACATCCTGCCCTCGGGCGCGCCGGAGGCCGCCGGCGACCTCGAGCACACCCTGCAGGCCTGCCGGCGGCACCTGGACCGCTATCTGCACGACGGCAGCTTCCGTCGGCTCGACCGGCCGACCCTGGCGGTGATCGCCTTCGGCCATGGTCCGGACCGGGTCACGGCCGTGGTCGGCGACCTCGAGGTCAGCGCCTTCGGCAGGAGCTTCGATCCCACCACCTTCGACGACGCCGAGGTGCTGCCCCACGAGCGGGTGCGGCAGGATCGCGTGCGTCACCTCGTGCGCTACCTCGAGGTGGTGGGCGTGACCTCGAGCCCCGTCGCGCTGACCCACCGGCCCAGCGCGGGGGTCGACGCCGCGGTGGCCGCGGTCGTGACCGGGCCGCCGGCCCTCGCCGTGCGCAACCCCGACGGGGTGGACGTCACCGTCTGGCTGGTCGACGACCCGACCGGCCTCGACGGACTGACCACCGCGGTCGCCGACGCCGGCCGGCTCTACGTCGCCGACGGACACCACCGTGCCGCGGCCATCGCCGCGCACGAGCCGGGGTCGGGACGGGTGCTGTGTGCCCTGTTGCCGGCCGACCAGCTGACGGTGCTGCCGTTCCACCGCCGGGTGACCGGACTCGGTGACGCGCCGGTCGACCCGGCGGCCGTCCTGAGGGTCCTGACCGCGCGCGGGCTGCGACCCCGTCCCCTGGCCGGTCCGTCGGCACCGTCCGCCCCGGGGGTCGTCCACGTCACGGTCGGTGCGGCATGGTGGGTCCTGGACCTGACCGACCGGCGGGTCCTGGACGACCCGGTCGAGGCGCTCGACGTCCGCCTGGTCGAACGGGAGGTGATCGTGCCGCTGCTGTCGACGCTGGGTGCGCGAGCGGGTGAGGTCGACCCGTGGACCGACCCGCGGGTGGCCTCGGTCGCCGCTCCCCGCGGGCTCGCGGCCCTGGCGTCGCCGGACGCGGTCGGCCTGGCGCTCGCCGCGCCGGCGGTCGAGGACGTGCTGCGCGTCGCCGAGGCGGGCGCGGTGATGCCGCCCAAGTCGACCTACGTGCTCCCCAAGCTGCGCAGCGGCCTGCTCGTCGTCCCGCGCTGAGGACCAGGGTCCCGGCCTGCCAGGACGCCGGGACGGTGGCAGGCTCGTGCACCGAGACCTCCCGACGAGAAGGACCACGACGTGAGCGACGGACGCGTCCACGACCTCGAGCAGCTGGCCCGCCAGACCGACGACTACCGACGGGTGGTGCAGACCGGGCCGCACAGCCAGCTGGTGACGATGCACCTGCGTCCCGGCGAGGCCATCGGTGAGGAGCACCACGACGACGCCGACCAGCTGCTGTACGTGGTGTCGGGCTCGGGCGAGGCCGTGCTCGACGGCGAGGTGCACCCCATGGGTCCCGGACAACTCGTCTACGTCCCTGCGGGCGTGCGTCACGACATCCGCAACGCTGCCGAGGAGTCGCTGCGGGTGTGGACGGTCTACACGCCGCCGGAGCACCCCGACGGCACCGTCCACGCCACCAAGGCCGACGCGGACGCCGACGAGCACGACCACCGCTGAGCGCACCCGCGCCGCCCCACCGCCCGCGTACGCTGCGCCCATGGACGCCTCCGACGAGCTCGACCGCACCCTGCGCGCCTCCGGCCACCGCGTCACCCGACCGCGACGTGCCGTGTGGCGCGCGTTGCGGCGGGGTCGGGGACACCGCACGGTCGAGGAGATCGCCGCGAGCGTGGCCGCCGCCGGCGACGAGGTCGACACGGCCTCGCTGTACCGCACGCTGGCGTTGTTCGAGGACTTGGGGATCGCCCGGGTGTCGCGGCTCGGCGACCGCGACGCCGGCCGCTGGGAGCTCGCCCACCCCGACGAGCACTTCCACCTCGTCTGCCAACAGTGCGGGGACGTCGACCACCACGTGGGCACGCTGGTGGCCCAGATCCGCGAGCACCTCGACCGCGGACACGGGTTCGCCGTCGAGCAGGTCGAGCTGGTGGTGACCGGGCGGTGCACGGCCTGCCAACACACCGTCGCGTCGTGAGCGCCGGACAGACGGCACCCGTCGAGCCGGTCACGGTGGTCATCAGCCGGCTCGTGCGCCCGGGCCGGGAGGCCGCCTACGAGGAGTGGGTCCACGACATCGGGTTGATCCTCATCGAGTTCGAGGGCGCGGAGGGGGTCACGGTCCTGCCGCCGGGGACCGCGCACAGCGGTCCCGAGTGGGTGCTGGTGCTGCGCTTCCGCGACTACGAGTCGATGGTCCGCTGGAAGCGCTCCGACCTGCGTGCCCGCTGGCTGGCGCGGCTCGACGACCTGACGGTCGACACCGGTGCGTGGGAGGAGCAGACCGGGCTCGAGACGTGGTTCACCCTCGACGGGCGCCCGACGCCGACCGGCCCGCCGCCCCGCTGGAAGCAGGCGGTGCTGACCACGCTCGGCCTGGTGCCGCTGCTGTTGGCCTCGAACGCCGCGCTGGGTCCGGTGATCGGGACCTGGCCCGGGTGGGTCCGCACGGTGGTGGTGACGCCGTTCCTGGTCGTGCTGATGGCCTGGGTCGTCATGCCGACCATCACGCGGGCCACCTACCGCTGGCTCTACCCCGGGCAGTGACCCGGGGCGGGACGCCGACCGGGCACGGGCTCCGCGCCCTGGCTCAGCCGGACGGCCCGTCGCCGACGCGTTCTTCCCGGCCGGCGACGGGCCGCCCGGCGACGATCCGGGAGTTGTCCACCGCGATGACCAGCGACGCGCCCACGGGGGCCGCGCGCGAGATCCGGGCCGCCACCGAGGTGAGGTTCGCCTCGTCGGCGACCGTCGGCACGACGACCAGGTCCGTGGGCCGCGCCAGGTCCCGGACCACGATCGAGCGGCGTCGGCCGTCATGGGCGACCTGGACCTCGAGGTGTTCGCGCACCCGGCGGTCGACGGCCGTGTCGGCGAGTTGGCCGACCACCTCGACGCGGACGCCACCGGCCTCGCGTGCCAGCACCCGCGCGGTCTCCAGCCCGAGCTCCAGTGCGGGTCCGCCGGCCGGCGACAGGATGGTCTCGTCGAGGACGACCAGGACCCGCTCGAGGCGCTGCTCGCCCTCGCGGACGAGCAGCAGCGGCACGTGCGCGCGTGCGAGGACCCGGTCGATGACGCTGCCGAAGCGCGCCCCGTGGCGGTCGGTGCCGCCCTTCCAGCCCATCACCAGCAGCGACGCCTGTTGTTCGACGACGGTGTGCGCGATGCCGGCATCGGTGGAGGCGTCGATGCGCAGGACGCTGCGGGCCTCGGCACCGGCGGACTGGGCGACCTGCACCACCTCGCTGTCGAGCTCGCGCACGGCGCGCAGGCGGTCGTCGTCGGTTCCGGCGGGCACCACCATCAACGGCACGACCACGCCCCCGTCGGCACGGGCGAACGCGGAGGCCACCCGCACCAGGCGCGGCGCGGTGGCCGGGTTGGCCATGGGCACCACGACGACCTCGCCGAGGTCGCGCACCACCTCCGGGCGGGGCAGCCGGGGCGCGAAGCGGGTGGCGACCGCGGGCGCCACCAGGCAGGTCACCAGGATCACCAGCATGACGCTGTTGACGGTGCTCTCGTCGATGAGCCCGACGTTGAGCCCGACCACGATCGCCGCCAGGGTCGCGGCGGCCTGCGCGGCCGACAGCGCGAACATCGCGCCGATCTCGGCGCCGCTGTAGTGCAGCACCCGGCCGGAGATCCACGCGGCCGAGAACTTGGCGACCAGGGCGACGGCGGTGAACACGATGCCCACGAGCAGCGTGCGCGGCTCGAGGAGGACCTCGACGTCGACGAGCATGCCGGTCGCGAGCAGGAACAACGGGATGAACAGCGAGGCGCCGAGGAAGTCGATGCGCTCCATCAGCGCACCGCCGTTGGGCACGCTGCGGTTGAGCGCCAGGCCGGCGAGGAACGCACCGACGATGGCCTCGATGCCGATGAGCTCCGCCAGCGAGGCCACGACGAACAGTGCGACGAGCACGAACAGGAACCGCAGCGAGCGGTCCTGCCCCAGGTTGGAGAAGAACCACCGGGCCAGCCGCGGCAGTCCCAGGACCGCGCCCGCGGCGAGCAGGGCCATCGACGGCAGCAACGTCAACCAGAACACCGGCGTGAGCGCGCCCTGGAACGCCCGGGCAACGACGGCCAGCACCAGCAGCGCGGCGGTGTCGGTGATGATCGTGGCCCCGACCGAGGTCGCCACCGCCCGGTTGCCCATCGTGCCCACCCGCTGGAAGGCCGGGTAGGTCACCAGCGTGTGCGACGCCCAGCACGACGCCAGCAGCACCGCGGCCAGCAGTTCGTAGCCGAGCGCCAACGCCGACGCCGTGCCGAGCACCATCGGCACCGCGAACGTCAGCACCCCGAACCCGATCGAGTCACGTCGGTGGGCGATGAAGTCGTCGAGGTCGAGCTCCAGGCCCGCGACGAACATCAGGTACAGCAGTCCGACGCCGCCGAGCACCTCGACCACACCGGCGCGTTCGACCAGCCCGAGACCGGTGGGCCCGATCGCGAAGCCGACGAGCACGACCGTGACCACCTCCGGCAGTCGCAGCCGGCGGGCCAGGATCGGCGCCAGCAGGATCGCCGCCGTCAGCACCGCGAAGATCAGCCCTGGTTCGTGCAACGGCAGGGCGGGGATCTCGAAGGACATTGCGGACCTCGGCGGACTCGCGCGCGACGATTCGCGTGGAGGCC
This sequence comes from Egicoccus halophilus, assembly GCF_004300825.1. Lineage (NCBI taxonomy): Bacteria > Bacillati > Actinomycetota > Nitriliruptoria > Egicoccales > Egicoccaceae > Egicoccus > Egicoccus halophilus. The sequence continues at coordinate 266,889 of NZ_CP036250.1, forward strand.
GCACGGGTCGTCGTGGGCGACGACGTCTGCGCGACGCTCCTCCGGTGTGCCTACGGGGTTAGCTGACGGGCTCGGGCGCGAAGGTCGCCTTACCGCTCGCGAGAGCGGATCCGCCCCGGGGTGGCCGCAGCCACCTGGTTGGGTCCCCCGTCCCGGACGGTCGCGGCCGGGTTCGGCGTAGCCCGGCAACGGTAGCGATCTCTCGCCGTGCGGGCCCCACGACGCCGCCGACGCCACGCGTACGCGACCGCGATGCCCCGGTCTAGCGGGGTACGACCACCACGACGGTGCGTCCGCGCGCGGCCTGCGCGACCCGGTGAGCGCCGCGACCGAGCCGGCTGGCGGCCGGTGGCGTCACCGCCACGACGATGTCCCCCTCCCCGACCCGACTGGCCAGGGCCCGCAGCACCGCCGGCTCGGTGACGACCTCGCTGGGCCGCAGGTGCCCCTCGAGGCGCTCGCGCAGTTCCTGTTCGGGAAGGTCGCTGATGACCAGCGAGGAGACCTCCGCCTGCCGGGTGAGTCGACCGACCACCTCGGCGGCGAGGATCAGGCCGCGGTCGTGCCCGAACGCGATCTCGTCGGAGGTCACCACGAGCACCACGCGACCCGTCGGCTCGTCCAGCCCGGGGCGGCAGACCAGGACCGGCACCGGGCTGATGGCCACACAACGGTCGATGACGGTGCCGAACAGCGAGCCGCTACGACGTGTCTGGCCCTCCCAACCCATCACGAGACAGGTGCCGTCCTGCTCGACGATGCTGTGCAGTACGCCGCCGTCGATCGAGGCGTCGATCCGCACGCTGGTGTTGACCTCCGACCCGGTCGCCAGCGCGGCCCGCTCGGCGCGCGCCGCCAACGCCTTGTTGCTGCGCACCTGGTCGGGTGCGGCGTCGAAGGGCAGCACGTTGACGGCGACCACGGCGCCCGAGTCCGGCGCGGCGATCTGTCCGGCGACGCGCACCAGCGACTCGATCGTGTCGGGGTTGGAGACCGGCACGACCACCCGTTTGCCCAACGAACGGCCCTCGGTGCCCGGCGGGGTGATCCGGGGCGCGTGCCGGTCGGCACTGACGCCGGCCAGCAGGGCGGTGACCATGATGACCAGGATGATCGCGTTCACCTCGGGCGGACCGAGCAGGCCGAGCTCCTGGCCCACGACCACGGCGGCGAGCGCCCCGGCCGCCTGCCCGACGCTGAGCGAGAACATCAGCCCGCGTTCGCTGGCGGAGAAGCCGAGCCAGCGACCGGAGATCGACGACGCGCCCCACTTGGAGGCCACCTCGGCGGCGACCAGCACGGCGCCCAGGGTGATCGTCGTCGGGTCGGTCACCAACGCCACCGGGTCGAGCATCATCCCGGTGCTGATGAGGAACGCGGGGATGAACAGCGAACGCCCCAGGAACGCGACCCGGTCGGCGATCACCGTGCCGTCGGGGACGAACCGGTTGAACGCGAGCCCGGCGAGGAAGGCGCCCACGATCGGTTCGATGCCGATCATCCCGGCCAGCACGGCCGCCAGGCCCATGCCCGACAACAGGTAGGTGAGTCGGACCTCACGGTCCTGCCCCAGCCCACGGAAGAACCAGCGCGTCAGGCGTGGGACGGCCAGCAGCATGAAGGCCAGGTAACCGATCATGCCGCCGGTGAACAGCAGCCAGTAGCCCACGCCCTCGTTTCCCTGCGCACCGGCCGAGGCGACCGCCAGCACGAGCAGCGCCGCGACGGTCGCGAGCAACGTCGCACCGAGGCTGGCGGTCACCGCCGGATTGCGCGACAGGTCGTAGCGGGCGATCGTCGGATAGGACAGGGGCGTGTGGCTGGTCAGCGCCGAGCCGATGATGACCGCCGCGAGGAACGGCACGTCGAGGGCCAGGGCCGCGGCGGTGACCACCAGCATCGGCAGCACGAACGTGACCGCCCCGAACACCACCGAGGCGCGCCGCCGCTCGACGAAGCCCTCGAGGTCGAGGTCGAGCCCTCCCTGGAACATCAGGTAGAGCAGGCCGACGAAGCCGAGCGCGTTGATCAGGACCTCGCCGGAGACGACGCCGAGGACGTTGGGCCCGACGACCATGCCCAGGCCGATCAGACCCACCAGGTCGGGCAGCCGCAGCGGCCGCGTGATCATGGGACCGAGGAGCACGAGCAGCAGCAGCACCGCGAAGACGGCGCCGGCGTCGGTCAGCGGGAACAGGTCCTCGAGCACCACCACTCGCTGTGCGGAAGTGGTGAACGCTAGCTTCACCCCCACGTACCGAACGGCCCCCGGCCGCCCGGCCACCCTGGCAGACTGACGACGACGCCACCGCATCGACCGGACCTTCGTCCGGCGCTGCTGTTGGAGATCCTCCGGCCGATCGGAAACCCTGTCAGCGAGGGCCCGGGCGGGCCCGTGCACGACGACGAGGACGAGTGTGGCCGGATCCGTGCCGCAGACGACGACGGGCCGCGGCGACCGCACGCCGGGCTGGGGCCGGCGTGCGCTGTGGGTCGTGCTCGGCGTCCTGCTCCTGGTGGCCATCGGGGCGACGGTGGCGATCTGGTCGCTGGACGCCTCCATCGACCGGGTCGGCGTCGACGGACTCGGCGAATCCCCACCGGTCGGGACCGGTGGGGACGACGCCACCGGCGTGGGTGACGGCGAGGGCACCGATGCGAGCGCGCTGACCGTGCTCGTGCTGGGATCGGACTCGCGCGAGGTGCTGACCCCCGAGGAACGGGTCGAGCTCGGGACCGGCAACGCCTGGGGGGAGCGCACCGAGGTGATCTCCCTGGTGCGCCTGGCACCCGAGGACGAGGAGATCCGCATGCTCAGCGTGCCGCGCGACACGCTGCTCGAGCGCTGCGACGGCACCAGCGGTCGGATCAACGCCGCGTACACGATCGGCGAGCTCGACGGTCGCGGTGGGTCGACCTGCGTGGTCGAGACCCTGTCGGCGTGGTTGGACGTGCGCATCGACCACGTCGTGAAGGTCGACTTCCGGGGGTTCGTGGACATCGTCGACGCCCTGGGCGGCGTGTCGATGTACCTCGAGGAGCCGCTGCAGGACGACAACGCCAACCTCGACCTGCGGGCCGGTTGCGTGCGCCTCGACGGTGCCGATGCGCTGGCCTTCGTCCGCGCGCGCCACATCGACGACGACTTCGGGCGCATGGGGCGCCAGCAGCGCTTCGTGACCGAGCTGCGCAACGAGCTCGCCGCGGTGGGCGTGTTCGACGACCCGGCCCGGACCTACCGCGTCGCCGAGGCGGTCGCCCGGTCGCTCGAACTGGACGACACGCTGACGCTCAACCGCATCCAACAGCTGGCCCGGGAGCACCGCACGACGCTGCAGGGCGGGCTCGAAGGGCAGGTCGTCCCCGGCGACATCGAGGTCATCAGCGAAGCCGCCTACGTGGTGGTCGACGAGCAACGCGCCCACGAGCTGGTGCAGTGGCTGTTGACCGGCGTCGATCCCGCGGAGCCGTCGTCGCCCGCGGCCGGCGGCGGTGGCTCGCCGATCGGTGACGACACCTCGGGTGCATCCGACGACGGGGGCGACGACGTGACCGCGGGCGCCGCGCAGGGCCTCGGCACCGACAGCGACGAGCCGGCGGCGCCGTCACCGGTCGAGCGAAGCGCCGGCTGCCGGTGAGCCGTGCCCGTCCGGTGGCGGAGCCGGTACTGGCGGCAGGGGCAGGCGAGGCGGTATCCTCCGGCGCACACGGAGGGGAGTAGCCCCCGATCGCGTGGTCGACACACTGGTGCAGTTGCACCCGGCCACCGGGCTGACGCCGGTACGACCCGGCCCAGCGGGCGAGACCTCCGACCCAGACACGTTCGTGCGTGTCGGGTCGGAGACGCGTTTCCCGCTCCCTCCCGGCACCACCGCTTCTCCGAGGTGCCGCCCGATGTCCAACGCTGCCGTGCTGGCGTTCGCGACCGTCTTCCTCGCCGAGCTGGGCGACAAGTCCCAACTGCTGGCCCTGTCGCTCGCCTCGCGCTACCGGACCGCGCTGCTCGTCGGTGCCGTCGCGACCGCGTCGGCACTGACGATGGGACTGTCGGTCGCCATCGGCACCGCCGTGGGAACGGTTCTGCCGGCCCGTCCCCTGCTGCTGGCGGCGGCAGCGCTGTTCGCGGCGTTCGCCGTCCGGACCTGGCGCGAGGACCCGGACGATCCCGACGCCGACGGCGCCGAGCCGGGCGGACACCGCGGCTTCCTCGCGGTCGTGGCCGGGATCGCCCTCGCCGAGCTCGGGGACAAGACGATGCTGACGGCGATCGCCCTGGCGGCGACCTCGTCGGCGATCGCGGTGTGGTTCGGTGCCACGCTCGGCATGACGCTGGCGGGCGTGCTCGCCGTGGTGATCGGCCGCACGTTGTGGAAGCGGCTCGAGCCGCGCACCGTCCGGCACGTCGCCGCCGGACTGTTCGCGGTGATGGCCGTGCTCCTGCTCGTCGAGGGCATCCGGGCCGGCTGACACGCAGGTCCATGCCGCCCGCAGCGCATGCGGGGACAACGTGCGGTCGCCCCTCACCAGCGGGTGAGCACCACGACGGCGACCAGCACCCCGACGACCAGCTGCCCGAGCAGATCCACCAGGGCGATGACGAGCGGGCGCCGGACACCCTCGTCCCAGGCGCCGACCGCGTCGACCACCCAGGTCGAGAACGTGGTCAGCGCACCACAGAAGCCGGTCCCGATCACCAGGACCGCCGCCGTCGGCAGGCGTCCGGCGCGCTCGAGCCCGACCACGGCGGCGAGCAGTGCCGCACCGGTGAGGTTGCAGGTGGCGACGGCGACGGCTCGGGCGGCCGGTGAGCGCGCCGCCCCCGCGGCGGCCACGAGGTGGCGCACGAGCGCACCGAGCGCGCCCGCGCCGGCCACCGCGGCCAGACCGGCGAGCAGGACGAGCGGCGTCACGTGCCACCCCGACGCAGGCCGGCGGCCGCCGCGGCCACCCCACCGGCCAGGCTGCTGGCGGCCCAGACCAGCGCGAGCGGCCCGGCGCCGTCGACCAGCAGCAGGGCGAGCGGCACGACCAGGCCGGAGAAGGTGGTCAGCGCGCCCAGCAGCCCGGTGCCGAGCAATGGCAGGCGTGCACGTCGTCGCGGATCGTGGCGTGCCCCCACCACGAGCCGGGCGAGCAGGTAGGTGCCGGTCACGTTGAGCACCAACAGCGGCACCAATTCGCTGTGCACGGCCGACAGGACGGCCAGGACGGCACCCGCCCGCAGCAACGACCCGACGGCTCCCCCGACGGCCACGTCGCGGAGCGTCCGGGCATCGGTCGGTCCTGGCAGCGCACGCACGTGCCCGACGCTAGCCCGGCGGGGACGCGCGGTGCCCGGCCTGACGTCGCCGTCGCGAGGTGGCGTCCGGGACGCGGGCTCTGGCAGGCTCGCGTCCCGTTCCCGCAGGAGCTCGTCCATGTCGCGACTCACCGTCCGTCCCGCCGCGCACGGGGTCGTCGTCCTCACGTTGGACGCCCCCGACCGGCGCAACGCCCTGGACCTGCCCACGATGCAGGACCTGGTCGCGCGGTTGCGGGCCGCCGACGGCGACGACGAGGTCCGCGCCATCGTGCTGACCGGCGCGGACCCGGCCTTCTGCGCGGGGCTGGACCTCGCCGCGGTGAGTGCCGGCGAGCTGGTGCTCGAGGAGGTCGAGTCGCTCGACGCCGACCCGTGGAAGACCCTGCAGGAGTTGTCGACCCCGACGATCGCGGCCGTGAACGGGCCCGCGGTCACCGGCGGGCTGGAACTGGCGCTGTGCTGCGACCTCGCGGTCGCCTCGCCGCAGGCCCGCTTCGCCGACACCCACGCCCGGGTCGGCATCCACCCCTCCGGTGGCCTGTCGGTGCTGCTGCCGCGCTTCGTCGGCCTGCGTACGGCGCTGGGCATGAGCCTGACCGGACGCTTCGTCGCCGCCGACGAGGCGCTGGCACTCGGGCTCGTGAACGCGGTCGTCGAACACGACGAGCTGTTGCGAACCGCGCTGTCGCTCGGCGAGGCGATCGGGGAGACCGACCCGGTCGTCGTGCGCACGCTGCTGCAGACCTACCGGCAACTGTCCGGTGTGCCGCTGGCCGACGCGCTCGCGCAGGAACGACGGCGAGGTCGTTCCCTGACGGTCGACGCCGAGGCGGTCGAGCGTCGCCGTGCCGCCGTGATCGAACGCGGCCGTCGCCAGCTGTAGCCGCACAGGCCGCTTCCGCCGCCTCCCCGACATCTGCCGAGGTCTGCATGTCCCTGTTCGTCGCCTTCGTGCTCGGCGTCGTGCAGGGCGTCTTCATGTTCTTCCCGGTCTCCTCGACCAGCCACCTGGTCCTCACCCAGACCCTGTTGCGCAGTCTCGGACAGGACCTGCCGCCGCCCGAGAGCGCCGAGATGGTGCTGTTCGACCTGCTCGTGCACGTCGGCACGCTCGTGTCGATCGCGGTCGTCATGGGCGCCGGGTTGCGGGCACTGGGTGCCGGGGTCGTCGACGACCTCACCTCCGGTCGCCTGCGCGCCGGCGGCCTGCGTGAGGCGGTGTCCACCCGACTGATCGCGTTGGGGCTGCTCACGACCGCCGTCACCGGGGTGCTGGGGTTGCTGTTCGTCGACCAGCTCACGACCGGCTTCGGGTCGCCGACCGCGATCGCGGTGGCGTTGATCGGCACGGGCGCGATGCTGTGGTGGACCGACAAGGCCGGCCCCGGACGGCTGCGTGCGCCCGACGTCGGCATCGGCGTGGCGATCGCGATCGGGGTGGCGCAGTTCGCCGCGTTGATGCCCGGGCTGTCCCGCTCGGGGACGACGATCTTCGCCGCGCTGCTCGTCGGCATGCACCGCAAGCTCGCGGCCCGCTACTCGTTCTTCGTCGCCATCCCGACGATCCTGGGGGCGTCGGCCCTGCAACTGCGCGACGTGCTGGACGCCGGCGGCCTGGTCGCCATCAGCTGGTCGGCGATGGCGGTCGGCATGCTGACCGCCGCGGTGGTCGGTGCGGGGGCACTGTGGGCGGTGCTGCGTCTGCTCGAGCAGGCACGGTTCCGGATCTTCTCGCTGTACGTGTGGCTGCTCGCAGGGGTCATCCTGGTCACCGGGTTCGGGGCCGAGGCCGGCTGACCGGCGGGTCCGCGCGGCACCGGACTGCGGCCCAGCGGTGGTCCAGGGACGCGACGCGTGGGGCGCACGTGAAGACGTCGGCAGCATCCGTGAAGCCGGCGTGAAGGAAGACACCAGATTCGCATTTCAGTCTTTGCTGCGCTCCTGACCGGCCCTTGCCCTCCACACCGGTGACGCCCCGCGAGCTGCTCGCGGGGCGTCGCCGCGTGCCACGGTGGTCGAGGTCGACACCGCCGCGTGGCGCGGAGCAACTGGCGGAACGCCGTCACCCGCGCCGGATCCCGCCCGGAGCACGGCCCTTACGGAAAGATGCAGCCGTCTGGCCGCCCGTCCTGGCACATCGGCCGATGTGGACGGAGGGTGGATGCACCAAGGTGTCAGCCCCCGATACCAGGGAGCACCGGGATGAGCGACGACGAGCGGACGGCGAAGGACCGCCCGACGGTGCGGAGCCGTTGCCGGTCGACCGGCAGATGGCGACGATGTCCTCGGTGCTCTACGACGCCGTGCTGGTCGCCGGCGGTGACGACAGCGTCGACGGGGTGCGCGGCAAGGGGGAGCTCGCGAACTGGCCGCTGGAGGCCTACAAGCACGCCAAGCCCGTTGCCGCCATCGGCTCCGGGGTGCGGCTGCTCGAGGAGCTGTCGCTGCCGGGTGCGGAGCTGGCACCGGCGGAGGGCGGCTTCGCGGACGCCGCCGGCGTCGTCACGCTGGTGGGCGGGAACGGCGACGACCTGGCGCGCTTCTGCGAGGCGTTCGCGCGGGCCATCGCCGGTCATCGACACTTCGACCGGCCGCTGCACCTGGTCCGCGCCTGAGCAGCCCCGGCGAGCGCGGGCCGGGTCGAGCTGGCGATGCCCGCGCGAGTCTCCGGCCCGCTCGAGGCCTCGACGCCCACCTCGAGCGGCGGGCACACACGACGAAGGCCCCGCGACCGCGGGGCCTTCGCTGGTGGGCGAGGGGGGACTTGAACCCCCATGTCCTTTCGGACACACGGACCTGAACCGTGCGCGTCTGCCAATTCCGCCACCCGCCCGAGTGGAGTCGCGGACGGTATCACCGCTGCCGCGGGAACGGCAACGTGACCCGGGACGTCGGCGTCGTGAGCGCCCGGCGGCCTGGGACGTGCGACGATCGGACGAGGGAAACCCTGTCGCGCTCAGCTAGGATTCCCGCGACTTCTCGTGCGGACGTTCGTCGTCGTCCTCGCCGGGGTGACCGCACCGCCGGGTGGCCGTCGCGCCCGCCCGGGGGCACGAGGAACCTTCCGCCGAGGACACCGGACAGCGATGGGCGTGCTACAGGACTTCGAGCGACGCCTCGAAGGCGCCGTCGAGGGCTTCTTCGCGCGTGCCTTCCGGTCCGGTCTCCAGCCGGTCGAGCTCGCCAAGGCGCTGCAACGCTACGCCGAGGACAACCAGCACGTCACCGCCGACGGCGTCGTGGTGCCCAACGTCTACCGCATCCACGTCAGCGGCAAGGACCACGACCGGCTGTCGTCGTTCGGGGCGTCTTTGCCACGCGAGCTCGCCGAGGTGGTCGTCCGCACCAGCGGCGACCGCGGTTGGTCGCTGCGCGGCCCGGTCAAGGTCCGTATCGAGGCCGACGACGGGGTCCGCTACGGCATGTACGACCTCGCCGGGCGGGTCGAGGTGGTCGACCCGGCCGGCCCGTCGGGCGCACGGCTGCGCGGCGGCTCGCACGCGCCGACCCAGCGTCCCCCGGCCGCGCCGTCGACCCCGGCCGGGCTGGGCGAGACACAGGTCGTCGCCCCCGTCCCGCGTACGACCCTGCAGGTCCGCATTGCCCGCGGACCCGGTGCCGGGAGCGCCTTCCCGCTCACCGGCCGACGGCTCACGGTCGGCCGCATGAGCTCGTGTGACGTGACCCTGGACGACTCCACCGTGTCGCGGGAGCACGCTGCCCTGGTGCGTCGCGGGGACGGCTGGTGGGTCATCGACCTGAACTCGACCAACGGCACCAGCGTCAACGGCGTCCACGCGGCGGAACAGCCGGTCGCGTCCGGCGACCGGATCGAACTCGGCGACGCGGTGATCGAACTGGTGGAGGACCGGGCGTGACCGAGGCGCTGTTGACGGTCCTCAAGTTCGGTCTGCTGCTGCTGCTCTACCTGTTCCTGGCCCGCACCCTCCGGGCGGTCGTGGTCGACCTGTACGGCCCCCGTCGCACGTCGCCGCCCACGGCGCGCCCGGCTGCGGCCACGCCGGCACCCTCGCCGCGGAAATCCCGCAAGACCCCACGCGAGATCGTCGTCCACCGACCCGACGGCGGATCCCGCACGTTCGGACTCGGAGGGCATGGCGTGACGATGGGCCGCTCGTCGGCAGCAGCGGACGTGGTCGTCGATGACGTCTACGTCTCCGACGAGCATGCCCAGATCCTGCCCGACGACGGTGGGTGGTCCGTCCGGGACCTGGGCTCCACCAACGGCACCTACCTCAACGGCGCCAAGGTGACCCGGCTGACCCCCCTGGCCGACGGTGACCAGCTGCGTCTGGGCAAGACCCGTATCGAGGTCCGTCGATGAGACGGATGACCGCGTCCGGAGGGACGCACGTCGGGCGCGTCCGCCAGGGCAACGAGGACAGCTACCTCGTGGCCGAGAGCGTCTTCGCCGTCGCCGACGGCATGGGCGGTCACCTCGCCGGGGAGATCGCCTCGGCCAAGGCCCTCGAGCCCGTCGAGGCGCTCGACGGCAAGGTCTTCGCCGACGCCGGCGACGCGGAGACGGCGTTGCGCCGGGCCGTGGTCGCCGCCAACGACGTCGTGTCGCAGCTCGCCGAGGACGAGCCGGCCTACCGCGGCATGGGGACGACCCTGACCGCGGCGATGATCGAGGGCCGACGGTTGCACCTCGCCCACGTCGGCGACAGCCGGGCCTACCTGTGGCGCGGCGGTCGGTTCGAACAGCTGACCGACGACCACACGCTGGTGCAGCACCTGATCGATGAGGGGCAGATCACCAAGCAGGAGGCGGCCAGCCACCCACAGCGCTCGATCATCACCCGCGCGATCGGGGTGGCCCGTGAGGTCGAGGTCGACTCGATCACGATCGACGTGGAGCCGGGCGACCAGGTGCTGCTGTGCTCCGACGGGCTCACCGGCGTGCTCGACGACGAGTTCATCGCCCAGCAGCTCGCGGACGACGCGGACGCCGACGTGGTCATCGAGCGGCTCATCCAGGCGGCCAACGCCCGGGGCGGCCCGGACAACATCACCGTCGTCATCCTGCGCTGCGACCCCGACGCACCCGACGATCCCGGCCGAGCCAGACGTGGCGGCGCCGCGGCCGACGCCGGGACGGCGGCACGCGGCGAGCCGGACTCGGGGGAGCGTCGCCGCGGCGGCGCTCCCGTCACGATCAGCACCCGTGACGAGTCCGGCGGCGGTGACTGGGCCGGCCGGCTGGGCAACTACGGCGCGCTCGGCCGGGACGGCTCGGTGGCCCACGGCCAGGGGGACGAGCCCGAGCGGCGCGGCGTGGCCGGTCGGGGCCTGGCGGTGCTGCTCGGCGTGCTCGTACTGGCCGGGATCGTGTTCGTCGGCGGTCGACTGCTGCTGTCCCAGCAGTACTTCGTCGGCCTCGACGACGAGCAGGTGGTGATCTACCAGGGGGTCGACGTCTCGATCGGGACTTGGGACCTGGCCCGGATCGTCGAGCGCACCGAGCTGACCCTGGCCGACGTCCCGGCCTGGTACCAGCCTGCGCTCGAGGACGGCATCCACGCTCCCGACCGCAACGTCGCCCGACGGATCGTGGCCGGAGCACCCCGCCGCGGCGAGGCCGGCGACGACCAGCCGGGCGGCGCCACCGACACCGACACCGACACCACCGACACCGACACCACCGACGCGGGTACCGGCGACGACGCGGCCGATCCGGACGGTGTCGGCACCCAGCCCGCGGACGACCAACCGGCCGACCAACCGTGAGCGCGGCGACCGGGACCTCCCGCCGGACCGGCGAGCCGCGCACCGGCTCCTCCCCGCGCGCGACCGAGGCCCGCCTGCTGGCCTTCGCCGTGGTGGTGACCGTGTTCGCCAGCATGCTGCTGGGGTGGTCGCAGTCCCCGGAACTGCCGCCCAGCGCCGTCCTCACCGGCGTCGCGTTGACCGTCGTCGCCATCGTCGCCCACCTCGTGGTGCGGGCGACGGCGCCGGGCGCCGATCCGACGCTGCTGCCGTTGGCGTTCCTGCTCAACGGCCTGGGCCTGGTGTTCGTCCGTCGCGTCGACCTGGCCGCCGGCAGCGACCTCGCGACCACGCAGACGGTGTGGACCGCGGTGTCGGTCGCGGCGATGTGTGTCGTGCTGGTCGTCGTGCGCAACGTGCGGCTGCTCTCGCGCTACCAGTACACGTTCGGTCTGCTCACCCTGGTGCTGCTGGTGCTGCCGCTGGTCCCCGGTCTGAGCGCCGGGGTGATCAACGGCGCCCAGCTGTGGATCGACGTGGCCGGGATGCGCTTCCAGCCCGGCGAACTGGCCAAGCTCACGATGGTGGTGTTCCTGGCCGGCTACCTCGAGCGCAAGCGGGCCCTGCTGTCGGTCAGCAGCCAACGGATCGGCCCGTTGCTCGTCCCCCCGCCACGACACCTCGCGCCGGTGCTCGTGGCGACCTTCGCGGCGCTGGTCGTGATGGCCGGACTCCGCGACCTCGGCTCCGCGCTGCTGCTGTTCGGCGCCTTCCTCGCGGTCCTCTACGTCGCGACCGGACGCGCCGCCTATCCGGCGCTGGGGTTGGTCGCCTTCGCGATCGGGGCCTCGATCGCCTACCAGCTGTTCGCGCACGTCCGTGTGCGCGTGTCGATCTGGCTCGACCCGTGGTCACAGGTGACCGACGCCGGCTACCAGCTCGCCCAGAGCCTGTTCGCGATCGGGACCGGCGGACTCACCGGTGCCGGCCTCGGCGGTGGACGTCCGCAGGACGTGCCGTTCAGCGCCACCGACGCGATCTTCGTGGTCGTCGGTGAGGAGCTGGGGCTGCTCGGTGCCACCGCACTCCTGGTCGCGTTCCTGCTCCTGGTCGTGCGCGGCTACAAGATCTCGCTCACCGCCCGCGACGAGTTCGGCACGCTGCTCGCCCTCGGGCTGACCGTCACGATCGCGCTGCAGACCTTCGTCATCGTCGGCGGGCTGACCCGCGTCGTGCCGTTGACCGGCATCACCCTGCCCTTCGTGTCCTACGGCGGCTCCTCGCTGCTGGGCAACTACGTCCTGATCGCGCTCCTGCTGCGCATCAGCGACGAGTCCCGTGGGCGCCCCGGCGGTCGCTCGTCCGGTCGTCGCCGTACCATCGGTCGCCGCAGGACGGACGCGGCGGGAGCGCGATGAGCAAGCAGATCGGGCGCGTGGCGGCCTTCACCCTGCTGCTGTTCGGCGTGCTGTTCGTCAACCTCAACGTCATCGCGCTCGTGCAGGCGGACGACCTCGCCAACCACCCGGCCAACCGTCGGCTGCTCATCCGCGAGTACCAGATCGACCGCGGCTCCATCGTCGTGGGCGAGGAGGCCATCGCGCGTTCGCAGGAGACCGAGGGCGACCTGCAGTACCTGCGCGAGTACCCGGCCGGGGCGCTCTACGGTCACCTGACCGGCTACTACTCGTTCATCCTCGGCCGCTCCGGACTCGAGGCGGCGCTCAACGAGGACCTGATCGGCCAACCGCTCGAGGTCCTGGCCCAGAACCTCGGCGACCTGCTGTTCGCCCGCGACCAGGCCGGCAACACCGTGGAGCTCACGCTGGTCCCCGCGGCCCAGCGGGCGGCGGCGGAGGCCCTCGGGGACCGCATCGGTGCCGTCGTGGCGATCGACCCGCGATCGGGAGCGGTGCTCGCCAGCTACGCCAGCCCGAGCTTCGATCCCGGGCCGCTGTCGACCCACGACGCCGCCGGCATCCGCGCGGCGTGGGAGCCGTTGCGTGACGATCCCGACCGCCCGCTGGTGAACCGGGCCATCTCGGAGACCTATCCCCCGGGCTCGACCTTCAAGCTGATCACCGCCGCCGCGGCGCTCGAGAACGGCCGCTCGCCGGAGACCGCGTTCCCGGACGAGGTCGTCTACGACGTGCCCCAGACCGAGGCCGACATCGGCAACTTCGGCAACGGCGCGTGCGCCGACGGTGGCACCATCTCGCTCGCCGACGCCATGCGGGTCTCGTGCAACACCGTCTTCGCCCGCCTCGGGGTCGAGATGGGCGAGGACGAGCTGATCGACATGGCGGAGCGGTTCGGGTTCAACCGCCAGCCGCCGTTCGAGCTGACGGTCGCCCGCAGCGCCATCCCGAAGTCGATGGACGTTCCCTCGACCGCCCAGAGCGCGATCGGTCAGCGCGACGTGCGCGCCACACCGATGCAGATGGCCATCGTCGCCGCCGCGTTGGCCAACGGCGGGCAACTCGTCGAACCCCACCTGGTTCGCGCCGTACGCGATCCATCCGGTCGCCTGCTGCGCGAGTCGTCGGCGACCGCGTGGAACGAGGGCCGCTTCGACAGCCAGGTGGTCGACGAGACGGTGGCCGACCAGTTGCGCGACATGATGATCGAGGTGGTGGAGGACGGAACCGGCACACAGGCCCGCATCGACGGTGTCACCGTGGGCGGCAAGACCGGCACGGCGCAGACCGGCGGCGACCCGACGGTGTGGTTCGTCGGTTTCGCCGACGAGGAGGTCGCCGTCGCGGTGGTGGTGCCGCAGGCCGGTGGGGACGCCACCGGCGGACAGGTCGCGGCACCGATCGCCCGCGCCGTGATGCAGGCGGCGCTCGCGGCGTCGTGAGGCCACGATCGCAACCCGGACACCGGTTCGAGCAGGACCGCTGCGCCGGTGGTGACGCGCAGTGGTCGTCCGTGCCGTTGCTACGCTCGGCGGCCGTCCATCCCGGCACCTCGTCGTATCCCCGCCGTCACTCGGCACGGAGGCCCCGGTGAGTCCAGGTCGCGTGCTCGTCGACCGCTACGAACTCCGACGTCTGCTCGGTCGTGGCGGCATGGCCGAGGTGTGGGCCGCGCACGACCGCACGCTCGATCGCGAGGTCGCGATCAAGCTGCTGCTCGACCGGTTCCGGGACGACGAGGCCTTCACGCGCCGGTTCCACGACGAGGCACGCCACGTCGCCCGGCTCAACCACCCCAACCTCGTGGCCGTCTACGACACGGGCGCGGAGGTCCCGGTGGGGGTCGACCCCGACGCGGGGATCCGGCAGCCCTTCATCGTCATGGAACTGGTCGAGGGCCGCTCGCTGCAGCAGGCCGTCGACGCCGGCGGCCTGACCGAGGACCGCTCGCTGGAGGTGGTGGCCGACGTCTGCGCGGCGCTGCAGTACGCCCACTCGCGCGGGCTGATCCACCGGGACGTCAAGCCGGGCAACATCCTGCTCGCCGACGACGGGACGGTGAAGGTCACCGACTTCGGCATCGCCCGGGCGGTGGGCAACGAGACCGTCACCCGTACGGCGGCGGTCCTGGGTACGGCCGCGTACCTGTCCCCCGAACAGGCGCAGGGCCTCGACGTCGACGAGCGATCGGACCTGTACTCGCTGGGCGTCGTGCTCTACGAGGCCCTGACCGGTCGGCAGCCCTTCGTGGGTGACTCCGCCGTGACGGTCGCCTACCAGCACGTCCAGGAGCCGCCGCGTCCGCCGCGCGAGCTCGAGCCGTCGGTGTCGCCGGCCGCCGAGGCGATCGCGATGCGGGCCCTGGCCAAGAACCCGGCCAACCGCTACCGGTCGGCCGACGAGATGCGTCAGGACGTCCTGGCCGCGCGTGCCGGACATCCGGTCGCCGCACCGGCCGTGCTGACCGAGGACGAGACGGCGCTGCTCACCCCCACCGGCGCCACCCGGGCCGTGCCGTCGCACGAGCAGCAGCGGCGGCGGCGCGGAACGCTGTTCGGGCTGCTGGCCGTGCTCGCACTCGTGGCGTTGGCCGCGGGCGCCTGGGCCCTGGCCGACATGTTCGGCGACGACACCGAGCGGGTCGCGGTGCCCGACGTGGTGGAGCAGACGCTGGAGGCGGCCGAGCAGATCCTGGGCCAGCAGGGGTTCGTCCGGGGCGAGGTGACCGAGGAGCCCTCGGACACCGTCGGGGCGGGACGCGTCCTCCGGCAGGATCCGCCAGCCGAGACGATGGCGGCGGAGGGCTCCGAGGTGAACCTCGTCGTGTCCACCGGCCAGGAGCAGGTCGCGGTCCCCGAGTTGGTCGGCCTCACCGAGGAGCAGGCCCTGCGTGCCCTGCGTGAGGCCCAGCTCAGCCCTGGCACCGCCAGCCCGCAGCCCAGCGACCGTGTCGAGGCCGGTCGCGTGCTGGCGAGCACGCCGGCCGCCGGCACGCAGGTTCCCGTCGGCAGCACCGTCGACTACGTCGTCAGCGCCGGCCAGGAGCGTGTGGTCGTGCGGCCCGTGACCAACTACTCCGAGTCCGAGGCGCAGGTCCGGCTCGAGCAACAGGGTCTCGAGGTCAACATCCTGCGCGAGTTCAGCGGCACGGTCGCCGAGGGGTTCGTCATCCGCCAGGACCCGCCCGCCGGCTCCAGCGTGCCGCGAGGCTCGATCGTGACGATCGTGGTCAGCCGCGGTCCGGAGCAGATCGAGCCGGAGCCCGAGCCGGAACCCGAGCCCGAACCGGAGCCGGAGCCGACCCCCACGCCGACGCCGACGCCGGCACCCGCCCCCGAGCCGACGCCGACACCGACCCCCACACCGACCCCGGATCCCGAGCCGGACCCGACGGAGCCTCCCGACGAGGGTGGCGGCGACGAGTGATCCGCCCCGGGTCAGCGGGCGGCGTCGACCGACGGGTCCAGCGAGGTGGCCGCCAGCACCCCCCGCGCCAGCGTGCCGAGGCTCGCCAGACCCGCCGCCGCGGTGACGGCGACGGCCAGGCGCACCGCGCCGACCGGCAGCGGCCCCGGGACGATCGGCCGCGTGAGCGCGCCGAGTTGCAGCACGGCCCACACGAGCAGCGGGATCCCCGCCGCGGCAGCGATCAGCGCGGCACGGGGGTCGGACCCGGCGGAGCGGCGGTCCAGCAGCTGGCCGACGCCGAGCAGCACCAGGGTCAGACCCGGCAGCACCAGCAACATCGGTTCGGCATCGGCGCCGGCCGGCAACCCGATCGTCTTGGTCAGGGCCACGCCGAGGGCGAGCAGGGCGCCGGCGCCGGCGAGCGCCGGCGCGACCCGCGGGCTGCCGACCACCACGGCCGCCGCTGCGGCGAGCGCCGCCACCACGAGCAGCCCGGGAACCAACGGTGAGGGGCCCGGGATCCACCGCAGGGTGCCCTCGACCGCCATCGGCTGCCCGTCGACGACCAACGGCACGGTCCAGTCCATGACCGGCTGCGGGGTACCCGCACCGGGGTCGACCTGCGCCGGCAGCGTCGGGCTCATGAAGTGGATGCGGTGGTCGTGCCAGGCGTAGGTCCCGTCGTCGGCGACCACGACGAACACCGGTTCCGCCTGCGCATCGGCGATCGTGGGCAGGTCGACCTCGAGCTCGCCGTAGCGGGCGTCGTTGAGCCAGCGGGCGGGCGAGCGCTCGTTGACCAGCACCGTGCCGTCGGCCTCGAAGCGCACGTAGGGCTCATCCTCGTAGCCCGGCACCTCCACGCGCACGTCGGGTTCGGCGTGCAGGACCAGGAAGGCGTCGCCGCCGAGGACCTCGACCTCGAACGGGGCGTCGTCCGGCTCGACGGCGGTCACCACCGAGTCGTAGTTGGTCGGCCCCGCCGGATCGGCCGCGGCGGGACCCGCGAAGGTCACCAGCAGCAGCCCGACGAGCACCACGAGCCGGAACGGGCGCCGGGCGTCGCTCGCGGTCACGCGCCGCCCCCGCTGCCCGACGTGCTGCCGCGACGGCGGACCAGGTAGACGACCGCGCCGACCACGATCAGCGCGAGGACGGCGAGGACCGCGACGCCGACCCCGCCCTCGTCCTCCGCCGCCGCGTCGGCGGCCTCGGGCTCGACCGTGTCGTCTTCCACGGTCTCCTCGGGCTCCTCGATCACGGTGTCGACCGGGTCCTGGGGATCGTCGGCGGCGTCACCGGCCGTGTCCTCCTCGGCGACGTCGGCGTCCTGCTCCGCCTCCGCTGCGGCCGGGTCCTCTTCCGGCGGCGGTGGGCTGTCGGGGTCGGCCTCGGTCAGCGTCACGCCGATGGCCGGGTCGTCGGCCGGTTCCTCCGGCGTGCCGACCCAGCGGTAGCTCGTCTCCTCGCAGGCCTGGAAGACGCCGAGCCACCGCTCCTCCCCCGGCTCACCGGAGGCGACCACGTCGAGGTCGAAGGCGGGCGCGGGGACGCCGTCGCCGGTCGCCGTCCACACCACGGTCCCGCCGCCACCGGGCGTGCCGGCCTCCACCTCGGTCGCATAGTCGTCGACGTCGGCGACCTCGACGACCCGCAGCCAGTCGGGGACCTCGAGGGCGACCTCGAGGGTCGGCGCCTCCTCGTCGGCGTCGTGCCCGCCGCACCCGTGGGCGAGGTCGAGCGTCATGGTGGCGAGGCTGTCGACCGGGAGCTCGCCACCCTGCACGTAGGGGTGCGCGGCCGCGGGTGCGGCCAGCAGCAGGGTCGCGGCGAGCGCGCCGAGGGCACCACGGGCCAGGGTCCGGGGGCGGGTTCCGGCGGATCGGGTCACGGCGGGTTCCTCCTGGGCGGCCGACGCGGCCGCCGCGGCAGTCAGGGAGCGTTGACGACGACGGGGACCCGCACGTCGGCCTGGGTGAAGCGGTCGATGCCGGCCACGACCCGGACCTCCCACTCGCCGGCGAAGCGCAGGTCCTCGATGTTCGCCGACCAGTGCCCCGGTCCGGCGACGTAGGGCACGACCTCGATCGGGCCGATCTGTTCGGGCACGTAGGTCAGTTCGAGGCGCAGGTCCTCCACGTCGCCGACCGGACGGCCCGTCTCGTCGAGCACGTAGACGTGCAGGGCGTTGAGGCCGGCGCGGTTGGGGTCGACGACGAGGTCGACGTCGAGGTCCTCGGTCAGGGCGACCGTGGTCTGGTAGGCGCCGGTGATCCCGGCGGCCTCGGCGGCGGGACGCTGCGAGACCAGGAAGCCGGTGACCGCCACGACCGCCGCGACGCCGATGACCTCGATCGCGAGCGTGGTGCGCAACTGCCCCCAGGCGCGGCGCGAACGCTGCGCCACCCGGTCGGTGGTCTCGGCGCCGACGTCGACGGCACCACCGGTGGGCACGACCCGGGCGGCGATGGCCGGCTCGAGGCGCCAGCGGTTGTAGGCCGCCGCGAGCAGGACGAGCGCGACCAGGCCGACCTTGGCCACCAGGGTCCAGCCGTACCCGGTGGCGGTCAGGGCGCGGGGCGTGCGCACCAGGACGCCCGACATGGCCACGCCGGCGACGGTCAGGGCGAGCACCGACCACAGCGCCAGGCGGCTGAAGCGCGAGACCAGGCCGGCGGCGCCGACCGGATCGTCGTCGATCCGGCGACGGCGCACGGCACCGAGCAGCAGCACGAGACCCCCGACCCACAGGGCCGCTCCGAGCAGGTGCACCAGGTCGGCCCCGATCAACAACCAGGTCGGTTCGACGGCGCGCTGATGGCCGTCGAGGACGAACGATCCGGCGGCCAACGCACCGGTCACCAGCACTTCGAGGTGACTGCCGGCCCCGCCGCGGCCGCGATCCAGACGCTGCCAGGCGACCACGAACGCGGCGAGCGCGACCAGCCGCAACAGGGTGCTCTGACCGAAGGAGCTGAACACCAGCGTGTCGCCGAGGCCGCCGCCGGACGCGAACACCCCGGCCAGCGAACGTCCCGTGACGGCCACGGTCTGCACCGGTACGGCCAGCAGGCTGGTCACGGCGGCCAGCACGGCGCCGCGCACGGCCCAGGTCCAGGCGACGTCGCGCTCCTCGCGTCGGGCGGCCACCCAGGCGGAGAACGCGGCCGCGCCGGCGGCGAGCAGGACGCCGAGGTAGCTCGCCCCGCGCAACAGCGGTCCGACCACGCCGGTCCACTCCTGGCCGGCGCCACCGAACAGGTCGGCGACCAGGGCGTCGTCGACCTGCTCGCCGTCACCGACGACGAACGTGAACGTGCCGGCCACCGGGTGACTGTCGGCCGAGATCACGCGGAAGGTGACGACGTAGCCGCCATCGGGCAAATCCGCGGGCAGGGCCACCGCGACCTCGGTCGGGCTGACGGTCTCGCGCTCGCCGGCGTCGACGCGCGTGGCGTCCGCGTCGAAGACACGGATGCCGTCGGGTGTGGACGACACCGCCTCGCTGAAGCGCAACAGCACCTGCTCGGGTGCGGCCTCGAGTCGGGTGCCGTCGGGCGGGGAGGTCTCGATCAGCGACGCGTGCGCGCTCGCGGGCACGGCCAGCGCGACCAGCCAGGCGAGCGCGAGGGCCACGACGAGCAGCAGACGGGCCGTCGCCGGCCCGTCCGCGCGGGAGGTGGGGTGCAACGAGCCGGTCACACGGTGCTCCCGGCCGCGCCGTGGGCCCCGACCAGCCGTGGCCGGGGCAGGCGGCGCGTCAACGCCCACAGTGCCAGGACGCCGACGATCTCGGTCAGGTGCGGCAGCTCCTGCAACAGCGTGGCGCGGCCGGCGGCGAGGTCGAGCGCGCCGGTCACGACGGCGGCGGTCGCGACCACCGCGGCGATCGGCAGCACCCCGGCGGCGCGTTCGGGCTGCCAGGCGGCGAACAGCAGGCCGATGCCCAGCGCGAGCTCCAGGGCACCGAGATCGCGGCCGACGTGGGCGACCGGCCCCATGAGACCGGCGATCAGGGGGATCGCCAGCAGCAGCTGCGCGACCCCGGCCAGACCGATCAGCCAGCGCAGTTCCAGGACGCGGCGTTCGCGTTCGGCGGTGGCCTCGGCGGTGATCGCCACGAGCACGTCCGCGGTCAGCTGCGGGGCCGGAACGCCGCGGGCGCCCTGCACCTGCCGCTCGAGTCGCGGCAGCGCCGCGACGAACGTCCGACAGCCGCCGCAGTCGCGCAGGTGGTCGTGCTCGCGCGCGCCCGTCGAGGCTTCACCGTCGGCGCTGGCCGAGAACAGCTCGCGCACCTGGTCACAGACGCCGGTCCGTCGGGCCGTTGGCATGAGCAGTCCTTGGGAACGTGTTCCGCCGCCCGAGGGAGCGTACGGGCGGCGGAACCGGGAGGATGTCACGACCAGGTGGTCGTCGACGACGTCGGCGCGGTTCCCGCCCCCCCGACGGTGTGCGCGCGCCGGACGTCGCTTCAGCGGCGGCGCGCCGTGGCAAGGGCGCCGACGCCGGCGAGGGCGCCGAGCAGGCCGAGGGCGAGCGCCGCCCAGGTCAGCGCGCCTGCGGCCGCGGTCGCACTGGCGGCGCTGTTCGCGCTGGCCAGTTCGGCGTCGACCGGTGTGGCGGCGCCGTGTCCCCCGGCGGCGGCCTCGAGGGTCACGTACGGCGCCGGCTTGTCGAGCTCGCCCCAGCCTTCGACGGACTCGGGGATCTCGATCCAGGCGGACTCGCCCTCGGTGCAGGTCTGGACGGTCGGGAAGTACAGCGTCTGTCCGGCCTCGCCCGCCAGTCGCACCGAGAGGCCGAAGTCGCGGAACTGGTCCCCCGGCAGTTCGTTGCCCGGCTCGGCCGTCCACACCACCTCGCGGACGCCCTCGGTGACGGTCTCGCCGTGGGCCTCGTAGGGCTCGTCGAGTTCGCCGATCACGATCTCGACCGTCCAGCCGGGCAGCTGCTCGGGCGTCGCCGACTGCACACCTGCCGGCATCTGGGCGGCGACGGCCGTGGTCGCCGCCTCACCGCACCCGTGCGGGACCCGCAGGGCGAAGGCGGTGTCGCCCTCGGCCGGCGCGACGTTCGGGCTGGCGGTGACGTGGGCGGTGGCGGGGGACGCGACCAGCACCGCGAGGGCGGTGCCGGGAAGCAGGACGGACGCGAGACGACGGCGCATGGGCAGCTCTCCGTTGGGGGGTGGTCGTGCCGGTGGCGGCATCGAGCGGGCAGTCGTGCCGTGCCCCACGGCGGTTCCCCGCCGCACGCGAGGCAGGCGACGGCGTACGCTGGCCGGACGACGTACGCCGGTCCGGGAACCGATGGACGACCTCACACGACTGTTGCGGGCCGCCGGGGAGGGCGACCGCTCGTCGCTCGCTTCCTTCATCCGCCGCACGCAGGACGACGTGTGGCGCTTCTGTGCGCACCTGGTCGACCGGGAGTCGGCCGACGACCTGACACAGGAGGTCTACCTGCGGGCGATGCGTTCGGCGGAGCGCTTCCGCGGGGACGCGTCCGCCCGCACGTGGCTGTTGACCATCGCCCGCAACACCGCCGCGGACGAGATCCGGCGCCGGCAGCGGCGACGCCGGCTGCCGCCGGTGACCGAAGCGTTCGCCCCCGACCACGCGGGTGATGTCGAGCTGCGCGAACTGGTGGCCCACCTCGACCCGGATCGACGCACCGCGTTCGTGCTCACGCAACTGCTCGAGCTGGGGTACGCCGAGGCGGCCGAGATCTGCGGGGTTCCGATCGGCACGATCCGCTCGCGTGTGGCGCGGGCGCGGCAGGACCTGCTGGCCCGGCTCGACCCGGCGCGAGACCAGGCGCTGGACCCCTCCCCGGACTCGGCACGCTGACGCCAGACCGGTTTCCGGTCGGCAGCGCGTCCTACCGGCGGTCGGGGGCCGAGGCGGCCCGCTGGTACGCCTGGGCGGCCGCCTCGAGCTCGCCTTCCTCGGTCAACAGCAACGCGAGCTCGAAGTCGGCGAAGAACACCGTCTCGCGAACGACGGGATCGTCCGGGTCCAGCGCGGCGGCCGCTGCTGCCGCGTCGCGCAGGGACTCGCAGGTCTCCCGGGCAGCCGAGCGCCGACCGGACTCGTGCAGTTCGAGCACCCGGTCGGCCTCGGCGCGCAGCCAGGAGGCGGCGCCGTCCATGTCAGCTCGCCGCCGTCGCCCTGACGGCCGCGGCCGTCGCGGCGGTCACCACCGAAGCAGTGCCGCGACGCCCCCGTGCTCGCCCAAGGGCGCGGACGGGGCCTGGGCGACCGGCGTCACCGCGGCGCCGGTGGCGACGGCCTTCTCGATCAGGCGCTCCACGAACAGCGGCTCCTCGGTGAACTCGACGCCGTCGGACTGCGCGAGCTCGCCGTCGACCTCCGGGTGCAGGGTGTCCTGCGAGGAGCGGTAGCCCGTCAGCTGCAGACGGTCGTCGAACAGCAGATGGGCGACCCGGCCCTCGTTGAGCGCGTCACACACGTCACCGAGGCCCAGCGCACCGGCGTTGCCCGACAACGCCCGGTCCAGGACCCGGTCGACGAGCTCGTGCTCGCGCTGCTCGTGCACCGACCGCAGCAGCGGCCAGGCGTTGGCCGCGACGGCCGCCGTCGTGTGGTGCTCCCAGTCCTGCTCGGCGTGGATCACCCGCAGGCCGTCGTCCTCACCGACGAGGTTGGCGAAGAACTCGCGCAGCTGGGCGCTGCCGGAGACGACCAGCCGGTCCCATCCGTGTTCCTTGGCGGCACCGGTGACGTCATCGACGAGCGAGCGCATCCAGCGGTTGCGGTTCTCGTCGACGCGTTGCTCGAACATCTCCTTGTGGTCCACGCCGTGGCCCTGGATCTGCGGGGCGGCCGGCGAGGGTCCGCTCTTGCGGTCGGCGGTCTGCGCGTCACCGAGCTCGAAGGCGTCGGTGGCGAGCTCCTCGGCCTCGCCGACCTTCCAGCTCAACAGCCGCGAGCCACTGCGTGAGAGCACCAGGACGCCGGCCGGCCGGCCTTCGTCGACGGCGGCGACCAGTGGGCGCACGAAGGGGCGTTCGTGGTGCACCACCCGTTCCCGGAACGGGATCTGCAGCGCGACCGACGCCGTACGGCCCGAGGCGACACCGACGAACAGGGCGCGGCCCTGGCCGTGTGCCTTGGGATCGAGGAGGCGGTCGAGTTCGCCGTTGATGGCGTCGATCCGCTGCTCGACCGCGGTCGCGAGATCGCGGTCGGCCTCGGCGAGCCGGGCCTTGAGATCCTTGATCTGGTTGCGGATCTCGATCGGCTGGGTCGGCTGTGGATCGGCGGCCTGAGCCGGTGTGTGCCCCACGTAGAACGAGAGCACACCCTGCTCGTCCGTGAAGTCGATGAGGTCGTTGATGAGGGAGTCAGCGAGATTCATGGGACGACCCTAACCCCGCACCTCGGGGGGTGCGGAGGGCTCCGGCACGGCCGGACGGCGGGTGGACCACTCCGCCGACGGACCTCGGGACATGGGCGGCGAGCGGGCGGTCGCCCGCGCCGGGGAGCGGTACCGTCGGCGCCTCGACGGAGGCGACCACGAATGTTCTCCCGGGCCGTGAGGCTGACCCGCATCCGCGGTGTCGACGTGCGCCTCGACGTGTCGCTGCTGCCGTTCGCGGCCCTGGTCGCCTGGTTCTTCGCCGACCGGTTCCAGCTCGGGCACGCCTGGCCGACCGCGCTCACCATGGCCGCCGTCGGCTGCGTGCTGTTCTTCGCCTCCATCCTGGCCCACGAGCTCGGTCACGCCCTCGAGGCCCGTCATCGCGGCCTCGACGTGCAGCGCATCACGTTGTTCCTGTTCGGCGGCGTCACCGAGATGCACGCGACCTCCGACTCGCCGCGCGACGAGTTCGTCGTCGCCGCGGTCGGGCCGTGGATCAGTCTGGTGTGCGGGGCGCTGTTCGGACTGGTGTCGACGTTCGCGACGTGGACCCTGCCCGCCGGCACCGCGGCACCGGTCAGCGAGGTCGCCGGGCTGCTCGCCTGGGTCAACATCGTGCTGGCCGTGTTCAACCTCGTACCAGGTGCTCCGCTGGACGGCGGCCGCGTGTTGCGGGCCGGGCTGTGGTGGCTGCTCGACGACCGCCGTCGGGCGCTGCGCATCGCGGCGCGCTGCGGCCAGGTGCTCGCGGCGGGCCTGGTGCTGCTGGGCGTGCGCGCCGTGCAGGTCGCCGGCCTCGACGGGCTGTTCGGCGGCCTGTTGTGGCTCGCCGTCGGTCTGTTCCTGTGGTCGGCGGCACGCGCCGAGCTGCGACAGAGCGCCATCGACGCGCTGCTCGAGGGTCGTCGCGCCCGGGACCTGATCGGCGCCCTGCCGCGCGCGGTCGCCCTGGACCAGCCGCTCGACGTGTTCGACCCGCAGGAGGCGGCCGACGGACGCTCGCTCGTCCCGGTCGTCGGCGACGACGGCGCGCTCGCCGGGGTCGTCGCCGTCCGCGAACTCGACGACCTGCACCCCACCGACCGCGCCGCCCGCTCGGCCCGCGACCTGCTCCAGCACGTCGACCACCTGCCCCGCGTCGGACTCGACGACGACGTGCGCGAGCTGATCGCGGCGTTCTCCGGGTCGTCGGACGCGGTCCGGGTCCACGACGGTGGTGCGGACCTGGCCGTGGTCACCGAGCGCGAGGTGGCCCGTGCCCTGACCGCCCTGCGCCGCACCGGTCGGACGGCGACGGCGACGACGAGGGCCGCGTCGTGACCTCCTCCGACGTCTCCACCCCCGACGGCACCGAACCGCTCGCCGCGTCCGGTCCACCCGACGACGACCGGCCGCGGCGCTCGCTGTGGCGGCGGACGTTCTACCTCGCCACCGTGGCCGTGGTGCTGTGGGCGGCGGTGCTCGTGCCGCTGCCCTACGTCGAGTACCTGCCGGGCACGCCCACCTCGATCGAGCCGCTGATCGAGATCGAGGGCGCCGAGACGACCGCGCTCGACGGCGAGACGGCGCTGTTGACCGTGGTCCTGCGCCAGCAACCCGCCCTGCCGGCCCTGCGGGCGCTCGTCTCCGACCAGCGGCGCCTGCTGCCGCTGTCGCAGATCTTCCCGCCCGACGTCGACCGGGACGCGTTCTACGCCCACGAGCGCGAGGTCTTCGGCCGGCAGTTCGAGATCGCCGCCGTCGTGGGCGCGCAGGCGGCGGGCGTCGAGACCACGATCCTGTCCGAACCGGTGATCGTGAACGTCCTGCCCGGTAGCCCGGCCGACGGGGTGCTCCAGCCCCGCGACGTGCTGCTCGAGGTGGACGACGAGCCGGTCGTGGCCGCCGAGGAGGTGCAGGCGCGGACCCGCGCGGGCAGCATCGGCGAGGCCCTGCCGCTGACCATCCGTCGTGGCGAGGAGACGATCCGCACCACCGTGACGCTCGGGGAGCTGCCCGGGGTGGAGCATCCCGGCCTGGGCATCTCGTTGGAGACGGCCGTCTACGACCTCGAGCTGCCGTTCGAGGTGGGCCTGGCCGGCACCACCCGCATCGGTGGGCCCAGCGCCGGGATGATGGTCGCGGTGACCGTCTACGACCTGCTCACCGACGAGGACCTGCTGCGCGGTCGGGCCGTGCTGGGCACCGGGACGGTCGACGCGGACGGTCGGGTCGGGCCGGTCGGCGGTGTGCCGGAGAAGATGCTGGCGGCCGCGGCCCACGGTGCGGACGTGGTGCTGGTACCCGCCTCGCAACTCGAGGACGCCCTCACCACCGCACCGGACGGTCTCGACGTGATCGGGGTGGCCACCATCGACGAGGCCATCGACGCACTGCAGGACTGACGCGACGGGCCGGCGGCGGGACCGCGCGGCGTCCCCGGCTCAGACCGGGGTGGTGTCGCGCGTCGCCGTCCGGCAGCGCGTCACGAAGGTTCCCAGCAGCTGCATCCCCGCGCTGGTGAGCACCGACTCGGGATGGAACTGGACACCCTCGACGTCGACCTCCCGGTGACGCATGGCCATGACCAGCCCGTCGGAGGTCTCGGCCGTGACCTTCAGGGTCGAGGGCAGCGACGCCCGCTCGACGACCAACGAGTGGTAGCGGGTGGCGTCGAAGGGCACCGGCAGGTCCGCGAGCACGCCCTCGCGCCGGTGGTAGATCGGACTCGTCTTGCCGTGCACCAGCACCGGTGCCCGTACGACGCGACCCCCGTAGACCTCGCCGATGCACTGATGGCCCAGGCACACGCCCAGCAGCGGGCGCCGACCGGCCACGAGGCGGATCACGTCGTTGGACAGGCCCGCGTCGGTCGGATCGCCCGGACCCGGGGAGATCACCACACCGTCGGGCAGCTCGGCGTCGAGCTCGTCCAGCGTGAAGGCGTCGTTGCGGACCACCTCCACCGCAGCGCCCAGCTCGCCGAGCTCCTGCGCCAGGTTGTAGGTGAACGAGTCGTAGTTGTCGACGATCAGCACGCGCGGAGGCGCATCGTGGTGGTCGGACACGTCGCTCACCTTCCTGCCAGCTCACGGCGGAGTCGCTCGCGGTCGAGATCGCCGGCCGCCGTCCGTGGGAGCCGGTTGACGACCGTCACACGGTCGGGAACGGCGGGCGCGTCGAGAAGATTCCGGCAGTGCGCGAGCAGGGTGTCCCCGTCGGCCCGTGCGCGCCGGCGGGTCACGACCGCTCCCAGCAGCAGCTCGCCGGAGGACACCACCCCGGCCGTCTCGACGGCCGGATGCTGCAGCAGCGCGGACTCGACGTGGCGGGGCGAGACGAAGCGACCGTCGCGCTTGACGACCTCGTCGATACGGCCCACGTGGGTGAACACCCCGTCGGCGTCCACCGTGGCGAGGTCGCCGGTGACCAGCCAGCCGTCCACGAACGTGCGCGCGGTGAGCTCGTCGCGGTCGAGGTAGCCGCGCGCGACCTGGGGCCCGTGCACCAGCAGCATCCCGGGGGTGTCGGGGGGCAGCACCCGACCGAGGTCGTCGGGGTCGACGACCACCGCGACGGTGTCGGGAACGGGCAGGCCGATCGTGCCGAAGCCGGCGCGTCCGTACACGGGCTGGGCGTGGGTGAGTGGGGCGGCCTCGACCAGCCCGTAGCCCTCCCGGACCCGTGCCCCGCCGGTGCGGCGCTCCACCTCGGCGGCCAGGCCCGGGTCGAGTGGCGCGCCGCCGGCCACGCACACGCGCAGGGAGGTCAGGTCCCGCCGGGCCGCGTCGCGATCGGCCAGCATCGCCGCCAGACGGGCCGGCACGGTGGGAAACAGGGTCGGGCGCTCCCGCTCGATCGTCCGGGCGAGCTCGTCCGGGGACGGGCGGTCGAGCAGGATCAGCGTGCCCGCCGAGAGCAGACCCGCCAGCACGCCCAGCGTCAGCGGCAGCACCTCGCCGAGCGGGTCGGCGACCAGCACCCGTTCCCGACCGGCCTGCACGTCAGGCACCCACAGCCGGGCCTGGAAGGCGTTGGCGACCAGGTTGCGGTGGCTGAGCTCGACGCCGAGCAGTTCGTCGCCACGGGCGCGGAACACCAGGGCGGCGACGTCGTCGGCGGCCGGACCCGCGGGCAGCGGGCCATCGGCCTCCTCGGCGAGCAGGTCGGCGAGCACCACGTGGTCACTGCCGTCGCGACGGGGGGCGCGCCGCGGCAGACGCAGCCGACGCCGACGGGCCGGCCACTCGTTCCCGGACACGGACACGGCCAGCGGCGGCAGGGCGACGTGCTGGCGCAGCTCGTGCAGGACCCGCGGCGTCCCGACGACGGCACCGACCGTGGCCTCGACCGCGATGGCACGCAGTCGCTCGGCGGGCAGGTCGGCAGCGACGGGAACGACCGTCGCGCCCACCCGCCACGACGCCAGGAGCACCACGGGGGCCGCGGCGGTGTTGCGCAGGCCGACCAGGACGCGCTCGCCCCGACCGATGCCGAGCGACGCCAACCGGCGGGCGACGTCCTCGACGCGGGCGAGCAGCCCGGCGTGGTCGACACTCGCGCCGTCGGCGACCAACGCCGGCGTCCCGGGGAAGTCCCGTGCGGCGTCCTCGAGCAGCCGCGGGAGCGCGACCTCCGGCAGCCGGTAGGTCGGCGGCACGCCCGGCGGGTACGACGCGAGCCAGGGACGCTCGAGCGACGCCGGGTCCGGCGGTCCGGCCACCGGCACTCCTCCGACGTCGACGGGCAAGGGAACTGACGGGCAAGCTCCCGAGTGTAGCCGTGGCGGGGACACCGAACGCCCCGGCGGCCGGTGGCCCTCGGATAGCGTGTCGCCCTGCCCGCCGTGAGGACCTCCGTGACCGTCGCCCCCTCTGCGCTGTCCCGCCTGCGCGACGAGGTGGATCGTGCGCTGGAGGTGGCGCTCGACCGCCGGTTGCCACGATTGGCCGGCCACCACCCGGCGTTGTCGCCGGTGGCGGACCAGCTGTGCGCCTTCGTCGCGGGCGGCAAGCGGATCCGTCCGGTCCTGCTGCTGCTCGGCCACGCCGCCGCCGACGGGGATCCCGACGACGTCATGGGGCCTGCGCTCGCCCTCGAGCTGCTGCACACCTTCGCGCTCGCGCACGACGACGTGATCGATCGGGCCGACACCCGGCGCGGCGCCCCGAGCGTCCACCGGGTGTTCGAGGCCGGTCACCGCGAGGCGGGCTGGGACGGGGACGCGGCGGCCTACGGCGAGGCGGTCGCGATCCTGCTCGGTGACCTCGCCTTCGTGTTCGCCGACGAGCTGTTCCTCACCGCCGCGGTCTCCCCGGTCCGGTTGCTGTCGGGGCTGTCCCACTTCACGCGCCTGCGCGAGGAGGTCATGGCCGGTCAGTACCTCGACCTGTGGGCCGCGACCAGCCGGACCACCGACCGGGCACTGAGCGAGCGCATCGCCGCGATGAAGTCCGGGTGGTACTCCGTCGCCAGGCCGCTGGAGGTCGGCGCCCTGCTGGCCGGCGGGGACCCCGAGCTGGTGGCGGGCCTGGGCCGGTTCGGCGACCCCCTCGGACGGGCGTTCCAGGTCCGTGACGACCTGCTCGGGATGTTCGGTGAGGAGGACGAGACGGGGAAGTCCACCTGGGGCGACCTGGCCGAGGGCAAGCGCACCCTGCTGATCGCCGAGGCGGCCGAGCGGCTGGCACCAGCCGACTGGAAGCGACTCGAGGCGACCCTGGGAGCTCCCGAACTCGACGCCGGACAGGCCGCGCTCGCGCGCGAACTGCTCGTCGACTGCGGGGCACGCGATGCGGCCGAGGCCTACGTCGCCGAGGAGGTGGACACGGCCCTGGCGGTGCTCGACACCCTGTCGCTCCCACGGGAGGTCGGCGAGGCGTTGCGTGACCTGGCCGGCTACCTCGGCACGCGCAGCAGTTGACCCACCGCCCCGAGGGTCGGGTCCTCGAGCTGGCGCTCGACCCACGGGAACACGGTCGTGAACAGCACCACGACCACCACGGCGATCAGCACCGCCAGCAGCAGCCGGCGAAGCCACCGCGGCACCCGCGCCTCCTGCCCGCCCATCAGGCGCTCGCCGGCGGGCCGACGAGCTCGCCGAACGCGATCAGGCGCTGGGCGGCGCTGAAGCGGGGATGACAGGTGGTCAGCGTGATCGTCGGAAGGCCCGTGTCCAGCGGATCGTCCTGGACCACCCAGACGTCAGCGGGGGTGACCACGCGCTGCGAACGATACGCGTACACCCACTCGTCGCCGGCGCGGTCGACCACGTGGATCGTGTCGCCCTCGCGCAACTCGTCGAGCGCCCAGAAGGGCCGCCCGTAGGTCGTGCGGTGTCCGGCGATGGCGAGATTGCCGTCGTCGCCGGGTGCGGCCGAGCCGGGATAGTGCCCCGGCCCCCGCCGCAGGTGATCGGGGGTGACACCGTCGACGACGTAGAGGACCTCGTCGCCGACGATGCGCCGGCCGTCGCGCTCGAACCACAGCGCGGCGACCGCCTCGCCGGTCCCGACGGACACCTCGGCGCCCGGTCCGTCCTCGGCCGTGCCTTCGTCCGTGCCTTCGTCCGTGCCGTCGATCGCGCCGTCGATCGCGCCGTCGATCGCGCCGTCACCCGCTCCGGGGTCGCCCGCGGTCGCCGACGCCGCGGCACCCCAGTCGCCGTCGACCAGCGGCTCCTCCACGCCGAGCCCGGCCTCCCACCGCTGCGCCAGGTCGCGTTGCGCCGAGTTCGTCGACAGGTCCGTGAACCACAGCAGGTAGACGACGTAGAGCAGCACGACCGCGCCGGTCGTGATCAGGGTCCAGCCGACCCCTCGCAGCACACGTGTCACCTCGGCGACCCCTTCCGGGCGGCGACCCCGTCTCGGTCGACGACGCCGAGTCGAGGGTAACGGCCTCGACCGGTAGTCTGGTTCGGCAGCGCGATGCCGGTTCCTCAGCGACCGGGCGCGCCGTCGCACTCCCCGCCGTCGCCGCAGCACCAGCCGAGGCCGTCGATGCCGCAGTCCAAGCACCGCCGCAAGGGACAGAACCGCCCGCGGGCGTACCAGACGGCACCTCCGGAGAAGAACCCCACGCCCTCGGCACCGTGGGTACCTGCGGTCGGTGTCGGTCTGCTCGTCCTGGGCGTCGCGATCATCCTGCTGGCGTACCTGCCCGGCATCCAGGACTGGCTGGCCAGCGTGCCGCCGTTCGGAGGCAACTGGGGCCTGGTCCTGGGCTTCGTGTCGCTGCTGGCGGGCTTCGTCTTCCTCACTCGCTGGCGCTGACCACCCGGGTCCGTCCACGGGAGGGTCCGGCCCGCTCCTGGGCGTTTCCCGGGGACGTTTCCCCAGGTCACGGGCCAGAACCGGGGGATATCCCCAGTTTCCCCCTGTCCTCAGGTCCACATACTGTGGATAAGTTCGCCCCGGCATCCCCATTCCTCCACAGGGTCTGTCCACAGACCCGTGGACAACCGGGGGGCGTCCGGGCCGCTACGGTCGGTGCCGCCGCCGGCGGGGAACCGCAGAACGGCGAGGCTGGACGAGGAGCGGGCCGATGCCGGTGTACGAGTACGCGTGCCAGGACTGTGGACAGCGGACCGAGCGGCTGCTGCCACACGCCCGGGCCGCCACGCCCGGCCCCTGTCCGGACTGTGCCGGCACGCTCCAGCGCCGCTACAGCCGCGTCGGCGTGCGCCTCAACGGTTGGGGGTTCTCGCGCACGGACGGCTTCGTGCCCGATCGTCCCGGCCGTGGGGAGTTCAGGACCGTGAGCGAGCGCGCGGAGCGCATCGCCGACGGCGGGAGCTGAACGACCGCCGGCACACCTCGACTCAGTTGAGGATCTCGGTGCGCTCGTGCATGCGCTGGCCGCAGTGGCTGGGCGCGCGGGAGGTCCCGCGCACGAGCAGCAGGACCTCGGTGCCGCACTCCTCGCACCAGAACAGGGTGCGCTCGCCGGAGCCGACGGGGGCGACCTCGAGCTCGTCCTCGTCGGGCATCCCGGGTGCCTTCGCGTCGCGCCCGAGCACACGCAGCGACGCGAGCAGCCAGGTCAGCATCGCCCAGCCCAGCAGCGGGGCGAGGACCCACCGCCAACCGAACAGCACGCCGACGGCGACCGCCAGACCGGCGGCGGGGATCAGCAGCAGCACCACGGTGGCCACCTCGGCGGCAGGGACGACGGACCCCAGTGTGCCCGACGTCGGTCAGTGCGTGGCACGCCAGTCGCCGCTCCAGGCGTCCTCGCCCAGGTGCCACCGGTCGGTGCGGTGCACGAGCGCGTGCAGGCTCGCGACCAGCGCCCCGTCGTCGGTCACCTCGATGAGATAGGCGCCGGTGCGCTTGGTGCGGTGCCGTTCGCGTCCCGTCGCCACCAGGCGCGCACCCGGCGCGGCACTGGCCAGGAACTGCACGTCGACCGACAACGCGACCGCCAGCCGTCCCCAGGAGTTGGAGGCGACCGCGAACGCGACGTCGCCGAGACCGAAGCCGACCCCGCCGTGCAGCAGTCCGGCGAAGTTGCGGTGCCGGTCGGTGACGGTGAGCCCGATCCGCGACCAGCCACCGCCCCAGGCCTCGACCTCCGCACCGAGGTGGCCGGCGTACTCGTCCCCGCGCCAGATGGCGTCGAGCGCCTCGGTGTTGGGCACCTCGACGCCGCCGACGTCGTCCGCGGGCACGTCGACGTCGGCACCGGGGATCCCGGCACCGTTCCCGGGGTGGTCGGGCACTGGCACGTCGGAGGCGGACATCAGCCCAGTCGCTCCAGGACGGTGGCGTTGGCCATGCCCCCGCCCTCGCACATGGTCTGCAACCCGTAGCGCCCACCGGTCTGCTCGAGCACGTGCAGCAGGGTGGTGGTCAGCTTCGCCCCGGACGCCCCGAGCGGGTGGCCGTTGGCGATTGCGCCCCCGTTGACGTTGACCTTGTCGAGCTCGGCACCGGTCTCCTGGGCCCAGGCGAGCACCACCGGGGCGAACGCCTCGTTGACCTCGAAGGCGTCGATGTCACCGATGTCCAGACCGGCGCGACGCAACACCTGCGCGGTGGCGGGGATGACGCCGGTGAGCATGAAGATCGGGTCGTCACCGGCGACCGCCATGGTGTGCACGCGGGCCCGCGGGCGCAGCCCGAGCGCCTCGGCCTTCGACCGTTCCATCACCAGGACGGCGGCGGCACCGTCGGAGATCTGCGACGCGCCACCGGCGGTGACCACCCACTGGATCTGCGGGAAGCGCTGCGCGAGTGCCTCGTCCTCGAAGGCGGGGCGCAGTCCGGCCAGGGTCTCGGGGGTCGAATCGGGACGGATGCCCTCGTCGGCGCGCATCGTCTCGCCGGTCGACCCGTCACCGCGGTCGACGGGCGTGGGCAGCAGCTCGGCCGCGAAGCGTCCGTCGGCGGTCGCGGCGGCGGCGCGCTGGTGCGACCGTGCACTGAAGGCGTCGAGCTGCCCGCGGTCGAGCCCCCACTTGGCCGCGATCAGCTCCGCGGAGATGCCCTGGTTGACCAGGCCGTCGGGATAGCGCGCGAGGATGCGGGTACCGAACGGGTCCTGCCCCATCGTGGAGGAGAACATCGGCACGCGCGACATGAGCTCGACCCCGCAGGCGACCGCGACGTCGTAGCTGCCGGCGATCACGCCCTGGGCGGCGAAGTGCAGCGCCTGCTGCGACGAGCCGCACTGGCGGTCGATGGTGGTGGCGGGCACCGACTCCGGGAACCCGGCGGCCAGCACGGCGTTGCGCGCGACGTTGAAGGCTTGCGCACCGGCCTGCGAGACGCAGCCCGCGATGACGTCGTCGATCTCGCCGGCGTCGATCCCCGCCCGCTCGACCAGCCCCTGCAGCGTGTGGGCCAGCAGGTCGACCGGGTGCCAGCCGGACAGGGCCCCACCGGGCTTGCCACGCCCGACCGGGGTGCGTACCGCTTCGACGATCACTGCCTCACGCATGCCGCGCCTCCCTGTCGTGGGTCGCGCCCGACGACCCGCCGCTCCGGCGCCGAGGCTACCCCGACCGGGACGGCGAACGGAACGTCAGGGCGCATTCCGTTCCCCCTCGACGACGGCGGCCGCTCCGCCGCGTCGCGGGTCGCCGGCGGCGGCGCCGTCGGGAGTCACGACGTTGGTGCCGCCGAAGTACAGGTCCGTGACGTCCCAGAGGTTGACGCGACGCTCGCGCGCGAGGGCGGCGACGGCGTCGGGGGCGAAGCCCGGCTCGACCTGCACGGTGGCGCCGTCGAAGTGGACGCGCGGCGCCCGGACCGCCGCCGCGACGTCCATGCCGTGGTCCACGAGCGCGACGACGACCTGCGTCATGGCCGTGCGGATCCGCTCGGAACCGCCGCTACCGAGCACGACCGGTGCCGCACCCTGACGCAGCAGGACCGAGGGCGCCATCATCGAGCCGACGCGACGACCCGCGTCGTGGCGCAACCGACGCGCCGTCGCGCCCGGACGCAGCGCCGGGTTGAGGTCGGACTCGCCCATGATGTTGTTCGCCATGACCCCGGTGTCGCCGAGGATCACCCCGCTGCAGCTGCCGTTGGAGGTGGTCATCGACGCCAGGTTGCCCGCGTCGTCGCAGACGCTGACATGGGTGGTCCCGCGCCGGCTCTGCAGCACGGCGTCGGCGTCCGGATCGTCGCCCGCGTCCGTGCCCGCGTCACCCGAGCCGGTGTGGTGACGCCAGACCTCGTCGAAGGCGTCGACGAGCTGTCGCAGCCGCTCGCCGCTGCCGAACGCGGCCGGTACGCGCGCCGCCAACTGCTGCAGGCCGCGGGCGAGGAGTCGCCCGCCGAGCGACGGGCCCGGATTGGTGATCAACGTCGCGTCGCGATAGTCCACCCGCAACGGCTCGCGTTCGACCACCCGGTAGGCCGCGAGGTCGTCGACGCTGAGCAGCCCGCCGTTCGCGGCCATGTCCCGCGCGATCGCGCCGGCGATCCCGGGGTCGTCGAACCCCGCCACCGTGGCGTCGGCGACCGCGGCGAGGAAGTCGGCCAGCGGCCGGTTGCGGACCGCGGCGTCCACGGCCAGGCGTCGGCCGCCCGGCAGGAACCGCTCCCGGCCCTCGGCGGAGCGGCCGAGGATCGGTTCGAGCAGGTGCACCACCGCGGCCTGGTGGGGGCCGAGCACCACGCCGTCGGCCGCCAGGCGGCGGGCGGGCTCGACGACCTCGGCCAGCGGCAACCGTCCGAGGCGGCGCTGGACGTGCAGGTAGCCCGGCAGACAGCCGGGTACGGCGACCGAGCCGTGCCCGACGTGGAACACCTGGTCGGCGGCACCGAACCGCAGGGTCACCGCGTCGAGTCGCGGCTCGACCTCGTCGGGGACACCGCGGCCCGGGGTGTCGACGAAGAAATCGAACAGCGTCTCGTCACCCGCCGCGGTGCGGGCGAGCAGGAACCCGCCGCCGCCGAGGCTGCTCAGACACGGCTCGACGACGGCTGCCGCGAAGCCGGCGGCGACGGCGGCGTCGAAGGCGTTGCCGCCCGCCTCGAGCACGCGTGCCGCGGCAGCCACGGTCTGCTCGTGTCCGGCGGCCACCACACCCCGTGGTGGCGTCCGTGGTGCGCCGATCGGCCGTCCTCTCGTGCGTGGGAGCGGCGGCAGCCTGCCACGCGGTCCGGCGATCCGGCGCTGCCAGGACCGACCGACCGCACCGGCGAGGTCGTGCGATCCTCCCGCCGTCCCCTCGGGCCCAACCGTCCTTCCCGCGGTTTCCGGGACGAATGCGCTAGCTTTCCTATACTCCACTCGCAAGCACTCGCACGGTTCGCGCCGTCGAACCGAGGATCCGAGGTCCGCGATGCCCAACCCGTTCGAGGACGTCACCGAGGGCGGAGCGCTCGATCCTGCCGCGAATCCCTTCCGGCCGGGGATGGGGCGTGTGCCCCCCGACTTCGGCGGCCGCGAACCGGCGCTGCGACGGGCGAAGGTGGTGGTCGACCGCCTCTCGCGTCCCGCAGCACCGCAGCTGGTGCTCTACCGCGGCGTTCGCGGGGTCGGCAAGACCGCACTGCTCGCCTACGTGCGCCAGCAGGCCGAGCGTCGGGGGGTGCTGACCCTCGCACTGGAGGCGGACCGGGGCGACACGGATCTCGTCGCCGCCCGCGAGACGCTGCGACGTGGCGCCGCCCCGCTGGTCGAACGGGCCGACGAGGCCGTCCTGCGACGTTGCGGCAGCCTGCGCCTCGGCCGCAACGGCCAGGTCGAGGCGGCGAAGACCGGCACGTCGGCCGCGACGGTGGAGCGGCTGATCGCCGACCTCGGTTTCCTGGCCGCACAGCTCGGACAAGGGATTCTGCTCACCGTCGACGAGGTGCAGGAGGCCGAGCAGACGCTGCTCAAGCCGCTGCTGCGGGCCGCCCACCTCGCGTCGCAGGAGGACCGACCGCTGGGGGTGCTGCTGTCGGGACTGCCGTCCGCGGCCGAGACGCTGTTCGACGAGGGGCAGACCTACACCGAGCGGCTCGAGCGGCTCGAACTCGGCCTGCTCGACCGTGCCGGCACCGTGGAGGCCATCCGACGCCCCTTCGAGCGGGAGGCCGACGTGCTCGTCGACGAGCACGTACTCGACCACGTCCACGACGAGTCCGGCGGCTATCCGTGGTTCGTGCAGTTGTGGGGCGCCGCGTTGTGGGACTCGGCGCGCGACGCCTCCCGGGTCGATCTCGTCGACGCCCGGGTCGCCGGCGTCGAGGTGCACGAGCGGGTGCAGGCGTTCTTCGCCGACCGCTGGCGTCGGGTGCCCACCGGGCGGGGCGCGCTGCTCACCGTCGCGCTCGCCGAGCAGGGCGGCGACGCGGAGATGGGTGACCTGACCGAGGTTCTCGACCTCACCCACCAGGCGCTCTCGCCCGCGCGTCGCGAACTGGTCGAGCGCGGGTTGTGCTGGGCCCCGGCACGGGGTCGGTTGGCGTTCACGGTCCCGGGGTTCGCCGACTGGGTGGCACGCACGCGGCCGGACCGTGCCTGAACCGGGCCGGTGAGCGACGTGTCGGACGACGGCGTCCCGCCGGCAGCACTGGTCGTCGACCTCGACGGACGGCCGTTCGAGGTGCCACGCGTGCGGAACCTGGTACGTACCTGGCTGACGCAGGCCGGCGTCCAGCGCAGCGAGGACGTCGTGCTCGTGGTGTCGGAACTGGTGGCCAACGCCGTCGAGCACGGCGGCCCGACGATCCGGCTCGCGCTGACACCGGTGGCGCGCGACCTGCTGGTCGAGGTCGCCGACGACGGCGGCGGTACCGCGCCGCACGTCCGTGGCGGGTCCCCGCGGCGCATGCCGGCGCCGACCGCGACGCGTGGCCGCGGGCTCGCCCTGGTGGATCGCCTGGTCGACGCCCTCGAGGTGACCGGCGGTCCGGCCGGCACCCGCGTGCGTGCCCGCCTCGCGGGCGTCGTCCCGCCGCGTCCGCCCGACCCGCGCTGACCGCTACCCTGCGCGCTCCCCGGGCCCGTAGCTCAGTTGGCAGAGCGCTGCCTTTGCAAGGCAGATGTCGTCGGTTCGATTCCGATCGGGTCCACGCAACGCACCGCCGGGACGCCACACCATGCCGGTGGTGTCCCCCGACCGCCACGTCTCGACGTGGCGTCGGGACCCGGCCGAGCCGAGCCGAACCTCGAGAGGGCCGGGCTCAGGTACGGGTGGGGAGCAGGCGCTCGAGCAGGTGGCGGTCGGGCACCAGGCCGGCCGGACCGAAGCGGCGCGCGGCCTCGACGAACGGCGGCGCACACTCCGCCAGCTCCGCGAAGATGGCGCGGGCGTCGTCCTCGCGACCGGCGAGTGCCAGGACGATGGCCCGCCACAACAACAGGTCCGGCTCCGAGTGCGGGTCCTCCTCGCGCATGCGGTCGAGGTCGACGACGGCCTGTTCCGCCTCGCCGTCGAGGGCCCGCTCGAACGCGCTCACGACGCGGTGGTAGCGGGCGCTCTGGTCCAGCAGCCGGTCCAGTTCGCCGAGCGGGTCCTCGTGGTCGTCGACGCGCAGGTTGTTGACCTGGTCGCGCCAGGGACGACCGGTCCGTTCGGCGCGCACGACCAGCACGGCCGCCGAACGCCGCCCGCGGAAGTCCCCACCGGCGTCCTCGGCGGCGTGCAACGCCTTCATCAGCCGACGCGCGAGGGGCCCACCCGCTGCCTCGTACGCCTCGATCATCGACTCCCAGACCGTCGGTGAGGCGACCATGTTCGCCAGCGCCACGCTGCTCTCCCCGAACACGTGCCCGGCCGAGGAGACGCAGTCCTCCCCGGTCCACACGTCGATGCCGCCCTCGGCGTCGACCATCGCCACCTGTCGCCGCTCGGGGTGCGAGTCGATGCTGCGCAGCGCGGCGAGGACCTCGGGTGCGGTGAGCCCGCCGCGCAGCATGTCGAGCCCGAGCTCGCCGTACATCGGCTCGCCCATCGACTGGGTCGCGATCACGCCGTAACCGGGCAACGCCCACGGCACGCTGGCTCCGACCGCCAGCGCCTGGGTCTGCGTCGCGACGCCCATCTGCCCCGTGCGGGGATCACGGGCCACGATCGAGTAGGTCACCGGCAGTACCTCCGCGGTCGACGACACGGCGCCCACCTCGTCTCGTCGTGCGCGCCTGCGACGTGTTGGTACTCGGCCGCGCCGGCCCGGCGCCCCGCCCGACCCTGCCCGTTGAGCCACCCGAGGACCGCAAGGGCCCGTGGCCTAGCCTGGCGCGGCCGCCTGCGAGGAGCCGTCGTGACTGCCCTGCGAGACCTTCCCGTGCCCACCCGTGATCGGTTCCCGCACCGGCGACCGATGCCGACCCGTTGGCAGGACAACGACCACTACGGGCACGTCAACAACGTCGTCTACTACGCCTGGTTCGACACCACGGTCAACGGCTACCTGCTCGACCACGCCGGTGTCGACACCCGGGAGCTCGCGGCGGTCGGACTGGTGGTGGAGACGGGGTGCCGGTACCTGCATCCGGTGTCCTTCCCGCAACACCTCGAGATCGGGCTCGGGGTCGAGCGTCTGGGCGACACGAGCATCACCTACCGGTTGGCCGTCTTCGCCGACGGACGCGACGAGGCGGTCGCACTCGGGCGCTTCACCCACGTCTACGTCGAGCAGAGCTCGGGCCGCCCGGCGCCGGTCCCGACCGTCGTTCGGAACACGGTGACGCCGCTGCTGCTCGGCTGAGTCGTCGCGACGCCGGAGGGACCGCGGTGCTCCGCAACGGGGTTCGGCCGGGTGGGCACCCGACCGGTGGGCGGGTCGAGCGGACCGCGCGGGCGGGGTGGCCGGCGGCGATGGTGACACGCCGGCCGGGACGTACCTGCGGTTCTCGGCTGCCACGCCGTCATCGTGGTCGTCCGCCCACAACGGGCCCACGAGCGAGACGGAGGACCGCATGGCGCAGAACCTGTGGATGCTGGACGGCGACGAGCACGCGGTGGCGGTGTCCGACCAGACCCAGCCGGGGGACTTCGTCGTCCGCCGCGCCGGTGACCTGGTCGAGGTCGGGGAGATCGACGACGGCGAGGAGCCTCGCATCGCCTGGTTCGGCGAGGTCGACGCCGCCGTCCTGCCGGCCATGGACGAGGTCGAGACGGCCGAGGACCGGCCCGGCCCCCTGCAGCGCATCCGCGAGGACGGTGACCTCCGCGCCGCCATCGAAGGCATCGAGACCGCCGAGCGCACCCGCGGCGGCTGAGCACCTGACGTTGGTTTCGACGCGCCGGCGCGGCAGGATGCGCCGGCGCGTCGTGGTGCCGGCGCGACCGCGACACACGACACACCACGACGGAACCGGCGCCGTGCACGCCGTCCGAGCGACGAGAGCAGGCGCATGGACCCCTACGAAGGCATCGCTGCCGGCTTCCGCGGCGCCTGGCGTGCCCTGCGCCTCGACATCCGGACCGTCGACCACGACCAGGTCCCGTCGACGGGGCCGGCCATCCTCGCCAGCAACCACATCGGCTACCTCGACTTCTGCTTCGTGGCCCTGGCGCCACCTCGCCCCCGACGTCGCGTGCGTTTCCTGGCCCGACACGACATCTTCGACCGTCGGGTGGTCGGCACGGCCATGCGGGCCATGCGGCAGATCCCGGTCGACACCCACGGCGACCCCACCACCGCCTTCGTGCACGCCGAGGCGGCGTTGGCCCGCGGCGACGTCGTCGGCGTCCATCCCGAGGGCACCATCAGCCCGTCGTTCGTGCCACGTCGGGGACGCACCGGCACCGTCCGGCTCGCGCAGACGACCGGCGCCCCGATCGTGCCCGTCGCGGTGTGGGGCAGCCAACGACTGCTCACGAAGTGGCAGCCCACGCGGCTGCGCAGTGGCATCTGCGTCAGCGTCCGGTACGGCGAGCCCTGGCACCCGCCCGCCGACGCGGCACCGGCCCGCGCCACGGCCGAGCTGATGCGACGCATCCGTGACCTGTTGGCGCGGGAACAGGCCACCTACCCCCAGCAGCCTCGCGACGAGCGCGACCGGTGGTGGCTGCCCGCACACCTCGGCGGGACCGCGCCGACACCCGAGGAGGCCGACGCCCGCCTGCGCGCACAGGCCCAGGCCCGTCGGGCCGCGCGGCGTGGCCAGCCCTGAGCGCCTCCGGCGGACACGGTGGGCGTCGTCGAGCGTGTGGCCTGCGGGTCGAGCGCACCTACAGGGGCCGCAGCGGCGACGTCGCCGGTGCCTCGAGGACCTCGCCGTCGGGGGCGAAGCGCGAACCGTGGCAGCCGCAGTCCCAGGTCTGTTCGTCGGCGTTCCAGCGCACCAGACAGCCGAGGTGGGTGCAGGTCGCCGACACCGTGTGCAACTCGCCGTCGAGCGTACGGGCCACGGCGACCGGGGTCCGGCCACGGCGCACCAGCCGACCTTCCCCCGGTGCGAGCTCCGGATCACCGGGCAGCGCCCGGAGACGATCGCCGACGAAGAGACCGCCGACACGCAGGTTGGCCCGCAGGATCTGCTTCCAGCCGGTGGGAGGCTCGATCCGTTGGGTGTCGAACGCCCCTTCGAACGGGTCGGGTCCGCCCTGCATGCGCGTGACCAGCGCCTCGGCGGCGGCCGTGCCGAAGGCCAGGCCCCACTTGCCGAAACCCGTCGCCGTCCACAACCCTTCGCCCGGCAACGGCCCGACGTACGGGCGGCCGTCGGAGGGCATCTGGTCCTGCGCCATCCACCGGTGGTCCACGGAGGTCACGGCGAAGTGCTCGCGCACCCAGTCGGCCAGCTGATCGGTACGACCCTGCAGGGCACCGCTGCCGGCCGTGGGTTCGCTCATCCCGACGGCGATGAGGTGTTCACCGGTGCGGGGTGTGCGGCTCGAGCGGATCGACCAGGTGCGCTGCTCCTGGAACAGGTACATGCCGCGGGGCGCGGGCCCGTCGAGCCTGGCGGACACCCCGACGGCCGACATCGGCTTGCTCCGACCGAACAGCAGCTTCGCATCGTGGTGCGTCGGCAGCCGCGTGGCGAGCACGACGTCGTCGCTGCGCACCTCGGCCCGATCGGTCAGGACCCGCCAACGCCGGGAGCCCTTGCGCTCGCGGACCACGTCGACGACCCGGGCGTGCTCGTGAACCGCCCCGCCGAGCGCCAGGACCGCTGCTGCCAGGCCCTGGCAGTAGCGCACCGCGTGCATCTGGCGCTGGTCGGGCACGGTGAGACACGGCCGGCCGGCGAAGGGCACCTCGTCGGGCGCGGGCCCGACCTCGACCTCGAGCCCCGCCTCACGTGCGGCGGCCGCCTCCTGTTCGAGCGACCCGACGGTGTCGTCGGTCAGCGCCACGAGCGAGGCCGGCACCTGCTCGGCGTCGCACGCGATGCCGTAGTCGGTGGTGAGCCGGTCGAACAACTCGATCCCCCGCTGGTTGGCACGGGCGTAGCGCCGGGCGGCATCCGCACCGATCGACGACCGCAACGTGGCGAGCCGGGTCTCGTTCTGGGCGGTCACCTTGCCGGTCGTGCCACCGGTCGTCCCGCTCGCGAGCCCGCGGGCCTCGAGCACCACCACCCGCAGTCCCGCCTCCGCGGCCAGCAGCGCCGTGGTGAGCCCCAGGATGCCACCACCGACGACCGTCAGGTCGGCATCGGCGAGCCCCTCGATCGACGTCAGGGCTGCGGCGACGTCGGCCGTGTCGCGCCAGTAACTGCGGTCGTGGTCGCGTGATTCCATGCCTGCCTCCGGGCCCGATCGCGTTCCTGGTCGCCTTCGCCAGCAACCGGGGCGGGTTGCTGCACCGGCCCCCGGTGGCCGTCACCTCCACCTCAGCGGCGCCGGCGTCCCGACGCTGCCCGGGGCCCCGGCCGTCGGGATCCGGCCGTTCGGGCCGGTTGGTCCCCTCGACCGGCGAAGTCGTGGTCTATTGGACACGCGACCGGGTGACCCTGCCTGTCGACGTGGGTCAAGGTGACGGTCACGAGACCACCCTGAACGGAGTTTCAGCATGAGCCGGGAACTGACGTGCTGCAACGACACCTACGTCCGGGGCACCGACGCCGTGTGGCGGTACCGCTGGAGCGAACCGGTCCCCGGCGCGGTCGATCTCACCCTCGCCGACGTGTTCGCCATCCACCTCGGACCCAACGACTCCGTGCCGATGCGACAACTCAGTCCCGACGAGGTGTCCTGGGTCAAGGGCGAGGCGGCCGACCTCGAGAACGTGCTGCTGCGTCCGTCACGCAACGGTCGGTCCGCCGGCGTGGGTGATCTCGTCGTGGGCATGCAGGCGCCGGAACTGCACGTGCTGACCATGCTGACGGTCGCCGACATCGGCCAGCTCGCCGGCGTCTCCAAGGCCACGATCGACAGCTACCGCTATCGCGGGTACCTCCCGGCGCCACAGGCCACCCGCGGTCGCACCCCGCTGTGGGCGCGACCGATCATCCGGCACTGGCTGGACAACCGGCCGGGCTGCGGGTGGCGAACCGATCTGTACGGCTCCACGTTGGAGTCTGCCCGGGCCGGCGGCTGACGCTCGCCGGTGGCCGAAGTCGAACTCAGGAGTTGCCTCGATGGCCGATCAACACGTGGTACGGGCCCTGGTGGCCCAGGACGACGCACCCCGCCTGCGCCGGGAGCTGATGGACGAGCTCCAGCTCCCCGCCGACCACATCGCGGTCACCGCCGCGGAGCCGGCCGACTACCGCGACGAAGCGCCCGACCAGGAGATCCACCGCATGTTCCAGGTGGGCAGCCGCCGGGCCGTGCTCGGGGCCCTGGCCGGTGCCCTGCTCGCACTGCTCGTGGTCCTGGTGATCCCCCCGCTGCGCGACTGGCTGCCCTTCAGCCTCATCCTGCTCTTCGGTGGTGCCTGGGGCGGTGGGATCGCGGCCACGGCGCGCGGCATCCAGACCTCCAAGCGCGAGGACGACCTCGGCGAGGACATCCATCACGTGGATGCGGCCGACGCGGCGCACCTGCGGCTGCTGACGGTGACCGTCGACCGCGACCGCGAGGGCGTCGTCGACCTGCTCCGCAAGCAGGGTGCCACGCTGCTCGACTCGAGGAACCCCAAGGTCGGGCGCGGCCCCGGCGAGCGCCCCGCCAGCCCCGGGCACGGTCCGAGCACGGGTGACCATCGCGACTGACGTGCGAGCGGCGGGCGCGCGCACCCAGGGACGCGCGGCCGGTTGCCGTCGGACGCCGTACACCTCATGCTTTGGTCGTTGGACCAAGTCGCGCTGCGGTCACCATCCGACTGCCGCAGCGGCGCGGCGCGGACCCTTCAGTGCATCGTCAGGATATCGCCATACCGGGAGAAGGCGGGGGAAGCGATGACGACCGGCACCGGCAGCGCCCACGACCTGTTGCACGTGCTCGCCCGGGACCACCGCCGCTTCGACGAGCGGTGTCGGACCTTCCTCGACGCGCCCACCCGCCGCGGTGAGCGCCTGTTGCGGGGACTCGCGGTCGACGTGCTGGCGCACGAGGCAGCCGAGCAGTTGCTGCTGCACCCGCTGGTCGCCGACCGGCTGCCGCGTGGTCACCTGTTGGCCACTGCGCGGCTCGAGGAGGAGGACCTGCTCGAGCGGTTGCTGCTCGACGCGCTGGACCAGCCGCTGGCGTCGGAGCAGTTCCGTCACCGGTTCCAGCTGGTGCACCGCCATCTGGTCGAGCACACCGATCGCGAGGAGCTCGAGGTCTTCCCGTACCTGCGTCACGTGGTGCAGCGCCGGGAACTGCGCGAGCTCGGTCGGCTGTACACGACGCTGATGGTGCGGATCCCGACCCGCATGCAGTGCCGTCTGGAGACGGTCGACAGCGGTCAGCGACGGCCGCTGCTGCGTCTGCGCGACGTCGGCTGCGACGTGCTCCGCGAGCTCGGATCGGTGCTGCCCATCGGAGTCGCGCCGGGAGCCGACGACCTGCTCGCCCCGATTCGTGGTGTCGTCATCGACGTCACCGAGGCAACCCTGACGGCTGCGGGGTCCGCTGTTGACGGGCGAGCCAGCGCACGATGAGGGTGACCGCCGTCCCCACGTAGACGACCAGCGCGGTGACCTTCATCAGCGCCCCACCGATGCGTTGCGACGACAGCGCGTCGGGTTGCCCGGCGTACCAGGGATAGAGCAGCTCCGACGAGCCCAGCAGCAGGATGCCGAGCGCCGCTCCACCGATCGCGCTGACGGCTGCGCCCAGGACGGCGGCCAGCACGGTCCGGGACGTCTCCGCCGCGGCCAGGATCGCCGACCAGAGCACGACCGCCGAGCCGAGCAGCGTCAGGTGCTCGACCGCGTGCAGTCGGACGTCGGCCAGTGCCGCTTCGTAGAAGGCGGGGACGTGCCAGGCGAGCATCACGGCGACCCCGCAGACCGCCGCGGCGACCAC
Organism: Egicoccus halophilus; assembly: GCF_004300825.1. Taxonomy (NCBI): domain Bacteria; kingdom Bacillati; phylum Actinomycetota; class Nitriliruptoria; order Egicoccales; family Egicoccaceae; genus Egicoccus; species Egicoccus halophilus. The sequence goes on from NZ_CP036250.1 coordinate 310,912, forward strand.
GCGCAGACCCGGGTCGCCCGGCAGGCGCCAGGCGTCGGGCAGCGGGCGTCCGATCCCGGCGAACAGGGTGCGGACCGGCTGTCCGGCGGCCAGCGTCGGGGCAGCGACCAGCGTCAGCAGCTGGTGCTGGACCATGTGCCAGGCGAAGCTGGTGTCGGCGCGGGGTTCCACGAGTGGCCCCAGGGCCAGCGCCACCGCCGCGACGCCGGCGAGGAACGCCCACCGCCGCCAGGACGGCAGGTCGCGGTGACTCGCACCACGCCAGTGCACCGCGGCGATCGCGGCCAGCGGCAGCAGCGCGGCGGGCACCATGCCGCTCAGCCCTGGTCGAGCAGGAACGCCACGAGGTCCTCGGCGTCGTCGGGCGTGACCCCCACGTCGGGCATGCCCGTGCCGGGCGCGTGCTGCTGCGGGTTCTGGATGAAGGCGGCCAGTTGCTCCGGCGTGTTGGGCAGGGATCCGGCGATCATGCGCTGATCGGCGAGACCGTCGAGGTCCGGGCCGACGCGCCCCCGGGCCTGACGGATGCCGCCGACCTGGTGACAGGCACCGCAGCCGTAGCCGACGAACAGCTCACGCCCGTGGTCGACGTCGCCCAGGGCCAGCACCTCCTGACCACCGTCGTCACAGGCTTGCAACACCACCATCAGGACAGCGACGAGCAGTGCGGGCAGCAACGGGGTCGGACGTCTCACGGGATGGCCCCCTTCGCACACGAGTCGACGAAGAAGACGGTGGTCCCCTCCAGGGCCGTGACCAACACGAAGAACACGTTGAGCGACAACCCGAACAGCAGGGTGAAGCGTGCCTGGGTTCCCAGCGGTCGCCGCAGCCAGACCACGTTGAGCAACGTCGCGGCCGCGCCACCGAGCAGCGCCGTCGCGCTGATCGCGTGCAGCAGCCAGTCACCGACCTCGCACGCGGCCGGGACGAACAGGTAGCTCAGACCGAACCGGATCGCCCAGATGATGGTCGCCCCGAAGCTGACCAGCACGATGCCCCACCAGGCAGGGTCGCGGGTGCGTTGCCGTTGCGCCGCCACGGACATGTCAGCCTCCCCACCACAGTGTGACCCCGGTCAGCACGAGCCAGTTCACCCCGACGAACACGGCCACGATCGCCGTCCACAGCGTGATCGAGGCCAGTTCGGCGTGGGCACCAGGACGCAGCCAGCCACGGACGGCGTGCACCGCGGCCGTCAGCAACGCGATGCCGGTGGCACCGAGCAGGGTGACGTCCAACCCGCCCATGAACCAGCGCATCGACCAGTAGGCGTGCTCGGTCACCGGGTGGTCGGAGAAGATGGTTCCCGCCCCCCGCACGCCTGCCGCACCCAGTGCCAGCAACGCGGCGACGAACAGCATCGGCATGCCGAGCGGTCCCCCTCCACGACCGTGGATCGCCGCCGCGACGCCGGTCGCGACGGCGGCCAGGACGGCGAGGCCGACGGCGAGCAGCCCCATCCAGACCTCGGGCGGCTCGGTCGCGCCCGGCGGCCACGTGCCACTCACCGAGCGCAGGTAGACGGCCGCGACGTTGACGGCGGCCACGAGGTGGGCCAGGGCGATCAGGCCGATCACCGTGCCCCACCAGCCGATGGTGCGGCCCTCGGCCTCGCCGATGACCCGGACGTTGCGTGCGGTTCGCAGGCTCACGACGCCCCCCTCCCGCCGGCGTGGTCGTCGCCCGGTGGACGCGACCTGCCGGGGTCCGATCCCGGATCGTCCGGATCCCGCGCATCGACCAGGCTGTCGGGCAGCAACCAGGCCACCAGGGAGACCGCGATGCCGGCCAGTCCGAGCAGCGCCAACCAGTACACGTCGAACAGCACCCCGACCAGACCGACGAGGATGGCACCCGTCAGCCACAGTGGCCACAGTGAGTGACCCGGCAGGATCACGATCGCCTGCGGTTCCGCCTCGACCACGGTCGTGACCACGGCCTCGCGTTGCTGCTCGGGCGGCGATCCCATCTGCTGGTACCAGGCGGTGACCTCGTAGGGGTGCGGTCGGGACCCGGCGTCCCAGCGCGGCTCCGCATCGGTCACGATCGGCAGGTGCGCGAAGTTCTCGTTCGGCGGTGGCGAGGGCAGCGACCACTCCAGCGACGGGGCACCCCAGGGGTCGTCGCTCACGGGCCGGCCGCCCTTCCAGGCGGTCGCGAAGGAGACCACACTGATGAGCACGCCCAGGCCGAGCAGGCCCGAACCGGCGGAGGAGATGATGTTCCAGATCGTCCAGCCCAGACCCTGCTCGTAGGTCCACAGGCGCCGGGTCATGCCGAGGAAGCCGACGATGTGCTGAGGCATGAACGTGACGTTGAAGCCGATGAACATCAGCCAGAACGACCACAGCCCGGCGGCCCGGCTGGGCTGGCGGCCGGTGAGCTTCGGGAACCAGTAGTACAGCCCGGCGAAGATCGGGAAGACCGAGCCACCGAAGAGCACGTAGTGGAAGTGGGCGACCACGAAGTAGGTGTCGTGGATCTGCCAGTTGAAGGCGACCACGGCGACCATCACGCCGGTGATGCCACCGAGGATGAACACGACCAGGAAGGCGACCGCGTGCAGCATCGGCACGGTCCAGCGCACGTGCCCGGTCCACACCGCCCCGACGTAGGCGAAGATGATCACCGCGGTCGGGATCGTGATCATGAAGCTGGCGGCGCCGAAGAACTGCAGCGCCTGGGTCGGGATGCCCGTCGCGTACATGTGGTGCACCCACAACGCGAAGCTGACGATGCCGATGGCGATGAACGACCCGACGACCAACCAGCGCAGCGGCAACCGTCGGCGGGTCATGGTCGGGATGACCGTCGCCAGGATGCCGAGACCCGGCAGCAGCTGGATGTAGACCTCCGGGTGACCGAACCACCAGAACAGGTGCTGCCACAACAGCGGGTCACCGCCGCGGAAGGCGTCGAAGAACGCGGTACCGAGCTTGCGCTCGACCTCGAGCAGCAGGCTGGCGGCGACCAGTGGCGGGAAGGCCGCCAGGATCATCCCGGCGGTCACCAGGTTCGCCCAGGCGAAGATCGGCATCCGCGCCAGCGTCATCCCCGGCGCCCGCGAGCGGAAGATCAGGACGAGGATCTCGATGGAGGCGACGATCGCGGAGATCTCCACGAACGTGACCCCGAGCAGCCAGAAGTCGAGGTTGAGCCCGGGAGAGAACTCCGCGGTGGTCAGGGGGACGTAGGCGTACCAGCCACCGTCGGGAACGGCGCCGAAGAAGATGCTGCTGAGCAGCAGGAGTGCACCACCGACGTAGGCCCAGAAGCCGAACGCGTTGATGCGCGGCAACGGCATGTCCCTGGCCCCCAGCTGCAGGGGAAGGAAGTAGATCGCCATGCCCTCGAACATCGGCACCACGAACATGAACATCATCAGGGTGCCGTGCATGGTGAACAGCTGGTTGTAGACCTCTGGCGTGGTGACGTTCGCCTCGGGCACGGTCAGCTGCGCCCGCATGACCAGTGCGAGCGCACCGGCCACCAGGAACATGAACAGCGACGTGACGATGAACCGCAGACCCACCGTCTTGTGGTTGCACTGTCCGAGCCACCCGAGCACGCCGGGCTTCTGGTCCCAGGTCCGGTCCAGCAGCGCGGTGTCCGCCTCGTGCAGCCATGGCTCGTGAGCCGGGCCGCCGCTTGCGTCGCCGTCGCCGCGTGCGGTCGATACTCCGCTCATTCGAGCGACTCCAGGTAGTCGAGCAGGGCGTCGAGTTCGTCCCCGGCGATCTGCGTACCGGGCATGAGGTTGCCCGGTTTCTGCGCCTGCGGGTCCACGATCCACCCGGCGAGGTTGCCTCGCGTGTTGGGCATGATCCCGGCGCCGATCGTCTCGCGGGAGGCCAGGTGCGTCAGGTCCGGTCCGATCTGGTTGGGCGGCCCGTGGCCGTCGACGGTGTGGCAGTAGACGCACGACGAGCCGAAGAAGACCTGCCGGCCCTCCTCGATCCGCTCGGTCGCCGGCTGGGGCTGGGGCTGCTGCTGCTGTTCGACCCACGTGTCGAACTCGTCGCGTTCCTGGGCGACCACGTGGATGATCATCTGCGCGTGGGCGATGCCGCAGTACTCCGTGCAACGTCCGCGATAGCGGCCCGGTTCGTCCGCCTCGAGCACGAGTTCGGTGGTGTGTCCCGGCGTCGCGTCGATCTTCCCGGCGAGCTTGGGCACCCAGAAGCTGTGGATGACGTCCTCGCTGGTGAGCCGGATCCGCACCTCCTCGCCGACCGGGATGTGGATCTCGTTGGCGGTGATCACGTCACGCCCCGGGTACTCCACGCGCCACCAGAACACCTCGGCCGTCACGTTGACGACCACGTCCTCCTCGGCGTAGCCCTCCACGCCCTCGGCGGAGGCACCACGGTCGCCCACCGCCTGGCCCATCGGGACGCTGACGAGGTTGAGGACGAGCAACACGAGGGCGGGGCCGACGATGCCGCCGAAGATCACCAGCCGCCGCACCGCCGGTGAGGTGTCCTCGTCGCGGACCTTCAGGGCCGGATCGTCGATGTCGCGCCGTCGCCCGCGCCAGAACGCGAGCCCGATCAGCACCATCACGACCACGTAGACCGCGGCGCCCATCGCGAACATGATCCACCACAGGGTGGCGGTGTTCGCGGCCGACGGCCCGCGCGCGTCGAGCAGGGCCTCGGGGCCGGCGCAACCCGCGAGCGCCGCGGCCAGCACGGCGAGCGGAGCGAGACGGGGACCACGCGTGCTCATGGCGTCACCTCGATGATGCCGACCATCTCGGAGCGTCCGTGGAACTCGCAGTGGTAGACGTAGGTCCCGGGCGTGTCGAACGTGTGACTGAAGGTGCCGGTGCCGATGATCTCGCCGGAGTCGAACGCGCCGGTCGCGTCGCGCTCCCGGTCGATCGCGGTGACCGTGTGTGGGCGTTGTCCGTCGTTTCGCCACGTGACCGTGCCCCCCGCCGGGATCTCCATGGTCGTCGGCTCGAACCGCAGCTCACCGGACATCATCACGTGAGCGTCGGTCGCGCCCGTGCCACTGCAGCCGGCGGTGCCGGCGGCAAGGATCCCGAGGACGACGAGCATGGTCCTCATGCCAGCAGCTCCCCGGGTCGCTGGAAGTAGTTCTGGTCCCGCATCGCCGCGAGCGTGTAGTACATCAGCGCGTTGACCGTCGCCGTCGGGTTCGCGCCCGGATTCTGCGGGAACAGCGCCGCACCGGTGACGAAGACGTTGGGGGCGTCCCAGACCTGTCCGTAGCGGTTGGTCACCGAATTCGACGGATCCGTGCCCATGATCGCGCCACCCTGGTTGTGGGTCGACTGGTAGTCGTCGATCCGGTACGGCTGGATGTCGGGGTTGTCGGTCCGCTGCGAAGGGTTCATCACGTCCATGATCTCCGACGCCCGCTGCGCGATGTAGGCGTACATCCGGGCCTCGTTCTCCGTGAAGTCGAACGTCAGACGAAGCAGCGGCCGGCCGAGGAAGTCGGTGTAGTTCGGGTCGAGGTCGAGGCGGTTGAACTCGTAGGCGGGGCTCTCGGCCTGCATCGTGATCGGGATGAAGCTGTCCCAGTGGCGCATGCGCTGCTTGAACGCCGCTCCCCATTCCCGGGGTTCGCCGTTGCCGTTGGCCGCCGCCTCCCCTTGGGCGGCGGGGATGCCCTCCGCGTTGCCGATCGGCAGCCGTTCGCCGGCGTCGGCGAACAGTTGCCCCCCACCGAGGAAGCCCAGCCCGGCATGGTCGAACGCGTCCCCGGCGAAGTCGTAGATCGCGTGGGAGGTCGAGGTGTTGCCCATGTAGGTGTTGAAGCGTTCGCCCTCGAACAGACCGATCGTGGGCGCCTGCCAGATCTGGTAGGTGTAGTTGCGCCCGACCTGCTGACGGGCGTTGCCCAGCCCGTCGGGGTGCGCGTCCGAGCGTGACAGCAGCAGCAGCCGCACGTTGGACAGCGTGTAGCCGCTGAGCAGCACGGTGCGGGCCGGCTGGAAGTGTTCGCGGCCGTCGGCACCGAGGTAGACCAGGCCGGTGGCCAGACCGGTGTTGTCCACGGCGATGTGCTTGACGTAGCAGCGGGTGCGGATCTCGTAGCGACCCGTGTCGAGCGCCATCGGGATGTGGGCCGTGAGGGCACTGGCCTTGGCGTCGACGTGACAGCCGTAGCGGGTGCAGAACCCGCAGTACACGCAGCCCGCCCGCGGCTCGCCCGTCATGTCGGTGTAGCCCTCGGACAGGATCGAGGAGGGCTGGCGGAACGGCGTGTAGCCCAACTGCTCGGCCGCCTCGGCGAAGCGCGTCCCCGCGCGGGTCGCCGCCAGCGGGGGCAGGGGGTAGGGACGGCTGCGCGGACCCTCGAACGGGTTGCCGCCCTCGAGGATCTCACCGTTGAGGTTGCCGGTCCGCCCCGACATCCCGGTGTCGATCTCGAACTGCGTGTAGTGCGGTTCGAGGTCCGTGTAGCTGACCGGCCAGTCCTGGTTGCTGTGCCCCTCCGGGAACGCGTTCGCGCCGTAGCGGTCGGTGTGGTGCGAGACGTAGTCGAAGTCGGTCGGCAGGAACCGCCAGGTGACCGCCGACCAGTGCACCCCTGCGCCACCGAGATTGGAACCGGGGTGGAACGAGCCGTACTGGCGCATCGGCAACGACGGCAGCCGGTCGTTCGGACGCCAGGTCCAGGTCTCGCGCTCGATCTCGTGCAGCATCTCGCCGCGGTGGGTGAAGCGCAGCTCGTCGTGGTTGTGGGCGAAGTCCGGCCAGGTCCACTGCGCCCGACCCTTCTCCAACGACACCACGTCCAGGCCCTGCGCGGTCAGTTGCTGCGCGGCGATACCGGCGGTCCAGCCGGCACCGACCGTCACCACGTCGACCTCGGGGTGCTCGATCATCCGATCAGCTCCGTCGGCGCGTCGAAGTAGCGGTGCTCACGCATGCCGGCCAGCGCCCAGTACGCCAGCGCCGCCACCGTCTGCGTGGGGTTGGCCCCCGGGTTCTGCGGGAACAGCGACGCGCCCATGCAGAACACGTTCGGCGTGTCCCACACCTGGCCGTAGCGGTTGGTCACCGAGTTGGACGGGTCGGTACCGAAGATCGTCCCGCCCTGGTTGTGGGTCGACTGGTAGTCGGCGATGTTGTAGTCCCACAACTCCGGGGTGTCCTGCCGGGCCGTCGGGTTCATCACGTCCATGATCTCGATCGCCCGCTGCGCGATGTAGGCGTACATCCGGCGCTCGTTCTCGGTGAAATCGAACGTGATGCGCAGCAGCGGCCGGCCGAGGAAGTCGGTGTAGTTCGGGTCGAGGTCGAGGCGGTTGAACTCGTAGGCGGGACTCTCGCCCTGGATGGCGATGTCGAGGTACGAGTCCCAGTCGCGCATGCGGTCCTTGAACGCCTGCCCCCATGCGCGAGCCTCTTCGGGGCTGTCGCCGCCGGGAGCGGGCACGCCCTGGACGCCACCGATGGGAAGTCGCTCGCCGCCGCCGGACATCAGCTGCCCCCCACCGATGAATCCCAGCCCGGCATGGTCGAACGCGTCGCCGGCGAGGTCGTAGGCGGCATGCCCGGTCGAGGTGTTGCCCATGTAGGTGTTGAAGCGTTCGCCCTCGAACAGCCCGACCGTCATGGGTCCGAGCACCTGGTAGGTGTAGTTGCGCCCGACCTGCTGACGGTCGTTGCCGATCCCGTTGGGATGCGCGTCGGAGACCGACAGCAGCAGCACGCGGGTGTTGGACAGGGTGTAGCCGCACACCAGGACGGTGCGGGCCGGCTGGAAGTGCTCGCGGCCGTCGGCACCGAGGTAGACCAGGCCGGTGGCCAGACCGGTGTTGTCCACGGCGATGTGCTTGACGTAGCAGCGGGTGCGGATCTCGTAGCGACCCGTGTCGAGCGCCATCGGGATGTGGGCCGTGAGCGCCGAGGACTTGGCGTCGACGTGACAGCCGTAGCGGGTGCAGAACCCGCAGTACACGCAGCCCGCCCGCGGCTCGCCGGACATGTCGGTGTAGCCCTCGGACAGGATGCCCGACGGATTGCGGAACGCCGAGTAGCCCAGCTGTCCTGCCGCCTCGGCGAACTTCAGGCCGCCGCGGGTGGGAGCCAGCGGGGGCAGGGGGTAGGGACGGCTGCGCGGACCCTCGAACGGGTTGCCGCCCTCGAGGATCTCACCGTTGAGGTTGCCGGTCTGACCGGAGATCCCGGTGTCGATCTCGAACTGCGTGTAGTGCGGTTCGAGGTCCATGTAGCTGACCGGCCAGTCCTGGTTGCTGTGCCCCTCCGGGAACGCGTTCGCGCCGTAGCGGTCGGTGTGGTGCGAGACGTAGTCGAAGTCGGTCGGCAGGAACCGCCAGGTCACCCCCGACCAGTGCGCCCCTGCGCCACCGAGGTTGGAACCCGGGTGGAACGAGCCGTACTGGCGCATCGGCAACGACGGCAGCGTCGCATTCGGACGCCAGGTCCACGACTCACGCTCGATCTCGTGCAGCATCTCGCCACGCTCGGAGAACCGCAGCTCGTCGTGGTTGTGGGCGAAGTCCGGCCAGGTCCACTGCGCCCGACCCTTCTCCAACGACACCACGTCCAGGCCCTGCGCGGTCAGTTGCTGCGCGGCGATACCGGCGGTCCAGCCGGCACCGACCGTCACCACGTCGACCTCGGGATGCTCGATCACGCCGCCTCCATCAGTCGATGGGCCCGTTGGGATGACGCCGCCGGACCGAGCCCAGCGCCTGCGTGTCGTCGCGGTGCGCACCGTGCAACATCGGCAGCATGGCCAGGGACTGCGGAGGCCGGTTGAAGTTCGGGTCGAGCATCTCCTCGGGGGAGTAGGCCCGCTGCGCGCCGGGGAAGCCGACCAGTCGCCACCCGACCATGTCCTGGTTGCCGCCGTACATCGGGTCGGCGAGGAAGCCTTCGACGACGTGCCCATGGACCAGGTCGAAGAACGTGTCCGCGGGCAACGGATCGAAGATCTCGTCGACGTCGTCGTCCTCGTTGTCCTCGATCGCTTCGAGGATGGCGTCCTGCTCGTCCTCGCTCAGGTCGACGAAGCTCGCTCCTGCGTGGCGAGCGGCGACCAGCTCCTGGAACCGGGCCAGACCCATGCGGTAGAGGTCACGCGGCGTCTGACCCGCCTGCCAGCCGTAGCGCTCGAGCTCGTCCGCGGGCACCCAGATGATGCCGTCCTCGGCCGGAGGTTCCTCGTCGCCCTCGTACCCGCGCGCGAACGGCCCCATCGTGTAGGTGCGTTCGGGATAGCCCTCGTGGGTGGCGAGCAGTCGGTCGATGTAGTCGACACAGCCCGCCTGCACCGCACCGGGATCGTCCTCGTCCCCCGGGATGATGCGGGCGGCGATGGCCTCGAGGATCGCGTACTGGTCCGGATTGAGGAAGCGGGTGGCCGCGCCCGTGGCCTCGGGCACCTGCACGCCCGGTTGTGGCACCGCGGACGGACCCTCCCGGGGCACCTGGTCGACCGCGCCGCGGTCGGTGGTGCACCCGGGGACCACGGCGGCGGTTGCCAGCGTGCCCGTGACGGCCAGGAAGGACCGACGGCTCAACCTCGACGACGACTCGCCGGCCGCGTCCTCGTTCCCGTCGTCCGCCTCAGGCCCGGCGTCCCTCGTCCGCAATCCCGCACCTTCGTCCCCTGGACGGATGACCCTAGGTCGGACGGACCTGAAATCCCTCTGAAGGCGAGGCCGGAGGGCGGGTGACCGGGTCCAGTTGAGCTGGTCATGTCGAGATGCCGGGTGTCGCGCCGCCCAGGTGCGCGGGGTTCTCCGACGGGCCCCGGCCCGTGCCGAGCGGCTAGACGCCCGGTTGCTCGCCGTCGTCGAGGGCGAGGTCGTCCGCGGCTGCCGAGAAGTCGTCGGTCCCGAGCTCCTCGTCGGACAGACGCGGCCGCTCGGCGTAGTCCTCGCTGATCTTGGCCCCCAGGCTGACGTCGTGGCCCTGCGACTCGGGCAGGTCGTCGGCGGTCGGCCGGGGGAGCGCCGCGTCGTCCTCGCTGATCAGCGGGTCGGCCTCGGTGTCCTCGAGTTCCCGTAGTTCCTCGACCGGGATGATGTCCTCACGCGGTGGCTGATCGTCGGTCAGCCGATCGGTCTCGTGCGAGGCACCGTGCTCGAGGCGGTCGGCGTCCTGGTCGCTCATGTTGCGCCTTTCAGATCGACAGGGCGTCATCCAATCCCGCTTCCCGCTGGTCCGCGTCGGGGTGGTCCGACCGCTCGACCGGCTGACCGACCTCACCGTGCAGCAGACAGGCGGCCCGATGGCCGTCGCGGTCACCGTCCGAGCCGACGGCCTGCAGGTCGGGGTCCACCCGTCCGCAGGCCTCGAACACCTCCGGGCAGCGGGTCCGGAACCGGCAACCCGACGGCGGATCCATCGGGCTCGGCACGTCGCCGGCGAGCGACACCCGTCGGCGCGCGCGCTCCCGGACCGGGTCGGGGACCGGGACCGCGGACAGCAGCGCGCGCGTGTAGGGATGCTGCGGACGGGTGATCACCTGGCGACGATCACCCTCCTCGACGATCCGACCGAGGTACATCACGGCGATGCGGTCCGAGACGTGCTGCACCGCGGCGAGGTCGTGGGCGATGAACAGATAGGTCAGTCCGAGCTCCGCCTGCAGGTCGGCCAGCAGGTTGAGGACCTGCGCCTGGATGGACACGTCGAGCGCCGCGATGGGCTCGTCGCACACCAGGAACTCCGGTTCGACCGCCAGCGCCCGGGCGATGCCCACCCGTTGTCGCTGACCGCCGGAGAACTCGTGGGGATACCGGCCGGCCGTGTCGGGGTGCAGACCGACCCGTTCGAGCAGCTCGGCGATCCGCTGCGGCCGGGCCTGCTTGCCCTGGTGCAGCTCGTGGATGTCGAGTGCCTCACCGATCGCCTCACCGATCGACCGGCGCGGGTCGAGCGACGCGTAGGGGTCCTGGAAGACCATCGCGGCCCGTCGACGCCACCGCCGGAGCTCGCCGCGGCCGAGGGTGGACAGGTCGGTGCCGTCGAACTGGACGCGTCCCCCGGTCGGTTCCACCAGGCGCAGGATGGCCAGCCCGGTGGTGGACTTCCCACACCCGGACTCGCCGACCAGCCCCAACGTGGTGCCCCGCTCGATCGCGAAGCTGATCCCGTCGACGGCCCGCACCACGTCGGAGCTCCCGCGTCCCCGGCCGCCACCGCGACCGGCCGGGAAGTGCACCTCGAGGCCGTCGACCTGCAGCACCGGGTCGCTCACGCCACCCCCTCCGAGTCCCTGCCCGCGGAGGTGGGCGCCTGCTCGTCGTCCCCGGCCGTGGCGGCCGCACGACGCTCGTCCTCGGCCACCTCGTAGAAGCTGCGTATGCGATGGCCCGGCGCCACCTCGCGCAGCGGGGGTCGCTCGGTGGCGCAGCGGTCGTCGTGCCGGAACCCGCAGCGCGGGTGGAACGCACAACCCGCCGGCAGGTCGGTGGGAGCAGGCGGCAGGCCGGGGATCGCGGCCAACTCGTCGCGGTCGAAGGCACCGAGCACCGGCAGCGAGCGCAACAACCCCACCGTGTAGGGATGCCTCGGGTCGGCGAACAGTTCGTCGACGCGGGCCTCCTCGACGATCTCCCCGGCATACATCACCAGCACCCGGTCGGCGATCCCGGCCACGACCCCGAGGTCGTGGGTGATCCAGATCACCGCCATGCCGAGCTCCTGTTGGAGTCGGCCGACGAGCTCGGTGATCTGTGCCTGCGTGGTGACGTCGAGGGCGGTCGTGGCCTCGTCGGCGATCAGTACCTGTGGATCACACGACAGGCCGATGGCGATCACGACCCGCTGACGCATGCCCCCGCTGAACTGGTGGGGATAGTCGTCGAGGCGCTTCTCCGCGGCAGGGATCCCGACCAACCGCAACAGCTCGACCGCCCGGTCCCGCCCCTGTGCCTCCGACAGGCCGAGGTGGTGGCGCATGCCCTCCACCAGCTGGCGACCGATGGGGTGCACCGGGTTGAGCGAGGTCATCGGGTCCTGGAAGACGAAGCCCACCCGACGCCCGCGCACCCGCAGCAGCTCGCGTTCGCTCATCGCGAGCAGGTCCTCGCCGCCGAGGTGCGCCGTGCCGGTGACCCGGCCGGGCGGCATCGGGATCAGCTTGGTCAACGCCAGCGTGGAGACCGACTTGCCCGAGCCGGACTCCCCGACGATGGCCAGCGTCTCCCCGCGGTGCACGTCGTAGTCGAGGCCGCGCACGACCGACGCGCGACCACGCTTGCTCGCGAAGGACACCTCGAGGTCGCGGACGGACAGGACGACCTCGCGGTCGGGCGCGGACGGGTTGCTCACTCCACGCCCCGCGACTGGATGACGCTGCGCTGTCGGGGGTCGAGCGCGTCGCGCAGGCCGTCCCCGAGCACGTTGAAGGCCATGACGGTCAGGAAGATCGCCAGTCCGGGGAACACCGAGAGCCACCACCCCTGCTGTTGGAACCGCTGGGCGTCGGAGAGCATGTAGCCCCACGCCGGGTCGGGGGGCTGGACACCCACGCCGATGTAGCTCAGTGCCGCCTCGGTGAGGATCGCGAACGCGAAGCTCAGCGAGGCCTGGACGATGATCGGTCCGGCGACGTTGGGCAGGACGTGGCGGGTCACGATGCGCCAGTCGCTGGCACCCAACGACCGCACGGCACGGACGTGCAGCTCCTCACGGACGCTGAGGACGCTGCCGCGTACGACGCGGGCGAAGATCGGCGTGAACACGATCCCGACGGCGATCATGGTGTTGCGGAGCGACGGACCGAGCACGGCCACCAGCGCGATCGCCAGCAGGATCACCGGGAAGGAGAACAGCACGTCCATGGCCCGCATGCTGATGCTGTCGAGCCAGCCGCCACGGTAGCCCGACAACAGTCCGATCAGGGTGCCGGCGACGAGGCTGATCCCGACCGCGACCGCCCCGACCTGCAACGACACCCGCGAACCCATCACGACCCGGCTGTAGACGTCGCGGCCGAGGTCGTCGGTCCCGAACCAGTGGTCGGCCGACGGTCCCTGGAAACGGACGGTCAGGTCCTGCGCGTTGATCGGATAGCGGACCAGCTGGTCGGCGAAGAGTGCGGTCAACAGCAACGCCAACAGCAGGACGAGGCCGAGCGCCGCCAGACGGTTGGCGAGCAGGACCGTCAGGGTCTCGCGCCAGCGGGGCACCTGGCGGCTGGTCGGCGCCTCGAGCTGCTGCCGGTCGGCTCCCGCGTCGAGGTTGCTCATGCGTCGGCTCCCACCCGGATGCGCGGGTCGAGCCGCGCGTACAGCAGGTCGACCAGCAGATTGAGCACCAGGAACACCGCGGCGATGAACAGCACCGCACCCTGCAGGACCGGGTAGTCACGGGTCTCCACCGCGCTGAGGGCCAGCAGACCGATGCCCGGCCACGAGAAGACGATCTCGACCACCACGATGCCGCCGAGCAGGGTGCCCAACTGCAGGCCCGTGACCGTCACGATCGGGATCCAGGCGTTGCGCAGCACGTGGTGGCGCAACACGTACCGCGAGGGCAACCCCTTCGCGCGGGCGAGCCGCACGTGCTCGGCGTTCATCGCCTCGAGCACGGACGAACGCACGAACCGGGTCAGGATCGCACCGGTCACGACGCCTGCCGTCGCGGCCGGCAGCAGCAGGTAGCGCAGCGACTCCAGCGGCGCCTCCGTCAGCGGTCGGTACCCGCCCGGCGGCAACCAGCCCAGCACCCGGGCAAACACCAGGATCCCCAGGATCCCGAACCAGAAGTCGGGGATCGAGACCCCGATCTGCGCGAAGGTGTTGGCCGCGTAGTCGACCGGCTTGCCCTGGCGCACCGCGGACAGGATGCCGGCGGGCAACGCGATCGCCAGGCCGATGAGCAGGGCCCCGAACGCCAGCAGCGCCGTCCTCGGGATGCGCTCGGCCAGCATCGTCGCGACCGGGTCGCCGGTACGGAAGCTAACGCCGAGGTCGCCGGTGACGGCACGACCCAGCCAGTCGACGTACTGCACGACCAGCGGCCGGTCGAGCCCGGCGCGCTGCACCAGCGCGTCGTAGAGCTCGGGCGTGAAACGGGTGCCCAGCGCGGCCCGGACCGGGTCACCCGGCACCAGGTGCATCAGGGCGAACACCACGATGGACACGCCGAGCAGCGCGAGCAGCGCCTGCCCGGTGCGGACGACGACGTAGCGGGCCAACCGGACTCCTTGTCGAGCGCGCGGCCGACCGGAGCGGAGCGAGCGCCCCGTCCGGTCGGCCGGCGGTCACTCCTCGAGACGGGTGTCGACGAATCGTGTCGCCGAATCGGCGCGGGTCACGTACCCGGACACGTCCGGGGACCAGGCCTCGACGATGTCGGGGTTGTAGAAGTAGATGTAGGACGCCTGGTCGACGATGCGCTGTGCGGCCTGGTCGTAGAGCTCCTTGCGCGCCTCCTCGTCCACCTCCACCCGCGCGTCGTCGAGCAACTGGTCGACCTCGGCATCGTCGAAGCCCTGGAAGTTGTTGACACCCTCGGAGTGGTGCTGCGCGTAGTAGAAGTCGTCCGGGTCGATGTTGCCGAGCCAACCGAGCGCGAAGGCGTCGAAGTTGCCCTCACCCTGCTCGGCGAGCCAGGTGGTGAAGTCCTCGGTGCGGATCTGCACGTCGACGCCGACCTCGCCGAGCTGGCTGGCGATCACCTGCGCCGCGGTGACGGTCTCCGGGAACTCGTTGGTCACCATGAGGTCGATCGACAACCCGTCGACGCCGGCCTCGTCGAGCAGCGACTGCGCCTGGTCGGGATCGTGGCCGAAGGGGGCGTAGTCGAGGTACCAGAAGCTGCCCTCGGGGATGGCGGTCTCGTTGGGCGTGGCCGCGTCGAAGTTCGTGGCCTCGGCGATGGCGACGGGGTCGAGCGCGAAGGCGATCGCGCGACGGACGTCGGGGTCGTCGAAGGGCTCACGCTCGTTGTTGAGCGCCATGTACCAGTAGTCGTTGCCGGCGACGCGCCCGACCTCCACCTCGCCCATCTGCTCGAGATCGGTCACCTGTTCGGGCGGGACGGAGTCGATCCAGTCGACCTCCCCGGTCTCGAGGTTGGTGAGCTTCACGCCCTCGTCGGGGATGATGCGGAACTCGATGCCGTCGAGGTACGGGCCCTCACCCCAGTAGTCGGCGTACGCCTCGAGCTCGAGCACGTCGGCCGAGGCGGAGGTGAGTTGGAAGGGGCCGGTGCCGATCACCTCATCGCCCAGGGTGCCCGCGTCGATCTGCTCGGACGGGACGATCGCCATGCCCTTGAACGGTCCCAGCTGGTCGAGCAGGTTCGGCGCCGGGCGGTTGAGGTTGACCGTGACGGTGTAGTCGTCGGTGGCCTCGAAGGCGTCGACCGCTTCGAGGCGCCAGCCGTTGGCGCCCTCGTCGCGGATGTACTCCATGGAGGCGACCACGTCGTCGGCCGTGAAGTCCGACCCGTCGTGGAAGGTCACGCCCTCACGCAGCGTGAACACCCAGGTCAACAGGTCGTCGGACGTCTCCCAGGACTCGGCCAACGCCGGCTCGGGCGTGAGATCGTCCCCGGGTTGGACCAGGGTGTCGTAGACGTTCTCGAGCACGGTGAACGCGAACGACGAGGTGGTCGTCAGTGGATTGAGCTGATCGGGCTCGCCGCCGATCGCGGCGACCAGGGTGCCGCCCTCGGTTCCGTCGGCGGTGGCCTCGCCCGCGTCGGTGTCCCCGTCGGTCCCCGGATCGTCGGTGCCGGGGTCCTCGGTGTCCTGTGCCGTCGGGTCGTCGAGGTCCACACCACCCCCGCCGTCACCACAGGCGGTGAGCAGCAGCCCGGAGGCGGCGGTTACGGCCACTACACGAGTACGCAGGCGCACGAGGTCCCTCACTTCCGGCGTCCACGACGACCCTAGGAAGCTTCCCGCTCCAACGGCCCCCGACCGTTCGACCAGAAGGCGCACCACCGGCCACCCGGCACCTGTGGACAAACCTGTGGGGATGTGGATGCCCGTGGGCCCGGACTTCCACACCTGTGGTCACACCTGTGGAAGTCGCACGCACGTTCGGGATCCCGCGCGTGAAGGCACCCTCGAACGGCGTCGGCCGTCGACGGTGTCGACCGGCCAACGGCGTTCGCGACGTCCGCGTACCGGTAGCCTCCCGCCATGGGACAACCGCTGCACGAGGCAGACAGTGCCGACGCTGCCTCGTCGACGGCGATCGTCGCCCTCCTGCACACCTTCGGTACGCAGATGCACGCCATCGGCAGCCGGTTCGCCGCCCGGGAGGACCTGCACCCGACGGATCTGCAGGCGTTGTCCCTGCTGGCCCAGGCGGACGAGTCGTTGACCGCGGGGCAGCTCGCCGATGCCCTGCAGCTCTCGACCGGGGCCACCACCCGACTCGTGGATCGACTCGAGCGCGTCGGCCACGTGCGGCGTCACCCCGATCGGCACGACCGACGACGACGACGCATCGGCATCAGTCCCGACGCGCGCGCGACCGCCGGCAGCTACTTCGGTGAACTCGCCCGACGCATCGAGGCCATCGTGGAGGAGTTCAGTCCGTCGGAGCAGGCCGTGCTCGAGGCCTTCCTGCTCCGCCTGGTGGCCTCGCTCGAGACGCCACCGGAGCAGACCGCGCCGTGACACGCGGCGGATCGACGGGGCGTGGGCGGTGCCGACCGGAGGACGAGAACGGCCCGCTGTGGCGTGCGGACGCCGTCCGGCACGCGACGCACGTCGGCCCGGCGGCGCCGAAGCGCCCCGGGCCGGGTCGATGGCCCGGACGTGCGCACACGTACGGACCCGTCACGCCGTCAGACCGAACGGGGCTCTTCCCAGAGGGCCTCGTCGAGTTCCTGGTCACGCTTGCGCTTCATCGCGACGGCGACGCCGGCGAGTACGGCGAGCAGCAGCGCGAACTTGCCCTTGCCGCCCGACTCCTCGTCCTTGCTCTTCTTCTTCTTCTTGCCGTCGTCCTTGCTCAGGGCGCCGTAGGTGTCCACGGCCTGCTCGGTGAGGTCCTTGCCCTTCTTCGCCGCCTGGGAAGTGAGGGTCTTGCCCTTCTTCTCCGCCTGCTTGCGCAGCGCGTCGGCCTTCTTCTCGAGCTTGGCGACCTTCTTGCTCAACTTCTTCGTCTTGGCCATCGTGAGTTCCTCGCGGGCAGCGGCACGTCGGGCAGTCTGCGTCCGAGCCTAGCCACCGTGGTCCCGGCCGTGCCGGCCCGAGCCGGACGTCTGGCCGAGTCGCTGACTGGCGTGGACATCACGCGACACGACGTGGACGGGCCGCCGGGTGATGGTCGTCCCACCACCCGACGGCCCGTCGTCGACACGCCGGCGATCTCCGCCGACGGGGCGTATCAGTCCGAGTCGGTCTGGAAGATGCGCCCCTGCACCTGCGGGCTCACCGGGGAGGTGTCCTGCAGGTACTCGATGATGTAGTTCTCGAGCGGGTCACCGAGCAGCACGACCGACGCCGAGATGTTCGGGTAACCGTCACCGCCGACGGCCATGAAGTCGTTCATGGCGATGCGGTGGGTGGCGGCCGCGCTGAGGTCGACCGGCGTGCCGTCCTCGACGTCGGGGTGCTGCCAGTACTCGACGCTGGTCACCACACCGCGCGGGAACCCGTTGTTCTGGTCCAGGGGGACGGTGCTGTCGATCCGGTAGCCGATCCGCAGCCCCGAGACCTGGATGAAGCGGCCTCCGCCGATCTCCCGCACGCCGTTGGCGAGGATCGCCTCCAGCGTCGGACCGTCGACCTCGGCCACGGCGACCGTGTTGCCGAACGGCCACACCTCGAGCACGTCACGCCGGGTGATCTCGAAGTTGCCGTCCTCGTCGACCTGCTCCTCGTTGGTCAGGTCGGCGCGCAGCCCGCCGGAGTTCTGGAACGCGAAGTCGACGTCCTCGAACTGCTGGCGGAGCGCGTCGGTCGCGAGGTTGCCCTGCGCCGACTCTGCGGACCGGGTGGTGCGGGGGATCTCGACGGTGCTGACACCGACGACCTCGGCGAGCGCCGGGCCGGCGAGCTCCTCGTAGCGCTCGATGAGCTCCACGATGCCCGGGTGCGGTGCGACGTCGCGGGTGACGGGCGTGTTGCGCGCCGCGGCGGCGGCGACGTCACCGGTGGAACGGTCGACGTGCATCTCGATGTTGGTGAAGATCGTGCCGTACTCGCCGGCGCTGGTCACCAGCTTGCCCTCGTACTCGCACACGTAGGAACGGTGCGTGTGGGCGGTCACGACCACGTCGACGGCGTCGTCGAACTCCGCGATCGCCGTGGCGGCGGCGCCACGGAAGTTCTCGCACTGGTTGTAGGTGCCGTCCTGGGTGCCGCCCTCGTGCATCAGCACGACGATGGCCTCGATGCCCTCGTCCTGCATCTCCGTGACCGCCGCGTTGACCGCGTCGGCCTCGGCGAGGAACTCGAGTCCCTCGATGCCGGTCGGGTTGACCACGGTCGGGGTGTCCTGCGTGGTCACGCCGACGAAGCCGACCTCGATGCCGTCGAACTCGTAGGCGACCCAGCTCTCGGTCAACGGCTCGCCGGTGACCTCGTCGACGACGTTGGCCGACAGGGTCTCGAACTCCTGGCCCTCGAATTCGGTGCCACCGCGGTAGTCGCAGTCGCCACCGAAGCAGCCACCCTCGAGCCGGCGGAGCACGTCGTCCGCGCCACGGTCGAACTCGTGGTTGCCGACGGTCTGGACGTCCATCCCCATGAGGTTGGCGGCTTCGACGGTCGGGTCGTCGAAGAACAGGTTGGAGAGCACCGGCGTCGCGCCCACGAGGTCACCGGCGTCGACGTGGAGGGAGTTGCGGGCGCGGTCGCGCACGTTGGCGAGATGCGTCGCCAGGTAGGCCGCACCACCGACGGGCACGGACGCCGAGGCACCCTCGGGCGTCAGGCTGACCGACGGGGGCGCGAGGCGACCGTGGATGTCGTTGGTCGCGACCAGGGTCACGTCGACGCGGAAGCCGCGGTTGATGAAGGCGGCCGCCTGGTCGCGACGCAACAGGCCGGTGGGGCCGAAGGTCGTGGCGGTGGTACCGCGGGCGATCCCGAGCTCGGCGAGCGCGTTGACGTACCCGGCGTGCACGTTGCCACCGAGGTCGGTGAACGGACCCGTGGTCACCTCGTCGACCTCGAAGGCCCGCCCGAGCATCGCGGCGGCCTGGTCACGGCGGATCGTGGCGTTGGGCCGGAAGGTGTCGTCGCGGTAGCCGAAGATGATGCCGGCCTCGGCGGCGGCGGCGATGGCATCGGCGTGGTGGGTCCCCGCCACGTCGGTGAACTGCGGCGCACGCTCGTTGTCGAGTCCGAAGGCGCGGGTGACGATCGCGGCCATCTGCCCGCGGGTCAGCCGCTGACCTGGACGGAACGTGCCGTCGTCGTAACCGGCGAGCACGCCCTCGGACGCGAGCAGTTCGATCGACAGACGATGGGTGGCGGTGGCGCTGACGTCCGAGAAGCCGGTGGT
This sequence comes from Egicoccus halophilus, assembly GCF_004300825.1. Classification (NCBI taxonomy): domain Bacteria; kingdom Bacillati; phylum Actinomycetota; class Nitriliruptoria; order Egicoccales; family Egicoccaceae; genus Egicoccus; species Egicoccus halophilus. Next base: position 330,353 of record NZ_CP036250.1, read on the forward strand.
CGGCGTCGTCTGCGCATCGGCGGTGGTGGCGGGCAGCAGTGCAGCCATCATGGCCAGTCCCGTCGCCCCGGCGAGCAGGCTGCGCCGCCTGCTGCGCTGCATGGCGAATGTCCTCACGTTGCTCTCTCCAAACTGCTCCCGGCGGCCGCCGGGAGGCAACGTCGGCATCCTTTCGGCCAGGCCACCGTCGGGCAAGCCCTGTCGTGTCGGCGCGCGTCGACCGCGCCGTCGCCAGCGACCACACCACGCGCCGGTCGACGGGTGATGAACGTCCGGCGAACCGGACACGACGGGCTCGTCGCTCGGAGACGAGCGAGCCCCCGCACCATGGACGGTGCGGGGGCTCGTGTGTCGTGGGCCAAGGAGGACTTGAACCTCCGACCTCACCCTTATCAGGGGTGCGCTCTAACCAAGCTGAGCTATTGGCCCGAACGAACGCGGGGCGCCGACGCGGCCCCGCAGCGTCGCGAAGCGTACCGAGCCGCTCGCGAGGAGGCGAACCGGGGCACGCCCGCCCCGCCGATCCCGTTCAGCGCGGACCGAACAGGTCCTCGTCGGTCTCCGAGACCGCGCTCGACCGCCGCGCGGGCTGGGGAGCAGGATGCGGGTCGGCCTCCGGTTCGGCGCGCCGTTCGGGGGCGGCCTCGGTCATCACGGGTTCGCGCCGGGGCCGGCGCCGGGCCCCGGCCGACGGTCCGGTGGTGCGCGAGGCGACGGCCCCCTCGTCGACGACCCCGAGGGTCAGGCCGCCGGTCAGGTCCGCGATCAGGTTGTAGAGGAACGCGAGGAAGACGAACACCGCGGTCTGCACCACGACCCCGAGCAGGCCGAGCAGGATGAGCGCCCGGAACAGGTTGCCGGCGTTGACCCCGCAGGCGGTGAAACCGACGTCGAGCGCGATGGAGCAGGCCTGGTCGACCAACTGCAGCCGGTCGATGACCATCCACACGACCGTGGCGACCAACAGCCCCACGGCCAGCAGCGCCAGGTTGACGACCACACCGAACTTCAGCATCGACCACGGGTCGATGCGTTTGACGGTCAGGCGGCGTCTCGCCACGTTCTGCTCCTCGAAAGTTCGCGGAAGCCTACTCGGCGTCCCCGTCCGCGTCGGTGCGCTCGACACCATCATCGGCGCGTGCAGCCCCGTCATCAGCGGTTCGGGCACCTTCGTCGGCGCGCTCGGCACGCTCGCTGGTGTCGGCGCCGCCGTCCGCGTCGGGGACGCTCGGCGACGGTTCGGCGGCATCGTCGTGGTCGACCACGAGGGTCACGGCGACCACGCTCGCCCCGTCGCCGGGCTTCATCAGGCTCACGCCCTGGGTCGCCCGACTCATCGGTCGCACGTCGGCGAGGTCCATACGGATGATGACGCCGGTGTCGGACACCAGCAGCACCTCCGCCTCGAAGGGCACCACCAGCGCCCCGGCCAGGCCGCCACGTGCCTCGCTGAGCTTGACGGTCTGGACGCCCTGCCCGCCACGCTTCTGGGTCGGGTAGTTGACCATCGGCGTGCGCTTGCCGTAACCGCCGTCGGTGACCACCAGCAGATAGGTGTCGTCGTCGGCGTCCTGGCTGCCGACCACGCCCATCGCGAGCACCTGGTCCCCGTCCTCGGACCCCGCGTCCGAGGCGTCACCCTTCAGGCGCATGCCACGCACACCCGCGGCCGAGCGGCCCATCGTGCGGGCGTCGTCCTCGGGGAACCGGATCGCGTAGCCCTTGCGGCTCACCAGCACGACGTCCTGATCACCGTCGGTGACGGCCACACCGATCAGTTCGTCACCGTCGTTGAGGTTGATGGCGATCAGCACCGAGCGCGGCGAGTCGAACGCGTCGAGCCGCGTCCGCTTCACCGTGCCCTGCTTGGTGGCGAACACCAGGTGGCGGTCACCGCTGAAGTCCTTGAGCGCACGCACGGCCGCCACGGTCTCGCCCTGCTCGAGCGCGAGCCCGGGAACGTTGGCGACGTAGACGCCCTTGGACGCGCGCGACTTCTCCGGGACCTGATAGCCCTTGATGCGGTAGACGCGGCCACGGTTGGTGAAGAACAGCAGGTGGTCGTGCGTCGAGCAGGTCAGCAGGGAGGCGACGATGTCGTCCTCCTTCATCTCCGCTCCCCGCACGCCCCGTCCACCGCGCTTCTGGATCCGGAAGGCGTCGACCGGGGTCCGCTTGACATAGCCGGCCCGCGTCAGGGTGATCACCACGTCACCGACCGGGATCAGGTCCTCGACCGTCATCGCGCCCTCGTCGGGGACGATGCGCGAGCGGCGGGCGTCGGCGAACCGGTTGCGGACCTCGGTGAGCTCGTCCTTGATGATGGCCCGTACCCGGGCCGGGTCGCCGAGGATGTCGCGCAGTTCGGCGATCAGTCGCTGCAGTTCGTCGTACTCGTCCTGGATGCGCTGCCGTTCGAGCGCCGCCAGCCGACGCAGCTGCATGTCGAGGATCGCCTGCGCCTGCACGTCGGAGAGCTCGAAGCGCTCGATCAGTTGCAGCTTGGCGGCGTCCGCGGACTCGCTGCGACGGATCAGCTCGATGATCTCGTCGATGTGGTCCAGCGCGATCAGCAGGCCCTGCAGGACGTGGGCCCGATCCTCGGCCTTGCGCAACCGGTAGCGGGTGCGCCGGGTGATCACGTCGACCTGGTGGCTGATGTAGTGGCTCAGCGCCTGGTCGAGGGTGATCGTGCGCGGCACCCCGTCGACGAGCGCGAGGACGTTCGCGCCGAAGGTGTCCTGCAACTGCGTGTGCTTGAAGAGCTGGTTGAGCACGACCTGCGCGTTCGCGTCGCGCTTGAGGTCGATGACGATGCGCATGCCCTCGCGCGAGGACTCGTCACGCAGGTCGGCGATGCCCGACAGCACCTTGTTGTTGACCAGTTCGGCGATCTTCTTGAGCAGCGTCGCCTTGTTGACCATGTAGGGGATCTCGGTGACCACGATGCGTTCGCGGTCACGTCCCTTCTCCGGTTCCTCGATCGTGCACACGGCACGAACCTTGATCGACCCGCGACCCGTGGTGTAGGCGTCGATGATGCCCTGGTTGCCCAGGATCAGCCCACCGGTCGGGAAGTCCGGCGCCGGCACGAAGCGCATCAGGTCACTGGCGGTCAGCGTCGGGTCGTCGATCAACGCGATCGTGGCGTCGATCACCTCACCGAGGTTGTGCGGCGGGATGTTGGTCGCCATGCCGACGGCGATGCCGGAGCTGCCGTTGACCAGCAGGTTCGGGAAGCGGGCCGGCAGGACGACCGGCTCGTCCTCGTAGCCGTCGTAGTTGGGCACGAAGTCGACGGTGTCCTCGTCGATGTCGCGCAGCAGCTCCATCGCGAGCCGGGACAGCCGGGCCTCGGTGTAGCGCATGGCCGCCGCGGGGTCGCCGTCGACCGAACCGAAGTTGCCGTGCCCGTCGATCAGCTCGTAGCGGATCGAGAAGTCCTGCCCCATCCGGACCAGCGCGTCGTAGATCGACGAGTCACCGTGAGGGTGGTACTTCTTCATCACGTCGCCGACCGCCGACGCGCACTTGCGGTAGGGCCGGTCGGGGCGCAGCCCGGTCTCGTCCATCGAGTACAGGATGCGACGGTGGACCGGCTTGAGTCCGTCGCGCGCGTCGGGCAGGGCGCGTCCGACGATCACCGACATCGCGTAGTCGAGGTAGGACGAGCGCATCTCGTCCTCGATGACCACCGGCTCCACGCGGGCCGCGAGCACCCCGCCGGTCTCGTCGAGCGGCGTGCCGTCGTCCGCGCGGGCGACCGGGTCGCCGGGCGTCGGTTCGGGCGTACCGATCGGCGTCTCGTCGGGGATTTCCCCGTCGGGACGGCGATCGTCACCGGAGGGCGGCGTGGGTCCGTCGGACACGAGGTGCTCCGTCTACGTCAGCGTGCGGTCCGGGTGCCGGGGGGCACTCAGCGGGCGTCGTCGACGCCGGCCGCGGGGTCGGTGGGGTCCGAGGGCGTGCCGTCGGAACGATCGGGTGCCCCCGGGAACCGGGGTGAGGGCGGGGTGGCCTCGTGGAAGGTCTCGGCCCGGCGGGCCGCAGCCCAGATCAGCAGTCCTGCGACCAGGCCGGTCACGGCACCGGCGACGAGCGCCCCGCCGAGCTCGAAGCCGAGGAAGGCGCCGAGGCCGGCGACGGTGGCGAAACCGAGGAACGCGGCCAGCAGCGCGGCACGCGACGTGCGGTCCATCAATGCCTCCTTCGCCAGGAACGGTCACCGTGCGGATCGGGGTCGGTGCGGTCACCGTGGCGGGCGCGTCGGACGGCGACGGCACCCAGCACGAGCAGCCCGGGTGTCCCGGCCAGGACGACGACACCGACCATGCCGGCCAAGCCGGCGGTGTCCCCACCCACGAGCTCGGGGGCGGTACCCACGACGAGCAGGACCAGGGCGAGCACCCCGGCACCCAGCCACCACAGGGCGCGCCGCACTCAGACGTCCAGTGTCGCGTACTTGGCGTTGGTCTGGATGAAGTTGCGGCGCGACTCGACGTCGTCACCCATCAGGATGGAGAACATCTCGTCCGCGACCGCCGCGTCGTCCATGGTGACCACCTTCAGCGTGCGCTTCTCCGGGTTCATGGTGGTGTCCCAGAGCTGGTCGGCATCCATCTCGCCCAACCCCTTGAAGCGCTGGACGTCGATCTTCTTGTCCTTGGGGAGCCGCTCGAAGATCGCGTCGCGCTCGGGATCGGAGTAGGCGTAGAAGACGTCCTTCTTCCGGGTCGGATGCGTGATCTGGTACAGCGGCGGCTGCGCCAGGTACACGTAGCCGGCCTCGATCAGCGGCTTCATGTGCCGGAACAGGAAGGTCAGCAGCAGCGTGCGGATGTGGGCGCCGTCGACGTCGGCGTCGGCCATCAGCACCAGCTTGTGGTAGCGGGCCTTGGCGACGTCGAAGTCGTCGGCGAAGCCGGTCCCCATCGCCGTGATCAGCGCCTGGACCTCGGTGTTGGACAGCACCTTGGGCAGTCGGGCCTTCTCGACGTTGATGATCTTGCCGCGGATCGGCAGGATCGCCTGCGTCGCCCGGTCGCGGGCCATCTTCGCCGAGCCGCCGGCCGAGTCGCCCTCGACGATGTAGAGCTCGGAGACGGCCGGGTCACGCGACTGGCAGTCGGCGAGCTTGCCCGGCAACGAGGTCGACTCGAGCAGCGACTTGCGGCGGGTGAGGTCGCGGGCCTTGCGGGCCGCGATGCGGGCCTGGGCCTCGCCCTCCGCCTTCTGCACGATCAGCTTGCCCTCGCCGGGGTGCTCCTCGAGCCACTCGGCGATGCGGGCGTAGGTCGTGGTCTGCACGAACGACTTGACCTCGGTGTTGCCGAGCTTGGTCTTGGTCTGCCCCTCGAACTGGGGGTCGCCGACCTTGACCGACACGATCGCGACCAGACCGCTGCGCAGGTCGTCACCGGTCAGCGACTCGACCTCCTTGGAGCGCAGCAGGCCCTTGTCCTTGGCCCAACGGTTGATCACCGAGGTGATCGCCGTGCGGAACCCCTCCTCGTGGGTGCCGCCCTCATGGGTGTTGATCGTGTTGGCGAACGACAGGATCGCGTCGTTGTAGTCGTTGATCCACTGGCAGGCCAGCTCGACCGACTGCGGGCCGTTGGGGCCTTCCTCCTCGGCCTCGAAGTGGATCACGGGGTGCAGCCCGTCCTTGGCCTTGGTGGTACGGATGTGGTCGACGAAGTCGCGCAGTCCGCCGGGTGCGTGGAAGACGAGCACGCGCGGCTCGCCCGGCGTGGCGTCCTCGGGCAACTCGGCCGCCTCGAGGTCGCGCTCGTCGCGCAGGGTGATGCGCAGGCCCGCGGTCAGGAACGCCGTGTCGCGCAAGCGGCGCGAGATGGTGTCGATCGAGAACTCGGTCGCCTCGAACACCTCCGGATCGGGCCAGAAGGTGACCGTGGTCCCCGTCGTCGAGCCCTGGATCGTCTGCTCGGCCGCGGACGCGTCGCCCACCCGCTCGACCTGACCCTGCGGGACGCCCCGGACGTAGGACTGGCGGTACAGCCCTCCGTCGCGGCGGACCTCGGCCACGAGCAGTCGGGAGAGGGCGTTGACGACCGAGATGCCCACGCCGTGCAGGCCACCGGACACCGCGTAGGCCTGCGAGTCGAACTTGCCGCCCGCGTGCAGCACGGTCATCACGACCTCGAGCGCCGAGCGGCCCTCCTTCTCGTGCAGGTCGACCGGGATGCCCGAACCGTCGTCGGCGATACGCACACCGCCATCGGCGAGCAGCGTCACCTCGATCGCCGAACAGCGGCCGGCCAGCGCCTCGTCGACGGAGTTGTCGACGACCTCCCACACCAGGTGGTGCAGACCCCGCGGTCCGGTGGAACCGATGTACATCCCGGGGCGCTTGCGCACCGCCTCGAGCCCTTCGAGCACCGTGATGTTCTTCGCGCTGTAGTTCCCGTTGCCGGCGATCGGTGCGTCCGACGACCCGGTCACCGGGGTACCGGCGGGCGCACCGGAGTCAGGCAGGCCGGAATCAGGGGCAGGAGCCAACGCAGGAGCCTCTCTGGGCAAGGGCGCCGTACACCAACGCAGGCGACGGCAGGAACGACCAGCCTACCAGACCGGCCCTCGTCCCCAGCGGCATCCAGGACGACGGTGCAGCGACCGGACCCCGCCCACGTACCCTCCCACGCGGAGCACCCGCGACGCCCCCGAGGCGGTCTACGAGCGTCACGGGACGGTGGCCGGACCGCCCATGGTGGCACCGGGCTCGGGTCGTCGGAACCCCTCAGGCGCCCTCGAGCTGGTCGACGGTCCGCGGCCAGTCGTCCTTGAGCAGCCGGGACAGGCTGCGGTCGGCGAGCAGCTTGCCCTCGGTCTGGCACCGGGGGCAGTAGTTGGTCTCGTTGTCGGCGTAGCGGATGCGCTGGATCCCGGTGCCGCAGACCGGGCACGGCTGTCCGAACCGGCCGTGCGTCGCGAAGTCGGCTCGGAACGCGGTGACCGCCTCCGGGAAGCCGTCGCCGGTCTGCTCGCGCAGGCGCGTCACCCACGCCTGCAGCACCTCGTGCGTGGCCGCGTGCAGGCGGTCGAGCTCCTCGTCGGTGAGCTGGCGGGTGCGCTTGACCGGGGAGAGCCGGGCCGCGTGCAGGATCTCGTCGCTGAAGGCGTTGCCGATCCCGGAGAAGCGCCGCGGATCGGTCAGCGCCCGCTTGAGCGTGCGGTTCTCGAGCTGCAGTTGCGCGGCGAAGTCGGCACGGTCCGCGCGCAGCGGATCGATCCCACCGCGGTCGTGCTCGGCCAGCGCGTCCTCACCGCGGACGACGTGCAGCGAGGCACGTTTCTTCGTGCCGGCCTCGGTCAGCAGCAGGGTGCCGTCGCCACGTTCGCCACCGGTGAAGTCGAAGGCGGCCATCCCGACCTTGCCCGGCACCTTGGCGCCCGGGTCGCGCCACCGCAGGCGGCCGGCGATCATCAGGTGCAGCACGGCGAACAGCGGGCCGTCCGCGTCGTCGAAGACGAACACCAGGCGCTTGCCGAGGCGCCGCAGCCCGGTGACGCGCTGGCCCTCGATCGCCGAGACGGGGGGGTCGAAGGTCTTGAGCAGCGAGAACCCGGTGATGCGCACCTGCTCGAGGCGCGCGCCGAGCACCCGTGGCCGCAGGGCCGCGAGGTAGTCCTCGATGTCGGGGAGTTCGGGCACGCCGGTCATCCTCGCGCGCCGACGTCGGCGGCGCAACGCCGTCGACCCGGCGCGTTCGGCGGGCAACCGGTCGGTCGCGCACCGGCTGCCGGTGTCGTGCGGTGGGACTCAGCCCTGCGCGAGCACGTCGGCCATCTGCTGGACCTGATGCATCTCGAGACGTCCCGAGGCGCGGGCAACGACCTGACCTTCGGCGTCCAGCGCGACCCAGAACGGGGTACCCGACATGCCGTAGGCCCCGGCGATGGTGCCCTCGGCGTCGTCGACGATGGTCTCGCCGGTGTAGCCCTCGCGCTCGAGCCAGTCGGTCGGCGGCCAGTTCGGTCGCGTGTTGTCCAGCCCGGTGACGACCGCGGTCAGCGCCACCTCGTCGGGCAGGTTCCCGCCGTCGAGCCACCCGACGAGTTCGGGCAGTTCGGCCTGGCAGGCCGGGCACCACGAGGCGAGGAACACCAGCAACTCGGGCCCGTTGCCGGCGCCGATGGTGACCGCGCCGCCGCCCTCGATCGCCTGGCCGTCCACCTGCGGGGCGCGCTGACCCAGCGCGGGGTCGGCGGCGGTGTCCCCGCCGAAGTCGGGCAACGGGTCGGTGACGACGCTCGGTGAACCGGCGACGTCCTCCACCGTGACCGCGGAGCTGGCGTCGTTGGCGGTGAAGACGGCGATCAGAATGGCGACGCCGAGCACGGCGAGCGCGCCGAGGACCAGCGGCAGCCGCGAGGGCTTGGTCGACGTCCTCGCCGGCGGACGCTTGCGGGTGACGGTACTGGGCATGATCTGCTCCGAGGTGGAGGGGGACGCCGCGAGCAGCGGGCGGTGGTTCAGGCCCGCCGGTGTCCCGCACGGGCGACGAGGACGAGCACGGAGATGGTGATGAAGCCGATGAGGGCCATCGTGGGGATGGTCAGGAAGCCGAATTCCTCCACCCACCGGATCGTGCAGGGCGCGGTCGGGTCGCAGACGCCGGACCCGAGCGCAGGCAGGCGTTCGACCGCGACGTGCCAGGCGGCGATCACGGTGCCGATGCCGGTGATCGGGAGCACGGTGCGCCACGCGGCCGCGTCCCGGCGCAGGGCGGCGACGCCGAGCACGACCACCAACGGATACATCGCGATGCGCTGGTACCAGCACAGGACACAGGGGAGGTAGCCGGCGACCTCCGAGAGGTACAGCGAACCGCCGGTCGAGACCACCGCCACGGCGGCAGCCAGGGGCAGGGCGGCCTCCCGCGCCCGGTCGGACACCCGACCGCGCACGAGCGCCACGACCCCGGCGAGCGACACGCCGAGGGCGAGCAGGGCGAGGAGCGCGAGGAAGCGCTCGACCACCGCGGTCAACACGGCTGGCGGCTCCTTGGCGAAGGGATCGGACGGATCGGACGTCGGGGACGGGCGCAGTGGCCGGCCCGAGCTGCAGCCGGCGCAACGAGCACGGCGGGCGCGCTGTGGAGAGGGTCGGCCGTCACCCCGGGTCGCGTGAGGGCACAACGGACCGCACCGGGAGGACCTTCGACCGCACGACCGGCCGCTACCGATGCAGTCGTCGTCGTGGCCTGCCCGGTTCCCGGACCGGGCGGGCGCCGTCCGCGCCGCTCGGCGACGGTCGGGACCGTCCGCCGTGCGCACGCGGCGCGGGGGGGCCCGGCCGCTCGACGCGGCAGGGAAGCCGGCTGCGTGCGACGCGCCTCGGGGTAGGCAGACGCCGCTCCTACTCAGACGTCGGGCTCGACGCGCCCCTCGAGTGGGCCAACCGTCAGCCGCAGGTCCCGAACGGCGTCGGTGCCCAGGACCGCGCGCGCGTTGGTCACCAGCTGGGTGGTCAGATAGCGCAGCTGGGTCGCCCAGACCTGCGACTCGGCACGAACGACGAGGGTTCCCCCGGCGAGCCGCACCGGCTCGCATCGGCTCGCCAGCTCGGGACCGACGATCTCGTCCCACCGTGACCAGGCCGTGGCGCCGCGCAACCGTTCGTCCCAGCCCCGTCGGCGGACGAACGACTGCAGGCTGTCGCCGATCGGCGTGGGCGGGCTGATGCGGCGGATGCCGTCCGTCTCCGGTTCCGCGACGGTCCAGTCCTCGTCGGTCGGCGGCCCCGGGTCGTAGCTGCGCCGCTCACGGTCGGCCCGCTGGCGTTGCTGGCGGGCACGCTTCTTGGCGTAGACCTGCTCGTCGCGATCCTGCCACCCGGCTCGTCGCGAGGCGACGGTCGGATCCTCGCGACGGGGCTGTGAGGACCGGCTCCGCGAGTCCCGTGAACGGCGGCTGGTCATCTCCCCTCCGGGGGCCGGGGGAGGGCCGATGAGCGACCGTCCTCGAGGCGCACGTCGACCTTCGCACCCTGCAGGGGGACGTCCTCCTCGACCGCCGCCGTCACCAGCACCTGGTCGAAGCGCTCGCAGGCGGCGGCCAGGCGCTTGCGACGGGTGGTGTCGAGCTCGGCGAACACGTCGTCGAGCAACACGACCGGACGGTCGCCCACGTCCGCGAGCACCTCGAAGGTCGCGAGCTTGAGCGCCAGCGCCAACGACCACGCCTCGCCGTGGCTGGAGTAGCCACGGGCCGGCAGTGAGCCGATGGTGAGCTCGAGGTCGTCGCGGTGGGGACCGACGAGGCTCACCCCCCGCGCCAGTTCGTCGCCGGCGAGCTCCGCGAGCGAGTCGCGCATCGCCGCGGCGATGGGCGCAGGGTCGGGCACGACCTCGTCGGGCGCGCTCTCGATCGGGCCGGCCGAGCAGCGGTAGGCCAGACCGATCGGCTCCGGTCGGTCCGCGAGGTCGCGGTAGAAGGCGTCGACCGGCCTGGCCAGGGTGCGCACGGCCGCCAAGCGTGCGGCCACGACGGCGGTGCCGTGCGTCACCAGCTGATCGGTCCACACGGCCAGCGTCGACGCCGCCGACTCCCGTGCGGTGGACGGCAACGAGCGCAACTGCTTGAGCAGCTGGTTCCGCTGGCGCAGCGCCCGCTCGTACTCGCTGCGGGCGGCGGCGAACGCCGGGCGGCGCTGCGCCAACAGCTCGTCGAGGAAACGGCGCCGCTCGGCCGGGTCCCCTCGGACGACCGCGACGTCCTCCGGGGCGAACAGCACCACCCGCAGCACACCGAGGGCGTCCGCCGCGCGTCGCACGTCGTGCCCGTCGACCCGGGTCCTCGTGCGCCGCGAGGAGCCCAGCTCGAGCTCCAGCGTGCGGCGACGTCCCTCGTCGGTGAGCGCCTCGAGCCGGATCACGCCGATGTCGGCGCCGGCCCGCACCAGCGGGCCGTCACCGGCGACGCGGTGCGAGTTGCCGGTCGCCGCCCGGTGCACCGCCTCGAGCAGGTTGGTCTTGCCCTGCGCGTTGGGCCCGACCAGCACCGTCACGCCGGGCGACAGCGACAGGGTCACGCGCTCGTAGGAACGCACGTCCTGGAGCTCGAGACGCGACAGCCGCACCGACTCAGCTGACGCGCATGGGCATGAGCAGGTACGTCAGGTCGTCGACCTGGCCGTCGTCCGCGTGCGGACGCAGGACGGCCGGCTTGAGCCCGTCCCGCAACTCCACGCGGATCCGCTCGGTCCCGGTGGCTTCGAGGCCCGCCAGCAGGAATCCGGGGTTGAACGCGATGGTCAGGCCGTCACCGTCGATCTCGGCCGGTAGCGCCTCGGCGGCGTCGCCCATCTCCTGGTTGCTCGCCTGCAGGTCCACGCTGCCGTCACCGAACGTGAGGCTCACGGGCGTGTTCGCCTGGCCCATGGCGACGATCGACACGCGCTGGAGGGCTTCGACCAGGGTCGCGCGTTGCACGACGACCGAGGTCTCGTGGGCGTCGGGCAACAGGGCGCGGTAGTTGGGGAACGTGCCCTCGATGAGCTTGGTGGTCAGCCGCCGGTCGCCGAACAGGAACGACACCTGGCCGGTCTCCATCACGATCGTGACCGCACCGCCCACCTCGCTGGCGGCCTTCGCGGCCTCCTGCAGGGACCGGGCCGGCACCAGTGCCGTGCCCTCGACCGCTTCCTCCCACGCCAGCGAGCGCACGGCAAGGCGATAGCTGTCGGTCGCCGCCGCGGTGAGGGTGTCACCGGCCGCCTGCAGGTGGACGCCGGTGAGCACCGGACGACCCTCGTCGGAGGATGCGGCGCGGGCGACCTGCGAGACCAGACGAGCGAAGGCATCGGCCTTGACCACGCCCTGAGGTGCGTCCTCGGCCGGCTGCGCCAGGGTCGGGAAGTCCTCGGCCTGCATCCCGCGCACGCGGAAGGTCGCACGACCGCAGGTGATCTCGACCCGGTCGGGCTCACCGGTGACCTGCACCGGCGCGTCCGGGAAGCGCGCCACCAGTTGCGACAGCAACCTCCCCGGGAGCAGCACCCGTCCCGGCTGGTCGATCTGCACGGGGATCGAGATCTCGGCCGCCACCTCGAGGTCGGTGGCACGACAGGTCAGGCGTCCGTCGGCGGCCTCGAGCAGGACTCCCGACAACGCCGGCAGCGTGACCCTGGCCCCGACGGTGCGGGTGGCCCAGGACACGGCCTCGGCGAACTCGGCTCGCTCGGCACGCAGCTTCACGTGGCTTCCTCTCTACCCGTGCAGTTGTGCACACCGCTGATGAAAGACGTGAGAGAACAGAGAGATCTCGTGTCCGTCGTAGGGGGTGTGGAAAGTGTGGATGATGAGCTGTTCGTGCAGGTCAGACCCGGTTTCCGGGTTGTGGTTCCACTGGGGACGACCGGTACGTCCATCCCCAGGTCGAGCAATGACAGGCGTGTGCTTCCACCGCGCCGCGGCATTCTCCACCGACGGTCCACCGGTCGTCCCCAGTGCTTGGCGACCACCGCCCCCACGCTGTCCACGCGTCGGGCACGGTCGTCCACGCCCGGTGCACAGCTCGTCCCGAGGGCCGTCCACGGGTTTTCCACACCGTCCTGTGGAAACTGTGGACGGCTCATGGGCGGCGCGCCCGCGTCTTGATGCGGTTGGTGAGCTCCTGCACCTGGTCGTAGATGGCCCGGCGTTCCTGCATGAGGCCGGCGATCTTCGACTTGGCGTGCATCACGGTGGTGTGGTCACGTCCACCGAAGGCCTTGCCGATGCGGGGCAACGACAGGTCCGTCAGTTCACGCGTGAGGTACATCGCGATCTGCCGTGCGGTGACCAGTTGGCGGCTGCGCGACGGCGAGCACAGGTCCTCGACGGTGAGGGAGAAGTAGTCGGCGACCTCGTCCATGATGAGCTGGACCGAGACGTCCTGGTCGCGGTCGTCCGGGAACAGGTCCTTGAGGACCATCTCCGCCATGGCGGAGTCGGCAGACGATCGCTGGAGGCTCGCGAAGGCGCTGACGCGGATCAGGGCGCCCTCGAGCTCGCGGATGTTGGACTCGACCTTCGAGGCGATCAGTTCCAGCACCTCGGGCGGGACGCCCAGCCGATCGGACTCGGCCTTCTTGCGCAGGATGGCGATCCGGGTCTCGAGATCCGGTGGCTGCACGTCGGTCATCAACCCCCACTCGAAGCGGCTGCGCAGCCGGTCCTCGAGGTGGGCGATCTGCTTGGGCGGCCGGTCGCTCGAGATCACGATCTGCTTCTCGGCGTTGTGCAACGCGTTGAAGGTGTGGAAGAACTCCTCCTGCGTGCGCTCCTTCTGCTCCAGGAACTGGATGTCGTCGATCAGCAGGACGTCCGCCTGGCGGTAGGTGCGCTGGAAGGTGGTGATCCGGTCGTCACGGATGGCGTTGATGAACTCGTTCGTGAACTGCTCGGTCGTGATGTAGCGCACCCGCAGCCGTGGATACAGGTTGCGGACGTAGTGTCCGATCGCGTGCAGCAGATGGGTCTTGCCCAGTCCGGCGCCGCCGTAGATGAACAGCGGGTTGTACGACTTCGCCGGTGCCTCCGCCACCGCGTTGGCCGCCGCGTGGGCGAACCGGTTCGAGGAACCGATGACGAAGTCGTCGAACGAGTACTTGGGGTTGAGCTGGGTCTCGGGCTCGACGTCCTCGGGTCGGGAGCTGCGCTCCGGAACCGTGTGGATCGGTCCCGCCGGTCGCCCGGGGGCCTGCAACGGTGCCGAGGACGCCGACGCCGGCACCTGGTGGTCACCGACGACGTCCTCCGGTTCCCGTGCGGGGGCGCCGGGCGATGGTGGGGTGGCCGCGGGCAGCCCACCATCGCGCGCCGCTGCCGGAGCCGGATCCGGGCGCAGGGACGGCGTCTGCTCGGAGGCACCCGTCGGCGAGCGGTCACCGTCGCCGGTGGCGAGGTGCTCGATCGGCTCCGGGCGCGGCTGGACCGTGATGACGACGTGCAAGGGACGACCGGCGGCGCTGGACAGTGCCTGGCGGATGCGGTCACCGCATCGTGTGTCGAGCCACTCGCGCGCGAAGGAGTGCGGGCTGGCGAGCACGACGGTGTCGTCGCTGAACCCGACGGGCTGCGTGGCGGCCAGCCACTGCCGCTGAGCCGGGGACGAGACGGTGCCCATGACCACCTCGAGGCTCTGTTCCCAGAGCGTCTCGAGGTCGAGCGTCGAGGGTCGTGACACGCCTGCTCCTGCCGGTCCGGGGTCGGGGGACGTCGGGTGGACGGCCCTGAGCGGTCCGCTCGTGCCTCGGCAGCGCGCGCACTGCACCCCCTGACGAACACTGTCCACAACAGCGTCCACAGGTGTGGATAGCGCAACTCGCCCGTCGATTTCGACGCGAAGCAGGCCGCAGGGGGAAGGTTCGTCGGCTTCGGCACCCTCGTCCCGACCGGGTCGGACCCGGGGACGCGACGTGGGTCTCCGCACGGCGAACGGCCGGGGACCGTACACGCCGGCGCCGCGCGGTCGCAAGGAGTTATCCACACGACGTCGGCCTGCACGCTTCGCGCGCACCGGATGGACAGAACGGTGCGGTTCGTGGTCCACCGATCGAACCGGTGCCACCCGCGCGCCGTGCGGGTTCGCCGGACCGAGGTCGGGCGCCGGACGCCCGCCCGCCGGGCGGCTTGCCCGCCTCGCGCGCAGGGCGGTACGCTCCCTCGCACGTCCTGCCTGCACCGATGCCGGCTCGCGGTCCATCTCTGTCGTTCGGACCGGACCCGTCTCCGCATCGTGTGCACCCATCACCGCACCCCAGGGGGGCCGGTCCGTGAAGCGCACCTTCCAGCCGAACAACCGTCGTCGTTCCAAGAAGCACGGGTTCCGTGCGCGCATGTCCACGCGCGCCGGGCGAGCGATCGTCAAGAACCGGCGGCGCCGTGGCCGCGCATCGTTGAGCGCCTGACCGCCGTGGTCCCCGTCGCGGTCGATCGACTGCGGGAGGGACGCGACATCGCTGCGGTCCTGCGCGGCCGGCGCCAACGCGCCGGCCGCCTCGCCGTGGTGCACGTCCGTACCGACCGGGTGGACGGCCTCCCGCGGGTGGCCGTCGTGGCGTCCCGTCGCGTCGGCACCGCCGTGGCACGCAACCGTGCCAAGCGGCTGCTGCGCGAGGCGGCGCGCCATCTGCCCTGGCGGGCGGGCGTCGACGTCGTGCTGATCGCGCGTGCCAGTTGCGCGGCGAGCCGTCTGGACGCGGTGCACCAGGAGTTGCAGCAGTTGGCCGGTCGACTCGAGGTCCTGGACGTCGCGACGTGAGCGGCGCGACGGCTTCCTCGACCCCCTCGTCGACGTCGACGTTCCGTGACCGGCGGTCGCCGTTGGCGTGGTTGCTGCTCGGCATCGTGGAGTTGTGGCGGGCGACCGCGCCGGTGCGTCAGCCGCGCTGCCGGTTCGCGCCGTCCTGTTCGACCTATGCCGTGGAGGCGATCCGTCGTCACGGAGGTCTTCGTGGCGGCTGGCTCGCCGCGCGTCGGCTGGGTCGTTGTCATCCCTGGAACGTGGGCGGGATCGATCCCGTACCCCCGAGGAAGTAGAACGCTGTGGGTTCGCTCTGGCAGACCATCCGCGACGGGACCATCGGCGCGCTCGACGCGCTGCTGACCCTGCTGCACAACGTCGTCGAGCCCGTCGCCGGGATCCACGCCTGGGGCTGGGCGATCATCCTGCTCACCATCCTGGTCCGCGTGGCGCTGCTGCCGCTGGCGATCAAGCAGACCCGCAGCATGCGTGCGATGCAGGCGCTCGCTCCGCAGCTCAAGGAGATCCAGAAGAAGTACAAGGTCGACCGCGACCTGATGCGCAAGGATCCCGAGCAGTACCGCGCCAAGCGTCAGAAGCTCAACGAAGAGCAGATGGCGCTCTACCAGCGCGAGGGCGTCAATCCGGCGGCGAGCTGCCTGCCGCTGCTGATGCAGGCGCCGATCTTCCTGGCCTTGTTCTGGACGCTGCAGTACGCCGGTCGTGAGGGCGGTGAACTGCTCGGTGCCGAGTTCTACTTCTTCACCGCGGTCGGCGAGGGCGGCCTGGAGATGCTGGTCCGTGGTGCGGGCTGGCCGGGCTGGCTGCTCATCGTGCTGATGTCCGGAACGATGTTCTGGTCGCAGAAGCAGATGATGGCCCGCAACGCCGCCCAGATGGCGGACAACCCGATGGCGCAGCAGCAGAAGTTGCTGCTCTACATCATGCCGCTGTTCCTGGCCTTCATCTCGATCAACTTCCCGCTCGGCATCCTGCTGTACTGGGTCACCACCAACCTCTGGCAGGTCGTGCAGCAGGCGATCATCCTGCGCGAGGTCAAGCACGAGGCCGAGTCGGGCACCCTGGCGGACCACCCCGGTGGTGAGGCGGCCCGTCGCAACAAGCGTGGTGCGGGCAACGGCAACACCAACGGCAAGCGCGGCGGGTCGTCCGGCACCAAGGGCGACGGCGACACGAACGGCAGGCGCGGTGGGTCCTCGGGCACCAAGGGGACCGGCAGTGCCCGCTCGGGTCAGGGCGGCAAGAAGAAGCCCGACGGGCCGTCGCCCAACCGACCCGGGCGAAACGACACCCCACGCGACCAGGGTGGTTCGACCGCGTCGTCCAAGAAGCGCGACCACCTGCCCCGTCGGGGCGGTGGCCAGAACGACAGCTGAACCGAGGAATTCCCGATGAGCCGACGAATCGCTGTCTCCGCCGACTCTCTCGAGCAGGCCCTGACCCGGGCGGTCGCCGAGTTGGTCGACTGCGCGGACGAGAAGGTCGACCTGCAGATCGACGCCCCCGGCGTGGACGACGTCGGCGGACAGATCCGCCTCGAGCTCGACATCGAGGTGCCGCGCCGGGTCGCCGACTCGGAGGGTGAGGGCGACGACGAGCACGCCAGCGACGACGAGGTGGACGCCGTCACGCCCGAGGAGCTCGACGAGGAGGCGGATGCGGCCGCGGACTTCCTCGAGGGACTGTTGGACGCGCTCGAGCTTCCCGGCGACCTGCGGATCCGCGTGCACGAGGACCATGCCGAGGTCGAGGTCGTCGAGATCGGCAGCGGGGCGCTGATCGGTCGTCGGGGGCAGACCCTGGAGGCGATCCAGGAACTGGTGCGGTGCTCGCTGCAGCGCGAGTTCCAGCGGCGGTCCCGGGTGAAGATCGATGCCGAGGGCTATCGATCACGTCGGTTGGAGAAGCTGATCGAGAAGGCCGAGGAGGCCATCGAGGACGTCCTGGACACCGGCGACGCGGTGCGCCTCGAGCCCATGGACGTGTTCGAGCGCAAGGCCGTCCATCACCTGGTTGCCGAGCACGACGGTGTCGCCAGCCGCTCTCAGGGCCGCGAGCCGGCCCGTCGCGTGATCATCGAACCCGAGGACTGACGCGGGCAGCCTGTGCCCGCCTCGGTGACGCGTTTCGGTGCAAGCAGGCCCGGTGCCCTGCCGTCGACCGCCGGGCTCCGGCGTCGGGCGGCGTGCAACGGCGTGGTCGCCGTGCGTGGTTCGCGGAAGCGCCGGGATTCGCGGTATCCGTACCGGCTTGTCAGCGATCCCGGCCCGACGTCTCGTCGCCGAGGCGTGATCGTCGTGCGTCACGCCCCCGGACGTCGGTGGACGACCACCTGGTCGGGCACGGCGGCGCAGCGGGACAGTGCCCCGCGAGCCGTGGTGCGACCGAGTCGGCGGTCCGGGACACCGGGCGTCGCGTCGCCTCCCGGCGCGGCAGTCACGAGGTGGCGGTTCGTCCGGATCGCGGAAGGTGGGCGGGCACGGTCGCAGATCCGGAGTACGGGTCACTCGACGCTTCGAGCTCGCCCCCGCAACGCGTGTCCGGTGGCTCCCGGGCCGGGGAACGGGGCGGGCAGGACACGCTCCGCTCGCAGCCACGCCGAACCGGACCGGGTCGACCTCCCGACGGTCGCATCTCGAGTACGGCCGACGTGTTGCTGCCGCGTCGGTGCGGATGGCCGCGGATCTTATCTTGTTCATATGTCGATGTAACTACAAGTTTGTGTGTCGCTTGCTCCGACAAGTGGGTCGTCCGGTCGAACGACGTCATGAGCGTGCGCGTCGGGGAGTGGGCGAGTTCGACGTCGCCGTGTCGCGTTCTGGCGTCGAAGGCGCATCGGCCCGCTGGGAGTCACGACGGCGGCCAAGGACGCGCGACCGCGCGTGACCTGCGCAAACGCTCCCAGATGGCGCGTGTCGCGTGTTGATCGGTTCGCCCATGGCCGGCCATGCTGTCGTGGGCTCGGGTGCTGCCGAGAACGGATCTCGCCGCGGTGGTTCCCTCGATCACGGCTGTCCCTCCGTTGCACCGGGGATCCGACGACGAGCGGTCGGGCGGATCAGTCATGGCCCGATCGGCTGTTGAGGCTATGGGTCGTCACCTCCGTACAAGGGTTGCAAGATCTCACGCGACCGCCGATGGTTCGCTGAGAGCCCGCGCAGCTCGCGGCCGGATCGCAGACGTTCCTGCGCGCTGCTGGTTCACGCACGAATGTCCCAGTGCCGGTAGTCGCATGGATGCGGACCGGACTGCTTGCACGCCTGGGTTCGTTCGCGCGCTCGGCCTTGGTTCCGCCAGGTCGCTCACACGCCGGTGATCGAGTCTCGTCCGGGGCTCCCTCGCGGCACGATTCTCACGGGTCTTGCCGCTTCCTTTGTCGCCCGGACTCATCCTTCCGGGGTGGACAAGTCTCAGGCCGAGACCGGGAGCAGTTGCCACCGTCCAGAGACCAGACCTGGCCTCCACCAAGGCGCTTCAGGTCGCAGACGCAGACGTCGCCGTTTCACGTGGAACGCCCCCGAAAATGCGCGTTCCACGTGGAACGAGTGCTGTCCGTTGGTTGTGCTCCCAAAAGCTGGGGCAGCCGCTGGGTCACGGAGACAGACCGGAGGAACCGTCGGCAGATTCCGTGCGGAGACAGACCCGACCCGTCGGCCGGTCCGTTGCTGGCCGCCGACAACGCGAAAGTAGATGGGCCTATATATCTATATATCATTTGGAACTCTTGAAGGTGATCCGGCGGCTACCCCCTGCGCAATCGCCAGCACGGGACGTTCCACGTGGAACACGTCACGTCGGTCATCCAAACTTGGACATCTGGGCGATCCCGAACGAGCGCGTCTGGTGCCGGCGACGTCATCGGCTAGGTTTTCGGCATGACGTCGACGATGCCCGACCTTTCCGACCGCCAACGCTCGCAGCTCGAGACGTTCGTGACGGCCGTCGAGCAGAGCCCGCACAATCTCGTCTCGCGCCAGGCGAAGGCGGATCTGCGCACGCGACACCTCTCGGAGTCCCTTCGCTTCGCTCACGGCCTCCCGGCGGGCCCGCGACTGCTCGATGTCGGCTCGGGTGGCGGGTTTCCTGGGATCGTCATCGCCGTCGTTCGCCCGGACCTCCGAGTCGAACTGCTCGAAGCGACGGGCAAGAAGGCGACGTTCCTGCGGAACACCGCCAAGAACCTGGGTCTGCCCGTGATCGTGCACCATGGGCGCGCGGAGGACCTGGCGCGATCCGAGCTGCGGGGCAGGTTCGACCTCGTCACCGCGCGAGCCGTGGCCGCCCTGGATCGGCTCCTCCCCTGGACGATGCCCTTTCTGCGACCCGGCGGTGAGCTCCACGCCATCAAGGGGGCGCGTTGGCGCGAGGAGCTCGAGGCGTCGGACCGCGCCCTGGGGTCACTGGGTGCCGTGGTCGTGGAGACGCCGGATGCGTCGCACGACGTGCGGGAAGATGGCCCGTTCGTGGTTAGAATCGTCCGTTCGTCGACCTGAGGAAGAGCCGTCGTGGCGTGGCAGCCGGAAGCAACACGCAGCGGGGAATCCTTCTCAGAATCCTCCTCAGGAAGCGTCGCCGCACGGAGCTGGCCCCGAAGCGACGCGCCCTCCGTACCGCCGCCTGCCGCGTCCGAGACGGCGCGGACCTCGGAGCCACCCGACCGGTCGCGGAAGGGGGCCGTGGTCTGCGTCGCGAACCAGAAGGGCGGTGTCGGCAAGACCACGACCACGGTGTCACTGGCGGCCGCCCTGGCGGAGCTCGGCGCGCGGGTCCTGCTGATCGACCTCGACCCGCAGGGGAACGCGACCACGGGTTTCGGGCTGCGGGTGGAGGAGGGCGCACCGAGCATCTACCAGGTGCTCGTCGACGGGATGGCGATCCGCGACGCGCGGCTGTCGACGGAGCTGGCCAACCTCGACGTCCTGCCGTCCTCGCTCGATCTGGCTGGCGCCGAGGTCGAACTCGTGCCCGCGTTCTCCCGCGAGCAGCGCATGCGTCGTGCCGTTGAGGACGTCCGGGGCGAGTACGACGTGATCTTCGTCGACTGTCCTCCGTCGCTGGGCCTGCTCACGATCAATGCGCTCGTCGCGGCGGACCAGGTCCTGGTGCCGATCCAGTGCGAGTACTACGCGCTCGAGGGCCTGGGGCAGCTCATGCGCACCGTGCAGCTCGTCGGCGACAATCTCAACCGCGAACTGGCTCTCGGCGGCGTCGTGCTGACGATGTACGACGCGCGGACCAACCTCTCGCAGCAGGTCGTCGACGAGGTCCGGGACTTCTTCGGCGAGCAGGCCTACAGCACCGTGATCCCGCGCACCGTCCGGCTCTCGGAGGCACCGAGTTTCGGGCAGCCGATCACGGTCTTCGACCCCCACAGCCGAGGATCCCGGGCGTACCAACGCCTGGCGCGCGAGGTCGGTGAGCGACTCGGACTCCCCGTCGCCGCACCGCAGAACTCCGCGCTGGACCGCCTGCTCGGTGGTGCGGCCCCGGTGGGCACCGACGACGTGAAGGACGCCTGATGACGCGGCGTGGAGGACTCGGTCGCGGCCTCGCGGCACTGATCCCGCCGGGCGAGGCACCGCCTGCCGGCGTCGGGGCCACCATGGCCGAGGTCCCGATCGAGGCGATCGCGCCCAACCCGCGGCAGCCGCGCGGGGTCTTCGACGACGACGAGCTGCAGGGGCTGGCCACCTCGATCGCCGACATGGGCGTCCTGCAGCCGTTGGTCGTGCGCCCGACGCAGGAGGGTGGGTACGAGCTGGTTGCCGGCGAACGGCGACTGCGGGCCTCGAAGCTGGCCGGCCTCGACCGTGTGCCGGCCGTGGTCCGGCACACCGACGACACCGACCTGCTCAAGGAAGCGCTGGTCGAGAACATCCACCGGGTGCAGCTCAACCCGCTGGAGGAGGCCGCCGCCTACCAGCAACTGCTCGACGACTTCGGTTTCACCCAGGAGGAGCTCGCCTCCCGGTTGGGGAAGTCACGACCTGCGATCAGCAACGCCCTGCGGCTGCTCACGCTGCCGTCGGCGGTCCAGCGTCGCGTCGCCGCTGGCGTGCTCAGCGCCGGACACGCCAAGGCGCTGCTGTCGATCGACGACGAGGCGGACATGGCCCGGTTGGCCGACCGGGTGGTGGCGGAAGGGCTGTCGGTGCGGGCCACCGAGGAGCTGGTGCGCGTCAAGCTGCTCGACCGCGCCGACGACGCGCCGACGGCGAGACCACGTCGACGCCGGATCGTGGCGCCCGGACTGGTGGAGCTCCAGGACGACCTGTCCGACGCCCTGCGCACCCGCGTGCGCATCGCCATGGGCGCCCGCACCGGCAAGCTGCAGATCGAGTTCGCCTCCGTCGACGACCTCGAACGGGTGGTCGCCGTCATCGCGAGAGGGCTCGAGGGGCACGGGACGCCCCTGCCGACCTCGGTCGCACTCGACGACCTGGGCGAGTCGGCCGGCCAGCCGGCGCACGAGCCGGACGCAACCGACGTTCGGCACACCGGCAGCGACACCGACGACGACCTCGATGCCGTGCTCTCGCGGGTCGAACGGCGCCTTCCCGACGGACTCGACCTCGACGGCTGAGGTCGACCGCGGCCTCGGCGCCGTCGGGCGCGTCCCCGTGCGGCGGCGCGCCGGCCACATCCGCGAATGCGGACCCGTGGGCGCCATCGCCCCCGTTCAGGTGCGGTCGGGCCGCGACCGTCGCAGCAGTCCGCCCTCGTCGTCGCCGAGCAACGCCTCGGTCGCCAGGTCGAGGAACAGTCCGTGGGCCGCGACGCCCGGGATCAGCGCGAGTGCCACGTCGGTGACGGCCGGATCGGCGATCCCCGCAGGCATCCGGGCGTCCAGGATGGCGTTGCCGTTGTCGGTCCGGTACGAGCGACCCTCGGCATCGGTCCGCTCGGTCAGTTCGAAGCCCCGCTCGGTCAGCACACGCCCCACCGGTCCGAGCGCGAAGGGGACCACCTCGACCGGGACCGGGAACGTGTCACCGAGCCGGTCGACCAGCTTGTCCCGGGTGGCGATCACGACGAACCGGTCGGCGAGCGCAGCCACCACCTTCTCGCGCAGCAATGCGCCGCCACCGCCCTTGGTCAGCTCCAGCCCTGCGTCGAGCTCGTCGGCACCGTCGACCGCGAGGTCGAGCGCGTCGGTCGTCGCCACGTCGAGCAGACGGATGCCCAGCTCGCGGCAACGTGTCGCCGTCGCCTCGGAGGTCGGGACCCCGGCGACGTCGAGTCCGCGTGCCGCCAGCGCATCGAGGAAGTACGCCACGGTGGACCCCGTGCCCAGGCCCAGTCGCATGCCGTCCTCGACCAGTTCCGCAGCCGCTTCGCCCGCGACCCGTTTCGCCGTGCTCATGCCTGCTCCAACGCTCCGGACGCGCGCGGCGCCCGTCTCGGACGGCCGACGGCGTCGCCGACCGTGGTGACGTCGATCCGGTCAGCCGCGCCACTCCGCCAGCAGCAGTGGCAGCTCGCCCAGCCCTTCGAGCACCAGGTCGATGTCGAGGTCGTCGTCGGGCTCCTGCAGGTGTCCCCAGGGCCCGCGTCGCAGCCAACAGGTGCGCATGCCGAAGGCGGCCGCCGGGGTGACGTCGTTGTCGATGCGGTCGCCGACGTAGAGCACGTCCGAGGGCTCCGGGGCGTCCACCAGACGCAGCACCGAGGCGAAGAACTCCGGGTCGGGCTTCTCGATCCCGAGTTCGTCGGAGGTCGCCAGCCGGTCGTGCGGCAGATCGAGCTGCTGCAACTGGGCGGTGCGGATCGCCGGCTGGTTGCCGGCCAACGCCACCTCGAACCCGAGGCTGCGCAGCTCGGCGAGGCAGGGCCGCACGTCGGGGTACAGATCCTGCTCCTGGAGCCCGCCGAGCCGGCGTTCGTGCTCATCGAGGAACTCTTCCCACACGATGTTCGGCGCCAGGTGCGGGAACACCACGTGGTGGTCCTCGCCCTGGCTGATCGCGGCACCGAGCACCGCGGCGAACGTCAGCGGGGAGACGCCGAGCAGGTCGGCCCAGATCGACCACACCCGCGTCTCGTCGACGAGTACCTCGCCGATGTCGAACACCACGGTCCGCGGTGCGGGCCCGTCCGGGTCCGGCAGGGCGGCCGGCTCGAACTCGAGTTCGCGCAGGTGGTCTTCGACCTCGTCGGGCGGTGGCGCCGCCGACGGGTCGATCGGGATCTCGGAGGTCGTCATCGCCCGCCCCCCGGCGCCTCGTCGACCGGGGCGGCGAGTGGCGCGTGCGTGCGTGGGCCGTCGCCGAGCGCCAGCCCCAGCAGTGTCTCGCACAGCGCGGCGAAGGGCAGCCCGTCCGCCTCGGCCGCCAGCGGCACCAGCGACGTGTCGGTCAGCCCGGGGCAGGTGTCGAGCTCGAGCAGCCAGGGGACGCCGTGCACGTCCACGATCAGGTCCGCCCGGGAGATGTGCCGCGCGCCGATCGCCTCGTAGGCGGCGACGGCGGCCTGCGCACAGGCCGCGGCGACGGGGTCCTCGAGGCGCGCGGGTGCATGGAACTCGGTCGCGCCGGCCGTGTAGCGCGCCGCGAAGTCGTAGGCGCCCTCCTTGGGACGGATCTCGACCGCCGGTAGGGCGCGTCCGTCGAGCACGGTCACCGCCACCTCGGTGCCGGCGACGAACTGCTCGAGCAGTACGGCGTCGGCGTAGCTGAACGCCCCGACGATGGCCTGCGGCAGGGCCGCCGGGTCCTCGACGATGCTCAGGCCGAGCGACGATCCGCCGGTGGCCGGTTTGACGACGACCGGCGTCCCGAGCGCGTCCGCCAGGCGGTCCACCACCGCGACCGCGCCCATCTCCCGGAAGGCCTGCTGGGTCAGGGTGACCCCGCGCGGGGTGGCGATACCGGCACGTCGGTAGATGCCCTGCGCGATCGGCTTGTTCCAGGCCAGCGAGCTGGCGAGCACGTCCGGTCCGGTATAGGACAGGCCGACGAGTTCCAGCAGGGCCTGCACGGTCCCGTCCTCGCCGGCCGAGCCGTGCAACGTCAGGAAGGCGGCATCGAAGCCGCCGCGTTCGAGGACGTGGACGAGCTCTCCGTCGACGTCGACACGGGTCACGTCGTGGCCCCGGTCGGCCAGGGCATCGGCGACCCGGCTGCCCGAGCGCAGACTGACGTCGCGTTCGAGTGAGATTCCGCCGGACAGGACGGCGACGTTCGACGGCACGGGTGCTCTCCTCGTCGAGCAGGCGTCAGCCGAGCGCGCCGCGGCCCTCCTCGGGGCGCGACGCTGCGGCTGGGGCATGTGCACCGTAGACGGCGCGCACCAGGTCGAGCTCGGTCGTGAGCAGCTCACCGAGCCGCTCGACCCCTTCCTCGATGCGTTCCACGCTCGGTTGCGAGAAGCACAGGCGCAGTTGGTCGCCGCCGGACCCGTCGGCGTAGAACCCCCGACCGGGCACGTAGGCGACCCGGTGGTTGATCGCCTTCGCCAACAGGTCCGACGTGTCGACCCCGGCCGGCACGGTCATCCACACGTAGAAGGCGCCCGACGGGCGGGTCCAGGTGATGCCGTCGGGCATGGTCGCGGCCAGCGCGCCGAGCATGGCTTCGGCCTTCTCCTGGTAGACGCCCCGGAAGCGTTTGACCTGCTCGCGCCACGGCTGGGTGGCGAGCCAGCGCTCCACGATCATCTGCGTCAACGTGGCCGGGCACAGGTCCGCGGCCTCGCGCAGGAGCACGAGCTTGTCGCGGATCGGGTGCGGCGCGGCGATCCAGCCGGTGCGCACGCCTGGCGCGAAGGTCTTGGACACCGTGCCCACGTACACGACCCGGTCGGGGACCAGCTGGCGGATGGACGGTTGGATCCGGCCGGCGAAGTCGAGCAGCCCGTACGGGTTGTCCTCGAGGATCAGCAGGTCGTGACGCTCGGCAAGCTCCGCCAGACGCTGGCGGCGCTCGAGGGACAACGACACGCCGCCGGGGTTCTGGTGGTTGGGGATCGTGTACAGCAGCTTGACGCGCCGCTGCTCCTGCGAGAGTCGGAGCAGCAGGTCCTCGAGCGCGTCGACCTGCATGCCCTCGGCGTCCATCGGGACGTGACGGACCTCGGCCTGATGGCTCGCGAGCGCGCTGATGCCCCCGACGTAGGTCGGCCCCTCGGCGATCACGACGTCGCCGGGGTCGACGAAGCACTTCGCGATGAGCTCGAGCGCCTGCTGGCCGCCCGCGGTGACCACCAGGTCGTCGACGTGGGCCGGCACGTGTTCGTGCGCCATGACGTCCACGAGCTGTTCGCGCAGCTCCGGACGTCCCTGCCCGATCCCGTACTGCAGTGCGACCGCGCCGCTCTCACGGACGACCGCCGCGGCCACCGCCTCGGCCGCCTCGAGGTCCAGCGCCTCGACCGCCGGGTTGCCACCGGCGAACGAGACGATCTCCGGCCGGGCGGTCAGGGCGAACAGCGCCCGGATCGCCGAGGCGCTCATGCCCTGCACGCGTTCGGCGTAGCGGGACAGGTAGGGGTCGGTGTCCAGCCGCACGCACGTCTTTCGGATCGTCGGCCCGGTCGGACCGTGCGGGCGCGTCTCCCCGGGTCCGGGGCGCGTGACCGGCGATCTCGCGTGCTCGCCTGCCACGACGACGTCGCCGGTAGCATCGAGCGTAGCGAGCAGCTGGGAACGACATCGGGAGGCGGACATGACCGAGGTCCGGTTGGCTCCTCCGGCGACGCGTCACGTCGCGGCCGGGGGCTGGCGACGCGCCGCGGTGGGGCTGCTCGTCGGGGGCCTCGCCGGGGGGCTGGTCTCGCGGATGCTGCTCCCGGACGGACCGCGCCTGTCCCGGACGGAGTGAGCCGGCGTGTCCCGTCGCGTGATGCCGCTGCACGGTGAGCTCGTCGAGGCGTTGCCGCCCGACTGCCGGACGTGTCTGTTCTGGGAACTGGGTGCGCCCGGGCCTGTCACCGACGGCACCGACGGTGCGAGGGCGTGGACGGACCCGCTCACGCGCAAGCAGGCGTGGGTCTCGGCACTGGCCCACGAGGGCGCCACGGCCGGCCGGGTGGTGCAGGTCGACGGCGTGGTGGTGGCCCACGCGGTCTTCGGCCCCGCCGAGGCGTTCGCCGCGCCGGGGGTCACGGTGCCGCGGCCGGATCCGCGGGCGCTGCTGCTGGCCACCGTGCGGGTCCAGCCACCGTGGCGGGGCCTGGGCCTCGGACGGTTGCTGGTGCAGGCTGCGCTCAAGGAGGCGATCCGGCTCGACCGGCCGGCCGTGGAGGCGTACGGCGACCGTCGCTGGCGCGAACGTCGGTGCCTGCTGCCCGCCACCTGGTTGCTGCACGAGGGGTTCGCGGTGCACGGCGAGCATCCCCGCACGCCGCTGCTGCGGATCGACGCCCGACGCACGGCGCGGTGGGCCGAGTCGCTCGAGCACGCCCTCGAGGAGATGCTGGCCCATCTCCCGCGACGCGTGCGGGCCCCGGTGCCCGTGCCGACGGCCTCCGCGTCGGGAGCGGACCGGGAGCCGTAGCGGGCTACCCTGCCTGGTTCCTCCCGGTGCCGTCGACGCGACGCATCCGGCCACCTCCCTGCCCGCTCCGGGGGTCGACGCGTGCGTGCCTACCGCGACCTGCTCGCTCATCCCGAGGCCCGTTGGCCGCTGATCACCTCGACGGTGTCGCGGCTGACCCCCGGGATGATCGCGTTGGCGCTCGTGCTGCTGCTGCGGGGGTCGGGCTACGGCTTCGCCGCGGCAGGCCTGGTGACCTCCGCACACCAGGTCGGTGTCGGGGTCGGTGCGCCGGTGCAGGGTCGGCTCGCCGACCGGGTCGGTCAGTCCCGGCTGCTGGTGCCCGACGCGGTGCTCTACGCCGCCGGCACGTTCGCGCTCGCGATCCTGGCCGGTCGGGGGTCGGGGGTCGGGCTGCTCGTCGGCATCGCGGTGGTCACGGGCCTGTTCTTCCCGCCGGTCACGGCATGCTCCCGTGTGCTGCTGTCGCGACTGTTCCCGACCGGACGTGGGCGCGAGACGGCGTTCGCGGTGTCGTCGATCGCCGTCGAGCTCGGGTTCGTGCTCGGTCCGCTCGTCGCGGCCGCCCTCGACGTCCGCTACGGCGGTGGGGTCGCCGTCGCCGCGGCCGGTGGTATCGCGATGGTGGGAGCGCTCGGCTATGCCGCCACGGGTGCGGCCCGGCGCGTGCCGCCGCGGGACCCGGGGGTCGCGGTCGGCGGCGCCCTGCGCTCGCCGGGTGTGCGCGTGATGGTGCTGGCCTTCGCCTGCATGGCCGTCGTCTTCGGCGTCATCGACATCGTCGTGCCGGCGGTCGCGGAGCTGGCCGGCTCGCCGCAGTCGGCCGGAGGTCTGCTCGCCGCACTGGCCGGCGGCAGCCTCCTCGGCGGGCTGGTGTACGGCGCCCGCTCGTGGCCGGGCAGCCTGCCGCAGCGGCTGCGTGTCCTGGTGGTGGTGCTCGCGGTCGGCCTGGCGTTGCTGCCGACCGCGCTGGGCTCGTTGCCGGGGTTCGCCGTCGCGTTGTTCCTCGGTGGGCTGTTCCTGGCCCCCACGACCATCTGCGCGTTCCAGCTGATCGACGACCTGGCCATGCCCGGTACGCAGACCGAGGCGCAGTCGTGGACCCAGTCGGGCGTCGTGTTCGGCGTCGCTGCGGGAGCCGCCCTGTCCGGGCTGGCGGTCGACGTGCGCGGACCGGCACTGGCACTGCTCGGTGGCGCCGCGTGCGTGGGCCTCGGTGCCGTGATCATCAACGCCCGCGCCGCGCGGCTGCATCCGCCCCTGCCGGCACCCGTCGAGGGCGCCGGCCGCTGATCACGCCGCCACGGGCTCGCGTGCACCGGTGAGGAACTCGACCAGGGCGTCCACGAGCGCCGAGGCCAGCTCCCGCTGGTAGCCGGGATCCGCCAGGGCGCGACCCTCCTCGGGGTGGGTCAGGAAGCCGGGCTCGACGAGCACGGCCGGTGCCTTGGACTCGCGCAGCAGGGCGGTCGTCGAGGGGTGCGTGCGACAGTTCAGCGTCCCGGTCACCTCGACCACCCGGTCGACGGCCAGTTGCGCCAACCGGCGCCCGCGCTCGGAGACGGCGCCCTGGTGACCGAAGTAGTAGGCAGCCGCACCCCGTGCAGCCGGGGAGCCGAGCCCGTTGCAGTGGATCGAGAGGATCGCCTCGACGTCCTCGCGGTTGGCGTGCTGCGCCCGGTCCGACGGAGTGGGTGAGGTCGCCGGGCCACGCGCCAGGACCACGTGGGCGCCGAGCGCGGCGAGCCGTCCCTCGACCAGCGTGGCGATCGCCCAGGTGACCTGGTGCTCCTCGACCCCGTCGGGGTTGCGGAAGCCGGGCAGCTCGGGACTGTGGCCGGCGTCGACCATGACGCGCACACCGGCGACGGAGTGTCGCGGGGCGTTGCGCAGCTGTTCGCGCTCACGGACGGCGTAGGCCGGGGCCTCCTGGTGGCGGCGGTAGAGCCGGCGCAGCAGGTCGACGGTGTCGGGGCCGGCGATGCCGTCGTTGTTCAACCCGACGTTGAGTTGGAAGTCCCGGACGGCCTCGAAGGTCTGCATGCCGTACAGGCCGTCCTCGTAGCCGGCGTCGAACCCGAGCTGGTTGAGGCGACGTTGCAGGTCGCGGACGTCGTCGCCCTGCAGGACGGGGCGTTTGACGTAGAGCATCCGGTCCCCGAGCCGCCAGGAGGCCCCGACCAGCGCGTGCCAGGTGTCAGGGCCGACCATGCCGTCCGCCGGCAGCCCGCGCTGCTGCTGGAAGGCGCGGACGGCCGCGAGGGTGGTGGCGTCGAACACGCCCCGGTCGTCGTCGCAGGGCAGGCCGAGGTCGCCGAGGCGCTGTTGCACGTCCTCGACCTCGGGGCCGGCGGATCCGAGTTGGATGAGTTCCATGGGAGCGCGTAAGGGTAGGGGGTCCGAGCACCCCGTCGGTCACGTCCGCGGAGACGTCCCGGGGTGCGCGCCGGGGGGTGGCCGGCTTGGATGCGCGCGCCGGCTGGCCGAGAGAGCGGACGCGACGTCATGGAGCAGGCGCTGGTCTACCTCGGGACCGTCACGTTCGCGGTGACGGGCGCGCTGGCGGCGGTACGCAAGCGCTTCGACGTGGTCGGGGTCGTGGTGCTCGCCACGGTGACGGCGGTGGGGGGCGGTTCCATCCGCGACGTCGTGGCCGGCATCGTGCCGCCAGCGTCGCTGCGCGACGAGACCCTGTTGTGGCTGGTGGTCGCGAGCGGCCTGGCGGTGTTCGCCCTCCATCGTTTCGTGCCCACGGGGCGCACGCTGTACGTGTTCGACACCATCAGCCTCGGTCTGTTCGCCGCGCTGGGTGCCGAGCGAGGTGTCGCCGTGGACTTCGGCTTCTGGGGCACCGTCTTCGCCGGTGCCGTCAGCGGTGTGGGCGGGGGCGTCATCCGCGACGTGCTCACCGGGGAGGTACCGGGTGTGCTGTACCGCTCGGGCGACTTCTACGCCACGGCCGCAGCCGCAGGTGCCGCCGTCAGCTACCTGCTGCAGCCGGCCGGGGCGACGGTCGCCCTGGTCGCGGGGGCCGTGGTGACGGTCGGCGTCCGTGTCGGCAGTCGTCTGGTGGGGCTGGAGCTGCCCGTCCCGCGAACGGAGGCCTGAGCGCCGCGCGGGCGGGCCTTCGCCGCGTTCAACCCTCGCGGACCCACACGCCGTCCTCGGCCCGGGAGAAGCCGACCTGGTCGAGGTAGCGCGCGTGGTCGTCGGTCGGCGCCGTCGTGGTCACCCGACGCACTCCTCGCGAGGTGAAGGCGTCCGACTCGATCCACACGAACCGACCCGGACGCAGGTCACGGTGCTCGGCAGTGACGTAGTCGAGCACGACCCGGGCCTCGTGGCCCGTGACCTCGGCCAGCACCACCCCGACCGGGACGGCGTCGCGCAGGACGAGCAGCGCCAGCTGCTCCGGACGGATCCCGGGGAAGTCGGGCTGGAACCGGCGTGCGTCCTCGGCGTGGAAGTCCACGAATCGGCGCAGGACGGGCGAGTCGGGCGACACCTCGACGGCCTCGAACCAGGCGTCGGTCGCGCGGGCGCGCAGCATCCGGCGGAGATGGAACACGTGGATGAAGACGATCGCCCCGTTGGCGATCGCGATGGGGTACGCCTCGATGAGCAGGCCGTAGGCCGTGAACGTGATCGCGCCGGCGAGGCCGATGACGCGCAGGCGCAGGACCGACGTCATGAGCAGGCTGACGACGATCAGGGCCGAGGCGAGATAACCGAGCAACTCGTAGAGCAGTGCGGGGTCCACGACGGGCATCCTGGGTGGTCGGTGCGGGCAGTCGACTGCCCCGGACCGTTGGATCCGGGGCAGTCCACGACACGTGCGTCAGGCCGCGTGCCCGGTGGTGCGCACGCGCAGCCGAGCGGGCACGAGCCGGCCGCGTACGACTCAGCCGACGTAGTCGGAGAGGTCGGCGAGCAGCGCGGACTTGGGCTTGGCGCCGACGATGCGCTTGTCGGGCTGGCCGCCCTTGAAGACCATCAGGGTCGGGATCGACATCACGCCGTACTCGCGCGCGGTGCCCGGGTTCTCGTCCACGTTGAGCTTGAGGACCTTCAGCTGGCCACCGTGCTCGTCGGCGATCTCGTCCACGATCGGACCGACCATGCGGCAGGGGCCGCACCACTCGGCCCAGAAGTCGACCAGGACCGGCGCGTCGGCGTCGAGTACCTCGGTCTTCCACTCACCATCGGTGACGGGGGTGGCACCCATTGTCGTGTGTCCTTCGTCTCGGTGTCGGTTGTTCGTCTGCGAGGAGAACGTGTCGACCCCGGCGGCTATTCCGCTCAGCGGGGGTCGTCGGGAGCGGCCGAGGTGTGCTCGGCGAGGTAGCGCTCGGCGTCGATGGCGGCGCGACATCCGGTGCCGGCCGCGGTGATGGCCTGGCGGTAGATCTGGTCCATGACGTCGCCGCAGGCGAAGACGCCGGGGACGTTGGTCGCGGTCGACGGCTGGTCGACGAGCAGGTAACCCTCCTCGTCGCGGTCGAGCACCCCATCGAACAGCCAGGTGTTGGGGAGGTGCCCGATGGCCAGGAACAGCCCCTCGCAGGGGAAGTCGCGGGTCTCGCCCGTCACCGTGTCGCGCAGCAGCAGCCCGCTGACCTGCCCGTCGGCGCCCTGGACCTCGGCGACCTCGGCGTTCCAGACGAACTCGATCCTGTCGTTCTTGAACGCTCGCTCCTGCATGATCTTGGAGGCGCGCAGTTCGCTGCGTCGGTGGACGACCGAGACCTTGGAGGCGAACTTCGTCAGGAACATCGCCTCCTCCATGGCCGAGTCACCGCCACCGACGATCACGACGTGCTTGTCCTTGAAGAAGAACCCGTCGCAGGTCGCGCAGGCGGACACCCCCGAGCCCCACAGCTCCGTCTCCCCGGGGACCTCGAGCCGGCGCGGCTTGGCACCCGTGGCGACGATGAGCGACCGCGCGGCGATCGTGCGTCCCGACGCGGTCGTCAGGGCCTTGACGGGACCCTCGAGGTCGACCGAGGTGACGTCCTCGGTCACGAAGCGGGTGCCGAAGCGCTCCGCCTGGGCACGCATGCCGAGGATCAGCTCCGGCCCCATGATCCCGTCCGGGAACCCGGGGAAGTTCTCCACGTCGGTGGTCAGGGTGAGCTGTCCACCGGTCGGGCCGCCGTCGACGACACCCTCGACGAGCAGGGGTTCGAGGTTCGCCCGGGCGGTGTAGAGCGCGGCGGTCAGGCCGGCGGGACCGGACCCGATGATCACGACGTCGTGGACGCGCGTGTCGTCGTCGGAGGCGAGGCGGTCGATCTCGGACATGCGGGCACCACCTGGAGCGGTCGGGCACGGTCGGGGCGAGCGAGGTCGTGCGTCGTGTGGAGACGCGTCGGGCGTCGTCCGGGAGCCTAAACGGCCGGACCCGGATCTGGCATTCCCGGATCGGCGGGCGGTTGCCTACCCTGCCGGCCGTGGACGCCGTGACCTGCCCCCGCCATCCCGACGTCGAGACGCGGTTGTCGTGCTCGGCGTGCGACACGCCGATCTGTGCCGGCTGCGGTGTCGAGGCAGCCGTGGGCTACCAGTGCCCGGACTGTGCTCGGCAGCGTGGCGGTGACACGGCTCCGGACCGTCGTCGTGCACCGGGTCGCGACCGTCGTCGTCCCGGCGACGGGTCGCCGTCCGGTCCCCGGCTGCCGGCCGGCACGCTGGCCCGCGCCGTGGCGATCGGTCTCGCGGCCGCGGTGGCCGGAGGGCTGCTGCTCGGTCCCATCCTGCTCGGTGGGGCGTTCTTCCTGATCTCGGCCGGTGTCATCGGTTGGTGCGTCGCCCGGGCGGTCTACTGGGCCACCGAGGAGGCCAACTCCCCGTTCGTCCGGGCCTGGGCGTTGACGGCGGCGGGGTTCAGCGTCGCGGTGGGGTTGGTCACCGCGAGCGCCCCAGGGACGGCCGCGAGCGAACTTGCCTACCTCGCCTTCCCCGCCGCGATGTACGGCGGATGGATCGTGGTCCGACAGCGGTGAGACCGCAGGCGCCGGGCCGCTCGGTCCGGTCCGCGTCCGTGCGCCCCGCCCGCTGCGGCCCGGGCGGGTCGGGTGGTCACTCCGCGATGGCGAGCACGTCACAGGTGTCGGCGGCGAGGGCCACGACCAGGGGACGCTCGTGGCGTCCGCTGGCGGGGTCGAGGGTGACGCCGGCGATCACGACCGCCGATCGGCCGTCGAGCGTGCCGACGTCGACGTAGGCCGGGATCGCGTCCGGTACGGCCTGGGCCAGCTGCGGCACGCAGCGACCGGCGGCGTCGAGCGTGGTGCCGTCGACCGGACCGACGACGGCGATCGGCACCTCGGCCGCGTCCGGCGCGGCGTACGCCTCGGTCCACACGGTCGCGAGCCGCGCGCCGGCGCCGGCGTCGAGTGCGCGAGCGGCGAGGACGGCGACCTCCGGGACGGCGGCGAGCTCCGGCAGCTCGGCGCGTCCGTAGGTCCCCCCCGCGGTCAACGTCGGGAGCTCGCCGGGCGCCGTGCCCGTGGTCGCCTCCTCGGTCGCGTCGGCGGCCCCCGCGCCGGCCGCGTCACCGGCCCGCTCCTGCGGAGGCGCGTCGGCCGCCGCGTCGGCGGACTCCTCCTCGGGGGCGTCGGCGTCGTCCGCCGCGGGCGCGTCCTCGGCCGGGGCCTCCATCGTGGCGATCCCGTCCTCGGTCGCGTCCAACTCGGTGGTCTCCTCCGGCAGTGCGAGGTCGGTGGCGGCGGTGTCGCCCCCGCCGGCACCGAGACCGGCCAGTCCGGCGACCCCGGCCACGACCACCACCGCGGCGGCGACCCCGGCCACGGCGGTCCACCGCGACGCCGATCGGCGGGCGGCGAGCTCGTCGCGGCGTCCGAGCTGCGCCTCTGCGCCGGCCCGGGGATCGGGCGCGGACCGGTCGACGGGCGGGGTGAGGACGGCGTCGAGCTCGGGAGCGAGCCGGGCACGCAGTCGGTCCTCGAAACCCTCGGGAAGTGCGGTTGCGGGCAGCGCCGCCAACGCCGCGTCCGCGCGTCGCGCCGCGTTGAGCTGCGCGCGCAGCGCGGCGTCCCGGGCGAGTTCCGCCTCGAAGGCGGCGCGCTCGTCCGGGGTCGACGCGTCCGACAGGTAGTCGGCGATGCGCTGGGCGGGATCCACGGGGAGGTTCGTTCCTGGGGGTGATCGGCGCGTTCGTCGCCGGCCGGGCACACGGCCACTGGTCGGCACCCTGGGGCGCGGTGGGACGTTGCGAGGCCTCCGGGGGTTGCACGACGGGCGCGTCGTGCGCGGCCGGGAGACGCAGCCGGGCGGGACGGTGAAGCAGCGGTGGTCAGGCCGGAGGGCCGCGCGTCTGCAGGTCCGACGCGGGGGGACGTCGGTCGGCGGGTGCGTCGTCCGCAGCGCGGGCGGCGGGTGAGCGCGGGTCGGGCTCCTCGCGCAACAGTTCGCCGAGACGGACCCGGGCGCGCGAGACCCGGCTCTTGACCGTGCCCACGGGCAGGTCCGCGGCCGCGGCCGCCTCGGCGTAGGTCAGGCCCTCCACGGCGACCAGCAGCAGCAACCGGCGCGAGGTCGCGTCGAGCTCGGCCAGCGCGGTCTGCAGGGTCGAGGCGGTCTCGCGGGCCGTGAGCACGTCCTCGGCCGCCCGGTCGCCGCCGACGGCCGCGACGTCGTCGACCGGGGTCGAGGGGCGCCGGGCGTCGTAGCGCACGTGGTCGGTGCACACGTTGCGGGCCACACGGTAGAGCCAGGTCGACAGCTTCGCGTCGCCGCGGAAACCGGCCGCTCCCCGGGCGAGCCGCACGAAGGTCTCCTGGGCGGCGTCCTCGGCGTCCGAGGGAGCACCGAGCACCTGCAGGCACACCGCGAACACGCGCCGCTGGTAGCGGTGGACCAGTTCGGTGAACGCGGCCTCGCGCGGGCCCGCGGGCAGCGCCGCGTCGTTGAAGCGGGCGAGCACGGCCTCGTCGCTGTGCTCCGCCAACGGTCCGTTCATGGCCGGGTCACGACGGGCCGAGGAACTGGACCTCGGAGATCTCGGCGGTGAACTGGCCACTGGCGTTCGGTGACAGTCCCGTGATCCACAGCAGCCAGTACCGCTCGTTGGTGGGCGAGAGCTGGAAGGGCTGGGAGGCGCGGATGTCCGCCTGCGCCGCGCGGTAGTTCCCCCAGGCGGTCGGCCCCTGCTCGAGGGGCGGCAGCTCGGCGGCGGCGTACAGCTCCACGTCCACACCGCCACGTACCAGTTGCACCACGACGTTGCGGACCTCCACCGGCTCGCCGAGGTCGATGACGAGCCCGACGCCCTCCTTGAGCCCTTCGAAGCCCTCGTCGGCGTAGGTGGACGTGCTCCAGGCCGTCTGCAGGTCCCCGTCGATCGCGCGCGACGCCTCACCGGCGTTGTCGCCGGCACCGGGCGAGGACGGGTCGAGCACGACCGCGGACGTCGGACGCCACTCGACCGCGGCGGCCGTCTCCGGGCGCTCGCCGCCGCGCAGGGAGAGCGCCACGAACACGGCCACCAGGGTCAGCACGACGCTCGTGGTGACGGCGGTCGCCAGCCGGGTGGCGTACTCGCGGCGGGTTCCCGGGATCGGCCCGGAGAACCGGTGGTCGTCGGGGAGCGGATCGCTGGGTTCGCGGCCCTGCGCGTCGGCGAGCAGGCCGGCGGTCACCTCGCTGGGCTTGACCGGGACGAGCTCGCCGAGCGCCGCCGCCATCGTGGCCCCGTCGTCGTAGCGCTCGACGCGGTCGCGGCGGGTGGCGCGCACGACGACGTCGTCGAGGCCGCGGGGTACGTCGGCCACCAGCTGCCGGGGTGGCATCAGCTCGTAGCTCAGGCGCATGGCGGCGGTCGCCGTCGGGGTGTCACCGCTGAAGGCGGGGCGCCCGGTCAGGCACTCGTAGAGGACGACGCCGAGCGCGTAGATGTCCGCGCGGGCGTCGACGTTGGCGTCCTCGAGTTGCTCGGGCGCGACGTAGGCGGCCGTGCCGACCACGGTCCCGGGGCTCGTCAGCGTGGCGTCCGCGCCCGAGAGCGCCTTGGCGATGCCGAAGTCGGTCACCTTCACGGTGCCGTCGGAGGCCAGCAGGATGTTGGCCGGCTTGACGTCGCGGTGCACGAGGCCGTGCGCGTGGGCCTCCCCGAGTGCGGCCGCGACCTGTTCACCGATGGCGGCCACCACGAGCGGGTCGAGCCGGCCGTGGTCGCGGAGCACGTCGCGCAGACTCGGTCCGTCGACGTGCTCCATCACGAGATAGACGAGCTCGTCGTCGCGGCCGGTGTCGTAGATCCGCACGGCGTTGGGGTGGTTGAGCTGCGCCGCGGCGCGGGACTCGCGTTCGAAGCGCTCGACGACGGTGGGGTCGGTCGCGTGGTGGGGATGCAGGAGCTTGATGGCCACCGAACGGGACAGGTTCTCGTCGAAGGCGCGCCAGACGATGGCGGCCCCGCCGGAGGCGATGGGCTCCTCGAGGTGGTAGCGGCCACCCACGTGGGACCGGTCCGGCCACGGCCGGTGCTCGCCCGGTGCGACGACACCCCCACCGTTGGTGGCCACCGCCCGGACGTCGTCGAACGACGCCGCGCCCGTCACCGTGGGCGCGTCGCCGTCCTCGTGCGTCGCCGGGTCGGCGCGCTCCGGTCGTTGCTGCTGAACCACGTACCCCTCGTTGTGGCGGTGCGGCCCCAGGTCTGGCAGTTCACGGTCTGCGGATGCACGGATCCACACCGTGCTGGTTCCACCGGTGGCTGACCACCGGTGCGGATCTTCAGGTTCCCACCAGAATCGCCTGGTGGGCGGTCAACTGTACGCGTCCGCCCCGCGGCGGCGTCGAGCGGTGTGCGGCCAGGGCTGTGGCGTCAGGTGCCGACCGCCGGTTCCGACCGCGCACGAAGTATCCCCGCCGACGCGGACCTCCGACCGATCTGTCCCCCCGTGTGCGCTCATCGCCCGTCATGTGCGCTCGCCGTGCTTCACGGGATCCGGAGGAGGCTCGACCACCGCCAGACGTGGCGGTCGCGGGCGGCGTCGCCGGAGCGCCCCGGCCAGGAGCAGCAGCAGGACGGCCCCACCCGTCGCCGCCAGGGCAGGACCCGAGATGGCGGCGGAACGCACCGAGAGGGTGGTGCGCTCCAGCGTGTGGGTCCCGGTCGGGTCGGTGACCCGCACGGCCACGCTGAACGTGCCGGTCGACAGCGCCCGGGTGGCGAACGACACCGTCTGCGCGGCGCCCTCGGTCAGTTCGATGACCTCCGAGCGTTGCCCGTCGGGCCACACCAGTCGCCCCTGCGAAGCCACCTCGACCCGGACGGCGATCGGACCCCCCCGCGTGCGCTGCAGGGTCACCGGGATCTGCCCCGTGTCGGAGGTCAGCGTCACGCGCGAGCCGCTGGCCACGACCACGTCGCCGAAGGTCTCCTCGATCGTGCGTCGGACGTCGCGGACCAGCGCTTCACCGGCGGTGCCCCCGTTGTCGAGGTTGGTGGCCGACGTGGAACGCAACAGCACGTCGTGCAGTTCGGACGGCGTCCGACCGTCCGCGGTGTCGGCGTCGTCGGGCAGGGCCGTCTCCAGGGCCGAGAGTTCGGCGACTGTCTCGGAAAGCGAGGCCGCCAGCGCGGGATCCAGCGACACCGCGGTCGTGCCGTGCAGTCGGACCGGGGTGGCGGCCTGACGGCCCAGCGCGGCCTGGTGCCCGGGGCTCGTCAGCTGCGCCCACGGCGCGGTCTCGAGCGCGTCGAGCAGGCGCTCGGCGGTCTCCGCGCTCGGTGCCCAGTCGTCGGGCGGGAGCAGCAGCAGGCTGCGCCCGGTGGCGCCGGGTGCCTGGAACCAGGCCTGGGCCGTCTCGGCGAGGATGCGCTGCGCGTCGACGACCGGTCCCGCCCCCGAGGGTGGCGACGCGAGCCAGGCGCCGATCTGACGGTCGGCCACGATGGCCGTGAACAGGCGCCCCGAGTTCGACCGCAGCGGCGCGAGGGCGGTCACCTCCTCGCCGGTGCGGTCCGCCACCGCCGAGGTCGGCACCAGCACCTGGTCACCAGGCACGAGGTCGAGCACCTCCGGGGTGAGACGCTCGTCGGCCAGGTAGGTCGCGGCGTCGGAGGCACGGTCGAGCTGCAGGGCGAGCCGACGGCGGCCCTCGACGGCGGCCTCGGCACCCAGTGCGGTGAGCTCGGTGCCGTGTCGGGACAGCGCGGTGACGTCGGCGTCGGCGTAGGCACCGGCGACCGGCGCGAACGGCAGCCCGCGGGACACGTCCCGCAGCCGGTGCAGGGTCTCCCGCGCGAGCTGCGCCGGCGGGTCCTCCGGGTCGACCAGCCGGGTCTCGCTGGACCCGTCGGGCCGCCGCGTGACCGCCGTGAAGCCGTCGGCGCGATCGCGCAGGTCCTCGGCCAGCGCGACCGACGGGGCGAGCACCACCGGTGGGTCGGTGCGCCGCTCGAGCGTGGCGAGCAGGACGTCGAGGCGCTCACCGGGTTCGATGGCCCGGTCGACGCCCTCCTCGTAGGTGCCGTTGGCGCCCTGCCAGGGGCGGTCGCCCACCGGCCACACCAGGCTCGTCAGCAGGGGGTCGGTCACCGGCTGCGGGAGCCACACGACGGCGGTGTGGACCTCGGCGAGCACGTCCGTGCCGCGTGCCACGGCGATCCCGAGCGGGTAGACGCCGCCGCCGTCCCAGTCGACGTCGTCGACCTCCACGGCCACCTGGACCCCGGCGATCGCGTCCGGTGCGATCGCGTCACC
This sequence comes from Egicoccus halophilus, assembly GCF_004300825.1. Classification (NCBI taxonomy): domain Bacteria; kingdom Bacillati; phylum Actinomycetota; class Nitriliruptoria; order Egicoccales; family Egicoccaceae; genus Egicoccus; species Egicoccus halophilus. The sequence goes on from NZ_CP036250.1 coordinate 368,847, forward strand.
GGACCGGATCGGCTCGTCGTGCAGGACCTGCTGCGGCTCGGTGTCCGGGCCGTCGCCCAGCGCGTCGTGCAGTTGGCCACGCGAGCGGACCGGGGCGTGCAGTTCGACGATCAGGCGGAGTTGGTCGAGGGGTTGGTCTCCGGTGTTCTCGACCAGGACCCGCAGCAGCAACTCGTCCTCGGTCCCGGGTGCGTGCGTGCGCGGGTCGAGTCGGGACGTGTCAACCACGGCCGTGCCCGGACCGAGCACACCGGTCAGCTCCGACACGGTCACCTGCAGGTCGCTCACCGGCTCGGTCGCCGACTGTGCGGTCGCCGGCGCTGGCGCCGGCAACGCGAGCGCGGCGAGCAGCCCGAACGTGGCCAGCCAGGCCCGCCGGCCGTGGCGGCGCGGGGCCGCGGCCGGTCCGCGGCGTCCGCGTTGGGTCACCGGTCGGCTCCCAGGTCGACGGTACGCACCGGTTGGACCAGCGCCGGTCGGGTCGCCGCGGCGGCCTCGACGAGCTTGCGCTCGTTGCGGTGGGCGAGTCGGACCAGCGCGACGTCGACCGGCACCCACTCGACGTGCTCGGCCTCGTCGTCGCGGGCACCGGCGGCGAGGCCGTCCCACCACATGAAGAAGTAGTGCACGAACTTGTGGTAACGGATCTGGTCGGGACGCCACACGAACCAGTAGTCGATCGTCCCGAGCAGCGGCCCGAGGATGGCCCCGTGGCCGGTCTCCTCACGCACTTCGCGCAGGGCGGCCTCCTCGTCGGTCTCGCCCGCCTCGATGCCGCCCTTGGGTAGGGTCCACTGCGGCTTGCCGGCCGCGTTGCGCCGGGCGATGAGCAGGACCCAACGCCGGCCGTCGGGCCGGTCGTCGCACACCACGCCACCCGCCGAGGTGGCGCGGCGCGTGGGATACCTGGGCATGGACCGAGGGTAGCGAGCCGGGCGTCACCCGGACCGGGGGCGGACGACGACCGGTCACCACGACCAGACAGGACGGGCCCGACGATGCGTGCACTGGTCCAGCGGGTCACCGAGGCATGGGTCACCTCCGCGCCGACGCGCGGGGAGACGCACGAGGAGGTCGGTCGCATCGGCCGGGGACTGCTCGTGCTGCTCGGCGTCACCGACGCCGACGACCCCGCCGTCGCGCGACGGATGGCGGACAAGCTGTGGCACCTGCGCGTGTTCGAGGACGACGCGGGGGCGATGAACCGCAGCGCGGCCGATGTCGGGGGCGCACTGCTCGTGGTGAGCCAGTTCACCCTCTACGGCGACGCGCGCAAGGGCCGTCGACCGTCCTTCGTGGCGGCCGCTCGGCCGGAGCACGCCGAGCCGCTCGTCGAGGCGGTGGCGGACCGTCTGCGCGAGGCGGGGGCGACGGTGGCGAGCGGCCGGTTCCGTACGCACATGCAGGTCGGCCTGGTCAACGACGGGCCCGTGACCCTGCTGGTCGAGCTCGACACCTGAGCGACACGCACGGGCGACATCCGACCCCGGGAACCTGCCGCCGCTGCGGCGCGGCGTCCACACGACGCGCCGCAGCGCGGCGCACGGGTGCCGCACGTGTGCTCGATCCGGCGGGAGCGCGGCCGACGGGGTCCTGCGACCGGCCGGCACGCCGCCGGCAGCTTCGCACCGGCGTCCGCCGTGAGGAAGGGACGGGCCGTTGTCGTCCGTCGAGGTGTACCTGCGCCGACTCACCGAGCTCGGCGGGTCCGACCTGCACCTGAAGGCCGGTGGTCCGGCCTACGTGCGCGTCGACGGGGAACTGCAGCCGCTCCCGGACCTGCCGGTCCTGGCGCCCGAGGACACCGAGCGGATGGCGCAGGAGCTGATGGACGCCCGTGTCCGCGGCGTCTTCGAGGCCGCCCGGGAGGTCGACTTCGCCCACTCGGTGGCGGGCCTGGGACGTTTCCGCCTCAACGCGTTCCGCCAGCGCGGCTCGGTCGGGCTGGTGTGCCGGCGGGTGCTGCCGGCGGCGTCCGACGTCACGGGACTCGGCCTGCCCCCGGTGGTCCGCACGCTGGCGGAGCAACGCCGCGGGCTGGTGCTCGTGACCGGACCGACCGGGTCGGGCAAGACGACCACGACCGCCGCCATGCTCGCCCACATCAACGCCACCCGCCGCTGTCACGTGGTGACCCTGGAGGATCCGATCGAGGTCCTGCACCGCGACCGCCTCGCGATCATCGACCAACGCGAGGTCGGCGTCGACACCGCCGACTTCGCCAGCGGGATGCGGGCGGTGTCCCGCCAGGACCCCGACGTCATCTTCATCGGGGAGTTGCGCGACCTCGAGACCGTCACGGCCGCGCTGCAGGCGGCGGAGACCGGTCACCTCGTGATCTCGACCCTGCACACCACCGACGCCCGGGAGACGATCGACCGGGTGGTCGACCTGTTCCCGCCGATGCAGCAGCACCAGGCCCGCTGGTCGCTGGCCAGCTCGCTGCGGGGCATCGTCGGGCAACGGCTGGTCCCGCGCGCCAACGGCGGCGGCCGGCTGGCGGTCGTCGAGGTCCTGGTGATGACCAGTCGCATCTTCGAGTTCGTGACCGACCCCGAACAGCTGTCCCGGCTGACCGAGGCGATCGCGGAGGGCGGCTACTACGGCATGCAGACCTTCGACCAGCACCTGCTCCACCTGCTGCGCTCCGGTGAGATCGCCCTGCGCGACGCGCTGGCCGCCGCCAGCGACCCGCACGACTTCCGCGTCGCGTTGCGCGGGGCGGGGCTGGCGACGGCCTGACTGCGCGCCGACCGGTGGCCCGGACGACTCACGGGTGCTCGACGTCGACGACCACCCGCTGGGGACCGGCGAGGCGATCGACGGTGAACGGTGTCGTCGCGGTCGTGCCGACGAAGATCTGGTGGCGCCCCTCGAAGACGCCGCTGTCGACCACCTCGATGATCGCGTCCCCGGTCAGACCGATGGTCTCGCCGTCCCAGGGCTCCTGTTCGCTCTCGGTCGGGTACCGCACCCCGATCAGGACCACCTCGAGCACCGCGTCGCCGGCCACCTCGACCAGGTTGCCGCTGCCGTGCTGCCGGGCTTCGTCGACGTAGCGCACCAACCAACCGACGTGACGGTCGTCGTCACCGATGGTGAACACGGCGCGGTCGTAGGTGGCGTGGGCCCCCAGCGCGACCTGCGTCACGGTGCCCTGGCTGACCTCGGCCGGGGTGTAGGCGATGGGCATCATCCAGCCGTCGGTCACGAGGAAGTCGAGGCTGCGGGCCACGAAGCTCGCCATCTGCCCGCGGTTGGTCGTCGCGCCCGGACCGAAGCTGCCGTCGGTGCGTCCCTGCACGACCCCGATGGCGGCGAGCCGCTCGATGTCGGGCCGGTGGGTGCCGTGCACGTCGCCGAAGACCCCGTCGGCGCGCGCGAGCACCTCGCCGGTGGCGGTCTGCAGTGCGCGCGTCAGCAGTGCCGACATCTGGGCCCGCGTGACCGGTGCTCCGGGTCGGAAGGTCCCGTCGTCGTAGCCGGCCACGATGCCGGCGGCGTGCAGCGTCCTGACATTGCGACGGTGCACCTCGCTGATCCGGTCGTGGTCGGTGAACGGTTCTCCGGCCGTGGGCGCGGGGAGTTCATAGGTGGCGGCCGGCAGCTGGCTGAGCATGCCGACGACGAAGCTCGCCATCTGCTGTCGGCTCACGGTGCCACCGGGGTCGTAGCCGCCGGCCGGTTCGCCGCGCCCCTGGACGATGTTGTAGGCGGCGAGGCAGTTGACGGCCCCGCCGTGGGTCGTGTCCGGGCCGATGTCGTCGAAGCGTTCCGGCTGCTGCGCACCCGGGGTGCAGGCCCGGTCGATGCCCCGGTCGAAGGGCATCGGCTGTGCCCCGGCGGCCGCGAGCGGCGCGCTCGCCAGTGCCAGGCCGGCGGCCAGGACCCCGGCGCGCCGGGCCGCCCCCTGGCCTCGTCGGTGTCGTTCGTGCGATCGCATGTTCGTCCCCTCCTGCCGTACCGGACCCGTCCGGATCCTCCGCCGACCATGGACGTTCGCCCAGGGCGGGGTTCCGGCCGGCGCCGGCACTCGACCACTGGCCACGCGCGGGGCGCGCGGTCAGGACGCGCCGCGCTCCACGGTGGGTCCGACCGGGTCCGGGTCCGCGGCGTGGACCACCAGCGCCGCGTGCAGCGCCGCACCGTCCTCGGTGCCGGCATCGAGGACCTCGAGACCGCCGCCGGGACCGGCGACGTGGGCCTGCACCGTGGTCAACCCGAGGCGACGCTGGAACCAGTTGGCCGCGCGGCTCGCGGCCTGGACCTTCACCACGGGCGCCAAGCCGGTGGTGATCGACAGGGCCCCGCGACGGGACACCATCACCCGCTCGGTCAGGGCGTGGGCGAGATGGTGGTACTCGACGACACCGAGCAGGGCGCACACGGGGACGAGCAGGGCCATCGCGAGCGGCATCCACTCCAGCAGCTCGAACGGGGCCCAGGGCGCCGCCTGCCAGGCCGCCACCAGGACGAGCAGGACCAACGGCGGGCGGACCCACCGGAACACCGCCCGGCGGCGTGCCGACACGGGATGTCCGACCAGGGGCGGCACACCCGGCACGCCCGGAAGCACCTCGCGCAGGAACGCGTCCACGGCGTCGTCGGCCAGCAGCGGCACGGTCACCCGTCGGTCGGCATCGCCCGAGCCGCCGGCCGAGTGGATGCGCACCGTGCCGAACCCGAACACCCGGCGCAGCCAGTTGCGCTGCACCTCGACCAGCTGCACCCGGCGCAGCGGGACCACCGAGTCGCGCGTCGACAGCAGTCCGCGGTTGACGTGCAGGTCGTCCTCGACCCGGCTCACGCGGTAGTTGGCGTCCTGCAGGATCCCCACGACGATGGCCGCCCCCAGCGCCAGGACCAGGACGCCGAGCCCCAGCAGCAGTCCGGCCTGCAGCGTCAGCCCGGTCCACCACGGCATGCCCTCGGGGCCGTTCTCGATCACGTCCTCGAGCACGTCGTCGAGCATCGGCCCGACCAGCTCGCCGGCGAACTGCAGGGCACCGACGATCACCGCGGGGAAGACCAGCAGCCGCGCCCCGGTGACGGCCGCCAGCACCACGTGCCCGAGCGGCACCGTGAGCACCTCGCGCCGCTCCGGCTCGGCGAGCGCCGCCTCGCTCCCGCCGTCATCCGCATCGGGACGCGCCACACCGGCCTGACGGGCCTTTCCCTCCCGGACCGCGTCGCGCAGGGCGACGGCCTCGTCCACCTCGATCACCCGCAGATCCACCTCGACCTCCGAGGAGCTTCCCGCCGTCTCCACGCGCAGGGCGGCCAGGCCCAACATCCGCTGCACCGGTCCGCGGTCGATCTCCACCTGCTGGATGCGGGCGACGTCGAGCGAGCGGGCACTGCGGCTGAGCACCCCCTCCTCGACGCGCAGGACGTCACCGTCGAAGGAGAAGGTGAACCGCTGCCAGGCCAGGAACCGGTAGACCAGCCCGAGCACGCCGACCGTCGCGAGCAGACCGAGGGTGAACAGCCCACCGGCGCCGAAGGAGGCGACGACCGGGAAGGCGATCGCCTGCACGAGCTGGCGCAGGTTCACCCCGAGCACGACCGAGGCCGGATGCAGCCGGCGGGGGGTCCGCCAGCGGGTGTCCGTGCCCGGCGGGGTGCCGCCGGCTCCCGGGGTCGGGGCGGTGCCGGGTCCCGATCCGGCGGCCCCGGGAGGCGGCACCGGGGGCGGCTCAGACGGCATCGCGCAACTCACCCTCGTGCTCGCCGACGGCCGCGGCCGCGCGGGCGAGCAGGTCGATGCGGACGTCGGGTGCGTCGGCCGCGGGGATCCCGGGCAGTGCTGCGCTCCCGCTGGCCGACGCGGTGGTCACCTGCAGGGTCGCCAGACCCAGCAGGCGGTCGAGCGGCCCCTGCGCCACGTCGATCTGTTGGATGCGGAAATAGGGGACGGCCTGGTGACGGTGCACGACCACCCCGTGGCGCAACTCGATGGCCAGGTCGGTCAGGCGCCAGTGCCAGCGCCGGAACTGGGCGCGCGGCCACCACGCCACCCACGCCACGAACAGCGCCACGGCGGCGGCCGTGATCGCCCAACCCCAACGTCCGAGCAGCAGCGGTCCGAGCACGGCGGGCGGTCCGAGCGGGAACAGGGCCCCGAAGGCATTGCCGACCCGCCAGACCTGGACGATGCGCGGGTCGAGCCCGCGTTCCCGGTCGTCGAGCGGTTCCCGGACGGAAGACGGACGCGGCGGCGTCGCGTCCGCGGTCCCGGTCGAGGGCGGCGCACCGGCGGGCGTCGTCGACGGGCCCGGGCCGACGGGCGTACTCCCACCGGTCGACGGCGCCGACGCCCCGCCCGGTGCTGGCGGTGGTGGAGGCGGCGGGACGGGCGGAGGAGGATCGTCGGGTCGGGTCACGCGGCGCTCCGGACAGGGATCGAGGTTCGTGGCCTCGCAGCGCACCGTACTGGCCCGGCGCCGAGCGGACCCCTTGACATCCGGGCAGGGTTGTGAAACTCTTCACGAACAGTTCGTGAAAAGTTTCACGAAGTGTCCACCGAGGGTGACGATGCGCGCAGGGGCGAAGGTCATGAGGCACGAGGACGATCGCCTGACGACGCCGGCGTGCGGCGTGCACGTCGTCGTGGTCGGTGGCGGGTTCGGCGGACTGCGGACGGCCAGGGCCCTGTCGACGCGTCGGGCCCGCCGCGCCGGGCTGCGGGTGACCCTGGTCGACCGGCACAACCACCACACCTTCCAGCCGCTGCTGTACCAGGTGGCGACGGCGGGCCTGCAGCCGCAGGACATCGGCATCTCGCTGCGCGCGACCCTGCGCCGCCGTGGGGTGGCCGTCCGGGTCGGCGAGGTCGTCGCCGTCGATGCGGCGGTCGGACGGCTGCGGTTCGCCGACGGCGGCACGCTCGACTACGACCGCCTGGTGTTGGCCGCCGGCGCCATCGCCGAGGACTTCGGGGTCCCGGGGGTGGCGGCGCACGCCTACGGGCTCAAGTCGCTGGCCGACGCCACCACGCTGCGCAACGCGGTGCTGTCGCGCTTCGAGGCGGCCTCGGCCGCGCCGGGCGGGACCGAGGACGGCGTGCTGACGTTCGTGGTCGCCGGGGGCGGACCGACGGGGGTGGAACTCGCCGGCGCGTTGGCCGAACTGGTCGACCTCGTCGTGCGCCGCGACCACCCGGAGCTCGACCTCGCCCGGGTGCGGATCCTGCTGCTCGAGCCCCGGGACCGGCTGTTGGGCGCGTTCACGGAGCGTTCGTCCGCGCACGCGCTCGAGCAGTTGCAGCGCCGGGGCGTGGAGGTGCGACTCGGGATCGGGGTCGCCCGCGCGGCGGCCGACGAGGTCGTGCTCACCGACGGCGAAGTGGTGCCGACCCGCACGCTGGTGTGGGCCGCCGGTGTCGCGGCCTCGCCGCTGGCGGCCTCGCTGGGCGTCCCCCTGGCGGCGGGCCGACGCCTGCCCGTGGACGAGCACCTGCGTGTGCGTGGGGTGCGGGGCGTCTTCGCGATCGGTGACCTGGCGGCGTTCCCCGCGGCGGACGGCGGGTTGCTGCCGCAGGTCGCCCCGGTCGCGATGCAGCAGGGCAGCGTCGTGGCCGCCACCCTCGTCGCCGAGGTGACCGGACAGACGGCGCCGCCGCCGTTCGCCTACCGCGACAAGGGATCGATGGCGACGGTCGGGCGTGCCGCGGCGGTCGCGGAGCTGCCGGGAGGGCTGCGCCTGCGGGGTCTGGCGGCCTGGGTGGCGTGGTTGGGCCTGCACCTGTTGATGCTGGTCGGCTTCAAGAACCGGTTCGGCGTGCTGGTGAGCTGGATCTGGAACTACGCGACCGTGGACCACGCTGCGCGCCTCATCCTCGATCAGCGCGAGGCGGCCACCGTGGAGACCAGCAACGGCTGGGTGCGTCGGACCTGGGCCGCGTGAGTGGTGGACCTGGGCCGCATGAGTGGTGGACCTGGGCCGCGTGAGTGGTGGACCTGGGCCGCGTGACGGTCCGTCTCGGTGCACGGGTCGGGACATCGGCGCGTGGCCGTTAGCCTGTCGGGCCCGCCCGCCCCCGTCTCCGAGCCGGTGCAACGTGCCCGACGACCTGACTCCCGACCAGGCGGCCTCCCTCGGCCGACTGGTGGACGTGTACCCCGAGGCCCGCGAGCTCGGTGAACGTTTCGCCGCCGCCGGCCACGAGCTGCACCTGGTCGGTGGCACCGTCCGCGACACCCTGCTGGCCGGTGGCGACGCCGACGCGCTGGCGACGGTCGACCTCGACTTCGCCACCAGCGCACCGCCGCAGGACACCGAACGGATCGTGCGGCCCTGGGCCACCGCGGTCTGGCTCACGGGCGTGGAGTTCGGCACCGTGTCCTGCCAACGCGAACAGGCCGGCCGTCCGACCCGCACGGTGGAGATCACCACCTACCGCAGCGACGCCTACACGCCGGGTTCGCGCCACCCCGAGGTTCGCTTCGGGGCGCGGATCGAGGACGACCTGGCGCGCCGGGACCTCACCGTGAACGCGATGGCCGTGCGCGTGCCCGACTTCCGGTTCGTCGACCCGTACGGCGGGTTGGGTGACCTCCAGCGGCGGCGGTTGCGCACGCCGATCGACCCGGCCACCTCGTTCGGTGACGACCCGCTGCGGATGGTGCGGCTGGCCCGCTTCGCGGCCGTGCTCGACGCGCAGGCGGCACCCGAGGCGGTCGAGGCGGCGAGCGCGATGGCCGGGCAGTTGCGGACGATCTCCGCCGAGCGGGTGCGCGAGGAGCTGGTCAAGCTGATCACGGGTGCGACGCCCCGCGCGGGGATCGAACTGCTCGTGCGCACGGGACTGGCCCGCCACGTCCTGCCGGAACTGGAGCTGCTCGAGGCCTGTCAGGACCCGATGCACCGCCACAAGGACGTCTACGCCCACACGCTGGCGGTCGTCGAGAACGCCATGGCGCTCGAGACCGACGGGCCCGACTTCGTACTGCGCTTCGCCGCGCTGCTGCACGACATCGGCAAGCCCGACACCAAGGAGGTCCACCGCGACGGCACCGTGACCTTCCACCACCACGACGTGGTGGGCGCGCGCATGACCCGGCAGCGCATGCGGGAGCTGAGGTTCGACAAGGACACCACGCGGGCGGTCAGCGAGTTGGTGCGCATGCACCTGCGGTTCCACACCTACAAGATGGGGTGGACCGACGCGGCGGTGCGTCGCTACGTGCGCGACGCCGGCGAGCTGCTCGAACGCCTCAACGCCCTGACGCGGGCCGACGTGACGACCGGTAACCCGAAGAAGGCGGCCCGCATCCAGCGCCGGGTCGACGACCTCGAGGTGCGCATCGTCGAGCTGCGTGAGCAGGAGGAGCTCGACGCGCTGCGCCCGCCGATCGACGGCAACCAGATCATGCAGCACCTGCAGCTGCGCCCGGGCCCGCTGGTGGGCGAGGCGTGGAGCTTCCTGCTCGAGGAGCGTCTCGAACGGGGCCCGATGGACGAGTCGGCGGCGTACGCGTTGCTCGAGACCTGGTGGGCGCAGCACCCGGAGCATCCCGACGCGACGTCGACGTCGGACGGGGCCGCCGCCGTGGACGGCTCACGGTGACCGGGGCGCCGGCGAGTTGGCGGGACCACCGCGACCGGCCGGTGAGCGCTCCGCCCGTACCGGCGACCGACGCCCCGGCGTTCTACCGGGAGATCGGCGACTTCCAGGGCGCCGAGTACCGCCGCAACGCGTTCGCCGCCGGGACCGAGGAGGAGGTCGCGGCGCTCGTCGGGTTGACGGGCCTCACCGACGGCGACCGGGTGCTGGACGTCGGCTGCGGCGACGGCCGGCACCTGCGGGCGCTCGCGACGCGTGGGATCGGCGGCACCGGGGTGGACGTCTCGCCCGGGTTGATCGCCGCCGCGACCGCCGCGACCGCCGCTGTCGGGCCCGCCGCCGTCCACGACGAACGCACCAGCGCCAGGATCGCGAGGCTCGACTGGAGGGTCGGCGACGCCCGTTCGCTCGCGACCGTGCTCGGCGCGGACCTCGGCGCCTACGACGTGGCCTGGTCGCTGTGCCATGGTGCCCTCGGCACCAGCCCGGCGAGCGACCCCCGGGTGATCGCGGGGCTGGCCGCGGCGGTCCGACCGGGTGGCCTGGTGGTCGCGACGTTCTTCTCGGCGCTGTTCGCCGCCCGGCACCTCGCTCCTGGTGACGCGTTCGACCCGGTCTCCCTCGTGCACCACCAGCTGGCAGAGGTTCGGGGTCCCGACCACGTGCGCGCGACCTACTCGCTGTGGACCGCGAGCTACACCGTCCGCGAGGCCTGCCGACTGCTCACCGACGCCGGACTGGAGGTGCTGCAGGTCCGCGGCGTCGAACCCGGCGCCTACGGACGCCGCTCCGCCGGTGAGGTGGCCCTCGACGACCCGGAGATGCTGGTCCTCGCCCGCCGCTGAGGCCGCGCATCCGGTCTCGGGCTCGCGGAGTCCGCGCGGGCCGTCGCGAGCCGCGACAAGGCTCAGGTGAGCGGCGATCGCAGGTCCGGCCAGCGACGCAGGGCGCGGCGTCGGACGGCCGAGCGTGGCAGCGGCCCCCAGGTGCGGCTGTCGGTGGAGGCGGCCGGGTTGTCGCCGCGGACGTCGATGCCGGCGCCGGTCACGGCGGCGACCCGTTTGACCACGAGGTGGTCGGGCTCGCCCGGGTCGCGCACGACCACGACGGCCCCGGCGCGGACCGGGCCGACGGCGGGCACGGTCAGCAGCCGGTCACCCGGCCACAACCTCGGCAGCATCGACGGGCCCCGGACCACCACCAGGGAACGGTTTCCGGTCAGCGCGAGCAGCCACGCCACCCCCAGGAGCAGCGCGAGGCGCCGCACGCGCTTGGTGCGAATTCCTCGCAGAACGGCGGCCGGCGGCGGAATCCGGCCGTTTCGCCTCGTCCGTCCGTCGCCGTTGCGCGCGCCGAACGGGACTACGCTCGCGCCGACCGGCTCGACCAATTCAAGGAGCCCACGCACATGCTGACCAAGCTGCTCCATGCGGTGAACCCCTTCCGCGACGTCCAGACCGTGGACGCCCACTGTGACCTGATGTGTGGCGTGTACAACCCCGCCCAGGCCCGCATCGAGGCGGAGTCGGTCCACGAGATCGCCAAGAAGTACCAGGACTCGGACGACGAGGTGTTCCGCCAGCGCTGCGTGCTCATCAAGGAGCAGCGCGCCGACCTGGCCAAGCACCACCTGTGGGTGCTGTGGACCGACTACTTCAAGCCCAACCACCTCGAGGAGTACCCGCAGCTGCACCAGCTGTTCTGGGAGGCCACGAAGGCGGCGGGCGACGCCAAGAAGACCATGGACCCGCAGGCCGGTGCCGACCTGCTGGCCAAGATCGACGAGATCGCCGAGATCTTCTGGGCCACCAAGGGCGGCAAGCCCGACTGGATGACCAGCTGACGCCGACCGGCATCGCCGACGGGACCCCGCGAACGTCGCGGGGTCCCGTCGCGTCGCGGCCGCTCCGACCGGCGATCGGAACCCGGCCGTCGAGGACCTCTCAGACCCGCAGGCCCAGGTGGTGGGCGCAGAAGGCGAGTACGTCGGCACGTTCGTCGAGCAGCTTGCCGACCGGCTTGCCGGCGCCGTGCCCGGCGGAGGTGTCCACGCGCAGCAGCACGGGCGCGTCCCCGCCCTGGGCGTGCTGCAGCGCCGCAGCGAACTTGTACGAGTGCAGCGGGACCACGCGGTCGTCGGTGTCGCCGGTCGTGATCAACGTCGGCGGATACGCGCGGCCCTCCTCGACGCGGTGGTAGGGCGAGTAGCGCAGCAGCACCTCGAGGTCCTCGGGCCGGTCCGGGTCGCCGTAGTCGGAGATCCAGGCCCACCCGATCGTGAACCGGTGGAAGCGCGTCAGGTCCAGCACGCCGACCTCGGGGACGGCCGCCCCGAACGCGTCGGGCTCCTGGGTGAGGCAGGCCCCGACGAGCAGCCCGCCGTTGGACCGGCCCTCGATGCCGAGGTGGTGGGGGGCCGACCACACCGCGTTCGGATCGGTGTCCGCCGTCAGCGCCGCCGCCGTCACCTCGGCCCGGCGCCGGCCGGTCAACCAGGCCGCGCAGGCGAGTGCGTCGTCGAACACGTGCTGCTTGTTGCCCAGCCGTCCGTCGTCGTGCCAGCTGCGGCCGTACTCGCCACCGCCACGCAGGCACGCCACGGCGAGCAGTCCGCCCGCTTCGACCCACGCCCGCCAGCCGGGCCGGTGCATGGGCGTGACCGGGATGTCGAACCCGCCGTACCCCCACAGCATCGTCGGCACGGTGCCGGCGGGGGTGACGTCCGCGCGGTGGACGAGGAACAGCGGCACCGCCACACCGTCGTGCAGGACCTGCACCTGTTCGGTGACGACGTGGTCGGCGGCCGCACCGACGTCGGTGCCGACCGGCGCGGGCAGCATCGTGAGGTGGCGGCTCGCCAGGTCGGCCGAGAACAGTCGGGCCGGGGCGTCGAAGGTCTCGAACGTGAACTCGACGTGGGTGCGGCGCCGTCCGCCGGCCAGTTCCCCGACCGTGCCGGCGCCCGGCAGCGCCAGGTCGCCGAGGTGGCGGCCGTCACGCGCGTCGTGGACGGCCACACGCGCGGTCGCGTGTCGCAGCCGGCGGCACACCAACCACGCCGGGTCGGCGGCGGCGTCCCCGCCCACGAGGGTTGCGCCCTCGAGCCGTTCGGCGGCTTCGGCGACGACCTCCGTGACCTGCGGTGCGGTCGCCGGCGTGGCCTCGCCCCGCCGGCCGTCCAGCGACACCGTCACGACGCGGCCGAGCGGGGCCTGGTGGTCGGTGGTCAGCAGCAGCGCGTCGTCGAGGACACCGAGCACCTCGTAGGCGGCGTCACCCTCGTCGAGCAGCGGATGGACCGGGCCGACGCGGCCCTCGTCGATCGCCGCGACGTGGATGCGCGTCTCCGGACGGGTGCCGTGGGTCACGGTCAGCACGAGCCAGCGCCCGTCGTGCGTGACGGTCGGGTGGAACATCCACTCGGGCCGGTCGGGACGCTGGTGGACGATCTCGTCCGCGGCCGGGTCGGTCCCCAACCGGTGGAGGCGCAGCTGCTGGTCACGGTTCGCGGCAGCATGCTCCTCTCCCTCCCCGGGGGGGACGAAGGCGCCGTAGAGGAACCCCGACCCGTCGGGCAGCCAGGCGGCGGTGGAGAACTTGCCCCACGGCACCACGTCGTCGTGGACGGTGCCGTCCGCCGTGTCCAGCACGCGCCAGGTCAGCCAGTCCGAGCCGGCGTCCGAGCGCGCGAAGGCCAGGAGTGCGCCGTCGTCGCTGGCGGCGAGCGCGCTCAGCGACGCGGTGCCGTCCTCGCTCCAGGTGTTGGGATCGAGCAGCACGCGCCACCCCTCGACCGGTGGCTCCTCGACGTCGGCGCCCGACACGCACCACAGCACGTCCTGGTCCTGCAGGCCGTCGTTCCGGCGCTGGAACCAGGTGGCGCCGCGCCGCCACGGGACGCCGCGCCGGGGGTGGTCCCACAGTTCGGCCAGGCGGGCGCGGAACGACGCCCGGGCCGCCAGCGCGTCGAGATGGGCCGAGGTCACGGCGTTCTGCGCCCGGACCCAGTCCGCCACCTCGTCGGCACCCGAGCCCTCGAGCCAGCGGTAGGGGTCGGCGACCCGCCGACCGTGCAGATCCTCGACGAGGTCGTCACGCCGGGTGACCGGTGGGGCGGGAGTGGCGGAGGGGGTGGTGGTCACGTCTGCCTCGGCGTCGGTGCGGGGTCGCGAAGGCCGCACGACCGGGGGGACGCTACCGAGCGCCGAGGGTCGGCCCCGCCACCCGTCCCGAGCGGGCGACGCACCGGCGCCGTACCCTTCGGCGATCGTGCTGCGACACCGGGGTCGCGGCCCGGGTCAGGAGCGAACCGCCGGTGCGCAAGGGCCGGATCGACTACCGCATGCAACGTCGCGCGACGCTCGGTGCCGTCGCGGCGGGGCGTCGTTCGCGCGAGGACGTCTGCGATGCCCATCCGGACCTGCTCCGGGCGGGAACGCACATCGGGACGCCGGTCGCGGAGTCGTGCCCGGTGTGCGACGCCGACGAGTTGCGTCACGTCCACTACGTGTTCGACGGGCGGACGCCCAAGTCCCAGGGTGGGCGCGCGGTCCCGCGCGAGAACCTGACCCGCCAGCAGGAACGCTACGGCGATCTCGACGTGTACACGGTCGAGGTGTGCGTGCTCTGCCACTGGCACCATCTCGTCGAGTCGTTCCTGCTGCTCGCGCGCGACCCGGACTCGGCTACTTCGGGCTGAGCACCCCGAGCACCAGCAGGGCGATGCCGGCCAGCAGCACCGCCGACGAGTCGAAGACGTACCAGCCGGTCACGGCCAGGATGGCGCCGACGGTCAGCAGCGCCGGACCGGCGATGCGGGCCGCGTCGGTCGCGGCCTCCTCCTCCTCGCCGGCCTCCACGACCAGGCGACCCGTGCGGTCGACGTGGCCACCGCGTGGCGCGTCGTACCAGCCGGGGGCACTGCCGCCGGAGGCCAGCACCTCGAGGACCTGGTCCTCGGGCAGGGCGCGCACCAGGTCGCCCCAGGCCAGGGTCAGCTCCGCACGGACCTCGTCGCGCCACCCGGCGTCGACGAGCACGCGCGTGCCCCGGTCGACGGGCTCGGTGGCGTGCCGGATCCGCCGCTGTTCGAGCAGGCCGGCGACCGCGGCGCCCATGGTGACGTGGAACGTCCCCAGCCGCGCGAGCGGGACGGGCGCCGCGACGGGCACACCGGTGGGTTCGGGCACGAGCGCGTCCCCACAGTCGGCACACCGGACCGTGTGGGGTTCGTACTCGGCGAGGCAGCGCGGACAGTGCATCGGCCGCAGGCTACGGGGTCCGGGGCACGACCGTGACCTCGACCCGACGCCCGGTGTCGGCGATCATCCCCGGTCGGCCTCGTCGTCGTCCTCGAACGCCGGCAGGGCGAACGAGGTGGCCGGCACGTCCTCGGGCGCGACGGTGGCCACGTCACAGTCCCGGCACCGTGGCTGCCACGGAGGTACCTGGGCACGACACCTCGGACAGACCCGCACATCGAGATCGAGGTGCAGGCCGGGCGCGCCGGGCAGCACGTCGTCGTGCTCGTCCTGCTTCTGCTTCGGGTCCAGGAACGCCATCGGCGGGCTCCTTCGGGCATCGCTACGTCGTGCACGGGCAGGTCCGGGAGTCGGGGGGCGCCGTCAACGCCGCAGGCGGCGCAGCACGAGCACCCCGTCGCCGTAACCGTCGGGATCGCGGTCCTCGACCCACTCGGTCGGCGTCGTCGGACACCGGTGTACCCGACGTCCCAGGCCGTCGGGGTGGGTGGGTTCCAGATGGCCGTGGACGTAGTCCTGCGCCATCGGACCACTGAGCACGTTGAGCAGTTCGCAGCGGCACGTCTCCATGCGATCGGTCCTTCCTCCGCTTCGCCTGCGGTCGGGCTCCGGTCGGGGACGGCCGTCCCCTGCCCGCCCACCGGGCGCCGGACCGGCGTCGCGGAACGCGGGGGGATCGATCGTTCCGGGCGGCCGGACGCGTCCAGGGGCCGCAAAGATGGTCCTTCTGGGGCATGGCGTCTGGTCACCTCGACACCGGATCATCCCGCCGACCGGCTGGGAGCCGGTCCGGCCGTCGGGGAGGCGCGCCGTGACAGGTGCACGTCGTGGGGGAACGACGTCGGCGTGCCGTGGGCAGGGAGACGACTCGAGTGACACGCACCGTACTGAGCGGTGCCGTGGTCGTGCTGCTGGGGGCCGTGGTCGCGGTCGTCGGTGGTGCGCTCGGCATCCCGTCGCTGTGGCCGGTCCTGCTGGCCGTCGCGATCGGCCTGGCCGCCGGCCGGGTCAGCTTCGGGCGCACGGCCGGCTACGTGCTCGGACTGTTCACGGCGTTCGCCGCGATGGCCGTCACCGCCGGCCTCCTGCCCGCCGTTCCCAGCGCCCGGGCGGTCGTGCTCGCCCTGGCCGTGGTGGTGCTGACCGCGGTCGCGGTGGTGTCCGCCGACCGGGTGCCGTTGTGGGCCGGTCTGGCGGGCTACGCGGCGTTCTCGGCCTTCTACGAGCCGATGTACGCGGCGCGCCCGACGGCCTTCCTGGCCGAGGCGCCGGTCGCCCTGGCCACCGTGCTGGTCGCGACCGGCGTCGGTGTGGCCGCCGCCTCGTTGCTCGACCTCGTCCCCGCCCGCGTGCCGAACCCCGGCGCCGCCGTGCCCGTCGCCGACGCGGAGGTGGCCCGATGAGCAGCCGTCGCCTGGTCACCCTCGGGCTCGTCGCCAGCGTCGTGGCCGTTCCCGCCAGCCTCCCCGCCCTGGCCCAGTCGGGCTCGGCGGCGGACGTCACCCACCGGCAGTCGGTGCTCACGGAGCTGTCACCCACCGGCGAGGTCCGCAGCTCGCGGGTGTTCACCCAGCTGACCGTCGCCGGGGACGGCGAGGTCGAGGTCGTGCTGCCGGGCCAGTCAACCCGCGGGCTGCGCAACCTCGACGGCTTCGGCAAGCCACGCGTCGAGGGGGACCAGGTCGTGCACCGGCTCGCCGCGAGCCCCGAGGGTGCCGCCGCCCGCACGGTCGCCGACAACACCGCCGACCTGCCGGTCACGGTCGAGGTCGGCTACACGCTCGACGGGGAACCGATCGAGCCGGACGACCTCGTCGGACGCACCGGTGAGGTCACGGTCAGCTACACCGTGCGCAACCACACCGCCGAACCGACCGAGGTGCGCTACTTCGACGGCCGGCAGCGCAGCCTGACCGAGACGGTCGACGTCTCCGTACCCATGGTCGGGTCGCTCTCGACCACCCTCGACGGACGGTTCGTCGACGTCGCGGCGCCCGGCGCGTCCGTCGCCGGTGACGGGCGGGGCTCGACGGTCGTGCAGTGGTCGCTGCTGCTGTTCTCCCCGCTCGGCAGCGAGGAGCAGACGGTCAGCTACACCGCCCACGTCACCGACGCGGTCGTGCCCGACGCGGTGGCCCAGGTGCTGCCGGTCGACTCGCGCTCGTTCGCCTCGCTGCGTTCGACCGCCGAGTCCTACAAGGGCGCGGTCGAGTCGACCCGGACCCTGACCGTCAACGGCGTGCTCATCGACGGCAACGTCCAGCTGTTGGCCGACGGTGCGGCGCAGCTGCTCGACGGGCTCCAGCAGCTCGGCGACGGCGCCGACCAGCTCGCCGCCGGGCTCGCCGACACCGCCGTCCCCGGGGCGCGCCGGCTCGCCGACGGGACCGGCACGGCCCGTGGCGGCAGCCGCGAGCTCGCCAACGGGCTCAACGAGCTCGACGCGGGAGCCGGCACGCTGGCCGCCGGTCTCGGCACCGCCGAGCAGGGCGCCGGTGACCTGCGCCGCGGCCTGGGTGAGCTGGCCGACGGTGCCGGGGAGCTCAGCGGTGGACTGTCGCAGGCCCGTGGTGGCGCCGGCACGCTCGGCGACGGCCTGGACGCGATCGCGGCCGGCTCGGGGCAGCTGAAGGCCGGCGCGATCGGCCTGGCCGAGGGCGCCGCGACGCTGCACGCCCGTACCGGCGACCTCGTGGCCGGCAGCCAGCAGTTGCAGGGCGGCGCGAGCAACCTGCTGCAGGGCCTCGGACAGCTGCGGGCGCAGCTCAACGCGCCCAGCGGGCTGCCGAAGGCGATGGCCGGGGTGGACGAGCTGCGCGCGGGCGTCGCCAAGGCCGACGCCGGGATCGGCTCGACCGCCACGCCCGACTCGCTGCTGCAGGGGCTGGCCCGACTCGACGGCGGACTCGGCGACCTGGCGCAGGCGCTGCCGCAGCTCGACGACGGCGCCGCCCGGCTCGACGCCGGTGCGGTGCGCATCGCCGGCGGGCTCGACAACCCGGCCTGCGACCCGACCCGTCCGCAGGACCCCGCCAACCCGTGCGGGATCAAGCAGGGCGCCGGACGCCTGGCGGCCGGTGCCGGGCAGCTCAGCGGTGAGCTCGTCACCGCCCGGGACACGCTCGAGGCGATCCTGCCCCTGCTCGAGGATCCCCGCGCATCGCAGGCGGTGCAGGGCGTGATCGCCGGCATCGGTGCGCCGGACCGCACCGGCACGGCCCTCAACGGGTTGGCGCAGCTGGCGGCCGGCGCGGGCGGCATCGCGGACGGCGCGGACGCGCTGGTCGCCGGCATCCGCGACCCGCAGGCGGCCGGCACCCTGCGCGACGGCATCGCGCAGATCCGCGGTGGCGTCGCGGCGCTCGAGGCCGGGATCGGGGATCCGGCGACGGCCGACACGCTGCGCAACGGCGTGGCCCGGCTGATGGTCGGCCTCGACAATCCCGCCGCGTTCCAGTCGGGTCCGGGTGCCAACCCGACCTGCACCGGCACGGCGGCGCAGGGCAGGCAGCCCTGCGGCCTGCGCCAGGCCCTGCGCCTGGTCGACGGTGGCCTCGACGAGCTCGGGACCGGGCTGGGCTCGGCGCTCCAGGGTGTCAACCAGGGCCTGGGCTCCACGTCCGACGACCCGAGCCGCAACCCGACGCTGCTGGGCGGCGCGAACGCGCTCGCGAACGGCACGGCGAGCCTGGCGGCCGGCGCGGCGCAGCTACGTCGCGAGGGCACGGCGCCGCTGGCGGACGGTGCGGGTCAGCTCGCGGCCGGGGTCGGTGAGCTCGACACGGGGGCCAACGCGGCGGCCGGTGGTGGTCGCGACCTGCGGGCCGGCCTCGGGCAGCTCGACGACGGTGGCCGTCGCCTGGCGGCCGGCGCCGGGACGGCGGCGAGCGGCTCCGGCAGCCTGGTCGACGGGCTCGGGCAGCTCGCCGACGGCGGGCGACAGCTGGCCGGCGGCGCGGGACGCGCCGCCGGCGGGGCCAACCAGCTCGCCGACGGTCTGGTACAGCTCGACGACGGCGCGAACCAGCTCGCCGACGGGCTCGGCGACGCCGGGGACGGTGCCGGCCAGCTCGCCGAGGGACTCGGTGCGGCCGCCGACGGCGGCCAGCAGGTCGCCGACGGCACGGTGCAGCTGTCCGAGGCGGGCATGCAGAAGCTGATCGAGGGCGTCAGCGACGCGTCGGCCGGTTCCTCGTTGCTCTACAACACCATCAAGGCGATCGACGCCCGGGGTGCCGACGGCGAGGGCCTGCTCTACGGCACGGTCGACGGCGCGACGGCGAGCGGCGTCTACCAGTTCCAGATCGCCGGGGCCGGGGACGACGACGGCGACGGGTCGCTGCCGCGCAAGCTGACCGTGGCGCTCGGCGCGTTCGGCGTGGCCGGAGCCCTCGGCTTCGGCGTCCGACGCCGGCTGGTCTGACCGACCGGGCCGACGCCAGGGGCGGGTCGCGGCCGACCCGCCCCTGGCGACCGTCGCGTCGCGGTCGAGCGGATAGCGTGAGCGGCCGACGACCCGACGACGCCGCGCAGGAGCCAGGCAACGTGGACGAGCCCGCCCGGTGGTACCACCTGCAGGGCGAGGACCAGCACGGGCCGCTGGACCTCGACACGATGCGGCGGTTGGTGCTGCACGGCACCGTGCGGCCCGACACCTACGTGTGGGCCGACGGCATGCCCGACTGGCTGCCGGCGGGCGAGGTCCCGGCCGTCACACCCCCGGCGGACCTGCGCGGCCGGCTCGACCACTGGCGCTGACCCGCGTGGGAGCGTGCCGCTACCGTTCACCGCATGAGTGACCAGACGCCCCATCCCAGTCCCGCGCCCGACCTCGACCCACCACCGGCGGCCGTGCCGTCGCCGTCGGGGGACCGCAACGCCCTCGACGTGCTGCGGGAACGGGGTTTCGTCCAGGACGTGACCGACGAGCAGGGCCTGCGCGAGCTGTTCGACGCCGGGCCGGTGACCTTCTACGTCGGGTTCGACCCGACGGCGGCGTCGCTGCACATCGGCCACCTGGTCGGCATCATGGCGATGGCGCACCTCAAGCGACTCGGCCACCGGCCGCTGGCGCTGGCGGGCGGGGCGACCGGCCGCATCGGCGACCCGTCGTTCCGCGACGCGGAACGGGAACTGCTCGACGACGACGCCCTGGAGCGCAACCTCGCCGGCATCCGGACCCAACTCGACCGGGCGATCGGCTTCGAGGACGGCAACGGGCAGTTGGTCGACAACTTCGAGTGGACCAGGGAGCTCTCGGCGCTCGCCTTCCTGCGCGACGTCGGCAAGTTCTTCTCGGTCAACCAGATGATCGCCCGCGAATCGGTGCGCAAGCGCCTCACCGAACGCGAACAGGGCATCAGCTACACCGAGTTCAGCTACCAGCTGCTGCAGGCCTACGACTTCAGCGTGCTCGCCCAGCAGTACGGCTGCCGGCTGCAGGGCGGCGGGTCGGACCAGTGGGGCAACATCACCGCCGGCGTCGACCTGACCCGGCGGCTGCACGGCATCCCCGTCTTCGGGATGGTGTGGCCGCTGATCACCCGCTCGGACGGACGGAAGTTCTCCAAGTCGGACGGCACGGCGATCTGGCTCGACCCGGAGCTGACCTCGCCCTACGCCTACTACCAGTGGTTCCTCAACGTCCCCGACGCGGACGTGATCCGCTTCCTGAAGCTGTTCACGTTCGTGGAGGTCGACGAGATCGCCGACCTCGAGCGGCAGCACGGCGACGACCCGGCCAGGCGGGTGGCGCACCGGGTCCTGGCCCGTGAGGCCACCCGGGTCGTCCACGGCGACGCGGGGGTCGAGGCCGCCGAGCGCGCCACCGGCGTGCTGTTCGGCGACGAGCCGTTTGCCGGTCTGGACGACGCGACCCTCTCGGCGGCGTTCGAGGAGGCACCGTCGGTGGTGCTGACCCGCACCCGGCTCGACGAGGGGCTCGGCCTGCTCGAGCTGCTCACCGAGGTGGGTGCCGCCGCGTCCAACGGCGAGGCGCGGCGCCTGGTGCAGCAGGGCGCGGTGCGCGTCAACAATGCCGTCGTCGAGGACGCGCGGTCGTCGGTCGGTCCGGACGACCTGGCCAGCGAACGCACGCTCGTGGTCCGCGTCGGCAAGAAGCGCTACTTCCTGGCCCGCTTCCACTAGGCGTCGTGGTGGAGCGCTCGGTGCTGCGCGGGCTGGCGGTGTTCCGCTGGCTCGCGTGGACGTGGATGGCGCTCGTGCTGCTGCTGGCACGTCGCGCCCTGGAGCGACCGCTCGCCGCGGTCCTGCTCGTGGGGGTCGCCTTCGCCGTCACGGTGTGGGCGACGCGGCTGCTGCGCCGCGACCCGGCACGCCTGTGTTCGTCGCACGTCGTCGGCGTCGAGGTGGGTACGGCGTTGGCGCTGCAGGTGGCCGACGGCGTCGTCTACCGGGCGCCACACGTGTTCACGGGGGAGCAGCCCCTGGGTGTCGCCTGGCCGATCGCCGCCGTGCTCTCGGCCGGCGTCGCGTTCGGTCCGGGCGTGGGTGCGGCGACCGGCGTCGTGCTGGGCGCAGGACGGGCGGTGTCCTCGCTCGCCGCAGCCGCGCCGCCGCCGGTCGAGGTGGTGCCGTCGGGCCTCGAACCGGTGTGGCTGCTGTCGCTGGTCACGACCACGGTGCTCTACGCCCTGGCCGGCGGCGTCGGCGGCCACGCGATGCGGCTGATCCGTGCGGGCGAACGGCGTATCACCGCGGCCGAACGGGAACTGGCACGGGCCCACGCACGTGAACACGTCGCCCGACGCCTGCACGACGGGGTGCTGCAGACACTGGCGCTGGTGGAGCGCCGCAGCGACGACCCGGTGCTGACGGCGATGGCGCGCGAGCAGGACCGTGACCTGCGCCGACTGCTGTTCGGCACCCCCGTCGACACCCCCGCGCGCGAGCTGGTGGAGGAGCTGCGCGCCGCAGGAGCGCGGGTCGAGGCGGCGCACGGGCTGCGGGTGCAGGTGCTCGCGCCCGACGACCTGCCGGCGCTCACCGGACCGGTCCGCGCGGCGCTGGTCGGCGCCGTCGGCGAAGCGCTCACCAACGCGGGCAGGCATGCCGCTGCCTCGACGGTCGTGGTCTACCTCGAACCGCACGACGGGCGGTTGTTCTGCTCGGTCCGCGACGACGGCGCCGGCTTCGATCCCGCCCGGGTCGTTCCCGGCGTCGGATGGTCGCGCTCCATCACCGGCCGGATCGAGGAGGTCGGCGGCGACGTCGAGGTGGACAGCGCTCCCGGCCGGGGCACCGAGGTCCGCCTCCGGGTGCCGGCGTAGGCTGCGAGGGCGAGCGGACACCAGGGGACCGAGGTGCAACAGCAGGCGAGCACGGTGCGGCCGCCGATCCGCGTGGTGCTCGTCGACGACCACCCGGTGTGGCGCGACGGTGTCCGGGCCGACCTCGGCCGGGGGTTCGAGGTCGTCGGCGAGGCGTCCGACGCCGACAGCGCCATCGCCGGCATCCGCGAGCTCGCGCCCGACCTCGTCGTGTGCGACCTGCAGATGCCCGGCGGCGGCGGCCTGGCGGTCGTGCGGGCCTGTGCCCCGCGGACCCGCATCGTGATGTTGACCGTCAGCGAACAGGAGCGCGACCTCCTCGACGCCGTCGCGGCCGGGGCCGTCGGCTACCTCACCAAGGCCACGCCGGCGGGCGAGCTCCGCGACGCGCTGCGTCGGGCCGCGGCCGGTGAGCCGGTGTTCTCACCGTCGCTGGCCATGCTCGTGCTGGGCGAGTTCCGGCGCCTGGCCAGACAGGCCACGGGCGCCGACCCGCTCACCGAGCGCGAGCGGGAGGTGCTGCAGCACGTCGCGCGCGGCTATGCCTACCGCGAGGTGGGCGAGCGGCTGCACATCGCGCCGAAGACGGTCGAGAACCACGTACGCAACATCCTCGCCAAGCTGCAGATCAACCGCCGCCAGGAGCTGGTCCGCTACGCGATCGAGCACGGTCTGGCCTGAAGCGGCGACGCCCCACCGTCGCGCGCGGAATGGGAACTGGCCGGCCGACCAGCGTCCACCCGGCCTGGTGGCACTACGTCCGACCGGACGAGGCAACTAGGGTCGGCCGTTCCCACGACGCCGGCTCCTGGGAGATCGGGAACGAGCCGGTGAACGACGAGAGGGGAGCGAGGATGTCAACGACACCACCACGGCGATCGCGGATCGCGATCGCCATCGCCGCCGCGGTCGGGCTGGTACTGCCCGCGGCCGGCGCCTCGGCCCAGACGGCCGAACCGGATCCACGGGAGGGCCTCGGCGGCGGGTACCAGGACGCCGAGACGGCCATCTGGAACATGGAGCATCTCGCCAACCGCGAGCGTCCGCCGGGCTTCATCAACCCGAACAACCTCGGCGACTTCGCCTACGTCAACTCCGACATGGCCTTCAGCGGCCACCACGCCTTCGTCGGCAGCTATGCCGGTGTGCAGATCTGGGACATCTCCAACCCCCGGTCACCGAGCCTGAGGACCGCGGTCGCCTGCCCCGGTGGGCAGGGGGACGTCTCGGTCAACGGCAACCTGATGTTCGTCTCCGTACAGCAGCTCGGCACCGTCGACTGTCAGCCGCTGGCGTCGGGGGGCGAGGAGCTCCGCGGTGTCCGCGTGTTCGACATCAGTGACATCACCAGCCCCGTGCAGGTGGCGGCGGTCCAGACCTGTCGCGGATCGCACACGCACACCGTCGTCGAGGACCTCGACGACCCGGGCAACGTCTACGTCTACGTCAACGGCACCAGTGGCGTGCGCGGCGACTCGCCGGAGGGGCTCGAGTGCCACGTCGGTCCGACGGTGGAGGTCAACGGCCGCACGGTGCCGTCGAGCAACCCCGAGGACTTCGACGCGGACACGCTGACCGACCGCTACCAGATCGAGGTCATCCAGGTCCCGGTCGCCAACCCCGAGCAGGCCGAGATCGTCAACGAGCCGCGGCTGTTCGCCGACGAGGAGACCGGCAACCCGGTCGGCCTGCGCGGGCAGACCGACGCGTGCCACGACATCACCGCCTACCCGGAGATCGGCCTCGCGGCCGGCGCCTGTGAGGGCAACGGCCTGCTGATCGACATCACCGACCCGGCCAACCCGGTCCGGGTCGACGCCGTCGAGGACACCGAGCACTTCGCCTACTGGCACTCGGCGACGTTCAACAACGACGGCACGACGGTCGTCTTCACCGACGAGCTGGGCGGCGGCGTCGCGCCGACGTGCGTCCCGACCGTGGACGAGAACGACGGGGCGAACGCGATCTTCGAGATCCACGACACCGCCGACGGTCCGCGCATGGAGTTCGCGAGCTACTACAAGATCCCGAACAACCAGACGATGCAGGAGAACTGCGTCGCCCACAACGGCAACCTGCTCCCGGTGCCGGGCCGTGACATCAAGGTCCAGGCCTGGTACCAGGGCGGCATCTCCGTGATGGACTTCACGGATCCGCACGAGCCGTTCGAGATCGCGTTCTTCGACCGCGGGCCGCTCGACGAGGACCAGCTGGTGCTCAGCGGGTTCTGGTCGGCCTACTACTACAACGGCTACATCTACGGCAGCGAGATCGCCCGGGGCCTCGACGTGCTCGAGCTGATCCCGAGCGAGTACCTGTCGGAGGAGGAGCTCGCCCAGGCCGCCGCGGTGCGTCTGCGTGAGCACACCGCCCAGAGCCAGACGATGATCACCGACGCCGACCGCAGCGCGTGCGCGGGGGTGGACCCGGTCACCTTCGGTGACACCGCCGGTGTCCACGCCGCGGCCGTCGGCTGCGTCGCCGGCTACGGCATCGCCCAGGGCTACGAGAACGGCAACTTCGGGTTCGGCGCGAACGTGCGTCGCGACCAGATGGCCGCTTTCGTCGCCCGCACGCTCGAGACCGCCGGTGTCGAGCTGCCGGCGTCGCCGCCGGACGCGTTCAACGACGACGACGGGACTCGTCACGAGGAGTCCATCAACCAGCTGGCCGAACTCGGGGTCGTCGCCGGTACCACCGAGACCACCTTCACGCCCGGTGCCCCGGTGACCCGGGCGCAGACGGCCGCGTTGGTGGTCCGGGCCGTCGAACTGATCCTCGACGAGGACCTGGCGGCGCCGCGGAGTCCGTTCACGGACGTCTCGTCGGCCAACCGTCACGTGCGGGACATCGACGCCGCGCACGCGGCCGGCCTCGTGTACGGCACGACGCGCACCACCTTCGCTCCCGGTCAGCCGGTGCAGCGCGGGCAGATGGGCTCGATCCTCGCCCGGGCGCTGGAGCTGTTCCACTACGAGCTGGTGGAGCTGACGCCGCGGTCGTGAACGACGGAACCACCCCACGGAAGGGCCCCGGACCGATCGGTCCGGGGCCCTTCCCGTGCGGCGTGCGCGGTGGCGCCCGGGAGGCGGTCGCGCGCGACGGCGCTCAGTCGTCCAGGTCCTCCAGCAGCCGCTCCATGAACACGATCTCCGCGTACTGGATGTCGACGATCTCCAGCGCGAGCACGGAGATGTTGGCCTCGAGCACGGGCACCATGGCCTCGAGCTCCTCCACCATCTGGAGCGCACCGTGGTGGTGTTGGATCATCAGCTCGAGGAACAACCGGTCGAACTCGGCGCCGCTGGCGGCCTCGAGCCGGGCCATGTCCTCCGGCGAGACCATGCCCGGCATGTTCTCGTGACCCGTCGGGTCGGTGTGGTCGGGCACCTCGTGCCCGCGGATGCGCAGCCACTGCGTCATCTGGTGGAGTTCGCCCGCCTGGGCGATGTCGATGCGGCGGGCGAGGTTGACGACCCGCTGGTCCTGCGCACGGTCGACGGCCAGCGCACTCATCGTCACGGCCTGCCCGTGGTGGACCATCATGTGTTGCACGAAGTGCACTTCGTGATGGGTGTACGGACCGGACCTCGGCACCGTGACCTCGGCGGCCGAGATCCGCTGGGTCGGCTCGCCCGGTGCACCCGGGCGGACGTAGATCGGTCCCTGTGCCGCGGCGGCGGTGGCGCCGACGGTCATGCCACCGAGGACCATCGCGATGGTCCACCCACGTGTCGAGCCTCGCTTCATCGGTTCTCCTCCCGTCCGGAACCTCGACCCCCAGCCTGACACAGCGACGCGGGCGCTGCAGTCACCGCCCGCGGTGGCGCGCACGGACCGGGCGGACAGCGGGCGGCGACCGGCGCCGGGCGCCGTGGTGGGCGGTCCTCGCGCGGGCCCTCGACCGGCCCGCGCTCGCGCCGATGGTCACCGGACCATCCCACCGGGACCCGAGCCATGCCCTCCCTCGTCGGCCGTCCGCGTCGCCGTGCGCGCTCGCGCCGGCTGGGCGAGGTCGTGCTGCGTCCGGCGCCGCTCAACGGACAGCGCGAACGGGGGCTCGCCCTGGCCTCGATGTTGGCCGTCGGCGGGGTGTCGGGGCTCACGGCGCTGGCCGTCGGTGTCGACCGGGTCGCCCGGCCGGGTGCCATGACCGTCGTCGGGGTGCTGGCCCTGACCGCCACCGTCGCGCTGCTGCGCGGCTGGGAACACGTCCCCGCGTGGGCCTACCACCCGGCGCTGCTGGTCTGCACCTCGATGGTGTGCGGTGCCGTGCGGTTCGCCGGGGTGGGCACACCGGCCATGGCGTACGCGACCCTGTTGTGCTTCGTGGCCCTCTACGCCGGCTTCTTCTTCTCGATCGTGGCCGCGCTCGGTCACGGCCTGTTCGCGATGGTGCTGCTCGGCGGGGTCCTGCACACGCTGCGGCAACCACTCGACGTCGAGGTGGTCATGCTCGCCAGCGTCGGCGGGGCCGTCGCCGCGATCAGTCACGCGCTGGCCCGCAGCCGGGCCCGCACGGAGGTCGACGAGCTCACGGGTGCCCTCAACCGGCGCGGTCTGGAGCGGGCGCTGGCGACGGCCGTGGAGCTGTCGGACGGCCGCGTGCGTCCCCTGTCGGTGGCGTTGCTCGACCTCGACGACTTCAAGCGGCTCAACGACACGCTGGGACACGCCCAGGGCGACGCCACCCTGGTGGCGTGCGTCCGGGCCTGGCAACGGTTGCTGCCGCCCGGTACGGCCCTGGCCCGGCTCGGCGGCGACGAGTTCGTGGTGGTGCTCGGCGGGGTCGGGCTCGGCGAGGCCCGCCGGGTCGTCGACGGGATCCGTGGGGCGGTGCCCGAACTGGTCCGCTGCTCCGCCGGACTGGCGGCGTGGCAGCCGGGGGACACGCAGTCGCTGATCCTCAAGCGCGCCGACACGGCCCTGTACGCGGCCAAGGAGCGCGGCCGCAACCGCACCGCGGTCGTCGGAGACGTCTCCGACCGCGCCGAGGAGCTGTGGCGGGCCCTCGCGCGCGACGAGCTGGTGCTGCACTACCAGCCCATCGTCGAGGTGGCCACCGGACGGGTGGTGTCGGTCGAGGCGCTGCTGCGCTGGGAGCACCCCGACGAGGGTCTGCTCGGACCGGGGGACGTGCTGCCCGTCGCCGAGCGCTGCGGGGCGATCCACGCGGTGGGTCGCTGGGTGCTCGAGGAGGCCTGCCGTCAGGTCCGCGTCTGGCGCGACACGGTGCCCGGCGCCGACGACCTGCGGGTCACGGTCAACGTCCGCACCTCGCAGCTGCACCGTCCCGAGCTGGTCGACGAGCTCGCCGCCGTGCTGGCACGCCACGCGCTGCCGCCGACGGTGGTGACGCTGGAGATCACCGAGGACGCCGTGGCCGGGGATCCGCAGCGGGTCCTCGGCACGCTGGAGTCGGTGCGCGCGCTGGGGACGCCGCTCGCGATGGACGACTTCGGAACCGGGCACTCCTCGCTGGCGCGATTGCGGGAGCTGCCCTTCGACGTGCTCAAGATCGACCGTTCGTTCGTGGCCTCCCTCGACGTCGACCCCACCAGCGAGGCGTTGTTGACGGCGATCGTCGCGCTCGCCGGCAGCCTGGGCCTGCGCGCGGTCGCCGAGGGCGTGGAGACCCCCGGGCAGCTCGCGGCGGTCGTGCGCAGCGGCTGCGCCTGGGTGCAGGGCTTCCTGCTCGGCCGTCCGTCGGCCACCGACGCGTTGGAGCAGCGTCTGCGGACCGCGGCGGACGAGGCACCATGGCCGGCCGCGACGCGCGGCGCCGAGGCGCCGGCTGCCTAGGCTCGGCGTCCGCCACGACCCGACGAAAGCCGCCCGGTGCCCACACCGCTGACGACCGTGTTCGTCTCGGAGGTGCTCGCGACCGGGGTCCTGATGCTGCTCGGGACCGGGGTCGTGGCCAACGTGACCCTGGCCCGGACGAAGGGCGAGGCGGACGACGGCGGCTACCCGCTGGTGGTGTTCGGCTGGGGCATCGCCGTGTTCGTGGCGGTGTTCGTCGGGTTCGCGTCCGGCGCCCACCTCAACCCGGCCATCACCTTCGGCCTGCTCGCCAGCGGCGCGCAGGAGTACGCCGACGGGGTGCCGGTCACCATGGTGGCGACGGTCGTGTACCTCGCCGCCGAGGTGCTGGGCGCGTTTCTCGGAGCGGCCGTGGCCTGGCTGGTCTACCGCGACCACTTCGCGGCCACCCGTCGCCCGCAGGGGGTGCTCGGGGTGTTCGCCACCGAACCGGCCATCCGCAACCTGCCACGCAACCTCGTCACCGAAATCGTCGCCACCTTCGTGCTCGTCTACGTCGTGCTGGTGTTCGGCAACACCCCGCACGAGCTCGGACCGTTGCCCGTCGCGCTGCTCGTCGTCGGCATCGGCGCCGGACTGGGCGGACCGACCGGGTACGCCATCAATCCGGCCCGCGACCTCGGGCCCCGGGTCGCGCACGCCGTGCTGCCCATCCCGCGCAAGGGTGGCAGCGACTGGGGCTACGCCTGGGTGCCGATCGTCGGACCGCTGCTCGGTGCCGGCGTGGCCGGTCTGGCGAGCCGGGCCGTCGGCCAGGGCGTCGGCTAGGGCGTCGGCCTGTCCACGGCCGCCGCCGACGACCGGAGCGCGTGCCCGCCGACGACCGGAGCGCGTGCCCGCCTACGACCGGAGCGCGTGCCCGCCTACGGTGTGCCCCACCTCGAGGAGGCAGCGACATGGCAGAGTTCGTCGGAGCGGTCGACCAGGGCACGACCTCGACCCGCTTCCTGGTGTTCGACCACGACGGCAACGAGGTGGGGCGACACCAGCTCGAGCACGAGCAGATCCTGCCGCAGGCCGGCTGGGTCGAGCACAACCCGGTCGAGATCTGGGAGCGCACCTCCGCGGTCCTGCGCACCACGCTCAACCGGTTGGGGCTGTCGGGCGGGGACCTCGCCGCGCTCGGGATCACCAACCAGCGCGAGACCACGGTCGTCTGGAACCGGCGGACCGGCCGGCCCTACGCCAACGCGATCGTGTGGCAGGACACCCGCACCGACCGGATCGCCTCCCGGCTGGAGCGCGAGGGTCACGGCGAGCTGATCCGCCGTCGGGCCGGCCTGCCGCCGGCCACCTACTTCGCCGGCGGCAAGATCCAGTGGCTGCTCGAGCACGTCGACGGCCTGCGCGCGGACGCCGAGCGCGGCGACGCGCTGTTCGGCACGACCGACTCGTGGCTGCTGTGGCACCTGACCGGCGGCACCGACGGCGGCATCCACGTCACCGACGTGACCAACGCCTCGCGCACCATGCTGATGGACCTCGAGACGCTGGACTGGGACGACGAGCTGCTGGCGCTGTTCGGCGTGCCGCGCGCGATGCTGCCCGAGATCCGCCCCTCCTCGGACCCGTCGGGCTACGGGGTCACGCGGGCCAACGGGCCCCTCGACGGCGAGGTGCCGCTGACCGGAGCGCTGGGCGACCAACAGGCCGCGATGGTCGGTCAGGTCTGCTTCGCCCCCGGCGAGGCCAAGAACACCTACGGCACGGGCAACTTCCTGCTGCTCAACACCGGCACGGAGCTCGTGCGCTCCGAGGCGGGCCTGTTGACGACCGTCTGTTACCGCTTCGGCGACCAGGAGCCGGTCTACGCGCTCGAGGGCTCGATCGCGGTGACCGGCTCGGCGGTGCAGTGGCTGCGCGACCAGCTCGGCATCATCAGCGGTGCCTCGGAGTCGGAGTCGCTCGCCCGCCAGGTGCCCGACGCCGGCGGCATCGTGTTCGTCCCTGCCTTCTCGGGTCTGTTCGCGCCCTACTGGCGCTCGGACGCCCGCGGCGCGATCGTCGGCCTGTCGCGCTTCCACACCAACGCCCATCTCGCGCGCGCCACCCTGGAGGCGATCTGCTACCAGTCCAAGGACGTCGCCGACGCGATGGAGCAGGACGCCGGGGTCCCCCTCGAGGTGCTCAGGGTCGACGGCGGCGTGACCGCCAACGACCTGTGCATGCAGATCCAGGCCGACGTGCTCGGGGTGCCGGTCAGTCGGCCGGCGGTGACCGAGACCACCGCGCTCGGTGCGGCGTACGCCGCCGGGCTCGCGGTCGGTTTCTGGCGCGACACCGACGAGCTGCGGGCGAACTGGAACGAGGACCGTCGCTGGCAGCCGACCTGGGACGAGCAGCAGCGCACCGAGGGGCATGCCCGGTGGCGCAAGGCCGTGGAGCGGACCCTCGACTGGGTCGACGTGGACTGACATCCACAGCGCCGCCGCATCCGAGCGGGCCGGGGTCCCACCGACCGCCTAGCGTGCCCGGTTGTGAGCGGACGGGGTGTCCGGTACCGTGCCAACGTCTGTGTCCGGCGTGCGCTGTTGCGCGTCGGCGCGAACGGCGTTCGGCGTCGTTCCCAGGCAGCACCCCTGCTCCCATCGGTGGCCGTCGTCGCGGACGCGGCCACGTCCGTGGGAGCCACCCCGCCGCCAGCCGGACCCGCAGGGGACCGGTCGGCGGCATCGGCCGCGCCACCCGGCGACGGCGAACCAGACCACGGGAGGTGCGAGAGTGCGCCGCTACGAGATGATGATCATCGTCACCGACACGCTCGAGGAAGAGGCTGCGGTCGCCGCCTTCGACCGGGCCAAGGACATCCTCGCCCAGCAGGGCGGGACGCTGCTCGACGAGGCCTGGTGGGGCCGCCGCAAGCTCGCCTACGAGATCAACAAGCGCGACTTCGGCTACTACGGCGTCCTGGACTTCGAGGGCACCTCGGAGGCCGTCGCCGAGCTCGAGCGTCTGCTGAAGATCTCGGACGACATCGTCCGCTTCAAGACGGTCCGCCCGGAGATCCGGGTCCGCGCCAGCGCCTGATCCGCGGGGCCCGCGTCCGCTCACGCGACCCTGACGATCCGACGCTCGACGCGAGGAGCCCACCGTGGCGTTCGAGAGCAACTTCATCACCTTCATCGGCAACCTCACCGATGACCCGGAACTGCGCTTCACCGGCGGCGGGGCCGCCGTGTCCACGCTGCGCGTCGCCTCCAACCGCCGGTACACCGACCGGTCGGGTCAGCAGCAGGAGGAGACGACCTACCTCAACGTCAACTGCTGGCGTGACCTGGCCGAGAACGCGGCCGAGTCGCTGCACAAGGGCGACCGCGTGATCGTGATCGGTCGCGTGCGCGTGCGCAGCTACGAGAACCAGCAGGGACAGACGGTCTGGGTCACGGAGATCGAGGCCGACGAGATCGCACCGAGCCTGCGCTGGGCCCGCGCCCAGGTGTCCCGCACCAGCGGTTCGGGTGGTGGCGGCGGTTCCAGCAACGACTTCGCCCCGCCCCCGCCGTCCGACGACGACGTGCCGTTCTGATCCCACGAGCGCACCGCGTGCGCACCCCCCGGTCGGGTCTTCGCCTGTCCGGGGGGTGATTCGTGTTCCGGGCCGGTGACGCGGTCGCCACGCCCGGCTCACGGCCGGACGTGGAAGGGAGGCAGGCCGAGGACCTCCTCGGCCAACGGCTCCCGCGGTGCCGTCGCCGACAGGCCGATCACGTCGACCGGCCCGTCGTGGCCGTCGGGCAGCGAGCCGGCCAGCGCCGCCGCGCGTGCGTCGGCGAGGTCCTGGTCGCCGTCGACCACCAGCGCGAGCAGCAGGTGGGGGACCTCGCCGGACGCGCCGAAGTGGACCTGGGCCCGGTGGGCGCGGACGACCAGCGGATCGTGCGCGAGCGCACGCGCCACGGCCGCGAGGAAGTCGACCGGCTCGTCGGCCGGTTCGCCGACGCGGACCGCCGTGTCGGCCGGCACCGGCACGCGACGGTCGTCACCCAACGCCACGACGCCGCTGCCGTCGAGCCAGCCGGCCGGCTGGGCGCCGGGGTTGAGGGCGAGCGCCACCTGCGGATTCCAGGCCTCGACCAGCGTGCGCACCGGCACGCGCGTCGTCGGCTGGCCGGGAGGGACGGCGGCGGCGGCCAGCTCCGGTCGCGTCCAGGCCGGCACGTAGGGCGCACCGTCGCGCTGCAGCGTCACGAGCGAGGCCCCGCCCTGCCCGTCGTCGCGCACCGGGACGACCAGGTGGGCGTCCAGCAACGCCCCGGCCAGCACCGCCAGGGCCTCGGCGTCCCCGCCGGCCGTCGCGCGGATGGCGTCCTCGAGCTGCCTCGGCGTGGTCACGGTGGCCTCCTTCGGCGCGGGGTGTCGGCGGGCAGGATGGCACGGCGCCCGCGTCGTCCACCGACGGATGCCGCCGACCTCGCCAGCCCCGCCGAACGCTGGTACGCTCGCGCCTTCTGCCTGTGGGCAGACGACCTGTGCTGCCGTGTGTCTCCATCTTCGCGGCCGGGTCGATTCGACTGTTCCCGACCGATGGACCTTCGCCCGCGCGCGCCGAGCGCCGGGCCTTCGAGGAGAACTCCATGCCTCCCAAGCCCAAGAAGGCACGTAAGCCCCGCAAGGACAAGCCCTGTCCGGTCTGCATCCAGGGCATCGAGTACGTCGACTACAAGGACCTGTCGCTGCTCAAGCCGTTCCTCAACGAGCGCGCCAAGATCAAGGCCCGCCGGACGTCGGGCGTGTGCGCTCAGCACCAGGCACAGCTGTCCGGGGCGATCAAGAACGCCCGCGAGATGGCGCTGATCCCGTACTCGAACCGCTGAGGAGCGTCCGATGAAGGTCATCCTGAAGGACGAGGTCGACAACCTCGGGCTCGCCGGCGACGTCGTCGAGGTCGCGGACGGCTACGGCCGCAACTTCCTGCTGCCCCGTGGGCTCGCCATCCTGGCGACCAAGGGCGCCATGAAGCAGGCCGAGGCCCTCACCCGCTCGCGCAAGGCCAAGGAGTCCAAGACCCTCGGCTCGGCGCAGGCGTCGCGGGAGGTGCTCGAGTCGCGGGCGCTGCGCATCGAGGCCCGCGTCGACGAGCGCGGCAACCTCTACGGCTCGGTGAGCGCCAACGACGTGCAGCGGGTGCTGCGCGAGCGTGGGCACGACATCGAGCGCAAGCGCATCGAACTGCGCGGCACCATCAAGGCCATCGGCAGCTACGAGGTGCCGGTCCGCGTCCACCCGCAGGTCACCGCCAACGTGACCGTCGAGGTCGTCGACGCCGAGGGGCGCATCAGCCTGCGTGACGGCGCCATCATCGACGCGGAGGCCGTGGAGGCCGCCGCGGCCGACGTGGCGGCCTCCACCGACACCGACACCGACGTCGAGGTGCTCACCGAGCAGGCGCTCGAGGCGGCTGCCGACTTCGAGCAGCAGCAGGAGCAGACCGAGGCCGAGGCCGAGGCGGCGCCCGACGCGACCGAGGGCGCAGCCACGGTCGTCGAGGGTGGCGCCGACGAGGACGACGTCTGATCAGGGGCTCCACCAGGGGCAGGAGGGTGCACGAGGTGGTCGCCGTCGAAGGACGCGTACCGTGCGTCCTCGGGCGCGCCCGGCGATGAGCGGGTTCCCGCCGCCGCCGAGCGGACCACTCGAGGACGCACCCCCGGCCCCGGCGAACCCCCGGAGCGCCAACGTCCGGAGCAACGGGTCGGCGGGACGCGGTTACGACCGCGTCCCGCCGCACTCGTTGGAGGCCGAGGTCTCCGTGCTCGGGGCCGCCCTGCTGTCGCGCAACGCGGCCAGCGAGGCCATCGAGGTGCTCGAGCCCGAGCACTTCTACCGCAACGCGCACCGGACGGTCTTCGAGGGCGTCCGTGACCTGCTGGCCGCCGGCGAACCGATCGACACGGTCACGCTGACCGAGTGGCTCGCCCGTCGGGACCGCCTCGACGAGGTCGGGGGGCCGGCGGCGCTGCACGACCTGACGGTCGCGGTGCCCACGGCGGCCAACGCCGCCTACTACGCCCGCATCGTGCGCGAGCGGGCACTGCTGCGGCGGTTGATCGACGCCGGCACCGAGGTCGCCAAGCTCGGCTACGAGGCCACCGAGGACGCCGAGACGGTCGTCGACCGCGCCGAGTCGATCATCTACGACGTCGCCCAGTCGTCGACCACCGCCGACTACGCCAAGCTCGGCGACCTGCTCAACGAGTCGTTCGAGCAGATCGAGAAGCTGGCCGAGCAGAACTCCGAGGTCACCGGGCTGTCCACCGGGTTCGACGACCTCGACCGCCTCACCGCCGGCCTGCAACCCCAGAACCTCATCATCCTGGCGGCTCGACCGGCCATGGGGAAGTCGAGCCTCAGCCTCGGGATCGCGCAGTTCGTGACGGTGAAGCTGCGTCGCCCGGCGATCATCTTCAGCCTGGAGATGAGCAAGCTCGAGATCGTCAACCGCATGCTGTCCTCCGAGGCGCGCATCGACTCGTCGAAGCTGCGCACGGGCCGGCTCGAGGACACCGACTGGCGCAAGCTCGGCGACGCGCTCGGTGCCCTGTCCGAGGCGCCGCTGTTCATCGACGACACCCCCTCGATCTCGCTGATGGAGATCCGGGCCAAGTGTCGCCGGCTCAAGCAGAAACACGGCCTGGACCTGGTCATCGTCGACTATCTGCAGCTGATGCAGTCGCACAAGAGGACCGACTCGCGCCAGCAGGAGGTCTCCGAGATCTCGCGTGGGATGAAGATGCTCGCCAAGGAGCTCGACGTCCCCGTGATGGCGCTCTCGCAGCTGTCCCGCCAGCCCGAGTCGCGCACCGACAAGCGCCCCCAGCTCGCCGACCTCCGCGAGAGCGGAAGCATCGAGCAGGACGCCGACATCGTGAGCTTCATCTACCGCGACGAGGTGTACGACGAGGACAGCCCGGACAAGGGCATCGCGGAGCTGATCGTCGCCAAGCACCGCAACGGTGCCACCGGCGTGGTCAAGCTCGCGTTCCTCAACCACCTGACCAAGTTCGCCAACCTCGCCCGCGGCTCCGGCGGCGCACCCGGCGGTGGCGGGGCCGGCGGCATGCCGACCCCGATGTGAGCCGGCACGAGCTCGTGGACGGGTAGGGTCGCCCCATGACCGAGCCGCTCGACATCGTCCTGCTCTCCGGATCGGCGAACCGGCAGCTGGCCGGCGCCATCGCCGCCTACCTCGATCACCCGCTGCTGTACGGCGAGGCACTGCACTTCTCGGAGGGCAACACCTTCGTCCGGGTGCCCGAGAGCGTGCGTGGACGCGACGTGTTCCTCGTCCAGGGCACCGGGCCGCCGGCCAACGACCACTTCATGGAGCTGCTGTTCTGGATCGACGCGCTCAAGCGCGCCAGCGCCGCCTCGGTGACGGTGGTCATGCCCTACTTCAGCTACGCCAAGGGCGACAAGAAGGACGAACCGCGCGTCTCGATCCGGGCGCGGGTCTGCGCCGACGCGATCGAGGCCGCCGGTGCCGACCGGGTCGTGGTGATGGATCTGCACGCACCCCAGGTCCAGGGCTTCTTCCGCATCCCGGTCGACGACCTGTACGCCATGCCGGTGCTGTGCGACGCGATCGCCGCCGAGGGCACCGACGAGCTGGTGGTGGTCTCGCCCGACGCCGGCTTCGCCAAGAAGGCCCGCCAGTACGCCAGCCGGCTGGGCGCCCCGCTGGCGATCGCCGACAAGCAGCGGGTGGACCACCGCGAGCTGGCCGAGGTGCTCGACCTCATCGGTGACGTCCGCGGCCGGCGCGCGTTGATCGTCGACGACTTCACCATCTCCGGCGGCACGCTGTTCGACGCCGCCCGGGTCCTGCGCGAGCGCGGCGCGGCCTCGGTCGCCGCGGCCGTCAGCCACAGCCTGCTGCGTGGCGCCGCGCTGGACCGCCTGGCCGAGAGCGCCATCGACCGGCTCTACGTCACCGACACCATCGAGCGTGATCCCGACGACGACGCCCGGGCCCGCATCACCGTGGTCGGCGTGGCGGAACTGTTCGGCGAGGCGATCCGGCGCATCGCCCGGCGGGAGAGCGTCAGCGTCCTGTTCGACGAGGTTCGCCGCCGCTAGTCCACCATCGCCGCTTGACTGCGCCGTTGGACGGCCGACCGGTGACGCGCGACCCGTGCTGCCGTGAGGATGCAAGGCATGGCCACCGAACTGCAACAGATCCTCGCCCAGGGCGGGCTGCGGACCGCGTTCCAGCCGATCGTCGATCTGCGCACGGGTGCGGTCGTCGCCTACGAGGCCCTGACCCGCGGCCCCGCGGGCTCACCGCTCGAGCGGCCCGACCGGCTGTTCGCCGCCGCCGGCGAGGAGCGTCTGCTCGCCGAGCTCGACACCGCCTGTCTGCGGACCGCGTTCGCCAACGCCGCCCGCGTCGGTTTCGGCGCCGGGATGGGACTGTTCGTCAACGTCGAGCCCCGCACCCTCGACAGTGCCCGCAGCCTGGCCGAGGAACCGGTGCCCGACGCCCTGGTGGTCGTCGAGCTGACGGAGCGGGCCCTGCTCGCCCGACCGGCGGACCTGCTGCACACCGTGGCGCTGGCGCGCCGGCGCGGTTGGGCCGTGGCGCTCGACGACGTCGGCGCCGACCCACGCAGTCTCGCGCTGCTCCCGATCGTCCAGCCCGACCTGGTGAAGCTCGATCTGCGCCTGGTGCAGGACCAGCCGGACCGGCACACCGCCGCGATCGCGACGGCCGTGCAGGCCGAGGCGGAACGCTCGGGCATGCGCATCCTGGCCGAGGGCGTCGAGACCGAGGCACAGCTGCAGTTCGCCCGCTCCCTCGGCGCCACCTTCTCGCAGGGGTGGCTGCACGGCCGACCCGAGGCCGAACCCGACCTCGCCGGCCGGACCCGCGTCGATCTGACCGAGCTGTTGCGCGGTGACACCCGCCCAGCCCCGCAGCAGACGCCCGCCGAGCTGGTGCACCCGCACCACGAGCTGCGACGGGCGACCAAGCCGTTGCTGATCCAGATCAGCAAGCACCTCGAGCGGCAGGCCAAGGAGGCCGGGGACACGGCGATCCTCCTGGGCACCTTCCAGCACGCACGGTTCTTCGGTGGGGACTCCGCGCGGCGCTACCGGGACCTCGCCGACGTGTGCGCCTTCGTCGGCGCCTTCGGGGTCGAGATGCCCTTCGAGCCCGCCGCCGGTGTGCGTGGTGGTCTGCTCGAGGCCGGTGACCGGCTCGAGGGCGAGTGGGACGTGGTCGTCATCGGGGCCCACTTCGCCGGCGCGCTGGTCGCCGTCGACCTCGGTGACCAGTGCGCCGAGGAGCAGCGGCGCTTCGACTACCTCGTCACCTACGACCGCGACATCGTCCAGGACCTGGCACGTTCCCTGCTGGTACGGATCTGGCCCGACCTGCGCCAGGTGGAGCGCAGCGAGTCGGTGATCTCCGCCGCGACCGGCGCGGTGGTTCTCGACGACGAGGCGACACCGCTCGTCGTCCCCGACACCTTCGGGCCGGAGCACTACCCGCTGCTGGCGCGGGCGCTGGGCGCGACCGCCGCCGGGGTGACGGTCGCCGACGCGCGACGGCCCGACCAGCCGCTGGTGTACGTCAACGAGGCGTTCGAGCGGCTCACCGGGTACGGCGTCCAAGAGGCGCTCGGCCGCAACTGTCGCTTCCTGCAGGGCGTGGGCACCGCACCGGAGGCGATCGACCGGATGCGGGCCGGGATCGCCCAGCGACGGCCGGTGACGGTGCGCGTGGTGAACTACCGCCGGGACGGCACGCCGTGGTGGAACGAGGTGCACCTCGCACCGGTGTTCGACGACCGGGGGCAGCTGACCCATGTCGTGGGCGTGCAACACGACGTCTCCTCCGAGGTCGAGGCCACCTCGCAGCTGCGCTACCTCGCCCGGCACGACCAGCTGACCGGCCTGCGCAACCGCGCCAGCCTGGTCGAGGACCTGCAGGCGGCCATGGCCGCGTCCGAGGTGGTCGGTCTGTTGTTCTTCCTCGACCTGGTCGGGTTCAAGCAGGTCAACGACCGCCACGGGCACGGCGCCGGCGACGACCTGCTGCGGCGGGTCGGCTCGGGTGTCTGGTCCGTGCTCGACGAGGGCGCCACGGCGTACCGGCTCGGCGGCGACGAGTTCGTGGTGCTGCTGCAGGGTCCCTCGGCCGAGGAGGAGGGCGTCGCCGAGCGGGTCGCCGGCGAACTTGCGGCGGCGGTCGCGCGGCCGATGCGGACGGACGACGGCAGCCTGGTGCACGTCACCGCCACGGTGGGCTGGTCACGGCTCAGCGACGCCGCCACGGCCGACGAGGCGCTGCGGGCCGCGGACCGGCACCTCTACGCGGTCCGACGCGACGTCGCCGGCCGGCCCGCGGGACGACGCTGACCGTCACTCCTCGTCCGGGTCCTCGACGTCGGCCGCCGACGCGGTCGCCGGTGGGTCACCGATCGGCCAGGCGTCGAGCTGGATCCGGACCGGCACGTACGGTTCGTCCCCGCTGACGGGGACGTCGCGGCGGTCGGTCTGCAGGTCGCGGTAGCGGTCGACCACCGCGACGAGCTCGTCGCGGAGCGCGCCGAGCTCGTCGGGGGTGAGGCGGAACCGGCCGGTCATCTCGAGGCTGCGGCCCACCCACTCATCACCCCACCGCGGTGCCTCGCGGTGCCAGCGTCGGACGGCGTCGAGCCGGGTACGGGTGATCTCGTCGAGGTAGGTCCAGGCGTCCTCGCGCGTGTCTTCGCGCAGCAGGAGCTCGAAGCCCTCCAGCGTCCACCCTCCCGGCATCACCCGCCAGTAGCGGTCGCGTCGCGACCCGAGCTCGGTCGCCTCCTCGATCAGGTCCTGCGCCGCGAGCTGGCGGAGGTGGTAGCTCGTCGAGCCGCTGTTCTCTCCCAGCTCCCGAGCGAGGGAGCTGGCCGTGGCGGGACCCTGCTCCATCAACCGCTCGACGATCTGGAAGCGGATGGGATGCGCCAGTGCCTTCAGGGCCGCGCCGTCGAGCACCCGGTCCTCGGGCATCGCGGTCTCGTGGTCGCGCGTGGACGAGGGCGGGGCGGCGCGCGGCGGGTTCCGGTCGGAGCTGCTGGCCGGGAAAGTCATGGTGGCGCCCTTCGGAAACGCGGAGATTTATTTGCAAAAATGTGTTTGCAAAGAAATCTTTGAAGTGTATGGTGCGAGGACCGCAAAGAGATCTTTGTGTTCACGGTACCGAAGGAGCCATGATGCACCCCCGCATGCTCGCTGATCTGGCGGATTTCGAGATCGCGGAGCGACGCGCCCGTGCGTGCGCCCGCCGCGAGCGAGGCCGGCCCGTCCCAGAACGCTTCGCCCTCCCGCGTCGTCGCCGGGACACGCCGTGACGTCCCGGTACGTCTCGACCGCCGGGCGCCACCGCCCGCGTGCGGTCAGCTACCGGGTCCGGTCGGGCGTGGTTGACGTTCGAGCAGCCGGGAGAGCACCAGCACGGAGCGGGTGCGGGCGACGAACGGCTCGCTGCGGATCTGTTCCAGCGTGGCCTCGAGGTGCGCCGTGTCGCTGGCGCGCACGTGCACCAGGGCGTCGGGATCCCCGGTGATCGTGTAGGCGCCGACGACCTCGGGGTAGCGCGACAGGGCCGTGCCGATCAGCGACGGGGGTGTGCGTCCCTCGCAGAACAGCTCGATGAAGGCCTCGGTGGCCCAACCCAGGGCCCGGGGGTCGATGACCGCTGCGAACCGCTCGATGACGCCCGCGTCGAGCAGGCGGTCCACCCGGCGCTTGACCGCCGGGGCCGACAGGCCGATGTCGTCGCCGATCTCGCGGTAGCTGGCCCGGCCGTCACTCGACAGCCACGCAACGATCCGCCGGTCGAGTGCGTCCAGACGCAACGATCCGCTCCTGTTCCGCAAGGTCGGGGTCTGTTGCCGCCGACCCGGACAGCCTACGGTGCGCCGTTCCCGCCCACCCGCCGTCGAGGAGGTGTGCCCGTGACCACGCCCGCCGTACCCGACACCGCTCGCGCGATCACCGGCGCGCCGACCACTACCACGCAGCCGGCGCCCGAGTCCACCGACCGGCGGGCGACCCGCCGTCGGTTCCTGATGACGCCACCGACCGAGTTCGACGTCGTCTACGCCATCAACGCGTGGATGGATCCGTCCCGGCCCGTCGACACCGCGCTCGCGATGCGTCAGTGGGAGGACCTCGTCGCGGTCTACGAGAGCCTCGGCCACGACGTCGTCCGTGCCACGCCCGGCCCCGGCCTGCCCGACATGGTGTTCGCGGCCAACGGTGGTGTCGTCGTCGGCGGGATCGCCGTCGGCGCGAGGTTCGCCACCGCCGAACGCGGCCCCGAGGCCGTCCTCTACCGCGAGGCGCTGTTCGCCGCCGGTGTCGAGGTGGTGCACGAGCCGACCCACGTCAACGAGGGCGAGGGTGACTACGTCGTCGTCGGCGACACCATCCTGGCGGGGACCGGCTTCCGCACCGACCGTCGGGCCCACGACGAGCTCGCCCGCCTCACCGGCCGGGAGGTCGTCTCGCTCCAACTCGACGACCCGCGCTTCTACCACCTCGACGTGGCCGTGTTCGCGCTCGACGACGACAACGTCGCCTACTACCCCGGTGCCTTCGACGCGGCGGGACGGGCCGAGCTCGAGCGGCGCTGGCCCGACGCCGTCCTGGCCGACGAGCACGACGCGCTGGTGCTCGGCTGCAACGCGGTCAGCGACGGCCGCCACGTCGTGGTCGCCCACGAGGCGACCTCCCTGATCGGGCAGCTGGCCGCCCGGGGCTTCGTCCCCATCCCCGTCGACCTGTCCGAGTTCCGCAAGTCCGGCGGCGGCGTGAAGTGCTGCACGATGGAGTTGCGCCCCGCGCCCGGGGCGACGGAGTTGCGCCCCGCGCCCGGGGCGACGGAGTTGCGCCCCGCGCCCGGGGTGACCGAGGAGTCCGCATGACCACCGCGACCACCGACCTGCACGCGCTCGAGGCCCACTCGGCCCACAACTACCACCCGCTGCCGGTGGTGGTCGCCGAGGCCGACGGTGCCTGGGTGACCGACGTCGACGGGCGTCGCTACCTCGACGCGCTGGCCGGCTACTCGGCGCTCAACTTCGGGCACCGGCACCCGGCGCTGATCGCGGCCGCCGAGGAGCAGCTGCGTCGGGTCACGCTGACCAGTCGGGCCTTCCACCACGACCAGTTCGCGCCGTTCACCGCCGACCTGGCCCGTCTCACCGGCATGGACGCGGTGCTGCCGATGAACACCGGCGCGGAGGCGGTCGAGACCGCCATCAAGCTCGCCCGCCGCTGGGGCTACCGCGTCAAGGGCGTGCCGCGCGACCAGGCCACGATCGTGGTCGCCGAGGACAACTTCCACGGTCGCACCACCACCGTCGTCGGCTTCTCGACCGACCCCGACGCCCGCGAGGACTTCGGGCCGTTCCCCGCGGGGTTCCGGACCGTGCCGTTCGGGGACGCCGCCGCGCTCGAGGCCGCGATCGACGACACGACCGTCGCCGTGCTGCTCGAACCGATCCAGGGCGAGGCCGGCATCCGGATCCCACCCAGCGGGTACCTGCGCGAGGTCCGCCGCCTGACCGCCGAGCACGACGTGCTCCTGCTCGCCGACGAGATCCAGTCCGGTCTCGGCCGCACCGGCACCACGTTCGCGTGCGAACTCGAGGACGTTCGCCCCGACGTGTACCTGCTCGGCAAGGCGCTGGGCGGCGGCGTCGTGCCCGTCAGCGCGATCGCGGCGCGGCGCGAGCTGATGGACGTGTTCACCCCCGGCTCGCACGGCAGCACGTTCGGTGGCAACCCGCTGGCGTGTGCGGTCGCCCGTGCCGTCATCGCGCTGCTCGAGACCGGGGAGTTCCAGGCCCGCGGCCGCGAGCTCGGTGCCCGCCTCGACGCCGGCCTGCGCTCCCTGCCGGGCGACCGCATCGCCGAGGTGCGCACCATCGGCCTGTGGGCGGGCATCGAGCTCGTGCCCGGGCTGCCGGCACGCACCGTGTGCGAGCGCATGCTCGCGGCCGGCGTGCTCGCCAAGGACACCCACGAGACCACCGTGCGGCTCGCCCCGCCGCTGGTGGTCACCGAGGCCGAGGTCGACCGCCTCGTCGAGGTGCTCGGCGACGCCATCCGCTGATCCGGACGGCCGGGCGCGGTGTCGGCTGCACCGGTCCGTCGGGGGCGCGGTGTCGGCTGCACCGGTCGGCCGGGGTCGACGCCGCCGGTCGACCCCGGTCCGCAGGCGCGCCACGGTCGACGCCGACGGTACGGTGCGGGGGCAGGAGGATCGCCCCATGCACGACTGGCAGACCGGCCGACTGGTGGTCGCCACGCCCGCGCTCGACGACCCGAACTTCGAGCGGGCGGTCGTGCTCGTGCTCGACCACGACCCCGACGGCGCGCTCGGCGTGGTCCTCAACCGCGCGTCCGACCTCACGGTCGACGACGCGATGCTGCCCGGCTGGCGTGATCTGGTGGCCAGCCCACCCGTGGTGTTCGGCGGGGGACCGGTCGAACCCAATGCGATCGTCGCGCTCGGCCGCGCGACCGCCGCGGTCCCGGCCGACGAGGGGCTCTCTCCCCGGCTGGACCGCATCCGGCTGGTCGACCTCGACACCGATCCCGTGCTCGCGGCCGTCGAGCTCGAGCGGGTGCGGGTGTTCGCCGGCTATGCCGGCTGGGGGCCCGGACAGCTCGAGCTGGAGGTCGACGCCGGCGCCTGGTTCACCCTCGACGCCGACCCCCGTGACGTGTTCACGGCCGACCCGCAACGGCTGTGGCAGGACGTCCTGCGCCGGCAGCCGGGCGAGCTGGCGCTGTTCTCGACCTACCCGGACGACCCGTCGCTCAACTAGGGCCGCAGCGGCGCCCTCGGGGCTCACTCCTCGACGGTGGCGTCACCGGTCTCGGCGGGATCGGTCGGCTCGGCGCAGTGGGTGGGTGCCTCGCCGGCCTGTCCGTGGTAGTGCAGCGTCTCGCCGCCCGCCTCCACGACGATCCGGTAACCCTCCACGAGCGCCTGCGTGTACATCTGCCCGTCCTCGGGGCAGCCGAGCGAGCCGTCGGACCAGGTCACGGGCTCGTTGGTGACGACCTCGACCTCGCCGAGGTCCACCCCCGCGCGATCGGCGGCGTCGCGGATCGCGACCTCCTCTGGGTCACCGTCGAGCGGGCGGAAGTCCTCCTCCGCGCCCTGCTCGTCCTGATCCTCACCGGGAGCGGGATCAGTGGCCTCGGGCGCGCTCTCGTCGAAGCCGGTCGGGGGCTGGTCGGCGGGTTCGGGACCGCCACAGGCGGCCGCGGCCAGCGTCACCGCCGCGACCAGGGCGAGCATCGGTCGTCCGCGCATGCGTCTCTCCGGGGTCGTGGGATCTGGCCGCTC
This sequence comes from Egicoccus halophilus, assembly GCF_004300825.1. NCBI lineage: Bacteria > Bacillati > Actinomycetota > Nitriliruptoria > Egicoccales > Egicoccaceae > Egicoccus > Egicoccus halophilus. The sequence goes on from NZ_CP036250.1 coordinate 412,137, forward strand.
ACCGTAGACTCGTGCGTCCCGGTCGCCACCCGGAAGTGCGTCCATGAGTGACCCGTCCTGGTCCTTCCTGCTCGTCGGCAGCTTCGCTGCCGTCGGCGCGGCGATGGCACTGGGAACGCTGGCGGCCCTGCTCCGGTACCGACGGACCGGGGAGTTCCCGGGCGCCGAGGCGGGCGAGACCGTGCCTCGAGGTCGCCTGATCGCCCTGTGGAGTCGCGTCGGTGTCGGGTCGGTGCTCGCGGCCATCGGCGTGGTCGTCCTGCAGCGCAACGGCCTGATCTGACCCTGCACGGGCGGAGCACCGCGACGGCTGCCGGGGTCGTCGCGTCGTGTCTTCCCCGGCCCCGCCGGCGCGAGCTGTGGAGTCGTGGAAGGACCAGGACGTTCCACGACTCCACGGATGCGCGCCGAGGCGCGGTGATCGCTGGCGTCGCGTGTCCGGTGCGAACGGGACAGGGCCAGGCGACGTGCGCCGGGCCCTGTTCCGTACCGGGTGGCTCAGTCGGCCGCGGACCACAGCGCCTCGGCGACCTGGGTGAACAGGCCCTCCGGGTGCGTGCGGTACAGCGGCTCGGTCAGGAACAGGGTCACCTCGGCGCCACGTGCGGTGCCGCTGACGACGACCGGCTGTCCGGAGGCTGCCTCCTGCCCGATCCAGTGGCCGGCGAGGAAGAAGTCGCCGTCGGCCAGTCGCTGGTCGACCTGGACGCCGTCGCCCACCGCGGTGAACCAGCGCGGCGCGCTCACGAACGAGCGCGGCCCCGCGTCGGCGGTCACCTGCGAGGCGGGGTCGTTGACCACCTCGACGATGCCGTTGGCGCCGTTGGGGCCGTTGGCCACCGTGACGTCGAGCAGGGACGCGCGGTTGTTGAACAGCACGCCGTTGCTGCCGCGTCCGACGACGCTGCCGCCGGCACCCAACCAGGCCTCGAACGCGGCCTGCCGGGTCGCGTCGAGGTTGGTCGGGTTGAACGTCGACGTGCTGACGAACAGCGCGTCGAAGTCGTCGAAGGCGTAGGTGCCGTTGTTGAACCCGGCGTGCGAGATCGGGGTGACGTCGAAGCCCATGCGACGCAGCGAGTACACCTCGTCGAACAGTCCGCTCGCACCGACGCGGAAGGTGTCGAACGGCTGGGCCTCACGGATGGCCCGGGGGCTGATCAGGTCGAAGGCGACGCCGAAGCGGTTGGCGGCCGTCTGCGCGTGGGCTCGCGCCGAGCCGGGCACGACGAAGGTCCCGTCGGGCGTCCGCGACAGCGAGACCCCCTGCTCGAGCAGGTAGTTGACCGCCTGCACGCCCTGGGCGCCGTCGACGCGCAGACCCCAGTGCGACCGGTTGCCGGGGAACACCGAGCCGGTCACGGTCGGGACCTGCACCGGCTGCAGTGCGGCGTCGGGAAGCGAGCCCGAGTCGACCCGCTCGACGCTGGCACCCCACAGCTCCCCGAGGCTCCACGCCGAGATGTCGTACATCGTCGGGTAGTCCTCGGTGACGTCACGGCCGACGTCGAGGATCGTGTTGGCCAGCCCCCGCTTGGCCTGGTGCAGGTCGACGACGTAGGTGCCGGCCGGGTAGCGGGTGCCGCCGATGGCCGCCGGACGCGCGACGCGGTGCACCTCGACGTCGTTGTCGAGCAGGAACTGCACGAGCCGGGCCGCGGCCGGGTCGCTGCGCTGGTCGTCCCCGACGGGGATCACGTAGGCCCGGGGGAGCTCGATCTCGACCGTCTCGGCGTTGGCGCCGGCGGCCAGTTCGAGCGCGCGCGGGTCGTCGATCGGCCGCAGCGGCTCACCGTGGACGCCGCGCCGGTACAGCTCGAGCTGGTCGGCGAGGACCTCGAGGCGGTTGGCGTTGACGTAGGCGAAGTTGCCCTCGATCGTGGCGCGCGCGACCGCGGTGTTGATGCGGGTGCGATCGTGCCGGTCGGCGACGTTGGACACGCCGCGCGGGTTGAGCGGGAACTCGATCGTGTGACCGACCACGCCGTGGTACATGGCGTACATCGGGGTGAAGATCGGCGGCCAGTCGTCCCAACCGGTGGTGTTGTCGCGGTACGGGATGCGGGTGCGCTGGCCTCCCTGGCCGTCGTTGCAGGTGACGCCGGCGCGGGTCTCGCCGAGCGCGACCACGGCCTGCTCCATCGCCAGGGCGTTGCGCAGCGCCTGACGGATGTAGAGGTCGTACTCGTAGTTGTCGCCGTGCGGGCCGGTCGTCGGCTCGATCAGGGTGCAGCCGACGTAACCGTGCTGGTCGAGGAACGTCAGCGGGTCGTAGCGGATGATCTGGTCACGGATCACGCGCGTCTCGGGCTGCGACTGCGTGATGTGGTCACGGTTCATGTCGAAGCCGGCGGCGTTCGCCCGCGTGGCGTTGACGCGGCCGTCGGGGTTGTTGGTGATCACGAACGCGAGCACGTGCTCGTCGAGGAGTGCACCCACCTCGGGGTCGTCGGAGAAGGCGAGCTCCTCGAGCACCTGCAGCGAAGCGTCGGTGCCCTCCCACTCGTTGCCGTGGATGTTGTTGTTGACCAGCAGCGGCGACTTCCAGTCGTCGTAGCCGCCGGCCTCGAGCAGCGCGATGGCTGCGTCGGGGTCCTCGGTGCGCAGGTCCGACAGTTCCTGCCAGGTCTGCCACTCGGCGTCGGTCATCGGGGAGGTCGCGACCGCGAGGTGCAGGTCACGTCCCTGGGTGGACTGGCCGATGATCTCGACCGAGACCCGCTCGCTGGCCTGCAGCTCGCGCAACTTGGCCGGGATCTCGTGGTACGGGATCAGGTTGAGCGGGATCGAGGCGTCACCCGGCACGACCGGGACGTCCTCGATCACGTCGTTGCGCGGCTGCCCCGTCAGCGGCGCACGTGGCGTGGCCGGTTCGGGGCGCCAGGCGCCGGGACGACCCAGCGCCGGACCGCGCTGCTCGGCGGCACGCGGCGCGACCTGGGCGTCGAGGGCGGTGGGCTCCTGTGCGGCCACGGGTGCGGCGGCGAGCACGGACAACGGAAGCATCGTGGCGGCACCTGCGGCCACCAGACGGCGTATGGACACGGATCGATCCCTCTCGGACGACGACGGAAGCTCTCCCGTACCCGGCGTTCCTAGTCCCGACGGGCCGCCACGCCAATGGGACGTCGCAAACCGTGCGCCCCGACAGCGCCGCCGGGACGGCCGGACGCTACGGTGCCGCGCCGGGAGAACGACAGCGGCCGATTCGTTCCGTCAGGAACGGTCGGCGGGCGGGAGCGAGCGCATGGAGCGACGGGTCTTCACCGACGAGCACGAGGCGTTCCGCGCCACGGTGGCCCGCTTCGTCGACCAGGAGGTGGCGCCCCACCACGCCGAGTGGGAACGCGACGGCCTGGTGCCGCGTGAACTGTGGAAGCGGGCCGGTGCGCTGGGTCTGCTGTGCACCGACGTGCCCGAGGCGTACGGCGGGGGTGGTGTCGCCGACTTCCGCTACAACGCGGTCGTCACCGAGGAGCTGTCGCGGGTGGGCGCGAGCGGGGTCGGCTTCCCGCTGCACAACGACGTCGTGGTGCCCTACCTGCTCGCCCACGCCAGCGACGAGCAGCGGCAGCGCTGGCTCCCCGCCATGGCGGCCGGCGAGACGATCAGCGCCATCGCGATGACCGAGCCGGGGACGGGCTCGGACCTCGCCGGTGTCGCCACGACCGCGATGCGCCAGCCCGACGGCAGCTACCGCCTCGACGGTGCCAAGACGTTCATCACCAACGGGATCCTGGCCGACCTCGTGCTCGTGGTCGCCAAGACCGACCCGGCGGCCGGGCACGGCGGGATGAGCCTGCTGGTGGTCGAGGAGGGCATGCCCGGCTTCACCCGTGGACGCAAGCTGGAGAAGATCGGTCTGCACGCCCAGGACACCGCCGAGCTGTTCTTCGACGACGTCCGGGTCCCGGCCGACAACCTGCTGGGGGAGGAGGGTCACGGCTTCGCCTATCTGATGCAGGCGCTGCCGCAGGAGCGGCTGTCCATCGCGATCGGGGCGATCGCCTCCGCGGCGGCCACGCTGGCGCAGACGGTCGAGTACTGCCGCCAACGCGAGGCGTTCGGGCGGCCGATCGGCTCCTTCCAGCACTCCCGGTTCGTGCTCGCCGAGCTGCACACCGAGGTCACGGTCGGCCAGCAGTTCGTCGACCGCTGTCTCGAGCTGCACACCGAGGGCCGCCTGACGGTGGACGAGGCGGCCATGGCCAAGTTCTGGACCACCGAGCTGCTCGGTCGCGTCGTCGACCGGTGCGTGCAGCTGCACGGCGGGTACGGCTACATGCGCGAGTACCCGGTCGCCCGGGCCTACGTCGACGCGCGGGTGCAGCGGATCTACGGCGGCACCAACGAGATCATGCAGGAGATCATCGGCCGCAGCATGGGCCTGTGAGCGTCGGGCCGGGCGGCGGCTGCGTGCTGCGCACCGGTTGCTCCGCCCGGTCGGTCCGGACCGGTCCGACCCGGCGACCCTCAGACGGGTCGCGGTGACGCCGCCCACGGCGCGGCATGCAGCGTCGCGAGGTGACGCTGCAGCCGTCGGCGGGCCGAGTCCAGGTCGTCCTGGACGCAGTGGTGCAGGATGAGGCCGTCCATCGTGGCCAGCAGGTAGCGGGCCAGTGCCTCGCGTTCGGCGTCGTCGGGGGCGCCGGGGACGGACTCGATCACCGACGAGACGGTCGCCGCGAGGCGTTCGTAGTGCCAGGCGGCCAGAGGCTTGAGCTCCGGGTCACGCAGGGCGTGGATCGTGAGTTCGAACTGGGCCAGCTGGACGTGCGGCGTGCCCTCGACGTAGTCCCAGTAGGCCTGCACGATCGCCTCGAGCGCGCTTGTCAGGTTCGCGCCGTCGGCGGCGACGGCCGCCCGCAGGGCGGCGTCGATCTGGTTGGCCATGCGCTCGATGACGGCCCGCAGCAGCTCGTCCTTGGAGCGGAAGGCGTAGTGGAAGGCGCCCAGCGCCATGTCGGCCTCGTCGGTGATCCGACGGGTCGTGGCGGCCGAGAGTCCCTCGGTCGCGAGGATCGCCAAGGTCGCGTCGACGAGTTCCTCGCGGCGTTCGTGGACGCTTCGCCTGGTGCGTTGCACGGTCAACCCGGCTCCGGACCGGACCCGCAGTGGTCTCGACGGGCCCGCCGAGTACTGTAGCCAGGGCCGTGGTTGGTCAGGCGTCCATCGCCGGTACGGGACGGCCGTTGTCCGCCACGGCGCGTCGGTAGCGTGCGCGCCGCCGGCGCCCCGCCCGTCCCGCGCCGGGTGGAGATCCGACGCCCGTGCCCCGTCCCTTGAGCCTCGTGGGCGCCGTGCTGGCGGCGCTGCTGCTGGGTGCCCTCGTCGGCGCGCTGCTGTCCCGACGGCGCGCCGCGGCCGACGCGCCGGGCGCGGAACCGGTCCCGGCCGACGCGTGGTTCGACGGGCTGCTCGTGGGGTGGCTCGGCATGGTCGCGGTGGCCACCCTCACGCCGTTGTCGCGTTTCGGGATGCTGGCCGGGACACCGGAGGTGGTGCTCACACCGCTCGAGCGGCTGGCCGGCGCGCCGGGCATCTACGCGCTCGTCAACGTCCTGCTGCTGGCCCCGGTCGGGCTGCTGCTGGTCCTACGGGGGGCCAGGGCGCGGATCGGCGCGGCGATCGCGTGCGGCACGGCCGTGTCGTTCACCGTCGAGGTGCTGCAACTGGCGCATCCCGATCGGGTGACCAACGTCGACGACCTGGTGCTCAACACCGCCGGCGTGGTCGCCGGCGCACTGCTCGGCGCCGTGCTGCGGCCGTCGCTGACCCGCTCCCGCCGACGCCGTGCACCCGCCGACCGTCCGCCGCCCGACCGCTGACCCTGCCAGGTCCCACCGGGCGGGTCGTGGGCGGCGGTGCGTGGCCGGCGGGGCGCCGGCGACGGATGCCCCGGACACGACGAGGGGGCGGCACGGGCCGCCCCCTCGCTCGCGCTGGTGCTGGTTTCAGGTCACGGGACGACCGTGACCGGGGTGCCCTGGTGGACCAGGCGCCAGTCGATGCTGGCGAAGTCGGCCGGGTCGACGACGTCACGGGACTGGATCCACTCGATCAGGAGGTCCTGGACGTCCGGGTTGCCGAAGAAGGCGATCGGCGCGTCGGTCACGTGCGGGTGGCCGCAGCCACCGCCGTGGCGGTAGTTGTTGATCGCCAGGACGAACTCGGCCTGCGGGTCGATGGGCTCGCCGTCGAAGGTCAGGTTCGTGATCCGTTGCCCGACGGGACGCGACAGGTCGATGTCGTAGGACACCCCGTCGATGACGTCGTAGCAGTAGGTCGGGACGGTGCCGGCCACCTGGGCACGTCGGTGGGGGCCGGACGAGTCGACCTGCCGGAAGTACGCGGCGGACGACTCGAGGTAGTCGGCGACCTGCTGGCCGTCGAGCACGACGCCACGCAGGGTGTTCTCGTAGACGTAGACGGCCGCGACGTCACGGACCGACACGTTCCCCTGCGGGATGGCGGCGCTGCGGGCCAGCGGGGCGGTGATCGACAGCACCGGCAGGTCCGCCCACGCGGTGCCCGCGATGCCGGCCTCGACGGCCTCGGCCTGCACGGTGTTGATCAGGTCCATGATCGGCACGTCGAGGTAGTCGGCGGCCTCCATCGACAGCCGCTCGAGGGACGTCCCGATCGGCGCGTTGACGTAGTCGACGACCCGCTGGTGCTGCTCGGCGACCAGGTCGACGATCGCGGGATCGTCGGCGACGGTGTCGGCCGCGCGGGTCTCGGCCCGCTTGGAGACGACCGTCCACTGCCCGCGGACCATGCGCAGCTGGAGGTCGGCGACGCTCAGGTGCTGCCCGTGGGAGCCCGGCTGGGTGACCAGGACCCGCTCGCCGGTCTGCTGGTTGGTGACGAACTGCTCGTCGATGCGGGTGTGCGAGTGCGCCGGCAGGACGACGTCGATGCCCGGCACCTGCTCGGCGACCGCGCGGCCGAAGTTCTCCGGGTGCGGCAGCAGGTCGCCGTAGGACGAGCCCGAGCCCATGCCGGCGTGGATGGCGGCGACGACGACGTCGGCGCCGGCGGCACGCAGACGGGGCACGTAGGCCTTGGCGGTCTCGAGGCCGTCGACGAAGTCGAGCTGGCCCTCGACGTGGGTGCGGTCCCACAGGGCGCTGCCCGGGGTGGTGAGGCCGAGCACGCCGACCTTGATCGGCTTGTGCCCCCGCAGGTTGACGGTCTCGATCACGTAGGGCTCGAACGCCGGACGGTCCGTCCCGGCCTCGAGCACGTTGGCGCCGAGCAGCGGCGCGTCGAGCTGGTCGCGGAAGGCGTACAGGTGGGGCAGGCCGAAGTTGAACTCGTGGTTGCCCACCACCATCGCGTCGTAGCCGATCGCGTTCATCGCCGTGGCGACCGGGTTCGGCACGCCATCGGCAGTCGGCTCACGTCGGGCGTAGTAGGCGCCGAGCACGGTGCCCTGGATCGAGTCACCGATGTCGAGCAGCAGCGTCTGCTCGGCGCCCTTCTCGGCCCGGACCTCGTTCACCAGTGACGAGAGGCGGCTGAAGCCGCGGGCCGGCGTGAAGGGGCGGTCGTTGAGGTAGTCGACGTTCAGCACGCGGCCGTGCACGTCGGCCGTGGCCATCAGCGTGATCTCGGCCGTGTGGTTCTGCACGGCCCGTGGATTGGTCGGCTGCGCCAGCGCGGGAGCGCCGAGCAGGAGCGCCAGCAGCACGGCGAACGCCGTGACACCGGGGACCCGACGTCGGGAGGAAGTGGTCACCGAGGATTCCTTCGTGGCTCCGGCCCGGCAGGCCGGAGGGGGACGGTTCGAGGCAGTGCTCGCGCCCGCCCTCGCGACGCGGAGCGACGCACGGCGGACGGGCGGCCCGAGCGAGCACGAGGCTCCCACGGACGGATGACGCGACGGTTTCCCCGGGGGAACGACAATCCCTCGGGACCCCGACCGGTGCGTCCGTGAACCCGCACGGTCGGTGGCGTGCCGCGGCCAACCCGGGCGGGCACGCTAGTGCGCTGCCCCCGGACCGCCCACCTCGATGCGCCAGCGGCACGGCACGTCGGGGCGGTTCAGCAGAGCGCGTCCATCTCCGGGCCGACCACCAGTCCCGGGAAGGCGCCCGGCCCCGAGGTGGCGACGCCCGACGCCGTCTGCCCGAAGACGGCGCCGAGCTGGGTCGCGAGCCCAGCCACGTTGCCGCCGAACGCGGCGCAGCCGGGTCCGGGCGCATGCGCCGGCGGGGCCGCGTGCGCGGCCATCGGGATCAGGGCGAGCACGCCCGCGGTCAGGGCGATCACGGCACGCCGTCGGTGCATCTCGAAGACCTCCTCGGTCAACGTCCACGGACCCGCGGGTCCGGCGCGTGCCGACGCACGTCCGCGCCCCCGTGAGCCCACCTGCTCTGCTCCTCGATACACCGGCCGGGGCGGCCGGTCAAGCGCATGGCGCTGCGCCGGATCGGTCTTCCGTCTCCGCGTCGCGAACCGGCGTGACCCCGGTGCGGAGGTACGCCTGACGGGCCGGGCGGAGACTCGCCTCGCCGCCCGCTGCTGACCGCGCGGCAGGGGCGGTCAGCGTCGCCGTGCGCGCCAGGTCCGCCACGCCCCGGTCGACCAGAGCGCCCAGGCGACCAGCACCGGCTGGAAGAACAGACGCACGAAGCGGGCCTGGTCGGTGTCCAGCCCGAAGCCGTCGGTGCCTTCGAGGTACTGCGCGATGTTGCCCGGGAAGATCGCCACGAAGAACGCGGCGGTGACCCACCCGACCTGGGGACGCTTGCGTCCGGAGAGCAGGGCCAGCCCGAGCGCGATCTCGGCGAAGCCGGAGCCGAGCACCACCAGGTCCTGGTCGACCGGCACCCACTCGGGGACCTGGGCCTGGAACTCCTCGCGACCGATGGTGAGGTGGCTGGTCCCCGCGAAGGTCAGGAACCCGCCGAGCACCCAACGGACGACGTTGCGCAGCGTGCCGCCAGCGGCGTGGGCCGCCTCGCCGGTCGCGTCGTCGGCGGTGGCCTCAGCACCGGACGCCGCGAGGGAACGTGCTGCCTCGCCGCTCTTCTTCCCGACCACCGGTTCCCCGTTCGTCGTCGGGTGCTGCGCGGCCACCCATCAAAGCCGACGGCGAGGGGACGCGACGCGGTCACCGCCCCTCCATGAAGCGACGGCGGTCCACGCGTGGATCAGCGACGGCGCGCCGGGGCGGCCGGCACTGGGCCGCGAGGACGCCGGAGCGATGACCACCTCGGTGGCTGTCTGCGCATCCCGACGAGAACGCGCCCCACCTGAGTGAGCAGGCACCCGACACCAGGCCGACAGGGGCGCTCCGGTTCCACGCCCGAGGAGTGCCAACGGAGATGGATGGGAGAATGGAGATGGATGGATGGAGGGGTGTTGGCGAAAAGGCCGGTGGGGTAGGTAGCGGGGCTTCTGTGGGGTTTTGAGGAGCCTGTCGGAGGGTCGCCCTACGGTTCCGGTCGAGTTACCTCACGTTCTTTTCGCTACCGGTTTCCGACGTCCTGGGCCAGATGACTGGCGTCGGGCTCACCCGGCAGGGTCGCCGGCGGGAACGGGTGGGACGTAGGGCGTGAGCTGATCGATGTGGGGTTGGAACGCGTCGCGGAAGGCCCCGAGGTTGGTGACGATCCAGTCGCGGTGAGTGTCCCACTGGTCTTCGTTGTCGACGCTGGCGTCGTCGAACGGTGCGTACAGCGAGATGCGTGACGCGCGCTTGTTGGGGATGGCGTCCCAGTCGAGGCCGGGCAGTGTCGCGTTGATCTGCTCCCGGACGCTGGCGAGCTGCTCCCAGAGGTGTTGCTGTGCTTGCTCGTTCGGTCCGTCGACGTATAGCTCGATACGCAGCTTCCGATCGCCGGTGAACGCGATGGAGTAGAAGGGGTAGGTCTTGCCGGATGGCATGGGCATCCAGCTGTCCTTGGGTGGGACAGACTTGTTGCTCCACCCGGGGTAGGTCGTCTGGAGCCGTTCGATCAGCGGTTCCCAGAACGCGGCGTAGAGCTGGCCGCGGGCGCTGACGGTGCTGGTGGCTTGCGTGACCTGTTTGGCCCACTGGTCGGGCTCGACCACGGTGGTGAGCTGGACGGCGACCGGTGAGGTGTCGATCTGGAGCGCTTCGATCCGCAGCCCGAAGAACCCGACGCCTTCGACGCTGTTGTGGTTGACCCACTCGATCGCTGAGCGGTGCTCGGGCCGGAATCGTTCCGCGATCCATACGGCGTAGGCGGCTTCCTGGCCGGCGGCGTAGGTGAGCAGCTTGCCGAGGTGGTCGTGGTCAGTCGGGCCGAACTGGTTCTCGATCACGACCAGGTCGTCCGTGCCGGCGATCTGTGCAACGACGTCGACGCGGAACGGTCCGACCGCGACCTCGGTGGCGACCAGCTCCAGGTCGAGGCCGATCTGTGCGGAGAGGTAGTTGAGGTTCGCCGCGAGCCACGGGGTGAAGTCACTCGATTCCGAGGTCCACACTGTCCGGATCGGTAGACGCCGGAGTTGCCCGAACTCGACGGCCATGGTTCCCCCTCGATGGACGTGCCGGGGACCGTAGTCGCCCGGGTGTGGATCAGCACCAGGTCGATCACGGCGGGTTGTCCGGGCCCAGATCGAGTTCATCAGCCTGATCAGCGACGAGCTGACCGAGCGGGACGTGGTCGAACCCGGTCGGGTCTACGAGGACCCCTACGTCGGCCTTGCCCCCCGCGGCCCCGGACCAGTTCACCGAGGACGAACTCGATCGGTCGTCCCAGACGCTTGAACGTCTCGGCCCGACCGACCGATGGTGCCGAGTCCTGAGATCAGGCCACTGGTGCGCCTGTCACCGCACCCGGTAGTCGTGGCCGGGCGGGTACTCCTGCCGATCACCGAAGGGCCGACCGAAGTCCGCCTTGGCTTCTGCCCAGTCGACTCCGAGTTCGTCGGTCAGTCGCGTTTTCGCGCGCCTGAGCCTCACGCGGGAAGGCTTGATCCGCACGTACATCCCCTGCGGCGTGTTGCCCTTGAGTACGTCGCGGAGGTCGCGGAGGAGCACCCCGGTCGCGAAGACCGGATCGTCGCCCGCGCCTTCGATGGCGACGACGGTGAGGCGCGTCTGCTCGACGGCGACGAGGACCCGCTTGTCGTCGAGCATCTTGTGGTTGTTCGTGGCCATCACTGGGAACGCGCGACGGTGCAGCTCGTAGACGAGATCGTGGTCTTCCAACCGGTTGAGGTCATGAGGCGGCAGGCTTTTGATCCAGTGGAAGGCGAACTCTGGAATCCACCTCTCAACGCCGCGCAGCAACGGCTCAGGGAAGTTGTGGTCGAGAGCGACGGGCGTGGCGGCCGCCATCAGCTCGCAGCGCGCGCCAGCCGCTGCTCGAAGCTCAGCGCTTCGGCCAGGGCGTCGACATCCTCGTCCGGGTAGAGGGCCGCGATCGTGTCCAGGTCGTACCCGCGCTCTGCCAGCGCGGCGATCGTCCGCGTGGTCAAGCGCGTGCCGAGCAGGTGCGGCTCGCCAGCGCATCGGCCGGGCACGATGCGCAGATGTGCGTCAGGCTCGCGGAGGTCCGGACCATCCTCGAACGGCGCGAAGAGATCCAGGGCATCGTCGAAGGCGCGCTGCCCGCTGACGTTTTCCGAGCGCTCGACGTGGAAGACGTGACCAGAGGCGTCGACGGCGATGGTGGGGCGAGCGTGGCCGGATGCGGCCTCACGCCAGAGGTCATCGACGAACCGGTCGAGCATCGCCCGGACCTCCGCCATCGCTGTCCTGCGGGCGTCAGGCTTGTCGGAGCGCAGCCACCTAACCAGTCGGAGGGTTAGCAGGTCGCCGTAGGACCACAGCTTCTCTCGGGATGGCGAGATGGACGGCACGACGACGTCCTTGCGCGCCCAGTCGTAGACCGTGCTCAACGGGACCCCGGCCAAGGCGGCAGCCCTCGGGGCCTCGTACGCCCCAAGGTCCAGCCTGCTTATGGCCGCCGTCACGTTCGGCCTCCCTCGTGCGACACCGAGTGTAGGTCGCCCAGCAGCTCGAGAGCCGAGATCGGACTGCTACACGAGCGAGGACCCGGCCGCCAGGGCCGGGTCCTCCGCCACACGATCATTTCGCGAACCGTTGGAGGGTTTATCGCGAAGACCCCATGGAATGGAGCGGGTGAGGGGAATCGAACCCCCGTCACCAGCTTGGGAAGCTGGGGCTCTACCATTGAGCTACACCCGCGGGTCGCGCTCGAGGGTCCTGGATCGCAGGAACCGACTCGTCGCGCGGCTGCGGAAGGTACTGCCCCGACCGTGCCGGTGGCAACGCGGGGCGCGCCGACGTGCTGGCACCGTCCTCGCTCTCGTCCTGGAGTCCGCGTGATCCTGTCCGACCGCTCCATCCGCAGCGCCCTGCAGACCGGCCGGCTGGTGGTCGAGCCGCTCGACGACGGCGCGGTGCAGCCCTCCAGCGTCGACGTCCGGCTCGCCCCGCACTTCCGGGTGTTCGCCAACCACCGCTACGCGATGATCGACGTCCGCCAGGAGCAGCCCGACCTCACCGACCTCGTCGAGGTCCCGCTCGGCGAGCCGTTCGTACTGCACCCGGGGGAGTTCGTGCTCGGCTCCACCCTCGAGCGCATCGCGCTGCCCGACGACCTCGTCGCCCGTATCGAGGGCAAGAGCTCGCTGGCCCGTCTCGGCCTGGTCATCCACAGCACCGCCGGGTTCGTCGACGCCGGGTTCGCGGGGGACGTGACCCTGGAGCTGTCCAACGTCGCGACCCTGCCGATCCTGCTCTATCCCGGCATGCGGATCGCCCAGTTCGCCTTCTTCCAGCTCGACACCCCGGCTGAGCATCCCTACGGCAGCCGCGCCCCCGGCTCGAAGTACCAGGGCCAGCAGGGCCCCACCGCATCGCGTTACCACCTCAACCGGATCCGCGACCCGCGCGACCCTGCCTGAGCGGCAGCCGTCGAGCGCGGAACGCCGGGGCCCTGCCTGACTAGTGACAAGGTGCTATCGGCCCGCTACGCTGTGACACACGGGGAGCGGGTCTCTGTCCCGGATCCGACCTCGTCGTTTCACGTCGAACCGGCAGCGACCTCGCTGTCGCCCCGGCTGCGTTGGACGTCCCCTCCGGCGCCCGCGGACATCCCTGTACCGGATCGACGACCAGGGCCCCCGGTGATCTCCACACCGGGGGCCCACTCGTTGCGTCCGGAGTCCTCCTAGGCCTGGCCGGCGGGCTCCTGCGTCGGCGTGGCGCCGTCGCCGCCGCCCGCGCCGGCGACCCCCTGCGCCGCCATCGGCAGCAGCCGGCCGCGCTGCAGGACCTCGGAGATGTCGAGCACCTCGACCTGGCCCTCGGTCAGCGAGCCCTCCTGCACCTTCTGCGCGATGCCGTCGGACAGCATCGTGGTGCAGAACGGACACGCGGTCGAGATCAGGTCGGGATCGAGCTCGAGCGCCTCGTCGACGCGCTCCATGTTGACGCGCTTGCCGATGTTCTCCTCGACCCACATGCGCGCCCCGCCGGCGCCGCAGCAGAAGCCGTTGGAGCGGCAGCGTCCCATCTCGGTCGGCTGCAGTCCCGGCACGGCGTCGACGACCTTGCGCGGCGTCGAGTACACCTCGTTGTGGCGGCCCAGGTAGCACGGGTCGTGGTAGGTGACCTTCGCGTCGAGCTCGCGGGTCGCGACCAGCCGGCCCTCGTCGATGAGGTGGGCGAGGACCTCGGAGTGGTGCAGCACCTCGAAGTGACCGTCGAAGTCGGGGTACTCGTTCTTCAGCGTGTTGAAGCAGTGCGGGCACCACGCGATGATCTTGAGGTGGTTGCCGTCGGCGCGCGGGTTGGTGGTGTCGGCGCCGACGGACTTGAGCGTCTCGACGTTCTGCATCGCCAGCATCTGGAACAGGTACTCCATGCCCAGCCGGCGGGCGGGGTCACCGTTGCAGGTCTCGTTCTTGCCGAGGATGGCGAAGTTCACCCCGGCGTCGTGCAGCAGCTGCGCCGTGGCCTGGGTGATCTTCTTCGAGCGGTCGTCGACCGCGCCGGCGCACCCGGTCCAGAACAGGTACTCGACGTCGGCCGGTGCCTCGGTGCCCGGCGTGAGCACCGGGATGTCGAACTCGAGCTTGGTGGTCCACTCCTCGCGCTTGGACTGCCCGACGCCCCACGGGTCGCCGGCGTTCTCCACGTTGCGGAGCATGACGCCGGCCTCCTGCGGGAAGCTCGACTCCATCATGGTCTTGTAGCGGCGCATGTCCATGATCATGTCGACGTGCTCGATGTCGACCGGGCACTCCTCGACGCAGGCGCCACACGTCGTGCACGACCACAGCACGTCGTAGTCGATGACCGCGTTCTGTTGCCCCGGGGTGTCGCCGACGAGCTGCATGTCCAGCACGTCCGCGGCCTGCTCCTCGGTCTGGTCGCCGAGCAGGAACGGCCCCTTGGCGTAGAGGTGGTCGCGCAGGTCCATCACCAGCATCTTGGGCGACAGCGGCTTGCCGGTGTTCCACGCCGGGCACTGCGACTGGCAGCGCCCGCACTCGGTGCAGGTGTACATGTCGAACACGTGCTTGAACCCGAAGTCCTCGATCTTGCCCACGCCGAGCACGGTGTCCTCGTCCATGCTCTCCATGTCGATGAGCTCGGTCCGCAGCGGGCCGAGCGCCTTGGGCTGGCGGGCGAACAGCTCCTGGAACGGGATCGTCGCGACGTGGAGGTGCTTGGAGTTCAGGGTGAACAGCAGGAACCAGCCGACGATGCCGAGGTGACCGATCAGCATGATCGTGCTGGTCAGCTCGAGCGCGAACGGGCTCATGCCGTCGAAGATCGGCGCGATGCCGACCGACAGGAACGCGGCCTCGGTCGGGGCGTGGTCGAGCGCGGCGCGGATGCCGTGGGCGACCAGCAGCGTCCAGACGACGAGGAACTCGCCCATCAGCACCCACCAACCCTGGTTGAGGTTGGAGCCGGCGAACCGGCTGCGACGTCCGACCCGCCGAGGGTCGAGCGCGAGGCGGATACCGGCGAAGATCGCGATGCCCAGCGTGGTCAGCAGGATCATGCTGTCCTGGAGGAACCCGAGCACGTCGTAGGCGGTGACGCCGAACAGCCCGATGCGGTTGAGCAGCGGGATCTGGAAGGTCGGGTCGAACAGCTCGCCGGCGGCCTCGATGAGGGTGGTCTGGATGACGAGGAAGGCCCAGAACACGAAGAAGTGGGCGATGCCCGGCAGCGACCAGCGCAGCAGCTTCTGCTGGCCGAGGATCTTGGTGAACAGGTACTTGACGTTGCCCATCACGGCGTCGCGGGTCACCCGCTCGGGCATCGGCCGGGCCACCTTCACCAGCCCGTAGAGGAACTGCACCCGACGGGCGGCCAGCGTGCCGACCACCGCGACCAGCGTCACGGCCCCGCCGATGCGGATCAGCGTCAGCAGCAGGTCCTCGTTCACGCCGTCTCCCGTCTGTGGCGCCCCCACCGGGCGCGGCACGGTGAGTGTAGGTAGCGGCCGAAACCCGCCCCAAGGTGACGCGCACGTCGACACCGCCGGGCCGGCCGCCCGGCGCTCCGGTCGCACGACGGGCACGGCGCGAGGCCGCGGCGCGGCGATCGGCTCGCGACAGCACCGCTCCAGATCCGGGGGCATCGGCCGATGTTGTCGAGGACGACCCGACCTGCCCGGAGCGTGTGGTGCAACGCGCCTTCGACCTGATCCGACACGGACCTCCCAGCGCGGCCGACGACTGGCCGCTGCTGCAGCGCATGCGCTGGCGCTTCGTGCTGCTCAACCTGGTCACCGTGGCGGTGTCGCCGTTCAGCCTGCCGTACCTGCTCGACCAGCCCGGCGGCCACCCGTGGCGCTACCTCGCCGCGATGGTCGTCTTCGGGGCCTGGAACCTCGCCCTGTACCGCACCGCCGGCCGCTCCGCCGCACTGCGGCTGGCCGGACCGGTCCTGGTCGGCGGCATCGCGCTGGCCGCCGGCCACCACACCTGGGCGTTCGGGCCGGTCTTCACCGTGGTCTTCCTGGACAGCCTCTACGGCGACCGGCGCTCGGTCGTGCGCTCGGCCCTCGCCTACCTCGCCGCGTACGAACTGGCCGTGGCGGTGACCGCCGGACGGGTCGAGCTGCTCTCCGCGCAGCTGGCCAGCATGTCGATCGGGTTGCTGGTCGTCGCACTGATGATGGCCGAGATGGCGCGCATCCTGCGCACCGGGGACCAGGCCCGCCGCCGCGACGAGGTGCTCGCCACGGTGGGACGCGCCCTGCGGCTCGCGCCGGACGCCGACCGGGTGCTGGAGGTCGCCGCACACGGCATCGCCGAGGTGGTGACCGTGAGCGGGGCCGAGCCGGTGCAGGTCGGCATGTGGCGCCGGCGCGGAGGCGACCTGGTCCTGGTGGCCAACTGGGGTGAGCCCTCCGCGGTGCAACGGCTGTGCTACGCCGACGTGGCCGCCACCCTCGGTCCGTCCTACGACCCGGGCGCGGTGCTGCGGTTGTCGCC
Source organism: Egicoccus halophilus (assembly GCF_004300825.1). Classification (NCBI taxonomy): domain Bacteria; kingdom Bacillati; phylum Actinomycetota; class Nitriliruptoria; order Egicoccales; family Egicoccaceae; genus Egicoccus; species Egicoccus halophilus. Next base: position 428,607 of record NZ_CP036250.1, read on the forward strand.
CGAACAGCTGCGTCGGACCGAGGCCGCGCTCGGGTCGCCTGCCTCCCGCGAGCACGGCCTGTCCCTGCCGCTGGGCGACGACGACGAGTCGCTGGCGAAGGTGTTCGTCCGTAGCCGGCGCCCGGTGTCCGACGACGAGGTCGGGGCCCTGCGGCGGTTCGCGGACGAGTTCGTGCTCGCCGATCGCGCCGCCCGTCACACCGCTCTGCTCTCCGCGGTCGTCGACGGCTCGCCGAGCGGCATCGCCCTGGTCGACGACGCCGACCGGCTCGCGTTCGCCAGCCCGGCGGTCGCGGAGCTGGCGGGCCGCCCGATCGCCCACGGGGACCCGATCGGGACCCTGCTCGTGCACGGTCCCGGTGGCCGGCGCGTCGAGCGGCTCGCGGACCTCGACGAGCACGCCGGCGACCTGGCCGTGCGGCGGCCCGACGGCACCCTGCGCGAGGTCGAGGTCTCCCGCCGCGACCTGCCGGGCGAGGGCACCGTCCTCAACCTGCGGGACGTGTCCGACCAGCGACGTCTCCAGGAGGAGATCAGCTTCCGTGCCTTCCACGACACCCTGACGGGCATCCCCAACCGGGCCCTGTTCCTCGACCGGCTCGACCGGGCACTCGCCCAGGCCGCCCGTCACGGCACGACCGTGGCGGTGGCCCTGCTCGACCTCGATGACTTCAAGGCCATCAACGACGGACAGGGCCACCTCGCCGGTGACCGGGTGCTGGCACACGTGGCCGGCCAGCTGCAGGCCCGGGTCCGCGAGGCCGACACCGTCGCGCGGCTCGGCGGGGACGAGTTCGCCCTGCTGCTCGACGGCGTCGACGCCGAGCCCGACGTCGAGGACCTGCTCAACGACCTGCTCGCGGGCCTGCGCGAGCCGGTGCAGCTCGACGGTCACGCCGTCAGCGTCGCCGCGTCGTGCGGTCTGGTGCTCTCGCGCGGGGAGCACGACGCGGCGGCCGCGCTGGGCGACGCGGACCTGGCGATGTACGCCGCCAAGGAGGCCGGCAAGGGCACCGTGGTGGTGTTCGACCGGGAGCTGCGCGTCGCCGCCGAGGAACACCTGCTGCTGCGCGGCGACCTCGAGGTCGGCATCGGGCGCGACGAACTGCGGCTGCACTATCAACCGGTCGTCGCCGTGGCCGACGGACACCCCATCGGTGCCGAGGCGCTGGTGCGCTGGGAACACCCCCACCGGGGACTGCTGTACCCGGACGCCTTCGTGCCCATCGCCGAGCGCAGCGGGCTGGTCGGCGAACTCGGACGGTGGGTCCTGCGCGCCGCCTGCCGGGAGGTGGCCGGCTGGATCGCCGAGGGCACCGTCGACCGCCGATTCCAGGTCCACGTCAACCTCTCGGCGCACGAACTGGCCGGCCCCGACCTGGTCGGTGAGGTCGAACGGGCCCTGACGGACGCGGGACTGGACCCGGCCCAGCTGGTGATCGAGATCACCGAGACGGCCCTGGCGAGCAACCCGGAGATCGCCGAACAGACCCTGCGGGCACTGCACCGGCTCGGGATCGGCATCGCCATCGACGACTTCGGGACCGGCTACGCCTCGTTCACCTACCTGCGACGGTTCCCGGTCGACATCGTCAAGATCGACCGCAGCTTCGTGACCGACGTGACCGACGGCCCCGAGCAGGCGGCGCTGGCCCAGGCGATCGTGCGTCTCGCCTCCAGCCTGTGCCTGTCGACGGTCGCCGAAGGGGTCGAGCGTCCCGAGACCCGTGAGCTGCTGGCCGGTTGGGGCTGCGAGCACGGCCAGGGATGGCTGTGGTCCAAGGCCGTACCGGGAGCCGACTTCGTGACCTGGATGCGGCGCCACCGCGCGCCGGAACCACCGTTGGTCGCCGTTCCGGTCGGTTGAGCGCCGGGCCGCGAGCGGTGGGACGCCCAGCGGCTCAGTAGGTCTGGGCCTCGATGGTGCGCAGCGTGTGGTCGACGCCGAGCTGCTCGCACACCGCGGAGAGCCGGTCGTCGAGGCCGCCGTCGACGGCGACGACCTCGATGACCATGGCGTACACCGGTTCGTCCCGGCCGACGACCTGGGTCTCGAGGTCGGTGATGTTGGCCCCGAGCTCGGCCAGCGTGCGGGTGACGCCGGCGACGATGCCGGGCCGGTCGGCGCCGTACACCGACAGCAGGTGGGTCGGCTCGTCGGGTCGTCGGGTGGTTCCGGTCCGACTGACCGAGACGACCAGGCCCAGCTCCCCGGTGGCCGACTCCAGCGCCGCCCGCAGCTGGTCGGGATCGTCGTCGGTCGAGACGATCAGCACGATCGCGAACCGTCCGCCGAGGATGGTCATGGCCGAGTCCTCGACGTTGCCGCCCCGCTCCTGCAGCACCTCGGCGACGGTGGCGACGATGCCGGGTCGGTCGGCGCCGACGGCGGTCACGGCGAGGTCGGCCACGGTTGGTCCTCCTGGAGGCGCACGGCAACGGCCGAGCGTAGACGATCCGCGCTACGGTCGATCCATGACACGAACCCGGGCACCGCGCGCCGCCGCGCTGGTCGCCGCGGTCGCGTTCGCGGCCGCGTGCGGCGGCGACGCGACGACCGACGACCCCGCAGGCGCGGACGCGACCGCCGGCACCACGGCCCCCGGCGAGGACGACGGCGGGACCGCATCGCTCGACGACGGCAGCCCCGAGGCGGGGTCGGGGGCCGTGCCGGCGCTGCACCCCTCGGTGGACGCCTACCCGGAGGCGCGCGTCGAGCTGTTGCCCGCGGACGGCGAGCCGGTCGCGATCGACGTCAAGCTCGCCGATGATCCCGATCGGCGCCAGCACGGGCTGATGGAGGTCGAAGCGCTGCCGGCCGGGACGGGCATGCTGTTCACCTTCGAGTCCGAGCGCGACGGCGGGTTCTGGATGAAGAACACGCTCGTGCCGCTCGACATCGCCTATGTCGGCGCCGACGGGGTCGTTCACACCATCCTCGCCATGGAGCCGTGCGAGGCGGACCCCTGCCCGGTGTACGCCCCCGACGACGACTACGTCGCGGCGCTCGAGGTGCCGCAGGGCTGGTTCGCCGACGTGGGGGTCGAGGTCGGGGACCGACTGCGCTGGGAGCGGCTCGGCGACTGACCGGCGCGCAACGGCCGGACGGGAAAGGATGCTCGATGCGGATCGCGTTCGTCGGACTCGGCGCCATGGGACGGCCGATGGCCGCCAACCTCGCCGGGCGCTTCGACATCCAGGTGTGGAACCGGACCGGCACGGTGGCCACCGAGCACGCGGCCGCCCACGGGTCGACCGCCGTCGACGCGCTCGACGACCTCGACGACGTCGAGGTGGTGTGCAGCTGCCTGCCCACGACCGTCGAGGTCGCGGCGGTGGCGCGGCAGCTCGTGCCCCGGCTGGACGCGGGCACCGTGTGGCTCGACCACACCAGCGGGGACCCCCAGCAGGCGCGCGACCTGGCCGCCGAACTCGCCGGGCAGGGCATCGACTACCTCGACGCGCCCGTCTCCGGTGGCACCGCCGGTGCCGCCGCCGGGTCGTTGACCGTGATGGTCGGCGGGGACGCCGAGGCGCTCGAGCAGGTGACCGACGTCCTCGACGCCGTCGCCGACCGGGTCGTCCACGTCGGCCCGTCCGGGGCCGGCATGGCGGTCAAGGCGGTCAACAACGCCCTGCTCGCCGCAGCGCTGTGGGCGTCGGCCGAGGGCTTCGCCGCACTCGAGCAGGCCGGGGTGCCCACCTCGGTGGCGCTCGAGGTCGTCAACGCCTCGTCCGGGCGCTCGAACGCCACCGAGCAGCTGTTCCCCGAGCGCGTCGTCACCCGCGAGTTCCCCAACACCTTCGCCCTCGGCCTGCTCGCCAAGGACGTCGGGCTGGCGCGCGCGACCCTGGACGGCGCCGGGGTCGAGGGGCCGGTGCTGCACCTCGTGGACCGGCTGACGACCGACGCCGCCGACGCGCTCGGTTCCGACGTCGACCACACCGAACTGGTCCGGATGGTGGAACGCGCGACCGGCGTCGAACTGCGCTGAGCCGGGTTGGTTCGCCGGGGTGCGGCGGACGTAGGCTGCGGAGCGGCACGAATCGGCGACGAAGGAGATGGCGCGATGGAGGCATGGCAGGTCGTCGGGTTCGTCTTCCTCGCGCTGCTGCCGTTGGTGCTGATGGCCGACTTCTGGCCGGCCCGCGAACGGCTCGACTATCGCGGTCGGCCGTTGCCGCGCCCGTGGCGGCGCCAGTACCACCCGCGCGTCGACGGCCACGACGAGCACCACTGAGGCCAGCGCCCCGGCACCTGGTGCTGCCAGTTTTCGCGCGAACGGTCCCTCTCGCCCGCGCGCATTCGCGGTGTCTGCGGGGGCAGGACGGGCCTCGGACGGGACTCCTGGGTCCAGAGCACAGGGGTGAGTCAACCCGGCGCAGATTTCTGGAGCCGCTGGCCATCGGTCCGCTTGCTCCGCCACGCTGCGGGCGTACCGTACGCACCGTGCAGCGTGTGGCCCGGGGACAACCGGCTCCACGCGGAACCAGACATCGATGACAAAAACACGCAGTCCAGCCGCGAGGAGGCAGCAGATGGCCAAGGCCGTCGGGATCGACCTCGGGACGACCAACTCGGTCGTCTCGGTCATGGAGGGTGGCGAGCCCACCGTCATCGCCAACGCCGAGGGCGCGCGCACCACGCCGTCCGTCGTGGCGTGGTCCAAGTCCGGTGAGGTGCTCGTCGGCGAGGTGGCCAAGCGTCAGGCCGTCACCAACGCCGACCGGACCATCCGCTCCGTCAAGCGTCACGTCGGTACGGACTGGAAGACGGACATCGACGGCAAGAACTACACGCCGCAGGAGATCTCCGCCCGCATCCTCATGAAGCTCAAGCGCGATGCGGAGGCCTACCTCGGCGACGACGTCACGCAGGCCGTGATCACCGTGCCGGCCTACTTCGACGACGCGCAGCGCCAGGCCACCAAGGAGGCCGGGGAGATCGCCGGTCTCGAGGTCCTGCGCCTGGTGGCCGAGCCCACCGCCGCCGCGCTGGCCTACGGGCTGGAGAAGTCCGACGAGCAGACCGTGCTGGTGTTCGACCTCGGTGGTGGCACCTTCGACGTCTCCGTGCTGGAGATCGCCGAAGGCGTGTTCGACGTGAAGTCGACCGCCGGTGACTCGCAGCTCGGTGGTGACGACTTCGACCAGGTCCTCATCGACTGGATGGTCACGACCTTCAAGAACGACCACGGTGTCGACCTGTCCAACGACCGCATGGCCCTGCAGCGCCTCAAGGAGGCCGCGGAGAAGGCCAAGATCGAGCTGTCGTCCTCGCAGGAGACCTCGGTCAACCTGCCCTTCCTCACCGCGACCGACGCCGGCCCGCTGCACTTCGAGCAGACCCTGACGCGGGCGAAGTTCAACGAGCTCACCAGCGACCTGCTCACCAAGCTGCGTGGCCCGTTCGAGCGTGCCGTCAAGGACGCCGGTGGCGTCGGTCAGATCGAGCACGTGATCCTGGTCGGCGGCTCGACCCGGATTCCGGCCGTGCAGGACCTGGTCAAGGAGCTCACCGGCGGCAAGGAGCCCCACAAGGGCGTCAACCCCGACGAGGTCGTCGCCATCGGCGCCGCGCTGCAGGCGGGCGTGCTCAAGGGTGACGTCAAGGACGTCCTGCTGCTCGACGTGACCCCGCTGTCGCTGGGCATCGAGACCAAGGGTGGGATCACCCACAAGCTGATCGAGCGCAACACCACCATCCCGACCAAGCGCTCCGAGGTGTTCACCACCGCCGACGACAACCAGCCCTCGGTCGAGATCCACGTGCTCCAGGGCGAGCGCGACATGGTGAACGACAACAAGTCGCTCGGGAAGTTCATGCTGACGGACATCCCGCCGGCGCCCCGGGGCATGCCGCAGATCGAGGTGACCTTCGACATCGACGCCAACGGCATCGTGAACGTGTCCGCCAAGGACCTGGGCACGGGCAAGGAGCAGTCGATGACGATCACCGGCGGCTCGGCGCTACCGAAGAACGACATCGAGCAGATGATCAAGGACGCCGAGGCGCACGCGGACGAGGACCGCAAGCGCAAGGAGGCGGCCGAACTGCGCAACCAGGCCGACACGCTGGCCTACCAGACCGACAAGACGCTCAAGGAGCACGGCGACAAGCTCGACGCGCCGACCAAGGCCGACATCGAGCAGGCGCTGACCGAGCTCCGCGAGGCACTCAAGGGCGACGACGCCGACACCATCAAGACCAAGATGGAGGCGTTGGCGTCGAAGTCCCAGCAGCTCGCCCAGGCGATCTACCAGGCCAACGCCGACGAGGGCGCGCCGACGGGCGACGCCGACGCCGGCGCCGGCGCCGGCGGCGAGGCGAGCACGTCGGACGACGACGTGATCGACGCCGAGGTGATCGACGAGGGCGAGGACGACCGCTGAGCCTCCGGGACCGGCCGCCGGCCGGCGGCCGGTCCCGGCGAACCGAACGAACCACCAACCGAGAGGAGGACGTGATGACCACCCTGTCCCGCTACGAGCCCTTCCGCGACGTCGCGTCGCTCCACGACGAGGTCGAGCGCGTGTTCCGTCAGGCCTTCGGGCAGGGCGCCGCGACCGCCGGGGCGTTCAGCCCGGCGCTCGACGTCGAGGAGACCGAGGACGGCTTCACGCTCCACGTGGAGCTGCCCGGAGTCGCCGCGGACGACGTCGAGGTGTCGCTCGAGGAGAACGTGCTGACCATCGCCGGCGAGCGCCGGTTCTACACCGACAAGGGCGCGGACGGCTTCCGGCGCATCGAGCGGCACTTCGGCCGCTTCCACCGCGCCGTGCGGCTGCCCGACCGGGTCGACGGCCAGCACGTGACCGCCACCTTCAAGGACGGCCTGCTCACGATCGCCGTGCCGAAGGCCGAGGAGGCCAAGCCGCGACGGATCACCGTCCAGGCCAGCTGACACGCCCGACCGCGACGGGGCGGCGCGATGCGCCGCCCCGTTCGCGCCCGTACCGATCCCGCCACCGCACCACATCGAGGAGCGTGCTTCCGTGACCGACGCCGACGCGCCGATCCCCATGGACGAGTCCGAGCAGGGGCCACCCACGGCCGCCGAGTCGATGGCCGACCCGGCGACCGAGGCGGCACGCGCCCAGACCACGGACGCTGCCCCGTCCGACGCCCCCGGTGACGCCTCGGCCGACGGGGCCACCGACGCCGCGCCGGACGACGGCGGCGGGGCCGACGCGCAGCAGCCGCTCCCGGAACCGGCCGAGGACCCGCGCTCGCGCGAGGAGCTGCTCGCCGAACTCACGGCCGCCGAGACCGCGCGCGACGACTACCTCGACGACCTGCGCCGTGCACGGGCGGAGTTCGAGAACTTCCGCAAGCGGACCACCCGGGAGTCGGCGGCCCAGCGGGAGCTCGGCAAGGGCGATGTCGCCTCGGCGCTGCTGGAGGTGCTCGACGATCTCGACCGCACCCTGCAGGCCGCCGAGCAGTCGTCCGACGACAGCCTGGCCAAGGGCGTGCAACTGGTCGCCGACAAGCTGGTGCACGCGCTGCGGGGCCTGGGCCTCGAACGCCTCGAGGCCACCGGCGTCGCGTTCGACCCCAACCAGCACGAGGCCGTCAGCCAGCAGCCGGCCGCGGAGCCGGTCGACCAGCCGATCGTCGCGCAGGTGTTCCGTCCCGGCTACCGCCTCGGTGAGCGCGTGCTGCGACCCGCCATGGTGGTCGTCGAGCAGTGACCGCTCCCCGTCCGACAGCGAACGAGCCCTGCAGGAGGTGACGTCGCGTGGCACCACAGCGTGAGTGGTTGGAGAAGGACTACTACGAGGTGCTCGGGGTGGCCCGGCATGCCTCCGCCGACGACATCAAGAAGGCCTACCGCCGCCTGGCGCGGCAGAACCACCCGGACGCCAACCCCGACGACCCGCAGGCCGAGCGACGGTTCAAGGACGTCGGCGAGGCCTACGCGGTGCTCGGCGACGAGTCGCGACGCCGGGAGTACGACGAGATCCGCCGCCTCGGTGCGGCCGGATTCGGCGGCGGCGCCGGCGGGTTCGGCGGCGGCTTCGACGGCGGCGACCTCGGGGACCTGCTCTCCCAGATGTTCGGCGGCGCGGCGGCCGGCGGCGCGGCGCGAGGCGGCGGCCCGTTCGGGGCCGGCGCCCCGTTCAACCGTCGACGGACGCCGTCGCGCAAGGGCACCGACCTGCGCGCCGACGTCCACCTGACCTTCGAGGACGCCCTGGCCGGCGTGCGCACGACCCTGCGCATCACCGGCGACGGTGCCTGCGACACCTGCCAGGGCTCGGGCGCCGCGCCCGGGACCTCGCCGACGGTCTGCAGCAACTGTGGGGGTCGCGGGCAGGTCGCGATCGACCAGGGGCCGTTCTCGTTCGCGCAGCCGTGTCAGGCCTGCGGCGGTCGCGGACAGCAGATCCCGCACCCGTGCGGCACCTGTGGTGGCAGCGGCCGGGTGGTCAAGCCGCGGGAGCTCAACGTCCGCGTGCCCGCCGGTGTCAAGGACGGCGCGGTGATCCGCGTGGCCGGTCGGGGCGGGCCCGGCACGGGCGGGGGCCCGTCCGGTGACGTGCTGGTCACCGTCCACGTCGCCCCCCACCCCCGGTTCGGGCGCCGCGGCGACGACGTGACGCTCGAGGTCCCGATCGGCTTCGGCGAGGCGGCCCTGGGCACCAAGCTGACGGTGCCGACGCCCAACGCCCATCAGCGCACCATCAAGGTGCCGGCGGGCACGGCCAGCGGTCGCACCTTCCGGATCCGTGGGGAGGGCGCGCCCCGCCGTGGTGGCGGGCACGGCGACCTGCTCGTGACCGTCAAGGTCCAGGTGCCCGCGAAGCTCAGCCGCGAGCAGAAGCGACTGTTGCAGGAGTTCGCGACCCAGGACCCGACCCCCGACGAGCGGGAGCGGTTGCTGTTCGGGTCCGACGTCGGCGGCTGAGGAGACGACCGTGGCTGCACCTCCCACCTCGGACGAGGCGCCCGAGCGCACCGGCGCCACGTCGCCGCAGCACTTCCTGGAGCCGCACGCGTCGAGCGGTTGGTCGTGGTCGCGCCGCGACGACGACGAGCCCGAGGTCACCGACCGCTTCCGACCGCAGGACGACGACGACACGCCGGTCTACGTGATCTCGGTGGCTGCCGAGCTCGCCGACCTGCATCCGCAGACCCTGCGTGCCTACGAACGCGAAGGGCTGCTGCACCCGGCGCGGACCGAGGGTGGCACGCGCCGCTACTCACGCCGGGACGTCGAGCGCCTGCGGCTGATCCGCACCCTGACCCAGGACGAGGGGCTCAACCTCGCCGGGGTCCGGGTCGTGCTCGAGCTCGGCGAGAAGCTCGAGGGAGCCCGCCGCCGCATCGGCGAGCTCGAGGAGATGGTGCGGGTGCTGGCCGCCCGCGTCGAGCAGCGCCCTCCCGCCGAGCGCTTCGAGATCGTCAAGGCGCCCACGCGGGACCTCGAGGTCCACCAGCTGCGGCGGCGTACCGGGCAGCGGCCGGCGGCGCGTCCGCCGGTGCAGCGCGCCACGCCGATCCCACCGCCCGAGCGCCGGATGGCCGGCGAGGGCTGAGCTCGCGTCCCGGCGCTACGCGTCGGACACGAGAGCCAGGGCTGCGGCCAGGTCGGTCCACAGGTCCTCGACGTCCTCGAGACCGGCGGACAGGCGCAGCATCCCGGGCGTGATGCCGCCGGCGTCACGGGCGTCGTCACCGACGATGCGGTGGGTGAGCCCGGCCGGGTGCTGCAGCAGGGTGTCGGTCGAGCCGAGGCTGACCGCCGGGGTGAGCAGCTCCACGGCCTTGAGGACGCCGGCCGCCGCCTCGTACCCGCCGTGCAGGTCGAAGGCGAGCACGCCGCCGGGGCCGGCCATCTGCGTGCCGACGAGGCCGAGCGGGTCGGCACCGGGCAGGCCCGGGTAGTGCACCGTGGCGACCGCCGGATGGTCGGCGAGCCGCGGTGCGAGCACGCCCGCCGTGGCCTGCGCCGCCTCGACCCGCAACGGCAGGGTCGGCAGGCTGCGGTGCAGCAGCCAGGCCGCCTGCGGGTCGAGCAGCCCACCGGTGAGGATGCGGACCTGGCGCAGCGCGGCGGCCCGGTCGACGGACGTGGCCACGACCCCGGCCATGACGTCGCCGTGACCGGACAGGGCCTTGGTGGCGCTGTGCAGCGACCAGGTGACCCCCAGCTGCAACGGCTGTTGGAGGATCGGGGTCGCGAAGGTGTTGTCGACCAGGACCGGCACCCCGCCGGCCGCCGCGACCATCGCGCGCAGGTCCAGCAGACGCAGCGTCGGGTTCGCCGGCGTCTCCGCCACCACGAGGGCGGTGTCCGGCCGCACCGCCGCGGCGAGCCCGTCGGGGGTGGCCCAGCTCACCTCGCAGCCGAGCAGCCCGCTCTGCAGCAGGTGGTCGGTGCAGCCGTACAGCGGGCGGACGGCGACGACGTGACGGCCGACGGCCCCGGCCGCCAGCAGCACCGCGGTCATGGCGGCCATGCCCGAGCCGTAGGCGACCGCCTCGTCGGCGGATTCGAGCCGGGCGATCGCCTGCTCCCAGCGTGCGACGGTGGGATTGTGCAGGCGGGCGTACACCGACGAGCCCTGCGGGTGCCCACCGGCCGCCATCGCGTCGAGGCTGTCGGTGCCGACCTGCAGACTCGTCAGCGGATTGGTCGTCGAGCGGTCCAGCGGTGGTGCGTGGACACCGAGGTCCCGGAGGTCGCGACGCCCGGCATGGACAGCAGCAGTGTGCACACGGGTCTCCACCGGAATCTCTCCTCCCGAACTTGCCGGCTGCCATCGTCGCTTGCCGTACCGTGCGCGTCCATCGGATGTTTTCCGGATCGAGGTGCCGATGTTCCCGTTGGACCGGACGGATCGCGTGTTGCTGCACGCCCTGCAGGCGGACGGGCGCGCCACGGTCAAGGAACTGGGTGCCGCGGCCGGGCTGTCACCGTCGGCGGCGCACGAACGGGTCCGCCGGCTCCAGCGGGCCGGTGTGGTCACCGGCGTCCACGCCGCGCTCGACCCGTCGGCGGTCGGCATCGGGCTGCAGGCACTGATCCAGGTCCAGCTGACCCGCCACTCCCGTGAGACGTTGGCCTCGTTCCGCGAGCACGCCCTGTCGCTGCCCGAGACGCTCGCGGTCGCCCACGTCACCGGCGCGATGGACTTCCTCGTCCGCGTCGGTGTGCGTGACAGCGACCACCTGCGTGACCTGGCGTTGGATGCGTTCACGACCCGCCCCGAGGTGGCGCGGCTCGAGACCGCGATCGTCTACGAGCACGTCCTGGCGACGCACTGGCCGGTCGTCACCCGCGACGAGCGTTGAGGGCACCGGCCGGCGGGCAGCACGACCGACCGCGCCACGCGATGGCGGTGCACGGGGCCGGACCGCTCGGGCCCGGACGTGCCCGCGCCGCACAGGCTGTGTGCGGACCGGTCGTGGAGAGCTAGACCTGCGGGTGCGGGCCGGTAGGGAGACCGGTCGCAGTCCCCCGAGGAGATGGCATGTCCCGTTCCCTGGTCCGTCGGCGCCTCACGGCGCTGGTCGGCGCCGCCTGTCTGCTGCTGGCGGTCCCGTTGTCCGCGTCCGCCCAACCGGCCGTGCAGCCGGGTGGCCCCTTCGTGCCACCGGCGCAGGGCGAGCCCAACCGTTCCGCCATCCTGTCGTTCGCCGACGTCGAACGCGAGCTGCTGAGCCTCGAGCGGCGCAGCAAGGGCGCGCTGTCGCTCGACGTCGTCGGCCACAGCGGCGAGGGGCGGCCCCTGTACCTCGCCACCATCGGCACCGGCCCGGAGCGGGTCTGGATCCAGGGTCGCATCCACGGCAACGAGCCCTACGGCCCCGACGCGGCGCTCGACTTCCTCAAGACGCTGGTCGCCGGCGGCAAGCACGCGCGCGACGTCCTGTCCGAAGTCACCTTCGCCGTGATCCCGATGTACAACCCGGACGGCTCCGAGGCCTACATCCGCCAGGACACGGTCAACCGGATCGACCTCAACCGGGACTGGGGCGTCGACCAGGACATCTTCGACCGGCTGAACGAGGTGCGGGTCCAGCGGGGCCAGAACCCGCTGTCGCAGCGGACCTTCGACAACTACACGCAGCTGCGTGCGGTCGAGTCGCAGGCCTTCTGGTACGCGTTCGCCGAGTTCCGGCCGCACTACATGATCGACATCCACCACCAGGGCAGCTACCTGGTCGATGGCTCGAACGAGCAGACGACGTTCTCGGTCGGCATCTCGCTCGACGAGCTGATGCTGTCGGGTGACCAGTGGAACACCGTGCGCCGCATGGGCGTGCTGGCCGCCGACGCGGCCGACCGGCACGGCGCGGTCACCACGACCCGCTACCCGTACATCAACATCCCCGAGGGTGTGGTGTCGGCCGCGATGCTCAACGGGCCGGGTCCCGAGGGTGAGTACGCCGACTGGACCCCGCGCGGGGCGATGTTCTTCGAGTCGCGGGGTGGCATCGGGCAGAAGAGCCGCGGCTACCTGATCAAGCAGAACGTCGACGGGCTGTGGGCGATCACCGACGCCATCGCCGACGGGACGCTCGACACGGTCGACGCCGACCGCTGGAGCTCGATCCCGGCACGGGGCGCGTTCCTGCCGGCCTCCGGCCCGGACCGCAACTACTGATGCCGCCACGCGGTCGACCGCATCACGGTGCGGCTGACCGCGCGGCGCCGAGCGGCTGAGCACCGCCGCACGCGCCATCACGGGCGACCGTCGAACCCGACGGTCGCCCGTGGTGCGTCCTTGCGCCAGGTCGGCGCAGGTTCGTTGCCCCACCCCGACGAGCGGACCGCTCCCGGCGCCCGCCCGAGTCGTACCGTTCGAGGTGCGCACCACGGTGTCGACGACGAGGAGGCGTGGCGTGGATCTCGACCGCTTGACCCGCAAGTCGCAGGAGGCCCTGCAGCAGGCCGGTGGGTTCGCGCGTGAGCGCAACCACCCCGAGGTCGGTTCGGCGCACCTGCTGCTCGCCCTGGTCTCCCAGGCCGACGGCGTCGTGCTGCCGCTCGTGCAGCGCCTCGGGGTGACACCGACGACGCTGCGCAACCGACTGGCCGAGGTGCTCTCGGCGACACCCGCGGCGTACGGGTCCTCGGGCGACGTCCGCTTCAACACCGGGCTCGTCGGCAGCCTCGAGCGTGCCACCGAGGAGGCCGCCCAGCTCGGTGACGACTACGTCTCCACCGAGCACCTCCTGCTCGCCCTCACCGACGGTGGCGACCGCACCGCGGCGCTGCTGCGCGAGTCGGGCATCACCCGGGACGCGATCCTCGGGGTGCTCAAGGACGTCCGCGGGGCGCAGAAGGTGACCTCCAAGGACCCCGAGGCGACCTACGAGGCGCTGGAGAAGTACGCGCGCGACCTCACCGCGCTGGCGCGCGACGGCAAGCTCGACCCGGTGATCGGCCGCGACGAGGAGATCCGCCGCACGATCCAGGTCCTGGTGCGGCGCACGAAGAACAACCCGGTCCTGATCGGTGAGCCCGGCGTCGGCAAGACCGCCATCGTCGAGGGCCTCGCGCGACGCATCGTCGAGGGCGACGTCCCGACGCTGCTCGAGGACAAGCGGCTGCTCGAGCTCGACCTGTCGGCGATGGTCGCCGGTGCGAAGTACCGCGGCGAGTTCGAGGAGCGGCTCAAGGCGGTGCTCAAGGAGATCGAGGCGTCCGAGGGGCGCGTCATCACCTTCATCGACGAGCTGCACATGATGGTCGGCGCCGGCGCGGCCCAGGGCGCGATGGATGCCGCCAACATGCTCAAGCCGTTGCTCGCCCGCGGGCAGCTGCGCATGATCGGCGCGACGACGCTGGCCGAGTACCGCGAGATCGAGAAGGACGCGGCGCTCGAGCGGCGCTTCCAGCCGGTCCACGTCGCCGAGCCCTCGGTGCCCGACACGGTCGGGATCCTGCGCGGCCTCAAGGAGCGCTACGAGGTCCACCACGGCGTGCGCATCACCGACGACGCGATCGTGGCCGCCGCCGGCCTGTCGGACCGCTACCTCACCGACCGGTTCCTGCCGGACAAAGCCATCGACCTGCTCGACGAGGCCGCGGCCCGGCTGCGGATCGCGATCGACTCGCTGCCGCCGGAGATCGACGAGGTCGACCGCCGGATGCGCCAGCTCGAGATCGAGCGGGTCAGCCTCGCCAAGGAGGAGACCGACTCGGCCCGGGCACGGCTGGCCGACCTCGACGCGGAACTGGCCGACCTGCGCGAGCGCGACACCGCCATGCGGGCGCGCTGGCAGCAGGAGAAGGGCGCCATCGAACAGCTCCAGGCCGCCAAGGAGGAGCTCGAGCAGGTGCGCGAGCAGGCGGCCGCCGCCGAGCGCGACGGCGACTACGAGAAGGTCTCCGAGCTGCGCTACGCCCGCATCCCGGATCTCGAGCGCCGCATCACCGACGCGCAGCAGCGCATCGAGGCGCAGCGCGCCGCCGGGGAGAGCCTGCTCGAGGAGGAGGTCACCGAGACCGAGATCGCCGAGGTCGTCGGCCGCTGGACCGGGATCCCGGTCACCAAGCTGATCGAGTCCGAGGCCGCGAAGCTCGTGCACCTCGAGGAGCAGCTGCACCGACGCGTCGTCGGTCAGGACGAGGCCGTCGAGGCGGTCGCCAACGCCGTGCGTCGCAGCCGCAGCGGGATCGCGGATCCGGACCGGCCGCTGGGCAGCTTCCTGTTCCTCGGCCCGACCGGCGTCGGCAAGACCGAGCTCGCCCGGGCACTGGCGGAGTTCCTGTTCGACGACGAGCGCGCCATGGTCCGCATCGACATGGGTGAGTACCAGGAGAAGCACACCGTCGCCCGGCTGATCGGCGCGCCCCCCGGGTACGTCGGCTACGACGAGGGCGGCCAGCTCACCGAGGCGGTGCGACGGCGGCCGTACCGGGTCGTGCTGCTCGACGAGGTCGAGAAGGCCCACCCGGACGTGTTCAACGTGCTGCTGCAGGTGCTCGACGACGGCCGGCTCACCGACGGACAGGGCCGCACGGTCGACTTCCGCAACGTCGTGGTGATCATGACGTCCAACCTCGGCTCGCAGCACATCCTCGACCTCACCGCGTCGCAGGAGCAGCTGCGCGACCGGGTGACGGCCGACGTGCAGGCCCACTTCCGGCCGGAGTTCCTCAACCGCATCGACGAGACGGTGATCTTCTCGCGACTTGCTCCCGAGCAGCTGCGGGCCATCGTCGACATCCAGCTCGGGCGGCTGCGTCGCCGGCTGGCGGAGCGCGACCTCGAGCTCGAGGTCACCGACGCGGCGATGGACTGGCTCGCCGAGCGCGGCTACGACCCGCTCTACGGGGCGCGACCGGTCAAGCGGCTGCTGCGTCGCGCGGTCGAGGACCGGCTCGCCAAGGCGCTGCTCGACGGCAGCATCGTCGACGGCCAGCACGTGGTGGTCGACGTCGCCGACGATGGCGAGCTGCAGGTGGGCGGCCGCGATCCGGTGGCCGTGGCGTGAGCGATCCGGGCGGGCAGCTCGAGGCGGCGATCCTCGCGCTGCTCGCCCGCCGCGCCCCGCAGGCCACGATCTGCCCGTCCGAGGCGGCGCGGGCCGTGGCCGGTGACGACGGCGACTGGCGGGCACGGATGCCGGCTGCCCGCGACGCCGCGGCCCGGCTCGCCGACGCGGGCGAGATCCGGGTCCTGCAGGGCGGGGCGACGGTCGACGTACGCACCGCCCGCGGCCCGGTCCGGCTCGGCCGGGAACCGCGCGAGGACTGACTCAGCCGGTGGCGGTGGCCGGGGTCTCCGGCTCGGTGGCGGGCAGGGCGAGTGCGCTGGTGTCGTGGTGGTGTTCGCGGACCGCGAACACCGCGCCGGCCGTGATCCCGACCGCTGCGGCCGTCAGCGCGCCGACGAACCCGGGCTTGTTGGTCATCAGGAACACGATCGTGACGTCGATGCCGAGCAGCAGCCCCTCGGCGACCGTGCGGCGCGGCTCACGCCGCAGGCGGTCGAACGCCGCGGTGACCGGCCCGTCGGGAGCGTCCACGAGCGCGGTGCGGAGCCGCTTGATCGACGGGTCGGCGACGCCCAGCGCCAGGAACCCCGCGAGCGCGAACATCGCCAGCGACACCTCGATCCACCCCGAGCCCCACCAGTTGCCGGCGAAGCCGAGGTAGAGCCCGCTGGCGAGCACCGCCAGCGCCCCTGCGCCGGCGACGGTCCCGGCGCCCTCGACGTAGCCGGTGACCGCCCGCAGTTGCCCGACCGTCTCCGTGCGTCGCAGGGCGACGCCCATCAACGGTCCGAACAGCGAGCCGCCCACGACGGCGATCGCCGCCACCACGTGGACGAACACCAACACCGAGTACAGCGACATGCGCGTCCCCTGACGTCCTCGCGCCCGTCCCCACGGGCGCTCCCCGCAGCCATCTTCCGCGCCGGCGCCGCCACGTCAAGGGCGAGTCGCCGAACGGCGGTCCGGGGCGCCGGGCCGAGGACGGGCCGTCGCGCTACTCGGCGAGCCAGAGGAAGTACGCGGCGAAGGCGACCAGCAGGACCCACATCACGGGATGGACCTCGCGGACGCGCCCCTTGAACAGCATCATCAGTGGGAACAGCAGCAGGCCCAGCGCGATGCCGGTCGCGATCGAGTAGGTCAGCGGCATCGCCACCACGGTCACGAACGCCGGGATGGCGTACTCGAGGCGGTCCCATTCGATCTGTCCGAGTCCCCGGGCCATCATCACGCCCACGAGGATCAGCGCCGCGGCGGTCACCTCGCCGCTGACGATCGACAGCAGCGGCGAGAAGAACAGCGCGAGCAGGAACAGCGCCGCGGTGGACACCGAGGTCAACCCGGTCCGCCCGCCGGTGCCGACCCCCGCGGACGACTCGATGTAGGACGTGGTGGTCGAGGTGCCGAGCATCGCCCCGCCCATGGTGGCGACCGAGTCGGACACCAGCGCACGGTTGGCGCGCGGCAGACGGCCCTGCTCGTCGAGCAGCCCGGCCTGGTTGCTGACGGCGATCAGGGTCCCGGCCGTGTCGAAGAAGTCGACGAACAGCATCGTGAACACCACGACGAGCATCTGCACGGTCAGCAGTTCGGGCAGGGCACCGAACGCGGCCCCGAGGGTGGGCGACAGGCTCGGGACCGGTGCCACCACGCCGGCCAGGTCGTTGATCCCGAACACCACCCCGGCCAGTGCCGTGGCGACGATGCCGTAGAAGATCGCGCCGCGCAGGCCGCGCATCAGGAACAGGCAGGTGACCAGGATGCCGAAGATGGCGAGCAGGGTCGTCGGGGTGCCGAGGTCACCGAGCTCGACGACGGTGGTGCCGGGGGCCGCCTCGACCACGATGCCGGCGTTCTTCAGGCCGATGAAGGCGATGAACAGTCCGATGCCGGCACCGACGGCCAGCTTGAGCTGCAGGGGGATGGCGTTGATGACGGCCTCGCGCACGCCCGTGAGCGCCAGCACGAGGAACAGCACGCCGGACACGAACGTGCCGGCCAGCGCGGTCTCCCACGGCACCCCGAGGCCGATCACGACCGTGTAGGCGAAGAAGGCGTTGAGGCCCATGCCGGGCGCCTGCGCGATGGGGAAGTTCGCGTACAGGCCCATGATCAGCGTGCCGAGCGCAGCCGCCAGACAGGTGGCGACGAACACGGCGCCGGTGTCCAGGCCGGCCGCGCCCAGCACGTCGGGGTTGACGAACACGATGTAGGCCATCGCCAGGAACGTCGTCAGACCGGCGACCAGCTCGGTGCGCACGTCCGTGCCGTGCTCGCGCAGCCGGAAGAACCGCTCGAGGGGCGAGCCCCCGGAAGCGGTCTCGCGGGTCCGGTTCCGGGTCTGTTCGGGCACGAGCGGTCCTCCCGGGACACATCGAGGCGGGGATCGCCCGGCTCCGGCGCGCTGCCGGCCCCGCGCGGGCGCGGGCGGGAGTCTAGGTCCATCGGAGGACGTGTCCGTCACACCCGTCGCGACGTCTCTCGCGTCGTCGCGGGTCGACGGTCGAGTTGACAAGTGATCGAAACTTGTCGTAAACAACCGCAGCGTTGATCGAAAGCGTCGTCCGTCGGGGGTGGCCGGCGCACGGTCAGCGGACCAACGCCGTCGGGAGACCGACGGCGCCGCCCGTGCCGTTGGGAGCGCCATGACCTCGACCCCGTTGCGATCGGCGGCGCGTGCCGTCGCGCATCGACCACCGTTCGCCCTCGCCCTCGTCCTGGCGCTGCTCGCCCCGCTGCTCACCCCGGCGAACGCCCTGGCCCAGACGCCCGACGCCGCCCGTGTCGAGGTCGACCTCGAGGGGCCGGCCCGGTTCCAGCTCGGTGACGACCCCGCCTGGGCCGACCCCGATCTCGACGACGGCGACTGGGACGCCGTCGAGGTGCCCTACAACAACCATCCGGCCTTCGACGACCACGACGGGTTCGGCTGGTACCGCGTGAGCTTCGACCTGCCGGCCGAGGCCGACGGCGCGAACCTGGTGGCGGCCCTCGGCTTCGTCGACGACGCCGACGAGGCCTACCTCAACGGTGTGCTGATCGGCCGCTCCGGCTCGTTCCCGCCGAACGCGAACAGCCAGTGGTTCGAGCAGCGGCTGTACCCGGTGCCGGCCGACGCGCCGGTCTACGGGGGACGCAACGTGCTCGCGCTGCGGGTGTACGACCTGTCCGGCGCCGGCGGCTGGTACCAGGGGCCGCTCGGCATCTACTCCAAGGACGTCCTGCGCGAACGCGTGTACGGCATCGACGCCGAGCCGGCCGACGCCGCGACCACCACGGCCGTGGACCGGCTGCTGCGCCGCCAGCGGGCCGCGCTCGCCGCGGGCGACGTGGAGCTCTACCTCGACACGCTCCACGAGGACTACGTCCACGACGGCCATGACCGCGACCGCCAGGCCCGTCGCCTGCAGCGCTGGGTCGACGACTCGGGCGGGCGTCTCGAGCTGCGCGACACCGAGGTCGAGGTGCTCGTCGACGTCGACGGCCGTCTGCTGGTGGACACCAACCGGGCCGTCACCGGCACCCGTGACGGCGCGCCGCACGACTTCCGCGAACGCCAGCAGGAGTTCCTGGTGCTCGACCCGGACACGATGACCGAGCTCGGCAACCGTTCCCGGTTCTTCCGCGACACGGTCGAGTCCGAGCTCGAGGTGCCCGGTGAGGTCCGCGACCGCGAGTACGTGGTCTACCTCCCGCCGTCCTACTACACCGCCGACGAGCACGACTTCCCCGTCGTGTACCTGCTGCACGGCATCAACGGCGGCAGCCGCGAGTGGGAGCCGCGTGACTTCGGGGCCCGGCTCGACGCGCTGTACACCGACGACGGCCTGGCCGAGTCGATCGTGGTCATGCCCGACGGCGAGTCGCTGTGGTACTCGGACTGGGACCACACCCGCTGGCGCACGATGTTCGTCGAGGAGCTCGTCCCACAGGTCGACGCCGAGTACCGCACGCTCGACCAGCGCGAGTTCCGCGGGCTCAGCGGCGTGTCCATGGGCGGGTTCGGCGCCTTCTCGCTGGGGTGGAGCTTCCCGGAGCTGTTCTCCTCGATCGCCTCCCACATGGGCTCGCTGACCTTCGCCGGTGGCAGCGGCAACCCGACGCCGGTGAACCTGGTGCAGGACCTCGACGCGGACCTGCTCGACTCCTCCACCTACTTCTTCGATGCCTGCGAGGACGACGACTACAACTTCGACAACGGCGTTCGCACCCTGAGCAGCCGGATGACCGAGCGCGGCATCGAGCACACCGCGGTCGTGTACGCCGAGGGGCGGCACAACGACGACTGCTGGCTGCCGCGCATCGCCGACTCGTTCGGGATGCACTCGGCCCACGTGCGCGCCAACGGCCTGGTCGAGCCGGCACCGCCGGCGGCGCAGCGGCCGTGGGCGTGCACCGGTGCGGGCGACGTGGCGTTCGCGGACGACCCGCGGGTCGAGCTCACCTGCCTGGTCGAGCTGGGACTCGTCGCCGGCTACCCCGACGGCACCTACCGTCCGGCGCTGCCGGTGTCGCGTCAGCAGGTCGCCGCCGTGCTGACCCGGGTGCTCGACCGGCTCGAGGCGCCGCTGCCGGCGGGTCCGTCCCCGGCGGCCCGCCTGCACGACGTCGGGATCCTGCAGGGCACCACGGACGGGGACCTCGCGCTCGCCCGCAGCATCACCCGCGGACAGCTCGCGAGCCTGGTGTCGCGCGCCCTGGCCTTCGCCGACCTGCCGCTGGAGGCCGGCGACCCGGACGCGTTCCGGGACCTGTCGGGCGGGTCGCACGACGACGCGTTGGCGGCCCTGCACGCCGCGGAGCTGCTGGCGGGCTATCCCGACGGCACGGCCCGTGCGGGCACGACGCTCAACCGTCACCAGCTGGCCACGGTGCTCGCGCGCCTGGTCGACCACCTCGACGCGCTCGACGCTCCCGACGCCTGAGCGCGACCGGGCCGGCGTTCCCTGGTGGGGCCGGCCCGGATCGGGGACGACGGGCGGCCGGTTCCCCCGACCGGCCGCCCGTCGACACCGTCCCGGGTGGCCGTCGCCGTGTCCGGGTGGTGGGCGGCGGCGGCACGGCTGCGCAGCTCCTGGCCGCCGCGCCGTAGGCTCCCGGCGTGGACATCGGGGAGCGGGGCATCGCGCGCACCCGGCGACGGTTGGGCGTCGTCGGCGTGCTGCTGCTGCTCGGGATGGTGGCGGTCGCCTTCCAGGTCCCGCCGCAGGAGCGGGTCGCGGCCTTCGCCGCCGCCGACGTCAACGTGATCGCGCACTCCGGCGCCCAGGGGCACGCGCCGACCAACACGATCGCCGCGTTCGACCTCGCCCTCGAGCAGGGTGCCGACGTGCTCGAGATGGACCTGCAGGTCACCGCCGACGGCGAGGTGGTGGTGATCCACGACGGCACCGTCGACCGCACCACCGACGGCACCGGCGCGGTCGCCGAGCTGACCCTGAGCGAGGTGCAGGCGCTCGACGCCGGCTGGTACTTCACCGACACCGACGGTGGGCAGCCCTTCCGCGGGCAGGGCATCCGTATCCCGACGCTGCGCGAGGTGCTGGAGCGCTATCCCGACCACCCGCTGATCGTCGAGCTCAAGACCGACGGCGGACTCGCGATCGTCGACCCGGTCCTCGACCTGCTGCGCGCGTACGGCCGCGACGACGGCAGCGTCACGGTGGCCAGCTTCTCGACCGAGTTCCTCACGCCCGTGCGCGAACGGCTGCCCGACGTCCCCACCAACATGCCCGAGGGCGAGACGACCGGCTTCTACGTCCGGCAGCTCGTCGGGCTGCACCCGTGGTGGTCCCCGCCCGGCGAGGTGTTCCAGGTCCCGGAGTACCACGACGGCCGTCGCGTGGTCACGTCCCGGTTCGTCCGTGCCGCCGAGCGGCTGGGCGTCGACGTGCAGGTCTGGACGGTCAACGAGCCCGAGCAGATGCACCGGCTGCTCGACGCCGGCGTGCACGGGATCATGACCGACGTGCCCGACGTGCTCGTGGAGGTGCTGCGCGAACGCGCGGCCGCCGAGGCCCGCGACCCGGGCGGGTACGGCACCCAGCTGCAGCGGGCGGTGTCCCTGCAGGCGGGCCCCGAGTGGCGCAACACGCTGCTGCACGCCGTGACGTTCCTCGGCGACGAGGAGTTCTACCTGCTCGCGTTCCCGCTGCTGTACTGGGCGGTCAGCCGGCGGCTCGGGGTCCGCCTCGGCGTGATGCTGCTGGTCACCGCGAGCCTGAACTCGATCGGCAAGCTGGTCCCCACCACCCCCCGCCCGGCGTTCCTCGACCCCGCGCTCGAGCGGGTGCCGGAGTCGACCTTCGGGGTGCCCTCGGGCCACGCGCAGAACGCTGCCGCCGTGTGGGGGCTGCTCGCCGTGCTGCTGCGCCACCCGATCGCCCGGGTCGCGCTCGTCGGGCTGATCGCCGCGATCGGCTGGTCGCGCATCCACCTCGGGGCGCACTTCCTCGAGGACGTCCTGTCGGGTTGGGCGACCGGCGCCGTGCTGGTCGGGCTGTTCGTGCTGCTCGAGCCGCGGGTGCGGCGCTGGGCGGCCGCGCGCGGGCCGGTCGAATGGGTGCTGGCCGGCCTGGTCGCCTCGTGGGCGCTGATCCTGCTCGGCGTGCTGCTCTCCGCCCGGCTGCGCGGGTTCGATCCCGGCTGGCCGGGACTGCTGGACGCGTCGGTGGCGACCAGCGCCGCGGACGTGGTCACGGCGGCGGCGACGCTGGCCGGCCTGGTCGTCGGGCTGGCGCTGGTCGTGCCGCGGGGCGGGTTCGACAGCGGCGGCTCGCTGCGCCAGCGGGTGTTGCGGGTCGTGGTCGGCCTGGTCGGTGTGGTGGTGCTCTGGCAGGGGCTCGGGGCGGTGCTGCCTGGCGGTGACGACGCCCTCGCGCTGGTGCTGCGCTACGTGCGCTACCTGCTGGTCGGCGCCTGGGTCGGCGGCCTCGCGCCGCTGTTGTTCCGGCGTCTGGGCCTGGCGGACGCCGCGGCACCCGCGTCAGGTCTTGCGGAAGTCCCAGCTGTCGAGCGTGACCGGGTCGAGCCGTAGCCAGGCGTGGTGGTCGGCCGGCGGCACCGGCTCCTCGACGCCGAAGTAGCGCCTGGCGAAGCCACGACGCACCGCCTCGGGGACCTCGTCGTCGGGGACGAACGCGTGGTCGAGTCGTCCCGCGACGCCTCGGAGTTCGCCGTAGTCGCGACCGCCGTCGACCACGAAGGCGCAGCGGGTCCCGGCGCGCAGCCGCGCCGTGCGCCTGGCCCGCTCCAGGTTCCACACCCAGAACGCGCCGTCGTGCCACACGAACCACACCGGCACGACCGCCGGCCACCCCTGCGCGTCGACCGTCGCCAGCCGCAGCACCCGTTCCTCGGTGAGGAAGGCGTCGCGCTCCCCCGAGTCCATCGATCCCCGTCCCACGGCCGATTCCTTCGTCGGTGGAACCTGCATCCTTCCACGTCCGAGCCGCCGGGCACCTGCTCGCGCCGGCACCGTGCCCGGCGACGTGACCGGCCGCGGCCCGCCCGGCCGCCGGTACCCTCGCGGACCGGAACATCTCGAGCACCCGAGGGCACGCGCCGTGGTCGACTCCGCGCCTCCGTCCACCGACCGCGACCCGTTCGCGCCGGTGCAGGCCTCACCGCGGTTCGCGACGCCCCTGGCGCTGCTCGCCCTGGTGTGCGCGGTGTTGAGCGTCGTCAGCTACGCCGAGGTGTTCCTCGGGCCGCTGGGCATGGCACTCGGGCTGATCGCCCATGTCAAGGGCAGCCGACTGGGCATGCCCGCCGCGGTCGTGGCCGCCCTCGCCATGGTCGTCGGCATGTCGGTGACGTGGCTGCTGCGTTGAGGCGTCGCCGACGTCGGCGGCCCCCGTCCGGGGGTGCGGCCACCGTCACGGTCGGGCGCGGCGGGCTCACTACGCTCGGCCGCCGTCGCGACCAGGAAGCGGGTCCCCATGGAGTTCGGCTACGACCGGGCGTTGTTCGCGGTGCGACTCGAGCACCGGGGCGCCGAGGCACTCGACGCGGACGCGGCTGCCGTCGTCTGGCGGGCGGTCGGCCAGCTCGCCGCCGTCGGCAGCGACGCGGAGCCGGGCGAGCTCGCCGTCCTCGTCGACGCGGACGCGTTGGGCGGCCTGGCCGAGCGGGTCGCCGGTGAGGCGGTCGAACTGGTGCTGCCGCTGAGCAGCGACGCCGAGGACTTCCGGCTCGGGCCCGGCGACGACTTCGGCGCCTACGTGGAGCGCTTCGGACCGAGCGTCGTGCAGGTCGAGGTCCGCTGGGGCCCCGACGTCGACCCGGCCGCCAAGAAGGCACAGGCGCTCGAGCTGACCCGCCTGGCGACCTGGCTGCACGAGACCGGCCGGTCCCTGCTGCTCGACCTCGACGTCCCGGGACTCGACGGGCTCGACGCCGCCGGACGCACCGACGCCATCCTCAAGGCGGTCCGCGAGGTCCGCGAGGTCGGCATCGAGGTGGACCTGTGGGCGCTGCCCGGCCCGCGCACCGCCGACGAGGCGCAGGCCGTCGCCGAGCTCGTGCGGGACGCCGGACGCGACCGGGTCGGCGTGCTCGTCCGCGACGAATCCACCCCCGAGGGCGACCCGATGCCGTCGCTGCGGGTCGCCGGTGCGGTCGACGGCTACCGCGGTTTCGTGTTGGGGCCCTCGATCTGGTCGGATGTCGTCGCGCAGCGCCGCTCGGCGGGCCTGGACGACGACGCCGCCGCCACGGCGATCGCCGAACGGCTGCGGCGGGCGGTCACGGTGGCCCGGGGACGCGCCGGGGCGTAGCACCCGAACCGACGACGGGTCGCGTCCGCGACCCGTGAGGCGACGTGACCCTGCAGTCGGGCACGACGGAGCGAGGAGCGTTTCCGAGATGGCGGTCATCAAGACGATCGATCTGGTCGGCGTGTCCACCGAGTCCTGGCGCGACGCGGCGCACAAGGCGCTCGACGAGGCCACCAAGACCCTGCGCAACGTGGAGGGCTTCAACGTGCTCGACACGTCCGCCGTGGTCGAGGACGGCGCGATCAGCGAGTACCACACCCACGTCCGCATCAAGTTCCGCATCAGCCGCTGACACCGGTCGCGCCGGCAGCGGCCGTCGATCCGCGACCGGCGAGCGGCTGTGACCGGTCGGCTCAGACCACGTCGTCGCGCGCCCGCAGCGCCGTCTCGAGGCTGGCGGGCAGGTCGACGATCGAACCCCGGTGCACCACGGCGTTGGGCAGCCCCGTCACGTCGGCGGCCACGAAGCCGGTGCCCCCGAGCACGATTCCCGCACCCGGGAAGGACGGGCGGTCGGCCAGGAACGCCTCCGCCCGCTCCCGGAACACCGCCCCGACCAGCACGACGTCGGGGACGAGTTGCTCCGCCCCCCGCTCCATCGCGGCCGTGGGCGTGCGCGCGCCGAGGTAGTGCACCTGCCAGCCGGCGTCGGCGGCGGCCGCCGCGGCGGCCAGCAACCCGAGGTCGTGCTCCTCGGCCTCCGGGGCCGCCGCCAGCAGACTGCGGCCGGCGCCCCGGGCCGACGACCGCAGCAGTCGCTGCAGCCGGGGGCGCAACGTGTTGGTCGCGAAGTGCTCCCGCGCGATGACCCGCGGGTCGTCCTGCCACCCCTCGCCCACGCGGCGCAGCACCGGCAGGAACACCTCGTCGAGGGCGCGCGGCACCTCGAAGCGCGCGAAGACGTCGTCGACCACCGCGTCGGCGGCCAGGGCGTCGAAGCGGTCGATGGCGGCCTCGAGGCGCTCCACCAGCGACAGCGCCGCCGACCCGAAGCCGGGGACCGGTCGCAGCGGGGTGACGGTGGCGGGCTCGCGCAGGACCTCACGGGCCGCGGCGGCCGCCGACCAACCCTCGACGAGCAGCCGCTGCATGGCACGCACACGGTCGACGTCGGTGTCGCGGTAGAGCCGGTGGCCGCCCTCCGTGCGCTCGGGGGCCAGCAGTCCGTACCGACGCTCCCACGCGCGCAGCGTGGGCACGGCGACGCCGGTGCGGCGGGACACCTCACCGATGCGCAGCACGGCACGAACGTCGGGCACGAGACAACAGGTCCTGCGAGTCGACAACCGGTTCGGTCGAGGTTCGTCCCCGACCGGCGAGGTGGACGGGCGGAAGAGCGGGGTCAGGCTACGGTGCCCGCCATGGACGTCCAACCACTCTCCACGCTCACGCCCGGTCAACCGCTGGTCTTCGGCGGCGACCGTGTCACCGTCGTCCCCGAAGCGCTCGCCGAGGCGTTCGTGCCCGGTGACGCCCTGGTGGTGCTGCAGGACACCGGCGAGGTGCTGCACGTACCGGCCGGGGACCGCGCGGCGGCCGCCGCCGCGGTCGACGCGGCCGCGGCGGCCTTCGGCGCCATGGGCGACGTCGACGACAGCGCGGTCGACGCCTTCTACCGGTCGTTCGCCGATCACCTGGCCGACGACGAGCGCTACGCGCCGATCGCGGCCGCCAACGCCGCCGACGTGGCCGCCGCCCGCGAGCGGGGGCGCTCCACGACCCGGCTGGTGCTGACCGACCGGATGCGGGCCGACATGATCGCCGGTCTGCGCGCCTGGACCGACGTGCCGGGCACGCGGGGTCGCGTCCTCGAGACCTCCGAGCACGACGGGTGGACCCTCGAGCAGGTCAGCGACCGGCTCGGCGTGGTCGCGTTCGTGTTCGAGGGCCGTCCCAACGTCTTCGCCGACGCCTGCGGCGTGCTGCGGGGCGGCAACACGGTGGTGTTCCGCATCGGGTCGGACGCGCTGCGCACCGCCCGCGCCATCGTCGAGCACGCGCTGGACCCGGCGTTGACGGCCGCGGGCCTGCCGCCGGGAGCCGCCGCGCTGGTCGATGCGCCCTCGCACGCGGCCGGGTGGGCGCTGTTCGGTGACCCACGGCTCGCGCTCGCCGTGGCGCGCGGATCGGGCGAGGCCGTGCGGCAGCTGTCGGCCGTGGCCCAGCAGGCCGGCAACGACGTCTCGGCCCACGGCACCGGTGGGGCCTGGATGGTCGCCACCGCAGCCGCCGATGCCGACCGCTTCACCGCGGCGGTACGGGCCTCGCTGGACCGCAAGGTCTGCAACACCCTCAACGTCTGCTGCGTCGTGCGCGAGCGCGCCGACGAACTGGTGCCGGCGTTCCTCGCCGCGCTCGACGCCGCCGCCGAGGCGCGCGGGACCGCGGCCAAGCTGCACGTGCTGCCCACCGCCCGCGCGCACGTGCCGGCCGAGCGGTTCTCCACCGTCGTGCCGATCGCCCGCGCCGGCGGGGAGGTCGACGAGCCGCAGGCCGAGCTGCTCGACGAGGACCGGCTCGGCGACGAGTGGGAGTGGGAGGACAGTCCCGAGGTGACCCTCGCCGTCGTGGACGACCTCGACGACGCGCTGCGGCTGTTCAACGCCCACAGTCCCCGGTTCGTGCTCTCGGTGCTCTCCGAGGATCCGGCCGACCTCGAGCGGGCCTGGCAGCTCGCCGAGGCGCCCTACCTCGGCACGGGCTTCACCCGCTGGGTGGACGGGCAGTACGCGCTGGGGACCCCGGAGCTCGGCCTGTCCAACTGGGAGCGCGGCCGCCTGTTCGGTCGCAGCGGGATCCTGTCCGGGGCGGCGATCGCCACCGTGCGGACCCGGGTCGTGCAGCACGACCCGGACGTGCACCGCTAGGTGGACGACGACCGTCGCCGGACCCGGGCGCGCCAGCTCGGCTGGTTGGCTGGCACGGCCGTCTTCGTCACGGCCCTGAACCTGCGGCCCGCCGCCAGCAGCTTCGGCGCGTTGCTGCCGGCCCTGCGCCAGGACATCGGCATGCCCTCGGCGTTGGCCGGCGTCGTGACGAGCCTGCCACCGGTCTGCTTCGGGGTGTTCGGGCTGCTGGTCGGCCGGTGGGCGAGGCGGCGTGACACGGCCCTGGTGCTGGTCGCGGCGATGCTGGTGACCTCGGTCAGCCTGCTCGCCCGGGTGCTGGTGGACGACCCGCTGCTGGTGCTGTGGTGGACCGTCCCGGCGCTGGGCGGCATGGGCGTGGGCAACGTGCTGCTGCCGGTGGCGGTGAAGCGGTGGTTCCCGCGCCACGTCGGTCGGGCCACCGGGCTGTACTCGATGGCGCTGGCGCTGGGCACGGCGGCGGCGGCCGCCGCGTCGGTCCCGGTGGCGGAGGCGTTCGGGAGTTGGCGGGTGGGGCTGGGCGTGTGGGCGCTGCCGCCGCTGTTCGCCGTACCGGTGTGGCTGCTGGCCCGGCGTCGCAGTGCGGACGACGCGCCGGGTGGTCGGGTCCCCTCGCGCGCGGGGTCCGCCGGCGCCGCCGCGGTCGATGCCCCGGACGATCCGGTGCGCGACGAGGGTGCCGGGGCACGGTGGTCGCCGGCCGCCGCCCGGGTCCACCGGCATCCGCGGGCCTGGGCGCTGGCCGGCTACTTCGGCCTGCAGAGCCTCGCGGCCTACGTGGTGATGGGCTGGCTGCCGTCGATCTACCAGGACGCCGGCGTCGACCCGACCACGGCAGGGCTGCTGCTCGCGTGGGTGATGGTCCTCGGCGCACCGGTGAGCGTGGTGATGCCCGAACTCGCCGCCCGCCGCGAGGACCAGCGCGTCTTCGTCGTCGGTCTGAGCCTGTTGGCCCTTGCCGCCCTGGTCGGTCTGCTGCTGGTGCCGACGGTGCTGCCGGCGCTGTGGGCGACCCTGCTCGGCATCGGCATGGGCGCCTTCCCCCTGGCACTGGTGCTGATCGGGCTGCGGGCGCGCTCGGCGGAGGGCACGGCGCGACTGTCGGCACTCAGCCAGGGTGTGGGCTACCTCATCGCGGCCGGCGGTCCGTTCGCGATCGGCCTGCTGCACGACGCGACCGGATCGTGGACGCCACCGTTGCTGGTGCTGATCGGCCTGCAGCTCCCGCAGCTGCTGCTCGGCCTCGTCGTCGCCCGCCCCGGCACCGTCGACTGACCCCCGCCGCCCGCCCTGGCACCGTCGGCCGACCCCCCGCCGCCAGCCCTGGCACCGTCGGCTGACCCCCCGCCGCCAGCCTCGGCACCGTCGGCTGCCCCCGCCGCCCGCCCCGGCTCGTCCACGCGTGACGTCTTCGCGCGGCCCGGATCCGCATCCGTGGAGTCGTGGAACGAATGGGATGATCCACGGCTCCACGCATGGCGTCTTCGCGCGGCCCGGATCCGCATCCGTGGAGTCGTGGAGCGAGTGAGCTCTTCCACGGCTCCACGGGATGGCGCGAGGAACCGCCGACGCCGAGGCATCACGCGTTCGCACCCGTCGTGAGCAACCGCCGGGAACCCGCGGCCGAGCCGTCTCAGAGCAGGTCGCGACCGGCGGCCCAGGCGGTGAGCTCGTGGCGGTTGGACAGCTGGAGCTTGCGCAGCACGGCGGAGACGTGGGTCTCGACGGTCTTGACGGAGATGTAGAGCCGGCTCGCGACCTCCTTGTAGGTGTAACCGCGGGCGATGTGGCGCAGGACCTCCTTCTCGCGGGTGGTGAGCTGGTCGAGTTCGGGGTCCTCGCTGCTCACGCCGGGCGGCAGTTCACCGGCGAAGGCGTCCAGCACGAAGCCGGCCAGCCGGGGCGAGAACACCGCGTCGCCCTGGTGGATGCGCCCGATGGCGTTGACGAGGTCGTCGGGGGAGATGGTCTTGGTGACGTAGCCGCGCGCGCCGGCGCGGATCACGGCGATGACGTCCTCGGCGGCGTCGGAGACCGACAGGGCGAGGAAGCGGACGTCGGGCGTGGTCTCGTGGACGGCCTGGAGCACGGCCCGGCCGCCCCCGCCGGGCATGTGGACGTCGAGCAGCACCACGTCCGGCTTGGTCTGACGGATGCCCTGGATGGCGGTGTCGACGTCGCCGGCGTCACCGACGATGGTGACGTGGGGGCCGAGCTCGGCGCGCACGCCGGCGCGGAACAGCCGGTGGTCGTCGACGAGGAAGACGCGGATGGCGCGGGTCATGCCTGCTGCTCCGGTGACGGGTGGTGGTGCGGGGAGGCGGGGCGGGGGCGGGGGACGCACAGCTCGATCTCGGTGCCCTCGCCGGGGCGGGACCAGACCCGTCCGTGCCCGCCGTGGCGGTCGAGCCGGCCGATGATCGAGTCGCGCACGCCACGCCGGTCGTCGGGGACGCGGCCCAGTTCGAAGCCGGCGCCCCGGTCACGGACGAACGCGGTGACCTGGTCGCGTTCCACCTCGACGTAGACGGAGGCGGTGGGGACGCCGGCGTGCTTGGCGACGTTCACGCAGGCTTCGCGCATCGCGGCGAGCAGGGCCCGGACGCGCTCGTCGATCGGGGCGTCGCCGACGACCACGACGTCGACCTGCAGGTCGTGGACGGCCTCGACCTCCTCGACGATCTGGTCGACGGCGGCAGCGAGGTCGGCGGGCTCGTCGAGGGCGGCACGTTGGCCGTCACGTTGGCCGTCGCGCTGGCCGTAGAGCCAGCCGCGCAGCTCGCGTTCCTGGCGGCGGGCGAGCGCGACCATGCGGCGCGGCTGGTCGGCGCTGCGTTGGATCAGGGCAAGGGTCTGCAGCACGGAGTCGTGCAGGTGCGCGGCGAGTTCGGCGCGCTCCTCCTGTCGGATCCGCTCGCGGCGCTCGAGGCCGAGCTGGTCGACCAGGCGCCACAGCCACGGGCCGAACAGCAACGCCAGGCCGCCGAGCGCGGCGAGGACGGCGAACCCGAGGTCGGAGAGGGCACCGAGGCCGTCCTGGGCGGCGAGGAAGCCGGCCACCGCACCGGCGACGAGCAGGGAACCGATCAGCAGCCGCACCGGTGAGGCCGGACCGGCGGTGACGCTGACCAGGGCGTGGCCGCCGGGGATCCGACCACCGAGGCGCGCCCAGCGGCTGCGGTCGGCGTCGTCACCGCGGGTCCACACGATCGCGGAGCCGACCGCCGCGAGCGTCACCGGGAGGACCAGCGCGTCACCGAACCACAGACCCAGCGAGCGCAGCAGGAACAGCACGCCGAGCGTGATCAGCCCGAGTGCGGTCGCCTGCTGGAGGGTGGCGGGGCGTCGGGCGTCGACCGGTCCGGTGGCGGCGACGGAGGTGAAGGCCCACAGCACGCCGTAGAGCAGGACCCCGGTGCCGCCGGCGAGGCTCAGCACGACGAAGGCGATCCGGATCAGGACCGGGTCGACGCCCAGCCGTGCGCCGAGGCCGGCCGCGACACCGCCGATGACCCGGCCGCGGCCGATGACGCCGTCGAGCGTGGTCGCGTCCGGACGCCGGCCGGTCGGTGGGCCGTACGGCGGCGGGGGCGGCGGCCGCCGGTCACCGACGGTGCCGGCCGCCGGCGGTCGCGTGTCCGACCCGTTCGAGGGCGGTACGGCCGCGACGTCGCTCGTGCCCGTCGCCGGGTCCGTCCCCCTCGCGGGCATCGCGACGTCCGCCCCGTCCGCCGGCATCGCGACGTCCGCCCCGTCCGCGGGCGCCGCGACGTCCGCCCCACGCGGGGGCGGCGACGGGCGGTGGGCACGTTCGTCGATGGGGACACCTCGGGGACCGAGCCACCAGCGTCGCACACGTGCACCCCGAGCGGCACGGTGGCCTGCCCCGGTCCGTGAGCGGGCTCTCAGGGTCGGGCCAGGGTGCTCCCCGATGGTCGGCGGCGCCGCGGAGGCGCAACGTGGGGTCGTTGGTTGCCGTCCCCGGCCGTGGGACGACCCCGGCCCCGGTGGTCTCCGCCGGCTGCCGGGGCCCACCCCGGCCCCGATCCGACGAGTGTCGCCGTGTCCTACGTCCCGCCTCCCTCCTCCGGCCCGCCCTGGTCGTCGCGACCGGGTCCGGGTGCAGGGTCTGCCGGCCCCGGGAGCGCCGGTCCCGCCGGTCCCGGCGGTGCGCCACCGCGTCCGGTGCTGCGCCGTCGTCGGGAGGGCAAGCTCCTCGCCGGCGTGCTCGCCGGCGTCGCGGACCACCTCCGACTCGACGTGGCGGTGGTGCGCATCCTGTTCGTCGTGCTCGTGCTGGTCACGCAGGGGCTGTTCCTGCTCGCCTACGTGCTGGCCTGGATCTTCGTGCCGGAGGAGAGCCCGGCCGAGGCGGCCGCTCCGCGTGCCCCCCGCCGGGACGATCTCGGCGGTCGGGACCCGTTGTTCTGGGTCGGCATCGGCACGCTGATCGTCGGCGCGGTGTGGCTGCTCGACGGTCCCTTCGACCGTCCTGGCCTGCTGCGCATCGGTGCGGACCGCTCGGTGATGGTCCCGCTGGTGCTGATCGCCTTCGGCATCGCCCTGTGGCGCAACGCCGACCGCCCGGCCGAGCCCCGCCCCCCGACCGCGTACGGCCCGTCCGGTCCGGCGCCGTACCCGAGCGCCCCGACGGCTCCGTCGCCGGGTGCGGGGTCCGCCGGCGGCTGGTCCGCGGCCGCCGCGCCCAACGTTCCGACCGTCCCGGGTTCACCCGTTCCGGCACCTCCGGAGGCCACCATGAGCAACGACGACCCGACGCGCACCGACACGGTCCGCCTCGATCGCCCCGGCGGGCTCCCGCGCGGCGGCCCGGGCAGCACCCAGGTGCTGCCACCCCCACACGGTTGGCAACCGCCGCCGCCCGGGTGGGGGCCACCTCCGCAGGGTCCACCGCCGTCCGCGCCGGGGGGTGCCGGGGGCGGGGGAGCGTCCTGGACACCGCCGCCGGTGCCCCCGCGACGCAATCCGCTGACGCGGATCACCCTCGGGGCAGCCGTGCTGACCGTCGGGGTGCTGTGGTTGCTGACCGTGGCCGACGTGCTCGCGCTCGGTCCGGGGCAGATCGCCTCCGCCGCGCTGCTCGTCCTCGGTCTCGGGCTGCTGGTCGGCAGCATGATCGGCCGCTCCCGGGGCCTGATCGTCGCCGGTCTGGTCCTGCTGCCGGTCGTGCTGCTGTTGCAGTTGGTGCAGCCGTCCCTCGCCGGCATGGAGGCCGGGGGACCGTCCGTCGGTCAGCGCTTCGAGTCCCCGGCGGAGCTCGATGCGCTCCGCGACAGCTACCAGCTCGGCGCGGGGGAGCTCCGCCTCGACCTCTCGGGCATCGAGTTCACCGAGGACCGCGACGTCGCGGTGCAGGTCGGGTTCGGGACCGTGCAGGTCCTGGTCCCGGAGGACGTGAGCGTCGAGGTGGTGGCCCGGTTGGGGGCGGGCGAGGCGCGGTTGATCGACCTGCGCTCGGACGGCGTCGGCATCGACCGCGAGGTCGTCGACGAGGTCGACGGCAGCGAGCATCTCCTGCGCGTCGAGGTCGAGGTGGGGCTCGGCCAGGTGTTCGTCGACCGGCTGCCGGTCGACGGACAGGCTCCCCCAGACGGCTTCGACGACGAGTCCGCCACGGGGGAGCGCCGGTCCGAGGACGCCTCCTCCGACGGCGCCTGGTCGGAGGAGTACCGGTCCGACGAGTCCTGGCCCGAGCAGCTCCCGACCGAGGAGCTCCCGACCGACGAGTTCCCGACCGACGACCTCGACGACCTCGACGGCACGACCTTCGACGCGGGAACGGAGTCCTGATGCGTACCCACCGTTTCGACCTGCTCGCCTTCGTCTTCGGCGCGATGTTCGCCGCCGTCGGGGTGCTCGGCGTGACCGGCCTCGCGCTGCTCACGCTCGCGGACCTGCGGTGGCTGGCGCCCGGGGTGCTCGTCCTGCTCGGACTCGTGCTGGTCGTGTCCGCCGCCCGGCGCGACGAGCGTGGCGGTGCGCACGCGGCGGTCACGGACACCGAGCCGGGCGACGGTCCCGCGGCGCCCGACCGCGCCGACCCGGACGCCGACCCGGACGCCGACCCGGACGCGGCACGGACGGGCACAACCGCCACGGCGTTGCGCGAGCGCCGTCCCGATCGGCGCGAGGACGGCGCCGACGAGCGCGACCCACGTTGACGCGGCCCGGGGCCGGTCCGAGTACCGGGCCGGCCAGCGCCGTCCGGCCCCGCGACCCCCAGCGGGTGCCCGGGCTGAGCACGGCCGCCGATCCGGCCGGTAGGATCCCGACA
This sequence comes from Egicoccus halophilus, assembly GCF_004300825.1. NCBI lineage: Bacteria > Bacillati > Actinomycetota > Nitriliruptoria > Egicoccales > Egicoccaceae > Egicoccus > Egicoccus halophilus. The sequence continues at coordinate 462,006 of NZ_CP036250.1, forward strand.
CGGTGGTCCGCCAGTTCCTGGCATCCCCGGTGTGGGGTCCGGCCGCCGGAGTCGTGCCGGAAGGCAGCGCGCTCCGCCACTTTCGTGTGAAGGACGACAGCGTGCCTGCGACGATCATCGTCGGCGCCCAGTGGGGCGACGAGGGCAAGGGCAAGGCCACCGACCTGCTCGCCGACACGACCGACCTGGTCGTGCGCTACCAGGGTGGCAACAACGCCGGCCACACCGTCATCGTCGGCGACCAGGTGTTCAAGCTGCACCTGATCCCGAGCGGGATCCTCTACCCGCACGTCACGCCGGTCATCGGCGACGGCGTGGTGGTCGACCCCGAGGTCATGCTCGAGGAGCTCGACGGGCTCGAGGCCCGCGGCCTCGACGCGTTCGCCCGGGTGAAGATCTCCGGCAACGCCCACGTGATCATGCCCTACCACCGCGAGCTCGACCTGCTCACCGAACGGCGGCTGGGCAAGGCGAAGCTGGGCACCACCAAGCGCGGCATCGGCCCCGCCTACGCCGACAAGGCCGCCCGCATCGGTCTGCGCTTCCAGGACCTGTTCGACGAGAAGATCTTCCGGCAGAAGCTGGAGGCCGCGCTCGAGCACAAGAACGAGCAGCTGGCCAAGATCTACAACCGTCTGCCGATGAACGCCGACGAGATCGCCGAGGAGTACCTCGGCTACGCCGAGCGGCTGCGGGGCACGCTGACCGACACGACCGACCTCATCCACACCTCGCTCGAGGCCGGCCGGCACATCATCCTCGAGGGCGCGCAGGGCACGCTGCTCGACCTCGACCACGGCACCTACCCGTTCGTCACGTCCTCGAACCCGGTCGCGGGCGGCGCGCTGACCGGTGCCGGGCTCGGACCGCGACACGTCGACCGCGTCATCGGGATCACCAAGGCGTACGTGACCCGGGTCGGCGCGGGCCCGTTCCCGACCGAGCTGTTCGACGAGGTCGGTGAGCGCATGACCGACGTCGGCGGCGAGTACGGCACCACCACCGGACGTCGGCGCCGCGTGGGCTGGTTCGACGCGGTCCTGGCCCGCTACGCCAACCGCGTCAACGGGTTCACCGACATCTTCCTGACCAAGCTCGACGTGCTCAGCGAGTTCGAGACGTTGAAGGTCGCCACGGCCTACCGCCACGACGGCGAGGAGTTCCACAACTTCCCGCCGCACCAGTCGATCTTCCACCACGCCGAGCCGGTGTGGACCGACGTTCCCGGCTGGGGGACCGACATCTCCGAGGTCACCCGCTACGACGACCTGCCCCGGGAGGCCCGGGACTACGTCGACCTGCTCGAGGAGCAGGCGGAGACACCCATCACCTGGGTGTCGGTCGGGCCGAAGCGTTCGCAGACGCTGATCCGCCGCGACGTGCCGCTGGTTCCGCCCGCCGCCGGTTCCTGACCTGCGGTGGCGAGCCGCCTCCCTGGCGTGCACCGTGCCGCTCCGGGAGACACGCATCCGGACGGGCGGCTCCGATCCCGACGCTGCGGAGGGCCGCGGCCTGTGGACGGGCGGCCGACGCGGCGCGCGTAGGCTCTCCCCGGTCGTGGACGTCGAGGCGAGGCACGTTGTTGGGCAGGCGGGTGCTGGTGGTCGGTGGCGGCGGGCGTGAGCACGCGCTCGGGTGGCGGCTGGCCACCTCGCCGTCGGTCGACGTCGTCGAGTCCGCGCCGGGCAACCCCGGCCTGGCCGAGCTCGGCCCGGTGCACGACATCGACCCGGCCGACCCCGTCGCTGTCGCCACGCTCGCCGAGGAACGGCGGATCGACCTGGTCGTCGTCGGTCCGGAGGCACCGCTGGTCGCGGGCGTGGTCGACCACCTGCAGCAGCGCGACGTCCCCGCGTTCGGACCGGTCGCCGCCGGCGCCCGGATCGAGGGCTCCAAGGCGTTCGCCAAGGAGATCATGGTCGCCGCCGGCGCTCCGACCGCCGGCTACGTCGCGACCGCCGACCGCGACCAGGCCCAGGCCGCGCTCGAACGCTTCGCCCCGCCCTACGTGATCAAGGCCGACGGGCTGGCCGCCGGCAAGGGCGTGCGCATCTGCACCGACCTCGACGAGGCCCGCGAGGCGGTCGACGACGCGCTGGTGCGCCGCATCTTCGGTGAGGCCGGCGCGAACCTCGTGGTCGAGGAGTTCCTCGACGGCCCGGAACGGTCGCTGTTCGGTGTCTGTGACGGCGCCGACGTGGTGCTGCTCTCCCCGGCGCAGGACTACAAGCGTGCCCTCGACGGAGACGAGGGGCGCAACACCGGTGGCATGGGCGCCTTCACGCCCGTCCCGGGCTTCGCGCTCGAGGACGTCGAGCGGCTGCGCGAGCTGGTGTTCCTGCCGGTGCTGCGCGAGTTGGCCGACCGCGGCACCCCCTACCGCGGGCTGCTGTACGCGGGCCTGGTCGACACGGCGACCGGCCCACGGCTGCTCGAGTTCAACGCCCGGTTCGGCGACCCGGAGACGCAGGTGATCCTGCCGCGGCTCGCGAGCGATCTCGGCGACCTGCTCGCCGCGTCGGCCACCGGGTCGGTCCGCGAGCTCGACGTCGGCTGGCACGACGCGGCCGTGGTCACGGTGGTCCTGGCCAGCGGCGGCTATCCGGGCACGTACCCGACCGGCGTGCCGATCACCGGGGTCGAGGAGGCCGACGCGCTCGACGGTGTCCAGGTCTTCCACGCGGGCACCCGACGCGACGCGGACGGTCGGCTGGTGACCGCCGGGGGGCGCGTGCTGAACGTGACCGCCCGCGGCACGTCGGTCGCCGACGCCCGTGCCCGCGCGTACGACGCGGTCGGCCGGATCACCTTCGACGGCATGCACCACCGCGCCGACATCGCCGCCGGCGGCTGACCGCGCTGACGGGGAGCCAGGACTCTGGCATCCTGTGCCAGGCAACCGGCATGTCCGCGCAGTCGGCGTGGGACGGCAGCGAGGACGTCGTGGACGCGGAGGGGTTGGGACGGCGGGTACGCCGGCGGCGTCGTGGTCTGGCACTGAGCCAGGCGGAGCTCGCCGATCGAGCCGGCATCAGCCGGCAGTCGCTCGGAGCGCTGGAGGCCGGCCACCATCTGCCGCGGGTCGACGCGGCGGCGAAGCTGGCGGCGGCGCTCGGCACCACGGTCGAGGACCTGCTGTCGGTGGGGCCACCACGTGCGCTGCACGTGCTCGGCGGTGAGCTGCCCGACGGCCAGGCGGTGCGGGTCGCCCAGGTCGGTGACCATCACGTGTGCGTGCCCCTGCCCGGGCTCAACGACGGGGAGGTCTGGCCGAGCCCCGACGCGGTGGTGCGCGACGGGCGGGTGGAGCTGCTCCCGGGCGCCGAGCCCGACGGCTTCCTGGTCGCCGGTTGTGACCCCGCGCTCGGGGTCGTCGCCGGGCTCGGGCCCGGGCGCGGCGGTGGCCGACTGGTGCCCGTCCTGGCCTCCTCGTCCGCCGCCCGACTGGCCCTGGTCACCGGCCGCGCGCACGCGGCCGTCGTCCACGACGTCGACCCGGCGCAGCCCGTGCACCCCGACCGGGTGCACCGCCTGACGCTGGCGAGCTGGCGGACCGGGTTGGCCGCCCCCGAGGGCGCGGCCGCCGGACTCGACGCGGCCCTGGCCGGCCGAGGCCCGGTCGTCCAACGCGATGCCGGCGCGGGCGCGCAGCTCGCCTTCGAACGGGCGTTGCGGGACGAGGGACACGCGACGCCGTCCGGCCCGCTCGCGACGGGACACCTCGACGCGGCACGGCAGGCGTCCACCACCGGTGTCCCGGCCGTCACGATCGAGCCGGTCGCCCTGGCCCTCGGCCTGGTGTTCCGCCCGCTCGAGACCCACCGCGTCGAGGTGTGGATCGACGCCGGCGCCGCCGACCACCCGGGTGCGCGTGTCCTCGGTGAGGTGCTCGCCTCCGCACGCCTCCGTCGGCGCCTGGCCGTCCTGCCCGGCTACGACCTGGCGGTCGCCTAGATGCGCGTCCTGGTCGCCTGGCTGGCCGCTCTGGCGCTGCTGAGCGCCTGCAACGCCGGCGTCACGTCGCCCACGGCCGGGGAGCCCGACACCACCGACACGGACGGCGCCGTGGGCAGCGAGCCGCTGACCGGGGAGCTGGTGGTCTTCGTCGCGGCCTCGCTCACCGACGCCTTCGAGGAGCTGGCCGGTCGGCTCGAGGCCCGCCATCCCGACCTGACCGTCACGACCAACCTCGCCGGCTCGCAGACGTTGGCGGCGCAGCTGGTCGAGGGCGCACCGGCCGACGTCTTCGCCTCCGCCAGCGGCGCTGCGCTCGACCTCGTCGAGGACACGGGTCGCGTCGCCGCCCGCGAGCCGTTCGCCGCCAACCGCCTCGCGATCGTCGTCGAGCCGGGCAACCCACACGGGATCACCGGACTCGCCGACCTCGCGCACGACGACCTCGTGCTCGTGCTGCCCGGGCCACAGGTGCCGGCCGGGCAGTACGCGGCACAGGCGCTGGAGCGGGCCGGGGTCGAGGTGACCCCCGCCAGCCTCGAGCTCGACGTGCGCGCCGCGCTGGGCAAGGTGCGGCTGGGCGAGGCCGACGCCGCCATCGTCTACGCGAGCGACGTGGTCGCCGCCGGGGACGGCGTCGAACGGGTCGTGATCCCCGACGGGGCCAACGTCGTCGCCACCTACCCGGTCGCCCGACTGCTCGACGCGCCCAACCCGGCCGCCGCCGACGCCTTCGTCTCCCTGCTGCGCTCGCAGGACGGCCAGGCGGTCCTGCGTCGTCACGGGTTCGAGGCGCCGTGAGCCACGTCGAACGCCCTGCCGATGCGGACACCGACACCGAGCGGCCGGTCGTCGAACCGTTCCACGGTCGACGCGCGGACCGGGTCCTGGCGGTCCTCGTGGCCCTGGCCCTGGTCGCCGGCCTGGCGCTGTTCCTGCTGCCGCTGCTCGGCCTGCTGCTGCGCACGCCGTGGTCCGGCCTCGGTCCGTTGCTGAGCGAGCCGCGAGTGCTCCAGGCGCTGCGGCTGTCGGTGGTCACGAGCCTGGCGTCGCTCGCGCTGTCGGTCGTGCTCGGGGTCCCGCTCGCCTGGCTGCTCGCACGCACGGACTTCCCCGGCAAGCGGCTGCTGCGGGCGCTGTGCGTGCTGCCGATGGTGCTGCCGCCGGTCGTCGGCGGCGTCGCGCTGCTGACCGCCTTCGGTCGCCGTGGCGTCGTCGGCGCACCGTTGGAGCGGTGGACCGGCGTGAGCCTGCCGTTCACCACGCTCGGCGTCGTCCTGGCGGTCACGTTCGTCGCCATGCCGTTCCTGGTCGTCACCGTCGAGGCCGGCTTCCGGGCCGTCGACGGTCGCCTCGAGGACGCCGCCGCCACCCTGGGGGCCTCACGCCTGACCGTCTTCCGGCGGGTGACCCTGCCGCTGCTCGCGCCCTCGCTCCTGGCCGGCATGGCGCTGGCCTGGGCACGGGCGCTGGGCGAGTTCGGCGCCTCGATCACCTTCGCCGGCAACCTCCCCGGACGCACCCAGACGGTGCCGCTGGCGGTCTACCTCGAGCTCGAACGGGACGCCGACACCGCGATCGCGCTGTCGATGGTGCTGCTCGGCGTCTCCGTGGCGGTGCTGGTGCTCCTGCGCGACCGCTACCTCGGCGGCGGGGGGCGGGCATGAGACCGCGGTGGGGACCGACGTGAGCGTCGAGGCCGAGATCCGGGTCCGGCGTGGCGGCTTCGTGCTCGACACGACGCTCGAGGTGGCCGACGGCGAGGTGGTGGCGCTGCTCGGTCCCAACGGGGCCGGGAAGTCGACCCTGCTGCGCTGCCTCGCCGGGCTGCTCCCGATCGACGCCGGTCGGGTCGCCCTCGCCGGCCGGGTCGTCGATGCCCCCCGGCAGGGGGTACGTGTGCCCGCCGCCGGCCGCGACGTCGGCGTGGTGTTCCAGGACTACCTGCTGTTCCCGCACCTGTCGGTGCTGGAGAACGTCGCCTTCGGGCCGCGCGCGCGGGGGGTGCCCAAGGCCGAGGCACGCCAGCGGGCCCGGCGCCTGCTGGAGCGGGTCGGCTTGGCCGAGCGGGCCGCGGACCGGCCGCGTGAGCTGTCCGGCGGACAGGCCCAGCGCGTGGCGCTGGCCCGGGCGCTGGCAGGGGACCCGTCGATGCTGCTGCTCGACGAGCCACTGGCCGCGCTCGACGTGGACACCCGCAAGGACGTGCGCCGCGAGCTGCGGGGCCATCTGCAGTCCTTCGACGGGCCGGTGGTGGTGGTCACCCACGACCCGGTCGAGGCGCTGACGCTGGCCGACCGCCTGGTGGTGCTCGAACAGGGCCGGACCCGCCAGTCCGGCACGCCGGCCGAGGTGGCACGCCGTCCGCGTTCGCCCTGGGTGGCCCGACTGGTGGGGCTCAACCTGCTATCCGGCGAGGCCGCCGACACGACCGTCGCCGTCGGTGCGGCGCAGCTCACCGTTCCCGAGCCCGCCCACGGTCCGGTCGACGTGCTGTTCCCGCCGCAGGCGATCGCCCTGCACCGCGAACGGCCGCACGGCAGTCCGCGCAACACCTGGCGGGCGGTCGTCGAGGGCATGGACGTCGAGGGCGCCCGCGTCCGCATCCACCTCGACGGTCCGTTCCCGGTGGTCGCCGAGGTGACGCACGCCGCGGTCGCCGAGCTCGGCCTGGCCGAGGGCGTCGGGGTCTGGGCGGCGGTCAAGGCGGTCGAGCTGACCGTCCACCCGCGTTGAGCCAGCGGTCGTGGTCGGCGGGTCAGAGGGCGGCGCGGACGACCTCGGCGAAGGGGATGAGCGGCCGGCCGACCAGCCGCTCCAGATCGGACTCCTCGACCTCGAGGTCGCCGCGCGCGATGCCCTCGTCGGCGTCGACCAGCATCGCCGCGACGGGCGCGGGCAGGCCGGCGGCCAGCAGCGCCTCGCGGTAGGCCGGGGCGGGCAGCTCGACCACGGTGACCGGCGTCCCGCTCGTCTCCGCGATGGTGGCGGCGAGCTTGGCGAGGGTCACGGACGGTCCCGCCAGCTCGTAGATCCGTCCCTCGTGACCCTCGCCGGTGAGCACGCCGGCCGCCGCGGCGGCCAGGTCGGGTCGCGCGGCCGGGTTGAAGCTCGCCCCGTCGGTGGCGCTGAGCAGCTGTCCCTGCGACAGGGTGGACTCGAGCCCGGCGGTGTAGTTCTCGTAGTACCAGTTGTTGCGCAGGACCGTGGTGGCCAGCGGGGCGTCGGCCAGCAGGTCCTCCGTGGCGAGGTGGTCCGGGGCGAGCGCGATCCCGGACGTCTCGGCCTTCGTGATGCTGGTGTAGGCCAGCGAGCGCACGCCGGCCTCGACCGCGGCGTCGATCACGTTGCCGTGCTGTCCGACGCGACGGCCGGGTTCGCTGCCCGACACGAGCAGCAGCCGCTCCACGCCGGTGAACGCCGACACCAGCGCGACCGGGTCGTCGTAGTCGGCGACCCGCACCTGCACGCCGGCGGCGGCGAGGTGCGCGGCCCGGTCGCGGGAGCGGACCACGGCCACGATCCCGGCCGGGGCAACCCCCCGTTCGAGCAGGTCGGCGACGACGAGGCCGCCGAGGTTTCCGGTGGCGCCGGTGACCGCGATCATGGAGGACCTCTCTGCACAGGACGTCGACCCGCGAGCGAGCCGGCTGGTGTGGTGGCTGTAGGACGACAACGGCGGACGACGACCGGGCCATTCCCGCGTCAGGCGTCGGGCAGACCGACCCAGCGGTGGGCACCGTCACCGGTCACCTCGCGCTTGAACACCGGTACGCGGTCCTTGACGCGCTCGAGGGCGTCCTCGCACGCGGCGAAGGCGGCGGTCCGGTGCGGTGACGTGCACGCCACCAGGATGGTGTGGGCGCCCACCGGCAACGCGCCGACGCTGTGCAGCAGCGCGATGCCGCGCACGCTCGGATGATCGCGGACCACCTCGGCGGCGAGGTCGGCGAGCACCTTCTCGGCCATCGCCTCGTAGGCCGAGTAGTCGAGGCGCACGACGTCGTCGAGGTCGCCGGCGTGGTCGCGGACGGTGCCGAGGAACACCGCCGTGGCACCGACGTCGGGTGTGGCGATCGTGGCGAGCGCGTCCTCGACCGCCAGGGGCGGGCGGCGCAGTCCGGTCAGGACCCGCGGGGCGTCGTGGTCGTCGGCGGCACCGCCGGCCACCGGAGGCAACGCGGCCACCTCACGCGCGCCGGCCAGCGGATGGCGCTCGTCGACGACCTCGAGGTCGACGGCCACGTTGACCCGCGCCAGCAGCGGCGCCAACGGCGGGTGCTTCGCCGCCAACGCCGAGCGCAGGTCGGCAACGGTGGCGTCGTCGGCGACCTCGACCCGGGTGCGTTGGCCGCCGGCGCGCTCGGCCAGGCCGCCGAACAGGCGCACCTCGATCTCCATTGTCCGCTCCGCTCACCGCTGCTCACGCCTGCGCCTGCGTCTGCGCCCGCGCCCGCGCCCGCCCCGGCAGGCTACTGCGGGCACGTTCGCGCCGAACTCGTGACCTCTGGCACCGGCGCCGGCCGGCTGGCGCCGGCAGACTCGGGCCGAGCCACGAAGGAGACGCACCGTGCCACTGCAACGCATCACCGACCTCGTCCGCGACACGCTGCACGTCCAGCGCGTCTTCGGCGAACCCGTCGAGCGGGACGGCACGACGGTGATCCCGGTCGCCCTGGTCGGCGGCGGTGGCGGCGCCGGCAGCGGGCAGGACAGCGCCGGCGACGCCGGTGAGGGTGGTGGTTTCGGCCTCGGGGCACGGCCGGCCGGTGCCTACGTGATCCGGGACGGCGCCGTGCGCTGGGTGCCGGCCGTCGACGTCAACCGGCTCGTCGCGACGGTCGCGGCGGTGGTGGTCGCCGGGCTGCTGCGCCGGCGTCGCCGCTGACCGGCGTCACGGCACGCCGGCGCCCGGGTACGGTGCCGACGATGGGGACGGACGTGACCACACCGCTGCTCGACCGGCTGGGCCGGCCGGTCGAGGACCTGCGCGTGTCGGTGACCGACCGGTGCAACCTGCGCTGCCGCTACTGCATGCCGCGCGAGGTGTTCGGCCCCGACCACGCCTTCCTCGAGCGCGAGGAGCTGCTGAGCTTCGAGGAGTTGACCCGCCTCGCCCGCGTGTTCGTGAGGCTCGGGGTGCGCAAGCTGCGGTTGACGGGCGGGGAGCCGCTGCTGCGCCGCGACCTGCCCGAGCTGGTGTCGCGCCTGGCGTCGATCGACGGGCTCGAGGACCTCGCCCTGACCACCAACGGGGTCCTGCTGCGCCGCTTCGCCCCGGCCCTGGCCGCGGCCGGTCTGCGCCGCATCACCGTCAGCCTCGACGCGCTCGACGACGCGACCTTCCGACAGCTGGCCGACACCAACGCGCCGGTCGGCACGGTGCTCGACGGCATCGCCGCGGCCCGGGAGGCCGGCCTCGACCCGGTGAAGGTCAACTGCGTGCTCCAACGCGGGGTGAACGACGACCAGGTCGAGGACCTCGCGGCCTGGGCCCGCGACACCGGCGTGACCCTGCGGTTCATCGAGTTCATGGACGTCGGCACCACCAACGGCTGGCTGCGCGACCGGATGGTGCCGGCCGCCGAGGTCGCCGAGCGCATCGCGGCCCGCTGGCCGATCGAGCCGGTCGACCCCTCCCACCCGGGCGAGGTCGCCGAACGGTTCCGCTACCGCGACGGCGCCGGCGAGGTCGGGATCATCGCCTCCGTGAGCCGGCCGTTCTGCGGCACCTGCACCCGGGCCCGGCTGTCCGCGGTCGGTGAGCTCTACACCTGCCTGTTCGCGGCGTCGGGGACCGACCTGCGGGCGCTCGTCCGCGCAGGTGCCGACGACGACGCGCTGGCCGACGCGGTCCGCGCCGTGTGGTCCGCCCGCACCGACCGTGCCTCCGAGCTGCGCGCCGAGGCGGGACTCACCGGCCCGCGCGTCGAGATGTCCTACATCGGCGGCTGACGGGGCGTCGGCGCATCGGTGAGCACCGGTGCAACTCCGCCGCCCGGCGCGACGTCCTACCGTCGACACCGGACGCGAGCGAGAGGGAGCGGCGATGCACCGCGTGCACGCAGGATGCGACCGCCTCGGACGTGGCGCCGTCGGCCTGGCGGCCGTCGCCCTGCTGCTGGCCGCCTGTGGCGAGGCGCCGGGGGAGGGCACGGCGGGCGACGCGCCGGGGGGCGCGACCGGGGACCAGCCCGGCGCCGCCGGCTCCGCGGACGACGGTGCGCTCGCGCCGCGCTGCGAGGAGGTCGACGACCTCGTCGCCGAGCCGCCACCGGACGGGGAGCCGACCGGGACGACCGCGGCCCCGCTCGACGGCGGGGAACTGCCCGGCGAGGGAACCGCGGGAGGCGTCACCCGACCCGACCCCGGCGGCCTCGCCCAGGAGGTCGAGGCCTGGGCCCGTCAGCACGCCGCCGACGCGTTCGCCGGCGTGTGGATCGACCACGGGCTCGGCGGCGTCGCGGTCGCGTTCACCGACGACGTCGACGCGCACGCCGAGGCGATCCGCGCCGAGGTCCACCCGGGTGTCGCCGTGGCCGAGGCCGCCCACACCGAGGACGAGCTGCGCGGGCTCCAGGACCGGCTGATGGCGAACGAGGCCGGCGGTCAGCAGGAGGGGGCGGTCACCTCGTCCGGCGTCCAGGTCATGATCAACCGCACGACCGTCGGCGTGTACGCGCCGTCCGACGAGCGGCTCGCCGAGTTGTCGGCGGCCTACGGCGCGGACGCGATCTGCTTCGAGATCCAGGACCCCCCGCCCGCTCCCGCCGATGGCGTGATCACCCTCGCGAAGGTCGATGGGTGGCGCGACGGTCTCGACGGCACGGCGTTCGCCGTCCTCGAGGTCGCCGCCGACCCCGAGACCGCGGCGCGGGCCTGGGCCGAGAACGTCCCCGACGACCTGACGCCGGTCGACGACGAGCCGCCGGTGACGCCCGGCCGCTACGGCGAGCTCGACGACGTCGACCTCGACCGGCAGGTGCTGGTCGTGTGGTCCTCGGGGGAGTCGGGCAGCTGCCCCGACTACCTCGCGGACCTGTCCACCGTCGACGGCGACGTCGTGACCGTCGAGCGCGCGTCGGCCGGCGCCGGCGCCTGCACCGACGACTACAACCCCTACCGCCTCGTGCTGGCCGTCGACCGCGACCGGCTCCCGCCGGTCGACGAGCTCCCGGCGAGCCTGGTCGGCGTCCCCGACGGCCAGGCGGTCGCCTACCCCGCGGACTGACCCGTACGCAGGCACCGACGCGGCCAGGTACGCGGCCAGGTACGCGGCCACGTACGCGGCCACGTGCGCGGGCGCACGGACGGTGCGCGCGGAACAGACGACCCACCGGTCTCCGCCGCGCGGCTCGGCGTCCGGATTTACGGTTCGGCCCGCGCTCACCAGGCAGGCGGGTCGGGAGCCCCGCAGCACGGAGCGCACGCTCGTGGACGACGTCGCGCCGGAGGGCGACCTGCGCCGGCGGGCCCGCGCACGGGCTCGGCGACGACGGGAGGCCAGCGTGACCAGGGTCCAGATGACGGTCGACGGCGCCCGGTACGACGACGACGTCGAACCGCGGCAGCTGCTCGTGCACTACCTGCGTGACGTGCTCGGCAGGACGGGCACCAACATCGGCTGTGACACGTCCAACTGCGGCGCGTGCACGGTCCACCTCGACGGGGAGTCGGTCAAGAGCTGCACGATGCTGGCGGTCCAGGCCGACGGCAGCGACGTGCGCACGATCGAGGGGCTGGCACAACCGCCGACGAACGGCGACGCCACCAGCGGCTGGCACCCGCTGCAGAAGGCCTTCCACGCCGAGCACGGCCTGCAGTGCGGTTACTGCACGCCCGGCATGATCATGTCCTCGCTCGACCTGCTCGAGCGCAACCCCGATCCGACCGAGCAGGAGGTCCGCCTCGGTCTCGAGGGCAACCTGTGCCGCTGCACCGGCTACGTCAACATCGTGCGCTCGGTTCTGCGGGCGGCGGCCGAACTGCGGGGCGAGGACGTCGGTGACCCGGCCGAGGGCACCGTCGGGGAGGCGGACGTGGTCGACGACCCGCAGCACGTCGACGACCTGCGCAACGTCGAGGTGACGCCGTGACGACACTCGACGCCCCCGCCACCCCCGACGCCGTCGTCGGCGTGACCAAGCTGCGCAAGGAGGACGCCCACCTCGTCACCGGCCGCACCCGCTGGACCGACAACCTCGCCCTGCCCGGCATGCTGCACCTGGCGGTGGTCCGCTCGCCGATGGCGCACGCCAAGGTCACCCGGGTCGACGTGTCCGCCGCGCTCGATCAACCCGGCGTCGTGGCGGCCTACACCGGCGCGGACCTGCAGGAGCACTGGGCTGCCGGCCTGCCGTGCGCCTGGCCGGTCACCGAGGACATGCGTGCCCCGGTCCACCTGCCGATCGCGACCGACGAGGTGCGCTACGTCGGCGACGCCGTCGCCGTGGTGGTCGCCCGCAGCCGCTACCAGGCCGCCGACGCCATCGAGTTCGTCGACGTCGAGTACGACCCGCTGCCGGTCGTGACCGACATGGAGGCGGCACTGGCGGACGGGGCCGACCTCGCCGACACGACGCTGGGTTCCAACGAATGCTTCACCTGGCCGCTGGTCAACGGCGACATCGACGCCGCGTTCGACGGCGCCGCGCACGTGGTCAGCCGCCGGTTCGTCAACCAGCGCCTGATCCCGACCGCGATCGAGCCGCGCGCGGTCGTCTGTGCGCCGCCCCGCGACCAGCGCGAGTACACCCTGTGGTCGGCGACCCAGGTGCCGCACATCCTGCGGCTGATGCTGGCGCTGACCTGCGGCGTCCCCGAGCACGAGCTGCGGGTGGTGGCGCCCGACGTCGGCGGCGGGTTCGGCAGCAAGCTCAACGTCTACGCCGAGGAGGCGATCTGCCTCGTGCTGGCGAAGCTGCTCGACCAGCCGGTGAAGTGGACCGAGACCCGCTCCGAGGGGTACCAGGCCACCGTCCACGGCCGTGACCAGGTGCAGGACCTGTCGATGGCGCTCGACGCCGACGGCCGCATCCGCGGGTTGAGGGTGGAGCTGCTGGCGGACATGGGCGCCTACCTCCAGTTGGTCACCCCGGGCGTACCGCTGCTGGGCGCGTTCATGTTCAACGCGATCTACAAGATGGACGCGCTGTCGTTCACCTGCACCGGGGTGTTCACCAACAAGACCCCGACGGACGCCTACCGCGGCGCCGGACGGCCCGAGGCGACCTTCGCCATCGAGCGGCTCGTCGACGAGGCCGCGCACGAGCTCGGCATGGAGCCGTTCGAGCTGCGCGAGCGCAACTGGATCCGTCACGAGGAGTTCCCCTACGAGACCATCGCCGGGATCACCTACGACTCGGGCAACTACGAGGCCGCGACCGCGAGGGCCAAGGAGCTGTTCGACTACGACGGGCTGCGCGAGGAACAGCGGCGTCGGCGCGAGGCCGGCGACCCGGTGCAGCTCGGCCTGGGGATCTCCACCTTCACCGAGATGTGCGGGCTGGCCCCCTCGCGGGTGCTCGGCTCGCTCGCCTACGGCGCGGGCGGCTGGGAGTACGCCGGGGTGCGGATGCTGCCCAGCGGCAAGGTCGAGGTGGTGACCGGGACCTCGCCGCACGGGCAGGGGCACGTCACCGCCTGGTCGCAGATCGCGGCCGAGGCGCTCGGTGTGCCCTACGAGGACGTCGAGGTCCGCCACGGCGACACGGCGGTCGCGCACAAGGGCATGGACACGTACGGCTCGCGGTCGCTGGTCGTGGGTGGGTACGCGGTCCAGGTCGCCTGTGACAAGGTGGTCGCCAAGGCGCGAAGGGTCGCCGCGCACCTGCTCGAGGCCAGCGAGGACGACCTCGAGTTCGCCGACGGCCGGTTCAGCGTGCGGGGCTCCCCGGACGCGGCCAAGACCATCCAGGAGGTCGCGCTGGCGGTGTTCGCGGCGCACGACTACCCGGAGGACATGGAACCGTCGCTGGACTCCGACGCGACCGTCGACCCGGAGAACTTCTCCTATCCGCACGGCACCCACCTCGCCGCGGTCGAGGTCGACACCGAGACCGGCCGCGTGCACCTGCGCAGCTACGTCTGCGTCGACGACGTCGGCAAGGTGATCAACCCGCAGATCGTCGAGGGCCAGATCCACGGTGGTCTGGCGCAGGGCATCGCCCAGGCGTTGTTCGAGGAGGCCGTGCACGACGACGAGGGCAACCTGCTGACCGGTTCGCTGGTGGACTACTACGTCCCCTCGGCGGCCGACCTGCCGACGTTCGTGACCGACCGCACCGAGACCCCGGCGACCACCAACCCGCTCGGCGTCAAGGGCGTCGGCGAGGCCGGCACGATCGCGTCCACGCCGGCCGTGATCAACGCGGTGGTCGACGCGCTGCGGCCGCTCGGCGTGCACGACGTGCCGATGCCCGCGTCACCACGCAACGTCTGGGAGGCGATCCGTTCCGCGTCAGCGGGCGCCGAGAGCAGCGCGCCGGCGGGTACCCAGGGAGGTCCGGCATGATCCCGGCACCGTTCGACTACGTCCGCGCCGAGTCGGTCGACCACGCCGTGGCGACCCTGGTCGAGCACGGCGACGAGGCCAAGGTCCTCGCCGGCGGGCACAGCCTGCTGCCGCTGATGAAGCTCCGGCTGGCGGTGCCCGAGGTGCTGGTCGACCTCGGGCGCGTCGACGCGATGAAGGGCGTGTGCGAGACCGACGACGGCCGGCTCGCCATCGGGGCGATGACCCGTCACCAGGACGTGCTCGACGCCGCGCTGGTGCGCGAACACTGTGGTGTGCTCGCGGCCGTCACCGAGATGGTCGGTGACGCGCAGGTCCGCCATCGCGGCACCATCGGTGGGGCGCTGGCCCACGGCGACGCGGCCGGGGACCTGCCCGCGCTGGCCGTGGCGCTCGACGCGACGCTGGTCGCGGCCGGTCCCGAGGGGCGCCGGGAGATCCCGGCCGCCGACTTCTTCGTCGACTACCTCGACACCGCGCTGGCCGAGGACGAGATCCTCACCGAGGTCCGGGTGCCCAAGCTCGGCGACGACTGGGGTTGGCGCTACGAGAAGTTCACCCGGGTCTCGCAGGCCTGGGCGATCGTCGGGGCGCTCGCGCTGGTGCGCCGTTCGAACGGCAGCATCGCCGAGGCCCGGGTCGGTCTGACCAACATGGCGACCGTGCCGGTGCGTGCCCACGCCGTCGAACAGGCGCTCGCCGGTGCGCCCCCGGACGCGATCCCCGACGCGGCCGCCGCTGCGGCGGAGGGCACCACCCCCTCGGGTGACCTCAACGCGAGCCCGGAGTACCGCGAGCACCTGGCACGTGTCCTGACCCGCCGGGCGTTGCAGGCCGCGGCCTCTTGAGCGACGCCGCAGCCGGGACGGAGGAGGGGCGGGGACGTCCGCCGCGCGTTCCCGCGCCATCCCCGGCACCTGCGGCGTCCGCGGGTCGGCTGCCGCTCGGCGTCGACGGCCCGGCGGCGCTGGCGGCGCGGTTGGCGGAGGCCGGCTACCTCGCCGACGAGGGACTGGCGACGGCGGCATTCCTCACGCTCGCCCTGCGTCGTCCGCTGCTGCTCGAGGGTGACGCCGGCGTGGGCAAGACCGCCACGGCGGCGGCACTCGCCGAGGTCCTCGACGCGCCGCTGCTGCGCCTGCAGTGCTACGAGGGCATCGACGCCACCCAGGCGCTCTACGACTGGAACTTCCCGGCCCAGGTCCTGCACCTGCGGACCGCCGAGGCGGCCGCCCGGCGCAGCGGCCGGGACGCGGACCCCCGCGACGAACGGGCACTCGAGGCGGAGTTGTACGACCGACGCTTCCTGGTGGCCCGGCCGCTGCTGCAGGCGCTCGAGACCGACCCGGTCGTGCTGCTCGTCGACGAGGTCGACCGCGCCGACGACGAGTTCGAGGCGTTGCTGCTCGAGGTCCTCGGCGACTTCACGGTCAGCGTCCCCGAGCTCGGGACGATCCGGGCGGCGGTCCCACCGGTCGTCGTGCTGACGTCCAACCGCACCCGCGAGGTCTCCGACGCGCTGAAGCGGCGCTGCTACTACCACTGGCTCGACCATCCGAGCTATCCGCGGGAGGTCGCGATCGTCCGCACACGCCTGCCGGGGGTGACCGAGCGGCTCGCCCGCGAGGTCGTCTCGGCGGTGCAGACCCTGCGCGGACAGGACCTGCTCAAACCACCCGGCGTCGCCGAGACGCTGGACTGGACCGCGGCGCTGGTCGCGCTCGGCGCCGACGCCCTCGACGCCGACCGGGTCGTCGCGACCCTCGGGGCGGTGTGCAAGTTCCGTGAGGACCAGGACCGTGCCCGGGCGATCGACGTCGCCACGCTGGTCGGTCGGGCGGTCACCGATGGCTGACGCCGCGCCACCCGACGGGGCCGGGAAGCAACCCGACGGTGCCGGGTCGTCCGGCGGTGTCGCGTCGCCCGGCGGGGGCGCGACGCCCGGCGGGGGCGCAGCGACGAGCCTGGCGCCGGTCGCGGTCGGCTTCGCCCGCGCGCTGCGGGCCGCCGGGGTGGACGCCGACCCGACCCGGGTGCACGCCTTCGTGGCGGCCCTCGACGTCCTGGCACCCGAGCGCACCCGTGACGTCTACTGGGCCGGCCGCCTGACGCTGTGTTCGGGGCCGGACGACCTCGCCCGCTACGACCGGGTGTTCGCCGCGTTCTTCGCCGGCGTGGCCGTGCCCGGCCGGGCCCGCACGGCCCGCCGGGTGCAGGTCACCGCGGCGGCGCTGGCCACGCCCGGCTCCGGCACGGCCGACGACGAGGCACCGACGGTGACGGCCGTCACCCGTCACGCCAGCGCGTACGAGACCCTGCGCCACCGCGACGTCGCGCGCCTCGACGACCACGAACGCGCCGAGCTGCACCGGCTGCTGCGGGCGTTCTCCCTGCCCGGCGAGCTGCGGCGCACCCGCCGTCGCCAGCCCGCCCGCCGCGGCCCGGTCGACCGGCGCCGCACGGTGCGGGCGCTGCTCGCGGCCGGCGGTGAACCCGGTCGGCTGCACCGCACCAGCCCACGTCCACGGCCACGACGGGTGGTGCTGCTGGTCGACGTCAGCGGCTCCATGGCCGGCTACGCCGATGCGCTGCTGCGCTTCGCCCACGCCGCCGTCCGCGCGCGCCGCGCCCCGACCGAGGTGTTCACGCTCGGCACCCGGCTGACCCGGGTCACGTCCGAGCTCGCCCACCGCGACGCCGAGACCGCCATGCGCGCCGTGTCGGCGGCGATCCCGGACTGGTCCGGAGGCACCCGCCTCGGGGCGACGCTGCGCGAGTTCCTCGACCGGTGGGGCCAGCGTGGCGTCGCCCGCGGCGCGGTCGTGGTGGTGCTCTCCGACGGCTGGGAGACCGGTGACCCCGACGAGCTCGCGACCCAGGTCCGGCGCCTGTCGCGGCTGGCGCACCGGCTGGTGTGGGCCAACCCGCGCGCCGGACGTCCCGGCTTCGCGCCGACCGCCGGTGGGATGGCCGCCGCGCTGCCGTACTGCGACGCCTTCCAGGCCGGACACTCCCTCGCGTCGCTCGAGGCGCTCGCCGCCGTGGTCGCCGGCGCCGCGACCGATCCGCCCGCACGGCAGCACGACGTGGCCACCGGTCCTACGTTGTCCGCTCAGGAGCGAGGGGGTCGCGATGCGTGACGAACTGTCCGTCCTGCGCCGGTGGCAGGCCGACGGGGTGACGTTCGCGCTGGCCAGCGTCGTCGCGACCAGCGCCAGCGCGCCCCGCCGTCCCGGAGCGGCCCTGGCCCTGCACCCCGACGGGACCGTGCTCGGCAGCGTCTCGGGCGGTTGTGTGGAGGGGGCGGTCGTCGAGGTCGCCACCGAGGTGCTCGCCACCGGGCGGCCCCGACAGGTGCGCTACGGCATCGCCGACGACGAGGCCTTCGCCGTCGGGCTCACCTGCGGCGGCACCATCGAGGTGTTCGTCCGCCCGGTCACCCCGGCCGACCTCGACCTCGCCGCGGTCGCCGCACAGGTCGAGGCGGACCATCCGGTCGCGCTCGCCACCGTCGTCGAGCACGCCGAGGACGACCGGCTCGTCGGCCGCACGCTGGTGGTCGACGACCTCGGGGTGACCGGCGCCACCGGGGAGGCCTTCCTCGACCGGGCCATCGCCGAACACGCCCGCGGCATGCTCGCCCAGGGCGGGACCGGCCTCCGTCACGTCGGCCCGCGCGGTGAGCGCCGTCGTGACGAGGTGGCCGTCTTCGTCGAGTCCTTCGCGCCGCGCCCGCGCATGCTCGTCTTCGGCGCCATCGACTTCGCCGCCGCGGTCGCCTCGATCGGCCGCTACCTCGGCTTCGCCGTCACCGTCTGCGACGCGCGCGCCCGGTTCGCGACCGACCTGCGCTTCCCCGACGCCGACGAGGTCGTGGTCGCGTGGCCCCACCGCTATCTCGCCGAGACCCGCGTCGACGCCCGCACGGTGATCTGCGTGCTGACCCACGACCCGAAGTTCGACGTGCCCGTGCTGCAGGTCGCGCTGCGGAGCCCGGCCGCGTACGTCGGCGTGATGGGCAGCCGTCGCACGCACGAGGACCGGCTGCGGCGCCTGCGCGAGGTCGGCGTCGACGAGGCGGCGCTGCGGCGGTTGCGCTCACCGATCGGGCTGGACCTCGGCGCGCGCACCCCGCAGGAGACCGCCGTGTCCATCGCCGCCGAGATCGTCGCGCTGCGCCATGGCGGCAGCGGTCGCCCGCTGACCGACACCGACGGCGACATCCACCGCGGTGACCCGCGGCCGGCACCTGAGCCCCCGCTGCACGTCTGACCTCCGTCCGAGCCGACCAGGAGCGACCCCGTGGAGTTCACCAACGAGTTCACCGTCCCGACCGACGTGGACACCGCCTTCGCGACGCTCACCGACCTCGAACGCGTGGCGCCCTGCCTGCCCGGCGCGCAGCTCGAGGAGGTCGACGGCGACGTCCACACCGGGCGGGTGAAGGTCAAGGTCGGCCCGATCTCGATGACCTACCGGGGGCAGGCCCGCCTCGTCGAGGCCGACGCCGACGCCAGGCACGCCCGCATCGAGGCCAGCGGCAAGGAGACCCGGGGGACGGGAACGGCCAGGGCCGACGTGACCGCCGACCTGCGCCAGCAGGGCGATCACACGCTCGTCACGGTCGTGACCGACCTGGCCGTCACCGGCAAGCCGGCCCAGTTCGGCCGTGGGGTGATGGCCGAGGTCGGCACCAAGATCATCGACGCGTTCGCCGAACGCCTGCGCGAACTGCTCGGGGAGGACGAGGCGCCCGACACCGCCGAGCCGGCCACGTCCCCGGCCGCACCCCCCGACGCGGCGGCGGCAGGACCGGCGGCGGACGACGCGCCGACCGTCCCGGGCCGCGGCGAGGCCGCGCTGACCGGGGCGGCGGCCGTCGGGGCGGCGGCGCCGGCCACGCCGGTGGTCGGTGGACCGCGCCGGATCGCGCCCGACCCGTTCCGGGCCGACGACGCGCTCGACCTGGTCGACGTCGCCGGCAGCGCGACCCTCAAGCGTCTGCTGCCGGTCCTCGCCGCCGCACTCGTCGCGATCCTGACGGTCGTGCTCTGGCGCCGGCGAGCGGGCTGATCCACTGCCGCCACCGCAAGCACGCGCCGGCCACCGCCGCGCACGCCGGCCGCGCACGCCGGCCGCGCACGCCGGCCGCGCACGCCGGTCGGCCTCGGCGCCGCCGGCCCTGCGGCGGTCAGCGGTGCTGCGTGTCACCCGCCAACAGGTCCAGCGCGTGCGGGAGCAGCCCGAGCACCGCGTCGAGCGACTCGGTCGCTCCCGTCGGACTGCCCGGCAGGTTCACGACCAGCGTCGTCCCCCGGGCCCCGCACACCCCGCGCGAGAGGTCGGCCAGCGGGGTGACCGCCCGGCCGGCGGCCCGCATCGCCTCGGCCAGGCCGGGCGCCTCCCGGTCCAGCACGTCGCGGGTCGCCTCCGGGGTCACGTCGCGGGGCCCGAACCCCGTGCCGCCGGTGACCACGACCAGCGCGACGTCGTCCTCGTCGCACAGGCGCCGCAGCAGTTCGGCGATCCGCTCGCGCTCGTCGGGGACCACCTCCCGGACGCGCACGACGAACCCGGCGGCGGTCAGGGTCTCGGTGACCGCCGTACCCGAGCGGTCCTCGCGGTGGCCGGTCGTGACCCCGTCCGAGGCGGTCACCACGGCGGCACGGCGGCGGGCATCCTGGTCCATGTCGGCACACTCCTTCGCACGCACCGAGCCTAGAGGTCGCCCGTGACCGTCCCCGTCGTCCCGTCCGTGGCCGTGGGCCTCGTGCTCGCGGCCGGCCGTGCCACCCGGTTCGGTGCCACCAAGCAGCTCGTGGAGGTGGACGGGTTGCCGTTGGTCGCGCACGCGGTCGCGGCCGCGCACGCGGCCGGACTCGCCCGCGTGGTGGTCGTCGTCGGCCACGACGCCGACGCGGTCGCGACGGCCGCCGCCCGGGGCGGTGCGGTCGAGGTCGTCCACAACCCCGATCACGGCAGCGGTCAGGCCAGCTCCCTGCGCGCCGGCCTCGCCGCCGTCGAGGCCGCCGACGACGTCGACGTGGTCGTGGTGCTGCTCGCCGACCAGCCCGGGCTGCGGCCCGCCGCCGTCGCCGCCGTGGCCGACGCGGCCGAGGCCGCCCCCGACGGCATCGCGCGCGTCCGCTACGCCGACGGCACGGGCCACCCGGTCGGGCTCGCACGCCGGCTGTGGCCGCGCCTCGCCGATCTCGACGGTGACGCCGGTGCCCGGCAGCTGTTCGACGGCCACGACGTCGCCCTGGTGCGGGTCGACGACCGGCTCCCCCCCGACGTCGACACCGTCGAGGACCTCGTCCGGCGGGATCGCGGCGATGGCCCCCGCCAGTAGGCTGGCGTCGGCGTCGCCCCTCGCCTGCCGGCGGCTGTCCTGCCGGCGCAGGCGCACGGCCGACGCGGCCCTCCGCACGCCAGCGTGCCGCCACCGCCAAACGAGTCCGCCGTGCCCCTCGACGCCCTGCCCCACCTGCGTTCCGGCAAGGTCCGCGACCTCTACGACGTCGACGAGGACCACCTGCTGCTGGTCGCCTCCGACCGCGTGTCGACCTACGACGTGGTGCATCCGACGCCGGTGCCGGACAAGGGTCGGGTGCTGACCGGGCTGTCGGCGTTCTGGTTCGCGCGGCTGGCCGAACTGACGCCCAACCACCTCGTGTCGACCGCGGTCGCGGACCTGCCCGACGTCGTCGCCGACGCCGCCGAGCACCTGCGTGGCCGCTCGATGCTGGTGCGCAAGGTCGAGATCGTGCCGTTCGAGTGCGTCGTGCGGGGTCACCTCGCCGGGTCCGGTTGGCAGGAGTACCGCACCGACGGCACCGTCTGCGGTGTCGCGCTGCCCGACGGGCTGGTCGAGGCCGACCGCCTGCCCGAGCCGATCTTCACCCCGGCCACGAAGGCGGAACCGGGGGAGCACGACCTCAACGTCGCCCTCGACGTGGTCGCCGACCGGGTCGGCACGGAGCTGGCCGAGCTGCTGCGGGCCCGCTCGATCGCCATCTACGTGGCCGCGGCCGCGCACGCGGCGGCGCAGGGCATCATCCTGGCGGACACCAAGTTCGAGTTCGGGTTGCTCGACGGAGAGCTCGTGCTGGCCGACGAGGTGCTCACGCCCGACTCGTCGCGGTACTGGCCGGCAGACGCCTGGCGGCCGGGGACGACGCCACCGAGCTTCGACAAGCAGTACGTGCGCGACTTCGCGACCTCGACCGGTTGGGACAAGTCCCCGCCGGCGCCGGCGCTGCCCGAGGAGGTCGTCGAGGCCACGCGGGCGAAGTACGTCGAGGCCTACGAGCGGCTGACGGGCGACCCCTTCGCGCAGTGGCTGGCGCGCGCCTGACCCGAGCGGGCGCACGCACGTCCGGCTCGATCCGTCGGCGGCCAGGCACCTGGCGGTGCCGGGCGAGGGCGCCCGCAGCACACCCGAGCGTTCCCCGACGGCGTCCCGACGCTCGGCGGGGGTCGGACGGGGTCTGGCCGTCCGACCGTGGGACAGCTCCCCCGCAGATGCGAATCCCGGTTGTCTGATCTCCACGGAAACGCAACCAGAGGATCCCGCGCATGGCCCGCATCGGCATCGTCTACCACTCCATGTACGGCTCGACGCACGACCTCGCCACCATCCTGGCCGAGGGCGTGGAGAAGGCCGGCGGTGAGGCACACCTGCGCCGGGTCCCCGATCCGCTGCTGCCCGACGAGGTCAAGCAGATGGACGGCGTCGCCGCCGCCATCGACAAGCAGCAGGACGTGACCGAGGCGACCGTCGAGGAACTGCCCGAGTTCGATGCGATCCTGTTCGGCTCACCGACGCGCTACGGGTCCAACACCGCGCAGCTGCAGAACTTCTGGGACCAGACCGGTGCGCTGTGGTCGGAGGGCGGGCTGGTCGGCAAGCCGGCCGGGTTCTTCACCGGCGCCGCCACCATCCACGGCGGGCACGAGACCACGATCCTGTCGATGTCGACCTTCGCCTACCACCACGGCATGGTGATCGTGCCGGTCGGCTACGGCCTGGCCGAGGAGGTCGGCTCGACCCGCACCGGCGGCAGCCCGTACGGCCCGACGCACTGGAGCCCCATGGGGGGCGACAAGCAGGGCATCGACGACGACGAGCGCGAGATCGCGCTGAAGTACGCCGCCCACTTCAACCAGGTGGCCGACAAGCTCGCCGCCTGACTTCGTTCTCCAGACCCGCGGTTCGGTGCGCTCCCACACCGAACCGCGCGCCGCGGCCGGTGCTCTCCCACACCGACGCCGCGCTCCCGCGCCGGCATCTCCCGCCGAGCGCCTTCGCCGCCCCCGGCCCCTCCCAGCCGGGGGCGGCACTCTGTCCGCTGCGGACGTGCTCAGGCGAGGGTGATGGCGCGTCCCTCGGTGAGCGCCTCGACGATGCGGGCGGCGCCCACGATCGTGGCACCGGGTACGAGCTCCATGTCGCCGGTGATGTCGCGCTTGAGCGCGCAGGCACTGCACAGCCAGATCTCGCCGCCCGCGTCGGTGAACTGTCGCACCAGGTCGCCCAGCGGGGGCATCCCCTGCTCCTCGATGCCGTCGGCCACCCCGGGCACCCCGAGGTTGACCGCCTCGACGGTGCAGACCACGACCGCGGTCCTGCCGCTGACGGCGGCCGTCGCCGCGGCGATGAACGGCACGGTCGCGCGCTCGGGGTCGTCGGCTCCGTGGGAGTTGCAGAACAGCAGCGTCTCGGACATGGGGGCTCCTCGGATGCGAACGGGTCGCCCGAACCGTAGGCGAGCCGGTCGGCAACCGGCGGACGCAGTGCGCGCGTTTGCGCTTCCCAGTCTCCTACCTGCGTAGTAGCGTCCCGCACGGTTGTGTGCGACCGCACGCAACCCACTGATCGTCGCACCACGGTGGGGATCCAACGGTGCGGCGGCGAGACCACCCAATTGGGGAGGGAGTTACATGAAGCGTTCGTTGTGGCTGCGCCGTATGGCGGCTGTCACCGCGCTCGCGCTCGCCACCGCCGCCTGTGGCGGCGATGGCGACACGACCGGAGACGAGCCCGAGCCCACGGATACCACCGAGGAGACCACCGACGAGCCGGCCGACGAGGAGACCGAGCCCACGGACGAGCCGGAAGGTGAGGAGCCGGCCGACGAGGAGCAGGCCGTCGAAGGTGACGGCACGCTGAACCTCGGCTACATCCTGCCGGAGTCGGGGCCGCTGGCCTTCCTCGGCCCCCCGCAGATCCAGGCCGTGCAGATGGCCGTGGACGAGATCAACGCCGCGGGCGGCGTGCTGGGCAACGACGTCACCCTGGAGTCGGGCGACGAGGCCGGTGACACCACCATCGCCTCCGAGTCCGCGCAGCGTCTGATCGGTGCCGGCGTCAACGCCGTCGTCGGTGCGGCCGCCTCGGGCATGTCGCTGTCGTTCGTCGACGCCCTCACCGGCGCCGGCGTCGTGCAGTGCTCGGCGTCCAACACCTCGCCGACCTTCACCGGCGGTGACTACGGCGGTCTGTACTTCCGCACCGCGCCGACCGACGCCCTGCAGGGCCCGGTCCTCGCCGAGACGATCGTTGCCGACGGCAACACCAACCCGGCGATCCTCGCCCGCGCCGACGACTACGGCCAGGGCCTGCTCGACGCCACCGTCGAGGAGCTCGAGGCGCAGGGCGCGACCGTCGCCGCCTCCATCACCTACGACCCCGAGGCCGCGAACTTCGAGGCCGAGGTGAACCAGGTCGCGCAGTCCGGTGCCGACTCGGTGGCCCTGATCGCCTTCGACGAGGGCGCGCAGATCCTGGCCAGCATGATCGAGGCGGGCCTCGGCCCCCAGAACATCATGGTGTACGGCGCTGACGGCGTCGCCTCCGACACCCTGTGGGAGGACGTCGACCCGAACGACCCGTCGGTCCTCGACGGCATGAAGGGCACCCGTCCGGCGGCTGACGCCGACGAGGGCTTCATCCAGCGCTTCACCGACGAGACCGGTCTGAGCGACACGACGTACGCCGCCCAGGCGTTCGACTGCGCGATGATCATCGCGCTGGCCGCCGAGGCTGCCGGCAGCGACGAGGGCTCCGCCATCGCCGCCGAGATGGTCGGCGTCACCACCGGTGACACCGCCTGCACCTCCTTCGAGGAGTGCCGGGACGCCCTCGAGGCCGGTGACACCATCGCCTACGACACCGCCTCCGGTGTCGTGCTGACCGAGACGGAGACCGGCAACGGTGAACCCGAGTCGGGCATGTACGACGTCTGGGAGCTCGACGGCGAGGGTGCCCTCTCCGTGATCGACACCGTCGAATCGAACTTCTGATCCGACGCTCCAGGCACCATCAGCAAGGGCTCCGCCGGCAACGGCGGGGCCCTTCTGCTTCCGGCGGCCGAACGTCGTACTCAGGCCGGCTCGGCCACGACGACCACGTTGTCCTCGTAGTGGCGGGCCACGGGGTCGTAGGCGCCACCGCAGGTGATCAGCACGAGACGCGGCTCGCCCTCGCCCCGGAACAGCTCCTCGATCGGCAGCTCGTCCTTGGCGTAGCTCGTGCGCCCGACGACCCGCCAGGCCTGCTCGGTGCCGTCCTCGCCGACGAGGCGGACGAGATCGTCGGGCTCGAGCCGATCCAGCCCGAACAGCGCGCCGGCGCCCTGCGAGGCGGCGTCGACGTGGCCGGCCAGGACCGCCGACCCGCTGGCCCCGGGACGGGCGCCGGGAGCGAACCAGCCGACACGCGAGACGTCGTCCGGCAACTCCATGGCGCCGTCGGGCTCGAGGCCGACCGGTGTCACCGGCGCGTCCACCCCGAGGGCCGGCACCGCGACCCGGGTCGGGACGACGCCCGCGCGCGCCGCGGCCGGCGCGTCGCCGCGTGACGCGTGCCGTTCGGCGGACGAGCCGGTACCGGCGTCGGGAACGCCGTCGGCGACGGCTGCCGTGTCCGGCAGGGGGGCCGCTGCCCGGGTGCGGGGTGGCGCCGACGCGTCGTCGGTCGGGGCGGCGAAGGCGCGTGGCGCGTCCGCGACCACGCGCGAGGACGTCGGCCCGGCCGGGTCGGGGACCTCGCCGACGGTGTCGTCGGCCGGGACGCCGGGCAGGGCACCGCCGACGAGCGCCAGCCCCGCCAGCGTGGACAGCACCTCCCAGCGGCGCGGACGGCGCCGGGAACGCCGCGGGGGAGACGCGGCCGCGGCCGCGTCTCCCCCGTTCGGAGCGGAAGGCTCAGCGACGGCGACGGACCACCGACGCGGTGACCGGAGCGGTCAGCAGCGCGACCCCGGCGAGCAGCAGGACGGCGACGCCCAGACCGATGCCCTGGTTGGCGGCCAGTCCGGCCGATCCGGCGTCGACGCGGGTCGGCATCTCGCCGTCCTCACCACCGGCGACGCTGGTGGTGGCGGTCACGACCTGCAGCGTCTCGTCGTCGGCCGAGCCGATCGCGTAGGCGAGGACGAGCGTGTCCTCGGGGACCTCGACCGCACCGAGGTCGATCGCGACGTCCCCACCGGCGGGAGCGACGCCGACGCCGTCGACGGTGGTGCCGCCGGGTACGTCGATGCGGGCGGTGTCACCGTTGGCGGCACCGGCCAGGGCGACCTCGCCGCCGGCGACGATGTCGACCGCACCGAAGGCGGCCGTGTGGAAGACCTGGATGCCGGTGGCGTCGTTCTCGTTGATGTAGGCCGCGAGCGACGGGGTCTCACCGGCCTCGTCGAGCTGGGCGACGACCGAGGCGCTGACGCCGGCGGCCAGCTCGGGCGTGCTCAGCGTGAGGACCGGGTCGCCGGAGGTGTCGCCACCGGCCGGGAAGACCTCGAGGTCGTAGGCGCCGGGCGGGACCTCGAGCGTGCCGACGTCCCCGAACTCGAAGGTGGTCAGCGCGTCGTCGTAGCTCCCGGCGACGTACACGTCGACGGCGGTGGAGTCGGCGCCGAGCGTGTCGAACACGCTCTGCGGCAGACCGTGGACGGCGACGACCTCGGCCGTGTCGTGGTCGTCGTGGTTGTCGGCGATCGCCGCGGCTGGTGCGGCGACCAGCATCGCCGCGGCAGCGGCGGCAGACACCCGGAATCTCATGGCAGGTCCTTCGATTGGTGCAGAGCGGACGTGTGCCCGGGCTTCGAACGCGCGCCGACGGGCGGACGGGAGCGTCCGGCGCACCAAACCCCGGATCCGAGGCCTCCGAACGGCCGAATTCGGCGGCGCACGGACGACAACGACCCCCGCGCCGGCCGGAACCGGATCGCGGGGGTCGGAGACGTCGCGTCGTGGTGCGCGCTGGTCGCGACGGGCGGTGCGCCGCCGTTCGTCAGGTGTGCTGCGCGAGGGTGCCGAGGTAGAGCTCGATGACCTTGGGATCGTTGAGCAGCTGCTGACCCGTGCCGGTGTAGGCGTTGCGTCCCTGGTCGAGCACGTACCCGCGGTGGCAGATCTGCAGGCAGCGGCGGGCGTTCTGCTCGACCATGACGATCGACACGCCGGTGGCGTTGATCTCGCGCGAGCGCAGGAACGCCTCGTCCTGCAGCGCCGGGGACAGGCCGGCGGAGGGCTCGTCGAGCAGGAGCACCGACGGCTTCATCATCAGCGCCCGGCCCATGGCGACCATCTGCCGCTCGCCGCCCGACAGACCACCCGCCCGCTGCTTGCGGCGATCGGCGAGCAGCGGGAACAGGTCGGCGACGTAGGCGAACCGGTCCTTGAAGTCCTTCGGCTTCAGGTACAGCCCCATCTCGAGGTTCTCCTCGATGGTGAGGCTGGGGAAGACGTTGCGGGTCTGCGGGACGTAGCCGACGCCCTGGGCGACCAGCTTGTTCGCCGGGGCGTTGCCGATGTCCTGCCCCCGCAACCGGACCGAGCCGGAGCGGACGTCGACCAGGCCGAACAGCGACTTGAGCAGCGTCGACTTGCCGGCACCGTTGGGGCCGATGATGCCGACGAACTCGCCCTCGGCGAGCGTCAGGTTGCAGCCGGTCAGGATGTCGATGCCGGGCAGGTAGCCGGCGGTGACGTCCTCGGCGATCAGCAGCGGCTCGCTCACGCCTGCTCCTCCGCGTCGTGGCTCCCGGTGGTCGGACCGGTCGGCCCGTTGCCGTGTGCCAGGTCCTGCTCGCCCTCGTGCGTGTCGACGGGGGCCTCGGGGACCGCCCCGGACGCGGCCGTGGCCGCGGGTGCGCCGTCGAAGGGCACCGGCGTGAACCGGCTCTCGTCACCGTGGTCGGCGCCGAGGTAGGCGTCGATGACGTTGGGGTCCTTGGCGACCGCTTCGGGCGTGCCCTCGGCGATGATCTGCCCCTGGGCCATGACCACGACCCAGTCGCTGATGTCCATGACCACGTCCATGTCGTGCTCGACGAACAGCACCGACATGCCGAACTTCGGCAGGTCCTTGACGTGCTCGAGCAGCGACTGGGTCAGCGCCGGGTTCACGCCGGCCATGGGTTCGTCGAGCATCACCATCGACGGTTGGACCATCAGCGAGCGGGCCATCTCGAGCAGCTTGCGCTGACCGCCGGAGAGCGTGCCGGCCATCTCGTCGCGCATGTGGTCCATGCGGAAGCGCACCAGCAGCTCGTCGGCGCGCTGCTCGATGTCGCGCTCCTGGGACTTCCAGGCCCCCGGCCACATCGACGCGAGGAACTTCTCGCCGCGCTGTCCGGTCGCACCCAGCTTCATGTTCTCCATCACCGTCAGGCGGGTGAGCGCCTTGGTGAGCTGGAAGGTGCGCACCATGCCGTAGTTGGCGACCTTGTGGGCCGGCACCTTCGACAGGTCGTGACCGTCGAAGTTCCACGTGCCCTGGTCGGGCCGGTCGAAGCCGGTCATCAGGTTGAAGAAGGTGGTCTTGCCGGCACCGTTGGGGCCGATGAGCGAGGTGATCGCACCACGCTGCAACTCGAGGTGCCCGACGTCGACGGCCTTGAGGCCGCCGAAGGCGCGCACGACCCCGTCGGCGACCAGGATCGGATCCGGCTTGG
Organism: Egicoccus halophilus; assembly: GCF_004300825.1. Lineage (NCBI taxonomy): Bacteria > Bacillati > Actinomycetota > Nitriliruptoria > Egicoccales > Egicoccaceae > Egicoccus > Egicoccus halophilus. Next base: position 490,434 of record NZ_CP036250.1, read on the forward strand.
GTACCCCGGGTCGCGGCTCGACGCCGGCGAGTGCCCGGGACGCGGGGGTGTCACGCATCGAGCATCATCTCCTGCTTGTTGCCCATGATCCCCTGCGGGCGGAACGCCATCAGCAGGATCAGGATGAGGCCGACGATGGCGAGCCGCACCGCACCGATGGCCGCGTTCCCGGCCCCGGTCTGGCGCAGCAGGCTGTCCATCGCCTGCAGGACGAACCAGAACAGCACGCTGCCCAGGATCGGTCCGGTCACCGTCGCCGCGCCACCGAGCAGCAGCACGGTGTAGGCGAAGAAGGTGATCTGCGGCAGGAACTGGTCCGGCGTCATGGCGCCCTGGTTGAGCACCAGCAGGATGCCGGCCACGCCGCCGAGGACACCACCGAGCACCAGCGACTGCATCTTGTAGGCGAAGACGTTCTTGCCCAGCGAGCGGGCCGCGTCCTCGTCCTCGCGGATGGACTTGATGACCCGGCCCCACGGCGAGCGCATCAGCGCCCACACCATGAGCGCGGACAGGGCGACGACGGCCCAGCAGACGACCATGACCCACAGGCGGGTGTGCGAGAAGGTCAGGGGGCCGACGCCGTAGGTGCCCTCGGGGATCGGGTTGGCGCGGACGAACGAGCCGGTGAAGCCCGACCCGCCGACCTGGCTCGGGATGCCGAAGGCCCCACCGGTGACCTCGGCCATCGGGCTGGAGCGGAAGATGAACCGCAGGATCTCGGCGGCCGCGATGGTGCAGATCGCGAGGTAGTCGGCCCGCAACCGCAGGGTCGGGAACCCGAGCAGGAGCGCGAGGGCCACCGCGGCGAGGATGCCGAGCAGGATGCCCAGGGTGAGCGGCAGGGTGTGGATGGACACCGCGATGCCCATGCCGTAGGCGCCCACCAGCATGAAGCCGACCTGACCGAAGTTCAGCAGGCCGGTGTAGCCGTAGTGGACGTTGAGACCGATGGCGGCCAGGGCGTAGACGGCGGCCACCGGACCGATGGCGGTCCGCAGGCCGTCGACGACGACGCGCAGCAGATCGACGTCCATCAACCGAGCCTCTCTGCACGACCGAGCAGACCCTGCGGCTTGACCAGCAGGATCAGGATGAGCACCCCGAGCGCCCAGACGTACTTGAGCTCGGTGGAGAACCACAGCGTCGACAGCTCGGTGATCAGACCGACGACGATCGAGCCGAACATCGCGCCGTAGGCGGTGCCGATGCCACCCAGAATCATCCCGGCGAACATCAGCAGCAACAGGCGGAAGCCCATCAGGTAGCTGACGTTCTCGACCACGCCGTAGAGCACGCCGCCGAAGCCGGCCAGCCCGGCACCGAGCACCCAGACCACCAGGATGACCCGCTGGACGTCGATCCCGGAGGACTCCGCGAGGTCACGGTTGTCGGCGACGGCGCGCATGGCCTTGCCGATGCGGGTCCGCTGCAGCATCGTCGCGACCCCGACCAGTGCCAGGGTCGCCAGTGCCATCACCGTCACGTCACGAGGCGTGACGCGGATCGGGCCCAGGGTCCAGGCCTGCTGGATCGTGTAGTCGAAGTACGGCCGGCTCGAGCCGCCGAACCACACCTGCAGGCCGTTGCGCAGCAGCAGGGCCAGACCGATCGAGATGACCAGCATCTGGATCAGGCCGGTGCGACGGCGACGCAGCGGACGCCACAGGCCGGCCTCGATGGCGCCACCGGCCGCGGCGGACACGAGCGTGGCCGCGAGACCGGCCAGGATCAGCGTGACCCCCAGGCCACCGGAGGCGCTCGGCGCGTTGAAGAAGTAGGCGACGATCGCGCCGATGGCGACCAGTTCCCCGTGCGCGAAGTTCACCAGGCCGGTGGTGCCGAAGATCAGCGACAGGCCGATGGTGGTGATCGCGATGATCAGCCCGAAACGCAGCCCGGACACGGTCTGCTGGATCAACGCGGTGGTGAACTGGCCGGTCGCGGCCCCCTCACCGAGCGCGAAGATCAGCGTGCGGGCCTGACCGGACCGGACGTTGACCTCGAGCGGGTTGCGGTCGGCGTCGCGCAGGTCGACGCCGTCGGGCAAGGTCCCCTCGTCGAGCGTGACCAGGTAGTCACCGGCAGCGGGCAGCTCCACCTCCCAGTTGCCCTCCGGGTCGGTGAGCGACTCGCCGACGACAGCGCCGTCGGTGGTCGCGACCTCGATCGCCACGTCGGCCACCGGCTCGCCCTCGCCGTCGCGGAGCGTGCCGCGCACGGACTCGCCACCCTGGGCGAGCACGAGCGCGTCACCCGCGGCGACGGCGGGATCGTTGATCGGTGTGGCCACGGCAGCGTGGGCCAGCGCCGGGCCGGCCATCGTGCTGATGGCGGACACGGCGCACAGTGCGAGCACGAACGCTCGCAGGCGGGCAGACACCCTGCTCCCTCCCCTGGAGTCCCGGACAAACGTCGGCGGAGTCTAGGTGTCCAGCCGACCGGTGTACGCAGGCGGTGCCCTGGTTCGCGCGCGCACCGTGCGCTGTTGGCCACGAAGCATGATCGAAATACTTGGATGTCCAATCGTTGGGGTCCGTGTCACGCCGCCATCGATCGGCGTGGGTGCACCGCTACGCTGCGGCGCCGGTCGGGGGACGCCCTCCGACGGGCGACGGCGCCGGGGCACCGCCGCCGTCCGATGGCCGCCGGCCGTCCGGCGCTCGACCGGGGCTCGATGATGCCGTTCGATCCGCAGCTGCAGACCTGGCTCGTGCTCCTCGGCGCGGGTCTGAGCCTGGTGCTGGCCGTCGTGGTCGTCGTCCTGGCCGTGCAGGTGCGTGCGCTGCGCAGGGACCAGCGGCGCGCCTTCGACGTCGGTTCGGGTGAGGACGTCGTCAGCGCGCTCGGACGTGTCGACGCCGAGGTCGCCGGGCTGCGTCGCGACCTGACGACCGTGCACGCCAACACCGAACACCTGCGCGAGCTGGTGCGCGGCACGGTGTCGCGGGTGGGGGTGCTGCGCTACGACGCCTTCGACGACATGGGCGGTGCGCTCTCGTTCTCCACGGCCCTGCTCGACGAGCGCGGTTGCGGCGTGGTCGTCACGGCGATCAACGGCCGCTCCGAGGCCCGCTGCTACGCCAAGCCGGTCGTCGACGGCGAGAGCGAGCACCACCTGTCCAGCGAGGAGGAGGCGGCCATCGCCGCAGCGATCGAGGGACGTGGCCCCGCGCTGGTGGCGCCGGTGCGCGCCCGGCGCCGCCGTCGCGTCTCCTGACCCCACCTCTTCCCGCCATCACCATCGGCACGGCACCCCGGACGAGCCCGGGAGCCGTCTGCCGCCGTACCCGTCGTGGAAGGGCCGTCGTGACCACCGCCATCGCCTACCTCGGACCGCAGGGCACGTTCACCGAGAGCGCCGCCCGGCTGGTGACCGCGTCGTCGGACGCCGACGAGCTGCTGCCGTGCGGGGACGTGATCGAGGTCCTGCGCGCGGTCGAGGTCGGGGACGCCGAACGCGGGGTGGTACCGATCGAGAACACGCTCGAGGGATCGGTGACGGCCACGCTGGACGCGTTGGCCTTCGACACCGACCTGCTGATCTCCGGCGAGCTCGAGCTACCGGTCGCCCTGGTCGCCGCCGCACGCGAGGCGGTGTCGCTCGACGAGGTCGCCGAGGTCCACTCGCACCCGGTCGCGTTGTCGGCCTGCCGGCGCTGGCTGTCGAAGTCGCTGGGTGGCGCCGAGCGCCTCGAGGCCGCCTCGACCGCCCGAGCCGCCGCCACCGTCGCGGAGGTCGGGGGGCCGCGGCTCGCGATCGTCAACCCACTCGCCGCCGAGCGCTACGGCCTCGAGGTGGTGGCGCGGGACATCGCCGACCGCAGCGGCAACTCGACCCGGTTCGTCGTGGTCGGACGCACCCTGCCGGCACCGACCGGATGGGACAAGACGTCCGTGGTGGTGTTCATCGAGGAGAACCGGCCCGGTGCGCTGCTGCAGCTGCTCGAGATCTTCGCCGAGCGCGAACTGAACCTCACCAAGATCGAGAGCCGCCCGACCAAGCACGAGCTCGGGGAGTACTGCTTCTTCCTCGACGTGGAGGGCCACCTCGCCGACGAACGGGTCGGTGACGCCCTCGCCGCGGTCAAGCGCACCCACCGTGACGTCAAGCTGCTCGGTTCCTACCGGCGCTCGGGCGCCCGCCGGACCACCGAGGCCGAACGCATCGCGGCCGACGACGCCGCCTACCGCGACGCGGCCGGCTGGCTCGCCGACTGGCGGGGACGCATCGACCGCTCGGCGACCCCGCCGGTGGATCCGACCGAGGTGGCGACAGCGGTGAGGAACGCGCGCACGGGCGGCTGACCGGCCCCGGTCCACGCACCGACCGGCCGAGGCGTTAGCCTCGCGCCATGATCGATCTGCGCCTGCTCCGCGACGACTTCGCGTCCGTCGCCACCGCCCTCGCCCGCCGCGGCTACGACCGTGACGAGCTCGCCGCGCTCCGCCACCTCGACGAGCGCCGGCGCGCGCTGGTCGCCGAGGTCGACCGCGCCCGCGCCGACCAGCGCAGCGCGTCCAAGGGGATCGGCCGGGCGTCGCCCGACCAGCGCCCGGCGCTGATCGAGGCCGCGGCCGAACGCAAGGCCGAGGTCGCGCGGCTCGAGCAGCAGCTCACCGAGGTCGAGGCCGAGCACACCCGCCGGTTCGCTGCCGTGCCGAACCTGCCCCATCCCGACGCGCCCGACGGCGACGAGGGCGACGGGGTCGTGCGCCACACCTTCGGCGAGCGTCCCCACTTCGACTTCCCGGTGCGCGACCACGTCGAACTGCTCGAGTCGGCCGACGCGCTCGACCTCGCCCGCGCCGCCAAGGTCTCGGGCGCCCGCTTCGCCTACCTCAAGGGCGAGGGGGCGCTGCTCGAGTTCGCGCTGGTCCGCTACGCGATCGACATCGCCATGCGTCACGGGCACACGCCGGTGATCCCGCCGGTGCTCGTGCGCGAGGACGCGATGTACGGCACCGGCTTCCTGCCGACCGACGAGCAGCAGATCTTCCTCACCCGCGACGACGACTACTACCTCGTGGGCACGTCCGAGGTGCCGCTCGCCGCGTTGCACATGGACGAACTGCTCGACGAGGACGAGCTGCCGATCCGCTACGTCGGCTATTCGCCGTGCTTCCGCCGCGAGGCCGGCACCCACGGCAAGGACACCCGCGGGATCCTGCGCGTGCACCAGTTCGAGAAGGTCGAGCTGTTCAGCTTCGTGCACCCCGAACTCGCCGACGACGAGCACGAGCGCATCCTGTCGATCGAGCAGGAGGTGTTCACCGGGCTGGAGGTCCACGCCCAGGTGGTGGACATCCCCGTCGGTGACCTCGGCGCCTCGGCGGCCCGCAAGTTCGACATCGAGGCCTGGCTGCCCGGGCAGGACGCCTACCGTGAGGTGACCTCCTGCTCGAACACGACCGACTACCAGGCCCGCCGGCTCAAGGCCCGCATCCGGCGTCAGGACGGCGACAACCTGCTGGTGCACACGCTCAACGGCACCGCGCTGGCGGTGCAGCGGGCGATCATCGCGCTGGTCGAGACCCATCAGCGCGCCGACGGCACCGTCGTCGTCCCCGCCGCCCTGCAGCCCTACCTCGGTCGCGAGGTGCTGTTCGCCCGCTGACGGTCGGTGGACGCGGTGAATGGCACGAGGCCTCCCCGGCGAGCGGGGAGGCCTCGTGTCGTTCGAGCGGTCCGGGGTCAGTCGAGGGCGAGGCTGCGCGCGATGATCGAGGCGGCCTGGTCACGCTGCAGCGATGCGGCGGGCGCGAAGGTGGTCGGCGGATGACCGTCGTCCGCAGCGTTCGTGCGTGGTGCCCGTGTTGGACGGGCGGCCGCCCGGATCCGTGGCTTCGAACGGGCCCCGACGGCTGACGCCCACCCGGTGGAGGGAACCGGGTGGGCGTCGGGTCGGGGCGTCGGGAGCTACGGACGGTGCGACTGGGCGGCCATGCGGATGATCGCCTGGCGCTCCGGTCGCGTCAGCACCCCGTCCCGGACCAGCTGCTGCGTGACCTGGCTGACGTGCGACACGAGCGCGCCGTGGCTGGGCCACGAGCGACCGTCGTCGATCCGCTCACCCGCGCAGTCCAGACCGCCCGCGGGGCGGTCCTGCACGCCGGTCGGCCTGCCGCCGACCGTGATGGTCCCGTCGCAGACCGGCGCGGTCGGTTCCCCGGCCACACCCTCGCCCTGCGCCTCGAAGTAGTTCAGGACGAACAGGTCGTCGTCCTGGCCCGCTTCGTCGTTGGTGAAGACGAGGAAGAGCTCGAAGGTCCGGCCCGGATCGGTGACGTCGACGGTGACGTCGGTCCAGCTGGTGTTCGCGCCGGTCGTCTCGACCGTCGCCGCCCCCAGCAGCTCGCCGTCGACCGCGTCCCTGCGGACCTCGATCGTCCCGCCGGGCCCGGCGGCCGCGACCCGGAAGGTCAGGGCGTCGATGTTGGCGAGGTGGACCGGGTCGAACGCGATCCAGTCCCCGTCGTTGATGCTGGCGACCCGCTGGCCGCCGCCCTGCTGGCTGTCCTGGGCGTTCTGCGTCGTGATGCCCGAGCTGGCGGTGAAGTGCTGGGCCTGACGACGCATCGGGTTGAGCGTCGACTGGTCCTCACCGGTCAGACTCGGCAGGTTCGCCGCACCGAGGTCGGTGTAGCGCGCCGAGAGCAGCCACCACAGGTTCATGTCCGCGCCGTGACCGCTCTCGAGCGGGGTGACGAAGCTGCCCTCGCAGCCGGACATGACCTCCATCGGGTGCGCGTGCGCGTCGTGCCCGAGCGCGCTCGAGATCCCGACCCGGTCGCAGTCGATCCGACCGTCCTCGCGGTCGGTCACCCGCACCACGTAGTCGATCTCGTCACCCCAGTCGAAGAAGCCGCCGTCGACCGGCCAGCGGACGTCGACCTCCGGAGCGGTGTTGCCGACCACCACGGTCACGCCGGCGCGGGCCGTGCGGCCCTGCTCGTCGGTCACCCGCAGGGTCGCGACGTAGCGGCCCGGCTCGGTGTAGGTGTGGGTCGGGTCCGCCTGGTCGGAGCCCGCGCCGTCGCCGAACTCCCAGTGGTAGCTGACGATGGAGGAGCCCTCCTCCGGGTGCATGCTGCCCTGGCTGGTGAAGGACACCTCCAGCGGCTGCTGCCCGGAGATCGGCTGCGCCGAGGCCCGGGCCACCGGGGGACGGCCGTCCGGGGCCCAGATCACCTGCGAGAGCTGGGCGTTGGGGTGCTCGACGAAGAACCCACCGCCGTACTCGAGGACGTAGAGCGACCCGTCGGGACCGAACTCCATGTCCATCGGTGCCCGGAAGTCCCCGCGGGCGAGGAAGTCGCGGATGTCGGTGAGCTCGCCGTCCTGCGTGTGGAACTGCTTGAGGTAGTTGCGGGTCCACTCGTAGAAGAACGACACCCCGTCGTAGTACTCGGGGAAGGCGTAGGACGAGTCGACGTCCGGGTCGTAGCGGTAGACCGGGCCGCCCATCGGGCCGCCACCGCCGCTCTCGAGCTCCGGGAACTCCTCCATGACCGTGTTGTTGTGGTACCAGACGTCGGCCGGGGTCACCGGCGGCAGCTGCTCCAGGCCGGTGTTGTTGGGCGAGTCGTTGACCGGTCCGCCCGCGCAGTCGAAGGGCGCACCGGACTCGCCGGTGGCGAAGTCGTACTCGACGTAGGCGAAGTTGTTGCCGATGCAGTATGGCCAGCCGACGTTGCGGGGCGAGTCGATCAGGTGCCAGGTGACCGTCGCCCGCGGACCGCGGTCGGGGTTGGGCTGGCTGGCGTCCGGACCGTAGTCACCGAGGTGGACGTGGCCGGTCGCCGGGTCGACCGAGAACCGGAACGGGTTGCGGAAGCCCATGGCGTAGATCTCGGGCAGGGCGAGCTCGGGGTCGTAGACCCCGTCGGGGAACAGGTGGTCCCACTCGCCGTCGTTGAACAGGTTGCCTTCGGGAACGGTGTACGAGCCGTCCTCCTGCACCGTGATCCGCAGCAGCTTGCCGCGCAGGTCGGCGGTGTTGGCGGAGGTGCGCTGGGCGTCGTAGGCCGGGTTGCGGTGCTCGCGCTCGTCGATGGGCGCGTAGCCGTTGGACGCGAACGGGTTGGAGTCGTCACCGGTCGACAGGAACAGGTTGCCCTCGGCGTCGAACCCGATGTCCCCGCCGTTGTGGCAGCAGATGCCGCGGTTGATCGGGACCTCGAGGATGACCTGCTCGGAGGCGAGGTCGATGTAGGGGTTGACCGGGTCGTCGACGAACTGGAACCGGGACAGGTTGTTGTGCCCCAGGTAGTCGTCGAAGACGCTGGTGTCGCCACCGGGCTCGACCTGTTCGGGTGCGGCGCCCGACGGGAAGCCCTCGATGACCGGCGAGTAGTAGACGTAGACCCAGCCGTTGTCCTCGAAGTCGGGGTCGACGGCGATGCCCTGCATGCCGTCCTCCGAGAAGGAGTAGACGGGCAGGCTGGTGATGATCCGCGTGGAGGCGGTCAGCGGGTCGTAGAGCCGGAACTGGCCCTGGCGGTTGGTGTGCAGGACACGGCCGTCGGGCAGCACGGCCATCGACATCGGCTCGCCGACCTCCGAGGTCAGCGTCACTTTCGCGAAGTTGTCCCAGTTCTCTGGATCCGGGGTGCCGGCGTCCTGTCCGCTGGCGGGTGTCGACGGCAGCATGGCCAGAGCCATGACGGCGGCGACGAACATGCTGAGCACCGCAGACCATCGGTGTCTGCTGATCGACATGCGCGCTCCTCTCCCTGGTAGACGCGAATGACCCGTCGTAGCCATACCGACGGAAACGGATGACCCGTTGTGACCAGACGCTAGAGCGGCTTGTGTCGAAGAGCAAACAAAAGTGCTGCGATCAATCGCGAAAGCGCACGATCATGTGTCTTCGGCGCGCGCACAAGTGGGGGCGGCGGGCAGGGCCGGAGTTTCACCCCGACCACACGCCCGCGGCGATGGGCGGCTCGTCAGCCGACGGCCCGTCAGCCGACGGCGACCGTGCGGCCCGCGGCCAGCTGCGCGTCCACCGCGGCGGGCGTGAGCAGGTGGTCGAGCACCAGGTTGGTCGCGCCGGTGATGCCCGCGTCCTCACCGAGCTGGCTGCGCACGATCTGCAGGCTGCGCGTCGCCAGCGGCAGGGAGCGGGAGTAGATCGACTCCCGCACGCCGGCGAGCAGCTGCTCGTCGACGGTCGCCATCCGGCCGCCGACCACGATCACGGCCGGGTTGAGCAGGTTGACCAGCCCGGCGAGGACGACGCCGAGCTGGCGGCCGGCGTCCCGCACGAGCGAGACGGCGTCCGCGTCGCCCTGGCGCACCAGCTCCACGACGTCGGCCGGGCGCTGTGCGGGGCGTCCGAGTGCGCGCAGCTCGCGGGCCAGCGCGCCACCCCCGGCGACCGCCTCGAGGCAGCCGACGTTGGAGCACGGGCACAGGACCTCCTCGGCGCCGGCCACGCGGATGTGGCCGATGTCACCGGCCGCGCCCTGCGCGCCGCGCCGGATGTGTCCGTCGACCACGATCCCGGCACCGATGCCGGTGCCCACCTTGACGAACAGCAGGTCGCGGACCCGGTCGCCCCAGATCTGTCCGTACTCGCCCAGGGCCATGATGTTGACGTCGTTGTCGACCAGCACCGGGACGTCGTACCGGCGGGCCAGGTGGTCACGGATCGGGAACTCGTTCCAGCCGGGCATGATCGGGGGGCTGACGGCCACGCCGCGCGCGAACTCCACGGGTCCGGGGACACCGAGGCCGATCCCGCGGACGTCGGCGTCCGGGCGCCCGACCTCCTCGAGCAGGGCGTCGAAGCACGCCAGCACCTCGCCGAGCACCGGCTCGGGGCCGTCGGCGACGTCGAGGTCGTGCACCCGCCGGGCGAGCACGCCACCGGCCAGGTCGGTCACCGCGGCGCGCACCAGCGTCGCGCCGACGTCGGCGACCAGCAGCATGCCGGCCTCGTGGTTGAAGCGCAGCGCCATCGGCGGCCGGCCCCCCGTCGACACGCCGGTCTCGACCTCGCGCACCAGCCCGCCGGCCATCAGCGGTTCCAGGCGCTGCGCGATCGTCGAGCGGGACAGACCGGTGGCCTCGGCCAGGGCGGTGCGGGTGGAGGCGCGCCCGTCGACGATCAGCGAGAGCAGCTCGCCCGGCGAGCCCGGTGTGCGTCGTCCAGCCCGATCCCTGCCGACCGCCATGCCTCGCCCGTCCTCCGGCGGGCGACCGTCCCCTGGCCGCCCCGCGCGAGCGTAAGCCAGGTGACCGGCCCACCCGTCGGGAACGTTGCCGGAGTCCGACCAGATGCCGACAGGCCGCACGCTTCGGCGTGAAAACCACGAGAAGTCGACGGTCTTTCGCAACTCGGTCGGCAGAAGCCGGGTTCAGGGCGTCGGCGCCGGGCCTCCTGAGATCTCCAGCAGCAGGTCGGCCACGTCGGTGGCGGCGAAGCGGTCACGACCGAACCGTGCATCGCTGCACAGCAGGACCGGACCGTCGTCGTCGATGTCGGGCAGACGCCCGTGGGAGCCGCGTACGTGCGAGGGATCGAGCGGGACGACGTCGAGTACCCCGCGGAAGCCGAGCTTGCGTCGGGCGAGCGTCAGGGCGGCGCGCGGCCTGGCCAGGCGGTCGTCAGGGTCGAAGAACAGCTCTGCGGGGTCGTAGCCGGGCTTGCGGTGGATCTCGACCGTCGCGGCGAAGTCGGGGGCGCGCTCCTCGTCGAGCCAGTAGCGGTAGGTGAACCACGCCCCCGGCTCGGCCACGACGACCAGGTCTCCCGCGCGGGGATGATCGAGCCCGGCCGCCCGCTTGCCGTCGGCGTCGAGCACCTCGTCGACCCCGTCGATGCCGCGCAGCAGGCCGGCGACCCGGGCGACGTCGTCGGGGCGGTCGACGTAGACGTGGGCCACCTGGTGGTCGGCGACCGCGAACGCCCGCGACGTCCACGGGTCGAGGTACTCCATGCCCTGCTGCTCGTGGACGTGGAGGAGTCCCGCCCGGCGCAGGTGCTGGTTGAGGTCGACCGGGCGGTCGACGGCGGTGATGCCGTACTCGGAGACCACGACCACCGTCGCGCCGCCCTCCCGGGCCTCCTCGGCGAGCCGGCCGGCGACCTCGTCGATGTCGCTGGCGGCGCGCAGCACCCGCGGGTCGTCGGGGCCGTAGCGCTGCAGGTCGTAGTCGAGGTGGGGCAGGTACACCAGCAGCAGGTCGAGGGCCTCCGTGCGCAGCACGTGCCGGGCGGCGTCGGCGATCCACCGGGAGGAGGTCAGGTCCGCCGTCGGGCCCCAGTACTGGAACAGCGGGAACGGCCCCAGCTCGCGGGTCAGGTCCCGGCGCAGCTCCGGGGGCCAGGTGTAGCAGTCGGGCGACTTGCGGCCGTCGGCGTGGTAGACCGGCCGCGGCGTCAACGTCAGGTCGGTGCTGGCACCCATCGCGTACCACCAGCCGAGGTTGGCGGAGCGGTGGTCGGGCCGGGCGCGTCGGGCCCGCTCCCAGACCTTCTCGCCCTGGACCAGGGCGTTGTGCTGCCGCCAGAACAGCACCTCGCCGAGGTCGCGGAAGTACCAGCCGTTGCCGACCGCCCCGTGATCGCGTGGCAGACGGCCGGTGAGGAAGGTCGACTGCACGGTGCAGGTCACGGCCGGGAGCACCGTGTCGAGCGGCGCCGCGAAGCCGTCGCGGGCCAGGGCCCGCAGCCGCGGCATGGACTGCAGCAGGGTCGGGGTCAGTCCGACGACGTCGAGTACGACGACGGGCGTGGTCATGGGGCCTCCGAGGTGCATCCCCGCGCGAGCAGGGCGTCGCGGGTCCAGGCCAGCTCCCGCGCGAGCGCGTCGGCGAGCTGGACGTCGGTCGTGGGGCGCTCGCCGGGCGGGAGCACCGTCCAGGTGTAGGTCTCGACCTCGAGGTGGGAGGTCAGCGGTGCCGCGCCGCCGACCACCTCGTCGAGGACCGCCTCGAGCACGTCACGGGTGGTGCCCTCGGCGCGGTGGACCGGGACGTGGACGTGCGAGCGCCACTGCGGCCCCGTCGGCAGGCCACCGCGCAGGGCTTCCGGCAGGTCGTCGGTTCCCAGCACCGTGCCGGTGGCGTCGACGGCGCGCGTCTGGTGCAGGAAGCGCGGCTCGGCGTAGCGGGCCAGGCGGTCGTGGTGCTCGTCGGCGGAGCCGCCCGGGGAGCGCAGCGCGTTGGCGACCTGGAGCTTGACCACCGGGCAGCCGGCCTCGCGCAGCCGTCGCGCCACCGTGGCCGGGTCCTCGAACTCCACGGCGAGGTGACAGGCGTCGAGCGAGACCCCGATGGCCTGGTGACCGAGCTCGGCGACCCACTCGGTGACCGCGAGCGCGGTGTCGAGCGTGCAACCGGGCTCGGGTTCCAGGCCGAGGCGGATGCGGCGGCCGGTGCGCTCGGCGAGCTCGTCGAGCCGTTGGCCGACCTCCCGCAACGCGCGGGCCGCGGCGGCCCGCCCGTCGGCGTCGAGCCAGGCCCGCCACCCGAGCGGCAGCGTGGAGATCGACCCCTCGGCCACGTCGCCGGGCAGCAGGTCGGCGAGCACGGTGGCGACGTCGAGGGTGTAGGCGAGGCGGCGCGGGTCCGCCCAGTCGGGTCGGTACACCTCGCGCTTGACGACCGGCGCGTGGAAGGCGGCGTACGGGAACGCGTTGCACGTGACGATCTCGACGCCGGCGTCCGTGAGGCGTCGGGCGAAGGCGGCGCGAGCGGTGTCGTCGCGGCACAGCGCGGCGGCGGCCGGTGCGGCCAACCACAACCCGACGCCGATCGAGGGCACCGCGAGGTGCGTCCGCAGTCGGGCCGCGATGCCCTCGAGCCGGTCCGCGACCGCGGTCGCGGACTCCTCGGCGTGCACGTTGCTGCAGTAGGCCAGGTGCAGGGTCGAACCGTCGCGGGCACGCAGCCGCATCAGGCCGGCCGCTCGCCACGCAGCACCGAGTTGCCCGCGAAGGTCGCCGTGCGGTCGGTCGCGACCGCGTCGAGTTCGAGTCGGCCGGAGCGTGCGTACACCTCGACCGGGTTGGTCCACACGACCTGCTCGATCGCGGCCGCGTCGAAGCCCGCCTCGCGCATCGCCGCCGCCGTCTTGGGCACCTTCAGCGGGTCACTGCGGCCCCAGTCGGCGGCCGAGTTGACCAGCATGCGTTCGGTGCCGTGCTCCTGCAGCAGCCGCACCATCCGCGCCTCGTCCATCTTGGTGTCGGGGTAGATGGAGAAGGCCGCCCAGCAGCCGGCGTCGCGCACCAGGTCGACGGTGAGCTCGTTGTTGTGGTCGACGATCACGTCGGCCGGGTCGATCCCGGCCTCGCGCACCACGTCGAGGGTCCGGCGCGTCCCGGCCAGCTTGTCGCGGTGCGGGGTGTGCACCATCACCGGCAGCCCGTGCGCACGGGCGAGCTCGAGCTGGGCAGCGAGCGCCTCGTCCTCGCCCGGGGTGACGCTGTCGTAGCCGACCTCGCCGACGGCCACGACGCCGTCCTTGGCGAGGTAGCGCGGCAGGACCTCCAGCACGTCACGGCGCAACCCCGGGTCGTTGGCCTCCTTGGGGTTGAGCGCGATGGTGCAGTGGTGCACGATCCCGAACTGCGAGGCCCGGAACGGCTCCCAGCCGAGCAGGCCGTCGAAGTAGTCCAGGAAGCTGCCGACGTTGGTGCGTGGTTGCCCGAGCCAGAACGCCGGCTCGACCAGCGCGGCGACACCGGCGGCGGCCATGGCCTCGTAGTCGTCGGTGGTGCGGGAGGTCATGTGGATGTGGGGGTCGAACAGGCGCATGGCGGCCTCCTGATCAGCGGTCGAGCGTGCGGTGGCGCAGGGCGGCGCGGGCCGCCTGTCGGCGGTCGGGCACCGGGTGGTCGAGTTCCGCGGTGATGGCGGCCAGCTGCTGCGCGGGCGGATGGCGGTCGATCAGCGACCAGATCCCTGCGGGCACGTCGCGTCCCGCGGCCACCCGCTCGTGCACGTAGCCGGCGAGCATCCGGGACAGTTCCGGGTCGGTGCGCTCGTCGAGGCCGGCGACCCCGTCGAGTGGCAGTCCGACGAACACGGCCTTGAGCACCGCCTGGCGATAGGCGTGGTCGTCGAGGCGTGCCGCGGCGACGGGTCCGAGTGCGGCGGCGACCAGCCGCAGGTCGTTGGTCCGCAGGGCGTCGTCGACCAGTGCCAGCCCCGCGTCGGCCAGCGGCAGGTACGGCAGGGCCCGCAGGACCCCGCGACGCTCGGGCGCGTCCCCGAAGCGGTACAGCGACGCGAGCTCGTCCTCGACCGCGGGACCGAGGGCGACCAGCAGTGCGGTCCGGCCGGCGTCCTCGACCTGCCAGGCGAAGGGATCGTGTGGGTCACCCGTCGGGTCGAGCGGGCCACGACCGAGCTCCCGGCCCACGGCCGGGAAGCGGGTGCGGACGGCCGTCGGGTCGGTACGCATCGCGCTCACGGCCGCCTCGAGGCGCGCCAGGGCGTCGGGCGCGAGACGGTGACGCAGGGTCGCGAGCCGTTCGGCCGGGTCGAGCAGCGGCGCAGGTGGCGTGGCGGCGGACGCTGGTTCGTTCATCTCCGTGCGACCTCCCGGTCGGCCGCTCGCAACGCGGCGATCGCCTGCGGGACCATCGTGTGGGCGGTGTGGCCGTGGCGTGGCAGTTCGACGGCGACCAGCCCGCGGTAGTCGATGTCGTGCAGGGCGGACAGCGCCGCGGGGAGGTCGAGCTCGCCCTCCCCGAAGGGCAGGTGCTCGTGCACGCCGCGACGCATGTCCTCGATCTGCACGTGCCGCAGCACGTCGGCCATGGCGAGGATCCCGTCGGCGACGGGTGCGTCCTCGAGGCACACCCCGTGGCCGAGGTCGTAGGTGAGACCGAGCCGCGGGTGCTCGCCGAGCTCCTGGCGCAGACGTCGGAAGCCCGCAAGCCGGTCGAGCAGCATGCCGGGTTCGGGCTCGACGGCCAGCGTCACCCCGCTGCGCTCGGCGTGCGTGAGCAGGTCGGCGACGCCGGCGACCAGTCGGGACCAGGCGAGCGCGGAGGGGGTGCCGGCCGGGGTCCGTCCCGACCACAGGTGCACGACGTCGCTGCCGAGCTCGGCGGCCACGTCGATCGCGGTGTGCAGCAGCGCGAGTCGCCGGTCGCGTCCGGCGGCGTCGTGCAGCAGGGTCGGCTCGTGCTTGCGGGCAGGGTCGAGCACGAAGCGTCCACCCGTCTCGACCGCCACGGCCAGTCCGTGTGCCTCGAGCTCGCGGCGCACGGCCCGCACCCGGACGGCGAGGTCGTCGGCGAGCGGGTCGAGGTGGGCATGGTCGAGGGTGAGTGCCACGCCCGTGTAGCCGTGCTCGGCGAGCAGGTGCAGTGCCTCGCCCAGCCGGTGGTCGCTCAGACCGTTGGTGCCGTAGGCGAACGTCAGCCCGCTCACGTCACCGACCGCCGTCGGGCCAGTCGGTGCGCCAACGGCCACAGCGCGGTCAACGCCGCGCCGGCCAGGCGCGGACCGCGTGCGAGCGTCAGGGCGCCCTGCAGCGGAACGAAGCCGAGCACGCTGGTACCGACCAGGCGCTGGGCGGTCGCGGGCGTGGGCTCGCGCACGGCGGCGCCGGCGGCACGCACCTGCACGGCGGCGTGGGCGACCAACGGCAGCAGGCCGAGCGCGCGGCGTCCGGGGCGGGCCCGCCAGAACGCGAGATGGGCGGTCGCGGCGGTCGCGAGCAGTCCGGCCAGCGCGGCGCCACGCACGACGTCGGGCCGCCCACCGGTCGTCTCGTGGCGGCTGACCGTGGTCAACGCGTAGGTGTGCAGGCCGATCGCGGCGGCGGCGGGCGCCGCCCGGCGCGGCGACCCGAGGGAGGCGCCGAGCAGCACGTCGAGCGTGCGGCAGGCACTCATCGCCAACGGGCCGGCGGCGGTGTTCTTCAGCCCGAGGTCGTAGGCCGCGACGGCGCCGGCCAGCGGCAGGGCGACGGCCACGGACCGACGCCCGCCGGCCGCGGCCAGGCCGACACCGGCGCCGAGCAGGCCCAGCGCGAGACGGCGCGCCAGCGGCAGCGGGACGCGTCCGGACGGGATCGGACGGTGCGGCCGCTCGTCGCGGTCGACGTCCACGTCGGCGACGTCGTTGAGGGCCATGCCGCCGAGGTAGAGCAGGCAGGAGGCGCCGGCGAGCGCCGCGGTGCGGGCCGCAGGCGGCCGGTCGGTGGCGAGACTGGCGCCCGCCAGGACGTCGCCGGGGACGCTGAGCACCGCGGGGAGTCGGACGAGGTCGGCCAGGTCGGCGGCCGTGGCCCGGGTCGGGCTCACGCCGCGGCCCACCGCTCGAGCGCGAGCAGTTGGGTCGCGAAGGCATGGTCGTCGCTGCCGACCGGGTCCTTGAAGAAGTAGGCCAGTGGGGTCAGCGCACCCGACTCGCCGCGCGAGAGCGCCAGCGAGGTCAGCCGGGCGAGATCGAGCACCAGCGGTGCCGCCAGCGTGGAGTCGCAGCCCTGCCAGGTCAGCTGCAGCGACATCGCGGTGCCGAGGAAGCCGGCGAAGGAGATGTGGTTCCAGGCCGTCTTCCACTCCCCGAGGTCAGGGACGCAGTCGATGTGGACGGTCTGGTGCACGTCCTCGCCGAGGAGGTTGGCGACGGTGCGCCCCTTGCTCGCCAGCTTGCTGGCGGCGTGCTCCGGGTCGGCGAGCCGGGCGCCGTCACCGCCACCGAGGAGGTTGGTGCCCGACCACGAGCGCACCGTCAGGTTGCGGTGGGCGAACATCGGCGCGAGCACCGACTTGAGCAGCGTCTCACCGGTCTTGCCGTCGCGGCCGGCGACCGGCAGTCCGGTGGCGCGGGCCCGGGCGAGCACCGCGGGAGCGGTGAGCGCCGCACCCGGGGTGAAGTCGACGTAGGCCGCGCCGGCATGCAGGGCCGCCAGGGTGGCGACCAGGCTCGGCGGGCAGCTCGACCAGTCGTCGAGCGCGACCTCGAGGGCGTCGTCGTCCACCGGCGGGATCGTCCAGGCGGGCGGCGCCTCGGTCGAGGCGAGGTTGATCACGATCAGTTGCGCCAGCGCGTGCTCGCGCCGGAATCGCTCGAGGTCGCGCACCATGGCCTCGATCGCGGTGCGGGGCGGCACCTCGCCCGGGGCGGCACAGCGGTGGATGCGGGCCTCGATCTCGATCAGCCGGTCGACCACCACGCCCGGGAGGACGCTCGGGAGCACGCCGGCTCCGGCGAGCCGTTCGGCCTGCTTGACCAGCGGGAGCTCGCCCACGTCCTGCCCACCGAAGACGAAGCGGTCGACGTCGGGCAGGTGGTCGGCCGGGAACCCCGGCGTCGCGGTGACCATGCCTTGCGCCGTCGCGGCCCCGGCGCCGAGTGCCGCCGCGCCCACCATCGCGGTCGTGGCGACCGAGCCGCGACCGCCGACGAGCCAGATCCCGATGTCTCCCACGTTTCCGCTCTCCAGTGCGCTCGGGGCCGGCGTACGGCCCGGTCCGCATTGCGGGGCGTCGTGCGTCGACGACCCGGCGCAACGCGATCCGACGGCGACGGCCCCGCCCCCGTCGATCGGAGGCGGGGCCGTCGTGGTGCTCAGTAGTTCAGGCAGCTCAGGTAGTCGATGCTGCGCTGTGCGGTCTCGAACGCGTCGGCAGGGAAGTCCTGCTCGACGACGTAGAGCCGCACGTTGCCCTGGGCGGCCTGGAAGACGGCCGTCCAGTCGACGACACCGTCACCGACGGGCACCCACGAGTGGCTGCCGTTGGCGTTCCAGACCAGGTCCTTGACGTGCAGCAGTTCGATGCGGTCGCCGAACCGCTCGAGCAGCTCGACGCTGTCCTCGCCGGCGGCCTCGGCCCAACCGACGTCGAGCTGGAAGGTGACCCAGCGCGGGTCGGTGTTCTCGACCAGCAGCTGCCAGGCGCTCTTGAGCGTGCCGTCGCCCTGGGCGTCGACGTACATGGTCGTGAACTCGTTGGCGTGGTTGTGGCCGAAGACCTTGCCGGTGCCGTTGCGCACGGAGCGCTGCCCGAGCCGGTTGAGGGTCTCGGCGGTGGCCAGCACGTTCTCGTAGCTACCGATGCCCGGTGAGGCGAAGCCGCCCGAACCGGTCCAGCGCTGGTTGAACATCCGGGCCTGGGCCAGCTGCGTGTCCCAGTTCGCCTCGTTGGTGCTGCCGTGGCGGCTGCGGATGCGCAGGTGCAGGCTGTCGGCGAGCTCCTTGAACTCGGTGGCCGACAGGCCGTGGTAGTTGTAGGGCTCGATGTTGCGGTAGCCCATCCGCGACAGCTCGGTCAGCACGTGTTCGATGCCGTGCTGGTTGATCGCGCTGTTGAACGTCCACAGCTGGATCGACACGTGGTTGAGCGGCACGCCCCGGCCGCAGGAAGCGGCATGGGCGGGCCGGTTGCCGTTGGCGCGCTCGGGGGCGGCGGCCTCGGCGGAAGCGGTGGTGCTCAGCGTCATCGCCAGAGCGAGACCCAGGGCGAACAGGCCCAGCCAGGCCCGTCGCAGGGCCGATGTCGCGGTCGTCATCGTGTGTTCCTCCCAGAGACGTGCAGGTGCATCGAAGGTCCTCTCCATGCACGTGACGGCGGGTCTCCCACCCGTGCCGATCCGACTCGCCGTCACGTGAACTTCGGTCAGTTGACGGCCGAAGTTATGCCACATTGAAAGCGCAAGGTCAACGCCAGATGGTCACAATGAGGCAGGGCCAGCAGGGGAGAGGGGGGTCCTTCGGGCGGCCTGCCCGGTTCTACCTGCCCAGATCGTCGAGTCGGCGGTCGTGTCGAAGGGACTTGCAATCCCGACCAGCGCATCTTTTGTTCTTGACAGACGGAAGTTCGGTCGGTTAACACTACGCCCATGAGCGACGCCACCACGACCGTGCGACCGCCGATGCCCGCACCGGGTTCGGCAGGTCACCTGCTGCAGTTGCTGCGCGACAGCGACGCCTGCACGCGGCCGCAGTTGGTCGAGCTCAGCGGCATCTCGCGGTCAGCCGTCAGCCAGCGGATCGAGGCGCTGCTCGCTGCCGGCCTGGTGGTCCAGGACGGGGCAGGTGCCTCGACCGGTGGACGCCCCGCGGTCCGCCTCCGGTTCCACCACGAGAACGGGCTCGTGCTGGTCGCCGACCTCGGTGCCACCCATGCGCAACTGGCCGTCACCGACCTCGCCGGGACGGTGCTGGCCGAGCAGGCCGAGAACTGGGCCGTGGCCGACGGGCCGGAACCCGTGCTCGACGCCGTCCGGGCGTGCTTCGACGCCCTGCTCACCCGGATCGGCCGGAGCCGCGACGAGGTCCGGGGCATCGGTATCGGTCTGCCCGGACCGGTCGAACACGGCTCGGGGCGGGCGGTCTCCCCGCCGATCATGCCGGGCTGGGACGGCTTCCCCGTGCCCCGGCACTTCGCCGACTTCGACGTGCCGGTCCTGGTCGACAACGACGTCAACATCATGGCGCTCGGGGAGTACTGGACCGCCTGGCGCGCACAGGTCGACGACCTGCTGTTCATCAAGGTCGGCACCGGCATCGGCTGCGGCGTGATCGCGTCCGGTCGGGTGCATCGTGGCGCGCAGGGGGCGGCCGGCGACATCGGCCACGTCCGGGTCCCCGACGCCGACCACGCACTGTGCCGGTGCGGCAACACCGGCTGCGTCGAGGCGGTCGCCGGTGGGCAGGCCATCGCCGACCGGTTGCGCGCGCTGGGCCGCGACGCGCACGACGCCCGTGACGTGGTGGCGCTGGTCAAGGCCGGTGACCGCGAGGCGACCCGGGCCGTGCGCGAAGCCGGCCGGGAGCTCGGTCGGGTGCTGGCCGCGGCCGTCAACTTCTTCAATCCCGCCGTCATCGTCATCGGCGGGGACCTGGCGAACGCCCACGAGCAACTGCTCGCGGGCGTCCGCGAGGTCGTCTACCGACGTTCCCTGCCACTCGCGACGCGCCACCTCCGGGTGGTGCCCGCGCAGGAAGGGGAACGGGCCGGGATCACCGGGGCGAGCGCCATGGTGCTCGCCGAGGTGCTCGCGCCCTCGGCGGTCGACCGCCTCGTCAACGGGGTGACCTGACGACTGCAGGACCCGGAGCCTCGAGCGCTGCGGGTCCTGGCCGAACCATCCGCACCGGCGGAACCAACAGGGAGATACGGGATGCGCAGGACACGAGTGAGGGGTCGACTGTTCGCCATGGGCGCCGCGACCACGTTGGCGCTCGCCGCGTGCGGCGGCAACGGCGGCGACGGCGGGAACGGCGGCGACGGCCAGGACACCGCCGGAACCGGTGGCGAGGAGGGCGGGGAGGCTGCGGCCGGTCCGTTCACCATCGGCGTCAGCAACGGGTTCACCGGCAGTGAGTGGCGGACCCAGATGATCGCCAACATCGAGGAGGTCTTCGCCGAGTACGAGGAGCAGGGACTCGTCGACGAGCTCATCATCGAGAGCGACGACGTCGACGAGGCGGGGCAGATCGAACAGATCCGCAACCTCGTCAACCAGGGCGTCGACGCGATCATCATCAACCCGAACTCGCCCGACGCGCTCAACGCGGCGTTCGAGGAGGCCGCGGCGGAGGGCGTGAACATCTACGCCGTGGACCAGGCCGTGACCAGCGAGGCCGTCCGCAACATCGTCATCGACCAGTCGGAATGGGCGCAGATCAGCGCCGAGTGGCTCGCCGAGGAACTCGGTGAGGGTGCCCAGATCGTCGGCGTCAACGGCATCGCCGGCCACCCTGCCAACGAGGCCCGCTGGGGCGGCGCGCAGGAGGTCTTCGAGGAGCACGGCATCGAGGTCGTGGCCCAGGGCAACGCCAACTGGAGCCAGGCCGAGGGCCAGACCGTCATGCAGGAGCTGCTCGGCCAGTACGGCGACACGATCGACGGGGTGTGGGCGCAGGACGGCGTCGCCGAGGGCGTGCTGCGGGCCCTGATCGACGAGGACCGCCTCGACATCACCACCACCGGTGAGGCCCGCGCCGGGTACCTGCGGCTGTGGGACGAGGCCGGGATCGACACCATCGGCGTGGTGAACCCGCCGGGTGTCGGCGCCACGGCGCTGCGCTTCGCGCTGCTCGAGCTCCAGGGCGAGTCGATCGACGAGTCGCAGCTCGAGAACGGCAACACGGTCTTCCTGCCGCTGCCCGACTCGGTCACCAGCAGCGAGCTCGACGCGTGGCTCGCCGACGTCGAGGGGCAGCCCGACGGCTACTCCGTCGACGTGATCCTCTCCGAGGACGAGGTCCGCGACTACCTGCAGTAGTCGCACGACGGGGCACCGGTGCCGCATCCCACCCACCGCGCCACCGGTGCCCCGCCATCCTCCTCCTGCCCGGCAGCCGCCGTCGTCGACGACGACGGCGTGAGCGACGGAGCCCCTGGTGTCCTTCCTCGAGATGCGGGACGTGCACAAGCGGTACGGCGGGGTCCGCGCCCTCAACGGCGCCGACCTGTTCGCCGAGCGCGGCGAGGTGCATGCGCTGCTCGGAGCCAACGGCTCCGGCAAGAGCACGATGAACAAGATCCTGACCGGCATCGCCGCCCCCGACCAGGCCGAGCTGCGCCTCGACGGGGAGCCGCTGCGCGTGACGCGTCCCCAGGACGCGCACCGCCTGGGCATCGCCGCCGTCTACCAGGAACTGAGTCTGATCCCGGACCTGACCGTGGCCGCCAACGTCGGCCTGGCGTTCGAGGCGACCACGGCCGGCTTCCTGCGTCCGCGGGCCATCCGCAGCCGGGCCGAGGCGGTGCTGCGACGCTTCGCCGGCGCGTTCTCCGGCGATCGGCTGCCGGTGGACGTCCCCGTCGGCCAGCTCTCGCCGGGGGAGCAGCAGGTCATCGAGATCTGCAAGGCCATCGCCCGTGAGCCGCGGGTGCTCGTCCTCGACGAGGCCACCGCCTCGCTGCACGCCGCCCAGGTCGAGGTGCTCTTCGACGTGGTGCGGCAACTGCGCGACGACGGGATCCTGGTGCTGTTCACCTCCCACCGCATGGGCGAGATCTACGCCCTGTGCGATCGCGCGACGGTGCTGCGCAACGGCGAGGTGGCCGGGGCGGTGCAACTCGCCGAGACCAGTGAGGCGCAACTGGTCGAGATGATGGTGGGGCGCCAGACCGGTGTGGCCGAGTCGACCGGGGCCACGATCCCGATGGCGGCCGAACGACAGCCCGTCGTGCTGCAGGTCGAGGACGTCGTCGGTGACCGGCTCGCCGGGGTGTCGCTCGAGGTCCACGCCGGCGAGGTGCTCGGCCTGGGCGGTCTCGCCGGCCAGGGGCAGTCCGCCCTGCTCGCGGCCATCTTCGGGGCCCAACGCCGTCGATCGGGACGACTGCTGCTCGACGGACGCGAACTGCGCATCCGCCGTCCCAGCCACGCGGTCGCCGAGGGCATCGCCTTCGTCCCGGGCAACCGGGCCCGCGAGGGGCTGCTGCCCGTGCGTCCCATCCTCGAGAACCTGACCCTGGCGAGCATGCGGGGCCGGGCCGTCGTCCCCGGCGTGCTCAGCCAGAAGCGCGAGCGGGCCGCGGCCGACCAGGCCGTCGAGCAGTTGCGCATCAAGCTCGGCTCGGTCAACGACCCGGTCAGCACGCTCTCGGGCGGCAACCAGCAGAAGGTCGTGGTCGGCAAGTGGCTGCTCGAGCAGCCACGGGTGGTGCTCCTCGACGACCCGACCAAGGGCATCGACGTCGCGGCCAAGGACGAGCTCTACGAGGTCATCGCCCGACTCACCGAGGAAGGGGTCGCCGTGATCCTCAACTCCAGCGACGACGAGGAACTGCTCGGGCTCAGCCATCGGGTGCTGGTGTTCTACGAGGGCCGGGTCGTCGACGAACTGCACCGTGCCGACCTCAGCCGTGACCGGCTGGTGGCCTCCTCCCTGCAGGTGGTGGACCGATGAGCGGCACCCAGGTGCGACCACCGCAGCCCGACGCGACCGGCAGCTCCGACGCCGGCGACCGGGCCCGCGACGCCATGGCCTGGCTGATGGCCGGCCGGCTGCCGACGGCGACCGCGTTCGTCCTGTTGGCCATCGCCTTCGCCATCAACGTCGTGGTCAACGACAACTTCCTGACCGCGTTCAACATCCGTTCGATCATGGCCAACGCCCTGCCGCTCGCGGCCGTCGCCGTCGGGCAGACGATCATCGTGATCGGCCGGGGCATCGACCTCTCCATCGGCGTCACCGCCGCGCTGGCCAGCGTCGTCACGGTCACCCTCGTCGAACCGCTGGGGCTGCTGCCCGCCATGGCGGTCGGCCTCGCCACCGGCGCGGCCTGTGGGTTGGTCAACGGGGTGCTGGTGGGCATCGTGCGACTCCAGCCGATCGTGGCCACCTTCGCCACCAGCTTCGTGTGGGCCGGGCTCGCGCTGTGGGTCCTGCCGCCGGCCGGGTCCGGCGAGGCCGCCCCGCGCATGCCGCAGGGCTTCACCCAGGGCTTCCGCGACACCACGCTCGGCATCCCCAACGGCGCGTGGCTGCTGCTCGGCCTGGTCGGCCTGTGGCTGCTGCTCAAGCGCACCCGCTTCCTGCGCCACGTCTACGCGGTCGGCGGGGACGAGCTGGCTGCCTACGCCACCGGCGTGCGGGTGGTCGGCGTGCAGGTGCTCACCTACGTCGTCGGTGGCGCGTTCGCCGGCCTGGCCGCGTTCGCGATGCTCGCCAACAGCGGCTCGGGCGACGCGCTCTCGGGCGGCGGGCTGACCCTGATCTCCATCGCGGCGCTGGTCATCGGCGGCACGCGCCTGTCGGGTGGCGCCGGTGGCGCCGGGGGCACCGTGGTCGGCGTGCTGGTGCTGCAGTTGCTCAGCAACATCGTGGTGGCCCTGCGGCCACCCACCGAGATGCGCCAGCTGATCGACGGCCTGCTCGTGATCGCGGCGCTGGCGTTGGCCGGGCTGTGGTCGAACCGGAGGGGCGGACGATGAGCGCCACCGAGACACGCGTGACCGACTCGGGCGGACGACCCGACGTCCGGGACCTGCTGCGCAACCCCGTGGTCCTGGCGGGGATCGTGGCCGTGCTCCTGTTCGTGGTCGGCAACCTGCTCGTGCCGGGCTTCGGCTCCTACGGCACGGTCATGAACGTGCTGCGCGTCGCGGCCTTCCTCGGCGTGATCGCCGCGGGACAGACCATCGTCATCCTCGCCGGCGGCGAGGGCATCGACCTGTCGGTCGGCAAGATCGCGACCTTCTCGGCCATCGTCGTGGCGCAGGTGAGCGGCGGCGAGGACGGCCGGTTGCTGCTCGCCGTCGCCACCGCCCTGTTGTTCTGCGGGCTGGTCGGGGTGGTCAACGGCGTCGGCGTGGCCTACCTGCGCATCCCGCCGCTGGTGATGACGCTGGGCATGGTGGCCGTCGTGCAGGGCATCATCCGGGTGTACTCCGGCGGGCAGCCCGAGGGTCGCGCGCCCGCAGCGCTGTCACAGCTGGTCAACGCCCGCACGGTCCTCGGCATCCGCGGATCGGTGTGGATCTGGCTGATCATCGCGGTCGGCGTCGTCGCGCTGCTGCGTCGCACGACGTTCGGGCGCCGCGTCTACGCGCTGGGTGCCAACCGGGAGACGGCCTACCTGTCGGGCATCAACGTGCAGCGCAACCTGGTGTTGGTCTACGTGGCCTCCAGCCTGTTCGCGGCACTGGGCGGCGTCATGCTGATCGGTTACAGCGGCGCGGCCTCGATCAGCCTCGCCGACCAGTACCAGCTGATCTCCATCGCCGCGGTCGTCATCGGGGGCACGACGCTGGCGGGCGGCGTCGGCGGCTACCTGGGCACGGTCATCGGCGCCGTCGTGCTGCAGGCGCTGACGAGCCTGCTCGTGGCGCTCAACATCGGGGCCGCCGGACGCCAGATCGTCAACGGCCTGATCCTCATCGTCCTGCTGTCCGCCTACGGCCGTCAACGGCGGCTCAGGCAATGAAACGCGAGGGAACGGAGACTGGTGTGAACCAACCGCTCGGAGTCGGGATCGTCGGGAGCGGCTTCATCGGCAACTTCCACGTGCAGAGCTGGGTCGGGGTCCGCGGGGCGGACATCGTCGCGGTGCAGAGCCGCAACGAGGCGACCGCGAAGCAGTTGGCGGAGCGCTGCCGGCAGCTCGGCGTCGGCGACCCGACCACGACCGACGACCTGGTCGAGCTGGTCCGCGACCCGCGGGTGCAGGCGATCTGGGTCACCGCGCCCAACCACGTGCGCGTGGAGATGATCGAGCGGATCTGCGAGGAGGTGGCCTCCGGGCGCGCCGAGTTGGTCGGCATCGCGATCGAGAAGCCGCTGGCGCGCACGCTGGCCGAGGCCCGGCGGGTCGTCGACGCGATCGAGGGCGCCGGGATCCTGGGCGGGTACCTCGAGAACCAGGTGTTCGCCCCCGGGCTGACCCGGTCCAAGGAGATCGTCTGGACGCGCGGTGCCGCGCTGGCGGGGTCGCCCTACCTCGCGCGTGCCAGCGAGGAGCATGCCGGCCCGCACCGCTCGTGGTTCTGGAACGGCACCGAGCAGGGCGGTGGCGTGCTCAGCGACATGATGTGCCACTCGGTCGAGGCCGGCCGGTTCCTGCTCACCCCGCCCGGCGAGGACGCCAACACGTGGCTCACGCCGATCTCGGTCAGCGCCTCGATCGCCGGGCTGAAGTGGACGCGCCCCGCCTACGCCGACCGGCTCGCGGCCGAGTACGACCAGCAGGTCGACTACCGCAACCACCCCTCGGAGGACTACGCCCACGCGGTCGTGCACCTCGAGAACGGCGACGGTGAGCTGGTCGTGATCGAGGCCACCACGTCGTGGAGCTACGTCGGCGCCGGCCTGCGGCTGTCGTTCGAGCTGCTCGGTCCGGAGTACTCCATGCAGGTCAACACGCTCGACACCCCGGCGAAGTTGTTCCTCAGCCGGGAGCTGCAGGGTGAGCAGGGCGAGGACCTCGTCGAGAAGCAGAACGCCGAGCAGGGCCTGATGCCGCTGCTCGAGGACGAGGCCGTCACCTACGGCTACACCGACGAGAACCGGCACATGGTCACGTCGTTCCGCGCCGGCACGACGCCGCGCGAGAACGTGCGCGACGGCCTGGTGATCACCGAGCTGATGATGGCCGCCTACCTCTCCGCCGAGAGCGGCGAGACGATCGAGCTCGACGGCGTCGACCTGTCCGACTTCGTGCCCCAGGTCGCCCAGGGCACCTGGGACCCGCGCACGGCCGGCCGCCGGCGCCGCTGACCTCCCGCTCCCGCCCGACCGGCCGTCCGACGCAGCGGCCGGTCGGGTCCGCCGGCCGGCGCTCCCGTTCGGGGCGCAGCGCCGGTGCCCGTCTCGGAGGCGCCGGCGCTGGGCGTCCGTCGCTGTCCCGTCAGTCGCTGGCACGCAGCGCCACGGCCGGGGCGATGCGCGCCGCGCGGATCGCCGGCCATGCGGTCGCGAGCAGCGCGGCGAGCAGCGGCAGCGTCCCGATCACCAGCAGGCCCGCCCACGGCATGGTGAACGGCACCGTCCCGCCACCGAACGCCTCGGAGCTGGTCAGCACCTGCCGGACGGTCACCAACCCGAGTGCGCCCCCGATCGCGGTGCCCTGGGCGGCGATCAGACCGGCCTCGGTGAGGAACGCGCGGCGGACCAGCGCCGTGCCGAAGCCCATCGCGCGCAGCATGCCGATCTGTTGGCGTCGCTCGCGCACGGCACGGATCATCACCACACCGAGACCGGCGATGCCGACCAGCAGACCCAGTCCGAGGAAGCCCTGCAGCAACTGCAGGAACGCGTTCTCCTGCCGCATCCCCGCGTCGACCAGCGCGGTGAAGCTCTGCGCCTCGACGCCGTTGGCGAGATGGGCGGCGCTCAGCCGGTCGGCGAGGACGTCGGGCGTCACCCCGTCCACGGCGAGGTAGTGGCGTGAGACGACGTCCTGCGCCCCCAGCAGGTCCGCCGTCAACGTCGAGGAGACGAACGCGCCGTTCCACGGGAAGTCGACCGGGCCGACGGCGACGGCGGTCAACGTGCGCGACGGTCCGCCGTGCGGGTCGAGCACCTCGAACCGGTCGCCGACGCCGACGGCCGTGGGCTGTGGCCCTCCGTCCCCCAGGAAGCCGTCGGGAACGATCGCCAGCGTCGGGTCGGCCGCGACGGCCAGCCAGGCGGCCGCGTCGTCGGCGTACGCCGCGTCCCGCTCGGTCAGCTCCGGTCCACCGAACGCGGCCAGGTCGGCGTCCACGCCCGTGACCGTCCATCCCCGGGCCTCGTCGGCGCCGGCCGTCAGGAACTCGGCGTACCCCCGGCGCAGCCCGGCTGCCGCCGTCACCTCCTGGCGCGCGAGCAGGGTGCTGCCGGCGAGCGGGTTGGCGACGTTGGAGTCCAGCAGGACGTCGAAGCCGCCGCCGGCCGCCACCGCGATCTCGCTGCGCTGGGCGTCGAACGCGGCCGTCAGCGAGGCGATGAACGTCATGGTGAAGATCACGAGCGAGAACATCCCGAGCAGGAGCGACGTGCGCACCCGTCGGGCCAGCGGGTAGGCCAGGCCGAGCCGCACCGCCAGTCCGGCGTCGCCCGGTACCAGCCGCGACAACAGCCGCGACCAGACCGTGTCGAGCGTGGCGACCAGCGACACGGCCGCGGTGGTCAGCACGACCCCCTGGACGACGAACACCGGCAGCTCGGCCTGGCGCAGCACGTCGCCGAACAGTGGGAAGACGGCCACCGCCCAGGCCAGGGCGGTCCCGGCGCTCAGCATGCGGGCCGAGCGTTCGGAGAGCAGCCGTCGCAGCAGCGGACCGGCGGCGAACGCCGCGACCGGCACGCCGACGAGCAGCGGGATCGGCTGCTCGCCGACCAGACCCAGCAGGCTGACCGCCCCACCGGCGACGACGCCGACGGCGCCGGCGACGACGCGGCGCACGCCGACCCCGTCGCGTCGCGGCTCGGGCAGGTCCCGGATGGCACGGATGACGTTGAGCCGGCCGATGCGGACGCTGGTGACCCAGATCGTCACCAGCGAGATCGTCAGCCCCAGCAGGCCGCCCAGCGCGAGACTCGACGGCTCGAGCACCAGTCGGAACGCGATGCCCTGGTCGGCGAGGCCGAAGATGCTGCCGGCGAGACGGGCGACGAGCCAGCCGACGCCGACGCCGACCACGGTGCCGGTGAGGGCCGCGGTGATCGCGTACAGCGCCCCTTCGAAGGTGAACGCCTGGCTCAGCCGGCGACGGCTGAACCCGAGTGCCCGCAGCATGCCCAGTTCGGTCTTGCGTTCCTCGGCGAGCATCACGAACAGGTTCACCAGCAGCAGGATGCCGGCCAGCACGCTGAACGAACCGATGGTGGTGAACAGCTCCGCCAGCGACGCGCCCTGGCGCTCGGCGTCGTCGAGCAGGGTGGCCTTGACGCCGTCGACCTCCACGCCGCCGAGGTCCGTGGTCGCCGCGCGCAGCGCGGCCACGGCGCCCGGGGAGCGGTCGCGGGTGTCGAACACCCCGCCGTCGAGGGACACCAGCAGGTGCGGGCGCGGCGGCGCGGCGTCGTCGTCCGCGCCGGCGGCCAGCTCGGTGAGCAGGGCCGGGGCGACGAGCGCGTTGCCGTAGCCGGCCAATCCCACCTCCGGCACGACCTGCGAGACGGTCAGCTCGCGCGTGCCGCCGTAGGCGTGCAGTCGCAGGCGCGCTCCGGCGGCGACCGCGAGGCGGTCGGCGGTGCGTTCGTGCAGCACCACCTCGTTGCGTCCGAGCTCGCCGGCGACGAGGTCGAGTCCGGTGATCGCGGCGTCGCCGCCGAACGACCTGGCGTCGGCGAGCTCGAGTGCCACCAGGTCCGCTCGCGGCAGGGCGCGCGCCTCGACGTCGTCGGTGGCGGGCACCTCGAGGGTGGCGGTCGCCCGGGTGACCGCGAGCAGGCCGTCGATGCCGTCGACGTCGGCGGCCCGGACGGCCGTCGTGACCGCGTCGAGGTCGCCGTCGGCCGGGGTGAGGGTGACGTCGACCGGCCCCAGCTGGGTGCGGGCGACGTCGGCGATGGCGCCGTCGACGACGTCGCCGACGACGAACGACGAGGTGAGCATGGCGGTGCCGAGCAGGGAGCCGGCGACCACGAGCGTGGCCTCGGCGCGACGACGCGCGAGGTTGCGTGCGGCCAGGCGCGGTATCTCGCGGTGGCGTACCGCCGCGACCACCAGCGGCGCGAGCAGGACCAGGACGAGACCGGTGAGGATCGCGAGTGTCATCGGGCCGTCTCCGCGGTGACCGCGGCGAGCACGGCCCGCCGGTCGGCGGCGGGGTCGTCGGTGACGGGGGCGTCGGTGGCGGGGGCGTCGCTCGACGGTGGGCCGTCGGCGACGACCCGGCCGTCGCGCACCTGCACCAGCCGCTGCCCGGACCGACCCAGCCGGTCGTCGTGGGTGACCACGACGAGGGTCTGGCCGGCGGCGTGGACCTCCCGCAGCAGCTCGATCACCTCGCCGGCGGTGGTGCTGTCGAGCGCCCCGGTCGGTTCGTCGGCCCACACGATCGCCGGCTCGGCCACCAGCGCCCGCGCGATGGTGACCCGCTGCTGCTCGCCGCCGGAGAGCTCGCCGGGACGGTGGTCGGCCCGCGCGTCGAGACCGACCCGCGCCAACCGTGCCCGGGCCCGTTCGCGGGCGAGTCGGGCAGGGGTGCCCGTCACCAGCAGCGGCAGCTCGACGTTCTCGACCGCCGAGAGCACCGGGATGAGGTTGAACGACTGGAACACGAAGCCCATCGAGCGGGCGCGGTGGGCGGTGCGTGCGGCGTCGGACATCGCGAACAGGTCGGCGCCGTCGACGTGGACGGTGCCCGCGTCGATGTCGTCGAGCCCGGACAGGCAGTTGAGCAGCGTGGTCTTGCCGTTGCCGGACGGGCCCATGACCATCACGAGCTCCCCGGCGTGGACGTCGAGGTCGACGCCGCGCAGGGCGGCGACCTCGTGGCTGCCGGTCCGGTAGGTCTTGGTGACGCCCGCGGCCGACAGCAGCGGGGTTGGTGAGGCGTGCATGACGAAGTCCTTCGCGTCGGTGGAGACATCGCTCCGGACGCTAAGGACGCGGCGTACCGCTGCCGTCGGGGAGGTCCCCGGACCGCACCCCGGTCGGACCCCGAGACCGGTCTCCGGGCCGACCCTGACCACGAGGGCCCTGTGGCCGTCCACCGTGCCCGTCGCCGCGGCGGGCGGTAGCGTGCCCGGACCTGGAGGGTTGGCAGAGCGGACGAATGCACCGGTCTTGAAAACCGGCGGGCGCCTCGCGCGTCCCGAGGGTTCGAATCCCTCACCCTCCGCCGACACGGGAGCTCGGGCCGGCGGCCCGGCGCCACGTCAGGGGAACGACGTGCTGACGGCAGTCCTGCTGGCCGCCGCGGTGGCCATCGTGGTCCTGGTTCCGCCGCTCGAGCGGCGGCGTCGCACGGCGCTGCGTGGACGTCGTGCCGCCGAACGGCGCGTCGAGCTGCTCGAGACGGCCCGCACCCTGCCGGGCCGTGACCTCGCCGATGCAGCGCGGGTGGCCTGCCGGGGGCTGCGCTCGCTCGGGTTCGACGCCGCGGCGGTCGTCGAGCGCCGCGGGGAGACGATCGTGCCGCTGCACCTCGACGGGTTGCCCGGTGAGGGGACCACGATCCCGGCGGCCGGGAGTCTCGCCGGCCGCTGCATCGCCGAACGCCGCACCCTGGTGGTCGCCGACTACACCAACCAGCCGTTGCGCCGCCCCGAACGGCCCGACGTCGGCTCGGTGGTGCTCACCCCGATCCCCGAAGACGACCGCGCCGCCTGCCTGCTCGCCGTGCGCCGCACCGTCGGTGCCGCCGACGACGAGGACGTCGAGGTGGTCGAGGCGGTCGCCGCCCACCTCGGACACGTGTTCGCGACCGAGGCCACCGTACGGACCCAGCAGCAGCTGCTCGACCGGATGCGGCGCCTGGAGGACATGCGTTCGGGATTCGTGGCCGAGGTGTCCGAGGAGTTGCGCGACCCGCTGACGGTGGTACGCGGCATCGCCCAGACCCTGGCCAGCCGTGGGGAGGACCTGCCCGGCGACCAGCGGGTCGCCCTGCTCGCCGGGCTCGGGCGGCAGGCCACCCAGCTCGGGGACACGATCGACGCCCTGCTCGACTTCTCGCGCTTCCAGGCGGCCCGGCGCGAGCCGGTCCTCGCGCCGGTGCGGTTGCACGAACTGTTGACGCCGCTCGCGGGCGAGCGGTTGGCCTGGGCCCATCCGACCCTGCCGGGCCGTGCCGTACGGGTGGACGCCGAACTGGTCCGCCACGCCCTCGACCTGTTGTTGTCGACCGCACCCGAGCGGGCGCTCGAGGTCACGACGGTCGGACCGGCTGCCGTCGCCGTGGCGGTGTCGGGCCGGCCGCCGAGCCGCGGGGCTCCCGAGGCCCGGGGCATCCCCGAGGGGCTGGCCACGTCGCTGGCTGGTCAGCTCGTCCTGGCCGCCGGGGGACGCCTGCGCTCCGCGGTCGCCCGGTCGGTCGAGCTGCCGCTCGACGGGCAGGACGGTGCGCGGTGATCGAGGAGCTGCTCGCGTACGGAGTCGCGGTGGGCGTCGCAGCGGGACTGGTGACGCTGGCCACGGCACGGTGGGGGCACGAGCGGGCCCGGGTTGCCGCCGAGCGTCGCGCCCAGCTGCTCGTCAGTGTCCTGCGCACCGATCGGCTCGCCACCCAGGACGTGCTGGCCGCGGTCGTCGACGGGCTCAGCGAGGCCGGCTTCGATGCCGTCTCGATCCGCCTGATCGACCATGCGGCCGGGCACCTGCGCTACGTCGCCGGGCGCGGTGTCGCCGGGGAGGTGATCGTCGCCGACATCCCGCTGGGGACGGGCTTCGCCGGCCAGGTGCTGCGGGCAGGACGCCCGCTGGTGCTCGACGACTACGGCTCGACCCCGGGCGTGCTGACGCCGGCGCTCGGGTTCGCCGGGACGATCGGTGTGCCGCTCGGGCCGGCGGCGGCACCCGTGGCGGTCATGCTGGCCGCCCGGTTGGAGGGGACGGTCACCCGGGCGCAGCACCAGGCCGCGCTGTTGTTGGCCGAGCAGGCCGGACGGGCGCTGGACCGGGCGCTGCGCTTCGAGCAGGCCGCGCAGACCGTCGCGCAACTGCGGGTGCTCGACGCCCGCACGCAGGACTTCGTGTCGATCGTCTCCCACGAGCTGCGCACGCCGTTGACGGTCATCCAGGGGCTGGGGCAGACGCTGGCCCAGCGGTGGGACGATCTCGGCGCCGAGCGGCGCGCCGACCTGTCGGGGCGCATCGACGCCAACGGCGAACGCCTGGCCGGCATGGTGCGTTCGCTGCTGGAGAGCTCCGCGCTGGAGGAGGGTCGGCTGGACCTGCGGGTCGAGACGGTGGTGCTCGCGCCGCTGGTCGAGGCGGTGTTGCACCGACTGACCACCGTGACGACGATCCATCCGGTGACGGTGTCGGTGCCGGATCACCTGTCGGTGCGTGCCGACGCCGGACTGCTGGCCCACGTGCTGGAGAACCTGTTCACCAACGTCGCCAAGCACACCCCACCGGGCACCCCGGTCGCACTCGACGCGGTCGAGGAGGGCGAGATGGTCCGGGTCCGGGTCGCCGACCAGGGACCGGGGATCCTTCCCGAGGACCTGCCGCACGTGCTCGAGCGCTTCCACCGGGGTGGCGCCCCCACCCGCCGCACCACCGGCGGACTCGGGTTGGGCCTCGCGCTCGCGAACCAGATCGTCGCGGCCCACGGCGGACGGCTCGAGGCGAGCTCCGTGCCCGGGGAGGGGACGACGTTCACGTTTCGTCTTCCGACCGGCTCTCACCCCCGGGCGGCCACTGGTGTTCGATCTGGGCATTGAGGGTCGCCCCGAACAGCACCGCGAACCCGGTGACCCACAGCCACAGCAGGCCGACGATGGGGCCGGCGAGCGGCCCGTAGGCGCTGTCGCCGTCGACGACCCAGGTGCCGTAGAGCCGTAGCGCCGCACTGCCGAGCAGCCACCCGAGCGTGGCGACCACGGCCCCCGGCAGATCACGCAACCACGAGGTGTGGCCGGGCACGCCGAGGTGGTACAGCAGCGCGATCGCGAGCGCGGCGGTGACCACGGTCGCCGGCCAGTACCCGACCCGCCACACCTCGGCGAGGTTGAGCGCCCCGTCGCCGAGCCAGTCGTCGAGCTGCTCACCGAAGTTCGGGCCGGCGAGCAGCAGGGGCAGCAGCACGATGCCGGCCGCGAGGGCGCCGACGGTCAACGCGAGGCCGAGCAGGCGGGTCTTCCACGCCGGACGGGTTCCCGGACGGTTGTAGACGATGGCCAACAGGTTGAGCACGACCTTCACCGCACGCGAGGCGACCCACAGCGTGGTGAGGAAGCCGAACGACGCCAGCCCGAAGCCGCCCTCCTCGACCAGTCCCTCGAGCAGCGGACGCAGGACCGTCTGCAGCGTGTCGGCGGTGAGCGCGACGCTGGCGACCTCGACCAGCCGGTCCACGAGCGTCTGGCGCCAGTCGTCGGCGATGGCGTCGCCGACGAGCGTGCCGACGGCCAGGACGGTGAACAGCAGGGAGGGCAGCGACAGCACGGTCCAGAACGCGATCTCGGCCGCGAGCCCGGGCAGGCGCTCCCGGCCGGCGCGCTCGGCGGTCGCCACCGCGAAGTCGACCCCGGGCCGCAGACGGCGGGGCGTGGAGTCGAGCAGACGGTGTGACAGGGGATGCATCGGCATCCGGCCTTCGGGAGGGAACCGAGCCTACGGGCGGGCACGCGGCGTCCGGCCGGGCGACGACGGCCGTTCGATGGGCCCGGATCGCGGGATCCGGGATCCGTTGCTATTCTGCGCGAGCCGCACCCGGTTCGCGGGCGCCTGGAGGCTTCGCCTAGTCTGGTCTATGGCGCGGGATTGCTAATCCCGTTGGGTCTTTCAGGCCCTCGAGGGTTCAAATCCCTCAGCCTCCGCCAGGAACAGTTCACAACTTGCGCGGGTAGCTCAGTCCGGATAGAGCACCTGACTACGGATCAGGCGGCCGGGGGTTCGAATCCCTCCCCGCGCGCGACACACGACGGCCCGCCACGAACGTGGCGGGCCGTCGCCGTGTTGGCCGCCGGCGCCGGGACGGTCGTCCGCGAGTCGGGCGCGCCGAGACCGCCTGAACCGCAGCTCGTGAGAGCGCGGTCCGCGGACGCGTGGCCTGGCTGGAGTACGGACCCGTGGCCGGCCGGCCGAACGCCCAGTAGGGTCTAGTCAGGGCGCCTCGGGAGGAGGCGTGCCGGACCGCAGGTGGGGCCCGTCGGTGTACCGGCCGCCCTGGGAGCCCGCGGTCACCGAACTCTGGAGGGAGCACCACGATGGGGAACCGTTCATCGCGCTCGAGCCGCAGGACGCGGGTCCGGCGCTTACTCGGCGTCTTCGCGTCCACGGCGTTGGTCGCCAGTCTGCTGCCGGCCGCCGCACTGGCCGACGTGCCGGGCTCCGGCGAACCGATCACCGACGACCCCCGGGTCGGCCTCGACGCCGGGTTCCTGGACGCCGAGGAGACCTCGCTCGGCATGGACCTGGTCGGACAGTTCCAGAAGCCCGACGGTGGCCTGTTCGACCCGAACAACGTCGGGTCGTTCAGCTGGGCCAACTCGGACCTCACCTTCTTCGACCACTACGCCGTGCAGGGCAACTTCGCCGGGTTCCAGATCTTCGACCTCTCGGACCCCTCGTCGCCGGCACTGGTGACCGAGGTGCTGTGCCCGGGGGGGCAGGGTGACCCGAGCGTCCACGGGGACCTGTTGTTCTTCTCCGTCGAGCAGACCCGCGCCCGCTACGACTGCGGCACGCAGGGGACCAGCGGCAACAACGACCCGGACATGTTCGTCGGCGTACGCATCTTCGACATCTCCGACGTCCGCAACCCGGAGCAGGTCGCGACCGTCCGTACCTGCCGTGGGTCGCACACCCACCGCGTCGTCGAGGACGTCAACGACCCGTCGACGGTGTACGTCTACAACTCGGGCTACAACTCGCCGATGCAGACGCGCATCGGCTGCGTGGACACCGGTCCGAGCGCAGAGCCGATCTTCGAGTCCGGCCGCTACCAGATCGAGGTCATCGAGGTGCCCCTCGACGCCCCCGAGCAGGCCGAGGTCGTCAACGAGGCGCGCCTGTTCATGGACGAGGAGACCGGCGCACTCAACGGCCTGCTCAACGAGCCGAACATGCACCCGTCGGGCACCCAGCGCAACCGCAACACCAACGGCTGCCACGACATCACCGCCTACCCGGAGCTCGGCCTGGCCGCCGGCGCCTGCATGGGCAACGGCCTGCTGATCGACATCTCGGACCCGGCGAACCCCGAGCGCATCACCTACGTGCAGGACGACAACTTCTCGTTCTGGCACTCGGCGAACTTCAAGAACGACGGCTCGGCCGTGATGTTCACCGACGAGTGGGGTGGCGGCTCCGGCGCACGTTGCCGGGCCACCGACCGGCTCGAGTGGGGCGCCAACGCGATCTACGACATCGTCGACACGCCGCAGGGCAAGCGACTCGAGTTCGCGAGCTACTACAAGATGCCGGCCGTGCAGACCGGCACGGAGAACTGCGTCGCCCACCAGGCCAACATCGTGCCCGTCCCGGGTCGCGACATCATGATGCAGGCGTGGTACCAGGGCGGTCTGTCGATGTTCGACTGGACCGACACCGCCAACCCGCGGGAGATCGGCTACTTCGACCGCGGTCCGATCTTCGAGAACCAGCTCACGCTGGGCGGCTACTGGTCCGGGTACTGGTAC
Organism: Egicoccus halophilus; assembly: GCF_004300825.1. Lineage (NCBI taxonomy): Bacteria > Bacillati > Actinomycetota > Nitriliruptoria > Egicoccales > Egicoccaceae > Egicoccus > Egicoccus halophilus. The sequence goes on from NZ_CP036250.1 coordinate 526,112, forward strand.
AACGGCCAGGTCTACGGTTCGGAGATCGCCCGTGGGTTCGACGTGTTCGACCTCACCCCGACCGACGAGCTGACCGCGAACGAGATCGCCGCGGCCAACGAGGTGGTCTACGACCAGCACATGCCGATGATGCAGACCACGGTCTCGTGGCGGCCGAGCTTCAACGTGACGCGGGCCTACAACGACCAGGCGCTGCGTTCCGGAGCGCTCGACCGTTCGACCTGGGAGCGCGTCGATCGTTTCGTGGATCGCGCGGAGCAGTTCTCCTCGGGTCCGCAGCGGCGTGCCGCGGTCTCGACCCTGACCGCGCTCGCCGGTCAGCTGGAGCGGACCGAGGGTGCGGAGCAGGTCGCGAAGTCGCTGCGCGAACTGCTGGCGACGCTCGGCTGACGCCGCAACGACTGCTCGCCTGACGAGCGGCACACACGGAGGGGGCGCCTGCGGGCGCCCCCTCCCGCGTGGACACCCGCCGACTTCCGGAGGGGCGGAGCGCGGGTCCGCTGACGGAGGCGACGCGGTGTGCGTCGGCTCAGCGGCGCCGCTCGACGTCCGACGTGGCGGCCAGTCCTCGAGTGCCCACACGGCGGCGTCGATCCTGCTGCGTGTCCGTAGCGTCCAGGCGAGCCACGGCGCGGGACACGAGCGTAGAGCGACGGGGTCGTCGTCACCGAGGTGTCACCCGCTGCTCATCGGACGGCAGGGCCGCCGTCGCCTGCCCGGACGAGGCTGCGCGCCACGCCGGACGCGACCGCGTCCACCGATGCCTCGAGGAGGACGCCATCATGCGTCGAGTACTCGCCGTGGCCGCGCTGTTCGCGCTGGCCACAGCACCGACCGCGGCCGCGGCCCCGGACGCCGCCGCGGCCCCCGCGACCGACCTGCGGGTCGAGCCGTACCTGCAGAACCCGTCCGGGGACGGCATGACCGTCACCTGGTTCAGCACCTCGGCCACACCGGGTGAGCTGACCGTGCGCGGACCGGGGCTCGGCCGTGGCCAGGTCCACCGCACGACCCCGCAGCGGCAACCCGCACTCGACTACACCGAGGCCGAACGTCAGCAGCAGATCGCCGGGCTGCCGCAGGGATCCTGGCTGCATCCGGGTCGCAACCACAAGCACGCCGTCGACGTCACCGGCCTGCGCCCCGACACGCGCTACGTCTACACCGTGCGCCAGGGCGGCGAGGTCTTCACCGACGTGTTCCAGACCGCCCCGTCCGTCGACGGCTGGCGGCGGATCCGCTTCGTCGCGATGGCCGATGCGGAGACCGAGCCCCTCGGTCGGGTCAACCGTCGCGAGTGGGCACCCGGGTCGCTCGCCCCGGGCAGCCGGCCCCGCCCGTCGGCCGAGAGCAGCGACGCGAGCCCGTGGGCGGCGAGCTTCGGCACGACCACGCTGTCGCAGGTGCCGGTGTTGCGCTACGCACTGACCGAGGACGAGGGCTACCGCCGCAACCTCGACGTCGTCGAGTCGCGCCGCCCGGACTTCGTGATGATGCCCGGTGACCTCGTGCAGGGTGGCGGCTACCAGCCCGGCTGGGACGAGTTCTTCCGCCAGAACGCGGGCGAGCTCGGCAACGTGCTCTCGAGCCGGCCGATCGTGCCGGCGATCGGCAACTGGGAGAACTTCGGTGCGCTCAACGGCGGCTACGGCACGCCGGCCGACCGCAGCCCCGTGGTCCGGGCACGGGCGAAGTACCACGCCTACTTCGACCCGCCGGCGAACGACACCCCGGCGCACGCCGGCAACTACCACCGCATCGACTACGGCCCCGTCACCCTGATCACGCTCGACAGCTCCAACGGCGAGCCCGACGAGCGCCGCACCGACGTGCCGGCCGACCAGCGGGCCACCGGCCGCGAGTACCGCGGCCCGGGCACCGACACGCAGGACAACGTCACCCGCGCCGAGTACGAGGCCGCCGGCGGCACCGACCTGGCCGACCTCAACCCGGGCAGCCCGCAGTGGCAGTGGGCGGAGCGCGAGCTCGCCGACGCCCGCGCCGCGGGCCAGATCGTGTTCGTGCAGTTCCACCACGCGCCGTTCAGCAGCGGCGAACACGGCCTGCCGATGTACCACGCGCTCAGCTCCGGCCAGGGCGGCACGCCGATGCGTCAGTACCACGAGCTGTTCGAACGCCACGGCGTCACGGCCGTGCTCTCGGGCCACAGCGAGATGTTCGAGCGCTCGTTCGTGGACACCGACGGCGATGGTGTCGGGGTGCACTACTACGACGTCGGTGTGGCGGGAGACGGGCTGCGCGGCGAGCGTCGGAACGGCCCCTCGCTGCACGACCCGCTGCTGCGCTACAACCCGTACCGCCAGTGGACCGCCGACCAGGACGAGCCCGAGGTGTGGCAGGACGTCGACGGCGTCCGACAGCTCGTCGCCGGCGGCAAGCACTACGGGCACCTCGAGGTCGACGTCGAGCGACTCGCTCCGCACCGCGGTCGCGGCAACGGTCCCGCGAAGGGCGGTGCGGTGGCGAAGGTCACCTTCCGTCCGGTGCACGTCTTCCCCGTGCTCGACGCCGACTACGAGCTCGTGCGCGCCGAGCGTCGGGTCTACGACGACCAGGTCGTGGTGCACCTCGACGCCGACGGGCGGGTCGTCACGGGCTGACGACGTGGCACGTACGCACGCGACGAGGCGTGCGTGACCGCGGCAGCTGCGCGGCGCCCCGCCGGACGGCGGGGCGCCGTGGTCGGTCTGCCGCCGGAGCCGACGCGTCGGCGCCCGGCAGCCGGGCGGGTCGTGGTCCACAGCGACGCGACGCGCGTCGTCGTGCGTCCAGGCGCGCGGGTCGGCCCGGATCCGTCAGGTCCGGCCGGGACGTGCCGATCACGCTGGACGGCCACCTCGCGCGGTCGTCCTTCCGGACGGCGGCGCCGACCCGTCGAGGGCTGCCATGTCCGGGATCCGCGCGTTCGCCCTGCTGCTGACGGTCGCGGTCGCGCTCGCCGGTGTCCCGACCGCGCCGGCCGTCGCCTCGTCGGCGCCGACGTCGGCGTGCCCGCCCGCCGCCGGTGGGGTGCTGCCGCCGCTGCCGTCCCCGTCCCCGACCGACGGCGTCGTGGTCCGCGGTCGTGGCTGGGGACACGGGGTCGGCATGAGCCAGTACGGCGCGCGCGGCGCCGCGACGCTGGGCTGCACCCACCGGGAGATCCTGGCCACCTACTACCCGGGGACGACGCTCGACACGGTCGCGCTCCCGGCGACGGTGCGGGTGTCGTTGGCGACCGCCGCGACACGGGTGCCGGTCGCCGCCCTCGAAGCCGCGCTGACGTGGACCGTTCGCGACGCCTCGGGCGCCCAGGTGGCCGTGGCGACCCAACCGGCAGGCCGGACCTGGACCGCCGTGGCGGCCGCCGGTGGCGGCGTGTCGCTGTTCGACGGGACCACGGTCGTCTTCGGTGGTCCTGCGGTCAGGCTCCAGGCCGACGTGACGGACCGGACCACCCGGGTCGATGCCGGAGGCCGCAACCTGCGTTACCGGCGCGGGCTGCTGGAGTTGACCGGGCGGACCGACACGACCGGCATGCACGTCGTGTTGCAACTGCCGTTCGACGACTACCTCTACGGTCTGGCCGAGATGCCGGCCTCCTGGCCGGCCGAGGCGCTCAAGGCGCAGGCGGTCGCCGGCCGGACCTACGCGCTCGAGAAGGCGTTGCAGCACCGCGGCGCCCGCGCCGGCTGCGCATGCGACGTGTACGCGACGACGGCGGACCAGAACTACACCGGCTACGAGAAGGAGTCGGAGGGCACCACCGGCCAGTGGGGGGCCCGTTGGGTCGCCGCGGTCGACGCGACCCGGGGTGCCACCGCCGGCTCGGCGCAGGTGCTGCGGCTCGGCACGGCCCCGATCTCCGCCTTCTACTCGTCGTCGACCGGCGGGACAGGCACCTCGTACCAGTTCTGGGCCGGCCGGCAGATCGGCTACCTGCCGGCCGTCGACGACTCCCGGTGGGAACAGGCGGGGGCGAACCCGTACGCGGCCTGGGCCACGGTGATCGACCGGTCGGTGTTCGGCACCCGCTTCGGTGTCGGGACGGTGACCGCCGTGACCGTCAACGAGCCGGCCGGCCCCGGCGGGCGGGTCGGTGACCCACGCCACGGCTTCGGCGGGGTGACCGTCACCGGGACCAGCGGGCGCGTCACCGTCTCCGGTGACCGGTTCCGCTCCGTACTGGGCGATCTCGGCGTCCGCTCGACCGTCTTCGCGACTTCGGTCACGCGCGCCTCGCCGACGCCGACGCCCACGCCCACGCCGATCCCCGCGCCGACCCCGGTGCCCGCTCCCGCGCCGACGCCCGCACCGGCGCCGACCCCGACCCCGGCGCCCGCTCCCGCGCCGACGCCGGCTCCCGCGCCGGCCCCGACGCCGACGCTCGCGCCGGCCCCGACGCCCGCACCGCCCGCACCGCCGGCGCCGACGCCCGCACCGCCGGCGCCGACGCCCGCACCGCCGGCGCCGACGCCCGCACCGCCGGCGCCGACGCCCGCACCGCCGGCGCCGACGCCGGCGCCCCGGCCGACCGCCGCACAGGCCACCCCGGTCGTCGGGGACTTCAACGGCGACGGGCGCAGTCAGGTCGGCTGGTACGCCGCCGGCTGGTGGTACCTGCCGACGGGTGCGAACGGCGCCACGGTCGCGTTCGGCTTCGGGCGGGCGGGTGACGTCCCGGTCGTGGGGGACTTCGACGGCAACGGGCGTGACGGGATCGGCGTCTTCCGGGGCGGGAACTGGCAGTTGCGCCAGACCGCCACCCCGGGCGCGGCCGAGCTCACCTTCGCCTTCGGGCGCGCCGGTGACGTCCCGGTCGTGGGGGACTTCGACGGCAACGGGCGTGACGGGATCGGTGTCTTCCGGGGCGGGAGTTGGCAGTTGCGCCAGACCGCCACCCCGGGGATCGCGCAGGTGACGTTCACCTACGGCACCCGGAAGGGGGACCGGCCGGTGGTTGGCAACTGGACCGCCAGGGGGGCCGACGGGATCGGAGTCGTCCGCGGCACCCGCTGGCTGCTGCGCGACACGCCCACGCCCGGTGCTGCCACCCGGGCGTTCAGCTACGGCGCGTCCGGTGACCGTGTCCTGGTCGGGGACTTCGACCGAGACCGCCGCGACACGCCGCTGGTGGTCCGCGGCGAACGCTGGCTGATCACCCGCCACCTGCCGGCGCGCCCGGCCGATCTCACCATCGTCTACGGCCCGACCTCGCCGCGGCCCCGCTGACCGGTCAGGTCGCCGGCCGCAGCGCCCGCAGCAACAGGCGGGTGCTGCGGGCGGCGACCTCGTGCGGATCGAGCTGGCCGCGGGCGACCGCGACCCGGTAGCCGTTGATGGTCGCCACCACGAACTCGGCCAGCTCCGCCACCGACCCGCCACCGAAGCTGCCGTCGTCGAGCCCGTCGGACAGGATCTTCGTCAGGGCGTCGCGCATCGGGCGCAGGTGTTCGACGAGCTCGCGCTGCTTGGCCTCGTCGAGCAGCCCCATCGGGTCGTGCCCGCGCAGCGGGCCGCTGGCGAAGCCGACGAACGCCGCCGCGACGTAGGTCGTCAGCTGCTCGACCGGGGACCCGGCGGCGCTCAACGCGGCGTCGAGGTGTCGCGCGGCCACCTCGAGGTCCCGGCGCGCATGGGCGACCAGCAGGTCCTGGCGGTCGCGTACGTAGTTGTAGACCGCGCTGCGTGCGAGGCCGGCCTGCTGGGCCACCGCGGCCAGCGTCACGTGCGCGTAGCCGTGCGCCTCGACCTGCTCTCCGAACGCGTCCAGCAGCCGGTCGAGCACCAACGACCGGTGTTCGACCAGGTTCTCGGCCCAGAGCGACGGCATCCGCCGATGGTAGCTTCTCCGAAGTACACGACGTCGTGTCGTGAAACCCGGAGGTCCTTCCATCACCGCCCTTCGCTCGGCCGTTCCTCGCCGCCCCGTCCTCGTCCTGCTGCTCACCGTGCTCGTCACCGGCGTGCTGGGTGCCTTCGCCAGCCAGTCGGTCGTCGAGGACGGCGTCGCGGTCGAGAACGAGTACAGCGAGGCCCTCGACGTCCTCGACGAGACCTTCGGCGACCCCCAGTCGGTCCTGCAGGTGGTGGTCCGCACCCGCGACGGCGACGACGTGCGCTCGGCCGACGCACTGGCGGTGACCCGGGCGCTGCGCGAGGCCGTCGAGGGATCCGACGTCGCCGACACGCTGGCCGAGGAACCCGGACGGCCACCGATCCTGAGCTTCCTCACGCCGGCCGAACAGGCACTCGCGCAGCAGGAGCGTGACCCCGACGGCCTGGACGACGGTGAGGTCCGTGACCTGCTCGCGCAGGCGGCCGAGCAGCTCCCCGACGAGGTCGTCGCCCTGACCGAGGAGCTGCTGGCCGAAGGGGATCCGCCCGGGGCCGGCCTGGTGCTGGTGTTCCAGGACACGCGCGACCTCGACGAGGACGAGGTCGTCGCGCGTCAGGCCGAGCTCGTCGAGGTGATCGAGCAGGTCGAGGTCCCCGCCACCCTCGAGGTGGCGCCGTTGTCGCTCGCGCTGTTGCTCGACGACAACGACATCGGCCCGGAGATCGGTCGGTTGTTCGGTACCGCGCTCGGGATCATCCTGCTGGTGCTCGCACTGGTGTACTGGAGCCGGCCCGGCCGCAGCGGCCGCGGCACGATGCTGCGACGCACGCTGGCCGACGTCGGGCTGACGCTGGTCACGATCCTGTTCGCCGTGGTCTGGATGCAGGGCCTCGGTGTGCTGCTCGGTCCCGACCACGCCGGGCTGATCGGCTACTTCGACTCGCAGACGCAGATCGTGCCGATCCTGGTCGTGGCGCTCGGCGTCGACTTCGCCATCCACCTGTTGGCCCGCTACCGCACCGAGGCCGGCGTGTCGGGTGATCCGGGGCGTGGCTACGTCGTCACGTTCGCCACCGTCGGTGTCGCGCTGCTGCTCGACAGCACCACCACCGCGATCGGGTTTCTCACCAACCTGTTCAGCCCGGTCGACTTCCTGGCCACCCTCGGGGTGCTCGCGGCCAGCGGCATCCTCGCCGCGTTCGTGCTGACCATGACGTTCCTGCCCGCGGCCCGCATCCTGCTCGACCGGCGTGCGGTCGCGCGCGACCGGCTGCCGACCGACGCGCTGAGCGCATCGGGCAGCGCCACGATCCCGCGGCTGATGGGGCGCACCGTCTGGCTCGCCGACCGGGCGCCGGTGCCCACGCTGCTGGTCACCCTCGCCCTGACCGGGGTCGGGGTGTACGGGTTCACCCAGCTCGACAGCCGGTTCGAGCTGACCGACTTCGTCCCGCAGGACGAGCCGCAGCTGGAGGTGTTCGCCTTCGTCGAGGAGGCTTTCGGCGGCGGCTTCGGGCAGCAGACCGAGGTGCTGCTGACCGGGGAGCTGGCCACCCCGCAGGCCCTCGACGCGCTGGTCGCCTCCCTGGATCGCGCCGGCCAGGTCGACGGCGTACGGACCGTCGCCGGTGCACCCGACGCGACCTCGGTCGTCTCGGTCCTCGACGACGCGTTGGCGACCGAGGAACTCGCCGGTGCGCTCGGCGAGCTCGGCGTCACCGAGGGGCCCGAGGTCGCCGACGACGCCGACGTCGACGCCGTCTACGAGCTGCTGCTCGAGGCGCCCGGCGGGGAGCAGGTGCTCGCCGAGGTGGCCGACGGATGGCGGTCCCGGGTCGAGCTGCGCACCTCGGTCGAGCAGGCCGAGGCGCTGACGTTGCGCAACGACCTGCTCGAGGCGTTCGACCCGGCGACCGACGCCGGCGTCGAGGTGTTCCCGACCTCGCAGGAGCTGGTGCAGGCCAGCGTCGCCGACGAGATCGAGGCGGCGCAGCTGGTCTCCATCCTGGTGGCGCTGGCGGCCGTGATGCTGCTGCTCGCGGTGTTCTACGGCTGGCGCCGACGGCAACCGCTGATCGGCGTGCTCACCGTGCTCCCGATCGGCTTCGTGCTCGCCGCCACCTTCGGGATGATGGCCGCGACCGACATTCCGCTCAACCCGGTGACCGCCACGCTGGCCGCGCTTTCGATCGGTATCGGCGTCCCGTTCACCATCCACGTCGCCAACCGCTTCCTGGAGGAGCGCGACCGGGCCGACGGTGACGGGCGCGACGGGGGTGACGGGATCGAGGCGCTGCGGCGCGCCGTCGGGGAGACCGGCGGGGCGGTGGTCGGCTCGGCGCTGACGACCGCGATCGGGTTCGGGGTGCTGACCACCTCCACCCTGCTGCCGTTCGAACAGCTCGGGTACGTGATCGTGTACGCGATCGTGCTGTCCGGCATCGCCGCGACGCTGGTCCTGCCCTCGTTGCTGGCCCTGTGGGACCGGCGACAGCGGGCCGGGTGAGGGTCTGCGACCATGCGTGGCGACCCCGTGCGAGGACCCGTCCGCCGTGACCCGTGACCCCCGACCCATGCCGCCACCGCCACCCGCCGGTGATCGCCGGCCCGCGCCGCCGGTCGGTGGGGCCCGGCCCGCGCCGCCGGTCGACGGCGGTCGGCCCGCACCGCCACCACCGACGAGCCTGACGGACACGGCGGCGTTCGGTCCGACCACGCCCCGGGAGCGCGAGCCGGTGCTCGACGCTCTGCGGGGGTTCGCGCTGCTGGGCATCCTGCTCGTCAACGTCGAGTTGATGCGCGGCCCAGGGCTGTACGCGGCGCTCGCCGGCCAGCCCGGTCCCACGCCCACCGGTGCTGACGGCGTGGTGGACGTCGTGGTCGGCTGGCTCGCCACCGGCAAGTTCGTCTCCAGCTTCTCGCTCATGTTCGGGCTCGGCGCCGCGCTGATCGCCGGGCGGGTGCTCGACCGGGGCGGCTCGCCGCGCGGGCTGCTCGCCCGGCGCTACGGCTGGCTGCTCGGCTTCGGTCTCGCCCACATGCTGCTGCTGTTCCCCGGGGACATCCTGTTCGCCTACGGGCTGACCGGTCTGGTGCTGCTGGCGTTCGTGCAGTTGCCGGTGCGCGTCGTGGCCGGGTGGGGCGCCGGGATCCTGGCGGTGCTCGGTCTGGGGTCCCTGGGCTTCGCGGCCCTCGCGCTGGCGGTGCCGGGCGCCGCGTCGGCCGGCGCGACCGGCTCGACCGGGGCGATGGGCGGGTTCGCCGGCTTCTTCGCCGACCGTGCGGACGCGGCGCTCGCCGCCCGCACCGGCGGTGGGCCCGGCGACGTGCTGACCGTCAACGCCTGGGAGGCGCTGCTCGTCCAGGGGGGGCAGCTGTTCGTGCTGCCGTGGATCCTCGGCTTGTTCCTGCTCGGGTTCGCCGCCGGACGCAGCGGCCTGGTCCGGGACCTGGCGGCGTACCGCGGCTGGCTGCGCCGCGCCGCGGTCGTCGGCATCCTCGTCGGTCTGCCGCTCAACGTGCCGTTGGGGCTGGTCGGCACCCTCGGTGGCACCGGTGGTGGTGGGTGGGCCGAGGCGTTGGCCCTGCCGGCGCAGCTGCTGGGGGCACCGGTGCTCGCCGTCGGGTATCTGGCCACGTTGGCCCTGCTGTGCCTGCGCTTCGGCGTCCCGCGTCCACTGGCCGCCGTCGGTCGTACGGCGCTCACCGGCTACCTGTTGCAGAGCCTGCTCGCGCTGGTGGTCTTCACCGGCTTCTCGCGCTACGGGCAGTGGGGCGCGACCGCGTCGCTGGGTGTCGTGGTCGGGATCTGGGGCGTGCTGCTCGTGCTCGCTCCGTGGTGGTTGCGCCACTTCCGCTTCGGCCCGGCGGAGTGGCTGTGGCGGTGGCTCACCTACGGCCGGCGACCGGCGTTGCGCCACGACCCGGCCGCCGCGACGGGACGCGACCAATGAGCCCGGTCCCGACCGCGGTCACGGGGCGGCAGCCGAGCTCGCTCCCGGCGGCCGCGTCGAGGGATGGCGACACACGCATTGGGGCCGAAGGGCCCTGACGACCCTCCCGGGCGAAACGTTTACTGAACTCCTAAACGTTTCCGTCGGCGCCGAGGCGCTGTTCCCCGGAGGTAGGGGCCATGACCACCCAGGCACCCCCACGAGCGCCGTCTCCGACGGCGCGCCCGATCGAGCCGGCACCCGTGGTGCTCTCGTCCGGTCGGGCGCTGCTGCTCGTCGCCGCTGCCGTGCTCGCCGCGATGGCGGTCGCGCTCGCCGTCGGCGGCGGGGACGCGCCGACCACCGTGGCCGCCGACCCGGCCGTCGCCGCGGCACCGGCCACCGTCGAGCCGCTCGAGCCGGGGCCCCGCACGGCCGAGGCGATCGGGCACGACGGCGTGACCGTGCCCGCACCGGTCGGCAGCCGCGGCGCCACCACCGTGCCGGTCGAGCTCACCACCATCGAGGTCGAGGGCCAGCTCGCCGACGGGTCCACCACGACGTTCTGGACCTTCGACGGCACGGTGCCCGGACCGCTGATCCGCGTCCGCGAGGGCGACACGGTCGAGTTCACGCTGCACAACGACGCCGGCAGCGCCAACCCCCACTCGATCGACCTGCACGCCGTGAACGGCCCCGGCGGCGGCGCCGGTGCCACGCAGCTCGCCCCGGGCGAGTCGGGAGCGTTCAGCTTCCAGGCCCTCAACCCCGGCGTCTACGTCTACCACTGCGCCACGCCGCACATCCCCACGCACGTCGCGATGGGCATGTACGGCCTGATCGTGGTCGAGCCCGAGGGCGGCCTGACACCGGTCGACCGCGAGTTCTACGTCGTGCAGGGCGAGGTCTACACCGCCCAGGCCCGCGGCACCGAAGGGCTGCTGTCCTACGACATGGACCGGATGATGGCCGAGGACCCGACCCACGTCGTCTTCAACGGCGCCGTCGGCTCGCTCGCCGGTGACCGCGCGCTGCAGGCCGAGGTCGGCGAGACGGTGCGCATCTACGTCGGCAACGGTGGCCCCAACCTCACCTCGAGCTTCCACGTCATCGGCGAGGTGTTCGACCGCGCCAGCGTCGAGGGCGGCTCGCTGGTCAACGAGAACGTGCAGACCACCCTGGTCCCGGCCGGGGGCGCGACCTACGTCGAGTTCCTCGCCGACGTACCCGGCAACTACCTGCTCGTCGACCACGCCCTGACCCGCGCGATCGACGGCGGCGCCGTCGCGACCCTGACGGTGACCGGTGACGCCAACCCCGCGGTCTTCGACGCCCCCGAGGGCACCGGTGACGGCCACGACGACGGCCACGGCGCGCCGGACGCCTCGGCGGCCCCCGCGGTGGCCGGCGCGGCCCTCGAGGTCGAGGCGGGCGACCTGTACTTCGCCCCCGGGGACCTGCGGGCGACGGCGGGGGAGGTGACGGTCACCCTCGACAACGTCGGGGTCGCGGAGCACGACATCGTGATCGAGGAGCTCGGGGACCTCCACGTCGCGCACGCGGCCGGCGGCGAGACCGTCACCGGCACGGTGACGCTGGAACCCGGTACCTACACCTTCTACTGCAGTATCCCGGGTCACCGCGCGATGATGGAAGGAACGCTCGAGGTCCAGTGACCCCGGTGGGCGCCGGCGGCGGGGGCACCTGCCGCCGGCGCCTCGTCGCTGCCGCCCGGCCGTACTGCGCCGGCCACCGGTCTTCCGCCGCTCCGCCTTACGTGCCCCTCGTGCTGCTGCACGTCTCGGTGGTCGTCCGCATCGGCGCGGACCTCGCGGCCTCGCATCCGCTGCGCGAGCCGGCGCTGCACGGCCAACGTGGCCGCCCTCGTCCTGTTCGTCGTCCTCACCGTCCGCGCGGCGACGCGCCGCGACGCCGTCCCCGTCCCCGTCCCCGGAGTCCCGACGTGACGACCCTTCCCGCGTCCCTGCCGGCCTTCTCCGCCGGCCACGGCCGTCGCCGTGGCGCGTCGCCGTTCGGCGCGGCGGCACCCAGCATCGTGCTCGCGCTGGGCTACCTGCTGGCACTGCTCGTCTGGCTCGCGTTCGGCGACGCGCTGCCCGGCGGGCGCTGGTTCTCGGTGCACCTGTTCACGCTCGGCGTGCTGACCAACCTGGTGCTGACCTTCAGCGAGCACTTCGGCCGTACCGTCACCCGCACGGTCGGCGAGCGGCCGGCCTGGTGGCCGCTGATCACCAACGCCGGCATCCTGGGCGTGCTGGTCGGTCTGCCGTCGGGGCGACGCTGGCTGCTGGTGGCGGGCGCGACCACGCTGACCGTGTCCGTGTTCGTCGCCTACTGGCGCATCCGTCGCATGCGCCATGCCGCCGTCGGCGCCCGGTTCGGCTGGATCGCGCGTGTCTACGAGCGCGCGCACGGCGCCTTCATCCACGGGGCGATCCTGGGCGCCCTGCTCGGCAGCGGCGTGCTGACGGGACGCTGGTACGGCGCCGGCCGGATCGCACACCTGCACGCGAACATCCTCGGTTGGGGCGGCCTGACCCTGCTCGCCACCCTCGTCTTCTTCGGTCCGACGATGGCGCGCACCCGCATCGAGGAGGGCGCCGACGCGCGGGCCGCACGCTGGCTGCGACCCGGCGCCACGGGCCTGAGCGCCGCGGTGCTGCTCTTGCTGCTCACCGGGCTGGTCGGCTGGGGCGGCACGGCGGCGCGCCTGGCCTCTGCGGCGGCGGTCGCGGTGTACGCCCTCGCCGCCACGGTCGTCTGCGTCCCGGTCGCGCGGGCCGTCGCCCGCGCACCGCGTCGTACGGCCGCCCAGCCGCTGGTGTGGAGCGTCGCCGTCGCCTTCCCCCTGGTCGCCTGGGTCGACGCCGCGGTGCTCGCGACCGGCACCTGGCGCTGGCTGGACGCGGTCGGCGCCGCGGCCCTGACCGCCGTGCTGGCGCAGGCGGTGATCGCGACGCTGGTCTACCTCGCCCCGATGCTGCGGGGCCGCAGCACCGGTGCACGGGAGGTCATCACGCGTCGGCTCGAGGTCGGTGCGCGCACCAGGGCGGCGGTGCTCGCCCTCGGCGCCACGGCCGTGACCGTCGCCGCCGCGCGTGTGGCCGTCGGGCTGCCGCTGGTCGCGCTGGGCTGGACGTTGCTGGCCGCCACGGTCGTGGCCACGCTCGCAACCGCGCTCTGGCCGATCCGGTCCCCCGGAGGAATCCCGCAGCCCGGCTCCGCCGTCCGTGGTGACGGGCGCTGACGGCCGTACGCTGCGGCGTGGAGACGAAGGAGGGCGAGGTGGGCGACCCGGCGTGCTGGCTCGACCGCGTGTGTGACCGCTGCGGCGCGCTCGTCGAGGGTCCGGCGCAGGAGCACCGGTGTCCGTCGGCCTCCGCGCCCGACGACGATCGCCCCCGGCGATGAAGCTCACGCTCGGCCGGCGGGCGGACTACAGCGTCCGTGCCGTGCTCGACCTCGCCCGGCACCATGGCCGCGGCCGGCGCACGGCGCGGGCCATCGCGGCGGAGATGGCCGTCCCGGCGACGTACCTGCCCGCGTTGCTCGCGGAACTGGTCCGGGCCGAGCTCGTGGTCTCTGTCGCCGGCCGCAGCGGTGGCTACGAACTGGCGCGGGCGCCGGAGACCATCTCGCTGCTCGAGGTCATCGAGGCGGTCGACGAGGACCCGCCCCGTGAGTGCGTGCTGCGGGGCGGACCGTGCCGCTGGCAGGATGCCTGTGCGGTCCACGAACCACTCGGTGAGGCCCGCGAGGCGCTGCGGGCGTCCCTGGCGGGCGCCACCTTCGCGGAGCTGGTGCGACGGGACCGAGAGCTCGAGTCGGCCGAGACGGTCCCCGAGGGCGCGGGATCGGGGGGAGCGGCCGGTTGACCCCGGGGCGCGTCCGCGCCCGGGGGCCGCAGCGCCCGCCGCCGTCGGCGCTCGTCGCTGTCAGCGTCGTGCGGCGGTCGCGACCCCGCGCAGCAGGCGGTCGACGTCGTCGCTGTCGTTGTAGGGGGCGATGCCGGCACGAACCGCGCCGTCGTCGCCGAGGCCGAGCCACCGCGAGGCCTCGATGGCGTAGAAGTGGCTGGCGGGGGCGTTGACCCCGACGTCGGCGAGGTCCTGGGCGATCTCCTGCGGCGAGCGTCCGGCGACCGTGAACGCGACCGTCGGGGTCCGCTGCGGCGCCGACCCGAGCAGGCGCACGCCGTCGATGTCGCGCAGCCCGGCCTCGAGGCGCTCGGCGAGGGCGGACTCGTGCGCCTCGAGCAGTGACATCGCCGTCAGCACCCGGGTGCGGCGCGGGCCGGTGTCCCCGGTGATCGAGGCCAGGAAGTCGACCGTGGCCGTCACGCCGGCCAGCAACTCGTAGGGCAGCGTGCCCAGCTCGAAGCGTTCGGGCACCGCGTCGGTGGAGGGCAGCAGCTTGTCGGGGTGCAGCTGCTCGAGCAGGGCCGGGTCACCGGCCATCACGCCCAGGTGCGGGCCGAGGAACTTGTACGGCGAGCAGCTGTAGAGGTCGGCCCCCAGCGCGGCGACGTCGACCGGCGCGTGCGGGGTGAGATGCACCCCGTCGACGTGCACCAGCGCGCCGACCTCGTGCGCCGCGGCCGCGATGGCGGCGACGTCGGGGCGGGTCCCGAGCAGGTTCGACGCGCCGGTGACCGCCACCAGCCGGGTGCGTGGCGAGAGCAGCCGCGTCACCGCCTCGACGGGCAGGTCGCCGGTGTCCCGGTCGAAGTCGGCCCAGCGGACCTCGGCGCCGACGGCTCCGGCGGCCACCACCCAGGGACGGATGTTCGCGTCGTGGTCGAGCCGGGTGACCACCACCTCGTCGCCGGCCTGCCAGGTGCGGGCCAGCGTGCGGGCGAAGTCGAACGCGAGCGCCGTCATGGACCGACCGAAGACGACGCCACGTGGATCCACGCCGAGCAGGTCCGCCATCGCCTGTCGGGCGTCGAGCACGATCCGTTCGGCGCGGCGCTCGGCGAGCGTGCGATGGCCGCGGTTGGCCACCGCGGCCATCAGGGTGGCGGCCACGGCGTCGGCGACGGGACGCGCCACCTGCGAGCCACCGGGGCCGTCGAAGTGGGCGGCGCCCTCGGCGAGCGCCGGGAACTGGGCACGGACAGCGGCGAGGTCGTAGTTCATGGCGGGCAGTGAAGCAGCCGACACGGGGGGGACGGCTACCCGGACGGGCGGGCACGCGAGCGACGGCGACGGCCAGCGGCGTGAGCCGCTGGCCGTGATCCGTGATGCCGGTGGGAAGACGTGGTGCCGGTGGGTCTAGCGCAGGGCGAGGCCGGTCTCGGGGTCGAAGAAGTGGAGCCGTTCGGTACGGAAACCGACGTCGATACGGGTCCCGGACTTGGGCGGGTTCCCGGGCTCGAACCGGGCGGTGAAGGTCTGTCCACCCGAGGCGGCCTGCCGCTTGAGCTCCTCGAACGCCTCGTCGTCGTCGATCGCTTCCTTCATGTCATCGGTCACGATCGGCGGCGTGTCGGTCCGGAAGTGGACCAGCATCTCCGCCCCGAGCATCTCGACCAGCGTGACCTCCCGGTCCCGCCAGATCTGCTCGGGCGCGACCTCGTCCACCGGCGCGAAGTGCTCCGGACGCATCCCGATCGCGACCGGCCCACCATCCCGCTGCGCCGCACCCGGATACCGGTCCAACGCCGCATCGGGCACCAACAACCGGGTCTGACCCCGATCGAGCTCGATCCAGACCCGACCGTCGGCCTTGACCAACGTGGCCTGCGCGATGTTCATCGACGGCGAACCGATGAACCCGGCCACGAACAGGTTCTTGGGCTCGTTGTACAACGTCTGGGGCGAGTCGGCCTGCTGGAGCTTGCCGCGCATCAACACCGCGACCCGGTCCCCCATCGTCATCGCCTCGATCTGGTCGTGGGTGACATACACCGTGGTCACCCCCAACCGGTTCTGCAACGCCGCGATCTCCGCACGCATCTGCACCCGCAACTTCGCGTCCAGGTTCGACAACGGCTCGTCCATCAAGAACGCCTGCGGCGAGCGCACGATCGCCCGGCCCATCGCGACCCGCTGCCGCTGCCCACCCGAGAGCGCCTTGGGCTTGCGGTGCAGGTACTCGGTCAACCCCAGGATGTCCGCCGCGTCGTTGACCCGCCGGTCGATCTCCTCCTTGGGCGTCTTGGCCAACTTGAGCGCGAACCCCATGTTGTCCGCGACCGACATGTGCGGATACAGCGCATAGGACTGGAACACCATCGCGATGTCGCGCTCCTTGGGCGACAGATCGTTGACGACCTGATCACCGATGTAGAGCTTGCCGCCCGAGATCTCCTCGAGCCCCGCGACCATCCGCAACGCGGTCGACTTCCCACACCCCGACGGCCCCACCAGGATCACGAACTCGCCGTCCTCGATCTGCAACGACAGATCGAAGATCGCCTGGGTCCCGTCCGGATACACCTTCTGGACATCCTCGAACACCACGCCCGCCATCTGCGGCTCCTCCCTCGTCCGGTGTCGGTTGCACCGATCGTACGGAAGGAAGGGCCGGGAAGGGCGAGGTCGTCGCCGGGCGGCTCGGAGGGGAACCCGGACGGTAGGCTCCGCGCCGTCGATCCCCGTCCTCTCCCGCCGGAGCGCCCCATGCCCCGCGTCGCCGTCGACGTCCTGCTCAAGCGCGAGATCCTCGACCCCCAGGGCCGTGCGGTGGAACGGGCCCTGCCCGGGCTCGGCTACGACGGGGTCAGCGAGGTCCGTGTCGGCAAGCACCTCGAGCTCGAGGTCGACGCCGAGGGTGACGAGCTCGCGGACCGGGTGCGACGCATGTGTGCCGACTTCCTCACCAACCCGGTGATCGAGTCCTACACCTGGCGGGTCATCGGCGACGACGAGCGCGCGGACGCGTGAGCCCGATCGGGTCCGCCTCGTGAGCGACGAGCGCCGCGGCGCGTCCTCCTCGTTGCCGCCGCTGCGCGACGACGGCCTGCCCACGCTGCCGACCGGTGAGCCGGTCCTGCACCGCTGGTTCGTGATCGCCATGCTGCTGCTGGTGCCGATCGCCATCGGCGTCACGATCTGGGCCGCCAGCACGACCTTCGGCCGCGAGGAGCTGTCCGCCGCCGAGCGGCGTCCACCCGGTGGCGCCGAGGTCACGGTCGAGCGCGGCGACGCCCAGCTCAGTCCCACCGACGAGGTGGAGCAGGGGCCGGCGTGCTTCCAGGGCGGGCAGATCATCGGTGACGCCGGATCCCGTGCCGCCGCGCGGGTCGCGATGCAGGGTGCCTGCGCGTTGCTGGCCGGCGGGGGCTACGAGCCGGCACTCGACGGGCTGCGCGCGTGGGCCCGCAGCGACGGGCGCGTGCGCATCGCGGTCTTCGAGCTCTCCGGTGTCGAGTCGAGCGCCCGGCTGGAGGGTGACCGGCTGGTGATCGAGCTCAACGCCATCTTCCAGTTCGAGGACGCGACCGCGGCGGCGCCGGCGCTGATCCACCAGCTGGTCCTGCTCGGCACCCCCGGGTTCCCCGGCGAGCCGATCCCCGCGGCCCGGGAGCTCGAGGCCGCCCGGCTGCAGCAGCAGGCCTGCGGCGAGCTTCCCGAGGAGCTGCGCCCCCGCGGTTGTGACGACGTCGACGAACTGCTCGCCGCGCCCGACCCGCTGGCCGAGCTCGTCGAGGCCGGCTGGCCGCGCTGAGGAGCCCGCGGGGGCGCGCGGTACCTTTCCGACCGACCGATGGTGGCAGGAGACGCGGATGCGCGTGGGTGTGGTGACCTTCCCCGGATCGTTGGACGACCAGGACGCGGTCCGGGCCGTCGAGCGGTGCGGCGGCGAGGGCGTCGCCCTGTGGCACGACGACGCCGACACCAAGGGCGTCGACGCCGTCGTCCTGCCGGGCGGGTTCAGCTACGGCGACTACCTGCGCACCGGTGCCGTCGCGCACCGGGCACCGGTGATGCGTGCCGTGGCCGACTTCGCGGCCGACGGTGGCCCGGTGCTCGGCATCTGCAACGGCTTCCAGGTCCTGTGCGAGGCCGGCCTGCTGCCCGGGGCCCTGCTGCGCAACGAGCGTCTGCGCTTCGTCTGCAAGGACGTGCCGCTGGTCGTCGAGGCCGCTGACACCCGCTGGACCGCGGACTACGCGGCGGGGGAGGTGCTGGTGGTCCCCGCCAAGCACGGCGAGGGCCGCTACTACGCCGACGAGGTCACGCTCGACCGCCTCGAGGACGAGGGCCGGGTGGTGGTGCGCTACGCCAACGGTCGGAATCCCAACGGCTCGCTGCGTGACATCGCCGGGGTCACCAACGAGGGGCGCAACGTCGTCGGCGTGATGCCGCACCCCGAACATGCCGTCGACCCCACGCTCATCGGCGGCGCCGACGGACAGGGGTTCTTCCGCAGCGTGCTGGAAGGCCGCGCGGCACCGGCGTGACGCGTCGACCGGTCCCCGCACCGCGCTGACACCTGCCGGCGTGGCACCTGCCGGCGTGGTACCGACGGCCGCCCGCCGTGCGCGGACGCACGGACGGTCCGCCGACCGGCGCCGCTGCAGGAGACTGACCGCGTCGTCGACCGGTAGGAACGCTCGTGCCCAGGTGGATCGCCGCGACCGTGGCGAGGATCGTCGTCGCGTTCGCGAACACGGTGCTGGGGCGCCGGCTGCTGCGCGGCGTCCTCACCCGCCGACTGTCGCGCTGAGTCGCACGACCCGAGCTCGTCCGGGCGCCGCGACCGGGAGCCGATCCTGCCCGCCGCACTGTCCGGACGGGCGCGGTGGCCGTGCCGGCGTGTGCCAGCCTGTCGGCCCGTCAGCTCACGACACCGGAGGAACGTCGCGCATGGGTGGAGACGACGCGTCGAAGGACCTCGACGCCCTGCTCGAGGAGGTCGCCGAGATCGCCCGGCCCAAGGCCAGCGAGGGCGAGCTCGCCGACTACATCCCGGAACTGCGCGAAGAGGATCCGGACAGCTTCGGGCTCGCCGTCGTCGACCTCGACGGCACCGAGCACGTCGTCGGGGACGTCGACCGGCCGTTCGCCATCCAGTCCGTCTCGAAGGTCTTCTCCCTGGTGCTCGCCATGCAGAAGGCCGACGCCGCCGACGGGGTGCGCAAGGAGCTGTGGGGCCGCGTCGGCGTCGAGCCCTCCGGCGACCCGTTCAACTCGCTGGTCCAGCTCGAGCACGAGAAGGGCATCCCGCGCAATCCGATGATCAACGCCGGCGCCCTGGTCGTCGACGACGTGCTGCTCGACCACTGCACCGACCACCACGAGGAGATGCAGGCGCTGGTCAGCGAGCTCGCCGGTGAGGAGGTCACCGTCGACGAGCGCATCGCCAGCTCCGAGGAGGGCACCAGCGGCCGCAACCGCGCGATGGCGTACCTCATGCAGTCGTTCGGGAACCTGCACCACCCCGTCGACGACGTGATCAAGGCCTACGCCCACCAGTGCGCCGTGAAGATGACCGCGCGTCAGCTGGCCCGTGCCAGCCGTTTCCTCGCCAACGACGGCGTGGACCCCGCCACCGGCCGCCAGATCCTCCGACCGCCGTTGGCCCGGCGCGTCAACGCCCTCATGCTCACCTGCGGCACCTACGACGCGGCGGGGGAGTTCGCCTTCGACGTGGGCATCCCGTGCAAGTCCGGCGTCGCCGGCGCCATCATGGGGGTGGTGCCGGACCGGTACGGCGTCACGGTGTGGTCGCCGCCGCTGGACCAGGCCGGCAACTCCCGAGCGGGCAAGGCCGCCCTCCACGAGCTCACCGACCGCCTCGACCTGTCGGTGTTCTGAGCGGGGCCCCTTCAGGCGCGGGGGACGTCGCCGAGGCCGCCGTTGGCCGCGGCGTCGCGGCGCCTCTGCGCCCGCAGGTACCCCCACAGGCCGAAGTGGGCCAGGATGCCGGCGAACAGCACCGCCGCAGGGACCCACTGCCCGTCGAAGGCGAGCAGCAGCGCGGCCACGAAGGCGCAGCCGACGAGGATGGCACGCAGGGTGTTGAGCGCGTCCATGTGCGGTCTCGATCACGTCCGAGGGTGGGACCGCGAGGGTATCCGCGCCCGGCAGTAGGCTCCTGCGCGCCCGCCGACCGCACCTGCGACCAAGGCGCCGCCGTGCCCGAGACCCGCTCCTTCCCCGCGGACGAGACACTCTCGCCCGACCGTGCCCGCGAGCTCGGTCACGAACTCGGTCTGCGGGGTGACGAGTACGACCGCATCGCGGAGACGCTCGGACGCACCCCCACCGTGTCGGAGCTCGGCATGTACTCGGTGATGTGGTCCGAGCACTGCTCCTACAAGTCGTCCAAGGTGCACCTCAGGACGCTGCCCACCGACGGGCCGCACGTGCTCGTCGGGCCGGGGGAGAACGCCGGTGTGGTCGACGTCGGCGACGGCCTGGCGGTCACCTTCAAGATCGAGTCGCACAACCATCCGAGCTACGTCGAGCCCTATCAGGGAGCGGCCACCGGCGTCGGCGGGATCCTGCGTGACATCTTCACCATGGGCGCCCGCCCGATCGCCGTGATGGACCCGCTGCGGTTCGGCGACCCCGGCGGCTGGACCGACGGTGCCGGGCGGCAACGCCCCGTCGACCTGTTCCAGCGCCACCTCGTCGACGGCGTGGTGCGCGGCGTGGGCGGCTACGGCAACTGCGTCGGCGTGCCCAACATCGGCGGCGAGACGGTCTTCGACGACACCTACGCCGGCAACCCGCTGGTGAACGTGCTCGCGATCGGGGTGCTGCGCCGCGACCGGCTCCAGCTCGCCCGCGCGGAACAGGCCGGCGACGTCGCGGTGCTGCTCGGGTCCGCCACCGGCCGTGACGGCATCGGTGGGGCCAGCGTGCTCGCCAGCCAGGAGTTCGACGACGCGCTCGACGACAAGCGACCCAACGTGCAGGTCGGTGACCCGTTCGCGGAGAAGCTGCTGATCGAGTGCTGCCTCGAGCTCTACGAGCGCGACCTGATCTCCGGCATCCAGGACATGGGCGCCGCCGGCATCGCCTGCTCGACCGCGGAGCTGGCCTCCAAGGCGTCGATGGGCATGGACGTCGACCTCGACGCCGTCCACCTGCGCGAGCCGTCGATGGCGTCGTGGGAGATCCTGTGCTCCGAGTCGCAGGAGCGGATGCTCGCCCTGGTCTCGCCCGAGCTGGTCGACGAGGTGCTGGCCATCGCGCAGAAGTGGGGCGTGCCCGCGTCGGTCATCGGCGAGGTGGTCGAGGGCGACGCGCTGGTGCTCACGCGCGGCGGCGAGGTGGTCGCCGACCTGCCGGCCCGCTCGCTCGCCGACGAGGGGCCGACCTACGAGCGGCCCATGGCGCGTCCCGACTGGCTCGACGACTACGCCGCGGTCGACGCCGAGTCGGTGACCCTGCCCGACGACCTCGACGCGTTCGCGCTCGCCTTCCTCGCCTCGCCCAACGTCGCCTCGAAGCGGTGGCTGTTCGAGCAGTACGACCAGCACGTGCTGTCCGGCACCGTCCTGGGGCCCGGCATGGCCGACGCCGGGGTGGTGCGCCTGCCCGGCAGCCGCAAGGCCGTCGCGTGCGCGACCGACGGCAACGGTCGCTGGTGCGAGCTCGACCCGCGCGAGGGCACCCGCCGCATCGTCGCCGAGGCGTTCCGCAACGTGGCCTGCACCGGCGCCCGGCCGCTGGGCACCACCAACTGCCTCAACTTCGGCAACCCGGAACGACCGGAGATCATGTGGCAGCTCGCCGAGGCGATCGCCGGCATGGGCGAGGCCTGTGAGGCGCTCGGCATCCCGGTCACCGGCGGCAACGTGTCGCTGTACAACGAGACCCGCGGGTCGGCCATCCACCCGACCCCGGTCGTCGGCGTGCTCGGGGTGATCGAGGACGCCGAGGACGCGGTCGGCCTGGCCTTCGAGGACGAGGGCGACATCGTGTTCCTGCTCGGCGGACCGATCGAGCCCGGCCTGGCCGGCAGCGAGCTGCAGCGCTACCTCGACCTGCCGTTGGGCGGCCGGCTCGCCCCGGTCGACCTCGAGCGCGAGGCCGCCATCGGCGAGGTGCTGCAACTGGCGGCACGGGACGGGCTGCTGCAGACGGCCTCCGACGTCGCGGCCGGCGGTCTGCTGGTGACGCTGGCGGAGTCGTGCGTGGCGGGTGCGGTCGGCGTCGACGTCGCGGTCGCGTCCGACCTCGATCCGGCGCAGGTGCTGTTCAGCGAGGCGCCCGGCCGGGTGGTCGTCACCGTCGCGAGCATCAACGTGCGCGCGTTCGCCCAGCTGTGTGCCGACGCCGAGGTGCCGCTGACCGACATCGGCACCGTCGGCGGTGAGCGCCTGGCGGTCCGCGGCCTGGTCGAGCTGTCCCTCGACGACCTCGAGCACGCCTGTCTGCACGGCCTCGGGGACCTGCTCGACTGACCGTGGGACTTGGCGTCCGGACCGGCGGGTCGACCGGCGGCTGCACGCATCCGGCCCCGCGCCGTCCCCCGGGGCCCTAGCATCCGTCGATCGGCCGGCGCGTGGAGCCGGCCGTCACCGGAGGGAGAACCGGATGATGGGACGTTCGATGCGCGTGCCCGCAGGTGGCACGCACCGCCGGAGCCGAGCGGCGTCCGGCCTGGTCGCGCTGCTGGCGCTGCTGGCGCTGCTGGCCGGAGGGGTCGCCGAGGCGGCACCGGGCCGCGGGCCGGCGGCCGCAGCCGGTGGCCGCGGCGCACCGGCGCAGGCCGACCAGCCACAGGGAGGTCCGCCGGTCACCGTGATGACCCGCAACCTCTACCTCGGCGCGGAGCTGGGGCCGCTGTTCGCGGCCGCCGACCAGCAACAGCTCGTCGCGGCGGCCAGTCAGGTGTGGGCCAACGTGCTGGCCTCCGACTTCCCGGCCCGTGCGACGGTGCTGGCCGAGGAGGTGGCGCGCGAGCGTCCACTGCTGCTCGGGCTGCAGGAGGTGAGCCGCTTCACCGCCGTCGGCGCCGCCGGCACGATCGACATCGACTTCCTCGCGTTGTTCCTCGACGCGCTGGCCGACCGTGGCCTGCACTACGAGGTGGCCTCGGTCTCGCCCGCGTTCGAAGGCACGCTGCCCGCGATCGATCCGACCCTGGGGTTCGTGCAGGCGACGCTGTTCGACCGGGACGTGATCCTGGCCCGCGCCGACGTCCCGCCGGCACAGTTGACGGTGCTGCGCGAGGACCACGGCCTGTTCGACGCCGGTCTGACCCTGCCGCTGCCGGGTGCCGGCCCCGGCGCGACGCTGCGGATCGACCGCGGTTGGCAGTACGTCGACGTGCGGGTGCGCAACCGCGAGTTCCGGTTCGTCAACACCCACTTCGAGGCGTTCGACCCGGGCGAGGTCGTCCGGGTCCAGCAGGCACGCGAGCTACTGGCCGGTCCGCTGGCGACCGACCTGCCCGTGGTGGTCGTCGGTGACGTCAACTCCGACGCCGTGACGGGTGGGCTCGCCTACCGCGTCCTGACCGGGACCGGCGGGCTGACCGACGCCTGGTCGGTGGCGCGTCCGGGCGAGCCGGGCCTGACCTGCTGCCTGCCCGGTGACCTGCGTGGTGACACCTCGACCCTGCGCAGCCGCATCGACCTGGTGCTCGTCGGTGACGGGGTGCGGGTCCGCGAGGCCGAACGGGTCGGCCTCGACCCGGCGCTGCGCACCCCGAGCGGTCTGTGGCCGTCAGACCACGCCGGGGTCGTCGCCCGGGTCCAGATCACCGCTCGCTGACCGCCGCCCCGCGGCCGGCGCCCGCCTCGGCGGTCGCGTCGGCCGCGGGCAGCCCCAGCAGCCGGGCGGCGTGGTCGTGGAACAGCCCGCGCAGGCCCGCGCGGTCGAGTCCGAGCGCGGCCAGGCCCCGGACCTGGGCCGCGTAGGGATGCGGGATGGTCGGGAAGTCCGACCCGAACAGCAGCTTGGCGCCCAGCGCCGCGTAGCGAGGCAACAGGTCCGGGTCGACCGCGTCGAGGTAGGGCGGGTCGGTCAGCATCATCGAGGTGTCGAGGTGGACGCCCGGGTGGTCCTCGGCCAGTGCGAGGAACCCGCGCGTGTCGGGGGCGCCGAGGTGGGCGATCACGAGCCGCAGGTCCGGGAAGCGGCGCAGCAGCCGGCGGACGCCGTCGGGGCCGCACCACTGGTCGCCGCCGTCGACGCCGTAGCCGGCGCCGGCGTGCACGAGCGCGGGCACGCCGGCGTCGACGAGCTGTCCCCACGCCGGGTCGAGGCGCGGGTCGTCGGGGTGGAACCGGCCGACCTGGACGTGGACCTTCGCGATCCGGCCGCCTCGCCCCAACGCGTCGCCGACGTAGGCGCCGACGCCGTCCTCGGGGAAGAAGGTGAAGGTGGGGATCACCTGCGCGTGCGCCTCGGCGGCGGCCAGGGTGTGCTCGTTGCACCAGGCCGACACGCCGGGCCGGTGCCCGTAGGCCAGCGCCGTGTGCGCCACGACGCCGAGATCGCGCAGCGCTCGCAGCCGCGCCTCCTCGTCGGCGCGGTAGGTGACCGGCCAGGGCGGGTCGTCGAGCCCGTCGAAGTAGCGCCAGACCGCCTGCTGCAGCGCCTCGGGGAGCAGGTGCACGTGCACGTCGAGGTAGCCCGGCAGGCCCAGCGACCGCGCGAACGCGGCCACCTCGTCGTCGGTCGACGGAAAGGCCGTCAGCGGCACCGCCTCGCGGGTGTCCGCACCCGCGTCGGCTCTCGCGTCGGCTCCGGCATCGGCTCCCGCGTCGGCTCCCAACTGGGGCTCCTTGTCGCCGTCGGCTCCCGTTCCCGGCGGCAGCGTAGGCCGGCCCCGGTGCTCAGGAACGGCGGCGGACCACCGCGACGCCGTAGACGCTGGGCAGCGCGATCCCGTCCCCGGTCGGCCGGGCGAGCGCCGTCCACCGCCGCACGATCTCCTGGCGCAGTGCGGACCAGTCGCGTCCGGCTCGCTCGACGTTGGTGCGCAGCGCCCGGACCGGGCCGGAGGTGGTCTCGAACACCTCCATCGCCTGCTCGGCGGAGGCGAACGTGAACTCGGCGGTGCGCCGCTCGAGGGACACCTCGACGTCGCAGCCGGCGAACAGTCCGGGCAGGCGGTCCGGGTCCGACCACACCCGTACGTCGGGTGCCGCCGGGTCGCGCAGGTCGGGATGGTGCTCGACGGTGACCGCCGTCAACACGCCGATCGCCCCCTCGCCGCTCCAGCCGGTGGTGACGATCGTCCCGCCGGGCCGACACACCCGGACCAGTTCGCGGGCGCAGGCCTGCTGCTGGTCGGCGAGGAAGGCACCGAACGTGGACACCACCAGTTCGAACGTGGCGTCGTCGTACGGGATCGCCACCAGGTCGCCCTGACGGAATCGCACGCGCAGGCGCTGCTCGGCGGCCCGACGCTCGGCGATGTCGAGCAGTGTGGGCGTCAGGTCGAACGCGTCGACCTCCGCGCCGGCACGGGCGAACGCGAGCGCGGTGTTGCCCGTCCCGGTCGCCGCGTCGAGCACCCGCAGACCCGGGCCGGCCCAGTTCGCGGCGAGCTGTTCGCTGATCGGCGCGAACAGCGCCGCGATGCGCCGGTAGTCGCCGTCGCTCCACAGGCCCGTGATGGCCGCCACGCGGTCCGCGGCGGAGATCGCGCGTCCCATCGGCGTGCTCCTGTTCGTGCGCTGCCACGACGCTACTGCCCCCGGCGGCCCAGCGGTACGCTCTCGGCTCGCTGCCTGTGGAGTCTGTGGCCGTGCCCCTCGAAGACCGACCGTCGGCCGCCGCCCGCCCATCGACGCCTCCGGCCCGGCCCGTCCACGTCGACGGATCGTCGCCGGAACGGATCGATCTCGCCGCGCTGGCCGAGGGTCCCCGCGAGGAGTGCGGGGTGTTCGGCATCTACGCCCCCGGTGAGGACGTCGCGACCCTGACCTACTTCGGGCTGTACGCGCTGCAGCACCGGGGACAGGAGTCGGCCGGCATCGCCGTGTCCGACGGCCGCCGCATCGTGGTGCACAAGGACATGGGCCTGGTCAACCAGGTCTTCACCGACACGTCGCTGGCCGCGTTGCAGGGGCATGTCGCCGTCGGGCACTGCCGTTACTCGACCACCGGCGCCTCGTCGTGGGTCAACGCCCAGCCGCAGTACCGCGAGACCGTGCGCGGTTGCGGGCTCGCACTCGGGCACAACGGCAACCTGGTCAACACCGCCGAGCTCGCCCGCCGGATCGACCTGCCCCCGACCAACGACTCCGAGGTGATGGCCGGGCTGCTCGGCGCCGAGGTCCGGGCCGCCGCGGCCGCGAACGGGGCACCGCCGTCGCTCGAGGAGGCCATCGCCCGGCTGGCCCCGGAGCTGCACGGCGCGTTCTCCGTGGTCGTGATGGACGAGCAGCGCCTGCACGCCTTCCGTGACCCGCACGGGGTGCGGCCGTTGCAGATCGGCCGACTGCCCAACGGTGGCTGGGTGGTCGCCTCCGAGACCGCCGCGCTCGACATCGTCGGGGCGGTGTACGTCCGCGACGTCGCCGCCGGCGAGCTCGTCACCATCGACGCCGACGGACTGCGCAGCCGCCGCTTCGCCGCGCCCGAGTCGTCGTTCTGCCTGTTCGAGTGGGTCTACCTCGCCCGTCCCGACCACCGGCAGGACGGCGGCAGCGTGCTGTTCGCCCGGCGCAGCATGGGCCGCCAGCTCGCCCGCGAGGCACCGGTCGACGCCGACATCGTGATCCCGGTGCCCGAGGCCGGCCGGGACGCGGCCGCCGGGTACGCCGCCGAGGCGAAGCTGCCCTTCGCCGACGGGCTGGTGAAGAACCGCTACGTCGGCCGCACCTTCATCCAGCCGACCCAGACGCTGCGCCAGCTCGGGATCCGGCTCAAGCTCTCCCCGGTGCGCGAGGTCGTCGAGGGCCGCCGGCTGGTCGTGGTCGACGACTCGATCGTGCGCGGCAACACCTCGCGGCAGCTGGTCGCGATGCTGCGGGCCGCCGGGGCGCGCGAGGTCCACATGCGCATCACCTCGCCGCCGATCGCGCACCCGTGCTACTACGGCATCGACATGGCCACCCGCGCGGAGCTGGTCGGCGCCGACCTCGACGTCGACGCGATCCGGGACTTCATCGGGGCCGACTCGCTGCACTACATCTCGCTCGAGGGGCTGGTGGCCTCGACCCCGCACCAGCGCGAGCGGCTGTGCACGGCCTGCTTCACCGGCGAGTACCCGATCCCCGTGCCCGGCGAGCACGAGCAGCTGGCACAGATCAAGTTCGACTTCGACGCCGCCGACGCGTCCGGCGAGAGGGTCGGGGGAGCGGACGAGGTCGTCCTCGACGCCGGTGTGTGCGGCGTGAAGTCGCCCGTCACAGCGACCGGAGCGATGGACGAGCGGGAGCGCGAACGCCTCGCCAACGCCCACGAGGGCCGTACCGTCGAGTGACCGCCCCGCCCGGGACCGGCGCGGGCAGTAGCGTCGGTGCCCGCGGCACCGAGGTGAGGACGCGCATGGCGCAGCGGCGGCCACGGTCGGTCTACGACGCGGGCACGGATCCCGACCCGCGCTTCAGCCTGGCCAACGAACGCACCCTGCTGGCCTGGCTGCGGACCGCGCTGGGCCTGGTCGTCGCGGGCATCGCCGTGATCGCGCTCGCCGAACTGGTCGAGCCGCTGTGGCTGGTCGACGTGGTGGCCGGGGTCGCGTTCCTGTCGGGAGGAACGACGGCGGTCCTGGGCTGGCGGCAGTGGTCCCGCGCGGAGCGGGCCATGCGGCTCGGTGAACCGTTGCCCTCCGGGCTGGGGGCCGTGGTGGTGCTGGCCGGGGTCCTGCTCCTGGCGCTGCTCGGGGTGCTGGCGCTGCTGGTCACCGGCCGGTGAGGACACCTCGGCGATGAGTGACGGACCGCCCGGGCTGCAGGCCGAGCGCACCGGCCTGGCGTGGTCGCGCACCGGCCTGGCGACGGGTGCGGGCGCGCTGACCCTGGCGCGGCTGGCGAGCCTGCGCGGCGCGCCGGTGCTGGCGGCGATCGGCCTGCTCGTCGCGGTGCTGGCGCTCGCCGTCCTGGTCGAGGGTGGCGTGCGCGGCAAGCGGCGGACGGACTGGCTGCTGGACCAGGGCGGTGCGCGGGCCCTGCCACGTGCCGCGATCGGCCTGGTCGCCGCGGTCGTCGGGCTCGCCGGCAGCGGACTGCTGCTGGTCGTCGGGACCGGCTGAACGCCACCGGAGTCCCGTCCAGCGCCGCAGCACCGAGGTCGGCGTCCACAACCCGGTGGAAGTTTTCCCTGCCGGGAGTGGCCCGGACGGTCTAGCGTGCTGCTGTTGTCGGACGGGGGTCGGACATGCACCGCACGGTGTCGCGTTTGGGGTTGGGAGCCTGGCTCACGTCGCTGGGCCTGGGAACGTGGGCGTTCCACGCGTTGGGCAGCGGCGGTCTGGCCGCGCCTCCATGGCGTCCCTCGGCGTTCGCCGCCTGGCTGGCGACCACGGACCCCACCGTGGCGACGATGAGCCTGCTGCGCCTGGTGGTGCTCGCCCTGGCGTGGTACCTGGTCGGGGTCACCACGATCGGCGTCCTCGCCCGGCTGACCTCGGCGGCGCGACTCGTCCGGTTCGCCGACGCGCTGACGGTGCCGGCGGTGCGGCGACTGCTGCAGTCGGCCCTGGGTCTCTCGCTCGCGACCGGGATGGCCGCGGCGGCCACCCCGGCGCAGGCGGTGCCGCTGCCGATGGAACTGCTGGACGCGGCGACGTCCCGACTCGACGACACCGAGGGGGCCGATGCCGAGGGGGCCGAGGCCGAGGCAGCCGACCCCGACGAGATGGGTCGTGCCGACGACACCCGCGGATCGTCGCCGCCGCTGGTGCCGCTGCCCTTGTTCGACCTGCTGGCGCCCGAAGCGGCGGCCGCAACGGCGGACGACGGTGCTGCCGACGAGGCGGGGACGGGCGGGACGGGAGCCGGCGACGCCTCGACGGCGCGCGAACGTCGGGTCGCCGACACGCCGGCGACGACCGCGGCCGTCGAGCACGAGGTGTTGGTCGGTGACTCGTTCTGGTCGATCGCCGAAGCACGCGTGCGTGGGGGCGAGCACGCCACCGACGACACCGACGTGGCCCGGTACTGGCGTCGCCTGGTGGCCGAGAACCGCTCCCGGCTGGCGGATCCGCACAACCCGGACCTGCTCTTCCCGGGGCAGCGGATCGTGCTGCCGCCCTTGGAGGTGGTCGTCGGAGGCGGCCGGTGAGCGCCGGCGACGGCCGGGCGTGGCCCCCCGCGGCGACGAGCGACTCCGGACGCCTGCGCCGACCCGACGGTGCTGACGGCGTCGTGGCGGACGCCTACGTCGACCTGCTCGACGATGCCACGCACCTCGCGGCGGTGGAGCAGCGTGTCGCCCGTCGGGAGCGAGCCGCACGGGCCGCCGAGGCCGCGACCTGGGTCGGCACCCTGCGCGACCTGGCGGAACGCCGGTTGTCGGTCGTGGTCGGGGCTCGCGGTGAACGCACCTACGCGGGGACGCTGCACGGGCTCAGCATCGACCACCTCCATCTCGAACTGCCGGCCACCGGGCGGGTGCACCTGCGCCTGACGGCGGTACGCACCGTCCGGGCGGAACCGACCGTTGCCGTTCCCGTCGCCGCAGGCGACCGGCCCGTGCCTGCGGATGCCACGCTGGCCGACGTGGTCGACGTCCTGGTCGAGGAGGTGACCGACGTGGTGTTCGCGGTCCGCGACCTCCGCGACCCCGTGCGGGGGCGGGTGCTGGCGCTCGGTGAGGACGTCGTGACGCTGCGACTCGAGGGCCCCAGGCCGGCGACCGTCTACCTCCCCCTCGCTGCCGTGGACGCCGTGGTGATCGCGTGATCCGGGCGTCGGGAGGGTCACAGCTCCTCGTCGTCCGGACCGCCGTCGGCATACAGGTGCTCGAGGGCGCCGGGCCGGATACGGGCCTGCTCGACGAACGCGTCGACCTCGGCCTCCTTGAGCCGGATCACGCGACCGAACTTGTACGCCGGCACCTGGCCGCTGTCGATCAGCCGGTACAGCGTGCGCGTGGTGATGCCGAGCTGACGAGCCGCTTCGCGCGTGCTCAGCCAGGTGACCTCTTCCCGAGCCATCTCATGCCCTCCGACGCTTGCAGCCTAGGTGCGCGGTCCCGGTGGCCGCAGCACGCCACGGGAACCTGTGGACGGCGGTCGCGTGCGCGACGCCGGCGGCCACTCGCACGACGGCGTGCGCCTGAAGCCCTTCCTGGTTCCGGGAATTGCGGAAACGGCATAGCGTTGCCCGGAAGGGACGCGAACGTAGCGTCCATGCAGCAAAGGGCATGGAGGTGAGTATGGTCGACCTCGCGTCGGCACCAACCGCGACGACGTCGGGCGGACGACGTCGGGTACGCCGGCAACGGGGCCTGCCCGGTGGGCGGGCGGTGATCGGCGCACTGCTCGTCGCCGCCGCTGCCGTCGGGGTCTTCGGAGCGCATCTGCGGGCGACCGCCGAGCCGGCCACGCGCTATCTGGTCGCGAGCCGCGACGTCGACGCGGGCACGCGGGTGGACGCGTCGAACCTCGAGCTGCTGTTCGGCGCGCTCCCACTGGAACTCGCGCCCGCCGTCGCGGATCGCAGTGTGCTGGTCGAACAGCGTGAGTCGTTGCTTGGGCAGGTGGTGACGGCACCGATCGCCCGAGGCGACCTGCTCTCCCGCTCGGACGTGGCCGACGACGGGGGCGTGGGGGACGGCTACGCGATGTCCTTCCCCGTCGCGGCCGCGGACGCCGTCGCCGGTGACCTGCGACGCGGACAGCTCGTCGACGTCCTGGCCACCTACGGCAGTGGTGAGGGTGCGTACACCACCTACGTCGTGGTGGGCGTGCCACTGGTCGCCGTCGGAGGCGGCGGCGACACGGGATTCGGTGCCGCCGACCAACGCACGCTCACCGTCGCGCTCGCCGAACCGGGACAGGTCCAGGCGTTGGCGCACGCCGTCTCCGTCGCCGACGTCGTGGTCATCCGCTCGCCCCAGGACGGTGTCCGCGACGCGGTACCGGCGCCGTTCCGACCCGGAGGCGACGTTGCCGTGCCGGCCGGGCCCGGTGCGGCGGACGCGAGGGGCGACGCCGGCCCGGACGCGGGGTCGAGGGTGCCGTCGGACGACGGGGAGGTCGAGTGATGCGGGAGCGCTACGTCCTGTTGGGCCTGGCCCGGGCACGGGTGCCCTGGTTCCGGGCCGTCGGTCAGTGGGCGGCGTCGGCCTCGCTCCCCGTCGAGTTCCTGCGGTGCGTCTCGGCCGACGAGGTCCGCGCCCGTCTCGACACGGGACGGGCGTTCTCGGCGCTGCTGGTGGACGCCGACGTCCCGGGTCTGGACCGCGATCTGGTGGCGGCGGCCCGGGCGGCCGGTTGCGCGGTCCTGGTCGTCGACTCGCTCGAGGCGTCCCGCGACTGGCGAGGCATCGGCGTCGATGCGGTCCTGGCACCGGTGTTCTCCAGGGACGAGCTGCTCGAGGTGCTGGGCGCCTGCGCCCGTGCCGTCGACAGCGCCGAACCCGACCTGCGTCCGGACCGGACGCCGTCCGTCGACCAGCCGTCGGGACGACTGGTCGCGGTGACCGGTCCCGGCGGGACCGGGGCCTCGACCACGGCCATCGCCCTCGCACAGGGCGCCGCCGCGGGGCACGGGATCCCTCGGCGCAACGGGTCGGCCGACCCGGTCCCCGACGTCCTGCTCGCCGACCTGTGCCGGCGGGCCGACCAGGCGATGCTCCACGACGCCCGGTCGCTCGTCCCCGGCATCCAGGAGGTCGTCGAAGCCCACCGGAGCGGGACGCCGTCCGCCGCGGAGCTGCGGGAGCAGACCTTCGAGGTCCCCGAACGGGGGTACCGGCTGCTGCTGGGGTTGCGGCGTCCGCGGCACTGGAGTGCGCTGCGCCCACGCGCGGTCGAGGCCGCCCTCGGCGGACTCACGCGCCTCGCCGATCTGCTGGTCGTCGACGTCGAGGCGGACGTGGAAGGCGAACTCGAGACGGGTTCGGTCGACGTCGAGGACCGGCACGCGCTGTCCCGTACGGCCTTCCGACGGGCCGACGTCGTGGTGGTCGTCGGTGAACCGTCCATGAAGGGGTGCTTCGCGCTCGTCCGTACGCTGGGGGAGCTGTTGGAGTTCGGTGTCGACGCGACCCGCGTGCTCCCGGTGGTGAACCGCGCGCCGCGCACACCCCGACAGCGGGCGGAGCTGACCACGTCGATCGCGACTCTGCTCGCGGCGTCCGCGGACGCTGGTGGCGACCGACTGGCCAACCCGCTGTACCTGCCGAGCCGCAAGGTCGACGAGGCGCTGCGTGACGGGGTCGGGCTTCCCGCACCACTGCCGGCACTGGTCGCGCGAGCCGTGCAGGCGGTGCTCGACCGCGCCGCCGCTCCTGCGGAGCCGGTCGAACCGGAACCCGTGCCGATCGCGCCCGGCAGCCTGTCGGCGTTCTCCGGGCCGGAGCCGACCCCGTGAGCCGCACAGAGGTGGCGTCCCGGCCGGCCTTCGACTCGCCCCTGATCGAGATCGAGCGGCAGGTCCTGCGACGCGCGAAGGACGAGACCCTCGACCTCGAGGGTGCCGACGCGACCGGCCGGGTGCGCGCCCTGGTCGCCGACGAGGTGTCTCGCTGGCGGTCGGACTACCAGCACGGGCTGCGGGACTTCGACCTGCCCGATCCCGACCTGGTGGCACAGCGGGTCGAACGCAACCTGCTCGGGTACGGCCCGCTCGAGTCGCTCCTGGACGACGACGACGTCTGGGAGATCATGATCAACGCCCCCGACGAGATCTTCGTCAAGCGGCACCTCGGCGTGTCCGGCTACCACGACGACGCGTTCCACGACGACGAGCACGTCACCCGGACCCTCACCAAGCTGCTCGACGACGCCTCGCAGTCGCACCGCAAGCTGGACGCCTCCGAGGGGCTGCAGGACGCGCAACTCGACTCGGGTGCCCGACTGCACATCGTCCACCGCGACGTCGGTCGTGGTGGCCACCTGTTGGTCAACATCCGCAAGTTCACCGGGGTCGCCATCCGCTCGCTCGACGAGCTCGTCGAGCGGGGTTCGCTGACGCCGGCGGTCGCGGCGTTCCTGCGGGCTGCCGCTCGGGCCACGCTCTCGATGGTGTTCGCGGGCCCACCGGGCTCGGGCAAGACGACGCTGTTGTCGTGCTGCACGGCCGAGCTCGACCCCCGCCTGCGGGTGGTGACGGCCGAGGAAGTGTTCGAGGTCGACGTTCCGTTGCCCAACGTCGCCTCGATGCAGACCCGGGCCGCACGACCCGATCGCCCCGCGGTGGACCTGCGCCGGCTCGTCGCCGGCTTCCTGCGCATGGCGCCGGACGTGGCGATCGTCGGGGAGGTGCGCGACCGCGAGGCGTTGCCGCTGCTGCTCACCCTGTCCTCGGGGGTCAAGGGCTACACCACCATCCACGCCGGCTCGGCACGACAGGCACTCTCGCGGCTGCGCTTCATCAGCCAGCTGGCCGACACGCGCTCAGAGCTGCCGATGCTCGCGTTGACCTCGCTGGTCACCGAGGCGGTCGACGTGGTCGTGCACTGCGCCCGCGTCGACGGCCGACCGCGGGTGGAGGAGATCGTCGCCGTCGAGGAGCTGCAGACCGGCGACGCGGCCGGTCGGTTCACCGTCACGGAGCTCTTCCGCCGCAGCGGGCCGGACGGGACGCTGACGTGGTCGGGGAACCTGCCGGTGCGGTGCGCGCTGGCCCTGGACGCGGCCGGCTACGACGTGCGCACCCTGCTCGAGGACGGTGCCGGCTGCGCGACCGAGGGGCCGGGAGGCGCGACGTGAGTGAGGGCACCGTGGCGCTGGTGCTCGCGGTCGTGGCTGGCTACGGGGCCTTCCTGCTCTACACGGCGCTCGCGCTCGGCTGGCGCGGGCTCGGACTCGGTCCCTCACCCCTGGGGCGACGGCGACGCACCGGCCGCCTCCGGGAGTTCCTCGTGCAGGCCGGCCTCGAACGCCTCCGGCCCGTCGAACTGGCCGCCGTCATGGTCGTGCTGTTCGGCGTCGCCGCCGCGCTGGGCTGGGCGGTCTACGGCGGGCGGCTCGTGCCGGTGGCCGTCGGTGCCATCGCGGCGTCGGTTCCCGTCTGGTCGGCCCGTGCCCGCCGCCAGGCGCGCCGGGAACTCGCGCGTGAGGCATGGCCACGACTCATCGAGGAGATCCGGCTGCACGCGGTGACGCTGGGGCGGTCGATCCCCCAGTCGCTGTTGACCGTCGGGATGCGTGGGCCGCAGGAGTTCCGGCCGGCGTTCGCGGCCGCCCAACGCGAGTGGCAGATCTCGACCGACTTCGAGCGCACCCTCGACGTGCTGCGGACCCGGCTCGCCGACCCGACCGCGGACGCCGT
The DNA here is from genome assembly GCF_004300825.1 of Egicoccus halophilus. Lineage (NCBI taxonomy): Bacteria > Bacillati > Actinomycetota > Nitriliruptoria > Egicoccales > Egicoccaceae > Egicoccus > Egicoccus halophilus. The sequence continues at coordinate 560,211 of NZ_CP036250.1, forward strand.
CTGCGAGACGCTGCTCATCGCCCACGACGTCGGTGGCACCGACGTCGACCGACGGCTGCGTGCCCTGGTGGCCGACCGCGTGCAGGACCTGCAGGGCCGCAAGGACGCTCGCGCCAAGCAGGCGGGCGTCCGCTTCGCCCGCCTGTTCGTGCTGGTGGTGCCGTTGGGCATGGCCTTCGTCGGCCTGTCCATCGGTGACGGCCGCGCCGCGTATGCCAGTGACGCCGGACAGGCACTCGTTCTGCTCGCCTTCGCGATGATCGCGGGCTGCTGGGCGTGGGCCGGGCAGTTGTTGCGTCTGCCCGACGAACAGCGGGTCTTCGTCGGCGTCGCGGTCGAGGAACCAGGCCGATGACCGGGCTGGTGCTCCTCTCCGGGCTGGCCCTGTGGGTGGGCCTGGCGATGCTGTTCGCCGAGTTGCGGTGGTTCTCCCGCCCGACCCTGGTCGCCCGGCTCGGCCCGTACGTCCCCGGCGGCATGCGCGCGCAGCGCTGGTCGGGCGTGCTGTCGGCGGAGACCTTCCGGGAAGCCATCGGCCCGGCAGCCCGCCGCGTCGGCGAGGTCTCCTCCCGGCTGTTCGGGGTCAGCGAGGAACTCGAGCGCAAGCTGCGGCGTGTCCACGCCGACATGGACGCGACCGAGTTCCGGGTCCGTCAGGTCGGCTGGTCGCTGGCGACGCTGCTCGTGGGTGGCCTGCTGAGCGTCCTCGTCCGGCCACCGGCACCCGTGGCGGTGCTGTTCTGCCTCGGCGGGATGCTGCTCGCCTTCCTGGTGCTCGAACAGCAGATCGGCGCCGCCTCCAACCGTTGGAAGCGCTCGCTGCACCTCGAGCTGCCGGTCGTCGCCGAACAGGTCGCCATGCTGTTGGCGGCGGGATACTCGCTCGGTGGCGCGCTCGACCGTGTCGCTCGCCGCGGCCAGGGAACCGCGTCCAGGGACCTGCGTCGGGTGCTCGGCCGCGTCCGCCAGGGCCTCAGCGAGGAGCAGGCGCTGCAGGAGTGGGCCGAGCTGGCCGACGTCGCGTCCGTCGACCGTCTGGTCGCGGTCCTGGCCCTCAACCGCGAGGCGAGCGATCTCGGCCGCCTCATCGCCGAGGAGGCGCGTGCCATCCGTCAGGACGTGCAGCGCGACCTGGTGGAGCGGCTCGAGCGGCGCGGGCAGCAGGTCTGGATCCCGGTGACGGTCGCGACGCTGCTCCCCGGCGTGCTGTTCATCGCCATCCCGTTCACCCGCGCGCTGGACGGGTTCCTGCGATGAGCGACACCCGGGGACGGCGCCTTCCGCGCCGGTGCACGCGCAGTTTTCCACCGCCCGGAGAAATTGTGCGTGCGCAACGAGCGCTTTTCGGGCACCATGCTCCAGAACTAGACCGAACGGGGGATTCCAGATGGTGGTGTACGTACGGCAGACGTTGGCGCGGCTCGCGGACGAGGCAGGCGAGGGCGTCATCTCGGCGGCCATCGTGGTGCTCATCATGGCGCTGCTCGGCGCCGCGATGTGGGCGGCCTTCAACGGCATCTTCACCAGCGCCACCAACGAGATCCAGACCACCGTGGAGTCGATCGGCTGACACCGGCGTGCCCCGTACCGGTGTGCGGACGGTGACCGAGCAGGGCAGCAGCCCCATCGGTGCCGTCTTCGGGGTCGGCATCTTCCTCGCGTTCCTGCTGCTGGCCACGCAGACGCTGCTGCACCTGTACGCCACCTCGATCGTCTCCAGCGCCACGTTCGACGCGGCGCGACGGGCGGCGGCCGAGGACGGACTCGGCTGCGACGAGGTGCCGGCGCAGGTGCGGGCACGCCTGGGGTCGCACGGCGCTGCGGCACGGGTGACGTGCACGGACGACGGTGAGCAGTTGCACGTCGCGGTCACCGCCGATTCGCCGGCGTCGCTGCTGCGGGTCGTCGACGCCCGTGGCATCTCTCGGACCGCGACGGTGCGGGTGGAGCGGGTCCGGTGATCGCGTCGCACCGATCGGGTGAAGCCGGCTTCGTGGCCGGGCTGGAGTCGCTGGCCTTCGGGGTGCTGGTCTTCGTGCTCGGGACGCTCGCCGTCGTCAATGCCTGGGCCGTCATCGACGCGAAGTTCGCCACCAGCGCTGCTGCCCGCGAGGCCGTACGCGCCGCGGTCGAGAGCCCCGACGCCGGCGCTCAGCCGGCACGAGCCGAGGCGGCGGCGCGGGCCGCCCTCGCTGGGCACGGTCTCGAGCATCCCGCCCAGATCGTGCCCGTCGTGGTCGGACTGGCCCGCTGTCAGGAGGTCGCCTACCGGGTGCGTACCGAGGTGCCCGCGCTCCTCCTGCCGGGCATCACCGCGCGCGTGCGGCCCTTCGTCGTCAGCAGCGAACACCGCGAGGTCGTCGACCCGTACCGGTCGGGCCTGGCCGTCACCCAGGGGGAGGCACCGGCCTGTGGCTTCTGACCCCCGTCCGCCTGCCGACGCTACCGAGCCGGCCACGGCGCGGCTGCGCGCCGAGGACGGGAACACACTCGTCCTCATGCCGGCGGCCGTGCTCGTCCTCCTGGTCCTCGCGGCGATCGCCTTCGACGGTGCCGCGGTCTACCTCCAGCAGCGGCGTCTGGCCGACCTCGCCGCCAGCCTCGCCAACGACGTCGTCGCCGGACTCGACCCGGCCTCGTTGTACGACACCGTCCGCGATCCCGACATCGATCCCGGTCGGGCCGCCGACCTCGCCCACGCCCGTCTGGCGGCCTTCGGCCGCGACCGGACGCTGCAGGACGTCCACTGCACGCCGGCGGTCGACGGCAGCCAGGTGACCGTCAGCTGCGAGGCCGTCGTCCGGGCCACCTTCGGGCGGGCCCTGGCGCCCGACCGCGGCACCTACCGCGTCCGCGCCGTCGAGTCCGCCCGCGCCGCCGTCAGCTGAGGCCGCCGCGGGCGGCGGCCACGGCCGGCGCACCGGTCGTGCTCGGGCTGCCACAGACCACCCGCCGCCTGACGTAAGGGTTGTCATGTCGAACGTGACTTACGTAGCGTGGCGTCACCCGACCCGACCCGGACCCCGCCTTGCGATTCGACCGCTACGACAACCGTGCCGCGCAGGTCGCGGCCGCGCTCGTCACTGCCGCCCACGATGGGCTCACCCCTGACGGGCTGGCCGCGGTCGTCGACGACTTCGACCTGCCCGTCGTCGTCACCGAGACCGACGTCGCACCGGCCGCCGAACTGGCCGCCGAACTCGACCCGCTGTTCGGCGCGGATGCCGACGCCACCGTCGCGGCGGTCGACGCCCGACTCGCCGCCCTCGACGTCCGTCCGCGGCTGACCACCCACGACGGGCGCGACCCGCACCTGCACTTCGAGCCCGACGGGGCCGACACCGTCACGCGCCTGCGCGTCAACTGCCTGATGGGCATCGCCGCGGTGGTCGCCGACGCCGGCCCGGGGCGCCTCGGCCGCTGCGGCGCCGCCCACTGCGAGGTCGTCTACGTCGACGTGTCGCGCAACGGACGCCGCCGGTTCTGCTCGACCGCCTGTGCCAACCGCACCCACGTCGCCGAGCACCGCTCGCGGCGCCGCGACGCTCCGGACTCCGCGTGAACCGCTTCCGCGGAAGCGCTCCCGGCAGGGGCCGTTCCCGCGGGAGCGACGGGAGCGGCGTCGCGTCGGGCGCCGTCCCGTCCCGCCGGCAGCGGCGACGGCGCGTGCTCGGGCTCGCGATCCCGGCCGTCGCGACGCTGGTCGCCGACCCGCTGCTCGGGCTGGTCGACACCGCCGTCGTCGGCCGGCTCGGCGCCGCCGAACTCGGCGCGCTCGGGCTCGCCGTCAGCGTGCTGGGCGCCGTGTCGTGGATCTTCAACTTCCTCGTGTTCGGCACCACCTCCACCGTCGCCCGCGCCGTCGGCGCCGGCGACCCCGAGGCCGCCGGACGCCGCGTCAGCCACGCCGTGCAGGTCGGGCTCGCGATCGGGGTCGTCGTCGGGGCGGTGCTGTTCGTCGCCGCCGGCCCGCTGCTGCGCGCGCTCGGCACGGTCGAGGAGCTGCTGCCTCCGGCGGTCGTCTACCTGCAGGTCCGGGCCGTCGGCGTGCCGCTGCTGCTGCTCACCTACGTCGGCCACGGCGCGTTCCGTGGCGTCTCCGACACCCGCACCCCGATGGGCATCGTCGTCGCCGCCAACGTCGTCAATGCCGTGCTGACCGTGGTGCTGGTGTTCCCGGTCGGGCTCGGCATCGCCGGCGCCGCCTGGGCGACCGTGGTCGCCGAGGCGCTCACCGCCGGTGCGCTGCTGCTGCGACTGCGGCGCACCGGGCTGCCACTCATCGGGCACGGGCGGCCCGACCGCACCCAGCTCGCCGCGCTGGTGGTCGTCAGTCGCGACCTGTTCCTGCGCACCGGTGGGCTGCTCGCCGGCCTGCTGGCCGTCACCGCCGCCGCCGGACGCACGGGCGCGGTCACCGCCGCCGGCCACCAGGTGCTCTACCAGACGTTCCTGCTGGTCTCGTTCCTGATGGACGGGTTCGCGATCGCCGCCCAGGCCATCGTCGGCACCGCGCTCGGGGCCGGACGCATCGAGGAGGCCCGCGCCTACGGCCGCGACCTCGTCCGGTGGGGCGTGGGCGGCGGTGCCGTCATCGCCGCGCTGCTGCTCGCCGGCGGCGGGGTGCTGCCGCGCCTGCTGACCGACGACCCGACCGTGCTGGCCGTCATCGCCACCGCCTGGTGGTTCGCCGCGCTCGGGCACGTGGTCAACGGTCCCGTGTTCGCGCTCGACGGGGTGCTGATGGGAGCCGAGGACTTCGCGTACCTTCGGACCTGGACGGTGCTGGCAGCACTCGTCGGCGGTCTCGGTGGGCAGCTCGTCGCCACCTTCGGTGGCGGTCTGCTCGGCCTCTGGGTCGCCGTGCAGGCGATGATGCTCGTCCGGCTCGTCTCGCTCGTGGCCCGCGTCCGCGGCACCGCCTGGACGCGTACCGGTGCCGGACTGGTCGTCGAGCCCTGAACCGCACCACCCCGTCGCACGATCCGGCGCCCTGCCCGGCCCCCGCGTCACCGCTCCCTCCCGTCGAAGGTCGCGTCATGTCCCGCCTCCGCCCGTCGCACCTCCTCGTCGCCGCTGCCGCGTCCGTCGGCCTCGCCGCCTGCGGTGGCGCCGGCCCCGACACCACCCCGGCGGCGTCCGCCGCGGCCGCCGACTTCGCCGACGCCGACCTCGTGCTCGTCGCGGGGGACATGTTCTACGAGGACCCGCCGGCCACCCTCGCCGCCGGCACGTACGTGATCGGCATCGACAACCAGGGCCGGGCGCCCCACGACGTCGTCCTCGACCGGGGCATCGGCCAGGTCGCCTACGCCGGTGGCGGTGAGCAGGACGCCGGCGAGATCGCGCTCGAGCCCGGCGACTACGTCGTCTACTGCTCGATCCCGGGCCACCGTTCCTCCGGCATGGAGTTCGACCTCACCGTCGAGTGAGGACGGCAGGGGGCGCTGGACAGGCCGACAGCACGGCCGCGGATGACGGCCCTCGGCGTTGACCGGCACCGGGCACCGACGCCGGTGGCCGCCCGGGTGCCGACGGCAGGGTCTGGTCGGCGCCATCCGTGCGCCCTGGTCCGCACCGCCCGACGTCCGGACGCACGGATCGCGATCAGCGCCACCGCGACCGCACGATCCGTGCGTACTCATCTGCACACGGCCGGCTTTCGGCGCACGTGCGTCCGCACCGAACGTGCCGGCTGGGTCGCGTGTCGCCGGGTCGGGCGGGCGGGACGCATCACGACCGACGGGCCGGCCCGTCGAGCTACGGCCGTGTTCTGCGCACCAACGTCGGCCGATCGTGGCAACACCTGCCGACCTCGCCGTCGGGTGAGCCGGTGCTGGCCCGTTGGCTCGCCTGACGGTCGGCCAGCGGGTCCGCTCGGTCAGGGCTAGGCGACGCCAGGAGGTCTGCGCCGAGCGACGACGGCACCGGCAGCGCTCAGCGCGACGAAGACCAGCGAGGCGATCCACCACCCCGGGTGGGCGGGCTCGAACGACGACAGCCCGCCCGTCGCCAGCTCACGCTCCAGGCGTGCTGCCTGGGCGAGGAACAGGCGGATCCCGATCACCTCACCGACGAGGACGCCGAGCACCAGACCCGTGATGCTGAGCGCTGGAGGCAGCGCTCGGCGGTACCGGACGGCGAGGAGGAGGGTCACGGGAGCGAAGATCCACGCGATGCGACGCGACGCCCACTCGGCGGTGTAGACCTGATCGAGGGGACCCTGCCCGAGCAACCACAGGACCGAGTAGGCGGCCACGACCGCCGCGACGAGACCCAGCAGCCGGTATCGGCGGACGTCGCTCACCGGACGTCGGATCGTTCGCGCTCCGGGACGGCTGCCACCCCGCCGTCGGGACCGTCGGGGCCGTGCGGCTCCCATCCGCGGCCGCCACCGCCGCCGCCGCCGCCGCCGAACAACCGCAGCACCAGGAGCAGAACCAGCGCGATCAGTACGACGATCACGACCACGGAGTGTTCCTCCTGGCGAGCCGGGCGCCCGCCGTGCGCGAACGACGGTACCTCGGCGACGTGCGGAATCGTCGCCCGACCTCGTTGCCGGCCGGTCAGGCCGTGACGGCGATCGCCCGACGGACCTCCGCGGCGGCAACCTCGACGTCGCCCTCGGTGGTGGCGTGGTCGGACACGCTGATCCGCAGCGAGGTGACCCCGCGACGCACGGTCGTCCCGAGCCAGACGACCCCCGCCCGCTGCACCTCGGCCGCCACCGCCAACGTCCGGGCGTCGTCGTCGCCGACGCGCACCAGCGCCTGGTTGAGCACCACGTCGTTCAGTACCGTGACCGCCGGCTCCTCGGCCAGCAGGTCGACGAAGCGGGCGGTCAGCGTGCAACAGCGGGCCACCAGGTCGCCGACGCCCGTGCGGCCCAGCGAGCGCAGCGCCGCCCACACCGCGAAGGCCCGCGCCCGCCGCGAGCTCTCCGGGGTCCAGTCGGTGCCGTCCCGGCCGCCGTCCTGACGTGCCAGGTACGACGCGCTCAGCGTCATCGCACGCCGATGCGCCTCCGGCGACGCGCAGATCACGAACCCGCTGTCGTAGGGCACGTTCAGCCACTTGTGCCCGTCGGTCGCCCACGAGTCCGCGAGCCCGATCCCGTCGACCAGGTCGCGGTGGTCGGGTGACGCGGCCGCCCACAACCCGAACGCCCCGTCGACGTGCACCCAGGCCCCCGCGTCGTGTGCCACCTCGGTGACGGCACGCATCGGGTCGCACGCGCCGGTGTTGACGTTGCCCGCCTGTGCGCACACGATCGCCGGCCCGTCCCCGATCCGCTCGCGCAGGCCCGCGACCGTCATGCGTCCCTGGTCGTCGGCGGGCTGCACGACCACCCGGCGCTCCCCCATGCCGAGCAAGCGCAGGGCACGGCCGATCGTGGCATGGCGTTCCTCGCCGACGACCACGGTGACCGGCGGTGCCCCGAACAGCCCGTCCGCGTCGACGTCCCAGCCGACGCGGCGCAGCACCTCGCCGCGTCCGGCCGCCAGCCCGGTGACGTTGGCCGCCTGCGCGCCGGTGGTGAAGCCGACCGAGGCGTGCGACGGCAGTCCCAGCAACTCGAGCAGCCACCCCTGGCACACCGTCTCGAGCGCGGCCGCCGTCGGTGACAGCACGGCGAACCCGGGGTTCTGGTCGTAGGTGGAGGCGAGCCAGTCGGCCGCCAGTGCCGCCGGGAGGACCCCGCCCTCGACGAAGCCGAAGTACCGGCCGGCGTTGGTGCGCACCAGTCCCGGCGCGGCGTCGCGCGCCAGGGACTCGACGACCGCCAGCGGGTCGGACGGGCCGTCGGGCAGCGGTCCGCCGAGGACGGCGACCAGCGCGGCGGGGTCCACGGGCCGGGAGACCGGCGTGTCCACCGGGGCGGCGAGATGGTCGGCCGCCAGCTCGGCGGTGCGTGTCAGCAGCGTTCGGATCTCGTCCACGAGGCTCGCTCCCCGTCGGGTGTCGCCAGCGGCGGGAGCCTACGGACCGGATTCGTCCGCGCGCGGCCGGGGCCGATCGCTTCCCGTCAAACTTGAACGATTCAAGTTTGTCGGTACGGTGGGTGACATGATCACCGAGGAACGAATGCGGGACCGGTTGCGGTCGGGCGGGCTGAAGGTCACCGCCCCTCGGCTCGCCGTGCTCGCCGCACTGCAGTCCGCCGGACACGCCGAGGTCAGCCAGATCGCCGCGGCCGCGCGGGAGCGTCTGGGCAGCCTGTCCACGCAGGCCGTCTACGACATCCTCGCCGCGTTCACCGCCGCGGGTCTCGTCCAACGCATCGAACCGGCCGGCAGCCCCGCCCGGTTCGAGACCCGGGTCGGCGACAACCACCACCACGTGGTGTGTCGCTCCTGCGGCGCCGTCGCCGACGTCGACTGCGCCGTCGGGGCGGCCCCCTGCCTGACGGCGTCCGACCCCGCGGGGTTCGTGATCACCGAAGCCGAAATCACCTACTGGGGCCTGTGCCCCGACTGCCGACAAGGAGCTGCGCATGGCTGAGGACCGGATCCTCACCACCCGACAGGGCCATCCCGTCACCGACAACCAGTCGACCCGCACCGTGGGCGACCGCGGGCCGGCGACGCTCGAGAACTACCAGTTCCTCGAGAAGATCAGCCACTTCGACCGCGAGCGCATCCCCGAGCGGGTCGTCCACGCCCGCGGCTTCGTCGCCTACGGCGAGTTCGAGGCCACCGGCAGGATCGGCGACGAGCCGGCGTCGCACTACACCCGCGCGAAGCTGTTCCAGGAGGCCGGCAAGAAGACCGACCTCGCGATCCGCTTCTCGACGGTCATCGGCGGTCGCGACTCCTCCGAGGCGGCCCGCGACCCGCGCGGCTTCGCGGTCAAGTTCTACACCGAGGACGGCAACTGGGACCTCGTGGGCAACAACCTCGCGGTGTTCTTCATCCGGGACGCGATCAAGTTCCCCGACGTCATCCACGCGCTCAAGCCCGATCCGGTCACGTTCCGTCAGGAGCCCAACCGGATCTTCGACTTCATGTCGCAGACGCCCGAGTCCATGCACATGCTGACGCACCTGTTCAGCCCGCGTGGCATCCCGGCGACCTACCGCCACATGGAGGGCTTCGGCGTCAACACCTACAAGATGGTGAACGACCAGGGCGAGACCGTCCTGGTCAAGTACCACTTCCACCCCCGGCAGGGCGTCGCGTCGCTGACCGAGGAGGAGGCCGCCAAGGTCCAGGGCGCCGACCTCGGGCACGCGTCGAAGGACCTCTACGAGGCCATCGAGCGCGGTGACCACCCGCAGTGGGACCTCTACGTCCAGATCATGGAGGACGGCCCGCACCCGGAGCTCGACTGGGACCCGCTCGACGACACCAAGATCTGGCCCGAGGACGCGTTCCCGCTGCGCCACGTGGGCGTCATGACGCTCAACCGCAACGTGCAGGACTTCCACAACGAGAACGAGCAGATCGCGATGGGCACCGGCGTGCTCGTCGACGGCCTCGACTTCTCCGACGACAAGATGCTGGTCGGCCGCACCTTCAGCTACTCCGACACCCAGCGCTACCGCGTCGGGGCGAACTACCTCCAGCTGCCGGTCAACCAGGCCAAGCACGCCACGGTCGCGACCAACCAGCGCGGCGGGTCGATGTCCTACGGCGTCGACCTCGCACCGGGGCAGAACCCGCACGTCAACTTCGAGCCCTCGCTGCACGACGGCCTGCAGGAGTCGCCGCGCGAGGAGCCCAACGACGCGCCGGAGGTCACCGGGCGGCTCACGCGATCGGTCCTCGAGCGTCGCAACGACTACTGGCAGGCCCGTGGTCGCTACGTCACCATGCAGGACTGGGAGCGCGACGACCTGGTCGAGAACCTGGGCGACCTGCTCGGCGACTGCGAGCGTGACGTGCAGGAGCGGATGCTGTGGCACCTGTTCCTGATCCACGACGACTACGGCACCCGCGTCGGGGAGGCGATCGGGCTGAGCGCCGACGACGTGCGCGACCTCGAGCCGCTGCCCGGCCAGGTCCTGACCGACGCCGACCAGCAGCGGGTGGCCGCCCTGGGCAAGAACGGCGACGACTTCACGGCCGAGCCGTTCGGTACGCACACCAGCTCGGTGACCAACTACCGGGCGAGCGCCGAGGAGGTCCTGTCGGGCCAGCTCGGCGAGGTCGGTGGGACCATGCAGGACGCCGTCGGCTGACCTGTTGACGGCCACGCCCGGGCGACACCCCGGCTCTCGCGGCCCCGGACCCCTGTGGTCCGGGGCCGCGTCGCGTCCGGGACGCGACGTGGACCCCGGAGCGGGCGGAGCAGCGTGACCCGGTGTTGCGGCGTCCTGACGGCTTGGTTCCGTGCGTTCACCGCCCCGCCCGACCACTCTCCGTTGCGGATGAACGCGCTCCGAGAGAAAGCGCGGAGAAAACCGCTCAAGTCCGGGCGGTGGGCGCCGATGTCGTCCCAGGGGCCTTCAAGACGTGGGGGTCCCGCCGCTCCGTTCGGGTCGACGTGCCGACGCGCCCGTGGGCGGCTCGCCCCGGCCGCACGGAAGCGGCAGGAAGGAACGACCATGGGACACCACGAGGGGGGCGCGTCCGTGCCCGCCGTCGCGGCGCACCGACGCTCCTGGAGCTGGCGCCTGACCGCGACGGCGCTCACCGCCGCGCTCGCCGCCTCGCTGCTGCCCACACCGCAGCCGGCCGCCGCCGACGACACCGTCCGGGTCAACGTGCAGGCCGCACCGGGACAGCTCAACGCCGCGGCCAGGGCCGTGACGGCCTCGGGCGGCCGGGTCGCCGCCCAGCTGCCGGCGCTCGAGACGCTGGTCGTGGACGTGGCGGCCGGTCAGGTCGACGGTCTCACCGCGCTGTCGTCGGTGATCGCCGCCACCGAGGACGGCGTGGTCCCCCCGGCCGCGGTGCCGGCCGAGGCGATCGCCGAGGGTGTCGTGGACAGCCCGCTCGACCACGACGAGGCCTACACCGACCCGGCCCGTGGTGTCAGCCTCGACCACGTCACCCGCGTCATCGGCGCCCGCGAGCTGTGGGCCCGCGGCGTCACCGGTGCCGGCGTCGGCGTCGCCCTGATCGACTCGGGCGTCGTGCCCGTCGACGGGCTGACCGCCGGCAACGTCCGCAACGGTCCCGACCTGTCGTTCGAGTCGCAGCTCGAGGAGCTCGCCTACCTCGACACCTACGGGCACGGCACCGCCATGGCCGGGATCATCGCCGCGCAGGACCCGGGCCCGCGCAACGCCGCCGGCGGATTCGACGCGGCGCACACCTCCGGCCGCCACCTCGGTGTGGCCCCGGACGCCGGACTGCTGAGCCTCAAGCTCGCCAGCTTCGAGGGCGCGACCGACGTGTCGCAGGTCCTGGCCGCGATCGACTGGGTGGTGCAGCACCGCGACGACGAGGGCCTCAACGTACGGGTGATCAACCTCTCGTTCGGCACCGACGGCGCCCAGGACTACCGGCTCGACCCGCTGGCCTACGCGGTCGAGGTGGCCTGGCGCCACGGCATCGTGGTGGTCGTGTCGGCCGGCAACGACGGCGACGACTACGGCCGGCTCGCCAACCCGGCGATCAGCCCGTTCGTGATCGCCGTCGGTGCCGCCGACACCAGGGGCACGCTGCGCACCGACGACGACGAGGTGACCGCGTTCTCCAACCGCGGTGACGGGGTCCGCAACCCCGACCTGCTCGCGCCGGGGCGCTCGGTGCTCTCGCTGCGCAGCCCGGGCTCCTTCATCGACGTGCGCAACCCGCAGCCCGACGTCGCCGAGCGCTACCTCAAGGGCTCGGGGACCTCGCAGGCCGCGGCGGTCGTGTCGGGTGCGGTGGCCCTGCTGCTGCAGGAGCGCCCGGAGCTGACCCCCGACGAGGTCAAGTACCTGCTGACCGCGCACGCCACACCGCTGGCGGCGCCGGCGACCGAGGCCGGTGCCGGTCTGCTCGACCTGCGCGCGGCCGTGAGCGCGCCGCTGCCTGCCGACGGCGTCGCACAGACCCACGAGTTCGGCACGGGCACCGGCTCGCTGCAGGCCGCACGCGGGTCGGTGACCCTTGGTGAGGGGGACGAGGCGCTCGTCGGCGAGCACACGATCCTCGGGCCGTTCGACAGCACCGCCTGGGCCCGCGAGAGCCTGGCGACGCGGTCCTGGCGTGATGGTGCGTGGCTCGGCCAGGAGTGGTCCGACGACTGCTGGTGTGCCGAGAGCTGGACCGGTCGGACCTGGCGCACCCGAAGCTGGCGCGACGACAGCTGGGCGACCCGCAGCTGGCGCACCGGCGACTGGGACACCCGGTCGTGGCGTGAGGCCGGGTGGGACACCCGCTCGTGGCGCGATGCCGGGTGGTACACCCGCTCCTGGCGGGCCGAGGACTGGACGAACTAGGTGCGACGAGCAGACGGCGCCGGCTCGGCCCTTCGGGGCCGGGTCCGGTTCGGTGGCGAGCAGCGGGTGTGGATCTTCACCCTGCTGCTCGCTGCCGTCGCGCTCGCGCTCACCGTCCGCTACGTCGCGCCGCTCACCCTGCCCGGTGACCACCTCCAGATCCCGTTCTGGGTCTTCGTCCCGATCTTCCTGGTCACCGAACTGCTGGTCGTCCACCTCTACTTCGGTCGCTCGGCACACGCACTGTCGTTCAGCGAGACCCCACTGGTGGTCGGGTTCGTCTTCCTGCACCCGCTGGGGCTGATCGCGGCCCGCCTCCTGGGCTCCTTCGCGGCCCTGACCCTCAAGGTCCGCGTGCCGCCGATGAAACTCGGCTTCAACCTCGCGGTCGGCTGGCTCGAGACGGTCGTTGGCCTGCTGGTCTGGCACGCCGTGGTCGGCACGGCCGATCCGCTCGGTCCCCGCGGCTGGATCGCGGCGCTGCTGGCGGTCATCGCCGCCGACGCCCTCTCGACGCTGGCGTTCGTGGTCGTGCTCTCGCTGCACGAGGGGTCGCTGCAGCGCGAGACCCTCGACGGGCTGTTCGTCGCCGGGCTGCGCACCGCGTTCACCAACGCGAGCTTCGGGGTCATCGTCGCGACGGTCATCGCGGTCGACTGGCGCGGCGTGTGGGCGCTGGCCGCGGTCGCGGTGACCCTGGTGCTGGCCTACCGGGCCTACGACCAGCTCAAGCGCAGCCACACGCAGATGGAACAGGTGCACGCGTTCGGCCGCGCCGTGGAGGCCTGCGCGGACGCCGAGGCGGTCGTGGACGTCCTGCTCGAGCACAGCGCCCACCTGCTGCGCGCCGAGCTGGTCGAGGTGCGTCTCGCCGATGGGGCCGAGGGTCCCGAACGGCGGCGTCGTCGCGAGGATCGGGTGCAGGTGTCGGGTGCCCCGTCGGCCGACGGGCCGGGGCTGACCACCCCGGTGCATCTCGCCGCGTCCGACTCGGCGACGGCCGATGCGCTGGCCACCGCCTGGCCCGGGCACGACGAGGCGCTGGGAGTGCCGTTGCGCGGCGACGACGGACAGATCGTCGGTGAGCTGTGGGCGGTCGACCGGCTCGACGACGTCAGCAACTTCGAGACCGCCGACCTGCGGCTGCTCGAGACGCTGGCGAACCAGGCGGCCGTCGCCTTCCAGAACCGGCGGCTGGTCGACGAGCTGCGGCGCCAGGGCGCGGCGACCCTGCACCAGGCCCGCCACGACGACCTGACCGACCTGCCCAACCGGGCCCACTTCCAGGAGCGCATGCGCGAGGCGCTGGCCGACGGGGGACGGGCCGCCGTGCTGCTGCTCGACCTCGACCGGTTCAAGGAGGTCAACGACACGCTGGGTCACCACGCCGGCGACCAGCTCCTGCGACAGGTCGCCGAGCGGCTGCGGGCCTGTACGCCCGACTGCGCCGTGGTCGCCCGCTTCGGCGGCGACGAGTACGCGGTGCTGGCCCCCGGTCACGGCGACGAGGCCTCGGCCCGGGTCGTCGCCAACCAGGTCCTGGGTGCGTTCGAGGTGCCCTTCCGCATCGACGAGGTGTCGTTGGAGGTGGCGGTCAGTGTCGGCCTCGTGCTGGCCCCCGACCACGGCGACCAGCCCGAGGTGCTGGTGCAGCGCGCCGACGTCGCGATGTACCAGGCCAAGGAGCACCGCACCGGCGTCGAGGTGTACGCGCACGAGCGCGACCCCTACAGCCCTCGACGCCTGGCCATGATGAACGACCTGCGCGGCGCGATCGAGGCCGCCGCGCTCGACGTGCACTACCAGCCGCTGGTCGACCTGCTCACCGGCGGGATCCGGGGGCTGGAGGCGCTGGTGCGCTGGGAGCATCCCCGGCACGGACCGATCTCGCCCGACGAGTTCATCCCGCTGGCCGAGCAGACCGGCCTGATCCTGCCGCTCACCGAGGCGGTGCTGCGGGCCGCCCTGCAGCAGTGCCGGGCCTGGCACGCCCGCAACGCGCGGGTGGTGATGGCCGTCAACGTCTCCGCCCGCAGCCTGCTCGACGTCGACTTCCCCGACCTCGTCGAACGGCTGCTGCACGAGTCGCGGATGCCGGCCGAGGTGCTCACGCTCGAGATCACCGAGACGGCGATGCTGCTCGACTCGCTGCGTACCAAGGAGATCCTCGAGCGCCTGTCCGGCATGGGCGTCAAGCTCGCCATCGACGACTTCGGCACCGGGTTCTCGTCGCTGGCACGCCTGAAGAACCTGCCCGTCGACGAGCTCAAGATCGACCGCTCGTTCGTCAGCAACATGATGGTCAACGCCGACGACCGCGCGATCGTGCAGTCGACGATCGACCTCGGCCGCAACCTCGGCCTGCTCGTGGTGGCCGAGGGCGTCGAGGACGAGGAGACGATGCGCCGGCTCGCGACCCTCGGCTGCCACGTCGGCCAGGGCTACTGGTTCAGCCGGCCGCTGGCGGCGGCCGACCTCGAACGCTGGTTCCGCCACACGGGTGCCTACCTGGCGGTCTGAGCCGCGATGGCGTGCGGCTGTCCGCCCGGGGCCCCTGGTCGGCCGGCCGGTCACCCGAGCCGCGTCGGGCACCGAACCTCCGGCGACGACCCCGAGCAGGAGCAGTACATGTCCGGACCCTTCCGCCAGGGCGACGAGGTCGCCTGGAACCACGCCCAGGGCGAGAGCACCGGCCGGGTGAAGCAGATCCACAAGGAGCGGATCGAGTTCGAGGGGCAGGCCTTCAACGGCTCCGAGGACGACCCGGTCTACATCGTCGAGTCCGACGACACCGGTGCCCGGGCCGCCCACAAGCAGGGTGCCCTGCGGCGCGTCGGGGACTGAACCGCCGACACGTCGGCGACTTCGGGACCCCACCGGTCACGCCGATACGCTGCCGTTGCTGCCGACCGGGAGGAGCAGCGGCGTGGCGGGACGCAGCGCACGAGCCGCCGGACGGGTCGCCCTGCTCTGGGACGACCGGTTGGGTGCCTACGACCTCGGTCCCGAGCATCCGCTGGCCCCGGTGCGGGTCGAGCTCACGATGGCGCTGATCCGCGACAGCGGACTGGTCGGGGGCGGAGCGGTCGAGGTCGCGCCCGGCCCGATCGACGAGGCGGAACTGCTGCGGCTGCACCGACCCGACTTCGTCGACACGGTCAAGCGGCTCTCGGCCGACGCGACCGCCCGCGCCGACGACGTCTACGGCCTCGGCCCGGGGGACACCCCGGCGTTCGTGGGCATGCACGCGACCTCCCTGCTGGTCTGCGCGGCGTCCAAGGAGGCCGCCCGGCAGGTGTGGGAGGGCGAGGCCGACCACGCGTTCAACCCGGCGGGAGGGCTGCACCACGCCATGCCCGACCGCGCGGCGGGTTTCTGCATCTACAACGACCCGGCCGTCGCCATCGACTGGCTCCTCGAGCACGGCGCCGAGCGGATCGCCTACGTCGACGTGGACGTGCACCACGGTGACGGGGTCGAGGTGCTGTTCGCCGACGACCCGCGGGTGCTGACCATCTCGCTGCACGAGTCGGGACGGTTCCTGTTCCCCGGGACGGGACACGCGACCGACATCGGCGGCGCCGGTGCTCCCGGTTCCGCCGCCAACGTGCCGCTGCACCCCGGCACGACCGGGGACGTCTGGCTCGGGGCCTTCGACGCGGTCGTCGAGCCGCTCGTGCGGGCGTTCGCGCCCGACGTGCTCGTCACCCAGCTCGGCTGTGACACCCACGCGTCGGACCCGCTCGCCCACCTCGCGCTGACGGTCGACGACGACGCGCGCATCTACCGACGCCTGCACGAGTTGGCGCACGAGGTCTGCGACGGCCGCTGGGTCGCGTTCGGCGGTGGTGGCTACCAGGTGGTGCAGGTGGTCCCGCGCGCCTGGACGCTCGCCTTCGCCGAGATGAGCGGACGCGCCGTGCCGGTCGACACGCCGATGACCTGGCAGGAGCTCGCCGTCGCCCGCACCGGGCGAACCCCTCCACGCTCGTTCACCGACGACCCCGTCGACGTCGGTGCGGAGCTGCACGCGCAGGCGCGTCGGGCCGCCGAGGAATCGGTCGAGGCCGTCCGGCGCCTGGTGCTGCCGCACCACGGGGTGGCCGCACCGCCCGTGCACGGCTGAGGGGCCGGGGCGACGTCGCGGGCGACGCGGGCCGTCTGGTTCACTCGGCCACGAGGAGACCCGCGTACGAGGAAGGCTGCAGGTGACCGAGGGACGTCGGGTGCTGCTCACGGGCGCCGCCGGCGACCTGGCCGGTCTCCTCGCCACGGCGCTCGCTCGCCGGGAGGACGTCGAGCTCGTCGTCGGGGTCGACGTCCGGGACCCGCACCCGGAGCTGGCCGTCGACGAGTTCGTCCGCGCCGACGTGCGCAACCCGCTGGTCGGCGCGACACTGCACGCGCACCGGGTCGACACGGTCGTGCACCTGAGCACGGCCAGCACGCCGGGGCCCTCCGGCAGCCGGTCGCTGATGAAGGAACGCAACGTCATCGGCGCGATGCAGCTGTTCGCCGCGTGTCAGAACGCCCCGACCGTCCGCCGGTTCGTGCTCAAGTCCAGCACGGCCGTGTACGGCTCGGAGCACACCGACCCGGTCAGCTTCCGCGAGACCGACCTGCCGCGCACGCCCCCCCGGCACGGGTACGCCAAGGACGCCAGCGAGATCGAGGGCTACGCGCGCTCCTTCGCCCGCCGGCGTCGCGACGTCGACCTGACGATCCTGCGCTTCGCGAACCTGCTCGGGGGGCGCATCGACAGCTCGTTCCACGCCCTGTTCAGCCTGCCGGCCGTGCCGACGGTGCTCGGCTTCGACCCCCGGCTGCAGTTCTGCCACGAGGAGGACGCCGTGGCGGTGCTCGAACGGGCCGTCGCCGGCGCGCCGCCGGGCATCTACAACGTCGCCGGGGAGGGCGTGGTGTACCTGTCCCAGGCGATCCGGCTCGCCGGGCGCCTGCCGGCCCCGGTCCCGCAGCCGTTCGTCGACGCGGTCGCCTCGCTGGTGCGGCGCAACCGGCACGTCGACCTCTCGCCCGAGCAGCTGCGCTTCCTGCGCTTCGGGCGGGCGGTCGACATCACCCGTCTGCGCGAGGAGTTCGGGTACGAGCCGCGGCACACCAGCCGTTCGGCGTTCGAGGACTTCGTGCGTCGGCGTCGCATCCGGGGCCTGGTCCCGCACGAGGAGGTCGAGCGGCTCGAGCGCGAGGTCAACGCCTTCCTGGCCCGCCAGGACCAGCGGCGCTTCCTCGCCGGTCGCTCGGAGGGGCCGACCTCGTGAACGCCGCCTCCCGGGACGCCGACGTGATCTCCATCGCCGAGCAGCGGGCCGCGCGCTCCCGCGCCACCGGTGTCGCGCGCGAGCGGTGCGCGGCCACCACCGCCGACGGCCGCCCCTGCCGCAACTACGCCGTCGACCAGGGCCGGTGCCGCGTCCACGCACCGCGGCCGGCGGCGACCACCGACGCCGACCCCGGTGTCGATCCCGGTGTCGATCCCGGGGCCGACCCCGGTGTCGATCCCGGGGCCGATCCCGGGGCGAGCGACGATGCCGGGCACGCCACGTCGTCGGGCGCACGCGCCCGGATCCGGCGGGCCGACGACGAGGCGGCACGGGCGGCCGCCCGCGTCGCCCGGGAGGCGCAGAAGCGTGGCTGGCAGCCGCCGGTGGATGCGCTCGGGGCGTTGCACGAGGTCGCGGGGGCCTCGTGGACCGACCACCTGCGCGAGGGTGCGGCGTTCCTGCGCCGACGCCTGACCGGTGACTACGAGGTCGACGAGTTCGGCTTCGACGAGGACCTCACCAACTCCGTGCTGATGCCGCTGGTGCGCCCCCTGCACCGTCACTGGTGGCGGGTGGCCAGCCACGGCGCGGCCAACGTGCCTTCCTCGGGCGGTGGCCTGGTCGTGGCCAACCACGCCGGCACGCTGCCGGCGGACGCGCTGATCACCCGGCTCGACATCCTCGAGCAGACCGGTCGCCACGCCCGCGAGCTGGCGGCGGACCTCGCGCTGCGCACCCCCTTCGTCGGTCCCTTCGCCCGCAAGACCGGCGCGACGCTGGCCTCGGGCCCCGACGCGGACCGCCTGCTCGAGCGGGGCGAACTCGTCGCCGTGTGGCCCGAGGGCTTCAAGGGGGTCGGCAAGCCATGGCGCGACCGCTACCGACTGCAGCGCTTCGGGCGGGGCGGCTTCGTCGCCACCGCGCTGCGGGCCCAGGTCCCGATCGTGCCGACGGCGATCGTGGGCAGCGAGGAGATCTACCCGCTGCTCTACGACCTGCGGGTCGTCGCCCGCCTGTTCGGTCTGCCGTACTTCCCGATCGTGCCGCAGCTGTTCGCGCTGCCGGTGCTCGGCCCGTTGGCGCTGCTGCCGCTGCCCTCGAAGTGGGTGATCGAGTACGGCGAGCCGATCGACACCAGCGCCTACGGTCCCGAGGCCGCCGACGACCCGATGGTCGTGTTCGAGCTGACCGACCACGTGCGCGACACGATCCAGCGCATGCTGCACCGCAACCTGATGGGGCGGCGCTCGGTGTTCCTCTAGGCGCGGTCCACCGGCTGGCGAGTGCGGTTCACAGGCCGGCGGCCCGCGTCAGTTGCACCACGGCCGCGACGACGATGACGGCCAGCAGCACGACGAGGGCCAACGAGGTGCCGGGTCGCACGGGACTGCTCCTTCGTCGGGTGGGTCAGGTCGGCTCGCCCGCCCCGGGGGGCGGGACGGTCGGCTGGTCCGGGTCGTCCTCGTCGGCGCCCGGGGCGACCGCGACCACGTCGGGTCGGCCGAGGACCTCCTCGGCCGGTGCGCCGTCCAGCAGTGCCAGGCACTTCTCGCGTTCCTGGCGCAGGTAGCCGACCAGCGCGCTGCGGTCGTCGAGGTAGCGGCGGCAGTCGAGCTCGAGCGTGATCGACGCCCGGGCACCACCGGGCTCGGCGTGGTCCTCGCCGACCGCCTGCAGGAACCCCGCCAGGGGCAGCCGCCCGTGCCCGAGCGGGGCGTGGCTGTCGCGGCCGCCGCCACGGTTGTCCGAGACGTGCAGGTGCACGGCCTGCGAGCGCAGCCGCCGGTACGCCGCGGTGATGTCGACGTTGGCGACCCCGAAGTGGCTGGTGTCGAGCACCACGTGCCGGAAGGGCAGCAGGTGCTCGGGCACGGTGTAGCGGTGGAAGCGCACCGGACGTCCGGCGACCGACACCGGGTAGAGGTTCTCCACCCCGATGCGGGTCCCGTGTTCCTCGGCCTCCGCGTCCCCCTCGCTCAGCAGCCACTCGTGGAACGGTCGCTGCCACCGGAACGGTGGGTGCACGATCATCAGGTCGGCGTCGACGTCGTCGGCGAGCTCGAGCGTGCGGCGCGCCTTGGCGACGAGGTCGGTACCGAACACCCGCCGGGTGAGCAGCAGGAACGGGCCGTGGACGACCGGGATGCCCACGCCCTCGGTGGCCGCCGCGGTGACGATGCGTTCGGCGTCCTGGGTGGCCGGGTCCTGGGTGACCATCAGCTCGACGCCGTCGTAGCCGGCCTCGGCGATCACCGCGAGCGCCCAGTCCAGAGGACGGGCGAACAGGGGACCGGTCGAGGCGAGGACACGCATGCCGGCGAGGGTAGTCGTCTCCGGGCCACCCCATCCGTCCTCGCCCGCGACCCCGCCCGCGCCCGTCCCCGACGCCGGCTGACGTAGGCTCGCGGCATGCCGTTCCGACGTTCGCGCCGCACCCGTCCCGAGGTGGTCGTCTACACCCGCGCCGGCTGCGGCCTGTGCCGCCGTGCGGAGCACCTGGTCGCCCGCGAGGCGCGGGGCGCCGTCATCCGGGCCGTCGACGTGGACACCGACGAGGACCTCGTCCGGCGCTACGGGGTACGCGTGCCGGTCGTGGTCGTGGACGGGACCGAGGTCGCCGAACTCGAGGTGGCGCCGGGCACCGTCCGTCGGGCCGTCCGCGACGCCCGGCGCCCGAACTGACGGCCGGGCGTCCAGAGGTCCGAATTGGCCGCATCGGGCCGGCGGCGTAGCCTCGACGGCGCCGCGTGCATCGGTACGGACGGCGTCGGGCGACGACCAGGAGGCGGAAGCGTGACGGCTCGCCGCATCCCCGAGGCCACGGTGGCACGTCTGCCCCAGTACCTGCAGGCGCTGGTGGAGGCCGCCGACGCGGGCCGCCGCACGGTCTCCAGCGAGGACCTGGCCCGCGCCTCGGGGTTGACCTCGGCGAAGGTGCGCAAGGACCTGTCGTTCCTCGGCAGCTACGGCACCCGGGGCGTCGGCTACGCGGTCGAGGAGCTCACCACGGAGATCTCGACCGTGCTGGGGCTGACCGACGACCGGCCCGTGGTCATCGTGGGCATCGGCAACCTCGGTCGGGCCCTGGCCAGCTACGACGGGTTCAGCCGCCGGGGCTTCCGGGTCGAGGCGCTGGTCGACGCCGATCCCACCAAGATCGGCACGCAGGTCGGCGACCACGTCGTCCAGCCGGCCGCGCAGCTGCCGGATCTCGTGCGTGACCGCGGCATCACCATCGCGGTGCTCGCGACCCCGGCAGGGCGGGCCCAGGCGGTCGCCGCGGAGGTCGTCGCGGCCGGCGTGACCGCCATCCTCAACTTCGCGCCGGTCCACCTCGACGTTCCCGAGCACGTCTCGGTGCGCACGGTGGACCTGTCCACCGAACTGCAGATCCTGTCCTTCTACGAGCAGCTCGGGCAGGTGTCGGCCGCCGCGAGCTGAGCCGCCGGGCCGCCGACGGCGCGGCTGGCCGCCGAGGCCGCACGGCCGCGGCGCGCATTGGTCGCGACGGGCGCCGGCGGGTACGCTCGCCCCCTCGTGGGGACACGCGGGCCGGTGGCCCGCCGCGTCGCCCTCCTCGGCACCGGCTGTGCCGTCCGTCCGCGGATCGTCGAACCGATCGGGCCCATGTCCCTCCTCGTCGTCGGGTGCAACCACCGCAGCGCCGATCTGTCGCTGCTGGAACGTCTCGCCGTGCCCGCCGACGAGCTGCCCAAGGCGCTGAAGTCGCTGGTCGGGCTCGAGCACGTGCAGGAGGCCGTCGTGCTCTCGACCTGCAACCGGGTCGAGATCTACGCCTCCGTCAGCCGGTTCCACCCGGGCCTGCAGGAGCTGCGCGGCTGGCTCGCCGAGCGCGGTGACATCCATCCGCAGGACCTCGACGACCTGCAGTACAGCTACCACGACGACCGGGCGGCGGCGCACCTGTTCGCGGTCGCGGCCGGCCTCGACTCGATGGTCGTGGGCGAGCGCCAGATCGCGATGCAGGTCAAGCAGTCGATGGAGGCGGCCCGCGGGGAGGGCTCCGCCCGGCGGATGCTGCAGCGGCTGTTCCGTCAGGCCGTCCGCGTCGGTCGCCGTGTCCGCAACGACACCGCGATCGCCCGGGGGGCGTCCTCGATGGTCGACGTCGGCATCGACGTCGCGACCGAGCGTCTCGGCGGGCCGATCGCCGGACGGAACGTGCTGCTCGTCGGCGCGGGGAAGATGGGCGGGCTGACCGCCAGCCGGGTCGTCGACGAAGGTGCGGGTCACGTCGCGGTCTGGAACCGGTCGGCCGACAAGGCCCAGCGCCTGGCGCTGCGCACCGGCGGGGTGGTCGTCGAGGCCGGCGACCTGGAATGCGCGGTCGCGTCCGCCGACCTGGTGGTGTGCACGACCGGCGCACCCGAACCGGTGCTCGACCTCGACCTGGTGCTCGCCGCCCGCCAGCAGCGTCTCGCCGCGCGCGACGCGTCGCCGCTGGTGCTGCTCGACCTCGCCATGCCGCGCAACGTCGACCCGCGCTGCGAGGACGTGGCCGGGGTCGAGGTCGTGGACATCGCCGACGTGCGCGCGGTCGCCGACCGCGGCGTGACCGGCGAGGTGGTCGCCGCCGCCCGTGACATCGTCGAGGAGGAGGCCGCGCGGTTCCTGGCCTGGACCCGCGCGAGCGCGGTCGAGCCCACGATCCGCGACCTGCGTCGCCAGGCCGAACAGGTCCGCGCCGACGAGCTCGACCGGCTCGCCGGCAAGCTGTCCACGCTCGACGACCGCCAGCGCGAGGCGGTCGAGGCGCTCACGCGCGGCATCGTCAACACGTTGCTGCACACGCCGACGGTCCGGCTCAAGGAGCTGGCCGACCGCACCGGCGCGCACGACCAGGCCGACGCGCTGCGCGACCTGTTCGCGCTCGACGACGTCGCGTCCGACTCGGACACCTGATGGCCAGCGCGTCCGACCGCGGTCCCTGGCGGATCGCGACCCGCCGCTCCACGCTGGCGCAGACCCAGGCGCGCCACGTCGGCGAGTCGCTCCAGGAGGCCACCGGACGGCCGTTCGAGCTGGTGCCGATGGCGACCACCGGCGACGACCACCCCGACCGGGCACTGGAGGCCTTCGACTCCAAGGGCCTGTTCGTCGACTCGACCCGTCGTGCGGTGCTCTCGGGTGACTGCCACCTCGTCGTGCACTCCTACAAGGACCTGCCGACCGAGCCGGCCGAGGGCCTGGTCATCGGCGCCGTCCCCCAGCGCGTCGACCCGCGCGACGCCCTGGTGACCCGGGCCGGACACCGCCTGGCGGAGCTGCCCCGCGACCGCCAGGTCACCATCGGGACCTCCTCGCCACGCCGCAGGGCGCAGCTGCAGAAGGCCCGCCGCGACGTGCTGGTCCAGCCGATCCGCGGCAACCTCGAGACCCGCCTGGGCAAGGTCGTCAACGGCGAGGTGGACGGCATCGTGCTGGCCCTGGCCGGCCTGCTGCGCCTGCGGCCGCAGGGCTTCGACCTCACGGTGGTCCCGCTCGAGCACGGCGAGCTGCTGCACGCCCCGGCGCAGGGCGCGCTCGCGATCGAGTGCCGGGTCGACGACGCCACCACCCGCAAGGGGCTGCGCCGGCTCGACCACGCACCCACCCGGACCGTGGTCGCCGCCGAACGCGAGCTGCTGCTGCAGCTCCAGGGCGGCTGCACGGCACCGATCGGCGCCCACGCGTCGCTGCTGCCCGGACCGGACGGCGGTGAGCGGCTCGAGCTGCTGGGCCTGCTCTCCGACCCGTCGGGGACCCGGCTGTACCGCGCGTCGCACGAGACCGCCGCGGACGAACCGCAGCTGCTCGGTCGTGTCATGGCGGCCACGTTGCTCGAGGCCGGGGGGCACGAGGTCCTCGAGACCCTGCGGCGACAGGCCGGCTGATGGGCGGCGCACCGCCGTTGGCGGGCCAGCGGGTGCTGGTGGCCCGCTCGCGCGCGCAGGCGTCGGCGCTGTCCGAGCGGGTGCGCGTCCTCGGGGGCGAACCGGTCGAGGCGCCCGTGCTGCGCATCGAGGACGGCGACTCCGGCGCCCTGCGCGCCGCGTTGCACGACCTCGCCGGCGGCGCGTTCACCGTGGTGTGCCTGACCTCGCCCAACGGGGTCGACGCGGTCGCCGACGCGATCGAGCAGGACGGCCTCGATGCCCGGGTGTTCGCCGGCGTGCCGACGGTCGCCTGCGTCGGGCCGGGGACCGCGGGACGGCTGTGGGACCGGCTGCGGGTGCGTGCCGACCTGGTGCCCGAGCGCGCCACCACCGAGGCGCTCGGCGAGGCGATCCCGCCCGGCAGCGGCCGCGCACTGCTGCCGCGGGCCGACATCGCCAGCGAGATCCTGCACACGCTGCTGGCCGACAAGGGCTACGAGCCGGTCGAGGTCGTGGCCTACCGGACCGTGCTGCCCGACGCGCTGCCCGACGAGGTCCTCGACGACCTCGCCGCCGGCCGGATCGACCTGCTGGCGTTCGCCTCGTCGTCGACGGTGCGCAACTTCGTCACCCTGGTGGGGGAGCGGCCGTGGCAGGGCCGGGTCGTCTCGATCGGCCCGGTCACCTCGCGCACCTGCCGGGAGCTGGACGTACCGGTCGCCGTCGAGGCCGACCCCCACGACCTCGACGGCCTCGTCGACGCCTTGTGCGCCGCGGTCCCGGGCGCCTGAGCCGCCGGAACCCTCCGTCCGCCTGCCCCTTCGTCGGCGATCCCCGGTGCGGGCGGTTCCTAACCTCCGGCGAGCCCGCGTCGGGCGCAGGAGGGCCGCATGGCGTTCACGGACAAGCTCGAGCGGGTACCGGTGATCGGTACCGCGTGGCAGATGCAGCAGCGCTACCGCCTCGACGCCGCCGACCAGTTCGCCGCCGCGATCGCGCTGTTCGGGTTCCTCTCGCTGGTCCCGCTGCTGGTGCTGGCGGTCGCCGTCGCCGGCTTCGTGTTCCAAGACCCCGCCGACCAGGCCGAGATCGCCCGCACGATGACCTCGGCCGTGCCCGGCCTGCAGGCCGCGCTCGAGGCCACGGGCCAGGGGGTCGACGGGTTCGTGCAGACCGTGGTCGCCAACCGCGGCGCGATCGCCGGCGTCGGTGCCGTCACCCTGCTGGTCACCGGTCTGAAGGTGATCAACTCGGCCATGGTGGCCACCACCATGGTGTTCCGCGGGGCCCTGCCGTCCGGCGTCAGGGGCAAGCTGCTGCAGGTCGTCGCCCTGCCGGTGCTGGGCCTGGTCGCGCTCGCCGCCGCCGGCGCCTCCAGCCTCGTCGGCTTCCTCGACCTGCCCGGCTGGTCCGCCACCCCGGTGGCGCTGCTGGCCACCTTCCCACTCGACCTGTTGCTGTTCCTGGCCGCCTACCGGATGTTCTCGCCCACCTCCGAGCTCGGGTTGCGCCGGCTGCTGCCCGGCGCCGCACTCGGGGCGCTCGGCTGGGCCGCGCTCAAGATCGCCGGCGCGGCCTACGTCGCCAACCAGGCCGAGGACGCCAACGCCCTCTACGGCGCGTTCGGCGGCATCATCGCGTTGCTGCTGCTGCTCTACCTCGCCGGTCGGCTCTACCTGTACGGCGCGGAGCTCAACGCCCTGCTGACCGAGCGGCGGCGGGGGATCCTGGTCTCGCCGGAGGTGCACGGGGTGCCGATCGTCGACGACAAGGACGTCGACGGCGCGCCGTCGGACGCCCAGGCCGAGGGGATGGGGGCCGCCCACGCGGCCGACACCCGCCAGCTCCCCAGCGTCGTGGCCGGCAACCGGCCGCTGCCGCAGGACGTCGCCGCCGGGCGCGCGCCCGAGTCCGCGCTCGACGACGAGGTCCG
Organism: Egicoccus halophilus; assembly: GCF_004300825.1. NCBI lineage: Bacteria > Bacillati > Actinomycetota > Nitriliruptoria > Egicoccales > Egicoccaceae > Egicoccus > Egicoccus halophilus. The sequence goes on from NZ_CP036250.1 coordinate 585,675, forward strand.
CGCTCCGAGCGCCGACAGCGAGACGGCCGGGCACCCGACCGTCGGGTCGTCCGCGACGAGGACCGACGCTGCGCCGGCCGCGGGCCGCACCGGGGCCGTCGCCGTCGTCGGCGCGCTGCAGGCCGCCGCCGTCCCGCCCCCGGCGGACCGCGTCGGGCGCGTGCTGGCGAACGCGTCACCACCTCCGGTCGCGGCCTACGGCGTGGCCGCGACCGCGGTCGCGGCGGCCTGGAAGCTGTGGCGCGACGGTCGCTGACCGACGGACGGCGACGGGGGAACCGCTCCTACACTCGCCGAGGTCCCGCTCCCGAGCCGCCGTCGAGGTCGTCCGTGCCCTTCCCCGAGACCCGCCTGCGTCGCCTGCGCCGCACGCCCGCGCTGCGGCGCGCCTTCGCCGAGACCCGGATCGACCCCGCCGGGCTGGTCCTGCCGATCTTCGTCAAGGACGGGGTCGAGGGGGAGGTGCCGATCTCCTCGATGCCCGGCGTCGCGCAGCACGACGTCGACTCGGCGCTCGCGCTCGCCCGGCGGGCCGCCGACGTCGGCGTCGGCGGGGTGATCCTGTTCGGCATCCCCGCCACCAAGGACGCCGACGGCACCGGCGGGTGGGACCCGCAGGGGCCGGTGCCCCGGGCGGCGCGGGCGATGAAGGACGCCCTGGGTGACGACCTGGTCGTGTGGGCCGACGTCTGCCAGTGCGAGTACACCGACCACGGCCACTGCGGCCCGCTCGACGCGCGCGGTCAGGTCGTCAACGACGCCGCCGTCGAGGCCTACGTCCGCGACGCCCTGACCTACGCCGACGCCGGCATCGACGTCGTCGCGCCCTCGGGGATGATGGACGGGCAGGTCGCCGCGATCCGCGCCGGGCTCGATGCCGGCGGCTTCGGTGAGGTGGTGGTCGTCGCCTACGCGGCCAAGTACGCCTCGGCGTTCTACGGCCCGTTCCGCGAGGCGGCCGAGTCGACCATGGTCGACGGCGACCGGGCCGGTCACCAGATGGACCCCGCGAACCGGCGCGAGGCGCTGCTCGAGCTCGCCGCCGACGTCGACGAGGGCGCCGACGTGCTGATGGTCAAGCCCGCGCTGGCCTATCTCGACGTCATCGCCGACGCCCGGGTGTCCTTCGACGTGCCGGTGGCCGCCTACCAGGTGTCGGGGGAGTACGCGATGCTGCACGCCGCCGCCGAGCGCGGCTGGCTGGACGGCCCCCGCGCCATGCGCGAGGCGGTGGTCTCGATCCGCCGCGCCGGCGCGGACCTGGTGCTGACCTATGCCGCGGTCGAGCTCGCCACCACCGCGGACGCCTGATGGAGCCGTCGGCACCCGACTGGCTGCGGCAGGTCCCGCTGGCCCACCGCGGCCTGCACGGGCCGCAGGTGCCGGAGAACTCGCTGGCGGCGTTCCGGGCCGCGGCGGCCGCCGACTACGGCGTCGAGCTCGACGTGATGCTCGCGGGCGACGGTACGCCGGTGGTCGTCCACGACGCGGTGCTCACGCGCCTCACCGGCGACGGTCGCCGGGTCGGTGAGCTCGACCTCGCCACGTTGCGGACCCTGCGCCTGCGCGACGGCGACGGCGCGGTCACCGACGAGACCGTGCCGACCCTGCCCGAGGCACTCGCGGCGCTCGACGGTCACCCGGCGATGGTGGAGGTCAAGTCGGTGCGGTTGCGCGCCGGGCGGCTCGAGCGCGCGGTCGCCGAGGTCCTCGACGCCCACGACGGTCCGGCGTGCGTGGCGAGCTTCAACCCGGCCACGGTCGGCTTCTTCACCCGTCGCCGGCCCGCCCTGACCCGGGTGCTCACCGCCACCGCGGCCGAGGACCAGCGGTTGCCCGCGGTCGTGCGCCGCCGCCTGGCGCAGCTGCGCGACGCCGCCACCGTCCGTCCGCACGCCATCTCCTACGACCTCGCCGGACTGCCCAACGCCGCCACCGACGCCTGGCGGGCCGCCGGCGGCACGCTGGTGACCTGGACGGTGGCGGACGCCGACGACCTCGCCCGGGCCCGGGCGCTGGCCGACAACGTCATCTTCGAGCACGTCCGTCCCTGAGCCGTCCCGCGGGCGGGAGCGAGCGTCGCCGGACCGGGGAGCGTCGCCGGGCCGGGGCGGGTGCGGGCGCCGCTAGCCTCGACCGCGAGCGCCGGTCGTCGGCCGCTCGCCGGCCTCACCCGCCAGGAGTCCCCATGGACACCGAGATCTCCGCGCGCCTGTTCGAGCGCGCCCGCGCCGTCATCCCGGGTGGGGTGAACTCCCCGGTCCGGGCCTTCGACAGCGTCGGGGGCACCCCGCGGTTCATCGCCCGCGGCGAGGGCGCCGAGCTGGTCGACGCCGACGGCAACCGCTACCTCGACCTGGTGAACTCCTGGGGGCCGCTGCTGTTCGGCCACGTGCCCGCCGAGGTGCGCGAGGCGGCCGTGGACGCCATCGGCCGTGGCTCGTCGTTCGGCGCCCCCACCGAGGGCGAGATCGCGCTCGCCGAGGCGATCGTCGACGCCGTTCCCTCGGTCGACAAGGTGCGCCTGGTCAACTCCGGCACCGAGGCCGGCATGTCCGCCATCCGGCTCGCGCGCGGCGCCACGGGCCGACGCAAGCTGCTGAAGTTCGTCGGGCACTACCACGGGCACTCCGACGCGCTGCTGGTCGCCGCGGGATCCGGGGTCGCCACCCTCGGCATCCCCGGCAGCCCCGGGGTCACCGACGGCGCCGCCGAGGACACCGTGCTGGTGCCGTGGAACGACCGCGACGCGGTGGCCGAGGCGGTGCAGGTCCACGGCCACGACCTCGCCGCCATCCTGTGCGAGCCGGTGCCGGCGAACATGAACCTGGTGGCGCCCGAGGACGGCTTCCTCGCCTTCCTGCGCGCGCAGGCCGACGCCAGCGGCGCGGTCCTGGTGTTCGACGAGGTCATCAGCGGCTTCCGCGTCGCCCGCGGTGGCGCCCAGCAACTGCACGGGGTGACGCCCGAACTCACCGTGCTCGGCAAGATCGTCGGTGGCGGCTTCCCGCTGGCGGCCTTCGGTGGCCGCGCCGAGCTGATGGACGCCCTCGCCCCCGCCGGGCCCGTCTACCAGGCCGGCACCCTGTCGGGGAACCCGGTGGCCGTCGCGGCCGGCCTCGCGCAGCTGCGCCTGCTGACCGACGACGTCTATGCCCGGCTCGGCGTGGTGACCGACGGGCTCGTCGACGGGCTGCGGACCGCCTTCGACGCCGCCGGCGTGCCGGCACAGGTGCTGCGGCACGCGACGCTGGCCGGCGTGCTGTTCGCCGAGACCGCGCCACGCCGCTACGAGGACGTCGCCGCCGCCGACCATGCCCGCTACGCCCGGTTCTTCCACGGCATGCTCGAGCGCGGCGTCTACCTGGCCCCGTCGGGCTACGAGGTGATCTTCCCCTCCACGGCGTTGTCCGACGCCCACGTCGAACGGATCGTCACGGCCGCCGACGAGGTGGCGCGCATGCTGTGACGCGCACGCGGTGACGCGCGCCCACCCGGGTCGATTGTTCGGGCTACGCGGCGATTGGTAGCCTCCGGGTCCCGGCCGGCATGCATCTGTACGGGCGGGGCCGGGCCTGTCCCGCTCCGGCCGGAGCAGGACATTCGTCGGGAGCTCAGCGTGACGCCTCTCGTGGGCGGCACGGGGTCGTCCAGCGTGGCCGCGGCGCACCGCGCCGATGGTGGGAAATGCGAGGCGGCCCAGGCGTCGCAGCACCGTGCAAGGAGAGTCAGACGTGGGTGAGTGGTTCGGCGAGTTCGGCGCGGCACTGCCCGACGCGCTGCGCGCGGCCTACCAGTTCGGTGACCCGTACGACCTCGGCCGCGGCTGGGTCGGACTCGTGGTCATGGTGCTGTGGGTCGGTCCGCTGATGATCCTGCCGTTGTGGCTGGCCAAGATCTTCCGCGGCAAGCGCGAGTGGTTGTCCGCGGCGATGGGCGTCATGGCCGGCAGCAGCTTCCTGTGGTGGCTGCACGGCGTCATCCCGCACGCCTGGATCCAGTTCACCGAGTCCAACGAGAACGTCCTGTCCGGGACGATCATCCCGGCCACCGCCGGCATCGACATCAACCCGGACTACCGCCTCGACATCGCCTCCAACCTGTACTCGGTCATCACCGAGGGCGTGGTCGGGGCGATGATGGTCATCGGCATCGTGCTCACGTGCTGGCTCGCGCTGCGCGTGCAGAAGTCGCTGCCCAAGACCCTCGCCCCCGGCGAGACCAAGCCCGAGGCCGGTGGCTACAAGTAGCCACCGAGCCATCCACCGGACGCGGCAGGAAGGAGGGACGACGTGGGAAAGACGGACAAGGGCGAACACCCGCTGATGTTCGACGACTACGTCGTCCAGCAGGTCGACCCGCAGTGGCTCCAGGAACGGGTCAAGCCCAAGCGGCACATCGGGCTCACCCCGGAACTGTGCATCCTGTGCCGGGCCTGTGAGGACGTCTGTCCCTGGGAGTGCATCTACATGATGTCCCCCGACATCGTGCGCGACGCCGACAGCCCGTCGCTGATGACGCTGGCGTCGCAGTCACACGCGGTGTTCATCATCGACGACAACGAGTGCACACGCTGTGCCATCTGCGTCGAACGCTGCCCCTCCGACGCCCTGTGGCTCGGTCGGGTCGACAACTAGCCGCCGTACACCCCGCCAGACGCGCACCCACACCGGCACACGGACCGCCGGTGGGTCCGACGAGGAAGAAGAGGACGAGAACGTGGCCAGGAAGCCCCCCAGCTTCTCGGACGTCAAGACCAACGTCCAGGACAACGTGATCTGGAAGTCCATCTTCCGGCCGGGCTCGATCTACCGCAAGGGCTACCGCGACACCTCGCGTGACCGGGCGCTGGCGGCGATGAACAACGTGCTCTACCACCTGCACCCGGTGAAGGTGAAGCGGCACGGGCTCAAGCTCACCTACACCTACTGCCTGGGTGGGTTGAGCTTCTTCCTGTTCATCCTGCTCACCATCACCGGCATCTTCCTGATGTTCTTCTACACGCCGGCCGCCGGTGCCGGCACCGAGCTCGCCTATGCCAACATGCGAGACATCTCGGCATCGGTGACGTTCGGCAACCTGGTGCGCAACCTCCATCGATGGGGGGCGCACGCGATGGTCTTCACCGTCTTCCTCCACATGGCGCGGGTCTTCTACCACGGTGCGTACAAGCCCCCGCGCGAGTTCAACTGGGTGGTCGGCGTCATCCTGTTGCTGCTGACGCTGCTGCTGTCGTTCACCGGCTACCTGCTGCCCTGGGACCAGCTGGCCCTGTGGGCGGTCACGGTCGGTACCAACATGATGGGCTACACGCCCGTCTTCGGTGACCAGGTCCAGTTCGTGCTGCTCGGCGGCGTGACCATCGGTCCCAACACGCTGCTGCGCTGGTACGTGCTGCACGTGCTGTTCATCCCGTTCATCACCGTCATCTTCCTCGCGGTCCACTTCTGGCGGATCCGCAAGGACGGCGGCATCTCCGGCCCGCTGTGATCGTGGCTACGAACCGGTCCCAGGCGCAGGAACGAGGCTGACATGTCCGAAGAGGTGCAGATCGACCAGGAGGTCTACGACCGCCTGATCGCGGGAGGCACGTCCGAGCGCATCGCGCGGGCGAAGGCCAAGGCCGCCGCCGTGCGCAAGGCCAAGATCGCCGAGGGCCAGAACCTCGGTCCGCGGCCGGCCGAGCAGGCGTCCAAGGCGCTCGAGGACTTCCGCGCCAACCAGGGCGGAGGTGGCGGCGGCGCCGTCGCGACCAAGACGGCCGCCGACGAGAGCGCCGGCAACGGTGGCCGACTGACCCCCGAGGAGCGTTCCGCGCGGGTCGCGGCCTCGCTGGGTGGCAACGGCAGCACGTCGATCGGCGTGCCGACCTCCAGCTCGCACACCCACCGGCTGCTCGCCCTGGTCCCGCCCGCCGGCATCCAGCAGGTGCAGTCCAAGCAGATGGACAAGGTCTACACCTGGCCCCACCTGCTGCTGGTCGAGTTCGTGGCGCTGCTGGCCGTCGGTTCGCTGCTGCTGGTCGCGTCGTTCTTCCTGGACGCGCCGCTCGGGTCGCTGGCCAACCCCAACGAGGTGCCGGCCATCAACAAGGCCCCCTGGTACTTCATGGGCCTGCAGGAGCTGCTGCGTTACTTCCACCCCATGGTCGCCGGCGTCACGCTGCCCGGTGTGGCCGTGGTGATCCTGATGGCCGTCCCGTACCTGGACAAGAACCCCTCCGCCCGCCCGGAGAACCGCAAGGTCGCCAACATGGCCTTCACGTTCTTCCTCGCCTTCTGGGGCGTGCTCGTGATCATCGGCTCGTTCCTGCGGGGCGCCGGTTACGAGTGGGTGTGGCCGTGGACACAGGGCCTGGGCTTCACGCTGTAAGCCGCACACGTCACCGTGCCCGGCGACGGGCACGAGACGAGTCGAGGAACCAATGGCAGACGACAACAAGCGCCGACTCCAACCGGTCGAACGGCGCACCTTCCTGCGCTACGGACTCATCGGGTCCGTCAGCGCCGGGCTGGGTGGGTTCGCCCTGAGCGCACTCGGCTTCCTGTGGCCCCGCCCCGGTGACGAGCTCACCGGTGAGGTCCCGATCGGGCCGGCGGCGGAGATCGCCGCGGAGATCGACGCCGACCGTGCGCCGTACCGCGTTCCCGAGGGTGGCCTGTCCATCGTGCGCTGGGACCCGGGCAATGCCGCGGCCGAGCGCAACTACGGCCCCGACCACGCCTTCGACGGCGGCGTCGGCTTGATGGCGCTGTTCACCCAGGCCTGCCCCCACCTCGGCTGTGCCGTCCCGTGGTGCCAGAGCTCGCAGTGGTTCGAGTGCCCCTGCCACGGCTCGCGCTACAACCGCTACGGCGAGTGGACCGGCGGTCCGGCGCCCCGCGGCCTGGACCGGTACGCCTCGTTCATCGAGGACGGCCTGTTCGTCGTCGACTTCGGCAACCTCATCACCGGTCCGGCCCGGACGGCCAACGCACTCGAGCAGTCGCCCGAGGGCCCGTCCTGCGTCGACGCCTGAGCTTCACGGAGTTCGTCCATGCCTGGTCTGTTCATCCTCGCCGAGGGCGGCGGTAGCGGCGGCAACGTGCCGATCGTCATCCTGCTGGCGGCGCTCGCCGCGTTCGCGGTCGCCTACTTCGTCGTCGGCCCCGGCCGCGGCAAGAAGGGCCCGCACCGGCTCGGCGACATCCCACTGGCGATGCGCCCGTACCACTCCGACGAGGAGCTCGAGACCACCGGCATGGAGCGCGCCATGGCCTGGGGCGTGGCCCTGGCCGTGTTCGCGTCGCTGTTCCTGCCGCTGTACTGGCTGATCGAGCCCGGGCGGATCAACAACCGGGTCGACGAGTTCTACGAGCAGGACGTGGCCTCCGGCCGGCAACTGTTCACCGACGCCTGCGCGTCGTGTCACGGCACCAACCTGGAGGGCGGGTCCGCACCCCACCCGAACCAGGAGATCGAGGCCCCCTGGCCCGCGCCCGCGCTGAACAACATCGTGGCGCGCTACCAGGAGTCCGAGATCGTCGACGACGTGGCCGAGTTCATCCACATGACGCTCGTCAACGGACGCCCCGGCACCCCGATGCCGGCGTTCGGTGTCGGTGAGGGTGGCCAGTACTCCGACCAGCAACTGCAGGCGCTGTTGGCCTACATCCTGTCGGTGCAGACCGGCGAGGTCGACGCCGCCGAGGGCGACATCGACGAGGCCCAGGCCTTCGAAGGCGCCTCGGGCGAGGACATCTTCGGGGCCAACTGCGCCCGTTGCCACGGCGAGAACGCCGAGGGTTACGTCGGCCCGCAGCTGCTCAACGTGTTCGAGCGCTACGGCTGGGACGGCGAGGGTGACACCGAGCAGGTCCGGGCGGTCGTGCGCGACGCGGTGGAGAACGGCCGGCTCGTGCCCGGCAAGGCGCCCATGCCCAGCTTCGCCGGTGTCCTGAGCGACGACGCCATCGAGGCCGTGATCGACCACATCGAGGGGCTGCAGGAAACCGGCGGTCCGCGCTTCGGCCAGATCGGCGGGGACCCCGTCACGGAGGGCAACGAGGAATGAACCAGCTCTTCAGCTCCCTGCTGCCGCTGCTCGACGGCCCGCTCGTCGCGGTCGAGCAGGCCATCCCGTCGACCCACCCGGCCGCCTGGCTCGCGGTGCCGCTCGGGCTGCTGTTCTTCGGCGGCTCGGTGTACGCGCTGCTGTGGTCCAACTACGGCGCCCGCAAGGCCGGCGCGATCTACGGCGTCGCCTTCTTCGGCTTCGGGCTGCTGATCGGCGTGTTCTGGTGGTTCGGCGGGCCCGGCATCCCGCCCTACCTCGGCATCACCCATCTGCCCGGACAGAACAACGCCCACTACGCGGAGAACTGGTTCGCCTTCGAGCCCGGTGCCGAGCGCGGGGAGTTCTTCGCGCCCGAGCAGGCCGAGTTCGTCTCCGTCGAGCAGTACCTGGGCCTCGAGGGGCAGGACGAGGAGGAGATCCTCGCGGATCCGGCCTATGCCAGCCTGTCCGGCTCGGTCAACGCCGCGGTCGAGCAGATGCAGGACCAGTTCCTGCCCATCGACGGCAACGGGGTGGCGCAGATCGGTGTCGAGCGGCGCAGCGCCCTCGAGGAGGAGGTCGCCGAGGTGCAGCCGGAGGACTCCCGGCGTGCCAACCCCTTCTACACCGCCGATGTGGTCGGGGAACCGCGGATCGCCGACGACCCGGAGACCGGGCTGCGGCTGCTGACCGCCGAGTTCCAGACCTTCGCGAACTTCGTCGACGACGACGGCGTCCCGGTCACCGACCCGATCGCGGTCGGTGAGCCCGGCGCCTGGTACTCCTTCTTCGATCCCGGCATGCGCTGGCTGCCCTCGGCGCTGTGGACCATCGTGTCGCTGCTCGGCTTTCTCGCCAGCCTGTTCTGGCTCGACCGGCTCGAGATGCGCGAGAAGCGCCTGCTGGCCGACCAGGTCGAGGAGCCCGAGGACCTCGCCGTGCCGATCGCCCAGTAGACGCACCACCTCGACGACGCCCGCCGCTCCCTCGCGGCGGGCGTCGTCGTCGCCGCGCGCGTCGTGGTCGGCCGCCGGGAGCGTGGGGGCGCGCGGTGTTGGCAGTTCGGACAACGGCCGGGCACCCTGGGGGTCCGTGGCTGGTCCGCCGAAGTGAACAGGAACGCCCCGTCGTGTCCCGTGTCCTGACCGGTCTGTTGGCCGCGCTCGCCCTCGTCGCCACCGCGTGCACGAGTTCGTCGAGCGCCGCCGACTGCGAGGACATCCCCGGCGTGCGCCCGGGGGTCTGCCCGATCGCGGCCGAGGACCGACAGCCGGCCCCGCAGGACGCCATGCCGGTGCTCGGCGAGGACGGCGGCGAGGTGACCATCGCCGACCTGCGGGGACGGGTCGTGGTCGTCAACTTCTGGGCGTCGTGGTGCGGTCCGTGCCGGGTGGAGCAGCCCCACCTCAACGCCGCCCACGGGATGCTGCCCGACGACGAGGTCGCGTTCGTCGGCGTCAACATCGAGGATGCCCGGGCCAACGCGCTCGCCCACGAGCGTGAGTTCGACATCCCCTACCCGAGCCTGTTCGACCCGGACAACGTCTACGCCTCGCGCTACGGCGGCGTCGGGGCCCGCACCATCCCCACGACGCTGTTCCTCGACGAGCAGGGCCGGGTCGCCGCCCGCCTGTTCGGCTCGCCGCGGGACGCCATCGAGGTGGTCGCGCTGGCCGAGGCCGTCCTGGCCTCCGGCGCGTCGGCCGACGCCGCGCCGGCGGGGCCGTAGCCATGGGAGAGACGGTCCAGGTCCTGATCTTCGACGCGAACGTCCTGGTGGCGGCGGCGATCGCGTTCACGGCCGGGCTGGTGTCGTTCGCCAGTCCGTGCGTCGTTCCACTCGTGCCCGGCTACCTGTCGTTCATGACCGGCCTGTCGGGCGAGGACCTCGCCGACGCCGGCGCGCGCGCCCGCGGCCGGGTGGCGCTCGGCTCGTTGCTGTTCGTGATCGGCTTCGCGATCCCGTTCGTGATGCTCGGTTCGTTCGTGGCCGCGTTCGACGTGCTCGCCCGCTCGACGGCGGCGCGGGTCTCGATGGGCAGCCTGGTCGCCGTGCTGGGGGTGCTGATGGCCAGCGGTCGGCTGATGCGCGAGTTCCGACTGCTGGACCGCGCCCCGACCGGGCTCGCGTCCGCGCCCATGCTCGGCTTCGTCTTCGGCGTCGGGTGGACGCCGTGCATCGGTCCGGCCGCCGGCGCCATCCTGACCATGTCCGCCAGCGTCACCGAGGGCGTCTCCGCCCGCGGGGCCTTCCTGGGCTTCGTCTACGCGCTGGGCCTGGGCGTACCGTTCATCGTCTTCGGCTTGTTGTTCCGCCGCCTGTCCGGTGCGCTGGACGTGCTCAAGCGCAACGCCCGGACCCTGCAGGTCGCTGGTGGCTCGCTGCTCGCGCTGGTCGGCGTGGCGATCGCCACCGGTGCGTGGGACCAGTTCATCCGGCTGCTGCGGCCACTGATCGTCGGGTTCGAGCCGCCGATCTGAGCCGACGACCGGCGGTCGTCCCCCCCCAAAGAAAATTAGGAACCACCTCCTGCCCGTCTCCTCCCGCCCCACCCCGTCGACCCGAGGCAGCCCCCGCCGTGACCGGCACCGACTCCACCACGCCTCCCGAGGCGAACCCGAAGGTCCGACCGCCGCGCCGCCGCGGCACGGGCCCGCTCGCGTTCGTCTGGTCGTCGGTCGTCATGGGTTGGCGGTGGCTGGTGCGGATGCGCACGGCGCTGTACCTGCTGGCGCTGCTGGGGCTGTGGACGCTGGTGGCGACCGTCGTCCCCCAGGAACCCAACGTCGGGCAGACCGTCGACGACTGGCGGACGGGCGTGGAGGGCCCGGGCACGGCCGTCTCGGCCGTCCTCGACGCGTTCGGGGCCTTCGACGTCTACGGCTCCCCGGCGTTCCTGGCCACCCTGCTGTTGCTGTTCCTCAGCCTCACCGCCTGCCTGGTCCCGCGCATCCGCGGCTGGGTCCGCCTGGTGCGCCACAGCCAGCCGCCGCTGACCCGCAACGCCGGCCGCCAGGAGGTCGTCGCCCGGCTCACCACCGACCGGCCGGCCGACGAGGCGCACGCCACGGCCGCCGAGCTGTTGCGCGGCTCGCGCTGGCGGGTGCGTACCCAGCGGACGGCGGCGGCGGACGGGCTCGCCGCGGCGGGGCCGCCGGCGCAGGTCGCCGCGGAGAAGGGGCTGTGGTCCCGTGAGGGTGGCAGCCTGCTGTTCCATCTCAGCTTCTACGTGCTGCTCGCGGCGATCGTGTTCGGTCAGCTGCTGACCTTCGAGGGCCAGCGCGCGGTCGTCGAGGGTGCCCGCTTCGCCGACACACCGGTGTCGTACTGGACCTACCAGCCGGGCCGCTGGTGGACCGAGGACTCCCACCGCGGCTGGGTCCTCGACCTCGACGAGTTCCACGTCGACTGGGTCCGCGACCCGCTCGCGCCCGGTGCCGGGCAGCCGACGCTGTTCCGCTCCGACGTGCGGATGACCCATGCCGACGGCACCGTCGAGGAGGCCGTGGTCGAGGGCAACCGTCCGCTGGTCGTCGACGGCATGAAGATCCACCAGCTCGACTGGGGCTATGCGCCACTGGTCCAGGTCGAGGTGGACGGCGAGGTGGTCTTCGAGGACTTCCTGACCGCCACCGCGACCGACGGCGGCCACTTCCGCGCGGCCGTCAAGGCGCCGGCCGCCAACCCCGACCTCGGCCTGTCGGTGTTCTTCTACCCCTACGCCCCCGAGGGCGACGACGGCAACCCGGTGCCGACCGGCGCACCGTTCGCCGACGCGCCGCTGGTGCTGTTCCAGATGTTCCGTGGCGACCTGCAGCTCGGCCGGACCCAGCAGACCATCAACGAGCTGGACACGTCGGCGCTCGACAGCGCCGGGGGCGCCTGGCTGCGTGAGGGTGCCGAGGTCGACATGGGCGACGGCGTGACCATCCGGTTCGTCGAACTGCGGCGCTGGGTCGGGTTCCAGATGAGCGTGCGGCCGCAGATCCCGTACCTGCTGCTCGCCAGCGCGCTGCTGCTCGGCGGGCTCTGGCCGGCCCTGTACGCCTACCGTCGTCGCCTGTGGGTGGTCGCGGAGCGCGACGTCACGGACGGCCGTACGATCGTCACCGTCGCGGGGCGCGCCTTCCAGCGTCCGCAGGCCTTCGACGACGAGCACGCCGCGTTCGTCCGACGTCTGGCCCGCGAACTGGACGGGGAACTGGTCCGCCAGCCGGCCCACCCCCCGGCCCACGGCCCGGCCGGGGACCCCGACGGGCGCCCGGTCGGTGCGGCAAGCGCCGCAGCGTCGTCCGCGCCCACCGTGACCGCCGACACCGCCCCCGCGGGGGACGAGGCACCGGAGAGAAGATGAGCCAGGACCAGCTCGCCGACCTGTCGCGCCTGCTCTACAGCCCGGTCACGCTGCTGCTCTACGTCAGTGCGGCCATCGTCTGCCTCTACGCGCTCTCGACCCGGGTGGCGCTGCACGAGACCCGCAGCGGCAGGCCGGTCGGGGAACGCCTGCAGCGGCTGGGCATCGCCCTGGCCTGGACGGCGGTCGCCGCCCACGTCGCCCACGAGATCGTGCGCGGCCTGGCACAGAACCGCCTGCCGCTGGGCAACATGTTCGAGTTCACCTCGGCGATGGCGCTCGCCGGCGCCCTGGTCGGTCTGGTGTATCTCACGCTCGTGCGCCGCAAGCCGGAGCTGGTCGGTTTCGTGATGCTGGCGGCGGCGGTCGTGGTCAGCTCGGCGATGCTGACCTACGCCGACCCGGGTCCGCTGATGCCGATCCTCGACACCTGGTGGCGGACCTTCCACGTCACCGTGATCGTCGTGGCCGCCGGCATCTTCACCGTCGGCTTCCTGTTCAACGGACTGCACCTGCTGCGCGACACCGCCGAGCAGGGGCTCGCGGCGGCCAGGGCCGTGCCCACCGGCCGGTCGACGGTCGGTGCGGCCCACATCGACGACCTCGCACCGGGCGTCGTCGACGACGAGCGCGACCGCGGTGCCGACGACCCCGGACGCGACGTCTCCGGCCGCGTCGCGCCCGACGAGGACCACGAGGTCGCGACGCTGCCGCGCGAGGCGGAGCGCAACGCCATGCGGGCGGCGATCTCGCCGCTGCGGCTGGCCGTGGGCACGTTCCTGGGTACCTCGACGGTGTCGTGGGTCTTCGTGGCGACGCCGACGACCACCCTCCAGGAGGGCCTCACCCGCGCGCTGACGGTCAACCTGGTGCTGGTCGCGCTGGCGCTGGTGGCGCGCTGGTTCGTGCCGTTCCTGCCCCAGGCGTCCACCCTCGACGGGCTCGCCTACCGGATCATCGCCCTGGGCTTCTTCGCCTGGACCTTCGGGGTCATCGCCGGGGCGATGTGGGCCGAGCAGAGCTGGGGTCGTTTCTGGGGCTGGGACCCCAAGGAGACCGCGTCGTTCCTGACCTGGATCGCCTACGCCGCCTACCTGCACGCGCGGGCGACCAAGGGGACCCGCGGACGTGGCGCCGGCTGGATCGGCATCGGTGCGTTCGCGGTGCTGATGTTCACCTACTACGCCGTGAACCTGGTGTTCGTCGGCCTGCACTCCTACGCCGGACTGTCCTGAGCGCCCGTGTCCGGTGCCACGCCCGACGCGCGTCGGCCCAGGCGTCGGGGCTCCGGAGCAACCCTGCCGGCGGGTGACGACGAACCCGTGACGGAAGGTCCCGCGCGGGACCGCCCAGACACGAGGTCAGGGTGAGCGACGAGCAACCCTCCGTCGGGCCCGACGGTCGGAGCCGACGCCTGGAGTCGGTGGTGCCCGGCGACGGGCCGGTCAGCGTCGAGCAGCTGCTGGTGGAGGTCGCCCGCGGCGACCAGCAGTCCTACGCCCGGCTCTACGACCGCGTCGCCGGCGTCGTCTACGGCGTGATCCGGCGGGTGGTGCGTGACCCGGCGCAGTCCGAGGAGGTCGCGCAGGAGGTGCTCGTGGAGGTGTGGCGGACGGCGGCGCGCTTCGACCCCGATCGGGGCAGTGCGTCGACCTGGATCCTCACCATGGCCCACCGGCGGGCGATCGACCGGGTCCGCTCCGAGCAGGCGAGCCGGAGCCGGACCGAGCGGGTGGGACGTGGTCAGCACCAACGGGCGTTCGACGAGGTCGCCGAGGAGGTCGAGGTGGGCTTCGAGCACGAACAGGTGCGTGCCGCGCTCGGGGCCCTGACCGACCTGCAGCGCGAAGCGGTCGAGCTCGCCTATTACAAGGGCTACACCTACCGCGAGGTCGCGGAACTGCTCGACACCCCGCTGGGGACCATCAAGACCCGCATGCGCGACGGGTTGATCCGTCTGCGCGACGCGCTGGGGGTGGCCTCGTGACCGCCGACATCCACCTGCTCACCGGCGCCTACGCCGCCGACGCCCTCCCCGACGACGAGCGGCGCTTCTTCGAGCAGCACCTCGGGGTGTGCGCCGCCTGTGCCCAGGAGGTCACCGAGCTGCAGGCGACCGCCGCCCGGCTCGGGGCCGCGGCCGCGGAGCCGCCACCGCCGGCACTGCGGGCGCGGGTGCTGGCGCAGATCGACCAGACCCGGCAGGAGGCGCCGCCGCCGCGCGAGGAGCACGCCGGACCGGCGGGCGGCGCGCCGTGGTGGCAGCGACTGCTGGTGCCGGCCGCCGCGATCGTCGCGGTGGTCGCCGTGGGCCTCGGCGTGCTGGTCGGCGACCTGCGCGGTCGGCTCGACGCGCTCGAGCAGGACCAGACCCGGGTCGCCGAGCTCATGGCCGCGCCCGACGCGCAGTGGGTCGAGCACGCCGGTGAGGGCGGGGCGCTGGTGCGGGTGGTGGTCGCCCCGAGCCGGGGGGAGGCCATGCTGCTGGTCGACAACATGCCGCCGGCGCCCCACGAGCACGTCTACGAGCTGTGGTTGATCGACGACGCGGGCGCGACACCGGCCGCCCTGTTCGACGTCGACGACGACGGCCGGGTCAGCCGGATGCTCGACGGCGACTTCGCCGGCACGGCCGCGATCGGGGTCACCATCGAGCCCGACGGCGGCTCACCGCAGCCCAGCGGTGACCCGGTGATGGTGCTCGAGCTCGACACCTGACCGACGCCGGCCGCGGCTCAGGACTCCGCGAGCAGCTTCACGGCCGTGCGCGGCAGCTTGCCCATCGCGTCCCGGGGCAGCGCCTCCACGACCACCACGGCGCGGGGGGCGTAGGTCGCCGGGTACTCGCGGCGGACGTGCTCACGCAGCTCGTCCAGCGTCGGCGGCCGCTGCGGGTCCCGGGGGACGAGCACGGCCACGACCGCCTCGCCCCACTCGGCGTCGGGTCGGCCGGTGACGGCGACGTCACGCACCTGCGGGTGGCTGCGCAGCGAGGCGGCGACCGCGCCGGCCGGGACGTTGACCCCGCCGGAGACCACGACGTCGTCGACCCGCCCGAACACCTCGAGGGTGCCGTCGGGACGCCACCGACCGAGGTCGCCGGTGAGGAACCAGCCGTCGTCGTCGACCAGGGGGACGGTCCCGGTGCGGGTGCGGTAGCCCGACCCGAGCAGCGTGCCGCGGATGCGGATGCGGCCCGTGTCCCCGTCGGCCGCGACCGTTCCGCCTTCGGCGCCGGTTCCGCCGGCGGCGACCACCTCGACCTCGGCCCCCGTGAGCGGCCGGCCGTCGTAGACGCAGCCACCGGCGGTCTCGGTCATGCCGTAGGAGACGACCACGTGGACGCCCGCGTCACGGGCCGCGTCGAGCAGCGACGCCTCCGGTCGGGCCCCGCCGAGCAGGACGTTGCGGAAGTCGGACAGCGGCGCCCGCGCCTCGAGCAGACGCATGAGCTGGGTCGGCACCAGCGACACGTGCGCCGCACCACCGGGGTCGGACGCGTTCCCACCCGGGGCGCTCAGGACCGGTTCGGTGCCCAGCGCACGTGAGCGCAGAACCACCTGGATGCCGGCGACGTGGTGGATCGGCAGGGCCAGCAGCCACGACTCGCCGTCGCGGCAACCGAGCCGTTCGACGCTGGTCCGGGTCGACGCCTGCAGCACCTCGTGGGGCAGCACGACGCCCTTGGGCCGGCCGGTCGACCCGGAGGTCGCGACCACCAGGGCGGTGCCCTCGGCGACGTCGGGCGCGTCACCCAGCGGCTCGTCGACGAACCCGCCGTCGTCGTCGAGATGGCGGAAGCGTGCCGGTCGCAGCGCCCGCAGCGTGCGCTGCACGGTGGCGGCCGGGGCGTTGGCCGGGATCGGCAGGACCGCGTCGCCGTCGGCCCAGATCCGGTCGAGTTCGGTCACGAACCGCTCGGGCGTGGCCCGCAGCGCGACCAGGCGTGCTGGCACCCGACATCCTCCCGAGCTGACGCGCGGAGCCCTTCCGCGCCGGTGTTAGCGTAGAGCGGGAGCGCCGTCGCCCCGTACGCAAAGGATGCGCGTGGTCTCCGACCTGTTCGACGCCAGCCGTTGGCGCGCTGTCGAGGGCTTCGACCTCACCGACATCACCTACCACCGGGAGGTCGGCACCGGTCCCGACGGCGAGGTGGTCGACCGGGGCACGGTGCGTATCGCGTTCGACCGGCCCGAGGTCCGCAACGCCTTCCGTCCGCACACCGTCGACGAGCTGTACCGGGCACTGGACCACGCCCGGATGACGCCCGACGTCGGCTGCGTGCTCCTGACCGGCAACGGCCCCTCGCCCCGGGACGGCGGGTGGGCGTTCTGCTCCGGCGGGGACCAGCGCATCCGCGGCCGCGACGGCTACCGCTACGCGAGCGCCGAGGGTGCGGAGACGATCGACCCGGCCCGGGCGGGGCGGTTGCACATCCTCGAGGTCCAGCGGCTGATCCGGACGATGCCCAAGGCGGTGGTGTGCGTCGTGCCGGGCTGGGCCGCCGGCGGTGGCCACTCGCTGCACGTGGTGTGCGACCTGACGATCGCCAGCCGGGAGCACGCCCGGTTCAAGCAGACCGACCTCGACGTCGCCTCGGTCGACGGCGGCTACGGCTCGGCGTACCTCGCCAGGCAGGTCGGGCAGAAGTTCGCCCGCGAGATCTTCCTGCTCGGTGACACCTACACCGCCGAGGATGCCCACCGCATGGGCATGGTCAACCGCGTGGTCGACCACGCGGAGCTCGAGGCCGCGGCCCTCGACGTGGCCGCGACCGTCAACGGCAAGTCGCCCACCGCGCTGCGCATGTTCAAGTTCGCCATGAACCTCACCGACGACGGCCTGATGGGCCAGCAGGTGTTCGCCGGCGAGGCCACGCGCCTGATCTACGGCACCGACGAGGCCCAGGAGGGCCGCGACGCCTTCCTCGAGAAGCGCGAGCCGGACTGGTCGCCGTACCCGTACCACTACTGATGACGCCGTATGTCGAGGCGGCGCGGCCGCGGACGCTGCCGGCGGCGCTCGCGCCGGTGCTGGTCGGTACGGCGGCCGCGCGCACGCCGTTGACGGACGTGTCGTGGCTGCGGTTCGCGCTCGCGCTGCTGGTGGCGCTGGCCCTGCAGGTGGCGGTGAACTACGCCAACGACTACTTCGACGGCGTCCGGGGCGTCGACACCGAGGCACGGGTCGGTCCGCGCCGGGCGGTCGCGAGCGGCCTGGTCGCGCCGGGCGCGATGAAGCGCGCCATCGCCGCGGCGCTGGCCGTCGCGGCGGTGGCCGGGCTCGGGCTGGCCGTACTCGTCGGGTGGGAGCTGCTGCTGGTCGGGCTGGCGGCGATGCTGGCCGCGCTCGGCTACAGCGGCGGTCCGCGCCCGTACGCCTCCGCCGGGCTCGGCGAGGTGTTCGTGTTCGTGTTCTTCGGCCTGGTCGCCACCGTCGGCTCGACCTACGTCCAGGACGAGGGGTTCGGACTGGTGGCCGTCCTCGCCGCGATCCCCATGGGGTGTCTGGCGACCGCTCTGCTGGTGGTGAACAACCTGCGCGACATCCCGACCGACCGGGAGGCGGGCAAGGTCACGCTCGCCGTCCGGCTGGGCGAGTCCGGCACGCGCCGGCTCTACGTCGGGCTGGTCGCCGCGGCGCTCGTCGTGCTGCTGCCGCTCGCGCTCCTCACCGGTGAGGGGTGGCTGGCGCTGCCGCTGCTGAGCCTGCCGCTGCTGTGGCCCGGCGTGCAGCTGGTACGCCACGCGGCCCTCGGGCCGCGGCTGATCGAGGCGCTGGAACGGACGGCCAAGGGACAGCTCGCGTACGCGGTGCTGTTCGCGCTCGCGCTGGCCGTGGCGACCGGGCTCACGGAGTCGCGCACATGAGCGCGCTCACCGGCCTGCGCCTGTTCGAGGTGCCGATGCGGCTGCGTTTCCGGCGGGTGACCTCGCGCGCGGGCGTGCTGCTCGAGGGGCCGGCCGGATGGGGCGAGTTCTCGCCGTTCCCCGACTACGGGCCGGCCTACGCGTCGCGGTGGCTGGCCGCGGCACGGGAGGCGGCCACGGTCGGGTTCCCCGATCCGGTGCGCGACCGGGTCCCGGTCAACACCACCGTGCCGGCGGTCGACCCGGAACGGGCGCACGCCCTGGTGGCGGCCAGCGGCTGTCGGACCGCGAAGGTGAAGGTGGCCGAGACCGGACAGGACCTCGCCGACGACCTCGCCCGCGTGTCCGCGGTCCGCGACGCACTCGGACCGGGCGGACGGGTCCGCGTCGACGCCAACGGTGCCTGGGACGTGGAGACCGCCGTGCTGGCACTGACGCGACTCGACCGGGTCGCCGGCGGACTCGAGTACGCCGAGCAGCCGTGCGTCACCCTCGAGGAGCTGCGCGAGGTCCGTCGCCGGGTGCCGGTCCCGCTGGCTGCCGACGAGTCGGTGCGCACGGCCGAGGACCCGCTGCGGGTGGCCGGCCTCGACGCCGCCGACGTGGTGGTGGTCAAGGTCCAGCCGCTCGGCGGCGTGCACCGGGCGCTGGAGGTGATCGACGCCGCCGGGCTGCCGGCCGTGGTGTCCTCGGCGCTCGAGACCTCCGTCGGCCTGGCGGCCGGTGTCGCCCTGGCGGCGGCGCTGCCCGAGCTGCCGCACGCCTGCGGGCTCGGCACGGCGACACTGCTGGCCGCCGACGTCACCGACCGGCCGCTGGTGCCCGAGGACGGGTTCCTGCCGGTGCGGCGGGTGGCACCCGAGCCCGCCATGCTCGACCAGGCGGCGCCCGGGCCCGAACGGATGGCGGACCTGCTCGAGCGTCTGCAGGCCGCCGCGGCGGTGCTCGAGGGCCGCGCTGGCGACGGGGAGGCCTGACACCCGTGGACGCGGCCGCGAACCCCTCCCACGCGCTGGCGCTCGTGCTGGTCGACGAGCTCGCGCGCAACGGCGTCACCGACGCGGTCCTCGCGCCCGGCTCGCGCTCGACCGCGCTCGCGCTGGCGCTGCACGACGACCCGCGCATCCGCCTGCACGTCCAGGTCGACGAGCGCTCCGCCGGCTTCCTCGCCGTCGGGCTGGCCCGGGCGACCGGCCGGCCGGCCCCCGTGGTGGTCACCAGCGGGTCGGCGGTCGCCAACCTGCATCCGGCCGTCGTCGAGGCCGACACCGGCGCGGTGCCGCTGGTGCTGCTGACGGCCGACCGGCCACCCGAGCTGCGCGGCACCGGCGCGAACCAGGCCATCGACCAGCTCGGCGTCTTCGGCCGGGGGGTGCGCTGGTTCGTGGAGGTCGGGGTGCCCGAGGACCGGCCCGGGGTGGTCGGCTACTGGCGGGCGACGACCTGCCGGGCGCTCGCGGAGGCCCGCGGCCTGTCGGGCCCGCCGGGCCCCGTCCACGTCAACCTCGCCTTCCGCGAGCCGACCGTCCCGCTGACCGACGACGGACGCACCGCCGCGGCGGGACCGTTCGCCGGGCCGCTCGCGGGCCGCTCGGGGCGGCGGCCGTGGCTGGTGGTCGACCGCACGCCGCGGCACGCGCCGGCGGCGGAGCTCGAGGCACTCGCCGGCCGCATCGCCGGCACCGAACGCGGTCTGGTCGTGGTCGGGCAGACCGCCGCCGACGCGGCCCCGGTGCTCGACCTGGCCCGTCGTGCCGGGTGGCCGGTGATCGCCGAACCGACCTCGAACGTGCGGTACGGCGACCAGGTCGTCGCCTCGGCGCACCTGCTGCTCGGACACGCCGGCTTCGCGGCGGCGCACCGGCCCGAGTTCGTGCTGCGGGTCGGTCGCACCGGGTTGTCGCGCAACCTGGCGCGGCTGCTCGGTCCGGACGTGCCGCAGCTGCTGCTCGACCCGGACGGTGCCTGGCACGACCCCGAGCGGGCGGTCGCGGAACTGCTCGTCGCCGACGTCGGCCTCACCGCGGCGACGTTGCGCGACGCGCTGGCGGTGTCGGCGAGCTCCGAGTGGTCGGAGCGCTGGCGGACGGCCGACGCGCGGGTGCGCGAGGTCGGCGACCGCGTGCTCGACGCGGAGGCCGCCCCCAGCGAACCACGCGTCGCCCGCGACCTCGCCGCGGGACTGCCCGACGGCACGACCCTGGTGGTCGCCTCCTCGATGCCGATCCGCGACCTCGACCAGTTCCTCGCCCCACGCGAGCACCTGCGCGTGCTGGCCAACCGCGGGGCGTCGGGCATCGACGGGTTCGTGTCGACGGCGCTCGGGGTCGCGCTGGCGGGGACGCGGCCGACGGTGGCGCTCACCGGTGACCTGTCGCTGTTGCACGACGCCAACGGCTTCCTGCTCGCCCCGGACGCGCAACGGATCGACCTGCCGATCGTCGTGGTCGACAACGACGGTGGCGGGATCTTCTCGTTCCTGCCCCAGCACCGGTTCCCGGCCGCGTTCGAGCGGGTCTTCGGCACGCCGCACGGACGCGACCTGGCCGATCTCGCGCGGCTGCACCGGCTCGGGTACACGCCGGTCGCCGCGGCGGCCGACCTGGTCCCGGCGGTGGACGCCGCGCGCCGGGCTGGCGGGATCGGGCTCGTGCACGTGCGCACCGACCGGGCCGACAACCTCGCCCTGCACCGCCGCCTCACCGCCGAGGTGCACGCCGCCCTGGACGCGCTCGCCTGAGCGCCGCCCGCTGCGCGCCGCCCCCGTGACGGGCGGCGCGACCCGGGTCAGCGTGCCGGGTCCTCGCCGAGCGCGGCCTGCATCGCGAGCAGCTTGAGCCGGGTCTCCTCGAGCTCGGCCTCCGGCAGCGAGGCGGTGACGATGCCGACACCCGCGAACAGGCGCGCCCGGGCACCGTTGAGCTCGGCGCACCGCAGCGCGATGCCCCACTCGCCGTCGCCGTCGCGGTCGGTCCACCCGACCGGGGCGGCGTAGCGGGCCCGGTCCATCCCCTCGAGCTCGGCGATCATCGCCACGGCACGCCCACGCGGGGTGCCGCCGACCGCCGCGGTGGGGTGCAGCGCGGCCACGACCTCGAGCGCGGAGCGGTCCGCGCCCAGCGTCCCCTCGAAGGCGGTCGCGAGGTGCTGGACGTTGTCGAGCCGCAGCAGCCGCGGCGTGTCGTCGTGGACGAGGTCGGCGCACCGCGGGGCGAGCACGTCGCGCACCGACTCGGCCGCGAACCGGTGTTCCTCGAGGTCCTTGGCCGAGGCGAGCAGTGCCGCCCCGAGCGCGGCGTCCTGCGCCTCGTCGTCGCTGCGCCCGGTGGTGCCGGCCAGCACCCGGGAGAACACCGCCCGCCCCCGTCGCGCGAGCAGCAGTTCGGGGGTGGCCCCGACGAACCCGTCGACGACGAAGGTGTGGCAGCGCGGGAACCGGGCGGCCAGACGGCGGGCGAGGTCGCCGGCGTCGAAGGGCTGCTCGGACCACACCGCGTGGTCGCGGGCCAGCACCACCTTGGCGGCCTCGCCGGCACGGAGGCGCTCCACCGCGCGCGCCACCGCCTCGAGCCAGTGGACGTCGGGCTGCGACGAACCGGCGAACCGGGCCCGGTCACGGGCCGGGTCGGCCAACGCCGCACCCGCCGCGGGCAGGCCCGGCAGGGCGGGCAGGACCCGGTCGACCACCTCGACCGTGGTGCGCCACGTCACCCCGTCCCGGCGTCCGATCACGACCCGCGGGACCACCAGCAGCGACCCCTCACCGGCGTCGGTGAACGCGAACGTGCCGAACCCGACCAGCCCCGTACCGAAGTCGGACACCTCGTCGCGCTCGTCGACGTCGAGCGCGCGCAGCGCGGCCTCGGCGGCCGCGAACCGGTGCGGGCCGGCGCCCGGGGACAGGCGCGCGGCCGTGCCCCAGCCGACCAGCCCCTCGTCGGCGGGTGCGTCCCCGGCCCGGGCCGACGTGCGTACCCAGGCGACCGCGTCGGCCGGTCCCGTGCCGTCGTCGGCGCGGGGCAGCAGCGACAGCAGGGGCCGGTCGTCGTCGAGGGCGACCGTGCGCACCCGCAGCCTCATCCGCCGTTCCCGGTCTCGGCGCCGAGATCGTCGGCGAGCGCTGCCGGGATCCGGCGGGCCGCGTCGTGCAGGACCCGTCGACGCAGGTGATGGGCGACCAGTCGCTCGGTCGCCGGCAGCATGCGTTCGTAGGCGGTGACCAGCCGCTGCGTCGCCTCGTCCTCGCTGGCGGCCGTCCCGCGCACGGGATCCCGGACGAACTGCAGGAAGGCGTCGACGGCGGCCTCGGCGATCTCGCCCACCGCCGCGTCGGTCCGTCGTGCGAGGTCCAGCAGTTCACCGAGTGGCAGGCCGGCCTCGAGCAGGGTCAGCCCCGCCCGGACCGACGCCACGTCGGCGGCCGAGTAGCGCGCCACGCCGTCCTCGTCGACGGAGTGGGGCAGCAGCAGCCCCGTCCGGGCGACCGCGTCGAGCAGGGCCCGGCCGGCGCCGACCTGTTCGGCGACGTCGTCGAGGGTGAACGGCGCCTCGCGGTCGTCGTCGCTCGACCACGGCGCGGGCGGCCGCTCGACGGCCCGCGCGAGCGCGGCGTCGGGTGGGTCGAGGTCGTGCTCGCCTGCCATGGTGCGCTCGCGCTCGGGGACGCCCGACAGGCTAGGCGACCCCGTCCCGGTGCCCGGTGGCGGTCGCCGGCCGACCGGCGACCGCCGCGACCACCGGCACCGGGGGGCGGGAACGGGTGCAGTAGCCTCGCGGGCCAGCGTGCAGCCGCACCCCTCGTCCGCACCCGTGCAGGAGCCGTCGCGCCGTGACCACCACCTCCGAGGCCCGTCGCAGCGGCGGCGGTGACGGCGAACGACTCCCGGCGGCCGGCCGCGAGGGCAAGGAAGCCGCCCTCGTCCAGGCGATGTTCGACCAGGTGGCGCCCCGCTACGACCTCGCCAACGCGGCCCTCTCGCTCGGGCAGGACGCCCACTGGCGCCGCGTCACCGCCCGCGCGGCGCAGCCGGCTGGTGCGCACGCGCTGGACGTCGCGGCCGGGCCCGGCAACGTCGCCGTCGAGCTGGTCGCGTCCGGTGCTCGGCGGGTGACCGCGCTCGACCTGTCGTTCAACATGCTCGCCGAAGGTGCCCGCCGCGGACACGACCACATCGACTGGGTGAACGGCGACGCGCAGGCGCTGCCCTTCCCCGACGCGAGCTTCGACGCGGTCACCATCTCCTTCGGGTTGCGCAACGTCCCGGACCCGGCCCGGGCACTGCGCGAGTTCGCCCGGGTCACGCGTCCCGGCGGGCGGGTGGTGGTGTGCGAGTTCGCCAACCCGACCTGGGCGCCGTTCCGAGCCGTCTACCGCCGCTACCTGGTGGGGGCCCTGCCTGCGATGGCCAAGGTGGTGTCCTCCTCGCCCTCGGCGTACCGCTACCTGGCGGACTCGATCCTGGCCTGGCCCGACCGGCGCGCCGTCGCCGACTGGATCGTCGCGGCCGGCTACGCCGAGGTGCGGGTCAAGGACCTCGCCGGCGGCATCGTGGCGGTCCATCGCGGCGTGCGGGCCTGAGCGCCTCCCGGGGGCGGACGGGCGACGGTGGAACCGCGCCGGTGCGTCACGAACCGCAGGTGCGGGTCGAGCCGTCCAGGGCCGGGTGACCCCTCCCGCCAGGGCCGCGTTCCACGGTCGGCGCGAGAAGAGCTAGACTGGGCACCGAGCTTGTGAACGCGTTCACGAGTGGGCGTGTTCGCAGGTGGACGCGTCCGCCCGCGGGGCGCCCGTCGCCCCGTCCCGGTCCCCCCGCGTGCCTCGTCGCGGTGCGGCGCACCGTGACGGTCGCGCGGCGGCCCCGGCGTACGGCAGGCGGACGCCACCCCGTCCGTCCTCGAACCACCGACAACCGGGGACGGCGAGCGCCGTCCCGGTCGTCGCCGCAGCACCCACGGGACCGCCCGTGCCGAACCCCGTTCCGCCAAGGAGCCGACCATGTCGCGCGACGCCACCGGAGGGCCGCTGGCCCCGGTGACCGATGCCGATGTCGTCGTCGTCGGTGCGGGACCGGGTGGTGCGGCCGCCGCGGCGCACCTGGCCGAGCTGGGCCGGGACGTCGTCCTGCTCGAGAAGGACCCGTTCCCCCGGGACAAGGTCTGTGGCGACGGGCTCACCCCACGCGTGGTCAAGGAACTGCTCGAGCTCGGCATGCGCGACGAGGCCCACGGTCGCGTCGACGGCTGGGCCACGCAGCAGGGGCTGCGGATCCACGGCGGTCACACGGTGATGGAGCTGCCCTGGCCACAGCTCGACGACTGGCCGGGCTGGGGCGCCACCGCGACCCGCAAGGTGTTCGACGAGGCGGTCGCCCGCCTGGCCGAGCGTCGGGGCGCCCGCCTGCACGAGGGCGTGACGGTGACCGGCCCGGTGTGGCGCGACGGCAGCGAGTCCCGCGTGGCGGGGGTGCGCTGGAAGGACGCCGACGAGCGCGAGGGCATCGTGCGCGCGCCGGTCGTGATCGCCGCCGACGGCGCCAGTGGCGGCCTCGCCCGCGCCCTCGGGGTGAAGCGACGCGAGGACCGTCCGATGGCGGTCGCCGCGCGCACCTACTACCGCTCGTCGCGTGCCGACGACCCGTGGATCAGCTCGTTCCTCGACCTGCGCGACGCCGAGGGTGACCTGCTGTCGGGCTACGGCTGGATCTTCCCGCTCGACGACGGGACGCTCAACGTCGGGTTGGGGCTGCTGTCGACCTCGAAGGACTTCCAGGCCGTCAGCTACCGCAAGCTGCTCACCTCGTGGGCGGGCGGGCTGGCCGACGAGTGGGAGACCACCGAGAACAACCGCACCGAACGGATCCGTTCGGGGCCGATCCCGATGGGCTTCAACCGCACGCCGCTGCACCAGCGGGGCGTCCTGCTCGTCGGCGACGCCGGGGGCATGGTCAATCCCTTCAACGGCGAGGGGATCAGCTACGCCATGGAGGCCGCCCGCCTGGCCGCCGAGGTGGTCGACGGCGCGCTGGTCACCAAGCGCACCGCCGACCTCGACGCCTACGACGCCGAGCTGCGGCAGCGGTGGGGTGGCTACTACACGCTGGGCAAGGTCTTCGCCGAACTCGTCGGGCACCCGGCCGTGATGCACGTGTGCACGGAGTACGGCATGCCGCACCGGCCGCTGATGCAGCTGGTGTTCAAGCTGATGGCCCACCTCACCGACGCGCGCCCCGCCGACACCAAGGACGTGCTGATCAACACGCTCCAGCGTCTGGCACCGGCGGCATGAACGTCCTCTCGCCATCACGTGTGACGGTCCCGGCCCGGGTCGGTGCCGCCGTGCGGCGGCCCCGGACGGCCGACCGGCCGCTGTCTTGCGGCCCCCGTCCACACGGCCCTACCGTGGATCCCGTTTCCGAGGGGTTGTCCCCGCTGTGCAGCCTGGGCCCGACTCCGGTCGGGTCGCACGCCGAAAGAGACTGACCCGTGCTTGCCGACTACTTCCCGGTACTGCTGCTGTTCGCCCTGGCGCTGCTGTTCGCCGCCGGCGGCGCGGTCACCAGTACCTTCATCGGACCCAAGTCACCGAACCCGACCAAGCTCGGTGCGTACGAGTCCGGCAACGAGCCGCTCGCGAAGATCAAGGGCACCCGCTTCACCGTCAAGTTCTACATGGTGGCGATGCTGTTCCTGATCTTCGACGTCGAAGCGGTGTTCCTCTACCCGTGGGCGGTCGTCTTCCGCGAGCTCGGCTGGTTCGGGCTCGCGCAGATGGGGATCTTCATCGTGATCCTCGGCGTGGCGTTCGTCTACGAACTCGGCCGTGGAGGCCTCGAATGGGACTAGAGAGCAAGCTCCCCAACGGCGTCCTGCTGACGAACCTCGAGAAGTTCGTCAACTACGGGCGCTCCACCTCGATGTGGCCGGCGACGTTCGGCCTGGCCTGCTGCGCGATCGAGATGATGAGCGCCGGCGGCCCGCGCCACGACATGGCGCGCTTCGGCATGGAGGTCTTCCGCGCCTCGCCGCGTCAGGCCGACCTGATGATCGTCGCGGGTCGCCTGTCGAACAAGATGGCTCCCGTGCTGCGTCGCATCTACGACCAGATGTCGGACCCCAAGTGGGTCATCTCCATGGGCGTTTGCGCGACCTCGGGCGGCATGTTCAACAACTACGCGCTCGTGCAGGGCGTCGACCACGTCGTGCCGGTCGACATGTACGTGCCGGGCTGCCCACCCCGACCGGAGATGCTGATGGACGGGATCCTCAAGCTGCACGCCAAGGTCCGTGGTGAGCAGTTCGCGGACAAGGCGGCGCGCTCATGAGCAGCGCCCACACCTCCTCGGGCAGCAGCGCCTACGACACCTCGGGACTGCCGCTGGCGTCGGCCGCCGGCCGGCTCGGCACCGACGTGCCCGCCCCCGGTCGTGGCACCAACGGCAGCTCGCTGACCAACGAGCAGCTCCGTGAGCGGCTCCTGACCCGGTTCCCCGACCTGCGCGCCGACGAGTACCGCGGTGAGCTCACCGTGTTCGTCGAGCCCGGGCAGCTGCTCGAGGTGGCCACCTACTGCCGCGACGACGAGGAGATCGCCTGCGAGCTGCTCAGCGACCTCTCCGCGGTGCACTGGCCCGCCGGGGACCACGTCATCGAGCGGCAGATCTCCACCACCGGGTGGCCCGAGTACCGCACCTCCCGCGAGCACGGCGTCGTCGAGGTCAACTACCTGCTGCGCTCGGTGCGGCGCAACCACCGCTTCCGGGTCTCGGTGGGCACACCGGACGACGCGGCGCGGATTCCCTCGGTCACCTCGCTGTGGCCGACGGCGAACTTCCACGAGCGCGAGGTGTTCGACATGTTCGGGGTCGAGTTCCCCGGCCACCCGAACCTCGTCCGCATCCTGATGCCCGACGACTGGCTCGGCCACCCGCAGCGCAAGGACTACCCGCTGGGCGGCGTCGAGATCAACTACGAGAACGACAAGTTCATCCCGCCGCCGCACGAGCGCAACCTGCGCGAGGTCGTCGAATGAGCGGCGCCCACGCCCCCCTGAGCGGGCCCCGGCGCCCGGCAGCGGTCGCAGAGGAGCGGTCATGAGCATCGACCAGCACAGCACCGAGCCGGCCTCCGCCGAGGTGCCGGCCACCGGCACGTCGGCGGACGATCCCAACGAGCTGTTCGTCGAGGGCGCCGACTGGGAGACCGTCGTCGACGCGATCGAGGACGACACCCTCACGGTCAACATGGGCCCGCAGCACCCGTCGACGCACGGTGTGCTCCGGCTCGTGCTCGAGCTCGACGGCGAGACCGTCCTGCGGGTCTCCCCGATCATCGGCTACCTGCACACGGGCATCGAGAAGAACGCCGAGTACCGCACCTGGGTGCAGGGCTCGACGTTCGTCACCCGCATGGACTACGTGGCCCCGCTGTTCAACGAGTGGGTGTACTGCATGGGCGTCGAGCGGCTGCTCGACGTGCAGGTGCCCGAGCGGGCACAGGCCGTGCGCGTGATCCTCTCGGAGTTCAACCGCATCTCGAGCCACCTGGTGTGGGTCGCGACCGGCGGGATGGAGCTCGGCGCCACCACCGTGATGACCAACGGCTTCGGCGCGCGTGAACACATCCTCGACCTGTTCGAGTCGCAGTCCGGGCTGCGGATGAACCACGCCTACTACCGCCCCGGCGGGCTGGCGCAGGACGTCACCGACGACTTCGTCGAGCGCTGCGAGTCGTTGCTGCGCTACCTGCCGGGCAAGATCGGTGAGCTCGAGGACCTGCTCACGCACAACCCGATCTTCGTCGACCGTACGCAGGGCATCGGCGTCCTCACCGGCGAGGAGGCGCTCGCGTTCGGGGTCACCGGACCGATGCTGCGTGCCGCGGGCGTGCCGCACGACCTGCGCAAGGCGCAGCCGCACTCGGGCTACGAGCAGTACGACTTCGCCGTGCCGACCGAGACCGCCGGGGACTCCTACGCCCGCTACCTCGTGCGCATCGCCGAGATGCGCGAGTCGATGAAGATCATCCGGCAGGCGCTGGACACCCTGCCCGGCGGCGAGGTGATGGTGAGCGACAAGAAGATCCGCTGGCCCTCCCAGCAGGCGCTGGGCCCCGACGGCAGTGGCAACGACCCCGAGTACATCCGCCACATCATGGGTGAGTCGATGGAGTCGCTGATCAACCACTTCAAGCTCGTCACGCAGGGCTTCACGGTTCCCGCCGGACAGGTCTACATCGCCACCGAGTCGCCCCGCGGCGAGCTCGGGTGCGCCCTGACCTCGAACGGGACCAACAAGCCGTACCGACTGCACCTGCGCGACTCGTCGTTCGTCGGGCTGCAGGCCATGGACCACATGAGCCGTGGCCACTCGATCTCCGACGTGATCGTGGTCGTCGCGAGCCTCGACCCCGTCATGGGCGGCTGCGACCGCTAGTCGTCTCGCCCACGTCCTTCGATCTCCCCTCGCACCAGCCTTCACCCCGAGGAGCACGCCCCCGTGCCGATCTCCGAGACCACGCGCGAGGAAGCGCGGCGCCTGGCCAAGCGCTATCCCGTCGCGCGTTCCGCACTGCTGCCGATGCTCCACCTCGTGCAGTCCGACGAGGGCTTCGTCAGCGAGGACGGCGTCGCCCTGTGCGCGCAGACGCTCGGCCTGACCAAGGCCGAGGTCGGTGCGGTCGCGACCTTCTACACCATGTTCAAGCGGGAGCCGGTGGGCAACTACCTGCTCAGCGTCTGCACGAACCCGACCTGCAAGATCGCCGGTGGCCAGGCCATCTACGAGTCCTACGTCGAGCGTTGCGGCGGTGCGCACGCCACCACCGAGGGTGAGGGCGTCAGTGTCGAGCACGCCGAGTGCCTCGGGATCTGCGACGCGGCGCCGGTCGTGCAGATCAACTACGAGATGTACGGCCCGGTGACCCACGACGAGGCCATGGGTCTGTTCGACCGCGCGAAGGCGGGTGACCCGCCGGCGTCGAACTGGTCCGACGAGGTCCCCGAGCACTTCCGCGGTGTCGAGCGGCAGCTGTCGGGCATCGACGACGGCGTCGACGAGTACCTGATCGAGGCCGCGCGGCTGCAGGCGATGGCGGACGTGCCGCCCGCCTACCGGACCGGCGAGACCGACCTGCCCGTCACCCACCCGGGCGGCGACCCGTTCGGTCACGGCGGCGAGGCGTTCCGCAACCAGGCCAGGCTCGGCGACACCGCCGAGCGCCCGGAGACCAAGGCGGGGGAGATGGACCCGGTCACCGCGTCCAAGATCGAGGACCTCGCCGAGCAGCAGACTGGCGCGGCCAGCGAGCTCGCCGAGCAGGTCCTGCGTCCCACGCCGGACACGCCCTCGGCCCAGGAGCAGCCCTCGGTCACGGCCGCGGACGGATCGGCCAAGCCCTCCGAGGCGCAGCGCGACCGCGCCCCGGCCGGCACCGAGCAGGACCCGAGCGACTCCATGGCGGGCGAGAAGGGCGCCGAGACGCCCACCGACCCGCCGACCGACCGCCAGCCGGACACCGATCCGGACGTCGCCGGCGGGGACGACCAGCCACTGGGTGGTCGGACCTACCAGGGCGAGCGGCGCACCGACGACACCGACGAGGAGGGCTGAGCATGGGGACCACCGGACCCTGCGTCGCCCTGAGCGAGCGCTACGCGATCGAGGGCGCCGACGGCATCGACGTCTACGAGCAGCACGGCGGCTACGTCGGGCTGCGCAAGGCGCTCGAGATGCAGCCGTCGGAGATCATCGACGTCGTCAAGGAGGCGGGCGTCCGCGGCCGCGGCGGCGCGGGCTTCCCGACCGGCATGAAGTGGTCGTTCGTGGCCCAGGACACCGGCAAGCCGGTCTACATCGTCTGCAACGCCGACGAGGGCGAGCCGGGCACCTTCAAGGACCGCGAGCTGATGGAGCGTGACCCCCACCAGTTGGTGGAGGGCATGGTCGTCGGCGGCCTCGCGCTCAACTCGGTGCAGGGCTACATCTACCTGCGCGGGGAGTTCGCCCACGCCGGTCGGCAGCTGACCCGGGCGATCCGCGAGGCGTACGCCAAGGGCTACCTCGGCGCCGACATCCTCGGCTCGGGCAAGCGGTTCGACCTGACCGTGCACCGCGGTGCGGGCGCCTACATCTGCGGCGAGGAGACGGCGCTGCTCGACTCGCTCGAGGGGCGTCGTGGTCAGCCGCGGTTGCGCCCGCCGTTCCCGGCCACGCACGGTCTCTACGGCTGCCCGACGACCGTCAACAACGTCGAGTCGATCTCCTCGGTGCCGTTCATCCTGCGCCACGGGGTGGACTGGTACCGCCAGTGGGGGACCGAGAAGTCGCCCGGCCCGAAGCTGATGTGCATCTCGGGCGAGCTCCAGCGGCCCGGCAACTACGAGTTCGCGCTCGGCACGCCGGTCAGCGAGATGATCGACGCCTGCGGCGGGATGCTCGAGGGTCGTGCGCTGAAGTTCTTCTGCCCGGGTGGTTCGTCCACCCCGCTGCTGCCGGCGTCCAAGGCCGACGTGGCCTACACCTACGAGGACATCATGGAGGCCGGGTCGATGCTGGGCACCGGCGCCCTGATGATCTACTCCGACCAGACGTGCGTCGTCGACACGGTGCTGCGCTTCACCGAGTTCTACGAGCACGAGTCCTGCGGCAAGTGCACCCCGTGCCGCGAGGGTGGCTACTGGCTCTCGCAGGTCCTGCGCCGCATCGAGACCGGCAACGGCCGCATGGAGGACCTCGACCTGCTGCAGGACATCTGCGACAACATCCTCGGTCGCAGCTTCTGCGCCCTCGGTGACGGCATGACCTCGTCGATCACCTCGGGGCTCGAGTACTTCCGTGACGAGTTCGAGGCCCACATCCGTGAGGCGCGCTGCCCGCTCGGCACCACCGAGCCGCGTCGCGACATCGCGGTGCTCGACACGCACGGTGGGGGTGGCTATGCCCCCGAGACCGGCGCCGCCGAGATTCCGGCGATGCCGGGCCGCAGCACTGCCGCCACGACCGGTGCGACGGACAAGACCGTCGCCGGACAGGCCTGACGTCCATGAGTGCTTCCGAGAACCAGGATCTGGTCACGCTGACCATCGACGGTCAGGAGGTGAGCGTCCCCAAGGGCACGCTCATCATCCGGGCCGCCGAGCAGCTGGGCACGATCGTGCCGCGCTTCTGCGACCACCCGTTGCTCGACCCCGTCGGCGCCTGCCGCCAGTGCGTGGTCGACGTCGAGGGACAGCGCAAGCCGGTGATGTCGTGCACCATGCCGGTCGCCCCGGACATGGTGGTCAGGACCCACCTCACGTCCGACATGGCGAAGAAGGCGCAGGAGGGCACGCTCGAGTTCCTGCTGATCAACCACCCGCTCGACTGCCCGATGTGCGACAAGGGCGGTGAGTGCCCGCTGCAGGACCAGGCGCTGGCCCACGGCGCGAACGTGTCGCGGTTCGTGGACCAGAAGCGCCGCTACCAGAAGCCGGTCGCGGTTAGCCAGCAGATCCTGCTCGACCGCGAGCGCTGCGTGCTGTGTGCCCGCTGCACCCGCTTCTCCGAGCAGGTCTCCGGCGACCCGTTCATCGAGCTGTTCGAGCGCGGTGCGCTGGAGCAGGTCGCGATCTACGAGGACGAGCCCTACGAGAGCTACTTCTCGGGCAACGTCATCCAGATCTGCCCGGTCGGTGCGCTGACCTCGGCGTCGTACCGCTTCAAGGCGCGTCCGTTCGACGTCGTCACCACGCCCAGCGTCTGCGACCACTGCTCGGCCGGCTGCACGCTCACCGTGCAGTCGCGTCGCGGGGAGATCCAGCGGCAGCTGGCCCGCACGAACATGGCCGTCAACGAGTCGTGGAACTGCGACAAGGGTCGCTTCGGCTTCACCCACCTCACCGGCGAGCTGCGCATCTCCGAGCCCCGGTTGCGGGTCCCCTCGACGGGCGGAGCCGGCGCCGCCGGCGAGCTCGAGACGGCGTCGTGGTCGGACGTGCTGCTGCGCGTCACCGGCGCGATCCAGGAGGCGCGCGACGCCGGCCCGGGACGCGTCGCCGTGGTGACCGGGTCGCGGCTGGCCGACGAGGACGCCTACGCGGTGTCCAAGTACGTCCGCACCGTCCTGCACACCGACGATCTCGACCACCGCACCCGCTTCGCCGGTCCGGGCGAGACCGAGGAGCTCACCGCGCTCGTCGGTGCCGACACCGCGCAGTACCGCGACGTCGAGGACGCGCCGGTGATCGTGGTGGCGGGGCTGGACCCCGAGGAGGAGGTCCCGATCCTCCACCTGCGCATCCGCAAGGCGTGGCGGGCCCACAAGGCGCGCATCGTCGTCGTCGGCCCGCACCTGGGCTCGCTCGGCGAGTTGGCGTGGCGGCGCGTCGCCACCGCTCCCGGCCAGGAGGCGGCGGCGATCGCCGGCCTGCTCGACGGGGACGACGACATCGCGACCGCGCTGCGCGCCGAGGGTGCGCCGGTGGTCCTCGTCGGCGAGCGGGCCGGTGCCGGCACGCTGACGGCGGGCGCCGCCCTGGCCGCCGCTGCCGGTGGCAAGGCCGGCTACGTCGCCCGCCGCGGCAACGCCCGCGGGGCGCTCGAGGCCGGACTGGCCGCGGGGATCCTGCCGGGTGGCCGGCGTCTGACCGACGCCGCCGACCGTGCCGAGCTCGAGGCGCACTGGGGCGTGTCCCTGCCCGCCGAGCCGGGCCGCGACCTGCACGCGATCCTGACCGACGCCGCGGCCGGCAAGATCGACGTCCTGCACCTGATCGGCGTCGACCTGGCCCGTGACTGCGCGTCACCGGAGCTGGCGCGCAGGGCCCTGGAGAAGGTCAAGCTGGTCGTCGCCCAGGACCTGGCCGCGACCGAGACCGTCACCCGCCACGCCGACGTCGTGCTGCCGGCCACCGGCACGCAGGAGCGCTTCGGCAGCACGACGAACTGGGAGGGCCGCACCCAGCGGTTCGCCAAGGTCGTCGACGGTCCCGAGCTCGCGCAGGAGGACTGGGAGATCATCGTCCAGCTCGCCGCGCTGCTCGGCGAGGACCTCGGCTTCAGCGACCTCGACCAGCTCCGCCACGAGATCGCCACGCTCGGCCTGCGCACCGAACCCCACGCCTTCCCGCCTGCGAGCGTGTTCGCGCCTGCCGGGGAGCAACGCGCGGGCGACGCGACCGACGACGCGGTCACCACCGCCGGCAGCTCGCCGGCCGGCGGGAACGGCGCGAGCGAACCGCGCGAGACGGGGGACCCGGCCGCGCTCGAACTCGTCGTGCGTCCGCTGCTGCTGGACCGCGGGACGATGCTGACGGGAGCCAGCGACCTGCTGGCGACGGCCCGCACCCCGGTGGTCGACCTCAACACCGCCGACGCCGAGCGCCTCGGCATCGTCGACGGTGCGCCGGTCGAGCTGTCCGGCAACGGCGCCACGCTGCGGTTGACCGCCCGGGTCGGCCACGACGTGGTCCCGGGCGCCGCGGTCGTGCCCGCCAACTCCACCGACGAACCGGCTGCGGTGCTGCTCGGCACCGACCGCGCCGGTCAGGTCACCGTGTCCGCACTCGAGCCCGCCGGGGACGTCGCATGATCGAGACCTCGCAGGACCTGCCCCTCTGGGCGCACCTGATCCGGGTGTTGGCGGTCTTCCTGTTCTTCCTGGCCGGAACCGGCCTGCTGACCTGGGGCGAGCGCCGCCTGCTGGGTCGCATGCAGGCCCGACTCGGTCCGAACCGCATCGGCCCGCTGGGCGTCGGCCAGTTCCTGATGGACGCCGTCAAGATGCTGTTCAAGGAGGACGTGACGCCGGGCATGGTGAACCGGCCGCTGTTCCGCCTGGCGCCACTGATCGGTGTCGTCGCGGCCATCACCTCGATGGCGGTGATCCCGATCAGTGGGCCGCTGGAGATCGGCGGCTACATCTTCCCGCTGCAGGTCGCCGACCTCGGGGTCGGGGTGCTCTGGGTGCTGGCGATCGGCTCGATCCACGTCTACGGCCTGTTCCTGGCCGGCTGGTCGTCGAACTCGCCGTACCCGCTCATCGGTGGCGTGCGCTCCAGCGCACAGATGATCAGCTACGAGATCGCCCAGGGTCTCGCGGTGGCCAGCGTGTTCATCTACGTGGGCTCGCTGCGGGTGAGCGACATCGTCAACGCGCAGGCCGGCGACGGGCTGTGGGCCGGCATGCCCGGCTGGTTCGTGGTCCCGCTGTTCCCGGCGTTCGTGGTCTTCCTCGTCGGCATGGTCGCCGAGGCCGGCCGCACCCCGTTCGACCTCGCCGAGGCCGAGGGGGAGCTCGTCGGCGGGTTCGTCACCGAGTACTCGGCCCTGCGGTTCGGCCTGTTCATGATCGCGGAGTTCATGGGCGCGATCACCCAGTCGGCGATCATGGTCACGCTGTTCTTCGGTGGCCCGAGCGGTCCGACGTTCGGGCTCGAGGGCACGGCGGCCGGTCTGCTCGGTTTCGTGTGGTTCGCGCTCAAGACGCTGTTCTTCGTGTTCTTCTTCATCCTGCTGCGTGGTGCGCTGCCGCGCTACCGCTACGACAAGCTGATGGAGCTGGGCTGGAAGATCCTGATCCCGATCGCCCTGGTGTGGACCATGGTCACGGCCGTGTTCGTGCTCCTCGCCGAGCAGGGCGGCCTGGCCACCGAGGCCCGTGTCGGCCTCGCCGTGGGTGCGGTCCTGATCCTCGCCCTGCTGCTGTTCGTCCGCCCCAAGGGCGACGACGACGCACCGTCGGATCCCGCGTCCACCGACCGGTCACGCGACATCGACACGCCCGCCCACACCGTGGCGCCGCCCGCGGACTCCACCACCACCGGGAGGAACGGCTGATGCCTGCCCCCCTCGTCACCCTGCTGTTCTTCGTCGTCATCGTCGCGCTGCTGGCGCTGTTCCTCACCCAGACGCACTGGGGGCGCGGATTCCTCGTGCCGCTCAAGGCGATGGTCCGCAAGGCGGAGACGGCGCAGTACCCCGAGCAGCCCCGTCCGGTCACGCCGCGCTTCCACGGGCGGCACCAGCTCAACCGATACGCGGACGGGCTGGAGAAGTGCATCGGCTGCGAGCTGTGCGCGTGGGCGTGTCCGGCGGATGCGATCTACGTCCAGGGCGCCGACAACACGCTCGAGGCCCGCTACTCGCCGGGTGAGCGCTTCGCCGACGACTATCAGATCAACTACAACCGCTGCATCCTGTGCGGCCTGTGCATCGAGGCGTGCCCGACCCGGGCGCTGACCATGACGCACGACTACGAGTTCTCGGCCGACACCCGCCGTGGGCTGATCTGGACCAAGGAGAACCTGCTGGTCCCGGTCGCGCCCGGCGGCGAGGACACCCCGCACACCGACCGCGAGGTGCGTCAACGGGGGCTCAACTACTACGGTGGTCTGGCGGTCACGCCGCCCAACCTCCATGGTGGGCGTTTCGAGCCGGCGGCCAACGCACCGTCCGCTCGGGCCGGACAGGTCATCCCGTCGGGTGAGCTGCCCTCGACCAGCGAGGACCCGGTCGACTCGGCCATCGTCAGCCGTGCCAACTCCACCGACCCGTCGCGCCGCGACGGGGCGTCCGCGCCCAGCCAGGGCAACACCGACCCATGGGGGGAGCGCTAGATGTCCCTGCTTGCCCAGGCCGCCGACGGGGCGGCCGTCGGAGGCAGCACGGCCGAGGTCGTGTTGTTCTGGATCTTCGCGGTGATCGCGCTCGGCGCGGCCATCGGCGTGGTGACCATGCGCAACATCGTGCACGGCGCGTTGATGCTGGTGGTGAACCTGCTGGCCGTGGCCGGGCTCTACCTCGGCCTGGAATCGCCGTTCCTGTCGATCATCCAGGTGCTGGTCTACGCCGGCGCGATCATGGTCCTGTTCCTGTTCGTCATCATGCTGCTCGGCGTCGACCGCGACGACCTGCTGCTGGCGACCGACGTCCGTGCTCGGGTGTTGGCCGGTGCGGGCGGGGCGTTGTTGGCCGGCGCACTGCTGTTCGGCTTCGTCGGTCCCTACACCGGGGACGCATCGGTGTGTCCGCACGGTGAGGCGGTGGCCGCGCCGGCGACCGGCGACGGCGTGAGCTGCGTCGGACTGGCCCAGGCCAAGGACGCCGACGACGACGCCGGGGTGGCGCTGCTCGGCCGGCGCCTGTTCACCCGCTACACGTTGCCGTTCGAGCTCTCGGCGCTGTTGCTCACGGTCGCCACGATCGGCGCCGTGGTGATGGCGCGCCGCAAGGACCTGGCCCCCGACGACATCGAGGACCACGTCTTCTCCGACGCCGAGGTCCTCGCCCGCGGTGACCACCTCGGTGAGGAGGGTGCCGACGTCGGCGCTGCCGACCTGCGCGGCGAGCAGGCCGCCTTCGGGGAGCCGGACGCCTCCAGCACCCCACCCCTGCGCGACGAACGGGAGGGCTGAGTCGTGGAGATCGGTTACTACTTCGCCCTGTCGGCGCTGCTGTTCTGCGTCGGGCTCGTGGGTGTGCTCATCCGGCGCAACGCCATCGTGCTGTTCATGTGCATCGAGCTGATGCTCAACGCCATCAACCTGACCCTGGCCGCCGCCGCCCGCATGTGGGGCGGCCCGGACGGGCAGGTCTTCGTCTTCTTCGTCATCGTCGTCGCCGCGGCGGAGGTGGTGGTCGGCCTCGCGCTGATCGTCAACCTCTTCTTCCGCCGCGGGACGGTCGACGTCGACGTCCCCCAGCTGTTGAGGTACTGACGTGACGCTCCTGCTCGCAGCTGAGGGCCACGGCGAGGCGGTCAACGAGGTCGTGCAGGCCACCACCGGTCTGCTCGGACTCTCGTGGCTGATCCCGGTCGTGCCGCTGCTCGGCTTCGTCCTCGTCCTGGCCCTGACCAAGACCCTGCGCGAGCGCGCCGCCTTCGTGGCGATCGCCGCCGCCGCCGTGAGCTTCCTGCTCTCGGTCGGCGTGGCCGCGCAGATGCTCGGTGACCCGGCGACCTACGTACGGCCCATCGGCACCTTCATCGAGGTCGGCGGCTTCGAGGTCGCCTGGGACCTCTACATCGACCAGCTCACCACGGTGATGCTGCTCGTGGTCACGGGCGTCGGCCTGCTGGTCCACATCTACTCGCTGGGCTACATGCACGGTGACGTCCGCTTCGCGCGGTTCTTCGCCTACCTGAACCTGTTCCTGTTCTCGATGCTGGTGCTGGTGCTCGGCGCCAACCTGGTGACGTTGTTCGTCGGGTGGGAGCTGGTCGGTCTGTCCAGCTACCTGCTGATCGGGTTCTGGTTCGAGAAGGCCGAGTACGCCTCGGCGGCCAAGAAGGCGTTCATCACCAACCGCGTCGGTGACGTCTCGTTCATGATCGGCATGTTCCTCGCGTTCAGCGTCTTCGGCACGCTCGACTTCCTCGGCATCATCGAGAACGCCGAGACGCTGGCGAGCGGCACGGCGCTGGCGCTGGTGCTGCTGTTCCTCGGTGGTGCGGCGGCGAAGTCGGCGCAGATCCCGCTGTACGTGTGGCTGCCCGACGCCATGGCCGGTCCGACCCCGGTGTCGGCCCTGATCCACGCGGCGACGATGGTCACCGCCGGCGTATACCTGACGGTGCGGCTCTCGCCCGTCCTGGTGCAGTCGGTGACGGGCATGGAGGTCATCGCCTGGATCGGCGTGGCCACGGTCCTGCTCGGGGCGCTGATCGCGCTGCGGCAGGACGACATCAAGAAGATCCTGGCCTACTCGACCGTGTCGCAGCTCGGCTACATGTTCGTCGGCGTCGGCGTCGGCGCGTTCCGCGAGGGCATCTTCCACCTCGTCACGCACGCGTTCTTCAAGGGCCTGCTGTTCCTGGCGGCCGGGTCGGTCATGCACGCCATGGCCAACCGCACCGACGCCTGGGGGATGGGTGGCCTGCGCAAGGTGATGCCGATCACCTTCTGGACCTCCGCGATCGGCTGGCTGGCGATCTCGGGCGTGCCACCGCTGTCGGGCTTCTTCTCCAAGGACCAGATCCTGACCGAGGCCTACATGCACGGCTACTTCGGGATCTGGCTGCTGGGCCTGCTCGGTGCGGTGCTGACGGCGTTCTACATGTCGCGCTGGTTCTTCCTGATCTTCCTGGGCAAGCCGCGCTTCGGCCACGACGTCCACCCGCACGAGTCGCCCGCGTCGATGACGGCGCCGCTGATCGTGCTGGCGGTGCTCTCGGTCGCCGGTTCGCTGCTCAACCCGGTCCATCACGGCCCGCTGTACAACTTCCTGGCACCGGTCGTCGGAGACGTCTCGGCCATCGGCTACGAGGCGGCCGGCCCGATCCCGGAGCTCGGCCTGATCGGTGCGGCGGTGGTCGCTGGGGCCATCGGCATCGGCCTGGCGTTCCTGGTGTACGTCAAGGGCGACCTGTCGCGCGGTCGCATGCTCGAGCCGATCCGCGGCACGGCCGCGGAGGTCCTCGAGCGCAAGTTCTACGTCGACGAGGTCTACTCGCTGGTGTTCGTACGCATCGGGGGTCGGATCGCCGACGCGATGGTGTGGTTCGACACGCGGATCGTCGACGGTGTCGTCAACGGCGCAGGTGCCGGCTCGCTCGCCCTCGGGCGGGTCACGCGGCGCGCGCAGACGGGGCTCGTCCGGGGCTACGCCGCCAGCTTCTTGCTGGGGGCGCTGGTCCTGGTCGGCTTCCTCGTGTTCTCGGTGAGGTAGGCGATGGAACTCGGATCGATCACCCTGACCCTGGCGCTGCCGCTCTTCGGCGCGCTGGTCCTCGCCTTCGTCGCGGACGACCCGCGCGTGGTGCGCATCGTGGGGCTCGTCGCCTCCGCTGCCGCCTTCGTCGCGTCGCTGTTGATCCTCGTCGACTTCGACCTCGCCAACCCGGCGCTGCAGCTCGAGGAGCGCGTGAACTGGATCCCGGCGATCGGGGCGGACTTCGCCCTGGCCGTCGACGGGGTCAGTCTCGCGCTCATCCTGCTGACCACGTTCCTGGTGCCGCTGATCCTGATCGCGTCCTTCGACAGCGTGAAGGTCAACCTCAAGGGGTACGTGGCGGCGTTCCTCGCGCTCGAGACGGCCGTGCTGGGCGTCTTCGCGG
The DNA here is from genome assembly GCF_004300825.1 of Egicoccus halophilus. Lineage (NCBI taxonomy): Bacteria > Bacillati > Actinomycetota > Nitriliruptoria > Egicoccales > Egicoccaceae > Egicoccus > Egicoccus halophilus. Next base: position 624,965 of record NZ_CP036250.1, read on the forward strand.
CGACCGACCTGCTGCTGTTCGCGGTGTTCTTCGAGTTCACCCTGATCCCGATGTACTTCATCATCGGCATCTGGGGTGGCGCCAAGCGCAAGTACGCCGCGGTCAAGTTCTTCCTGTACACCACGCTGGGCGGTCTGCTCATGCTGGTGGCGATCCTGTACCTGTACGCCCAGGCCGGCAGCTTCGACTACCAGGCGATCCGCGCCGTCGAGTTGACGGCCAACGAGCAGTACTGGCTCTTCGCCGCGTTCCTGCTCGCCTTCGCCATCAAGGTGCCGATCTTCCCGGTCCACACCTGGCTGCCCGACGCCCACACCGAGGCGCCGACCGGAGGCTCGGTGTTCCTGGCCGGCGTCCTGCTCAAGATGGGCACCTTCGGGCTGCTGCGCTACGCGCTGCCGCTGTTCCCCCAGGCCACGATCGACTGGGCCCCGGCGCTGCTGGTGGTCTCGGTGGTCGGCATCCTCTACGGCTCGGTCGTGGCGCTGATGCAGAAGGACATCAAGCGGTTGATCGCCTACTCGTCGGTGGCCCACATGGGCTTCGTGGTGCTGGGCACGTTCGCCCTCAACGCCACGGCGACCACGGCCTCGGTCGTGCAGATGGTCAACCACGGTCTGTCCACCGGCGCGCTGTTCCTGCTGATCGGCTTCCTCTACGAACGGCGTCACACCCGGCAGATCGCCGCGTTCGGCGGTCTGGCCAAGCGGGTGCCGATCATGGCCGGACTGTGGTTGCTCGTGTCGATGTCGTCGCTGGCCCTGCCGGGTCTCAACGGCTTCGTCGGGGAGTTCCCGATCCTGCTCGGCACGTTCCAGACGGCACGGTGGGCCGGTGTGCTCGCCGCGTTCGGTGCCGTCCTCGCCGCCCTCTACCTGCTCTGGGCCTACCAGCGGATGTTCCACGGTCCGCTCGTGGGTGCCGACAACGAGCACACCACCGACCTCAAGCCCCGGGAGATCGGCGTCCTGGCTCCGCTCGTCGTGCTGATCGTCGGCATCGGCGTGTACCCGCAGCCGCTGTTCGACCTCGTCGAGCCCGCGGTCGACCGCGTGCTGACCGAGGTCGGCGTCGCCGACGCGCCGGCGGTCGAGCCGGCCGCCGCAGTCTCCGAGGAGTAGGAGCGTGCCCGTGTTCCTCGCCCAGTCCACCATTGCCGACGGGCCGCAGATCGCCTGGTCGAGCTTCGCACCGGAGCTGGCGGTCGTCTGCGCCTCGCTGGTGCTCCTGCTGCTCGCCGTGGCCGGATCCCGTCGTCTGCTCGTCGGCATCGTCGCCGGCGTGCCCGCCATCGCCGCCGGTGTGTGGCTCGTCACCGAGGGCTTCGTGGTCCCCGGTGCCGTGACCATCGCGTTGGGGGCGGCCGCGCCGGCCCTGGTCGTCGCCTTCCCGGGCCGGCCCTCGCTCACCCAGTCGTGGGGTGCCGGACTGTCGCTGCTCGCGGCGCTGGTGCTCACCTTCTGGCAGTACGCCGAGGTCTTGGCGCCCGAGGGCGGGCTCATCGCGCCCCAGTCCGCGATGCAGGGCGCCCTGGCCAACGACGGCATCGGGTTCTTCACCCGCATCACCGTCTACCTGTCGGCCCTGTTGGTGATCCCGATCGGCTACGGCTACCTGCGCGACCGCCGGATCGGTCGCGCCGAGGTCGAGCCGCTGCTGCTGCTCAGTGTCGCCGGCATGGCGTTCCTCGGGACGGCCAACGACCTCATCACGCTGTTCATCAGCCTCGAGGTCCTGTCGATGGCGCTCTACATCCTCACCGGCCTGGCCCGGCGCGACCGCCGTTCGCAGGAGTCGTCGCTGAAGTACTTCATCCTCGGCTCGGTCGCCTCGGCGATCCTGCTGTACGGGATGGCGCTGCTGTACGTGGCCACCGGCTCGCTCGACCTGCCCACCATCGGGGCGGGCCTGGGCCTGGTCACCACCCCGTCGGTCGTCGGCGCCCTCGGGCTCGCGCTGGTGACGGTCGGCATCGGCTTCAAGGTCGCGCTCGCCCCGTTCCACCTGTGGACGCCCGACGTCTACCAGGGCGCGCCCACCAACGTCACCGCGTTCATGGCCGCCGCCGTCAAGGCCGCCGGGTTCGCCGCACTGCTGCGGCTGTACCTGGTCGCGTTCCCGGCGCTCGAGCAGCTGTGGATCCCGGTGCTGAGCGTGCTGGCCGCGATCTCGATGCTCTACGGCGCCTGGGTCGCGATCGTCCAGCGCGACGTCAAGCGCATGCTGGCCTTCTCGTCGATCACCCATGCCGGCTACGCCACGATCGGGGTGGTGAGCAACTCCGACGCCGGCCTGTCGGCGACCCTGTGGTACCTGCTGACCTACGCGGTCGCGACGCTGGGCGCCTTCGGGTGCGTGCTCGCCATCGAGCGGGTGCGTCGCGGTGAGGTGACCCTGGTCGACCTGCGGGGGTTGGGCAAGACCTCGCCACTGCTGGCGGGGATCTTCACCCTGTGCCTGCTGTCGTTGGCCGGGGTGCCGGCCACGGCCGGGTTCATCGGCAAGCTGGTGGTGTTCCAGGCCGGTGTCGCCGCCGGGCACACCTGGCTGGTCGTCATCGGCGTGCTGAGCTCGGTGATCGCCGCGTTCTTCTACCTGCGCCTGGCCGGCATGATGTTCCTGGAGGACGTCGAGGAGGGGCGCGCCATCCCGCTGGTCACGACCGGGCTCTCCGCCGGCGTGTACGCATCGGCCGTCCTGGTCCTGTTCCTCGGGATCTGGCCGCAGCTGCTGCTGCAGCTGTCCGAGTACGCCGCGGCTGTGGTTCGGTGACGGCCTCCACCCGCCCGGGCGACCCGCCGCGCGCCGCGCGGCTGACGATCCCTGCCCCGGTCCTCGACGAGCTCGAGGCCCACGGGCTGCCCGTGGCCGACGTCCTCGACGGGGTGGAGCAGCGCCTGCACGAGCAGGTGACGTCGAACCACGCCTTCGTCGACGAGGTGGCCCGCTACCTGATCAGTGCGGGCGGCAAACGCTTCCGGCCGCTGATGGTCGCGCTGACCGGTCACCTCGGGCCCAACCCGCCCGTCGCCGGCGTCGCCGAGGACGCGACCCGGCGGGCGTTGGTCGACGCCGGGGTGATCGTGGAGCTGGTGCACCTTGCCACGCTCTACCACGACGACGTGATCGACGAGGCACCGGCCCGGCGCGGCACGCCGTCGGCCAACTCGCGGTGGGACAACACGGTCGCGATCCTGACCGGGGACTACCTGTTCGCCCGGGCGTCGGACCTGTCGGCCGATCTCGGCGTCGACGTGACCCGGATCATGGCGCGCACGCTGGCCCGTCTGTGCGAGGGACAGATCCGCGAGGTGCAGACCTCCCTGGGCGCGCTGCCCGACGTCCCGCAGATCGAGCCGACGTTGGCGCACTACCTCGAGGTGATCTCCGGCAAGACGGCGTCGCTGATCGAGACCTCCTGCCGGTACGGCGCGCTGTTGTCGGGCTCGTCCGCCGACGAGGTCGAGGCCGCGGCCCGCTACGGCTGGAACGTCGGGATGGCGTTCCAGCTCTCCGACGACATCCTCGACGTGGCCTCGGAGCACGAGGCGTCGGGCAAGACGCCGGGCACCGACCTGCGCGAGGGCGTGCGCACGTTGCCGGTCCTCTACGCGCTCGCCGACGACCCCGACGGCGAGCTCGCGTCCCTGCTCGACGGCGAGCTCGGCGACGCCGAGGTGGCCCGGGCGCTCGAGCTGCTGCGCTCGGGCGATGCGCTGGCCCGATCGCGCGCGTCGGCGGCCGGGTACGTCAACGACGCGGTCGGGGAGCTCGCCGGATTCGGGGAGCGCCCGGTGGTGACGGCGCTGACCCGGCTCGCCGAGTACTCCCTCGACCGGGTCGGCTGACGGCTCGCGAGCCATGACGACACCCGACACCGATCTCGCGGCCCTGCTCGGCCCGGGGTGGTCCGAGGCGCTCGCGCCGGTGCACGGGCGCATCCGGGCGATGGGGGACTTCCTGCGTGCCGAGCAGGCGGCGGGACGCGGCTTCCTGCCGCGCGGGTCGCAGGTCTTCGCCGCCTTCGCGCAGCCGTTCGACGCCGTCCGGGTGCTGGTGGTCGGTCAGGACCCGTATCCGACCCCGGGTCATCCGATCGGGCTCGCCTTCTCGGTCGCGCCCGACGTGCGGCCGCTGCCGGCGTCGCTGCGCAACGTCTACGCCGAGTACCGCGCCGACCTCGGCCATCCCGAGCCGGCCACCGGGGACCTGACCCCGTGGGTGGGACAGGGGGTGCTGCTGCTCAACCGGTGCCTGACCGTGGCACCCGGCGCGCCCGCCTCGCACCGAGGCAAGGGGTGGGAGCAGGTGACCGAGGCGGTGATCGACGCGCTGGTCGGCCGCGGAGGCCCGTTGGTCGCGATCCTGTGGGGCCGCGACGCCCGCTCGCTGGTGTCACGACTCGGTGCCGTGCCGCGGATCGAGTCGGCGCACCCGAGCCCGCTGTCGGCACGCAGCGGCTTCTTCGGCTCCCGGCCCTTCAGCCGCGCCAACGCGCTGCTCGCCGACCAGGGCGCCGAACGGGTCGACTGGCGGCTGCCGTGAGCCGCCGCCCGTGAGCGCTCGACTGCGGGCCTACGCCCCGGCCGACCTGCCGGCGCTGCGCCACGTCTGCGTCGCCACCGGCGCGGCCGGACGGGATGCGACCGGCACGCTGCCCGACGTCGGCATCCTCCCCGACGTCTACGCCGAGCCGTACGTGGTCCTCGAGCCCTCGCTCGCCACCGTCGTCGAGGACGCCGCCGGACAGGTGGTGGGCTACGTGCTCGGCACGGCCGACACCGAGCGCTTCGTCGCGGCGTGGCGCGCACGCTGGCTGCCGGTCGCCGCCTCACGCCACCCCGCCCCCGACGCCGTCGACCACGCCGACCAGGCCCGCCTGGTGCGCACCCTGCACACGCCCGAGTCGATGCGCACCCGGTGGGTCGCCACCCACCCCGCCCACCTGCACGTCAACCTGCTGCCGTCGGCCCGCGGTCGCGGGCTCGGCCGCGCGCTGCTCGACCGCTTCACCGCCGCGGTGGCGGCCCGCGGCGCCGGCGGGGTGCATCTCGGGGTCGCGGCCGACAATCCGGCGGCGCAGGCCTTCTACGCCGCGCTCGGCTACCAGTGTCTGGGTGAGGATCCGGGCGTGGTCTGGTTCGGTCGCCGCCTGGCGTGACCCGTTCGTTGGGTCGGTGTCCGCCCGGTTGCTAGCATCGCCGCCCGCGGTGTTCGTCCCGGTCGTCCGCATGGTGGGTGTGGCCCGACCGGCCGGCGCGCGGATGGGAGCCGTCACCGGCCCTCGGAAGGCACCGCCGGGAGGCGGGAAGGTGAACGGGAGCAGCACCGACAGGTAGTGGCGGATCGGCCGGAACGCCGGGGGATACCCTCGACAGGAGGACCGGGTGAGCTTCACCGAGCAGTACGGCGCCTTCGCGATCCTCGTGATCGTCGGCTGCGCGCTGTACGCGATCATCATGCTCGGAAGCCGATTGGTGCGTCCGACCGTTCCCTCACCGCTGAAGCTGACGACCTACGAGTGCGGTGTCGAGGCGGTCGGGACCGGCTGGTCCCAGATGAACATCCGCTACTACGTCTTCGCGTTCCTGTTCGTCATCTTCGACGTCGAGGCGATCTTCCTGTTCCCGTGGGCGCTGGTCATCGGTGACCTCGACGGGACCACGACTCCCTCGGCGTTGTTCGCCCTCGTCGCGATGTTCCTGTTCATCGCCACGCTGCTCGAGGGCCTGATGTACGCCTGGAAGAAGGGGGTACTGCAATGGGACTGATCGACCAGGTCGAGCTCCCCAAGCCCGTCAAGTACGTCTTCAACTGGGGCCGCAAGTACTCGCTGTGGTGCTTCAACTTCGGTCTCGCGTGCTGCGCGATCGAGTTCATCGCGGCCTCGGGCTCCCGGCACGACTTCATCCGCCTCGGCGTGATCCCGTTCGCCCACGCGCCCCGTCAGGCCGACCTGCTGGTCGTGTCGGGAACGCTGACCGACAAGATGGCCCCGGCGCTGCGCCGGCTCTACGAACAGATGCCCGAGCCGAAGTACGTGGTCTCGTTCGGTAGCTGCTCCAACTGCGGCGGCCCGTACTGGGACAGCTACTCGGTCACCAAGGGCGTCGACCAGATCCTGCCCGTCGACGTGTACGTCCCGGGATGTCCTCCCCGTCCGGAAGCCCTGCTGGACGGCATCGTGGCACTGCAGGACCGCATCCAGGGCGAGAGCGTCAAGGACCGCATGGCCCAGCGTCGACGTGACCCCATCGTGATCCGCTCCGAGGGGCCCGACGTGGCACCCGAGCTCCAGACCGCGGAGGGCTGAGGTCACCGTGACGGACGTCCTGGCACGCAGGGATCGGGCGCTCAGCCCGGAGGAGACCGCCGAGCTGGTCCGGGTGCGGGCCGGTGACGCGGCCGTGGTCGGCTCCACCGTCGAGTACGGCACCTTCACGCTGTACGTCGCCAACGAGCACTTCGCCGAGGTGGCCCGCGTCTGCCGGGACGAGCGGGTCCTCGCCTACGACTTCTTCGACTGCCTGTTCGGGATCGACGCGCGTGACGAGGGCTTCGACATCGTCGCGATCCTGTACTCGACCTCGACCGGCAACCGGGTGGCGTTGCGCACCCGGTGCCCCGGCGGACGCGAGACGCCGACCTGTCCCTCGCTGACCGCGGTCTACCGCGGGGCGAACTGGCACGAACGTGAGGCCTGGGACATGTTCGGCATCGAGTTCCCGGACCATCCGGGGCTCGAGCCGCGCATCTTCACCATCGAGACCTTCGAGGGCTGGCCGCTGCGCAAGGACTTCCCGCTCGCGTCGCGGGTGGCCAAGCCCTGGCCGGGGGTGAAGGAGCCGGCCGAGCTCGACGAGGACGGCAACGTCATCGAGCGCCAGCCGCAGCTCGGCGACGCGCCCGGTCCCTACGAGCTCGACAAGGCGATGGCCGAACAGGCCAAGCTCGCCAACCCACAACCGGTGTCCGATCCCGCCACCCGCGAGGGCGAGGAGGTCGAGGACGCGCTCGGCGGTGCGGCCGAGCTCGCGCCCGACAGTGGTGCGGTGCTCGCGGGCGACGCCGAGCACTCCCAGGAGCAGCACGAGGACGTCAAGTCCGAGGCCCGGGTGCGGGCCGAGGCCAAGCGCAAGTCCGCCGCCGAGGCCCGAGCCCGCAAGGCGGCCGAGCGTGCGGCCGCCGCCACGGGGACCGAGGCGGCCGAGGCCGCCGGTGGTGCGGTCGCGCCCGGGGAGGACCAGTTCCCGGAGTCGGCGACGGCCGAGGCGAACGCCGACGCGCCACCGGTGAGCGCCGGGCAGCCGGAGGCCACCAGCTGGGGCAACGAGGCCGACGCCCACGGCACCGAGGGTCCGGTGCCCGGCTCGCGCGGGCAGGACGAGCCGAGCGCGCCGGGTGACGAGGCCGTCGCCGGCGAGCCGGCCGGTCGCAACGGCGAGCCGACCCGGGCGGGTGAGACCTCCGGCGCACCGGCCACGTCGGCCGACAGCCCGGCCACGCCGGTCGCGCCCGGCGCGACGTTCCCCGGCGAGGACGCCGACGCCGATCCCGCCGATCCCGCCGACGCCGACGCGCCGTACCAGGGCGCGGGAGCCAGCGAGGACCTCGCCGAGCGCGAGGGCGAGGAGGCCGCGGGGACCGGCGGCGCCGTCGCGGACGCGCTCGGCGGGACCGAGGAGCACGCCGACGCCCCGGGTTCGTCGGACGCGGTCGGCGACGACCGCGGCGACCGGGACGGCACCGACGACGGGGAGGAGCGCGCATGAGCGTCAGTGACCTCAGCGCCAAGCAGACCATCCACCCGGCGAGCGCCCCGGGGGAGAGCCTCAACCTCGAGATCGTCGGGGACGGCGCGTTCACGACCGCCGACATGACGCTGTCGGTGGGACCGGCGCACCCGGCCACGCACGGGGTGCTGCGGGTCGTGCTCGAGATGGACGGCGAGCGCGTGAAGTCCGCGCACCCGGTGATCGGGTACATGCACCGCGGGTTCGAGAAGCTCGCCGAGCACCGCGACTTCCGTCAGAACGCCGCGCTGGTCAACCGGCACGACTGGTTGTCGGGCATGTCCAACGAGATCGGACTGATGCTCACCGTCGAGCGCATGCTCGAGATGGAGGTGCCCGAGCGGGCGCAGTGGATCCGCATGCTGATGGCGGAGTACAACCGGATCCTCAACCACCTGCTGTTCGTCGGCTCCTACGGCCTCGAGCTCGGCGCCATCACGCCGATGTTCTACGCCACCCGCGAACGCGAGCGCATCCAGTACCTGCTCGAGTCGGCGACCGGCGGCCGGCTGCACTACACCTACAACCAGCCGGGCGGGGTGAAGATCGATCTGCCCAAGGGGTTCCTGCACCAGTCGGTCGAGTTGGTCGCCGACGTCAGGAAGCGTCTGCGCGACTTCGACGACCTGCTGTTGGGCAACGAGATCTTCCAGGCCAGGACCAAGGGGGTCGGGCCGCTGTCGACCGACGTGGCGCTGTCCTACGGCGTGTCGGGGCCGACCCTGCAGGCGACCGGTATCCCCGAGGACGTGCGGGTCTCGGAGCCCTATCTCAAGTACGACGAGGTCGAGGTCCCGGTGCCGGTCGGGGAGAACGGCGACAGCTGGGACCGCTTCTACTGCCTGCTCGGCCGGATGAAGGCCTCCTGCCACATCATCGAGCAGATCCACGACCACCTGCCTCCGGGGCCGGTCAACGTGAAGCTGCCCAAGATGGTCAAGGCCCCCGAGGGCGCCACCTACGCCCGCGTGGAGAACCCACTCGGATCGCTGGGCTACTGGTTGGAGTCCGACGGCGGTCGCACACCGTGGCGGCTGAAGATGCGCACCGCGTCGTTCTCCAACGTGCAGGTGCTGCCGTACCTGCTCGAGGGGGTGCTCGTGCCCGACGCCATCAGCGTCCTGGGCTCGGTCTTCTTCGTCGTGGGAGACGTCGACCGATGAGCGCACGGCCAGCAGGCGGGGTCGCCGGAGGGATCGACCGATGATCGAGGCGTTCACCGTCGTCTCGCGTGGCTTCGTCGCGCAGACGCCCGGCCTGCTCGACACCGACACGTTCCTGCTCTCGGTGGCCCTCAAGGTCGCGCTCGTGCTCGGCCTGTTCTTCGTCGTGCCGCTCGCGGTCGGCTACATGGAGCACAAGGCGATGGCCCGCCTGCAGCACCGGCGCGGACCGATGTTCGCCGGTCCGGCCGGCTCGCTGCAGCTCGTCGCCGACGGCATCAAGTTCCTCCAGAAGGAGGACGTGATCCCGCGGGCGGCGGACAAGCACGTCTTCGCGCTCGCTCCCGGCCTCGCGCTCGTGCCCGCCATCCTGATCTTCTTCGTGCTGCCGCTCGCGCCGGGCGTGTGGGCCGCCGACCTCGAGCTCGGGCTGTTCTACGCGCTGGCGATCACGTCGATCTCCGTGCTCGGCGTGATGATGGGCGGTTGGGCGAGCGCCAACAAGTTCTCGCTCTACGGCGGGTTGCGCGCCGCGGCGCAGCTGATCGCCTACGAGCTGCCGCTGATCCTGGCGGCGATCGCGGTCGCCGTGCAGGCCGGCAGCCTGTCGCTGGTGGGCATCGTCGAGTCGCAGGCGAACTTCCTGCTGCCGGGCACGAACATCAACGTGTGGTTCGTCTTCCCGCAGCTGCTCGGCTTCGGCATCTTCTTCCTCGCGGCCCTGGCCGAGCTGTCGCGGCCGCCGTTCGACATGCCGATCGCCGACTCCGAGCTCGTGTTCGGCTACATGACCGAGTACACGGGCATCAAGTTCGCGATGTACCTGCTCACCGAGTACGCCGGCATGGTGTCGATGTCGGCGTTGATGGTGGTGCTCTACCTCGGGGGCTGGCAGCTGCTGCCGGGGGTGCCGCTGCCCGGCTGCGAGGGCGCCGGCGGCCTGTTCGACTGCGGCGTGCTCGGCACGCTGCTCGGGCTGGGTGTCACGCTCGGCAAGATCGTGCTGCTGACCTTCGTGATGGTGTGGGCCCGGGTGGCCTACCCGCGGTTGCGCGAGGACCAGCTGCAGCGCATGTCCTGGCTGGTGCTCGTGCCCCTGTCGCTGCTCAACCTCGCGATCGTCGCGGTCGCCAAGGTGGTGTTCTGATGGCAACGACCTCCGTACCGGGTGTCGGGCTGCTCAAGGGGCTCGGCGTCACGCTCAAGCACCTGTTCAAGACCCCCGCGACGCAGCTGTACCCGGACGTGCGGCCCGACCTGCCGCCACGCGCCCGGGGCGTCATCGCCCTGATGGAGGAGAACTGCACCGTCTGCATGCTCTGCAGCCGGGAGTGCCCCGACTGGTGCATCTACATCGACTCGCACAAGGAGACGGTGCCCCCCGCCAAGGAGGGGGGCCGGGCGCGCACCCGCAACGTGCTCGACCGGTTCGCCATCGACTTCGCGCTGTGCATGTACTGCGGCATCTGCGTCGAGGTGTGTCCCTTCGACGCGCTGTTCTGGTCCCCGGAGTTCGAGTACGCCGAGTACCAGATGCCGGGGCTGCTGCACGAGAAGACCAAGCTGCGGGAGTGGATGGACACCGTCCCGCCGCCGCCGGCGCTCGACGCCGGTGCCGAGGTCCCGGCCGAGGTCGCCGACGCGATCGCCAAGGCCGAGCGCGAGCTCGAGCAGGCCCAGCAGGCGGCCCAGCAGGCGGCACAGCAGGCCGAGCAGGCGGCGTCGGCCGCGGCGAGCCCGTCCGCGGGCGTCGCCAAGGCCGATGAACCGAAGGTCGAGGCCGGCGAGATCGACCAGGAGACCTACGACCAGCTGATCGCCGAGGGCAAGTCCGAGCGCATCGCGCGGTCCAAGGCCAAGGCGGCCTACGTCAAGAAGCAGAAGGCCAAGCTCCGCGAGCAGCAGGCGGCCGCCGGGGACGATGGCGGCGCGGCCGGGTCCCAGCCGGCGCCCAAGCCGGCGGAGGTGCACGTCGAGGCCGGCCAGATCGACCAGGAGACCTACGACCAGCTCATCGCCGAGGGCAAGCCGGAGCGGATGGCGCGGGCCAAGGCCAAGGCCGCCTGGGTGAAGAAGGAGAAGGCCCGGCTGCGCGCGGAGCAGGAAGACCGCGCCCAGCAGGCGGCGGCCGGCGGCGACGCCGCTCAGGTGGACACACCGGCCGCCGAGCCCGCTGATCGCACCGGTGAACCCGTCGGCGGCGCAGGTCCGGCGACCGACGCTGCCGCTCCCACCGACGCGCAGGGCGAAGCGGCTGCCACCACGCCTCGCAAGAAGCTCGGTGACGTCCACGTCGAGGGTGCCGGGGAGATCGACCAGGAGACCTACGACCGCCTGATCGCCGAGGGCAAGTCCGACCGCATCGCGCGGGCGAAGGCGAAGGCCGCATGGGTGAAGAAGCGCAAGCAGGAGCAGCTCGACGCGGGAGACGAGGCATGAACGGCGGCCCGGAGGGAACACCGTGACGGGATACGACGTCGTCTTCGCCCTCGTGGGGCTGGTGACCGCGGGCGCGGCGATCCTGACGGTCACCTCGAAGAACCTGGTCCACGCGGCCCTGCACCTGGCGGTCACCCTGGCCGGCATCGCCGGGGTGTTCCTGGTCCTGCACGCCGACTTCCTGGCGCTGGTCCAGCTCATCGTCTACGTCGGGGCCGTGACGGTCCTGTTCCTGTTCGGTCTGATGCTCACGCGGGCGCCGATCGGTCGGGAGGCGCTCGACAGCCAGAACCGCGGGCTGGGTCTGGCGGTGGCGGGGGGTCTGTTCGTGACGCTGGCGGCCCTGATCGTGCAGGCCTACGCCGGCCACCCCAGCGTGCTGCCCCAGCGGATCCCCACCGAGGCGATCGGCATGGTGATCTTCTCGCAGTGGGTGCTGCCGTTCGAGGTGCTCTCGATGCTGCTGCTCGCCGCGCTGATCGGGGCGATCGTGCTCGCCCGACGCGAGGCCGGTGACTCCGGCGACACCGTCGACCAGACGCGCATCGAGTTCGGCGACGCCCCGTCGACCGAGCAGGGCCGCGCCGCGACCGAGCCGGTCGAGCTCGGCGCCGGCGAGTCCGGGAGCGAGTCCCGATGAGCCCCATCGGCCCGCTGCTGCTGGCGACGCTGCTGTTCTGCGTCGGCGTCTACGGGATCATCGCCCGCCGCAACGCCGTGCTCGTGCTGATGAGCGTCGAGCTGATGCTCAACGCGGTGAACATCAACCTCGTCGCGTTCCAGAACCTGCTGTGGCCGGAAACGGCGTTCGTGAGCGGGCAGCTGTTCGCGTTGTTCATCATCGCGGTCGCGGCGGCCGAGGTCGGCGTCGGGCTGGCCATCCTGTTCAACCTGTTCCGCAACCGTGCGTCGGTCAACGTCGACGACGTCGACCTGATGCGCTGGTAGGGGGCACACTCGTGGAATCTGTCCTGGACCTGGCGTGGCTGGTCGTCCTGCTGCCGTTCGCCTCGGCCGTGCTGACGGCGTTCTTCGGCCGGCTGATGCCGCTGCGCGGCAGCGAGTTCGGCATCGCCGCCGTCGGCATCGCGCTGGTGATCTCGCTGCTGATCGCCTGGGAGACCTTCTCCACCGGTGTCGGCGAACCGCTGGAGCGTGCCTTCGCGTGGTCGCCGCTCGGCGGCGGGTTCGTGCTCGAGCTGGGCATGCTCGTCGACGGCCTGACCTCCATGATGTTCGTGCTGGTCACCACGGTGTCGCTGCTGGTCCACGTCTACTCGCGCGAGTACATGGCGCACGAGCCGCGCTTCACCTACTTCTTCGCGATGCTGAGCCTGTTCACCTTCTCCATGCTGGTGCTGGTGATCGCCAACAACACGCTGCAGGCACTGCTGGGTTGGGAACTGGTCGGTCTGTGCAGCTTCCTGCTGATCGGCTTCTACTGGGAGGAGAAGTCCAACCAGGACGCGGCGAACAAGGCCTTCCTGGTCACCAAGTTCGGTGACGTCGGCCTGATCGTGGGCGTCATCGTGCTGTCGGTGCCCATGTTCACCCTCGCCGAGGGCGGCCAGGTCTTCAACATCCGCCTGCTCAACGAGGCGGCCGTGAACGGCGAGCTCGGGTCGGGCACGGTGGTGCTCGGCATGTTGATGATCTTCCTGGCCTGCATCTCGAAGTCGGGGCAGATGCCGCTGCACGTGTGGCTGCCCGACGCCATGGCCGGTCCGACCCCGGTGTCGGCCCTGATCCACGCTGCCACGATGGTGACCGCCGGCGTGTTCCTGCTCGCCCGCCTGTACCCGGTGCTGGCGCAGTCGGCGGTCGTGATGACCGTCATCGCCGTGGTCGGCATCGTCACGCTGTTCTTCGGGGGGCTGGTCGCGCTCGTCCAGGACGACATCAAGAAGGTGCTGGCCTACTCGACGGTGTCCCAGCTCGGGTACATGGTCGCTGCGCTCGGTGTGGGCGGCTACACCGCCGGCATCTTCCACCTGTTCACCCACGGGTTCTTCAAGGCGCTGCTCTTCCTCGGTTCGGGGTCGTTGATCCACGCGGTGCACAGCAACAACATGTCCGACATGGGCGGCATGCGGAAGTACATGCCGCACACGTTCTGGACCTTCATCGTCGGCTCGCTCGCGTTGGCCGGGTTCCCGATGACCGCCGGGTTCTTCTCCAAGGACGAGATCCTGGTGTCCGGACAGATCTGGGCCGGCAACGGCTTCGTCACCGGCGACCTCGTGTTCTGGGTCGGGCTCGCGGCGGCGTTCGTGACCACCTTCTACATGGCGCGTGCCTGCCTGCTGATCTTCGCCGGCGAGTTCCGTGGCGGCCACGACACCCACGGCGACCCGGACGTCCGGCACCAGGCGGCCGGGTCGGCCGGCGTCGACCCCGTGCTCGCCGGCCACGGCGTGACGGTGGACGCCGCCCACGCGCAGGACGACGACCGGGCCGCCGACGACGCCGTCACCGTGGTGGCCGGTGGCCACGCGCCTGCGGCCCAGGGCGCCGGTTCCCACGACGCCGGGCACGCCACGTCCGGGGACGCCGCGTCCGGGACCGCGACGTCCGGGACCGACCGGGACGCCTCCGACGCCGGGTCGCACGCGGTCGGTGCGGGTGTCGCCGCACACGGCGCCGGCTCGCACGCGATGGGCGGCGGGCACGGGACCGACGACCACGGCGCCCACGGCGCCCACGCCGAACCGCACGAGTCGGGCCTGCAGATGGTCCTCCCGCTGATCATCCTCGCCGTGCTCTCGCTCACGGTCGGCCTGATCGGCTCACCGCTGTGGACGGCCGAGAACAACTTCGAGACCTGGACCGCGACACCGGTCCTCGAGGAGGCCACCTATCCCTTCGTCGAGGGTGGCTACCACGACGACGAGGTCGACCACGCCGAAGCGGGCGCGGTCGGGACCCCGGGGGGGAGCACCGGTGCACTGCGCGGCGCGGGGGTCCTGGCCGCCGGGCCCGACGTGCTCGCGGCCGCCGAGGGGGCGCACCCGGAGGTCCTGCACGGGCCACCGTCGTGGCACCTCGACGTGCTCGGGCTCGCCCTGCTGGCGTTCCTGTCCGCGGTCGCGCTGGCCTGGAAGTTCTACGGGCAGGGGCAACCGGCCGAGGACCCGACGTTCAAGATGGGAGCGCTGACGAAGGTGCTGGTCGCCAAGTACGGCCTCGACACGTTCGGCTACCGCTACGTGGTCGTGCCGGTGCGTGACCAGCTCGCCGTCTGGGCCTCGCGCAGCAGCAACGAGGGTCTCGACCGCATCGTGGCCGGGGTGGGCGCCGCCACGCGGGCGGCCGCCACGTCGACCTACGAGGTCCTCGACCAGCGCGTCATCGACGGCGGCGTCAACGGCGCGGCCCTCAGCGCGGCGTGGTGGAGCGACCGCCTCAAGCGGCTGCAGTCGGGTGACGTGCAGCGCTACGCCGGCGCGATCGTCGCCGGCACGATCGTCCTGGTGCTCGCCTTCGCGGTGGCCCGGTAGTGACACCGGCCGCTCGCGGCCAGCAACGACAACGCAGATGGTGGGACCCGGGGGACCGGGAGGCGCGCTCGCTCCGGACGGAGCCGGCCAGGAGGGAACGACACGATGGACCCGCAGACCGCAGGTTGGGCACTGATCGTCGCCCTGTTCCTGCCCCTGGCCGGGGCAGGACTGCTGGCGCTGATGCCCGCCCGGTTGGACCGCGAGATCCGTTGGGCGGGGGTCGGGATCACCGCCGTCGCCTTCGCCCTCGTCGTCGCGATCACCGCGGCGTTCGACTTCGGCGCGTCCGGTGAGCTGCAGTTCCAGACCGATGTCAGCTGGATCGGCGCGATCAACGCCAACTTCCACGTCGCGCTCGACGGCATCAGCCTGCCGCTGTTCTTCCTGACCTATCTGCTGCCGCTGCTGTGTGCGATCTACACCACCCGCATCCTGCCCGCACCGGGACGCCCCAAGGCGTTCCTCGGCCTGATGCTGCTGCTGCAGACCGGGATGGCCGGCACGTTCGTCGCCTTCGACCTGATCCTGTTCTTCGTCTTCTGGGAGCTCGTGCTCGTCCCGATGTTCTTCCTGATCGGGATGTGGGGCGGTCCGCGCCGCGAGTACGCCAGCGTCAAGTTCTTCCTCTACACGCTGTTCGGCTCGATCTTCATGCTGGTCGCCTTCCTCGCGATCTATTTCCAGGGCGGGGCGACGACCTGGGACATCCAGGCGCTGTCCGCCGCGGGCGGCGTCGGCGGGGTCACCTTCCAGACGTGGGCGTTCGCCGGCATCTTCCTCGGCTTCGCCATCAAGGTGCCGATGTGGCCGTTCCACACCTGGCTCCCCGACGCGCACACCGAGGCGCCGACGGTCGGCTCGGTGCTGTTGGCCGGCGTGCTGCTGAAGATGGGCACCTACGGGTTCATCCGCATCGCCCTGCCGATCCTGCCCGAGGGTGCGATGCGTTTCGCCCCCATCATCGGGGTGCTGGCCGTCATCGGCATCATCTACGGCTCGCTGTGCTGCCTGGCCCAGACCGACGTCAAGCGACTCATCGCGTTCTCGTCGGTGGGGCACATGGGCTTCGTGATGCTGGGGATCGCCGCCATGAACGAGGCGGGCATCCAGGCCGCCCTGTTCGGCAACATCGCCCACGGGGTGGTGACCGGCATGCTGTTCTTCCTCGCCGGGTCCCTGCACGAGCGCTACCACACCCGCGAGATCGCCGAGATCGGCGGCGGCATGTTCACCAAGATCCCCCGCTACGGGGTGCTGCTGACCTACGTCGCGGTCGCGTCCCTGGGGCTGCCGGGTCTGGCCGGGTTCTGGGGAGAGTTCACCGCCATGTGGGCGGCGATCAGTCCCGGCGGCGGGCTCGCCGACACCTACGGCGGCCTCTACCTGGCGTTGGTCGTCGTCGCCGCCATCGGGACCGTGCTGACCGCCGGCTACTTCCTGTGGCTGCTGCAGCGCATGAACCTCGGTCGTCCCACCGCCCGCTGGGCCGACGAGCCGCTGCAGGACGTCATGCGGGTCGAGTGGGTGTCGTGGATGCCGCTGCTGGTGCTGATCCTGGCGCTGGGCGTCTACCCGCGCCTGGTGTTCGGGGTGCAGGACGCGGCGGTGAACAACCTGATGGGCTGGGTGCTCGGGGGCTGACAACGCCCCCGACACCGGTCGCCGGAGCGCCGGCGACGACCAACGAGACGGAAGCGAGCTCATGGCCATCGACTTCTTCGCGATCGCTCCCGAGATCGCGCTGACGGTCACGGCGCTGGTCGTGCTGGCGGCCGACCTCGCACTGCGCGGCGAGGCCAAGCAGCTGGTCAACCCGCTGGCGTCCCTCGGCACGCTCGTGGCGATCGGCTTCACGGTGGCGCTGTGGGGTCAGCAGCGCACCACCTTCGGCGGCACGTTCGTGGTCAACGAGTTCGCCCTGGTGTTCAAGCTGGTGTTCCTCGGCAGCCTGCTCGCGATCCTGGGCATCAGCTGGCGCTACTTCGCCGAGGGGCGCTACTTCCAGGGCGAGTACTACTTCCTGCTGCTGACCTCCTTCCTGGGCATGCTGCTGATGCCCTCGGCCCGCGACCTCATCCTGCTGTTCATCGCGCTCGAGACCGTGTCGGTCCCGGCGTTCGTGATGGCCGGGTTGCGCAAGCGGGACCTGTACAGCTCCGAGGCGGCGCTCAAGTTCTTCCTCATCGGGGTGTTGTCGGTCGCCCTGATGCTGTTCGGCATGTCGATGGTGTACGGCTTCACCGGCACCACGGCGTTGGCCGGCATCGCCGAGGCGATCGCCGGGGACGCCGAGCTCACCCCGCTGCTGCTCGCCTCCGTGATGCTCATCTTCGTCGGCTTCGCGTTCAAGATCTCCGCGGTCCCGTTCCACTTCTGGGCCCCCGACACCTACGCCGGTGCGCCGATGCCCGTCGCGGCGATGCTGGCCGTGGCCTCCAAGGCGGCCGGGTTCGCCGGCCTGCTCGTCATCGCCTTCGTCGCGTTCGAGCCGGTCGCCGACGTGTGGGCCCCGGTGCTCGGGGTGCTGGCGATCCTGACGATGACGATCGGCAACCTCGTCGCCCTGCAGCAGCGCGACCTGGTCCGGCTGCTCGCCTACTCCTCGGTGGCGCAGGCCGGCTACATGCTGATCCCGTTCGGGCTCGCCCGTCCCGGGGGTGCCGAGGTCAACGACGCCGCCGTGCAGGCGGTGGTCTTCTACCTGGTCGCCTATGCGGTGATGAACATCGGCGCGTTCGGCGTGGCCATCGCGGTCAACCGCCGCACCGGCCTGCGCTCGTTGGCCGACTACGCCGGTCTGGCGTCGCGCAGCCCGATGCTCGCCCTGGCGATGACGGTGTTCCTGCTCAGTCTCGGTGGCGCACCGCCGACCGTCGGGCTGTGGGCCAAGTTCGCCATCATCGAGGCCGCGCTGGTCGAGGTCAGCGTCTTCGGCATCGTGCTGATGGTGTTCCTGGCCATCAACTCGGTGATCGCGTTCTTCTACTACCTGCGCATCGTCAAGGCGATGTGGATGGACACGGCCCGCGAGGGTCTGCCCGTGCTCCAGCCCGGATTCCAGCTGTCGCTGGTGGTGCTCGTGCTCATGGCCGGCACCGTCCTGCTCGGCGTCCTGCCCGGCCTGGTCACCGACTACTCCGCCGTCACCGGTTTCCTCGCCGCCAACTGACCTCCGCTGCCGCGGCCTGCGGGTGGGCGGGCAGACGGGCGGGGGTGGCGGTGGCGAACGGTCGGCCACGGCGGTGGCGATGAGCAGCCCCTGCGCCGGAGGCACGAAGGTTTTCGGTGCGGGCAGTGTCCGTCGGCTGGTCGCCCGGATGCACCCTTCGTACCCTTTCGAACTCCGCCCCCCTTCACGAGAACGGATGAGATGTTCAAGAGCGCGAAGACGTTCGTCCTGCTGGCTGCCCTGTCCGGTCTGCTGCTGGTGATCGGCGCGATGCTCGACGGCGGCGGCGGCGGGTTCCTGACCATCATGCTGGTCGTCGCGATCGGCATGAACTTCTTCAGCTACTTCTACTCGGACAAGATGGCCATCAAGATGGCCAAGGCGCAGCCGATGGACGAGGCGCGCTATCCCGACGTGTACGCGATGGTGCGCAGCCTCTCGCAGCGGGCCGGTCAGCCGATGCCGCGGCTGTACGTCTCGCCCTCCCCGCAGCTCAACGCGTTCGCCACCGGCCGCAACCCGGACCACGCCGCCGTGTGCGTCAACGAGGGCCTCTACCGGGCGCTGACCCCCGAGGAGCTCGAGGGTGTCCTCGGTCACGAGCTGCAGCACGTCTACAACCGCGACATCCTCATCGGTTCGGTCGCGGCCATGATCGGGACCGCCATCACCTACCTGGCGCTGATGCTGCGCTGGATCCCGATCATGGGTGGCGGCAACGACCGCGAGGGTGGTGCGAACCCGCTGGCCATGATCGCCGCGTCGATCGTCGCCCCGATCGTCGCGATGGTCATCCAGGCCTCGATCACCCGGTCGCGTGAGTCGCTCGCCGACCACACCGGTGCCGAGTTGACCGGCAAGCCGCTGGCGCTGGCGAGCGCCCTCGCCAAGCTCGAGCGCGGCGCCAACGACCCGCAGCTGCTGCGGGCGGGCGGTACGAAGGCGGAGACCAATCCGGCGATGCAGCACCTCTACATCGCCGCTCCCTTCGGCGGCCGTGCCGCGGCGAAGCTGTTCTCCACGCACCCGCCGATCCCCGAGCGCATCGCCGCGCTCGAGGAGCAGGCCCGCCGCATGGGACAACTCGGTCCCGGCCAGTCGTTCCCGGCCGGCTGGCGTTGACCTCGCCGGCCGCGTCGACCCTCGCGGTCGGCCGGCGCGCGAGGCCACGAACGCCCGCCGCAGCGCTGCGGCGGGCGTTCGTCGTGGTGCTGCCGGCGTCGCGCGGTCAGCCCTCGCCCTCGACGGGAGCGGCCGGCGCCATCGCCTCGGCCTCGCGCTGGATCCAGCTCGTCAGCAGCGTCACCAGCACGAACACGATGGCGATCCCGAGCCCGGTCAGCCACGGCCCGCCGTCCTCGTAGGCCTGGCCGAGCGCGTAGCCGGCCCCCACCGCCGTCCCGAAGCCGGCGATCGAGCCGACGAGGTCCGCGAGCAGGTAGCGGCGGGTGGACACGTCGGAGGCCCCCGCGGCGGCGGCGAGCACGGTCGGTGGCACGGTGGCGATACGCCCGAGGATCGCGATCGCCGGTCCACGCTTGGCCAGGATGCGGTCGGCGAGCAGCAGCTTGTCGGCGGGGACCGCCCGGTGCAGCCAGGCCGGTCCGTCCCCGGTCCGCAGGGCGTCGCGGTAGAGCCGGCCGAGGGCGAAGAACGCCCACACGCCCACGACGAGGAACGGGAACACCGCCAGCCACAGCTCGAGCACGGTCACGTCCCCGAACCGCGCCCGGGCCCCGCCGAGCAGCAGCAGTTCCTTGCCCGGTCGCAGCGCCAGCAGCAGCAGGAAGCGTTCGCCCAGCATCACCGGGATCAGCGGCAGCATCGCGATCGGGATCACGAAACGCAGGACCGCCACGGCCAGCAGTGCGCGACGCAGTGGCACCCGGTCCTGCGGGACCGGGGCGGCCTCCGGCGGCACCGCGCTCACGAGGCACCCCGCCGTGCAGCCGGGGTGCGGCCGGGGGACGCCGCGCCGGTCCGGGGCGGTCGCGGTTGGCAGGTCTCGCAGGCGTACGCCCAGCGGCCGGCGATGTCCCACCGCCGGATCTCGGTCTCACAGCGGGGACAGCGGTCGGACTTGTACACGTGCGTCGCCTGTTCGCGGGTCAGTCTCGAGCGTGGCACCCCGACCTCGGCCGGGTCGACGGTGATGATCCGGTTCTCCTCGACCCCGGAACGCAGCCACGTCACCAGGGTCCGCCACATCGACTGCCACAGGTCCCGGTCGATGGCGTTGGCCGGGGTCTCGGGATGCACACCGTGGACGTGGAGGATCTCGGCCCGGTAGACGTTGCCGATGCCGGCCAGCACCGACTGGTCCATCAGGGCCTGGCCGATGCCGCTGCGTCGCCGCTGCAGCGCGGCGAAGGCCGCCTCGGGGTCGGCGTCGTCATGCAACGGGTCCGGGCCGAGACGGTCGGTCACGCGGTGCACCTCGTCGGCATCGAGCAGTTCGCACTGCGTCGCGCCGACCAGGTCCAGCGCCAACTCGTCACTCACCACCCGGTAGCGCACGGTCGGTCGCGGCTCGGGTGGTGGGACGTCGTGTCGGGAGAACGTGCCGTACAGGCCGAGGTGGATGTGCACCACCCGTTCGCCGTCGTAGCGGTGGAACAGGTGCTTGCCGTGGGCCTCGGCACCGAGGAACCGGCTGCCGTCGAGGAGGTGGGCCCCCCGGGCGAAACGTCCCTGGGGGGAGGAAACGGCGACCCGGTGGCCGCCGAGCCAGGCGCCGTGGTCACGCGCGAGGCGGTGGATGGTGTGACCCTCGGGCACGGGTTTCCTCGACGTGTGCGGGGCGGTCGACGGCGCTGCTGGCCTTCGGCGCTGCTCGCCTTCGGCGGCAGGGTACGTCGCCGACGCCGGAACCGAACGGCGAGCACGGAGGTCGGCCGTGCGCCTCAGCCCCGGGTCAACCCCTCGCGCAACGACCGGGCGGCGCCCTCCATGGTCGTCGCGTCACCGGGGGAGGGTGTCCAGGGCAGCACCAGCCCGTCGTCCTGGTACCGCGGGATCACGTGGACGTGCAGGTGGAACACCGTCTGGAACGCGGCCGCCCCGCTCGACTGCACGAGGTTGACCCCCGCGGCGCCGAGCCGGGCCACCGCCGCGCGGGCGAGCGCCTGCGCCGTCGTCGCGACCTCCCGCAGATCGTCGACCGCGACGTCGTGCAGGTCACGCGCGTGGGCTTTCGGCACGACCAGGGCATGCCCCCGGGTCGCCGGGGCGACGTCGAGGAAGGCCAGCGTCCGTGGTGTCTCGTGGACCACGCGGGCCGGAGCCTGCCCGGCCACGATGGCGCAGAAGATGCAGTCGGCCGCGTCCGTCGGGCCGTCCGTCACCCCGTCCGCCGTCGTGTTCGCCGTCACGTCCGCCGTCACGTCCGCCGTCACGTTCGTCGTCACATCCGCCTCCGGTGTCCGCCCCGGCCGCCGAGGTGACGTCCCCGCAGCAGCCACACGCCCGCGAACACGTACCAGACGTCGGCGACGGTGTTGAAGACCCGCTGCGCGACACCCGATCCCCAGCCGATCAGCCAGGTCTGGTCGGCGACGAACAGCGTCGCCGCCGCCCCGCCCAACACCCACGACCACGCGGCGAGTCGGGGGAGCGACGGGCGGACCCGCCAGCCGATCAACAGCGGCCCGAGCACGAGCAGCCCGTAGCCGAGGCTCGCGGCGATCGCGTGGCCGGTGTCGGTGACGCTGCTGCCGAACCCGGGGCAACCCTGCGTGCAGGGGAACAGCAGGATCAGGCCGGTGGCCGTCCCCGAACCGATCACCGCGGCCGGGCCGGCGAGGTCACGGAGGCCGGTCCCCGCCGGCGTCCGCCGGGGCAGGCAGCGGTGCAGCACCCAGCCGAAGGCGACCAGCGCGACGGCGCTGACCAGCAGACCCGACACCAGCAGCAGCCGCGGCCCGCGCGAGGCGCCGAGGTCGAACAGTTCGCTGATGGCCTGGTTCGCCGGGTCGTAGCCGGGCTCGAGGGCACCGGCCACGACCCACGCGGTCACGTACCAGCCCAGCGCGACGACGGCGCCGATGGTCGTCCACCGGTCACGGGTCGTCAGCGATCGGCCCGCGCCCGGCGGGGACGCGGTCGGGCTGCGCACGCTCATGCGACGGGTCCTCGGCTCGGTCGGTGCCGTCGCCCGCGGCCGCGCGTGCGGTGGCGGCGGCAGTGTCGCGTGCCGGGAGCCCGTCCGCTGAAGCGATCGAGCCTGGCGGCCGACCAGGTCCGTGATGTCCGGTTCCGGTGTCGTCACCGGGGCCTGCCCGTCCACTCTCGACGCGGATCGATCGACCCATGTCCCCGACCACCGTCCTGCGCCCCGTGCTGTGCCTCGTCCTGGCCGCCGCCCTGCTCGCCGTGCCCGGCGTCGGCGACGTCCCCGCCGAAGCCGCACGCGAGTCGTTCACCTGCCTGCCCACCAACGGGATGGTCAAGCCCAACCCGCCGGCGCAGGTCATGGGGGGCACGGTGGTGCTGCCCTACGGCGAACGCGTCAACATCGGCACGACCGGGGACGTCAACTGGGCACAGTCCCAGCTGCGGTCGGAGAGCCACCGGTTCTTCACCAGCCTGCGTTGGCTCGAGACCCTCGTGCGCGAGTACCGGCGGACCAACGACCCGGCCATCCTCGCGCGCGCCCGGGCGATCGTGCGCGACTTCGACCGGGACAACCCCGTCGGGCGTGGTCCGCGTCCGGTCGACACCTGGACGGCGATGTACACCGGGCAGCGCGCCACCGTGCTCGCCTGCCTCGACACCCTCGGACGGGACGCCGGTGTCGCCAACGTGCTCGCCGGACACGCGAGCTGGTTGACCGATCCGGCCAACGACCCCGGCGACTGGAACCAGGCGATCGATGCCTCGCTCGGGGTGCTCGCCGCCGGCTGCCGGCTCGACCGGGCCGACTGGCGGCGGTCGGCCACCGACCGCTTCTCGCGGCTGATCGAGGTCAACATCGATGCCGAGGGGGCGATCAACGAGCAGGCGCCCGGCTACGCGCGCTTCGTCCACGACCGGTGGGGGGTGGTGACCGACAAGCTGCGCGAGTGCCGCCAACCCGTGCCCACCGCGATCGCCGTGCGTCGACCGCTGCTGCTCGAGTTCGCGGCGTGGGCCACCCTCCCCGACGGGAACATGGTGCAGATCGGCGACACCTACCAGACCCCGCCCGGCAACGTCCCCGGCACCGCCACCGAGTTCGTCACCACCGCCGGCGCACGGGGAGTGGCGCCGCGTGGCACCTCCCGGATCTACCGCGAGTCCGGGTACGCGTTCGGTCGCAACACCTGGTCGCCGTTCGCCACCGGGATGCACTACAGCCTGCGTTTCGGCCCCGGCATGAACTTCCACGGGCACGAGGACCACCAGTCGGTCACGCTGTCGGCCTTCGGGCGTCCGGTCCTGGTCGACTCCGGTCACGTGGGCTACACCGAGCCGCAGCAGCGGGCGCACCTGCGTGCTCCGGAGGCGCACAACCTGTTGATCGTCCCCGGCGAAGCCTTCCGTGCCCGACGTCCGACGACGTTGGTGCGTGCCGAGCAGCGGGCTGCCTGGCAGTTCTACGAGGTCCGCGACGACGCCTACGGCGGGCGGACTCGCACACGCGGGGTGCTGGCCGACACCGCGCGCCAGTCGTTGCTGGTGCAGGACCGTGCCAGCCGTGCCCGGAGCGGGCCCTTCCAACAGTTGTGGCACCTGCCGCGCGGCAGCCGGGTCGAGATCACCAGCCGCAGTCGGGCCATCGCCCGCGATCCCAACGGTCGGCTCGAGACGCACATCCTGCAGATCCCGCTCGCCGGCGAGACGTTCGCCGCCGGCGCCACCAGCGTGGTCACCGGCCAGCGCACGCCGCTGCTGGGCTGGGTGGCACCCGCGGTGGACACCTGGCACCCCGCACCCGTGGTGCGCACGACGCGGTCGGGCACCTCGGTGCGGATGGTCACCGCGATCGTGCCGGTCACCCCGGGCACGCGGGTGTCGAGCACGGTGAGCCGCAGCGGCCAGCACTGGGAGGTCCGGATCACCGCCGGCGCCAGCGTCCGCCGCTACGGCATCTCGTCGGGCGGAGGCATGTGGGTCGTCGGCTGATCGGCGCGCCGTGGCGGTGGGCGTCCGGCGCCCACCGCCACCCGGCTCACTTGTAGTTGGCGAAGCGCAGCGGGGCGTCGTAGTCCTTCGAGCGGACCATCGCCTGGATCTCCTGCAGGTCGTCGCGCTTCTTGCCCGCGACGCGGACGTGGTCGCCCATGTTGGTCGGGGTGACCTTGAGCTTGGTCGCCTTGATGTCCTTGACGATGGTCTTGGCCAGGTCCGCCGGCAGCGTGTCGACCAGCGACACGTCGATGCGGCTGCGCCCCCCGGAGACGTCGCGCGGGTCGGCCACGTCGAGGGCCTTGAGCGAGACCTTGCGCCTGACGATCTTGTCGCGCAGCACCTCGAGGGCGGCCCGGGCGCGGTCCTCGGACACCGACTCGACGCGGATGCCCTCCTCGCCCGACCACTCGATGACCGTGTCGGTGTCCTTGAAGTCGAACCGGGTCGCCACCTCGCGGGCGGCCTGGTTGATGGCGTTGTCGACCTCCTGACGGTCGACGCCGGCCTCGATGTCGAAGCTGGACTCGGCCACGGCGGGCTCCTCGCGGACTCGGGGGCGTGGGCGGATCGGTCAGCCTACTGCCGCTGCGCCCGGGCGCCAGGGGCGTTGCCCGGGTCCCGCTTTGCCCCCGGGGCCCGCTCTGCGTACGCTTCGCGCCTGCCCGGCTCGCCGGGCGCCACGGTGGGATGCCCGAGTGGCCAAAGGGACCTGACTGTAAATCAGGCGGCTATGCCTTCGCAGGTTCAAATCCTGCTCCCACCACCGGCAGGCACAGCAGACCAGCACCATCTCGACGCACGGACGCACGTCGGGTTCGACGCGCCGGATGGTGCTGGCTACGCTGCGCCCCGCCAAGCCCGCCCTGGTAGCTCAGTCGGCAGAGCGCTTCCATGGTAAGGAAGAGGTCCGCGGTTCGATTCCGCGCCAGGGCTCTGGGTCCATCCGGACCCGGCATTCGGTGCCGCATCCACCCGGGTGCGAGTTGCCGGTGGACGCGACGCCATACGGCGGCGTAGCTCAGAGGTAGAGCAAGCGACTCATAATCGCTGTGTCGGTGGTTCGAGTCCACCCGCCGCTACGAACCGACCTGGCCCTTCGGAACACGCCCCGGTGGGCAGCCGAGGGGCCATCGTCGTAACCGGCACCGTCAAGCGCACCGCAACCGCACCAACAACCACGCCACGCTGCGGGCCGGATCCGCCGGCCGCCGAAGTCCCCACGAGGAGCACCTCCGATGGCCAAGGAGAAGTTCGAGCGGAACAAGCCGCACATGAACATCGGCACGATCGGTCACGTCGACCATGGGAAGACGACGTTGACGGCGGCGATCACGAATGTGCTGCACAAGCACAACCCGAATGTGCAGTCGATGGCGTTCGACGCGATCGACAAGGCGCCGGAGGAGCGTGAGCGCGGGATCACGATCAACGTGTCGCACGTGGAGTACGAGACGGATGCGCGTCACTATGCGCACGTGGATGCTCCGGGTCACGCGGACTACGTGAAGAACATGATCACGGGTGCGGCGCAGATGGATGGCGCGATCCTGGTGGTCAGTGCGGCGGATGGTCCGATGCCGCAGACGCGTGAGCACGTGTTGTTGGCGCGTCAGGTTGGTGTGCCGAAGTTGATCGTGGCGCTCAACAAGGTCGACATGGTCGATGACGAGGAGCTGCTCGAGCTGGTGGAGATGGAGGTTCGTGAGCTGTTGGACAGCTACGACTTCCCGGGTGACGACACGCCGGTGGTGCGGGTGTCGGCGTTGCGTGCGCTCGAGGGTGATGAGTCGTACGAGTCGTCGATCATGGAGTTGATGGGCGCGGTCGACGAGTACTTCGAGGAGCCGGAGCGGGCGCTGGACAAGCCGTTCATCATGCCGATCGAGGACGTGTTCTCGATCACGGGTCGTGGGACGGTGGTCACGGGTCGTATCGAGGGTGGCAAGGTCAACGTCGGTGACACGGTCGCGATCATCGGTCTGAAGGACACGACGACGACGACGGTGACCGGTGTGGAGATGTTCCGCAAGTTGCTCGACGAGGGCATGGCGGGCGACAACGTGGGTGTGCTTCTTCGTGGGACGAAGAAGGAGGACGTGGAGCGGGGTCAGGTGCTCGCGGCGCCGAACTCGATCACGCCGCACACGGACTTCGAGGCGCAGGTGTACATCCTCTCGAAGGAGGAGGGTGGCCGTCACACGCCGTTCTTCAACAACTACCGGCCGCAGTTCTACTTCCGGACGACGGATGTGACCGGTGCGGTCACGTTGCCCGATGGGGTGGAGATGGTGATGCCGGGTGACAACACCGAGATGACGGTGGAGTTGATCCAGCCGATCGCGATGGACGAGGGTCTGAAGTTCGCGATCCGTGAGGGTGGCCGCACGGTTGGTGCCGGTCGGGTCACCAACATCAACAAGTAGCTCCTCGCGACCGGGTCCCCGCTCGAGCAGCGGGGACCCGGTCGTGTCCTGCGCTCGCCGTCGCGCGCCGGGGGTCGTACCCTGTCGCGCAGCGCGTGTCCGCGCACCTGTTCCCCACCACCATCCCCGTCCTCTGGCGCTGGCCGAGGCAGGACGCACTCCACGCGGCCGCGACGGGGGAGGAGACACCACCATGCCGAAGAACGACAACCGTCCCAAGGTGACGCTCGCCTGCACCGAGTGCAAGGAGCGCAACTACATCACCTCCAAGCACCGCGTGAACCAGCGCGAGCGCATCGAACTGCGCAAGTTCTGTTCGCGCTGCCGCACGCACCAGGTGCACCGCGAGACCCGCTGAGTCTCGCCCCTGCTGTTTCGTCGACGACCCGCCACGAGGCCTGCGTGCCCGCCCGGCGGGTCGTCGTCGTTTTCCGGGTCGGCGCGTGCGCGCGGCCTAGGATCGTCGTCGTCGCCGGCTACGAGGGAGTGCATGGCGCTCAACACCGACAAGGCGGGGACCACCTATCCCCCCTACACCTACGAGGTGTCGCGGGAGAAGATCCACGAGTACGCGTCGGCGCTCGGCGAGTCCGACCCGCGCTATTTCAGTGCCGGTGACGACTGCGTCGCCCCCCCGACGTTCGCGGCGGCGTTCACCGTGACCAAGGGTGGGCGTGCGGCCTTCGCCGACCCGGAGCTCGGCGCGCACTGGACGTTGGTGCACGGTTCCCAGAGCTACGCCTTCGGCGAGCGACCCGTGCGCCCCGGGGACGTGCTCACCTGCACACCGCGGATCGCGGACATCTCGGTCCGCGGACGCAACGAGCTGATGACCATGGAGGTCGACTGCCGGTTCGCCGACGACGACACCCGCGCGGTGCTCTCGCGCGCGGTCATCGTGTTCCTCGGATCAGCGCCGGCGGCTGACGCCGGCGGCGACGGCTCGGCGCCGGCGGCTGACGCCGGCGGCGACGGATCAGCGCCGGCGGCCGACGAGGAGGGAGCGGCATGAACGTCGAGGTCGGGACCGAGCTCCCGGAGATCTCCCAGCGTGCCGAGCTGACCACCTCGGTCGCCTACGCCGCCGCGTCGGGGGACCTCAACCCCCTGCACTACGACCCGGACTTCGCCGCCGGCGTCAGTCCCACCGGAGGCATGATCGCGCACGGCATGTACGCCATGGGCCTCGCCTCACGGGTGCTGACCGCCTTCGCCGGCGGACCCGAGCGGGTCGCGGAGGTCAACGTGCGCTTCACGCGCCCCTGGCCGCTGCAGACCACCTCGACCTTCGGTGGCACCGTCACCAACGTCGACGGTGACGTGGCCACCGTGCAACTGTGGGGTCGCAACGACCGTGGTGAGCAGATCCTCAAGGGCGTCGGCCGCATCCGCGTCTGACGCGGCGCCTCGCCGACGGCGTGGGTGACGCCACCCCGGTCGGCGCCGCTCGGCTCGGCCCGTCGGTGGCCCCGGCGCGCGCCCCCGCAGCCGGTCCGGTTGTCGTCGGGCGGGTCGGCGGGTTACCCTCGTCGTGCTGCCTCCCGGTGAGGCAGCGTTCCCTTGTCGGGGACGGTGCGCTCACGCGTGTCCGTCCCGGACCCGGGAACGGACGGGAGTAGCTCAATTTGGTAGAGCACCGGTCTCCAAAACCGGCGGTTGGGGGTTCAAGTCCCTCCTCCCGTGCGACGCACTGACGCGATCCGCGACGGTGTGCCGTCCAGGCCACGCTCGCCCCACCAGTACGCCCGGTGGGGTGGTGGCCGCCGTAGGACGTGACGGGGCCCAACGTCCCCGTCGACGTCGCGTCCTCCCTCGCCCACCCGTTGCGGGCAGGAGTCCCACACATGAGTCGCGAGTCCAAGCGCAATGCCGACCGTGAGGAACGCCGCACGGCCGGCCAGGTCAGCGCTGCCGACGAGAGCTCGTCCAACGAGCGCACCTCACCGGGTCAGTTCCTCCGGGAGGTCCGCAGCGAGCTGCGCAAGGTCGCCTGGCCCAACCGCAAGGAGGTCGCCTCCTACACCATGGTGGTGCTGGTCGTGACCCTGGTCCTCGTCGCCATCGTGTGGGGCATGGACGAGGTGTTCCGTCGCGCCGTCATCAACACCCTGGGCTGAGAGGTAACCGTGCCCGACGAGACCACCACTTCCGACTTCGACCTCGAGGGCGAGACCGCCACGAACCGTGAGGAGCTCCCGCCGGTCGAGGCGCCCGACACCCCGCCCGACGCAGAGCTGCGCTCGGCCGGGCGTGGCGACAACCCGGACAACGTGCCGGCGTCCGGCGAGAGCCTGAGCGTGGCCGACGACCTGCCCGGCATCGCCGAGCCGGTGGCCACGCACGCGGACCTGGACACGGTGGCCGAGGCCGTCGTCGCCGTCGACGCCGAGCCCACCGGTGAGGACGCGGCCGAGCTCGAGCAGGTCGGCGCGACCGAGACCGCTCCGGGGACCACCGAGGACGCGGCCGGAACCGACGAGGACTCCCTCGCCGCCGACGACCTCGACGACCTGCTCGGGATCGCCGTGGGCGACGAGGACGTCGACGCGGGCGGCGAGCCCCTCGACGCCGTCGACGTGCCCACCGCCGATCCGTCGGACGCTGCCAGCGACGCCCCGGTGGAGGCCACCGGCGAGGCGACCGAGGACGAGCAGGCCGCAGCGCCGGTCCGCCGCGGTCGTCCCCGGTCGCTCGAGGACGTGCGCGACAAGAAGGAGCTCGGCCGCCTCCTGGGCGACTGGTACGTCGTGCACACCTACGCCGGCTACGAGCAGCGCGTCAAGGACAACCTGCACAGCCGCGTCGAGGCGCTCGAGGCCGAGGACCGCATCTACGAGGTGCACATCCCGACCGAAGAGGTCACCGAGTACAAGAAGGGCAAGAAGACCACGTCGCAGAAGAAGTTCCTGCCGGGCTACGTGCTCGTGCGCATGGAGATGGACGACGAGGTCTGGGGCATCGTCCGGCACACGCCGGCCGTCACCGGGTTCGTCGGGTCCCCCGGGACCCGGCCGGTGCCGCTGCCGTTGCGTGAGGTCGCCGACACCCTGAAGCTGCCCGACGAGTACGTCGAGGAAGTGGCGGCCGAGGAGGGCGCTGCGCCCGCGCAGCCCGAGAAGGTCGTGGCGGAGATCGACCTCGAGGTCGGCGAGACCGTCCGGGTCACCGGCGGGCCGTTCGCGGACTTCACCGGCACCATCGCCGAGATCAACCTCGACCAGGCCAAGCTCAAGGTGCTCGTCAGCGTCTTCGGGCGGGAGACCCCGCTCGAGCTGCCGTTCGACAACGTCGCCAAGCTGTAGCCCGCCGCCCGGGCGACGACCCCACCACACGTCGCGGCGCTCTGCGCCGCGCGAACCACCACCAGGCACCGCTGCAGGTGCACATCGACGTGGGAGGCCGCACTGCGGCCGCCGGACCACGCGAGGAGACAGACACATGGCGAAGAAGGTCGCAGGCTTCATCAAGCTGCAGATCCCGGCCGGCCAGGCCAACCCCGCCCCGCCGGTCGGTCCGGCGCTCGGTCAGCACTCCGTGAACATCATGGAGTTCTGCAAGGCGTTCAACGAGCGCACCCAGCCGATGATGGGCGACATCGTCCCGGTGGAGATCACGGTCTACGAGGACCGCTCCTTCACCTTCATCATGAAGACGCCGCCGGCGGCACAGCTGCTGCTCAAGGCCGCCGGGTTGCAGAGCGGCTCGGGTACGCCCAACACGGTCAAGGTCGGCAAGGTCAGTCGTGACCAGGTCCGCGAGATCGCGGAGAAGAAGATGCCCGACCTCAACGCGATCGACATCGACGGTGCCGTCAAGATCATCGAGGGCACGGCCCGTTCGATGGGCCTCAACGTCGAGGACTGACACCGCATGCCCCGGCGCCCCGGGCACCGGGGCACGGACGACCCTTCTACCGTGGGAGACGGACACGCGTCCGTCGTCTGACCACGAGGAGCGCACCACCTCATGGCCAAGCGAGGCAAGAAGTACCAGCAGGCGCTGTCGCGCATCGACGTCGAGCGTCTCTACGGTCCCAAGCAGGGCCTGAAGCTGCTCAAGGAGATCGACTCGTCGAGCTACGACGCGACGGTCGACTGCGCGTTCCGGCTCGGCATCGATCCGCGCAAGGCGGACCAGATGGTCCGCGGTGCGGTGTCGCTGCCGCACGGCATCGGCAAGTCGGTCCGCGTCGCGGTCGTCGCCGGTGGCGACAAGGCCGCCGAGGCCCGTGACGCCGGAGCCGACCACGTCGGCGCCGACGAGATCGTCGAGCAGCTCGCCAGCGGGGAACTGATCGACGAGATCGATTCCGTCATCGCGACGCCCGACATGATGGGCAAGCTCGGTCGCCTCGGGAAGGTGCTGGGTCCGCGTGGCCTGATGCCGAACCCGAAGTCGGGCACGGTCACCATGAACGTCGCCCAGGCCGTGCGCGAGATCAAGGCCGGCCGGATCGAGTACCGCTCGGACCGCAACGGCAACGTGCACGCCATCCTGGGCAAGGCGTCGTTCACGACCGAGCAGCTGGTGGAGAACTACGCCGCGCTGCTCGACGAGATCATGCGTCAACGCCCCTCGGCCGCCAAGGGCCGCTATCTGCAGACCGTGGCGGTCTCGACCTCCTCGAGCCCCAGTGTCCCGCTCGACCCGGCCAAGTCCCGGGACCTGCTCGAGGACGACGAGGCCTGACGAACCCCCTTCCGGTGCCGACGCGTCCGGGTGACCGCCGCCAGCGGTCGTCGCCCGGACGCGTCCGGCGCCGGACCGCCGGCACGGCGCACCTGGCGTTGGCCAGGTCGCGAGCGAGCCGGTACGCTCACTCCCACTTCAAGCCGAAGACCGCCGGATGCCCCGTTTCGGGCCGAAGGTCACGGCGACGCCAGCAACCACGAGCGTCCCGTGCGTCCCGCGCAGGTGGAAGTCGCGACCCGGAGGCGCCACGAGGCGCACCGGCTCCGTCTCCCCCTTGCGCGGTGCGCCAGGGGGATCGTTCGTTTCGCGGGCGTTGGCGTGGCACCTCGGACCTCGACGGCGCCGGTGGAACCAACCCCCCCGACGGAGGAACCCGTGCCCCGTCCCGACAAGGTCGCCGTGGTCGACGAGGTCCGTGAGGGCCTGTCGAACGCTGCAGCGACCCTGCTGACCCACTACCGCGGCCTGTCCGTGACCGAGCTGGCCCAACTGCGCGCGAAGCTGCGCGAGGCCAACGCGGACATGCGGGTCGCCAAGAACACCCTCGCCCGTCGTGCTGCGGCCGACGCCGGCATCGAGGGTCTCGAGGAGATGCTGACCGGTCCGACCGGCCTGGTGTTCTGCCAGGAGGACCCGGTGGGTCCGGCCAAGGCGCTGCGCGACTTCGCCAAGGACCACCCGGAGCTCGTCATCCGTGGTGGCTACCTCGACGGTGCCGTGCTGTCCGAGGCGGACGCGACCAAGCTCGCCGACCTCGAGAGCCGAGAGGAGCTGCTCGCCAAGCTCGCCGGCCTGATGTACGGCGCGCTGGCGAACACCGCCCGACTGCTGCAGGCGCCGCTGTCCCAGCAGGCCCGTCTGGTGCAGGCCCTGATCGATGCCGGTGGCTATGCGGGTGCTCCCGCCGACGCCTCCGACACCGAGGAGGCGTCCGCCACCGAGACGGCGCCCGCCGACGACACGCCGGCCACCGAGGACGCCGAGGCGACCGCGGACGCGCCGAGTGCCGAGACCGCCGACGACGCGCCGGCCACCGAGGACGCCGAGGCGACCGCGGACGCGCCGAGTGCCGAGACCGCCGACGACGCGCCGGCCACCGAGGACGCCGAGGCGACCGCGGACGCGCCGAGTGACGACGAGGCCTGAGCCACCACGCACCTGACCGGCCCGGCCGGTCGCACGTTCTCCCAGACCAGACCACAGCAAGAGGAACCACCACCATGGCCAAGCTGACCACCGACGAGCTCATCGACGCCTTCAAGGAGCTCACGCTCATGGAGCTGAGCGAGCTCGTCAAGAAGTTCGAGGACACCTTCGAGGTCACCGCTGCTGCGCCGGTCGCCGTCGCCGCCGCCGGTGGCGCCGCCGGTGGCGAGGCTGCGGCCGAGGAGGAGAAGGACTCCTTCGACGTCGTGCTGACCGCCGCGGGCGAGAAGAAGATCCAGGTCATCAAGGAGGTCCGCGGCCTCACGAGCCTGGGCCTCAAGGAGGCCAAGGAGCTCGTCGAGGGTGCGCCCAAGGCGATCCTCGAGGGGGTCGACAAGGACACCGCGAACGACGCCAAGGACAAGCTCGAGGGCGCCGGCGCCTCGGTCGAGCTCAAGTAGGCACCACGCCGCGGTGTCCGGTGCGCCCCAGCGGCGCACCGACACCTCGTACCGCCGCTGGGCAAGCCCCGGCGGCGGTGGCGTTTCGTCGGCGGTACGGGCCGGAAACCTCCGGTCCCGCCGCCGACGGGCCGTCGTCGAACGCGCACCGACCCGCGGTGCGTGCGGAACGCGCGCGCGCTCGCGGTTGACGGGACGCGTCGTCCGGGCCTACACTGCCCGGCTGCCGTGTGCCCTGCGTTTTGCCCCGTGCGCGATCGCGTTCGAGGCGCCGCCTGCTGACCGAGGTCCTCGCCATCTCCCACGTCGTCCCGCCGCGTCTGCTGGCGTGGACGAATCGTGCCCGTGGCAGGTCGGTCCCTGGCGTCGTCGTCGACGGCGACGCGCGGAGCACCGCACGTTCGACACCCGGGAGGGGGGCCGCCCGACGAGCTGCTCGTCGATGCCCCCCGACGTGACCCCACCACCGTTGAAGGCGGGCCGGCGCCCCACCTTCAGCCGCGCTTCGCGCAGCGCACTCCAGCGCACACGCGCCATCCACCGGCGTCCCGTCCCCGCCGGGACGCACCGACCACCACGCCAGGGAGGTCCCTGTTGGCTGGCACCGCCGTCAACTCGCGTCTCAGCTTCGCGAAGATCCGTGAGGCGCTTCCCATCGAGGAACTCGACCTCGTCGCCATCCAGCGACTGTCGTTCGAGTGGCTCATCGACCAGGGCCTCGGCGAGATCTTCGACGAGATCTCGCCGATCGAAGACAGCCAGGGCAAGATGGCGCTGTCCTTCCTCAACCACCGGTTCGAGGACCCGAAGTACTCCGTCGAGGAGTGCAAGGAGAAGGACTACACCTACGCCGCGCCGCTGTTCGTCACCGCCGAGTTCCTGAACAAGGAAGACGGCACCATCAAGTCCCAGACGGTCTTCATGGGGGACTTCCCCGTGATGAGCGACAAGGGCACGTTCATCGTCAACGGCACCGAGCGGGTCGTCGTCTCGCAGTTGGTGCGCTCGCCCGGCGTGTACTTCGACGCCTCGGTGGACAAGACCACCGGCCGTGACGTCTACGGCTGCAAGGTCATCCCCGCCCGCGGTGCCTGGCTCGAGTTCGAGGTCGACAAGCGCGATCTCGTGGCCGTGCGCGTCGACCGCAAGCGCAAGCAGCCGATCAGCGTCTTCTACCGCGCCCTCAAGGCGTTCGCGTGGAACGACGAGGACGGCCGCTACGAGCTCGCCCCCACCGACGTGCTCACCACCGAGGTCCCCGACGACGAGATCCTCGACTTCTTCGGCGGCGCGGAGTCCATCGCGCTGACCCTGGAGAAGGACAACACCGGCCGCACGCCGGCGCAGGCACTCGAGGAGATCTACCGCAAGCTGCGTCCGGGCGAGCCGCCCAACGCCGAGCAGGCCGGTCAGCTGCTGCTGGGCATGTTCTTCCAGAACAAGAAGTACGACCTCGCCCGCGTCGGCCGCTACAAGATCTCCGGTCTCGAGGCGGACGCCGAGGGCCACGTCAAGCACGGCAAGCTCACCGACGAGTTCGACGCGTTGGGCTTCGGTCGGCGTGAGGACCACGTCCTCACCCGTGAGGACTGCCTCGCGACGATGTCCTACCTCGTCAAGCTGCACGCCGGCGAGAGCGGCTACGACGTCGACGACATCGACCACTTCGGGAACCGTCGTCTGCGCAGTGTCGGCGAGCTGATCCAGAACCAGGTCCGCATCGGTCTGTCGCGGATGGAGCGTGTCGTCCGTGAGCGGATGACCACGCAGGACCTCGAGGCGATCACGCCGCAGACCCTGATCAACATCCGTCCGGTCGTCTCGGCGATCCGGGAGTTCTTCGGCACCTCGCAGCTGTCGCAGTTCATGGACCAGACCAACCCGCTGGCCGGCCTGACGCACAAGCGGCGTCTGTCCGCGCTCGGCCCCGGTGGTCTGTCGCGTGAGCGCGCCGGCTTCGAGGTCCGCGACGTCCACCCGTCGCACTACGGGCGCATGTGCCCGATCGAGACGCCGGAGGGCCCGAACATCGGCCTGATCGGGTCGTTGGCCTCGTACGCCCGTATCAACGAGTACGGCTTCGTCGAGACCCCCTACCGCAAGGTGCTCGAGGGCTCGGTCACCGACGAGATCGAGTACCTCACGGCCGACGAGGAGGACCGCTACGTCGTCGCCCAGGCCAACGCGCCGGTCGACGAGGCGGCGAAGTCCTTCGTCAACGACCTCGTGCTCGTGCGCGCCAAGGGCGGCGAGGTCCGTGAGGTCCCGCCGGTCAACGTCGACTACATGGACGTCTCGCCGCGCCAGACCGTGTCCATCTCGGCGGCGCTGATCCCGTTCCTCGAGCACGACGACGCCAACCGCGCCCTCATGGGCGCCAACATGCAGCGGCAGGCCGTGCCGCTGCTGCGGGCCGAGTCGCCGTTCATCGGCACCGGGATCGAGGGCAAGTCCGCCAAGGACGCCGGCGACGTGGTCGTCGCGCGTCGGGGCGGACAGATCGTCGAGGTCGCGGCCGACCACGTGGTCGTACGCACCGACGACGACCAGATCGACCGGTACTACCTGACCAAGTTCCAGCGTTCCAACCAGGGCTCGTGCATCAACCAGAAGCCCCTGGTCACCGAGGGACAGCGCATCGAGGTGGGCGAACCGCTCGCCGACGGTCCGTCGACCTCGGACGGCGAGCTGGCGCTGGGCCGCAACCTGCTGGTCGGCTTCATGTCCTGGGAGGGCTACAACTTCGAGGACGCGATCATCCTCTCCGAGCGGCTCGTGCGGGAGGACGTGCTCACGTCCATCCACATCGAGAAGCTCGAGGTCGATGCCCGCGAGACCAAGCTCGGTCCCGAGGAGATCACCCGCGACATCCCCAACGTGTCCGAGGAGGTGCTCGCCAACCTCGACGAGGAGGGCATCATCCGCATCGGCGCGGAGGTGCAGCCCGGTGACATCCTCGTCGGCAAGGTCACCCCGAAGGGGGAGACCGAGCTGACGCCCGAGGAGCGGCTGCTGCGCGCGATCTTCGGCGAGAAGGCCCGCGAGGTCCGTGACACCTCCCTGAAGGTGCCCCACGGTGACCGCGGCATCGTCATCGGCGTCCAGCGCTTCAGCCGGGCCGACGGCGACGAGCTGCCCCCGGGCGTCAACGACATGGTCCGCGTCTACGTCGCGACCAAGCGCAAGATCTCCGAGGGCGACAAGCTCGCCGGACGCCACGGCAACAAGGGCGTCATCTCGAAGATCCTGCCGGTCGAGGACATGCCCTTCCTCGAGGACGGCACGCCGCTGGACATCGTGCTCAACCCGCTCGGCGTCCCCTCGCGCATGAACATCGGTCAGGTGCTCGAGACCCACCTCGGGTGGGCCGCGGCCAACGGCTGGCAGTTCGAGACCGCCCCCGACTGGTTCGAGCGTGTCGACTGGGACGCGCAGCTGGCCGACGTCGAGGGTCCCGTCCGCCTCGCCACCCCGGTGTTCGATGGGTGCCAGGAGGACGAGCTGACCGACCTGCTCGCCAACGTCCGTACCACCGACGACGGCGTGCGCCTCGTCGGCATCGACGGCAAGGCGACCGTCTACGACGGCCGCACCGGGCAGGCCCTCGATGCGCCGGTCACCGTGGGCTACATGTACGTGCTCAAGCTGCACCACCTCGTCGACGACAAGATCCACGCGCGTTCCACCGGGCCGTACTCGATGATCACCCAGCAGCCGCTGGGCGGGAAGGCGCAGTTCGGTGGTCAGCGCTTCGGGGAGATGGAGGTGTGGGCCCTGGAGGCCTACGGCGCCTCCTACGCCCTGCAGGAGCTGCTGACGATCAAGTCCGACGACACCGTGGGGCGCGTCAAGGTCTACGAGGCGATCGTCAAGGGCGAGAACGTCCCCGAGCCGGGCATCCCCGAGTCCTTCAAGGTGCTCATCAAGGAGATGCAGGCGCTGGCCCTCAACGTCGAGGTGCTCAACGCCACCGGTCAGGAGATCGAGCTCCGGGAGTCCGAGGACGACGCCTTCCGGGCGGCCGAGGCGCTGGGCATCGATCTCTCACGTCCCGAGCGTCCGACTGCCGAAGGCTGATCGCGCTTCCCGCCGGTCGCCGGCGCCCCAGACACTGCTCCAGACTCCACTCTGCTCGCTTCGCATCGCATTCAGAGTCGTCTGGATCAGCGCCATGGGTCGCCGGCACCCGGCTCGCACCATCCACATTGCACATTGTTCTGCGACCGACACGGTCGCCCCTGGTCGCCACTCCAGGCGTCGAGGGAAATGAAGTAGGGGAGGACGTCGGCACATGCTGGACGTGAACCACTTCGATTCGCTTCGGATCTCGCTGGCGGAGGCGCCGCAGATCCGTATGTGGTCCAACGGTGAGGTCAAGAAGCCGGAGACCATCAACTACCGCACGCTCAAGCCGGAGAAGGACGGGCTCTTCTGCGAGAAGATCTTCGGTCCCACCCGGGACTGGGAGTGCTACTGCGGCAAGTACAAGCGCGTGCGCTTCAAGGGCATCATCTGCGAGCGCTGCGGCGTCGAGGTGACCCGGGCCAAGGTCCGCCGTGAGCGGATGGGCCACATCGAGCTCGCCGCGCCGGTGACCCACATCTGGTACCTCAAGGGCGTGCCGTCGCGGCTGGGCTACCTGCTCGACATGTCGCCCAAGGACCTCGAGAAGGTCATCTACTTCGCGGCCTACGTCATCACGTCGGTCGACGACGACAAGCGCCACGACGCGCTGCCCGAGCTCGAGGAGGAGCTGCGTCTCGAGAAGCAGGAGATCGAGAAGCAGCTCGAGGTCGACCGCAGCGAGCTGCTCGCGCAGCTCGAGGCGACCCTGGCCGAGCTCGAGGCCGAGGGCGCCAAGGCCGACGTGGTCAAGAAGGAACGCAAGGAGATCGAGAAGCAGCTCAAGACGGTCTCCGTCCGCGCGACCAACGAGCTCGAGCACCTCGACAAGGTGCTGGACACCTTCAAGAAGCTCTCGCCCAAGCAGCTCATCCAGGAGGAGCTGGTCTACCGCGACATGCGCGACCGGTTCGGCGACTACTTCGCCGGTGGCATGGGTGCCGAGGCCGTCCGTCAGCTGCTCGACAACCTCGACCTCGAGAGCGAGGCCGTGGAGCTGCGCGGCATCATCGCCGAGGGCAAGGGGCAGAAGAAGCAGCGCGCGACGAAGCGCCTGAAGGTCGTCGAGGCCCTGCGCAAGACCGCCAACAAGCCCGGCGCGATGGTGCTCGAGG
This sequence comes from Egicoccus halophilus, assembly GCF_004300825.1. NCBI lineage: Bacteria > Bacillati > Actinomycetota > Nitriliruptoria > Egicoccales > Egicoccaceae > Egicoccus > Egicoccus halophilus. Next base: position 663,096 of record NZ_CP036250.1, read on the forward strand.
CGATCCCGGTGATCCCGCCGGACCTGCGCCCGATGGTGCAGCTCGACGGTGGCCGGTTCGCGACCAGCGACCTCAACGACCTCTACCGCCGCGTCATCAACCGCAACAACCGCCTCAAGCGTCTGCTCGACCTCGGTGCCCCCGAGATCATCGTGAACAACGAGAAGCGGATGTTGCAGGAGGCCGTCGACGCGCTGTTCGACAACGGCCGCCGTGGGCGTCCGGTCACCGGACCGGGTAACCGTCCGCTGAAGTCGCTGTCCGACATGCTCAAGGGCAAGCAGGGCCGGTTCCGTCAGAACCTGCTCGGCAAGCGCGTCGACTACTCCGGTCGTTCGGTGATCGTGGTCGGTCCGCAACTGCGCATGCACCAGTGCGGTCTGCCCAAGCAGATGGCGCTCGAGCTGTTCAAGCCGTTCGTCATGAAGCGGTTGGTCGACCTCAACTACGCGCAGAACATCAAGAGCGCGAAGCGGATGGTCGAGCGGCAGCGCGCCCAGGTCTGGGACGTCCTCGAAGAGGTCATCCAGGACCACCCGGTGATGCTCAACCGCGCGCCGACCCTGCACCGTCTGGGCATCCAGGCGTTCATGCCGACGTTGGTCGAGGGCAAGGCCATCCAGCTGCACCCGCTGGTGTGCACCGCCTTCAACGCCGACTTCGACGGTGACCAGATGGCGGTCCACCTGCCGCTGTCGGCCGAGGCGCAGGCCGAGGCCCGCATCCTGATGCTCGCGCCGCACAACATCCTGTCGCCGGCGACCGGTCGTCCGATCGCGTCGCCGACCCAGGACATGGTGCTGGGCATCTACTGGCTGACCTTCACCGAGGCCGACGCCTCGGCGGAGCGGGAGTTGACCGGCCTGCCCGTGTTCAGCTCCATGGGTGAGGTCGAGCGGGCGCTCGACGACAAGGTCGTGCACGTGCAGGACCCGATCGTGCTGCGCCTGCGCAACAAGGACCTCGCACCCGAGGACCGTCCCGCGGCCTACCGCGAGGACGACGAGGCATGGGCCGAACTGCGTGACTCCGGGGCACCGGTGCGCGTGATCACCACCGCCGGGCGGGCCATCTTCAACGAGGCGCTGCCGGCCGAGTACCCGTTCGTCAACGAGACGGTGACCAAGGCCCGTGCGGGCGACATCATCAACCAGTGCACGGACCAGTTCCCGCGCTGGCAGGTGGTCGAGGTCCTCGACGCCATGAAGGACCTGGGTTACCGCAACGCCACCAAGGCCGGCGTCACCATCGCCGTCTCGGACGTCGAGACGCCCGCCATCAAGGCGGACGTGCTCTCGCGCTCCGAACAGCGCACGGCCAAGATCGAGAAGCAGTTCGCCCGCGGGGTCATCACCGACTCCGAGCGGCGACAGGAACTGATCGAGATCTGGACCGAGGCGACCGCCGAGGTGGCCGACGCGATGGAGCAGTCGTTCGCGCCGACCAACCCGTTCTTCATGATGGCCAACTCCGGCGCCCGAGGGAACATGACCCAGCTGCGGCAGATCGCCGCCATGCGTGGGCTCGTGGCCAACCCGAAGGGTGAGATCATCCCGCGGCCGATCAAGGCCAACTACCGCGAGGGGCTCTCGGTCCTCGAGTTCTTCATCGCGACCCACGGTGCCCGCAAGGGTCTGGCCGACACGGCGCTGCGCACCGCCGACTCCGGGTATCTCACCCGGCGTCTGGTGGACGTCTCGCAGGACCTCATCATCCGTGAGGACGACTGCGGGACCGACCGCGGCGTCGAGGCGATCGTCGGCGAGCACGACTCGCAGACGCTCTACGGCCGGGTGCTGGCCCGCGACGTGATGCTGCCGGGGACCGACGAGGTCCTGATGGCGGCCGGCTCGCTGGTGGTCGACACCGGTGTTCGTCGCCTGCGGTCCGCGCTGGTCAAGAACCTGCACCCGGAGACCGGTGAGGCGCTCGCGCAGCCGGCCACCGACGAGGACCGCGTCGTCCGGGTCCGCTCCGTGCTGACCTGCGAGACCGAGATCGGGGTCTGCCGGGCCTGCTACGGCGAGCTGCTCGCCAACGGCGCCATGGTCGACATGGGCGAGGCGGTCGGCATCGTCGCCGCCCAGTCCATCGGTGAGCCCGGTACGCAGCTGACCATGCGTACCTTCCACACCGGTGGTGTCGCCTCCGCGGACGACATCACGCAGGGTCTGCCGCGTGTCGTCGAGCTGTTCGAGGCCCGCTCGCCACGAGGCAAGGCCGAGATCGCCCGCATCGCCGGTCGCGTCGAGATCGAGGAGACCGATCGCGGTCGCATCCTGCGCATCCTCGGCGCCCGTGACCAGGTCGACGAGCACGAACTGCTGCGTGGTGCCCGGTTGTTCCGGGCCGACGACGGCTCGGTGGAGATCGCCGACGGCGCCAGCGTGGAGGTGGGCCAGCAGCTCACCATGGGTGCCATCGACCCGCACGAACTGCTCGAGGTGCTCGGTGTCCGCACCGCCCAACTGCACCTGGTGCAGGAGGTGCAGGACGTCTACCGCTCGCAGGGTGTGCCGATCCACGACAAGCACGTGGAGCTCATCGTGCGCCAGATGTTCCGCCGCGTGAACGTGGTGGACCCCGGCGACACGACCTTCCTGCCGGGGGACAACATCGACCGGGTGAAGTTCAAGAAGGAGAACGACCGCGTGCTCGCCGAAGGTGGGCAGCCCGCGGCCGGCCGGCAGATGCTGATGGGCATCACCAAGGCGTCGTTGGCCACGGACTCGTGGCTGTCGGCGGCCTCCTTCCAGGAGACGACCCGCGTGCTCACCGAAGCCGCCCTCGAGTCCGCGTCGGACCCGCTGGTCGGCCTCAAGGAGAACGTCATCATCGGCAAGCTGATCCCCGCAGGGACCGGCCTGGCCGACTACCGGGCCATCGAGGTGGGTCACACCGAGATGCCCGAGCAGGCACTGCCCGCCGACATCGCCGAGTTCCTCGCGTCGACCGAGTCCTACGAAGGCGACGGGTCGTGGGGCTTCGACGGCGGCTGGGGATTCGACGACTTCCCCGGCGACGCCGGTCAGCAGCAGTAGCACCTCGTGGCGTCGTTCGGCCCCACGGCCGGACGACGCCACGTCACGCGGACAAGGGCGCCCCGACGGGGCGCCCTTGCCCGCGTCAGGGGCTGGGACGGCGGCAGGAGATCGGACGTGGGCGCCGGCCCGGTCCGGACGAGGGCCGCGGCTTCGCGGCGTCCCCGGACGGTGACACGCGCCCGCCCCGGTCTGCGGTGGCTGTCCGGAGACCGAGCTTCAGGAGCCGGTGAGGACGGACAGGCCGGAGGTGTCGCCGTCGACGAGGCGGGAGAGCGCGAGCTGTTGCCCGGTCGTGACGGCCTGTCGGCTCCCCACGATCGCGCCATCGACGACCCGGTCGCGCAGCAGCGTGACGTGGGAGTCCCGCAGTTGCGCCTCGATCGGGACCAGCAACCCGCCGAGCGAGGCCGCCAGGGAGATCGCCGGGATGGTGTGCTCGGGATGCTCGGTCGAGGCGAGCACCGCGGACAGCTCGGCCGGTAGCCCGACACCAGGGTCCTCGGCGAGCGCGGCCGCGGCCGCCGCTGCGTCGGCGGCCCGGATCCGTTGCACCCGGACGCCGCTGTCGGCGAGGTCGAGCGCCACCGACGCCCGCACCATCGTGCCGTCCCCGACCAGCAGCACCTCCTCGAGCTCCGGGTACGCCTCGAGCAGACGCTCGATCGCGGCCGGGTCGTCCGGCTCCTCGAGGACGGTCATCGGCGCGTCCAGGGCGACCGCCGCGCTGGCCGCGACCGCCGCGACCGGCGTGCCGCGGGCCGGTGCCGCCAGCGACGCCGCGACGACCCGGGTGGGTGGGGTCTGCCGGTCGCGCAGGATCTCGACCACGCGGTCCTCGACCGCTGCGGTGGTCGGCAGCTCGTCCACCTCGAGCGCCCAGGCGCCCCGCAGTGTCGCCAGGCACGCGCCCGCGACCGGTCCGACGGACACGGCGCGTCCCGCCACCGCAAGCACGCGGTCCAGCGCCCGTCCGTCGGGGCCGGCGGTGCAGTCCTCGTCGACGAGCAGGAGCGGAGCGCCGAGGTGTCCCGCCAACGTCGCCGCGGCCACCCGGTGGGCGAGCTCGCCGTCGTAGGGGGACAACACCGCGGTGAACGCGGAGCGAGGGGCTGGATGGGTCGCGAAGGACACCGACGCGCTGGTGCTGCGCGCGTCGGTGCCGCTCGCCCGGGGCAGGCGGGGGTGCAGGTGGACCAGGCCCAGCAGGTCGCCCTCCGTCACCTGTTGGCAGGGGTCGGCGCGCGGGCTCATGATCCGGCAGGTGTTGTCGGTGTCGAACTCGGGGTGCCAGCAGTCCTCGCCCTCGTCGCACAGGTGGTCGAGGCCGGCGATGTGACCGAGCTCGTGGCGGACCACGCGCGCCATCTGCCCGGGCCGCAACCGGTCGCACAGCCCGAGGTCGACCTCACCGATGGCGCGGGCGAGCAGACCGTCACGGATCACGACCTCGCCGGGCCAGAGGTGCGCCCGGGCGAGGTAGCGGCCGCCACACGACCGCCGGTCCATGAACACGCGGTTGACGTTGTCGCGCCGTCGTTCGTCGACCCCGGCCTCGACCGCCCGGGTCGCCCGGGCCCCGAAGCGGGAGCCCGGCGTGCCGTTCCAGACCTCGATCGCCTGACGGACCGCGTCCTCGCCGAACCGGTCGAAGACCTCCTGCTCGACCACGAACTCGAGCGGGACGGCCGAGCTGGGCAGCGCCCACAGGCCCGAGCGGCCGTCGTCGCCGACGTAGGGGAAGGTCGCGAAGTCGGCGTTGCGCGCCGGGGGCGGTGGCGTCCAGCGCTCGTCGGGCGCATAGGACGCGACCGGTTCGCGGGGCCCTCCCGCGATGGGGGTCGCGACCGTGAAGGCGAGATGGCTGAGCGCGAAGACCAGGACCGCGAACCCGGTGGCGAGGCGACGACCGGATGACCGCGCGGCGCGGCGCGGTGGCTGCGGCGGTGTCGGCGGGCTCATCGCGACGACAGGCTACGGCCCGACCGGCACCCGGGGTCCGCAGCGACCACGTGCACGGGGACGGACGCCTCCGACGACGCGCACGGGCAGGGACCCCCGCGACGCCCGGGACGCCCGGGACGCACATCGACCCGGGCACCGGACGAGACGGGACGAGGGCCGCGCCGGGTGCGGCGCGGCCCTCGTCGGGGACCGTCCGAGCGACCTCGTCGGTCGCTCATCGGGGAGTCGGACGTCGAGCGCCCCGCAAGACGCTCAGCCCTCGGTGCCACCGAGCGTGTCGTCGCCCATCGGGTCGCCGCCCAAGCCGTCGTCGGTCATGCCGTCGTCCATGAGCGGGTCCTCCTGGGCGGGGTCCAGTCCGTCACCACCGTCCTCGACCTGGCACGCGGCGGCGCCCAGTGCCAGCGCGGACGCGCTCGCCGCGATCGTCAGCCGGTGCATCAGGGTGCGCTTCATCGTCGGTGTCTCCTGTGGGATACGTCGCTGAAGCCAGCCGGGACAGCGAATACGAGCGCCCGGAGCCCCGCCCCCGTCGGTTCGGCCAGTCCTCACGTCCAACGGGCGGTGGCCGGCCGTCGCCGGCGCAGCACGGCACCCACGTCGGCAGGTCGGCGCCGGCACGCCGGCACGCCGGCCGCCCGGTTGACACGTCGGAGCCCGGGCCGGTACCGTGCTTGATCTCGCCGGGAGGCTTCCTGCCGGCGTGCGTCCGGGCGCAGTTCGCGTCACTCCCAGCACCGCAGGGGATCGTGCTGCCCTGGACGACGTCACCAACAGTGGAACGCCCGGCCCCGTGGGTCGGACCGTCCCGCCCGGCGACGGCTCCGTGACCCCCGGCCCGCGAGATGCGTCCACGCACTCGGCGCGGCCGACCGTGCAGGGCTGCGCCACCCACCGAACCATCCGAACGACGACCGAGGCGAGCGGACACGCCCGCCCCCCGGTGCGCCGCGCGCGAGCGATCGTGCCCGGCCACGGAACGGAGAACACCAGGCATGCCCACCATCCAGCAGCTGGTGCGTAAGGGCCGCACGTCGAAGGCCAAGAAGAACAAGACCTTGGCGCTCAAGGGTTCGCCCCAGCGCCGCGGCGTGTGCACGCGCGTCTACACCACCACCCCGAAGAAGCCGAACTCGGCGCTGCGCAAGGTCTGCCGCGTCCGGCTGACCTCCGGCATCGAGGTCACGGCCTACATCCCGGGTGAGGGGCACAACCTGCAGGAGCACTCGATGGTGCTCGTGCGTGGCGGTCGTGTGAAGGACCTGCCGGGTGTCCGTTACAAGGTCATCCGTGGAACGCTCGACGCCGCCCCGGTGCGCGACCGCAAGCAGTCGCGTTCCCGCTACGGCGTGAAGAAGGAGGGCTGACATGCCTCGCAAGGGTTCCCCCGGGCGCCGCAAGCTCACCCCGGACCCCAAGTACGGGTCCGTGCTGGTGACCCAGTTGACCAACCGCGTGATGCGCGACGGCAAGCGTTCCGTCGCCGAGCGCATCGTGTACGACGCGCTCGCCAACATCGGCAACCGCACGCAGGGCGGCGACCCGATCTCCGTGCTCAAGCGGGCGATCGAGAACGTCAAGCCCCAGCTCGAGGTCAAGTCCCGCCGCGTCGGTGGTGCCACCTACCAGGTGCCCATCGAGGTGCGTCCCGCCCGCTCCACCACCCTCGCGCTGCGCTGGGTCGTCGGCTACGCCCGGATCCGTCGTGAGCACACGATGAGCGAGCGTCTCGCCGGCGAGCTGCTCGACGCCTCCAACGGCATCGGGGCCGCGGTCAAGCGCCGCGAGGACACGCACAAGATGGCCGAGGCCAACCGCGCCTTCGCCCACTACCGGTGGTGAACCACCGGGTCGTGAGACCGGTGGCGGACCCACGGTCCACCGCCGCACCAGACCCGCACGCGTAACCGCCGTCCCCCGGGCACCCGGGGGACGGCGACCTCCCACACGCAGCGTTCCGACGACGAGATCAGGAAGCGACGACGATGGCCGTCAAGCGCACCGTGAAGCTCGAGCAGCTTCGCAACATCGGCATCATGGCCCACATCGATGCCGGGAAGACCACCACGACCGAGCGCATCCTCTTCTACACCGGTAAGTCCTACAAGATCGGTGAGGTGCACGACGGCGCCGCCACCATGGACTGGATGGTGCAGGAGCAGGAGCGCGGCATCACGATCACGTCGGCCGCGACCACCTGTGCGTGGGGCGACACGACGATCAACATCATCGACACGCCCGGCCACGTCGACTTCACGGTCGAGGTCGAGCGCTCGCTGCGTGTCCTCGACGGCGCGGTCACCGTCTTCGACGGGGTCGCCGGTGTCGAGCCGCAGTCGGAGACGGTGTGGCGCCAGGCCGACAAGTACGGCGTGCCGCGGATCTGCTTCGTCAACAAGCTCGACCGCACCGGTGCGTCGTTCGAGTACTCGTTCAACTCCATCCGTGAGCGCCTCACCCCCGACGCCGTCCGGGCCCAGCTGCCCATCGGCCTCGAGGACCAGCTCGAGGGCGTCATCGACCTCGTCGAGATGCGCGGGATCGTGTGGAAGGGCGAGGACCTCGGGGCGTCGTTCGAGTACGTCGAGGTGCCGGCCGAGCTCAAGGACGAGGCCGAGACCTACCGCGCCGAGCTGATGGAGCGCGTCGCCGAGAGCGACGAGGAGCTCACGGAGTACTACCTCGAGAACGGTGAGCTGACCACCGAGCAGCTCAAGGACGGTCTGCGCCGGGCCACGATCAACAACCAGATCGTGCCGGTGTTCTGTGGCTCGGCGTTCAAGAACAAGGGCGTGCAGCCCCTGCTCGACGCCGTCGTCGACTACCTGCCCTCGCCGCTCGAGGTCCCGCCGATCAAGGGCACCGACCCGAAGTCGGGCAACGAGATCATCCGCGAGCCGGCCGACGACCAGCCGTTCGCGGCGCTGGCCTTCAAGGTCATGACCGACCCCTACGTCGGCACCCTGACCTTCGCCCGCGTCTACTCCGGCACGCTCGAGGCCGGCTCGCACGTGGTCAACGTGACCAAGGACTCCAAGCAGCGGGTCGGCCGCATCCTGCAGATGCACGCCAACCACCGTGAGGAGAACGTCGCCTGCATGACCGGCGACATCGTCGCGCTGGTGGGCCTGAAGGACACCACCACCGGTGACACGATCACCACGCCCGACTCGCGCGTGCTGCTCGAGTCGATGGAGTTCCCCGACCCGGTCATCGAGATCGCGGTCGAGCCCAAGACCAAGACCGACCAGGAAAAGCTCTCCGTGGCCCTGCAGAAGCTGGCCGAGGAGGACCCGACCTTCCGCGTCAAGACCGACGAGGAGACCGGGCAGACCCTGATCGGCGGCATGGGCGAGCTGCACCTCGAGATCATCGTCGACCGCCTCATGCGCGAGTTCAAGGTCGAGGCCAACGTCGGTCGCCCGCAGGTCGCCTACCGCGAAGCCGTGAAGAAGAAGGTCGAGAAGGTCGACCTCAAGTACGCCCGGCAGACCGGTGGTCGCGGTCAGTACGGCCACGTCGTCATCGACGTCGAGCCGCTCACCGCGGACCTCAAGACCGAGCTCGAGCTCGAGGAGGACGTGCACTACCTCTTCGAGAACAAGACCGTCGGTGGTTCCGTGCCCAAGGAGTACGTGGGCTCGGTCGACCAGGGCATCCAGGAGGCGCTGGCCTCGGGTGTGCTCGCCGGCTACCCGCTCGTCGACGTCAAGGTCACGCTCGTCGACGGCAGCTACCACGACGTGGACTCGTCCGAGATGGCGTTCAAGATCGCCGGTTCGATGGCGATCAAGGAAGCCGCCCGCAAGGCCGGCATCCAGCTGCTCGAGCCGGTCATGGACGTCGAGGTCACCACGCCCGACGACTTCATGGGCGACGTCATGGGCGACCTGTCGGGTCGTCGCGGTCTGATCCAGGGCTCGCAGCCCCGCGGTCACGCCACGGTCGTCAACGCCCGCGTCCCGCTGTCGGAGATGTTCGGCTACGCGACCGACGTGCGCTCGATGACCCAGGGCCGCGCCAGCTACACGATGCAGTTCGGCGCCTACGAACCGGCGCCGTCGAGCATCCAGGAAGAGATCGTCGCCAAGACCCGAGGCGAGTGACGAGCCCCCGTCACTGCCGGCACCAGACCTGACGCACGAGGAGGCCAGCCACCATGGCCAAGGAAAAGTTCGAGCGGAACAAGCCGCACATGAACATCGGCACGATCGGTCACGTCGACCATGGGAAGACGACGTTGACGGCGGCGATCACGAATGTGCTGCACAAGCACAACCCGAATGTGCAGTCGATGGCGTTCGACGCGATCGACAAGGCGCCGGAGGAGCGTGAGCGCGGGATCACGATCAACGTGTCGCACGTGGAGTACGAGACGGATGCGCGTCACTATGCGCACGTGGATGCTCCGGGTCACGCGGACTACGTGAAGAACATGATCACGGGTGCGGCGCAGATGGATGGCGCGATCCTGGTGGTCAGTGCGGCGGATGGTCCGATGCCGCAGACGCGTGAGCACGTGTTGTTGGCGCGTCAGGTTGGTGTGCCGAAGTTGATCGTGGCGCTCAACAAGGTCGACATGGTCGATGACGAGGAGCTGCTCGAGCTGGTGGAGATGGAGGTTCGTGAGCTGTTGGACAGCTACGACTTCCCGGGTGACGACACGCCGGTGGTGCGGGTGTCGGCGTTGCGTGCGCTCGAGGGTGATGAGTCGTACGAGTCGTCGATCATGGAGTTGATGGGCGCGGTCGACGAGTACTTCGAGGAGCCGGAGCGGGCGCTGGACAAGCCGTTCATCATGCCGATCGAGGACGTGTTCTCGATCACGGGTCGTGGGACGGTGGTCACGGGTCGTATCGAGGGTGGCAAGGTCAACGTCGGTGACACGGTCGCGATCATCGGTCTGAAGGACACGACGACGACGACGGTGACCGGTGTGGAGATGTTCCGCAAGTTGCTCGACGAGGGCATGGCGGGCGACAACGTGGGTGTGCTTCTTCGTGGGACGAAGAAGGAGGACGTGGAGCGGGGTCAGGTGCTCGCGGCGCCGAACTCGATCACGCCGCACACGGACTTCGAGGCGCAGGTGTACATCCTCTCGAAGGAGGAGGGTGGCCGTCACACGCCGTTCTTCAACAACTACCGGCCGCAGTTCTACTTCCGGACGACGGATGTGACCGGTGCGGTCACGTTGCCCGATGGGGTGGAGATGGTGATGCCGGGTGACAACACCGAGATGACGGTGGAGTTGATCCAGCCGATCGCGATGGACGAGGGTCTGAAGTTCGCGATCCGTGAGGGTGGCCGCACGGTTGGTGCCGGTCGGGTCACCAACATCAACAAGTAGTCCCACGTCGGCCGGCGGCCCGTCAGGGACCGCCGGCCGGCAACGGCCCCGCGGACATACCCGCGGTCGGCCGAGACGTCCGCCCGGCGGCGCTGCCCACGGGCATTCGCACCCGCTGCACCACACCGGCACGTCCGGGGGAGCGCACCGGGGCGCGGCGACATCCCAGCTTTGACAAACACCAGCCGAACCACCGGGGCGCTGGGCATCTCACGGCTCAGTTCCTGCAGGTGGAGACGAAGAAGACGAGACATGGCTGCTGACCAGAAGATCCGCATTCGCCTGAAGGCGTACGACCACGAGGTCCTGGACCGATCCGCGCGCGAGATCGTGGACACCGTCGAGGCCACGGGGGCGCACGTCACCGGGCCGGTACCGCTGCCGACCGAGCGCAACGTGTGGGCCGTCATCCGCTCGCCGCACAAGTACAAGGACTCGCGGGAGCACTTCGAGATGCGCACCCACAAGCGCCTCATCGACATCCACCAGCCGACGCAGAAGACCATCGACAAGCTGATGGGTCTGTCGCTTCCGGCCGGCGTGGACATCGAGATCAAGCTCTGACCCTGCAGGGTCACCGGGGGACGACCCCCGACGAGTACAACGCCGTCCGCTACGCCGCCCCGCTGCGCCACCGTGCACACACGCAGGCACACGGGCCGTATGACGGCCAACCGGTAGGAGACGCTCCATGGCTTCCAAGGGCATCTTGGGGACCAAGCTCGGCATGACGCAGGTCTTCGACGAGGACAACCGCATCGTCCCCGTGACCGTGGTCCAGGCCGAGCCCAACACCGTGACCCAGGTCAAGACCAGCGAGACCGACGGCTACGTCGCCGTCCAGCTGGCCTACGGCACCCGCAAGCGCACCACCAAGCCGATGGCCGGCCACCTCGCCAAGGCCAACGTCGACAGCGCCCGCGTGCTCGCCGAGCTGCGCCTGGCCGCTGCCGACGAGCTTCCCGAGGTGGGAAGTAACGTGTCGGTCGAGGCGTTCGCCAAGGGTGACGTCATCGACGTCACCGGCACCAGCAAGGGCAAGGGCCACGCCGGCGTCATGAAGCGGCACAACTTCCGCGGCATGGGTGACGGGCACGGCGTCAAGAAGAAGAACCGCCACCCGGGTTCGGTCGGCAACGCCTCGACCCCGGGGCGCACCTTCAAGGGCCAGCGCATGGCGGGTCGCATGGGTGGCGAACGCGTCACCGTGCAGAACCTCGAGGTCGTGGACGTCGACACCGAGCACCACCTCATCCTCGTCAAGGGCGCACTGCCCGGGGCGGACGGTCAGGTCGTGTTCCTCAAGTCGGCGGTCAAGGCGCGGAAGGGCGGTGAGGCCTGATGGCAAGCACGGTTGACGTGAAGGACCTGCAGGGCGCGACGGTCGGCTCGATCGACCTGCCCGACGAGTGGTTCGGTGGCGAGGTCAAGGTGCACGTGATGCACCAGGTCGTCACCGCGCAGCTCGCGGCGGCCCGCCAGGGCACCCACAAGACCAAGACCCGCGGCGAGGTCGCCGGTGGTGGCGCCAAGCCCTGGCGTCAGAAGGGGACCGGTCGCGCCCGTCAGGGCTCGATCCGCTCGCCGCAGTGGGTCGGCGGTGGCGTGGCCCACGGCCGCACCCCCAGCGACTGGTCGCAGCGGGTCAACAAGAAGATGAAGCGTTCGGCGCTGCGCTCGGCGCTGGCCGACCGTGTCAACAACGAGCTGGTCACGGTCGTGCGCGGCCTCGAGTTCGCCTCGCCGAGGACGAAGGACGCCGTCACGGCGCTCGGGGCACTCGGTCTGGCCGAGGGCAAGGTGCTGGTCGTCCTGGCCGACAAGCACGCCGGGACGCTGCTCTCCTTGCGCAACCTGGAACGGGTCCACACCCTGACGGTCGACCAGCTCAACACCTACGACGTGCTCAACAGCGACGCCGTGGTGATCGACGAGGCCGCCATCGAACTGATCGGCACCGGTCGCCTCGCCGGTCAGAGCACCGAGGAGGTCTCCCAGTGAAGGACCCTCGCGACATCATCCTGCGCCCCGTGATCTCCGAGAAGACCTACGGGCTGCTCGACGAGAACAAGTACACGTTCGTCGTCGACCCGCGCAGCAACAAGACCGAGATCAAGCAGGCGATCGAGAAGATCTTCGAGGTCAAGGTCGTCAGCGTGAACACGCTGAACCGGCCCGGCAAGAAGAAGCGCCGGGGCTGGATCGTCGGCAAGCGCCCCGACACCAAGCGCGCCATCGTGACGCTGGCGCCCGGTGACGAGATCGAACTCTTCGAGGCCGGGCTCTAAGTCCGTCCGACGACCTCCCAGAGGTTTTCCATCATGGCCATTCGCAAGTTCAAGCCGACGTCGCCCGGGCGGCGTGGTGCTTCGGTCAACGACTTCGGCACCGTCACGAAGTCGTCGCCCGAGCGCTCGCTGCTGGCGCCGCTGCCCAAGAAGGCCGGCCGCAACACGCACGGCCGCATCACCAGCCGCCACCGCGGCGGCGGGCACAAGCGCAAGTACCGCGTCATCGACTTCCGTCGCAACAAGGACGGCGTGCCGGCCACGGTCGCGGCGGTCGAGTACGACCCGAACCGTTCGGCGCGCATCGCGCTGCTGCACTACCACGACGGGGAGAAGCGCTACATCCTGGCGCCGAAGAACCTCGTCGTCGGGGCGCTCGTCGAGTCCGGTCCGGGTGCTGACATCAAGGTCGGCAACGCCCTGCCGCTGGCGAACATCCCGGTCGGTACCACGGTGCACGCCGTGGAGCTGCGCCCGGGTGGTGGCGCCAAGCTCGGTCGCTCCGCGGGTACCTCGATCCAGTTGCTCGCCAAGGAGGGCAAGATGGCCGCGCTGCGGCTGCCCTCCGGTGAGATCCGCCTGGTCGACGCCCGTTGCCGCGGCTCCATCGGCGCCGTGGGCAACGAGGAGCACGAGCTGCTCAACCACGGCAAGGCCGGTGCGACCCGCTGGCGCGGCCAACGTCCGCAGACCCGCGGTGTCGCCATGAACCCGGTCGACCACCCGCTCGGCGGTGGTGAGGGCAAGTCCTCCGGCGGCCGACACCCGGTCGACCCGTGGGGCAATCCCGAGCGCCGCACCCGTCGGGGCAAGAAGGCCTCCGACCAGTACATCATCCGCCGTCGCGGCAAGAACCGGAGGCGCTGACACATGCCCCGCAGCCTGAAGAAGGGTCCCTTCGTCGACGACCACCTCATGAAGAAGGTGGACGCCCAGAACGAAGCGGGCGACAAGCGCGTCATCAAGACCTGGTCGCGTCGATCCACGATCTTCCCGGAGATGGTCGGCCACACGATCGCGGTGCACGACGGCCGCAAGCACGTGCCGGTCTTCGTCTCCGAGTCGATGGTCGGCCACAAGCTGGGTGAGTTCGCTCCCACCCGCGCCATCAAGTGGGGCGGGGCCGGCGAGAAGCAGGCCCAGAAGAAGCGCCGGTAGGAGAATCGCCCCTTCCGGGGGGCGCGAAGGATTTCGACATGATCACCAAGGTCAAGGCGACCGCGAAGTACGTGCGCGTCTCGCCGTACAAGGTCCGGCAGCTGACGCCGCTGATCACCGGTCTGCCGGTGACCGAGGCGCAGCGCGTGCTGACCTTCACCGACAAGAGGGCCGCCGCCGCGCCGCTGCTGAAGGTCCTGAACTCGGCGATCGCGAACGCGGAGAACAACGACGGCCTCGACGCCGACGAGCTGGTCGTCCACCGCGCGTTCGCCGACGAGGGTCCGACGCTCAAGCGTTTCCAGCCGCGCGCCCTCGGTCGCGCCTACCGCATCCGCAAGCGGACGAGCCACATCACCGTGGTGGTCTCGCCCGCGGAGGAGAACTGACATGGGTCAGAAGGTCAACCCGTACGGCTTCCGCCTCGGAATCACCACCGACTGGAAGTCCAAGTGGATCGCGGACAAGAAGGACTACGCCGCGTACCTCCACGAGGACGACCGCGTGCGCAAGTACGTGCGTCAGCGTGTCCGACACGCGGGCGTGAGCCGCATCGACATCACGCGTACCCGTGACAACGTCGAGGTCAGCGTCCAGGCGGCGCGCCCCGGCATCGTCATCGGTCGCCGTGGCGCCGAGGCCGACGCGATCCGCAGCGATCTCGAGAAGCTGACCTCCAAGAAGGTCAAGCTCAACATCATCGAGATCAAGAACCCCGAGCTCGACGCGCAGGTCGTGGCGTTCAACGTCGCCGAGCAACTGCGTGGCCGCGTCTCGTTCCGGCGCGCCATGCGTCGTGCGGTGCAGTCGGCCATGAAGGCCGGCGCCAAGGGCATCCGGATCCAGGTCTCGGGTCGCCTCGGCGGCGCCGAGATGAGCCGGACCGAGTGGTACCGCGAGGGGCGCGTCCCGCTGCACACCCTGCGCGCCAAGGTCGACTACGGCTTCGACGAGGCCCGTACGACCTACGGTCGCATCGGCGTCAAGGTGTGGGTCTACACCGGTGAGCAGATCGGCACCGGTGAGGAGGCCGAGGCACAGCGCGCCATGGAGCGCGCCCGCGCCCTCGCCGAGGGTCGTCCCGTCGACGACCGTCCGGGCCGTCGCAAGTCGGCCCGCAAGGCCGCCAGCGTGGCCAAGAAGGTCACCGGCGTCGGCTCGCGGCAGCAGCAGCCGGCCAAGGCGGAGAACACCCCGGCCGACACCTCCGACACCGCCGGCTCGCCGGCGCAGCCGGGCGGGCAGGGCCACACGGTGCCGACCTCGGTGACCGAGCCCGGCCACACCCCCAAGACCGACGTCGAGCAGGCCACGACCGAGTCGTTGCCGCCGCAGTCGGGTCCGATGACCGTCGAGAGCGTCACCGAGCCCGACGTCACCCCCGGCGACGAGGCCGCACCGGCCGACGCCGTCCCGGCGGGCACGCCCGAGGGCACCAACGCCGAGGCCGACACCGACAAGCCGTCCACCTCCGTGACCGACGTCGAGCAGGCCGGGGACGTCCCGGCTGCCGGCACGGACTCCGAGGCCGGTCAGGAAGGGGAGCGCTGATGCTCGCTCCGAAGCGCGTCAAGCACCGCAAGCAGCACCGGCCGCGCCCGCTCAAGGGGCTGTCCAAGGGCCACACCCAGGTCTACGTGGGTGACTACGGCCTGATGGCGACCACGCCGGGCTGGATCACCGCTCGCCAGATCGAGTCCGCACGTATCTCCATCACCCGCGCGATCAAGCGTGGCGGCAAGGTGCGGATCACGATCTTCCCGGACCGGTCGATCACCCGCAAGCCGCTCGAGACCCGCATGGGCTCGGGCAAGGGTTCGCCCGACCACTGGGTCGCGGCGGTCAAGCCCGGGCGGATCATGTTCGAGCTGTCCGGCGTCCCGGAGGACCTGGCTCGCGAGGCCATGCGAAAGGCCTCGCACAAGCTCCCCGTCAAGACCAAGTTCATCAAGCGCGAGGAGGCCGGCGAATGAGCACCGCGACCGAGCTGCGCGAGCTGCCCGACGACGAGCTCCGGCAGGCACTGGCCGAGGGCAAAGAGGAGCTGTTCAACCTCCGCTTCCAGGTCGTGACCGGCCAGCTCGACGACCCCCGTCGGATCAACACCGTCAAGCGCGAGATCGCGCGCATCCTGACCGTGATGCGGGAGCGCGAAATCGCCGCCGCACGGACCACGGAGGCCTGATACCCATGGCAGAGACCACCGAGCGCAGCACCACCCGCAAGGAGCGCCAGGGCGTCGTCGTGTCCGACGTGCAGGACAAGACGATCGTCGTGCGCGTCGACCGGCGGACCACCCACCCGCTGTACGGCAAGACGATGAAGTCGTCGAAGAAGTACCACGTCCACGACGAGTCGAACGACGCCGGCGTCGGCGACACGGTCCGCATCATCGAGACGCGGCCGCTGTCGAAGCTCAAGCGCTGGCGGCTGGCCGAAATCGTCGAGCGCGCCAAGTAAATCTCGTCCCGGTGGCGCGGACGGCCGGCGTCTCGACGCCACGTCCGCGCCGCGCGGTGACGACCCGCACTAGCAGAGAGACGATCTACGATGATCCAGCAGGAATCGCGGCTGAAGGTCGCGGACAACTCGGGGGCACGCGAAGTGCTGTGCATCCGGGTGCTCGGCGGGTCCGGACGGCGGTACGCGTCGGTCGGTGACGTCTTCGTCGGCACCGTGAAGAACGCGATCCCCCAGTCCAACGTCAAGAAGGGCGAGGTCGTCCGCTGCGTTGTCGTGCGCACCAGCAAGGAGCGCCGGCGGCCGGACGGTTCCTACGTCAAGTTCGACGACAATGCGTGCGTGATCATCCGCCCGGACGGCAGCCCGCGCGGGACCCGTATCTTCGGTCCCGTCGCTCGTGAGCTGCGGGACAACAAGTTCATGCGGATCATCTCGCTCGCGCCGGAGGTCCTCTAACCATGCGCCGCATTCGCAAGGACGACCAGGTTCAGGTGATCGCCGGCAAGGACGCGGGCAAGTCGGGCCGCGTCATCAAGGTGTACACCGACCGCGACCGCGTGCTGGTCGAGGGTCGCAACTACGTCAAGAAGCACCAGCGGATCCAGAACCAGCGTGGTGGCGCCCAGGAGGGCGGCATCATCGAGACCGAAGCTGCGATCCACGCCTCCAACGTCCAGCCCATCTGTCCCTCGTGCGACCAGCCGACCCGCGTCGGCTACCGCTACGAGGACCAGGACGAGCGCCGCAGCAAGGTCCGCGTCTGCAAGAAGTGCGACGCCACCTTCTGAGCCGCTCGACGCCCTGACCAGCTTCGACACCCCACCGCGAGCCGGCCCGGCCTTCCATGGCAGCGGGATCGGCGCCACACCGCCAGCACGTGACCCGGCGGTGCGGCCGAGTCGGCCGCGATCCACGAGGAAGACGTTTCGATGAGCGACACCGAGACCACCACCGGCGAGGCCACCGCGGCCACCCGGGTTCCCCCGCGCCTCAAGCAGCGCTACGTCGACGAGATCCGCCCGCAGCTGCTCGAGCAGCTCGGCGTCAACGCGATGCGGATCCCCAAGCTCGAGAAGATCGTCGTCAACGTCGGTCTCGGCGAGGCGGTCAACGACTCCCGGGCCCTCGAGGGCGCCCTGCGCGACCTGCAGACGATCACCGGGCAGAAGCCGCGCGTGAACCGTGCGCGCAAGTCGATCGCCGCCTTCAAGCTCCGCGAGGGCATGCCGATCGGCGCCAAGGTCACCCTGCGTGGTGAGCGCATGTGGGAGTTCTTCGACCGGCTGTTGTCCGTGGCGTTGCCCCGCATCCGTGACTTCCGCGGCCTGAAGGCGACCTCCTTCGACGGCAACGGCAACTACACCTTCGGGCTCACCGAGCAACTGGTGTTCCCGGAGATCGACTACGACCAGATCGACGCCGTGCGTGGCATGGACATCACCATCGTCACCACCGCCGACAACGACGAGCACGGCCGGGCGTTCCTCGACGCCTACGGCTTCCCGTTCGTCCGCGACAACCAGGCCTGAGGGAAACACGATGGCGAAGAAGTCCAAGATCGCCCAGCAGCGACGGGGCATGAAGTACGGCGTGCAGAACTACACGCGTTGCGACCGTTGCGGTCGTCCGCGCGCGGTGTTCAAGCGCTTCCGTCTGTGCCGCGTCTGCTTCCGCGAGATGGCGCACGCCGGCGAGCTGCCGGGCATCAAGAAGGCGTCCTGGTAGCAGCCCGGTGGAGGCAGTCGCCCCACCGAGCAGCGCCCGACCACATCCCACCGCACGCCGCCAGCCGGCGAGCGCGTACCACGACGGGAAGTGCGGGTCCGCGTCGGGCCCGTAACCCCAGGAGGAACTCCCCATGACGATGACCGACCCCGTGGCGGACATGCTGACGCGTGTCCGGAACGCGTCGATCGCCTACCACGACACGACCACCATGCCCTCGTCGAAGATCAAGGTGAACATCGCCCGGATCCTCGAGCAGGAGGGCTACATCACCGGTTGGTCCGTGGACGACGCGACGCCGCAGCCGAACCTGACGGTCAAGATGAAGTACGGGCAGAACCGCGAGCGGGTCATCACCGGGCTGCGCCGCATCTCCAAGCCGGGCCTGCGCGTGTACGTCAAGAAGGACGAGGTGCCCCGCGTTCTGGGCGGCCTCGGCGTCGCGATCGTGTCCACCAACGCCGGCCTGATGACCGACCGCACCGCCCGCGCCGAAGGCCGCGGCGGCGAGGTCGTCGCCTACGTCTGGTAGGAGAACCCATGTCCCGCATTGGCAAGCTCCCCGTCCCGGTCCCGGACGGCGTGGACGTCACCCTCGACGGGTTGACGGTCACGGTCACCGGACCCAAGGGCGAACTGACCCGCACGATGCCCGAGGGCGTCACGCTCTCGCGTGACGACGACGGCGCGATCGTGGTCACCCGCAACGGCGAGACCCGGACCGAGCGGTCGCGTCACGGCCTGGTGCGTACCCTGATCGCCAACATGATCGTCGGCGTGACCGAGGGCTACCGCAAGGCGCTCGAGCTGGTCGGCGTCGGCTACCGCGCCGCCGCCAAGGGCTCGGACATCGAGCTCCAGGTCGGCTACAGCCACCCGGTCACGATCGAGGCCCCCGAGGGCATCACCCTCAACGTGCCGGCCCCGACCCGTATCGAGGTCAGCGGCATCGACAAGGTGCTCGTCGGCCAGATCGCCGCGAACATCCGCAAGGTGCGCCCGCCGGAGCCCTACAAGGGCAAGGGCATCAAGTACGAGGGTGAGCGCATCCGCCGCAAGGCCGGAAAGGCCGCCGGCCGCTGAGCCGGTCCCACTCGGGACCGGCGCCCGGTACGCCGACGCAACGACCACGACACCACACCACCAGCGGTGCCGCCGGAACGGACGGCGGTGCCGCCGCCCGCGACACCGACCGGTGCCGGGCTCGTGGCCACCGGAGCAGCAACCGGTGGCTGCACGAGGAGGAGCAGACCTTCATGGACGCGAGCAAGAAGCGCCTCGCCCGCCAGCGGCGGCAGCAGCGCATCCGCAAGCAGGTACGCGGCACCGCCGGCAAGCCACGGCTGTCCGTCTACCGCAGCAACACCAACATCTACGCCCAGCTGATCGACGACGTCGCCGGACGCACGGTGGCCGCGGCCTCCTCGCTGGAGACCGACGTCGCCAAGGGTGAGGACGGCAAGGTCGGCGTCGCCAAGCAGGTCGGCACGCTCGTCGGCCAGCGGGCCAAGGACGCGGGCATCACCACCTGCGTGTTCGACCGCGGTGGCAACCGCTACGCCGGTCGTGTCGCGGCCCTCGCCGAGGGCGCGCGCGAGGCGGGGCTCGAGTTCTAGACAGGTCTCCCCGGTTCCCGGGGTACAAAGGAGTCAACCAATGGCAGCCAACAACCGTGGAGGCGGGGGCCCGGGTCGCGGCGGACGCGGCCGGGACGACCGTCGCGGTCGGGGTCGCGAGCAGGAGCGCGAGCAGTACGACGAGCGCGTCGTCGCGATCAACCGCGTCGCCAAGGTCGTCAAGGGTGGTCGTCGCTTCCAGTTCACCGCCCTCGTCGTCGTCGGCGACGGCAAGGGCATGGTCGGCGTCGGTCACGGCAAGGCCAAGGAAGTCCAGTCGGCGATCCAGAAGGGCGTCGAGGAGGCCAAGAAGAACTTCTTCAAGGTCCCCATGGTGGGCAGCACCATCGTGCACCCGGTCGTCGGGCGCGCCGGTGCGGGCCAGGTCATGCTGAAGCCGGCCGCCCCGGGTACCGGGGTCATCGCCGGTGGTCCGGTCCGTGCGGTCATCGAGGCCGCCGGGATCGCCGACCTGCTCGCCAAGTCGCTGGGCACCGCGAACCCGATCAACGTCGTGCACGCGACCGTCGCCGGCCTCCAGAGCCAGCGCTCGGCCCATGAGATCGCCACCCTGCGTGACAAGGCGGTCGAGGACGTCGCCCCGAAGAAGATGCTCGAGACCATGCGACAGGGCGGGAAGTGATGGCCGACAAGACGCTCCGCATCACGCAGACGCGGTCGGTCATCGGCCGCACCCAGGACCAGCGCGCCACCGTGCGTTCCCTGGGCCTCAAGCGCATCCGTCACACCGTCGAGCAGCCGGACCGCCCCGAGATCCGCGGGATGCTCCGCAAGGTGCCGCACCTCGTCGAGTGGGAAGTTCTCGACGCGGCGCCGTCGAGCACGCAGGACGAGGCCTGACATGACCATCAAGCTGCACCACCTCAAGCCCGCCGAGGGCGCCAAGACCGACAAGAAGCGCGTCGCCCGTGGTGACCGCGGCAAGGGCGGCAAGACCGCTGGTCGCGGGACCAAGGGCACCGGCGCGCGCGGCAACGTGCCCGCCGGGTTCGAGGGCGGCCAGATGCCGCTGATCCGTCGGCAGCCCAAGCGCCCCGGGTTCAACAACCCGAACAAGATCGAGTACGCGGTCATCAACGTGGCCCGGCTCGAGGAGGCGTTCGAGGCCGGTGACGAGGTCACCGTCGCGACGTTGACCGCCAAGGGGCTGGTCAAGAAGAAGCGCCCGGTCAAGGTGCTCGGTCACGGTGAGCTCTCCAAGGCGCTCACCGTCGACGTGGACGCGCTGACCGGCACCGCCCGGGAGAAGATCACCGCGGCCGGCGGCACCGTCCGCGACTGACGCCGTCCCGGTTCCACCGTTCGACCGACCGCCGGTGGCTGCGGGTGCACGACCCGGCAGGACCGGGCCGCGCGCCTCGCGGCCACCGGCGGTTCGGCGCGAAGGACGGTGTCCGATCGAACCGGTAGGCTCGCGACCGCGACCGCGAATCGTCGTGTGGCGCCCGGGGGAGTGACGCTTCGTGAGCGGCGACTCCCGGGCCGTGTAGTTCCCTGTGCAGCCCGAGGACCCCATGCTCCGAGCGTTCGTCAACGCCTTCAAGATCCCCGACCTGCGGCGCAAGCTGCTGTTCACCCTGGGGATCATCGCCCTCTACCGCCTCGGCGGCTGGATCCCGGTCCCGGGGGTCGAGATCGACCTGTTGCGCGACGCCGTGGCCGGCGCGGGTGCGGGCGGCATCGTCGGCATCATCAACCTGTTCGCCGGCGGCGCCCTGCAGCAGATGGCGGTCTTCGCGTTGGGCATCATGCCCTACATCACCGCGAGCATCATCATGCAGTTGCTCGCGGTGGTGATCCCCAAGCTCGAGGCGCTCCAGCGCGAGGGTGAGCAGGGACGGCGCAAGATCACGCAGTACACGCGCTACATCACCATCGGTCTCGCGCTGCTGCAGTCGACCACGCTGGTGACCCTGGCGCGCAACGGCGTGGCGTTCGGGGTGAACGTCGTGCCCAACGCCGGCACCGGCACGATCATCCTGATGGTGCTGACGTTGACCGCCGGCACCGGACTGATCATGTGGCTCGGTGAGCTGATCACCCAGCGCGGGATCGGCAACGGGATGTCCCTGCTGATCTACGTCTCGATCATCAGCCAGTTCCCCTCGCAGCTGTACGCGCTGCGCTCCGAGAAGCAGCTCGAGTCGCCGTTCCAGGGCTGGGAATGGGTGGCCGGCGTGCTGCTCATGGGCGTGTTCCTGACCGTGGCCGTCGTGTTCATGGAGATGGGCCAGCGGCGCATCCCCGTGCAGTACGCCCGCCGTCAGGTCGGCCGCCGCAGCTACGGCGGGCAGTCGACCTACATCCCCCTGAAGGTCAACCAGTCGGGCGTCATCCCGGTCATCTTCGCCTCGTCGCTGATGTACCTGCCGGGGCTGATCGCCAACGTCGCCGGGTCCGAACGCATGCGGGTGTGGACCGAGACCTACCTGGCCGACGCCAGCAACTGGTTCTACATCGTCCTGTTCGCGGCGCTGACGATCTTCTTCGCCTACTTCTACACCGCGATCGCGTTCAACCCGGTCGAGGTCGCCGACAACATGAAGCGCTACGGCGGCTTCATCCCGGGCATCCGGCCGGGTCGCCAGACGGCGGAGTACCTCGACCGCGTGCTGACGCGCATCACCCTGCCGGGGTCGTTGTACCTGGCTGCGGTGGCGGTGCTGCCGTTCATCCTGCTCGCCGTCGGCAACGTCACGGCCTTCCCGCTCGGTGGCGTCAGCCTGCTGATCATGGTGGGCGTCGCCCTGCAGACGATGCAGCAGGTCGAGAGCCAGCTGATGCAGCGCAACTACGAGGGCTTCCTGCGCTGAGCCGCGCAGCTTGGACGCACGTGGCCGCGGATGGGAGACTCCGCGGCCACGCCGTAATCC
The DNA here is from genome assembly GCF_004300825.1 of Egicoccus halophilus. Classification (NCBI taxonomy): domain Bacteria; kingdom Bacillati; phylum Actinomycetota; class Nitriliruptoria; order Egicoccales; family Egicoccaceae; genus Egicoccus; species Egicoccus halophilus. The sequence goes on from NZ_CP036250.1 coordinate 685,593, forward strand.
ACGAGAGGACGAGCACGTGCGCGTGATCCTGCTGGGACCGCCCGGAGCCGGGAAAGGCACGCAGGCCGGCCGCATCGCGGCGACCTACGCCATCCCGCACATCTCCACCGGCGACATCCTGCGCGCGAACGTGCGCGAGGGCACCGAGCTCGGCAAGCAGGCTCGGACCTACATGGACGCCGGCGAACTCGTGCCCGACGACGTGATCCTGGGCATGGTCGGGATCCGGCTCGCCGAGCCCGATGCCACCGAGGGGTTCCTCTTCGACGGCTTCCCGCGCACCGTGCCCCAGGCCGAGGCCCTCGAGCAGTTGCTCATCGAACGTGGGCAGCCGCTCGACGCCGTGCTGCGGATGATCGTCGACACGCGGGAGGTCGTGCAGCGGCTGACGGGCCGGCGCACGTGCCGTGCCTGCGGCGCGGTCAAGCACATGGTCTACGACCCGCCGGAGGTCGAGGGCGTGTGTGACAAGTGCGGAGGGGAACTCGTCCAGCGCGACGACGACGCCGAGGACGTGGTCCTCAACCGCCTCGAGGTGTACCGGCGCTCCACCGAGCCCCTCGAGGAGTTCTACTGGGGCCGCGGCCTGCTGCGTGACGTCGAGGCGGTCGGTAGCGTCGACGAGGTCGGCGAACGCATCGACGCGATCCTCCGCGACGTCGCCTAGCCGCACGAGCGAGCGCCAGCGAGCGGGACGCTCGGGCTGGCGGGCGGGGACAACCGTGATCCTGAAGAAGACCGCAGACGACATCGCGAAGATGGCACGTGCCGGTGCCGTCGTGGCGAAGGTCCACGAGGAGCTGGTGGCGGCGTTGCGGCCCGGCATGTCGACGCTCGACCTCGACCGGATCGCGGAGAAGGTCGTGGTGGGCGCGGGCGCGGTGCCGTCGTTCAAGGGCTACCGCGGGTTCCCGGCCACGCTGTGCACCTCGAAGAACCAGCAGATCGTGCACGGCATCCCGTCGAAGGACGTGGTGCTCGACGAGGGCGACGTGATCTCGATCGACGCCGGTGCGATCGTCGACGGCTTCCACGGCGACTCGGCCACCACGTTGATCGTCGGTGGCGAGGACACGGTCGACCCGGCCGTGGCGACGTTGGTGCGCGAGACCCGCAACGCGCTGTGGCGCGGCCTGGCCGAGGTGCGCGACGGCAACCGGCTCGGCGACGTCGGTGCCGCGATCGAGGCGGTCGCCGACACGCGTGGCTACGGCGTCGTGCGTGAGTACGTCGGGCACGGCATCGGCCGCTCGCTGCACGAGGACCCCTCGGTGCCCAACTACGGCCGCCCCGGTCGTGGACTGAAGCTCACCCGCGGTTGGGTCATCGCCGTCGAGCCGATGTTCAACCTCGGCACCGAGGAGACCGAGACCCTCGACGACGGCTGGACCGTGGTCACGGCCGACGGCGCGGTCTCGGCCCACTGGGAGCACACGATCGCGATCACCGCGGACGGACCGGTCGTGCTGACCGCGCGCAGCGACGAGCCGTCGCACCTGCTCGAGGCGACGATTCCGAGCTGGTGAGGCCCGGCGACGGAGTGGCAGTTGCCCCGCGCCCGTCGGACTCGGTACCCTCCCCTCACGCCCTGCCTGCGCAGGGTGTGTCTTCGTCCGGCGGAACGGCACCTCGGCACGTCGAACCGCCCTCCGCCCGGACCTTGCGCCCACCACCGCGAGCCGACGCGCTCGTCCCGTGGGGCGCGGACCGACCGGAACGCCGCAGGGCGGCCCGGGCACGATCATGAACCGACCCGGAGACGGCGTGGCAGAGAAGGAAGACTCCATCCAGGTGGAGGGCACCGTCACGGAGGCCCTCCCGAACACCCAGTTCCGCGTGGAGCTGGAGAACGGCCACAGCGTCCTGGCCCACATCAGTGGGAAGATGCGGATGCACTACATCCGCATCCTGCCGGGCGACAAGGTCGTCGTGGAGCTGTCCCCCTACGACCTCTCCCGCGGGCGGATCACCTACCGCTACAAGTGAGACCGACCGGCGAGGCCGCGTGTCGCTGCCACGACACGGTTCCCGACCCCGCCGCTCGCCACAACGCGTCGCCCGTTCGCGGACGACGCCACAGATCGGCCGGCCGTCACCTCGCCGCCCGCCACCGGTGCGGCGCCACAGGAACGACGAGCCCTCCATCCGTCCGGGATGGGAGGCGGCCCCGGTGCGAGGCAGGCAGGCCCCGCGCCGCCGACGACCAGACGGGTCGTCGGACCAGCCGAAGGAGACGAACGTGAAGGTGCATCCTTCCGTCAAGAAGCAGTGTGACAAGTGCAAGATCATCCGCCGACGCGGCAGTGTGCGTGTGATCTGCGAGAACCCGCGCCACAAGCAGCGCCAGGGCTGACGGGGAGGCTGATCAACGATGGCACGTATTGCTGGAGTCGACGTCCCGCGCGAGAAGCGCGTGGTGATCGCCCTGACCTACATCTACGGCGTTGGCCGTTCGCGTGCGGAGGAGACCCTCGCCGCGACCGACATCAACCCGGACACGCGCGTCCGTGACCTGAACGACGACGAGGTGGGCCGTCTGCGCGCCCACATCGAGAACGCCTACCGGGTCGAGGGTGACCTGCGGCGCGAGGTCGCCAACAACATCAAGCGCAAGATCGAGATCGGCTCGTACCAGGGCATCCGGCACCGTCTCGGCCTGCCGGTCCGCGGTCAGCGCACCCACACCAACGCGCGGAGCCGCAAGGGCCCCAAGCGCACCGTCGGCGGCATCCGCAAGCCGACGCGCAAGTGACGAAGCGACCGAGGTAGCTGACCCATGGCACAGAAGAAGCAGCGCGGTCGCCGGCGCGAGCGCAAGAATGTGATGCACGCCAAGTGCCACATCAAGGCGACCTTCAACAACACCATCATCACCTTCACCGACCAGCAGGGCAACGTCCTGTCGTGGTCGACGGGTGGCAACGCGGGCTTCAAGGGCTCGCGCAAGTCCACGCCGTTCGCCGCGCAGGTCGCTGCCGAGGCCGCGACCAAGGCCGCCATCGACAATGGCGTGCGCAAGGTCGACGTGCTCTGCAAGGGTCCGGGCGCCGGTCGTGAGACCGCGATCCGCACCCTGGCTGCCGCCGGTATCGAGGTGCTGTCCATCAAGGACATCACCCCGGTGCCGCACAACGGCTGCCGCCCCCCGAAGCGCCGCCGCACCTGACGCCACCGGCGTCTCGCGGCGAGGAGCGCGCCGGTCGACCGACCCACGTCGGCGACCGGTCCGCGCGCTCCCGTGGCACCTCGCGACTCCGCGGGGTGACCGAGGACCAAGGATCGCGATCACATGGCTCGTTACACCGGCCCCATGACGAAGAAGTCGCGCCGTCTCGGCGTCGACCTCAAGGGCAACGACAAGTATTTCGAGAAGCGCCCGTACCCGCCGGGTGAACACGGCCGCGGCCGCATCAAGGAGTCGGAGTACCTCCTCCAGCTCCGCGAGAAGCAGAAGGCGCGGTACTACTACGGCGTGCTCGAGAAGCAGTTCCGCCGTTACTACGAGGAGGCCACCCGCAAGGACGGCCTCACCGGTGAGAACCTGCTCGTGCTGCTCGAGCTGCGCCTCGACAACGTGCTCTTCCGCGGCGGCTTCGGTCGCACCCGGGCCGAGTCGCGTCAGCTGGCCAGCCACAAGCACGTGATGGTCAACAACCGGGCGACCAACATCCCGTCCTACCGGGTCAAGCCGGGCGACGTCATCGAGATCCGCAGCCGGGCCCGTGAGTCCCAGGCGGTCATCGGTTCGCTCGAGGTCTTCGGTTCGCGTGAGGTCCCGGGCTGGCTGCAGTCCGACCCGAACCAGTTCAAGATCCACGTGGTCGACGCCCCGGTGCGTGCCCAGATCGACGCGCCGGTCAACGAGCAGGCCATCGTCGAGCTCTACTCGAAGTAGTCGCGCCGTCGGCGTGGCCGCCCCCGTCGGGGCGACGGCCACGCCGACGCCTCGCGTGTCTCGTCGCCGCCACGCCCCGTGCGGCGACCCGCGGACCGGCCCGGGAACACCGGACCGCGGTCGTACGAACGCCCCGCCGATGGCCCCGGGATCGAGGGCGGCGCGTGGTGGGGGGAACGCCCCACCGAAACCCTGCGGTCGCCCCGTCGCCGGGGCACCGGAACAGAGGAGCATCCGTGTCGGACTTCGGTTTCTACGACGAGGACGGCGTCATCAGCCTGGGGGAGACCACCTCGGGCTCGCCGTTCGTCGCCTACCGCCCGCGCCTCGACGAGCAGGTCGTCGAGGAGGGCACCCGCTCGCGGTTCACCATCGAACCGCTCGAGCCGGGCTTCGGCTACACCATCGGCAACTCGCTGCGCCGCACCCTGCTGAGCTCCGTGCCCGGCGCCGCGGTGACCCGCATCCGGTTCACCTCCGCCCAGGCCGCCGGGCCCGAGGGCGGTTCGGTCCTCCACGAGTTCTCGGCCATCGAGGGCGTCAAGGAGGACGTGACCGACATCATCCTCAACATCAAGGACCTCGTGGTCCGGTCGGACTCCGACGAGCCGGTCGAGATCTTCCTCGGTGGTGACGGACCGGGTGTGCTGACCGCGGAGAACATCTTCGCACCGTCGCAGGTCGAGGTCGTCAACGAGGACCTGCACATCGCGACCCTCAACGCCAACGGCCACCTCGAGATGTACCTGACCGTGGAGCGCGGCCGCGGCTACCGCACCGCGGACGCCAACAAGCGCAACAACGACCCGATCGGCGTCATCGCGATCGACTCGGTGTTCAGCCCGATCCGTCGGGTCGCCTACCGCGTCGAGTCGACCCGTGTCGAGCAGATGACCAACTACGACCGCCTGGTCCTCGACGTCGAGACCGACGGCTCGCTCACCCCGGCACAGGCACTGTCGTCGGCGGGTGAGACCCTCAAGGGCCTGTTCGAGCAGTTCGCCGGCTTCGAGACCTCCGGCCCCGGCGGCATCGTGGTCTCGCCGGAGGAGGCACTGGCCTCGATCGGGTCCGACCCGATCAAGCAGATGGCCATCGAGGACCTCGACCTGTCGGTCCGGTCCTACAACTGCCTCAAGCGTGAGGGCGTCGCCACGGTCGGCGAGCTGATGGAGCGCACCGAGCAGGACCTGCTCGAGATCCGCAACTTCGGCTCCAAGTCCGTGGACGAGGTCAAGGACAAGCTGACCGAGCTGGGCGTCGCACTGCGCGAGTGACCGGCCTCGTGGGGGAGTCGCGGCGTCGCCGCACCGCCCCCACCACACCACCAGGCGTGGTGGGAGGCGCGCACCCGCGTCCCCACGGAACCTTCGAAAGAGAGCACATCATGCCGACCCCCAAGCGTGGCCGCCGGCTCGGCGGCAGCCCGGCACACCAGCGCCACATCCTGGCGAACCTGGCCAAGGACCTGTTCCGCCACGGTCGTGTCAAGACGACCGAGGCCAAGGCCCGTGCGCTGCGGCCCTACGCCGAGCGACTGATCACCAAGGCGAAGCAGGGTGACCTGCACGCCCGCCGTCAGGTGCTCGCCAAGCTCAACGACCGCGACGTGGTCGCCTACCTCTTCGAGGAGGTCGCGCCGCGCTTCACCGAGCGCAACGGCGGCTACACGCGCCTGCTCAAGCTCGGTCCGCGCAAGGGCGACAACGCCCCCATGGCGCTGGTCGAGCTCGTCGAGCTGCCCACCGGTTCCGGTGAGGAGGCGATCGAGGAGGCCAAGGTCAGCCGTTCGCGCGGTCTGTTCGGCCGCCGTCGTCGCCAGTCCGCGGACACCGAGGGTGCGGCCGCCGGCACGGCGCTCCTCGACGCCGACACCGACGCCGACGACGAGATCGCGGACGACTCGCCGGCGTCGCCCGACAGCCCGGAGTCGGTCGACTCGCCCGCCTCGGTCGACTCGCCCGCGGAGACGGTCGCCGAGGCCGACGCCGAGGCGCTCGTCGACGACGAGGACGACAAGTAGGACCGCACGCATGACGAGCGGCGCGCCAGCGACCGTCCGGCTCCGGCTGGACCTCGCCTACGACGGCGCGCCGTTCGTCGGTTTCGCCCGCCAGCCGGATCAGGTCACCGTCCAGGGCACGCTCGAGCGCGCGGCCGAACGGATCCTCGGGCAGCCGATCGACGCGACCTGCGCCGGACGCACGGACCGTGGGGTCCACGCCCTGGCGCAGGTCGTGCACTTCGACCTCGATCCCGAGGTGGATCGCGCCGCGCGGGCCCTGGACGACCTCGAGGTCTTCCGCGACCGGCTCGACCGGCTCGTCGGTCCGCCGATCACGATCTGGGCGGCGCGTCGGGTCGCCGACGACTTCTCGGCCCGCTTCTCGGCGACCTGGCGGGGCTACCGCTACCGGGTCGCCGACACCCCTGCGCTCGCTCCGCTCGCGCGCCACGACTGCTGGCACGTCCGCCAGCGGTTGTCGCTGTCGGCGATGCGTCGGGCTTCCACGCACCTGGTCGGCGAACACGACTTCGCCGCGTTCTGCAAGAAGGCGCCCGGTCGCTCGAGCGTGCGCCGGCTGGACACGTGCACGATCCGGCGGGACGACACCGGGATCCTGCACCTGCGCTTCGTCGGGAACGCCTTCTGTCACAACCAGGTGCGCTCGCTGGTGGGCAGTCTGGTCGAGGTGGGGGCGGGCCGCCGGGAGCCGGACTGGATCGCGCAGGTCCTCGCCTCCGGCGACCGGCAGCGTGCCGGACGTGTCGCACCACCACAGGGGCTCGTGCTCGAGCGGGTCGGCTACGGGCGCCGATGGCCCGGAGCCCCGCCGGCCGGCGTCCGCGGTGGCATCCGGACCGCCTCGCCGGCGGCCGGTTGACCGCCGCCGGGGGTGGGGGGTACGCTTCGTGTCCGCGGTCCCCTGTGGACCGCGCGTTCGTGCACGGCGCGCCGGAGACCGGCCCCGCGGTTCGGGCCGAGCTCGTCGCCGCGGCCACCCGCCAGACGGGTCCGCCGGCAGACCGGGGCCGCCGGACGCCACCTCGCGAGACACCGAAGCCACCACGACGTGGTCGGGTGTCGTCGCCCGCAGCACGCACCGCACCGACCGAGCAACCGCCACGCGACGACCCACCGCTTCTCGCCTCGCGACGAGCAACCGTGGCCACCGAGGACGACATGCGCACCTACTCGCCCAGCGCCAAGGACATCACGCGCGACTGGTACGTGGTCGACGCCGAGGGCCAGACCCTCGGGCGGCTCGCCACCCGCGTCGCCAAGGTCCTGCGCGGCAAGCACAAGCCGACCTTCGCCCCCCACATGGACATGGGCGACCACGTCATCGTGATCAACGCGGACAAGGTCGTGCTGTCGGGCGCCAAGTCCGAACAGAAGCTCTACCACGCCCACTCCGGTTTCCCGGGCGGCCTGCGGTCGGTGCCCTTCGCCACCATGTTGGAGAAGAAGCCGACCGACATCGTCGAGAAGGCCGTCAAGGGCATGCTGCCCAAGAACAAGCTCGGCAATGCCATGGGCAAGAAGCTCAAGGTCTACGCCGGTGCCGACCACCCGCACGCCGCCCAGCAGCCCATGCCGCTGCCCGACCACGTCTGAGGACCGACTGATGGCGGACACCAAGATCTTCACCGGACGTCGCAAGTCGGCCGTCGCCCGCGCCCGCGTCACCCGCGGTTCGGGTCAGTTCGAGCTCAACGGCCGGCCCCTCGAGAACTACTTCACCACGGAGAAGCTCCGCGCCGCGGTACTCGAGCCCTTCGCGGTGGTCGAGCAGGCCGGCCAGTGGGACGTCAAGGCCCGCATCCACGGCGGCGGCACCACCGGGCAGGCCGGTGCGGTGCGCCTCGCCATCGCCCGTGCCCTCGCGGAGGACAGCCCCGAGTGGCGCACGCCGCTCAAGCAGGCCGGGTTGCTCACGCGTGACGCCCGCAAGGTCGAGCGCAAGAAGTACGGCCTCAAGAAGGCCCGTCGCGCGCCGCAGTTCTCCAAGCGCTGAGACGAGTACACGCCCGCGACGTACGCCGTCCCCGTCCGGGGGCGGCGTTCGTCGTTCGTCGACGTCTGCACGCGCCCTAGGCTGCCGACGCCCACCCTTCCCAGCAGAAAGTCCGGCCCGTGGGATCGATCTTCGGCACCGACGGCGTGCGTGGCAAGGCAAACGCCGACCTCACGCCCGAGCTGGCGCTGGCGCTGGGCCGCGCGCTGGTCACCGTGTTGCGCGAGGACGGAACCCGCCGGCCCTCGATCCTGATCGGCCGTGATCCACGCTGGTCGGGTGAGATGCTCGAGTCGGCGCTGATCGCCGGGATCACCTCGGCCGGTGGCGACGCGGTGTCGGTGGGCGTGCTGCCCACGCCGGCCGTCGCCCACCTCACGGCCCACTCGGCGGCCGCCGCCGGCGCGATGATCAGCGCGTCGCACAACCCGGTCGGCGACAACGGCATCAAGTTCTTCGGCCCGGAGGGCTACAAGCTGACCGACGCCGAGGAGGAGCGCCTCGAGCAGCTGATCGCCGAGGACGCCGGGGAGCGGCCGCTGTCGACCGACATCGGCCGCCGGCTGCGCGACCACGCGGCCGTCGCCCGGTATGTCGAGTACCTCGCCACCATCGCCGACGTCGACCTCACGGGCCTGCGGATCGTGGTCGACGGTGCCAACGGCGCGGCCTCCAACGTCGGACCGCAGGTCTACCGCCAACTCGGCGCGGACGTGGTCACCGTCCACTGCCGACCCGACGGCGCGAACATCAACGCGGGTTGTGGTTCGACCCATCCGGAGGTCGTCTCGGCGGCGGTGCTCGAACACCGCGCCGACGCCGGGATCAGCCACGACGGGGACGCCGACCGCCTGATCGCCGCCACCCACGAGGGCGTCGAGGTCGACGGCGACGTGATCCTGGCCGTCCTCGCCCGCGACGCCAAGCACCGTGGGGCGCTCGCACAGGACACCGTCGTGACCACCGTGATGACCAATCTCGGCTTCAAGCGTGCCATGGCGGGCCTGCACATCGACGTCCTGGAGACCAAGGTCGGCGACCGCTACGTCCTGGAGGCCATGCGCGAGCGCGGCCTCAACCTCGGGGGCGAGCAGTCGGGACACCTCATCGACCTCGACCACGCCACCACTGGGGACGGGATCCTCTCGGCCGTGCGGTTGCTGTCGGTGGTGCGCTCGACCGGCGCCTCGTTGCGGGAGTTGACCGACGTCATGGCGCGCCTGCCGCAGGTGCTGGTCAACGTCCGCGGCGTCGACAAGTCCCGGTTGGACACGACCGACGCCGTCTGGGACGTCGTCCGGCGCGAGGAGGAGCGCCTCGGCGACGGCGGTCGGGTGCTGTTGCGGCCCTCGGGCACCGAGGCGCTGGTGCGCGTCATGGCCGAGGCGGAGACCGCCGACGACGCCCAGCTCGCCGTCGACCGCATCGCCGACGCGGTGCGGGACCACCTGACCGTCTAGAACGCCGGGCCGTCCGAGCCATCGGGTCCGAGCGGGCCGCCGGCGGCGGGTGCACCCGGCGACGGCGCGAATGACGGCCCGAATGACGGCGCAGACGACACCACGGGTGACGGCACCGCCGACGACGGTGCGTTGGTGGACACCACGCGGGCCGTCCCGGGCACCTGGCCCGTGGGCGACGCCGGCACCGTGACTTCGACGTCCGCGACGGCGGGCTCGTGCCGATGGACCACACGGTGGCGGACGGTTGGCGGGCCTACGTCGACGTCGACGTCGACGACCGCGACGAGGTCGAGGTGGACTTCGCCCGCGACGGCGAGCGCTGGGACTTCGAGGTGGAGATCGACGACGGCCGCCTCGAGCTCGAGATCGACTACCGCGTGGTGGGCCCGCTGCCCTGAGCCGGATCGGCCGTCGGCGCGGTCGCCGGGCGGTCGCCTGGTCCGGACCCGGCGAGCACGGCGCGGTCGCGTCCGCGGCGCTTCGCCTCGTAGAGGGCGTCGTCGGCCTGGCGCACGAGCCGGCTGAGCGCGACACCCGGGCGTGCCAGCGCGATGCCGGCGGAACACGTCTGGTCACCGGGGACCACCGCACGCAGGCGTGCGACGGCGATCTGGGCCGCCTCGGCGTCGCAGCCGGGGAGCAGCACGGCGAACTCCTCCCCGCCGTAGCGGGCGAGCAGGTCGACCTCGCGCAGCTCGGCGGTCCACCGTTGCACCGCGTCCTGCAGCAGCGCGTCGCCGCTCGGATGGCCGTAGGTGTCGTTGAAGTCCTTGAACCGGTCGAGGTCGAGCAGGGCGAAGGCGAGCGGCCGTCGGTCACGCTCGTAGCGGGCCAGCGCGTGCTCGAGCTCCTCGTCGAGCGCTCGTCGGTTGGCGGCACCGGTCAGTGCGTCGGTCCGGGAGAGGCGGTCGAGCTCGCGTGCCTGCTCGTCGACCTGGCTGACCAGGATCGACATGCGGCGGACGACCAGCAGGAACAGCAGGATCGAGGCCACACCGGCCACCCACCCCACCGAGGTGCGTGGCGGGTCGTGCACCAGCAACAGGACCGGCGCCAGGACGCTGGCCGCGGCCAGCGCGCCCAGCCGGCGCCGGGACACGACGTCGATGGGCGCCAGCGGTGGGGGCTCTTCGGCCGCAGAGGGGTGCCAGGCAGCGGCCGCGATCAGCAGATAGGACAGCACCCACAGTCCGTCGAGCAGTCCGCCGGCGTAGGCGTCGGCGAGCACGTCGACCGTGAACAGCACGTCGGCGACGAGCAGCACCAGCAGCGCGAGCAGGACCAGCAGGTGGGCCCGGATGCGCGCGCCGTGGGCGAACACCAGCCGGGCGATCAACGGCAGCAGCACCAGGTCACCGACCGGGTAGGACAGAGTCACCAGGCGCTCGAGCAGGCGCACGTCGCTGCCCGTCGCCAGCGGCGCGAGCACGTAGGTCCAGCCGAGCACCATGCCGGCGAGGCCGAGGATCAACGCGTCGGTGAGCACGCCCCGGTCCGCCACCCGGCCGCGCCGCCCGAGCAACCACAGCGCCAGCCCGTACAGCGGGTAGGCGGCGAGGTAGAACACGTCGGCCAGCGACGGGAACGGGTCCAGCCCGAGGCGGGCGTAGGTCTCCCAGACGACGTCGGCGACGACCGAAGTCGCGATCGCCAGCGTCAGGGTCACCCACGCGCCGCGGCGTACCAGCGGTCGCCACCGCAGTGCCGAGCCCAGCGCGACCAGCGCCATGACACCGCCGGCGAGGTAGACCACGCCGGCCACGGACGCGGGCAGCACCACCTGGGCCGTCGCCCACAGGACGCCGGCGAGCACGAGCCCCAGCGACGTGCGCCTGGCCATGGCGGTTCCTGAACGCTCGGGTGGCGAAGAGCACATCGGCCGACGCGATCCGACCGATAGGCCGCGGGCGCTGGGCGGGCCGACGCCGTGCACGCGTCGATGGCGCGGCCGTCGGGACCGGGCACTACGGTGACGCGCCGACGGAACGGGAGAGGAACATGGCGAGCAGAGGTGTGGCGCTCGGTGGGCCGTACGCGTTCCTGCGCGAGCTCGCGAAGCAGGTCGAGGCGAAGGGCTTCGACGCGGCCTGGGTGTCGGAGACGACCCAGAACGCCACCATCCAGGCCGCCGTGCTGGCGCAGGCGACGTCGCGGATCGACATCGGCACCAACATCACGTTGGCGTTCCCCCGCTCGCCGGTGATCACCGCGATGGAGGCCTGGGACCTCAACGAGGTGACCGGCGACCGCTTCGTGGTCGGTCTCGGCAGTCAGGTCAAGCGCATCATCGAGGAGCGCTTCTCGGCCGACTTCGACCGTCCGGCCAAGCGCATGGCCGAGTACGTGCAGGCGATGCAGACCGCCTGGCGGATGGAGCGGGGGGAGGACGTCACCTTCGAGGGGGAGATCTACCGCGTGCTGCGGCCCGGGCTCGGCGGTCGGGGCCGCGCGTCGGAGCGCGCGCTGCCGCGGGTCTACGTGGCCGCGGTCGGTCCCCTGATGACCCGGGCCGCCGCGTCGTACGCCGACGGGTTGCTCGGGCACCCGTTCACCTCCGACCGGTACCTGACCGGGGACGTGCTGCCCCGGGTCGACGAGGCCCTGGCCGCCGCCGGTCGTGACCGGGACGCGTTCACGATCTGCCAGGGGGTGATCCTGTGCATCGCGGACGACCGCGAGGTCGCGGTGCGGGAGGCGAAGCAGCAGATCGCCTTCTACGGCACGACTCCCAACTACCAGGCGGTGTTCGCCTCCTACGGTGACGAGGAGCTGACCGACCGGCTGCGTGCGGTCTGGCGCGACACCGACCGCGACCTCGACGCGATGGTCGCGGCGGTGCCCGACGAGGCGGTGGAGCGCTACGCGGTCGCCGGCACCCCCGAGGAGGTCCGCGACCGGCTGTCGGCGATCGAGGCGCACGTCGACCACGTGATCCTCGGTGGCGCCTGGTACGGCGTGTCCCCGCAGCGCCTGGCCGAGAACCTGTGGGCGATCCTCGAGACCTTCGGTACCGGCTGAGCACGCCGGACACCGGCGGAGACGGACCAGGTCACCACCGGGCGCGTCAGCGCGGGCGGGCGGCGGCCTCCAGCAGCCGATCGAGGACGACCCGGTTCCCGGCCTGCCGGGCCTGCAGGTCCGCGCGGGTCCGGGTGACCGCCCGCTGGTGGGGCAGGACGGCCTCGAGGGCCGCGGGCACGTCGGCGAGGTCGCGCGGGTCCCAGGCCAGCACCTTGCCGCCCGCCCCGAGCTCGTGGGCCAGCGCATCGACCTTCGGTGCATACCCGATCAGCACCGATGGCACCCCGGCGAGCGTGGCGGCGACCCCACCGTGGTAGCGCATGGCCACGACGGCCCGTGCGCCCGCGATCGTCGGCACGAGCTCACCCGACGACGGCGTCACGCGCGTCGACGGGGTCCGCATCCGTTCGGCGACCCGGGCGTGGACCGCGTCGTCGCGGTCCGCCTGGAGCGCGACGAACTCGATGCCGAGGCCGGTCGCGCTCGCCGCCTCGTCCAGCGCACGGGCGAGCGCGTCGAGGTGCTCCTCGGCGATGGTGCCACGCTGCGCGGCGGCCGGTCGTCGGGCACGGTCCGCGCTCCACGGTCGCAGGCAGACCGCCAGGTGGTCGCCGGGCGAGACCGCGACCGCGGGCGTCGGCAGGGCGAACGCGAGGTCGGCGGCGACGGTCGCCGACGGCACACCGATCGTCTCGAGCAGTCGCCGGCTGTCCTCGTCACGCACCGCGAGTCCGACCGCCGGGCGCATCGCGAGCCGTGCGAGTCGCCGGCCCGACGACGTGGACAGGCCGCCGACGCCGAGCCCGACCACCGCGTACGGCGTGCCTCGCACCCGCGCGAGTGCGAGGCGCGACAGGTGGTACGGGAGGTTCAGAGCACTCGAGTCGTCCTGCAGCAGACCCCCGCCGCCGAACACGACCGCATCGGCCTCGTCGATCGCGCGCACGAGCGTCGGCGCGTCGAGGTGGCCGACGGCACCGACGCCGTGGTCGCGTCGGGTCGCCCCGGGATCGACCGAGATCGCCGAGAGCTGCACCCCCGAGGGGCGCAACAGGGCGCGCAGGCCCGCGAACACCAGTTCGTCGCCGAGGTTGGTCGAGCCGATCCAGCCGGCCACCAGCACCTTCATCGCATCGCCTCACCGGGTCGCCGGTGCGGGCAGGCTAATCCCACCCGGCGCCGGACCGGCTCACGGATCGCAGCTCGACCGGCCGTCGCCGACCGGCCGCCGGCCTCGCGGGCGACGCTACGCTCCGGCGACGCAACCTCGGCGTCGGCTCGTGCGTCGGTCCCGGGGGACCGTCAGGACAGGAGCTCGACCATGTGCGGCATCATCGGCATCACCGGACGCGACGACGCGGTCGACGGCATCCTCGCCGGGCTGACCCGGCTGGAGTACCGCGGCTACGACTCGGCCGGCGTGGTGGTGCGCGACGGTGACGAGCTGCTGGTGACCAAGCGGGCCGGCAAGCTCGACAACCTCAAGAGCGCGCTCGCCGACGAGCCCACGAGCGGTCGGGTCGGCATCGGCCACACGCGGTGGGCGACCCACGGCGCCCCCAACGACGCCAACGCCCACCCGCACCTCGGCCCGACCGGCCGGGTCGCCGTGGTGCACAACGGCATCCTCGAGAACTATCAGGCCCTGAGGGCCGAGCTCGACGGGGCGACGTTCGCGTCCGACACCGACAGCGAGGTCGCCGCCCACCTCGTCGAGCGCGAACTCGACGCGATGGACACCCCGGACCTGTTCGAGGCGGTCCGGCGCACCGTCGCCCGCCTCGAGGGCGCGTACTCGCTGTGCTTCGTCGCGCTCGACGACCCGGACACGATCGTGGTGGCCAAGTTCGAGGCGCCCCTGATCGTCGCCGCCGCCGACGGGGTCGGCTACTGCGCCTCCGACGTCGCCGCGCTGATCGAGCACACCAAGGACGTCGCGGCGCTGCTCGACGGTCAGCTCGCCCGGATCACCCCCGACGGGGTCGAGGTGCGCGATCTCGCGGGCAACCCGGCCGAGCCCCACCGCTACACGGTCGACTGGGACCTCTCGGCCGCCGAGAAGCAGGGCTACGACACCTTCATGCTCAAGGAGATCCACGAGCAGCCCAGGGCGGTGGCCGACACGTTGCTGGGGCGCTTCGACGAGGGGCGGCTCCATCTCGACGAGCTGCAGACCGACGAGCGCGAGTTCGGTCGTGTCGACAAGGTGTTCGTGCTCGCCTGCGGCACCTCGCGGTACGCCGGCATGGTTGCCAAGTACGCCATCGAGCACTGGGCCGGCATCCCGTGCGAGGTGGAGGAGGCCAGCGAGTTCCGCTACCGCGACCCGATCCTGGACCCGCACACGCTCGTGATCGCGATCTCGCAGTCGGGCGAGACCACCGACACCATCGCCGCCGCCCTGCACGCCAGGGACCAGCGTGCCCCGGTGATCGCGCTGTGCAACATCGTCGGATCGACGCTGGCGCGCGAGGCGGACGGCGTGCTCTACACCCATGCCGGGCTCGAGGTCGCGGTCGCCTCGACCAAGGCCTTCACGACCCAGATCGTCGGTGGGCTGCTGCTGGCGCTCTACCTCGCCCAACAGCGCGGGCGGATGTACGGCTCGGAGATCGAGGACATCCTCGGCCGTCTGCAGCAGATCCCCTCCGCGCTCGAGCAGGTGCTGGAGCTCGACGGGGAGATCCGGCAGCTCGCCGAGCAGTACCAGGCCGTCCCGTACACGATGTTCATCGGCCGCCACGTCGGCCTGCCGATCGCCTACGAGGGCGCGCTCAAGCTCAAGGAGATCAGCTACCTGCACGCCGAGGCGTTCGCCGCCGGCGAGATGAAGCACGGCCCGATCGCGCTGATCGAGGACGGCTCGCTGGTCGTCGCGCTGGCCGCGGCGGGACACGTGTTCGGCAAGATGGTCTCCAACATCCAGGAGGTCCGCGCCCGCGGTGCCAGCGTGCTCGCCATCGGGACCGAGGGATCGACCGCCGACCTGAAGGCCAACGCCGACCACGTGCTCACCCTGCCCGAGGCGCCGCACGAGCTGGCGGGACCGATCCTGTCGGTGGTGCCGTTGCAGTTGTTCGCCTACCACATCGCCACGTTGCGGGGTGAGGACGTCGACCAGCCGCGGAACCTCGCCAAGACGGTCACGGTCGAGTGAGCCTGCCGCCGCTGAGCGGGGTCGCGGCCGTCGTCGAGTCGACGGCGGACGTCGTGCCGCTGCTCGACGCGGCCGCGGCACGGGCCGGTGACCAGGCCGCCGTCGCCGCCGGTGACACGTGGTCCGGGCTGATGGAGCGTGCCGGTGGGCATCTCGCCCGCGGCGTGACCCGGCTCGCCGGGCGCGGGTACGGGCTGCGGGTCGTGATCCTGGTCGGCAAGGGCGACAACGGCGGAGACGGCTGGGTCGCCGCCCGCCGGCTGGCCGAGCGTGGTGCGCAGGCACGGGTCGTGTCCACCCACCCGGCCGACGAGCCGCTGTCGGACGCCTCCGCTTCGGCTCGTGACCGCTGGCTCGCCGCGGGTGGACGGGTCTCGTGGGAGCTCGCCGATCTCGCCCCGGCGCTGGCCCGCGCCGACGTCGCCGTCGACGCGCTGCTGGGCACCGGGGCGTCCGGTGCGCCCCGCGGCGCCGTCGGTGACGCGACGGCCGCCCTGCGGCGGGCCCGGGACGCCGGCGTCCCCGTGGTCGCGTGCGACGTGCCCTCCGGTGTCGGCGCCGACGACGGTGCCGCGCCCGACGGTGCCGTCGTCGCCGACCTGACCGTCACGTTCGGCGGCCTCAAGCGCGGTCTGCTGCTCCACCCGGGGGCCGCCCACGCCGGCCGGGTCGTGATCGGCGATCTGGGCCCCGGGTACGTGCCCCCGACCGGGACCTGGACGGCACTGAGCGCGCGGGGCGCGGCCCCGCCGCGCCTGGGAGCCGCAGCGGACAAGCGCGAGCGCGGCGTGGTGCTGGTCGTCGCCGGTGCCCTCGGCACCGCTGGCGCGGCCGCCCTGAGCAGTGCCGGCGCGCTGGCTGCCGGTGCCGGGCTCGTGACGGTCGCCGTGCCCGCACCGGTCCGCACCGAGGTCGCGGTCCACCACCCCTCGGCGATGGTGCACGGGCTGCCCGTCGACGCCGACGGACGACTCGCACCCGAGGCCGTCGAGGCGCTGCCCGACCTCGGCGGTTTCGACGCCGTGGTGGCCGGTCCGGGCCTCGGACACGGTCCGGGTGCGGCCGCCGTGGTGGCACACCTGCGGCGGGGCGCCCGGCGGCTGGTGCTCGACGCCGACGGCCTCAACGTCCACCGCGACGACCCTGCCGCGCTGGCCGAGCACGCGGGCGCGTTGGTGCTCACGCCCCACGAGCGGGAACTGGCCCGCATCGGTGGTGGAGCGGACGGCGGTGACGCCTGGGCACACCGCGTCGAGCGGGTGCCCGACCTCGCCCGGCGCTACGACGCCACGTTGGTGGCCAAGGGCCCCGGCACGATCGTCGCCGCCCCCGACGGTGCGGTGTGGGTCACTCCCAACGGCGGGCCGGCACTGGGCAGCGGCGGCACCGGTGACGTGCTGGCCGGGATGATCGGGGCCGCGATCGCCGCTGCCGCACCGGACGCCGTCCCCGAGGCGGTCGCCCGGGCGGTGTGGTGGCACGCCGCGGCCGGGGTCCGCGCCGGTGAGGGGCGCGCTGCGCGAGCCACCGCGGTGGACCTGCTCGACGCCGTCCCCGGGGTACTGGGCGAGCTCGCGTGAGGGCCCACCGCCCGACCCGGATCGAGGTGTCCACCGACGCCGTCCGGCACAACGCGGCCCGACTGGCCGCCCTCGCCGGCACCGAGGTGTGCGCGGTGGTGAAGGCGGACGGGTACGGACACGGCGCGGCCGCGGTGGCCCGGGCCGCGCTGGCGGGCGGAGCGAGCACCCTCGCCGTCGCGCTGGTCGAGGAAGGCCTCGCCCTGCGGGCGGCGGGGATCGACGCGCCCGTGCTCGTGCTGGCCGAGCCGCCGGTCGACGCGCTGCCGACGATGGTGGACGCGGCGCTGACCCCGACCGTCTACCGCGAGGCGACGCTCGACGTGCTCGACCGGCTCGGCCGGCAGCGGGGCACCCCGGTCGGCGTCCACCTCAAGGTCGACACCGGCATGGGGCGCGTCGGCGTACCCGAGGCGGACTGGGACGCCCGTCTGCGACAGGCCGTTGCCGCCACGGGGCTCCGGGTCGAGGCCGTCTACACCCACCTGGCCCGGGCCGACGAACCCGCGGCCGACACGACCCGGGACCAGCTCGCCGTGCTCGAGCGCTTCCTGCGCCGGGGCGCGAGTGCCGGTCTGCCCGCCGGGGTGCGGGTGCACACGGCCAACAGCGCCGCGACCCTGCTGCACCCGGCCGCACGTCGCGACCTCGTGCGGCCGGGCATCGCGCTGTACGGGCTCTCGCCCGCACCCGACGTCGACGCCGCCGCGTTCGGGTTGCGTCCCGCGTTGCGCCTGGTCACCGAGGTGTCGTTCGCCAAGCGGATCCCGGCCGGCACGGCGGTGTCGTACGGGCACCGGTGGGTCGCGCCGGCCGACGGGTGGCTCGCGACGCTGCCGCTGGGCTATGCCGACGGCGTCCCCCGGGCGCTGACCAACGTCGGGGTGGTGCTCATCGATGGTCGTCGACGTCCCGTCGCGGGCACGGTCTGCATGGACCAGCTGTTGGTCTGGTGCGGCGACGACGAGGTGGCCGCCGGAGACGAGGCCGTCCTGATCGGCACCCAGGGCGACGAGCAGGTCCGGGTCGAGGAGTGGGCGGCACACGCGTCGACCATCACCTACGAGATCGTGACCCAGCTGACCGCTCGGGTGCCCCGGGTCGTCGACCCGCCGCCGACCGGCCGACCTGACCACCCGCCGACCTGACCGACGCGACCGACTGACCGATCCGAGCGGGGAGCAGCGCATGGCACTGGGTGTCGACGGGGTACGGGTCGGGACGTGGACGGCACCGGGAGGCGTCTCCGGCTGCACGGTGGTGCTGCCCCCACCGGGCACCGTGGGCGCGATCGCGGTGCGCGGTGCGGCACCGGGGACGCGGGAGGCGGCCGCACTCGGGCCGGCGGGGAAGGTGACGGTCTGCTCCGGGATCGTGCTCGCCGGCGGGTCGGCCTTCGGCCTCGCCGCTGCCGACGGGGCGATGCGCTGGCTGGAGGAGCGCGGCATCGGTCACGCCCTCGGCGCGGGGGTGGTCGTGCCGATCGTCGGTGCGGCGATCGTCCTCGACGAAGCGGTGCTGGTACCCGCCGCCCGCCCCGGCCCGGAGGCGGGGTACGCCGCCTGTGACGCCGCGGTGGACGCCGACCCGTCGGAGGGCGGCGTCGGCGCCGGTGCCGGGTGCACCGTGGCGAAGGTGGCCGGACTCGCCCACGCGTGGCGGAGCGGTCAGGGTGTCGCCGTGCGTCGCGCCGCCGGCGTGAGCGTCGGCGCGCTCGTGGTGAACAACGCCGTCGGCGAGGTGCTCGCCGAGGACGGAACCTGGCTGGCGCGGGCCCGGGTCGCCGACGACGTCGTGCGCTGGCCGGTGAACGGCCGGGCGCTGGGGACCGGGGAGGCCGGGGACGAGGTCGGTCCGAGCACGAACACCGTGATCGGCTGCATCGTGACCGACGCCCGGTTGACGAAGGCCGAGGCCCATCGGGTGGCCGACCTCGGCCACTCCGGACTGGCCCGGACGCTGCGACCGGCCCACACCGACGCCGACGGCGACGCGCTGTTCTGCCTGGCCACGGGTGCCCGGGACGCCACCGTCGACCTCGTCGCCGCGCTCGCGGCCGACGCCGTGGCCGACGCGGTGCGCCGGGGGCCGTTGACCGCGAGCGGCCGGGGCGACCTCCCTGGGCTCGCGGACCGCTGATGCTTGCAGGAGCGAGCGGAACAGCGAGACGAACGCGCGCTCATCGTTCCGCACGTCCCCGGACGTGCCACAGCCGCTAGCGTGCGCGTCGTGGCGCGCTGGGAGGCGTATCGCCATCCGTTGCGGGGAGGGATGGAGCGTGGGCAGCGATCTGACGGCGCCGGCGAACGCCTCGCCGGCACGGCTGAAGCGGGAACTCGAGCGAGCGGTCCGGGCGTGCACCGCCTGTGGGCTCCACCAGGGGCGGACGACACCGGTGGTCGGGGAGGGCTCCTTCGACGCCCGCCTGATGATCGTCGGCTCCAAGCCACGCCGACACGAGGACCTGCAGGGCAGACCGTTCGCCGGGGGCACCGGGAACGTGCTCGACCAGGCGATGCAGGTCGCCGGCCTGGCCCGGTCGGACGTCTACCTGACCACGTTGGTGAAGTGTCGACCCGAGGACGACCGGCCGGCGAGCACGCACGAGGTCGAGGCCTGTGGGCAGCTGTTCCGTGCCCAGCTCCAGCTGGTACGACCCGAGGTCGTCGTCGCCCTCGGGTCGTTCGCTGCCAGCGTGCTGTTGCGGCGTCCGGTCTCGATCGAGCGCGTGGCCGGCTACCGTCTCGACGTCCAGGGCGTGACGCTGATCCCGACCTACCATCCGGCCGACGCGGTCCGGGGTGTGCCGCAGGCCGCGGTGACGCTCCGCCGTGACCTCTCCGCCGCCAAGGCGGTGCTCGACGGACGGTTGCCGACCGGCGCGCAGACCCTGGCCGAGCTGCGGTCGAGGACGGCCGTCGGCTCGTGACGTCCGGCAGGTCGCCTCGGGGTCGACCGCACCGGAGCCCGTGTCCGTCGTCCCCGAAGCGCGAAGGTGCCTGCCACCGTGTCGTCCGACCTGCTGCTGCGCTCCACCTCCCCGGAGCAGACCCGCGCGTTGGCCGCCGTGGTCGCCACCGAGCTGCGGCCCGGCGACGTGGTGGCGCTCAGTGGTGACCTCGGCGCCGGCAAGACGTGCTTCGTGCAGGGTGCGGCCCGTGGCCTGGGTGTCACTGGCCGGGTGACCTCACCGACCTTCACGCTGGTGCGCACGCATCTCGACGGGCGGGTGCCGGTGGTCCACGCCGACGTCTACCGACTCGACCGCCTGCAGGACGTGCTCGATCTCGGCGACGACGTGCTGGCCCCCGACGCCGTCACGTTCGTCGAGTGGGGGGACGCCGTGACGCCGTTGCTGCCCGACGACCGGCTGGAGGTCGAGTTGTCGCTGGCCGGCGGGAGCGACCCGGCCGTCGACGCCGTCGAGGGCGACCGGCTCGTGCGGCTCACCGCCGTCGGCGCACGGTGGCCGTCGCGGCTGGACGCGCTCGCCGACGGGTGTGCGCCCTGGCGCGAGGAAGGCTGACCGTGCTCGTCCTGGGACTGGAGACCTCCACCGGCCGTTCCTCGGTCGCCCTCGTCGGCGAGGACGGCCTGGTCGCGTCCGCATCGCTCGGGGTCGCCCGGCGGCACGGCGAGTTCCTGGCGCCCGCCGTGCGCTTCTGTCTCGACCAGGCCGGCGTGGGTGTCGACCGCCTGACCGGTGTGGCGGTCGGGCTCGGACCCGGTCTCTACACCGGCCTGCGGGTCGGCATCGCCACCGCCCAGGCCATCGCTGCCGCGCGGCAGCTCCCGGTCGTCGGGCTGTCCGGGCTCGACGTGCTCGGCTTCCAGCAGCGTCACGTCCGGCGCCCCGTCTTCGCCGTGCTCGACGCCCGTCGAGGCGAGCTGTTCTGGGCTTCCTACCGCGCCGTCCCCGGCGGCGTGCAGCGGCAGGACGAGTTGCGCGTGGGGACGGCCGAGCAACTGGCCGCCGACATCCAGGCGACCGGGCAGGAGTGCCTCGTGACCGGCGACGGGCTCACCCGGGCCGCCGACGAGTTGCGTCGGGTCGGCGTCGAGGTGGACGACACCGCCGAGGCCAGCCCCGACGCCGCGGCGCTCGCCGAACTGGCGCTCCCACGCTTCGCGCGTGAGGAGACCCAGCGGCCCGGTGAGCTCCTGCCGATCTACCTGCGTCAGGTGGACGCCAAGATCGGGTGGCAGACGCGGGGTCGCCTGCAGGGCGGTGCGGGCGCGTGACCGACGCCGAGTTGCGGGTCGCGACCGACACCGACGCCGAGTTGCGGGTCGCGACCGACACCGAGTTCGAGTTGCGGGTCGCGACCGACACCGAGTTCGAGTTGCGGGTCGCGACCGACACCGACGTCGACGCGATCCGTCGCCTGGAGGGGCTGTCGCCGTCGACACGCCGCCTGCTGCGCAAGGACCTGGCCCGCGACGACCGCCGGTGCCTGGTGGCCAGCACGCGACCCGGTCGGGTCGTGGGGTACGCGGCCGCACTCGTCGCGCTCGACGAGGCCCACGTGTTGGACCTGGTGGTCGACCCGGCGGCGCGTCGCCGTGGCGTGGGGCGACGTCTGCTCGAGGCGCTGCTGGAGGCCGTCGCCCCGCAGGCACCCGACGGGGTCACCCTGGAGGTACGGCGGTCGAATGCCGCCGCGCTGGCGCTGTACCGTCAGCGCGGTTTCGTCATCGAAGGCCAACGCCCGGGGTATTACCCGGACGGTGAGGACGCGCTGCTGCTGTGGCGGCGGCCGCGGCCCGACACGGAGGACTGACCGGACGTGCTGGTGCTCGGGATCGAGACGTCCTGCGACGAGACCGCGGTCGGGGTGGTCGAGGACCGCTTCACCCTGCGCTCGAACGTGATCGCCTCCCAGGTCGAGCTCCACGCCCCCTACGGCGGGGTGGTGCCCGAGGTCGCGGCCCGCGCCCACCTCGAGGCGCTGCTGCCGACCATCGACCGTGCCCTGGTCGAAGCCGGCTGTGGCCTGTCGGACGTCGACGCCGTCGCCGTGACCTCGGGACCGGGGTTGATCGGCGCGCTGCTGGTCGGGGTGTCGGCCGCCAAGGGGCTCGCGCTCGCCCACGACAAGCCGCTGATCGGGGTCAACCACCTGCGGGCCCACGTCGAGGTCGCGCAACTCGAGCACGGCGAGCTCGAACCGCCGCTCGCGGCGCTCGTGGTCTCCGGTGGTCACACCTCGATCGTGGCCCTGGGCGAGGACGGCCGGTTCCGCCAGCTCGGGGCGACCATCGACGACGCGGCCGGCGAAGCGTTCGACAAGATCGCCCGCTTCCTCGGTCTCGGTTACCCGGGCGGTCCGGAGATCGACCGGCTGGCCCGTCAGGGCGACCCGCACGCGATCGCCTTCCCACGCGCGATGCGCGCCGACCCCGGCTACGACGTGTCGTTGTCGGGACTCAAGACCGCCGTCGTGCGCTACCTGCGCCGGCTGGAGGCGGCCGGCCAGGAACCCGACCTCGCCGACGTCGCCGCCTCGTTCCAGGAAGCGATCGTCGACGTCCAGGTGGACAAGACGCTGCGTGCCGCGGCCGACCAGGGGCTCGAACGGGTCGTGCTCGCCGGCGGTGTCGCCGCGAACAGCCGCCTGCGGGCGCGGTTCGCCGAGGCGTGCGGACAGGCCGGTCTCGGCCTGCTGGTGCCGTCGGTCCCGCTGTGCACCGACAACGGGGCGATGGTGGCGGCCTCGGGGGCGAACCTGCTGGCGGCCGGTCACCTCGCCCCGCTCGAGCTCGGCGTCGACCCCAACCTCCCGTTGGCCGGATGATGGGCCGCCGGACGTCCGCCCGCTGCTCGGTCGGAGAGCGCCGAGGTCGCCGGTGGCGCGCATGATGCTGCGACGCTTGCGGTGGCGGCGTGCCGGTGCAGGAGAGCTCGAGACCATCGTCGCCCGGCTCGAACAGTGGCCGGCGGAGGCCGGTGGCGCCGCGCGGCACATGTTCGCCCTGTCGGTGATCGAGAACCAGGGCGTCGGCTCGGTGCGGCTGGCCAGTGACGACCAGCGTTGGGCGGCGGCCGTGGTGTTCCCCAACCGGCTGGTGGTGCCCTGCGGCGACGCGAGCGCCATCGAGGAAGCGGGCAGCCCCGGTCGCCGCTGGCGGTTGCTCATCGGCGACGTCGCCGCCGGCGACGCCGTGCTGCGCCACACGCCACCCGACCCGGCGCTGATCGTCCACGACCAGCGCTTCTTCCTGGTGGACCCGGAGCGGGTCCCGCCGGCGAACGTCCTGCCCGATCCCGGGCTGCGGCGGGCCGAGGCGGCCGACCTCGACGCCCTCGCGCGGTTGGCCGTGCAGTTGCACGTCGACGACCGTTTCGGACCGGACCCCGGACGGGTGGGCTGGCGCGGGTACCGGCAACGGCTCGAGGGGACGGTGCGCCAGGGGCTGGCCTACTGCGTCGGCCCGGTCGGGGCGCCGGTGTTCAAGCTCGAGCGCTCGGTCTCGTCGCGGCGTTGGGGCGTGCAGTTGGCGGGCATCGTCACCGCACCGGACGTCCGCGGCCAGGGCATCGCCCGTGGCGCGGTCGCCGCCGCCGTCCGCGCCGCGCTCGCGGAGGGGCCACTCCGTCGGCGGATCTCCCTGCACGTCCGGGCCGACAACCCCGCGGCACACAAGGCCTACTTCGCCGCAGGCTTCGAGGACCGAGAGGCCTGGCGCCTGGCCGTCCGCTCCTAGCGTCGGGGGCCGTCGACCGGCGTCCGCGGGAACCCGTCGGGACCGGTCGTCGACGTGGGATCGACGACGCCGCTGGCCACCAGTGCGGCGACGAACTGCTGTGGTTCGCGGCCGATGCTGACCGCGACGGTGCGCAGGTCGTCGCGGCGGACCGTGAGCACGACGCCGTTGTGGTCGCGACGTCGCCACCGGAGATCCGAGGCGAAGCGGGTGGTCGCCAGCAACACGGCGGTGTCCACGTCCGCGGGGGCGTCGCGGACGTCCAGCGCGTACAGGTGCAGTCGGGGTGCACGCCGAGCTCCGCCAGCAGCAGGCGTCCGGTCGGTTGGTGCGTCGGCGTGGTCCGGACCATTGCTGCGCGAACCCGTCAGGTCGTCGAGCAACGCGGTCAGGGGGACGCCGTAGAACGTGGCCAGCCCGGCCAGGCGTGGCAGGTTGACGTCGCGTTCCCCGCGCTCGTACGCGCTCAACGACACCGCCTTCCAGCGTCCCTGGCTGCGCGCCTCGACCTCGGCCAACGACAGCTGCTGTTGACGCCGGACGTGGCGTAGCCGCCGTCCCAGTGCGATGCGCAGTCGGTGGGGGTCGTGGGGCACGGGTTGCACGGCGCGATCCTCTCGGCGGACGAGGCACGAGGCGGCGTGGGTGACCTGCGCGGTGCCGTCGTGGTGTGACCAGCGTGCCGAGGCGCCTGCGCGGACGGGCGGCGTTCGCCCGCGCGGTCGCGCAAACCGGGCTGCCGGCCGCAGATCCCGCCGCGCACGGACACCCGACGCACGTACTCGGCCGAACGGCCTCGACGCCGCGTTCGCGCGCCGTGACCGAGCGTGACCGGAGGTGCCCGGACGTGCCGGGGGCACCGGTCGTCCCGCCCCGGTCACGGCGACAGGACGGCGCCGGAGGCACGCAGCGACGCGAGGAGCGCGTCGGGGTCCGCGCCGGCGGCGACGGCGACCGTCCGCAGGTCGTCGCCGCGTACCGTGAGCACGCGCCCGTTGTGGTCGCCGCGGAGCTGGGCGATGTGCCCGGCGAAGCGGGCGACCGCATGCAACGCGGCCCGGTCGTCGGCATCGTCGGGTTCGTCGCTGCCACGGCCGAGATCGTCGAGGCGGCGAAGGTCCAGCGTCACGGGTGTGCGCCCCGTGTCCGCCTCGCGACGCCGGTGGCCGGCGGTCCGTGGTGACGAGACGGGCCGGCTCGGGAGCAGGCTCGCGATCGGGACGCCGTAGAAGCCGGCGAGTTCGGCCAGGCGCGAGATCGTCACGGCGCGGTCGCCGCGCTCGTAGGCGCCGACCACCACGGCCTTCCAGCGACCGTCGCTGCGGACCTCGACGTCGGCCAGCGACAGCCCCTGCTGGTGGCGGATGTCACGCAGCCGGTCGCCGATCACGTTGCCGTGCCGATCCGCTGCTGCGGCCCCGGTCGGGACGGTCGGCGTGTGGTCGAGGGCCGGATCGTGTGCACCGGGCGCGGACGTGTGCGCGCCCGCCTCGCTCCTCGGTCGGTCGGGCACGGCAGCGGCCTTCGTCGGCTCCCTCGGGTCGGCAGTATGGTCCCCGGCCGGGCACGACGGCGCATCCCGGGTGCGCCGCCCGCAACCGCCGCCCGCAATGCCCAGCGAACGGCGAGGGCCTCGGCCGGCGGGCGGGGCGATCGACGCGCCCGCCGGGAACTGCGTCGGGGTGGCTCAGCCTCGGCGGGGCATCCCTTGCACTCGCCGAGGGTGAGTGCTAGCGTCGTGGCTGGCACTCGGAAACCAGGAGTGCCAGCGCACAGCGCTGGCGTCCGGACGACGACCGAACACACGGTCTCGTGGACCTGGGCCGGGACCCGCGCCACATCGTGGCGCGCCCCCATCCGTTCCCTCGCGGGCGACGCCCCGCGTACGACAGACCTAGGGAGGGCACATTGGCTACCGCCACCGAGGTCAAGATCAAGCCGCTCGACGACCGGGTGATCGTCACCATCGACGAGAACGAGCAGACCACCGCGAGTGGGCTCGTGATCCCGGACACCGCCAAGGAGAAGCCGCAGCAGGGCACCGTCGTCGCCGTCGGTCCAGGCAAGCGCTCGGAGACCACGGGCGAGGTCATCCCGCTCGACGTCAACGCCGGTGACACCGTGCTGTTCAGCAAGTACGGCGGTACCGAGGTCAAGGTCGAGGGCCAGGAGTACCTGATCCTGTCGGCCCGCGACATCCTCGCCGTCGTCGGCTGAGCAACGTCGCTCGCGCCGGTCGCTGACCGGCGTCTCCTTCCATCCCTCAAGACTTCGAACCTGCAGGAGGACACCGCATGGCGAAGATCCTCAGCTACAGCGAGGAAGGCCGCAAGCGCCTCGAGAAGGGCGTCAACCAGCTCGCTGACGCCGTCAAGGTGACGCTCGGCCCCCGTGGCCGCAACGTCGTCATCGACAAGAAGTGGGGCGCCCCCACGATCACGAAGGACGGCGTGACCGTCGCCCGTGAGATCGAGCTCGAGGACCCGTACGAGAACATGGGTGCTCAGCTCGCCAAGGAAGTGGCGACCAAGACCAACGACGTCGCGGGTGACGGCACCACCACCGCGACGGTGCTCGCCCAGGCCATCGTCAAGGAAGGCCTGCGCAACGTCGCCGCCGGCGCCAACCCGATGTCGCTCAAGCGCGGCATCGACAAGGCCGTCGAGCGCGTGGTCGAGGAGATCGCGAACCAGGCCCGCGAGATCGAGACCCAGGACGAGATCGCCCAGGTCGCGTCCATCTCGGCCAACAACGAGCCGGTGATCGGCAAGATCCTCGCCGACGCGATGGACAAGGTCGGCAAGGACGGTGTCATCACCGTCGAGGAGTCGCAGACCTTCGGCATGGAGCTCGACTTCG
This sequence comes from Egicoccus halophilus, assembly GCF_004300825.1. Lineage (NCBI taxonomy): Bacteria > Bacillati > Actinomycetota > Nitriliruptoria > Egicoccales > Egicoccaceae > Egicoccus > Egicoccus halophilus. Next base: position 712,292 of record NZ_CP036250.1, read on the forward strand.
TCGAGGGCATGCAGTTCGACAAGGGCTACATCTCGCCCTACATGGTCACCGACCCCGAGCGCATGGAGGTCGTGTTCGAGGACCCCTACGTCCTCATCGCGAACTCGAAGATCTCGGCCGTCCAGGACCTGCTCCCCGTCCTCGAGAAGGTCATGCAGGGCGGACGCCCGCTGGTCATCATCGCCGAGGACCTCGAGGGTGAGGCGCTCGCGACGCTGGTCGTCAACAAGATCCGCGGCACCTTCCAGTCGGCCGCCGTCAAGGCGCCGGGCTTCGGTGAGCGTCGCAAGGCCATGCTCCAGGACATCGCGATCCTGACCGGTGGCCAGGTCATCTCCGAGGAGGTCGGTCTCAAGCTCGAGTCCGCCACCCTCGACCTGCTCGGCCGTGCCCGCAAGGTGGTCATCACCAAGGACGAGACCACCATCGTCGAGGGCGCCGGTTCGAACGACGACATCACCGGCCGCGTGAACCAGATCAAGGCCGAGATCGACAAGACCGACTCCGACTGGGACCGCGAGAAGCTTCAGGAGCGTCTCGCGAAGCTCTCCGGCGGTGTCGCGGTCGTCAAGGTGGGTGCTGCCACCGAGACCGAGCTCAAGGAGGTCAAGCACCGCATCGAGGACGCCCTGTCCGCGACGCGTGCGGCCGTCGAGGAAGGCATCGTCGCCGGTGGTGGCACCGCGCTGCTGCAGGCCGAGGCCGGTCTCGACAAGCTCGAGCTCGAGGGTGACGAGGCCACCGGTGCCCGCATCATCCGTCAGGCACTGTCGGCCCCGCTGTACTGGATCTCGTCGAACGCGGGCCTCGAGGGCTCCGTCGTCGTGGAGAAGGTCCGTGGCATGACCCCCGGTGACGGTCTCAACGCGCTGACCGGCGACTACGAGAACCTGGTCACCGCGGGCGTCATCGACCCGGCCAAGGTCACCCGCTCGGCGCTGCAGAACGCCGCGTCGATCGCCGGTCTGCTCCTCACCACCGAGGCGCTGATCGCCGACAAGCCCGAGCCCGCCGGTGACGCTGCCGGCGCCGGTGGCGGTCACGACCACGGCATGGGCGGCATGGACTTCTGATCCAGGCCACCTCCCCGATCCCGGGGAACGCTCGCACCATCGGCAGGGCCCCGCGCGACGCGCGGGGCCCTGCCGCGTCGGCGCCGCCCAGCCGGGGCCGACTCGCCTACACTGGCGGTTTTGGACCGTCGGAGGGAGCCTGGTGGGCGAGTTGGCCCTCCCCAGCCTGGTGCGTGACCTGGTGCTGAACCTGGTCGCGGTGACGATCCTGGCGTACGCGATCTACTTCCGGCGGCACCGGCGTCGTGACCTGCTGCTCGGCTACGTGGCGCTCAACGTCAGCCTGTTCACCGTCGCCGCCGCGCTGGGTTCGTCGAGTCCGCTCAACGTGGGGGTGGGTTTCGGGCTGTTCGCGGTGCTCTCGATCGTGCGGCTGCGTTCCGACGAGGCCACGCAGAGCGAGATCGGCTACACGATGGTCGCGCTCGTGCTCGGCCTCGTCTGCGGGCTGCCGGGGCTCCAGGTGGAGGCCAAGCTGCTGTTCAGCCTGCTGCTGGTCGCCACGATGTACGTCGCCGACCACCCCGCACTGATCCCTCCCCAGCGTCATCAGCGGTGCCGCGTCGTCCTCGACGTCGTGCACACCGATCACGAGGTGTTGCGGCGCGAGCTCGAACGGCGTCTGGGCGGCATCGTCCATTCCGTCGTGGTCCAGGAGGTCGACTACGTCCGCGAGACGATGCGACTGGACGTGCGGGTGCGACTGCACCGACCGTCGCGTCTCGACGCGCCGGCCGACGCCGACGCCGGACCGCGCGAGGAGCTCGCGCCGGGCCGCGGGCGATGATCGACGCGCTGCTCGCTGCGCTGCCGGGGGTCCGGCTCGACGAGCTGCCGGCCGAGGCCGGCCTGCAGCGCCGCTACGACGCCAAGTACCTGGTGCCGCTCGCCCGGCTGCCGGACCTGGTCGGGGTCCTGGCCGCCGACGTGCACGCGCTGGAGGTCGAGGGTCGGCGCAGCACCGCCTACTCGAGCGTCTACTTCGACACCGCCGAGCTGTTGACCTTCACCGACCACCTCAAGGACCGGCGTCGGCGGTTCAAGGTCCGCACGCGCTGTTACGGCGAGGCCGAGCCGTTGCTGGAGGTCAAGTACAAGGGCCTGCGGGGGCAGACGGTCAAGGAACGCTTCCGGCACACCGGACGAGCCGCCGACCAGCTCGACACGACCGGCATCGCCCAGGTCCGGCAGGCGCTGGCCGGCCACTACCCGGACGAGGTCCCCAGCGACCTGAACCCGGTCCTGATGACGCGCTACCGGCGCAGCACGCTGGTGGGTCTCGACGCCGGGGAACGCGTCACCATCGATCGCAACCTCGTCGTCGTCGACCTCGGTGAGCCCGCGCCGGGTCACCGGCCGGCGGGGACACCGCAGCGCCGGCCCTCGGCGGCGGGACTCGGGGGCAGCCACGCGATCGTCGAGGTGAAGTCGTCGCGCTTCGCGGGGCCGTCGCACGTCGCGCTCCGTTCGCTGGGTCTGCGCCCCGACCGGCTCAGCAAGTACTGCCTGGGCGTCACCGTCACGCGTCCGACGGTGCGGGGCAACCCGTGGTTGCCGGTGTTGCGCAAGCTCGTCGAACGGGACGACGCCGCGTGAGTGCCGTCGACACCGACGCGCCGCTGGGGCGGCAGCGACTGCTGCTCGCCGGTGTCGGACTGGCGGTGCTGGCGGTCATCGCGGGCCTGGCGACCCGGCTCGACCCGGTCGGCATGCCCGACGACGTCGTGCTCAACGAGCTCGTCGCGTCGAACGCGAGCACGCTGGCCGACGAGGACGGCGATCACCCCGACTGGGTGGAGTTGCACAACCCCACCGACGAGGCCCGCCAGCTCGAGGGCTGGTTCCTCGGCGACGACCCGGCCGAGCCCGCACGCTGGCGCTTCCCGGCCGTGACCGTCCCCGCCGGCGGCCACCTCGTCGTGTGGCTGTCGGGCAAGGACCGGCGGGATCCGGCCACCGGACTGCACACCGACTTCGCGTTGGCGCGGACCGGCGAGCCGCTGCTGCTGGTCGAGCCCGACCGGGTGACCGTCGCCGACCGGCTCGAACCGGTCGCCGTGCCCCGCGACGCCTCCTACGGCCGTGATCCGGACGACCCCAGCCGCTGGTGCTTCTTCGCCAGCCCGACGCCGGGCGGTCCCAACGACGCGGTCTGCCACGCCGACGCCGACCTCGGTGCGCCGGTGCTCTCGGCGCCGAGCGGCTTCTACGACGGGCCGTTCGACCTGCGCATCGAGGTCGCGACCTCCGACCCGGTGTACGTCACGCTCGACGGGTCCTACCCGGACCCGCAGCACAACGCCGACGCCACCTTCGTCTACCGGGGGCCGATCCCGGTCGCCGACCGCTCCGGCGACCCGGACCGGTTCACGACCATCCCGACCACGTTCGCCTTCGACGCGTCGTTCCACGGCGAGGGTTGGCGACCCCCGGCCGGCCCGCAGCCCAAGGCCACCGTCGTGCGGGCCCGCACCGCCGCGGGGCGCGAACGCGTCGCCACGTACTTCGTCGGCGACCACCTGCGGCGCGAGGCACTACCGGTCGCGAACCTCGCCACCGACGCCGAGCACTTCTTCGACCACGAGACCGGCATCTACGTGCCGGGCCGGGTCTACGAGGACTGGTTGGCCGGGCCCGACGGCGACCCCGACCACGGGTGGAACGTGCCGGCCAACTTCGCCGAGGTCGGCCGGGCGTGGGAACGCCCGCCTGCCGACGACCTCGCGCGCGCCGTCCACCTGACGTGGTGCGACGCCGGCGGGGCGTGCACCTACGCGACCGATCTCGGTGTCCGCGTCCACGGTGGCTACAGCCGTCGCCTGCCCGCCAAGTCCCTGCGGCTCTACGCCCGCAACGACTACGGCGAGCGCACCTTCGACCACGACTTCTTCGCCGCGGCCGAGGCCGACGTACCACCCGATCAGCGCGCCCCGGTGGGGCACCGACGTCTGTTGATCCGCAACGGCGGGGGAACCTGGGGGCTGTCGTTCCTCAACGACGCGCTGTTCCTCGACCTCGCCCGCCCGATGGCGATCGACACCCACGCCGTCCAGCCGATGGTCCTGTACCTCAACGGCGAGTACTGGGGGCTGCACCTGCTGCACGAGCGCTACGACCGGCACTACCTGGCGGCGGTCCACGGCGTCGACCCGGCCGAGGTCGCCATCCTCGAGGCCCGCTTCGCGCTCGACACCGGGGTCCCGGGTGACGAGCAGCACCTGCTCGACGTGCTCGACCTGCTCGCCGAACGCGACCCCGCCGACCCCGACACGATGCGGGCGGTCGAGGCGAGCCTCGATCTCGACAGCTTCCTCGACTACGTGATCCTCGAGACCTACGTCGCCAACACCGACTGGCCGCACAACAACGTCCAGGTGTGGCGGACCCGCACGGCCGATCCCGACGGCCCGGCCGTCGCCGACGGACGCTGGCGGTGGAAGGCCTACGACCTCGACCGGGTCGGTGGCTCGGTGTGGCCCAACGATCCCACCCACGACCTGCTCGCGCATCTGCTCGCGCCGGTCGACGATCCCCGCGACGACTCGGGCATCCCCTTCCTGCTGCAGCGGCTGCTCGAGAACCCCGAGTTCCGGGAGCGCTTCGTCACGCGCTTCGCGCAGCATCTCGACACCACGTTCGACCCGGTGCGGGCCGAGGCGCGCCTCGACGAGTTCGTGGCGCTGCTCGCACCCGAGCTGCCGCAGCAGGTCGACCGGTGGGGCTACCCCGGCTCGGTCGAGGAGTGGGAGGGCTACGTGGCGTCGTTGCGGACCTTCGTCCGCGAACGGCCCCGACACCAGCGTGCCCAACTCGCCCAGCACCTCGGCGTCGAGCCCCCGGGACCCCCGGAGGAGGGCTGAGCGTGGAGCAGCCGCCCTCGACGACGCCGTCTGCGGGACCCGGGTCCGTGCCGGCCGTGCCGCCGGCGGCCGCGCTGGCCGCGCTGCTGCCCGCCGACGTCGACCTCGCGACAGGCGCCGGCCTGCGCCACGAGGCCGCCCGCCCGGTGTGGTACGGCATGGTCTGGTCCCGGCTGGGACGCGGTGAGCTCGCCTGGGCCCACTGGGACCGGGTGCGACTGCCCGCCCTGCAGCCCTGGATCGCCGCGGAACGCGGCCGGGTGCTGCGCGAGCTCGGGTTGCACCGCCGTGCGGAGGCGCTGGAGTGGCCGGCGCTGCTCGCCGCGGACGACGCCGTCGACGCCGCGATGCTGCGGGTGTCGCTGACGGCCGACGCGGTGGGCACCGGCGACCGCGAGCGGGCTCACCGGCGACTCCAGGCCGCGGCGCGTGCGGTGGCCGAGCTTCCCGACGGGCCGCGGGCAGCGCGTCAGCGCCTTCGACTGGCCTGGGTCCGCGTCGAGGTCGCGGCGCTGCTGGGCGAGCCGCTGCCGGGCGAGGGCCTGCCGGTGTGGGACGCCGACGCGCAGGCGCCGGTGCAGCCGCCCGACGCGGCGTGGGGCACCGGTTTCCACGCCGCGAAGGGCCTGCTGTTCGGCGGCCTGGTCTCCGGTGACCTCCGGTTGCTGGACGCCGCGGCACGGCTCGCCCCGCCCGTGCTGAAGTGGGCGGTGCACCTCGCCCGCGCCGAGGCGTGCGACGACCCCGCCGCGGCCACGACGGCGGCCACGGCGGCGGCCGCGGCCTGGCAGGTCGTCGTGCCGCCGTGCGACCACGCCGGCGAGGTGGCCGACACCACGACGGCCCGACGTCTGCGAGCCCCGCGCGACCCGGGTTGAGCTCAGCGGAAGGTCCACAGGCTGTTGAGCACGTAGTTGTTGGCCGGTGCCGCGACGAACGCGGCCAACTGCACCCAGGCGTAGTGGTGGGAGAAGAGCTCGGTGCCGACCAGCAGGACCAGGGTGTTCACGGCCAGCCCCGCGCCGACGACGACGAGGTAGCGGGGCAGCGTCCGCCGGTGCCGACGTCGGGTGGCGAACACCCACCGCCGCTGGAGCGCGTACGACACCACCAGCCCACACCCGAATCCCATCGCCGAGGCCGTGACCGGGCGAACGGCGAGCAGTTCGACCAGCGCCGTCAACGCCAGCAGGTGGACGAGCGCGGCCGTCGTCCCCGACACGCCGTAGCGCAGCAGGCGCCGCGCGTCGCGCAGCCCACGGGCACCTGACGCGCGCGCCTCCGTGCTCGTGCCCACCACCTCCCGTCCCGTGATCGACGCGTTGCGGCCGCCGCCGGCCCGGTGTGGCCGACAGGGTACGGCCCCGTCGGTGCGGCGGGCCGACGGCGCGGTCCCACCTGACGGGTGTGCGGGGTCCTGCTCGTTATCCTCGCCCCACGATGACGAGCCGACCCATCCCCCCCGCACGCCGTTCGAGCACTCCGCTGTGGCTGCTCGACGGACTCGACGTCCTGCGCCGTCGGGCCGGTGCGGTCCGGGTGACGGTCGTGGCGGTGTGCCTCGTCGGCCTGGTGCTCGCCGTGGTCGCCCCCGGCGTCGTGCCACCGACCTGGCCCGTCGGTGCCGCGGTCGCGGTGGCGGCGCTGCTGCTCGGTGCAGCGGTCGCGTACGCCGTCGACACGGCGGACCTCACCCTGCGGGGGCCGCGTCACGTCCGCGCCGCCGGCGGTGAACTGGTCGCGGTCCTGCCGCGCGAGTCCACGGTGGACCGCGTCGGACCGCTCGCCGAGGCCGTGCTCGAGGCGCGGGAGCCGCAGGGCAAGCTCATCCTCGGCGTGGCTGCCGCCGGCCGGGACGGTCGCCCGGTCGCGGCCCTCACCGACGCGCTGGCCGTGGCCATCGCCTCCCGACGGACCAGTGTGCTGCGGCTCGACCTGGCCTCCGGACGCAGCGACCGGGCCGGGCTGTACGAGGTCCTGCGAGCCGAGCGGCGGCTGGTCGACGCGGTCGACTTCGAGCCGGGCGGTCTGCACCTGGCCCGCATGGGTGCCGGTGGCGACCTGGCCGGAGCCCTGGAGGCCTTCCCGGAACTGCCGCTGCGCCTGCCGCGCGACCTCGACGTGCTGCTGGTCGCGCTGCCGACGGCGGCCTCGCGCACCTCGGTCACGGCTGCGGCCTCGCTCGACCACGTCCTGGTGGTGGGGGAGCGCGACATCACCTCCCGGGTGGACCTCATCGCCGGTCTCGACGCACTCGAAGCGGCCGGGATCGCCGCCCAGGTCGTGCTGCTCGATGACGTCACGGCCGACCGGGTGGCGCCGACCTCGCTGCCTTCCGACGACTCCTCGGCCTCCGACGACTCCTCGGCCTCCGGTGGGTCCTCGGCCTCCGGTGGGTCCTCGGCCTCCGGTGGGTCCTCGGCCTCCGGTGGGTCCTCGGCCGCCGACGAGCCCGTCGGCGACGGGACCGAGCCCACGTCGGGTGCAGCGACCGGACGGCCGACGGTCGACGAGCGACCCGACGCGCCGTCGCGGGAGGCCGGCTCCGCCGTGTCGCCCGGGACGCACCCGCGCGCGACCCTCGCCTCGGGAGCGGGTGTCGACCTCGGGGAGCGCGTCCGTCGCGCCCGCCGTCGCCTGCGTGGGGCGTGGCTGCGGCCGCTGGCCATGACGCCGGCAACCGGTGTGCCCTTGCTCGCCGGCGCCGCGGGGGCAGCCGGTCCGATCCGCGACCTCCGGGTGTCGGACGCCAGTTCCGTGGCCGCAACCGCGCCGAGCGGACGGCTGCCGGTCGGCGAGCCGGCGCCCCACGCGACCGTGCCGCCGCCGGACCCGTTCCTGCCGGTCCCCGATCCGGTTCCGGCCCCGGATCCGGACCCCATGCCGAGCCCGGATCCGGAGCCCGAGCCCGCGCCCGAGCCCGCCGAGCGTGCACCGGTGGGTGCGGTGCTCGACGACCTCGACGCACACGAGGGCTTCTGAGCCGATCCGGTCGCTCGCGTGGCGGTCGCGTCGTCGCGTCGGTGGGCCGACGGCGTAGCTCGTAAGCTTGGCCGGCGTCCCGGCCCGTCCCAGCAGGAGCCCGCGTGTCCCGCGTCCGTCGTGTCCCGCTCGTGCTCGCGCTGTTGCTCTCCCTGGCGTTGTCCGGCTGCGGGGGCGAGGACGCACAGCCGTCGTCGGTCACCTGGCGCAACGTCACGATCGACCTGCCCGAGGGCTGGTACCGCAACGAGGAGACCGAGACCCACCTCACGATCGCCAACGTGGACCTGCGTCCGGGCGAGTCGGACGAGGAGTTCGTCGCGCCGGAGGAGGGGGTGGTCTCGATGGCGTTCACCTACGAGCCCGCCACGCTGCCCGACGACTGGCGCCGGTTCGTCGCCGAGCAGGACGCGACGCTGGAGGCGGACACCCGGCTGACGCTCGACGGCGAGATCCCGGCGACGCAGTTGGTCTTCTCGTACGTCACCAACGACATCCCGACCCGGGAGATGGTGGTACTGGTCCCGTCACGGTCGATCGTGGTGCTCAGCCAGCCGATCCCGGGTCCGGGCGACGAGGAGGGGCCGGAGGTGTTCCTGGCCCACATCGACACCTTCCTGCAGGTGCTCGAGACGGCCGACTTCGGACCGCCGGTCCTCGAGTGAGCCCACGCGGCGTGGCGGATCAGAGCCGGAAGGCGCGAACCAGGAAACTGGCCATCTGCGCCCGGGTGACGGTCGCCTCGGGACAGTAGGTCCCCGACGTACACCCACTGGTGACCCCCGCGTCCGCGAGGGCCTGGATCCAGCCGGCCTGCGGATGGGCGGGATCGACGTCGGCGAAGCTGCGCAGCGCCGCGGGGCGCAGCCCGAGGGCGCGGCCCAGGAACTCGGCCATCTCGGCGCGGGTCAGCGCACGGTCGGCGCAGAACCGATCGGTCGTGCACCCGGTGGTGATGCTGGCGGCGGTGGTCCCGTTGATGTTCCCGGCGTGCGTCGCCGTCGAGGCCAGGTCCCGGTACGGCCCGGAGTCCGCGGGCAGCACGCCCTTGGCACGGCCGATGAAGCTGGCGATCTGCCCGCGCGTGACCTGGGAGCCCGGGCAGAAGCGGTCGGTCCGGCAGCCGCTGGTCACCCCCGACGCGGTCAGCCGGCCGATCGGTGTGGCGTGGGGGCTGGTGGCCCCGACGTCATGGAAGCGGGTCGTGGGGCTGGTCGTCGCGGCCGAGGTCGGACGCCGGAAGACCTTCGTCACCCAGACGTTGTTGCCGCGCACCTCGACGCCGACCCCGATCTGGGACACCCGGTCGTCGACGATGTTGCGTCGGTGACCGTCGGAGTTCATGAACGCGGTGTGCAGCGACGTCGCCGATCGGCCGCGACCGACGTTCTCCGAGAGCCGCTGCCAGTTGCGCACGTCGGTCGACAGGTTGGGGTTGTGGTGCAGGCGATTCTGATCGGCCATCCTCACGCTGTGGCGTCGGGCGACCTGTGTGAGGTCGCCGGCGACCTGCAGACGGGGCAGGCCGCGCTTCACGCGCTCGGCGTTGACGCTGTCGACGAACCGTCCGGCGAGATCGGGCCGGTCCTGCGCGAGGGCCGCCGAGGGCGCGAGCACACCGGCGGCGAGCACGAGTGCGACCAGTGCGGCGAGCCCCCCCGTCAGGTGGCGGATCGTGCCACGGCGGCGAGCGCGACGAACGGGGAGGGCGCGGTACACGGGGATCCTCGGCACGAGACGACATCAGGGCTTCTCGTGTGCCTGGTCGACCACGCAGCGTTCCTTCTTGAGGGGTCCGCGTCGGGGGGCGGCGCACGGTGGTGTCGCCGGACGGGGCGACGGTGCACGGCGGCGAATGCCGCGAGGCGATGCGGCTGCGCGGGCACCTCGGCAACGCCTGTGGGCCCTCGTCGCGGGTGGACGTGGCATGACAGGAACCTGAAGGACACCAAAACGAGCGCTGGGCGCTCGTTCGTTTCCGGCCCGTAACCCCTGACAGCGGCCGTTTGCGGCGAATTCCTGGCCGATGGAACTCCGACCACCGGTCTACCGTTGGGAGGTCCGTGGTCGATCGTTCAGTTCGCCCGCCGGTGTGCCGACCTGCAGGAGAGCGGGTTGCCGCACCACTGCAGCGCGGCGAAGTGCCGCTGTCAGCCGCCCGCCGGACACCCGAACCCGCCGGCCGCCCCCGCCGGCACGTGGAGGAATACCGTGCGCTCTCTGTTCGCTCGTGCGCTGCTGGTCGCCATGGCTCTGGCGATCGCACCGCCGGCATCGCAAGTCGACGTCGTCGCGATCCCCGAGGTCGTCAGCGAGGACCTCGCGGTACGCGTCCCGACCGACCGCCTCAGCCTGGCCAGCACCGGGCAGGACGTACCGGACGCGCACCGGTCCGATCCGATCGCCGCCCCGATCCCGTTCAGCATGGTCGGCTTCCGACTGCCCGACGGCGTCGACAGCGTCCGTGTCCGCACCGCCGGTGACGACGGCAACTGGGACGAGTGGTACGAACTCGAGCGGATCGACGAGGAGGACGGCCCCGACGCCGGGACCGCCGAAGCCGCCAACGACCGCTCCCAGCGCTACACCGACCCGGTGTTCGTCGGTGAGGCGACCCGCTTCCAGGTCGAGATCCCCGGTCAGGAGCTGGTCGGTCTGGACGCCGGCGAACTCGAGGTGGCCGCGACCGTGCTCGACACCGACGGGCTCTCGGGTGGTCCGGTCGCCCGCCGCGCCGTCACGGTCGACGGTCCGGTCGCCGAGGCCGCGACCGCCCCGCGCGTCGTGACGCGTTCGCAGTGGGGGGCCCGCGCCTACCGCGGCGCGCCCTCGTTCCAGGACAACGTCGACCTCGTCGTGGTGCACCACACGGCGGGCAGCAACAACTACACCAAGGCGCAGGCGGCCGGGATCGTGCGCGGCATCCAGAGCTGGCACATGGACAGCAACGGCTGGGCCGACATCGGTTACAACGTTCTCGTCGATCGCTTCGGCACCATCTACGAGGGGCGCGAGGGCGGGCTCACCCGTGGCGTCGTCGGTGCCCACGCGGCCGGCTACAACTCCGGGTCGTTCGGCATCTCGGTGATGGGCAACTTCGTCAGCGTCGACGCGCCACAGGCCGCCTACGAGGCACTGGCCGACACGATCGCGTGGAAGGCCGCCCTCCACGGCTTCGACCCGCAGGGGACGACGAACCGGACCTACCGGGGCGCTCGCGTGCGCACGGTCACCGGTCACCGCGACGTCGGTACGACCTCGTGCCCGGGGCGGATCAGCGACCGGCTGTGGTGGCTGCGCGACCAGGCGGCCAAGCGCTCGACCACGACTCCCGCGACGGGCCCGGCAGGTGGCTCGACGTCCGCCGCCCGATTCGTCGACGTGACCGCGAGCGCACACCACCACGACTCGATCGTCACCGTCCACGAGACCCGCGCGCTGCTCGGCTTTCAGGTCGCGGGCACCGACCAGTGGGAGTTCCGGCCCAACCAGGCGCTCAACCGCGGCGACATGGCACGTGCGGTCGCCGTCGGGATGGGTCTCGAGCCGAAGTGGAACGACTGGCAGGGCCGCTTCCCCGACGTCAACAGCAGTCAGGCCTACTGGCTCGGCCCCTACATCGCCGCGCTCGTGGACGCCGGCATCATCCAGGGGTATCCGGACGGCACCTTCCGGCCCGGCGAGCCCCTGCGCCGCGACCAGATGGCGACCTTCCTGCACAAGGCGATGAACCTGCGTGACGCACGCCCGACGTTCGTCGACGTGCCCGCCGGGAGCACGCACTACTGGGCGATCGGCGCCGTGCAGCGCGAAGGCATCACGATGGGCGTGTCCCCGACCGAGTACGGACCGACGCAGACGATGCGTCGGGACCAGTCGGCGACCCTGGTCGTGCGGGCCTTCGACCTCCAGGCCCGCTAGCGCAGACGACGCACCCACGGCAGCGCTCGAAGGGGCGGTACGGCATCCCCGCCGGACCGCCCCTTCCCCGTGGGTCCCCGTTTGTGACAGAGTCGGTGCTGCAACCTCGTGGGGAGGTCGGACATGGGCGCACGCCGGATGCGGATGCCGTTGGTCACGGCGGCCTTGGTCGCACTGTTGTCGGCGACGGTCGCGCCGGTCGCCGCCGAGCCGGAGGTCGCGGGGCCGGAGGTCGCCGAGCCAGGGGAGGCCGAGCCAGGGGTGGTCGAGCCCGAGGAGGCCGAGCCCGAGGAGGCCGAGCCCGGGGTGGTCGAGCCCGAGAAGGTCGAGCCCGACGAGGTGCGCGGGACCGGGGCGACCGACACGGTGGCGGGCACGGCCGTAGCCCCGCCGGCCGACGGGTTCGCCGTGCGGCCGGCCGTCCGGGCCGTCGGTGACCCGCGCCCGGAGGTCCTGTTCCGGGGGTCGGGATGGGGCCACGGCGTCGGGATGAGTCAGTACGGGGCGCAGGCCATGGCCCGCGCCGGACACGCCGCCGACGAGATCCTGCAGCACTACTACCCGGGGACCGCCGTGGCCCAGCGCCCGGCGACGATGCCCGTCCGGGTCGGGTTGCGCCAGCTGCACGACGCGCCGTTCGTGCGCGCCGTCGGCGGCGCCGTGACCTGGCACGCCTGTCCGGCACCGGCCGACCCGACCCGCCGCACGCACGACGACCTGTGCACCGCCCTGACCACGCAGCCGGCGGGCACCACCTACCACGTCTGCCAGGCCGGCACCTCGCAGCGGGTGCAGACCGTCGCGTGCGGGGCCGCGGGCGGCACCGTCGTCGCGTCCGCGACCCAGCCGATCCTGCGGGTGCACCACCACGGCGTGCAGATCGAGGCTCCCGGCCCCAATGCGGCGCGGTGCCAGTCCGACGTCCGCGACGGCGTCGGTTGCTATCGCTGGAGCGCCCACGACATCGTCAACGTCGCGCCGGGCCGCTGGAACACGGTGCAGTACCTGCGCAACCTCCAGCAGTACCTGCACGGGCTCGCAGAGATGCCAGCGTCGTGGAACGCGGCGGCGCTGCAGGCGCAGGCGATCGCCGGCCGCACCTTCGCGCTGCGCACCATCGGCTTCCGGGCCACCTGCAGCTGCGAGATCCTGGCGACCCCGGCGCACCAGGCCTACGGCGGCCACCGCACCGAGACGGCGAGCGGCGGTGCCTGGCCACGGGCGGTCGACGCCACCTTCGCCGGCGGCAGCGGCAGCGTGTTGACCTACGACGGCGCACTGGCGCAGACCTTCTACTCGTCCTCGCACGGCGGCCGCACGGAGGCGGTCGAGGACTCGTGGGCCTATGCCAACAACCCGGTGCCGTACCTGCGCAGCGTCGACGACCCGTGGTCGCTGGCCGAGCCGCACAACTTCCGCAGCTGGACGTCCAGCGCGACCAACGCCGCCGTCGCGGCGCACGTCTCCTCGGGCCGCTCCGCCGCGCTCTCGCGGGTGGAACGGGTGCAGATCCTCTCCCGCACCTCCGGTGGCACCCCGCGCGAGGTGCGGGTCAGCGGGGTGACCGCGGCCGGGATGCCCGACACGTTCGTCTTCACCTCCCGGGCAGCCGACTCACCGACGCTGCAGGCCAAGCGGGTCGCCGGGGCGTCGTTCCGGATGCACCTGCCGACGACCGGACACCCGACCGCGGCCGGTAGTCGGCTGCCGAGCTCGCAGATCGCCGCGATCGGGTTCGCGCCGTTCACCGACGACGACGGCACGACCCATGAGTACGCGATCACCTGGACCGCCCTGGCCGGCATCGCCCAGGGCGTCGGAGGAGCCCGCTTCGCGCCGGGCCGCGACGTCACCCGCGGGCAGATGGCGACGTTCCTCTACCAGACCTTCGCGATCCCGGCGCCCAGCGTCCGGGGTCGCTTCCCCGACGTGGCCGATCCCGACGCGACCCACGCCCTGGCGATCGATGCGTTGGCCCAGGCGGGTGTGGCGGGAGGCTTCACCGACGGCATGTTCCGCCCCGGTGCCCCGGTCACCCGGGCACAGATGGCGACGTTCCTCACGGCCGCCGCGGGGCTGCGCGCCCCGGCGGGAACGGCCGACCCCTTCGTCGACGTGCGGCGACAGGCCGCCCACGGCGAGGCGATCGCAGCGGTCGCGGCCGCCGGTGTGGCGGCCGGCTGCACGGCCGACGGCAGCGGGTACTGCCCGGGGGACCCCGTGTCCCGCGGACAGATGGCGAGCTTCCTGCGCCGGGTCGCCACGCGATGACGGAACCGTCCGGCGTCCGGGGGGGTGGCGTCCACCGAGGTTCCACACGCACACGAACACGCTTCCGCGCCCCGCTGGCCGCGTCCCGTTCGTCGCGCGGACTCGCGGCCGCGCTGATCGTCGCGTCAGGGGTCGCGTTCGTGCACGGACCGCCGCGGCCGGCAGCCGCCGTCGCGCAACCCGTACCGGTGGCGAGCGCCGGTGCGTCCGGGGACGCGGTGGTCGTCGACGGGTCGCTGCGACTGCTGCTCGGTTGGGCCCCGGACGCCGCCGCGGCGGCGCGGGCACAGGTGCTCGACACGTACGGACTGGCGGTGTCGCGCGCCGTGAGCGGCTCGGTCGACGCGGTGGACGTGCCCCCGGACGAGGCGGACGCACTCGCGAGGCGTCTGCGCACGCAGCCGGAGGTCGAGCTGGTCGAGGTGGACCGCTGGCTGTGGGCGGCCGAGCACACGGTCGACGAGCCCGTGGTCGACGACCCGCTGTTCCGCGACCAGTGGGGGCTGCACAACTCCGGTCGCCCCGTCGAGGGCCGCCCGACCGCCGCCGGGACCGACGTGCGCGCCGGAGCGGCCTGGCAGCGCACCCGTGGCGCCCCCGAGGTCCTCGTCGCGCTCATCGACGGCGGGGTCGATCTCGCCCACCCCGACCTGGCCGGTGCGATCTGGACCATCCCGCGCGAGGCGGCCGACGGCCGGGACCTCGACGGCAACGGCTACGTCGACGACCTGCACGGCTGGAACTTCGTCGACGACACCCCGGACGTGACCAACGTCTCACGCCAGGACTGGCACGGAACGGCGGTCGCGGGGATCATCGCGGCGCGCGCCGACGACGGCGTCGGGATCGCGGGCATGGCGCCCGAGGTGACGCTGCTGCCCCTGCGTACCTTCGTCGTGGACGGTTCCGGTCCCGGGCGTGCCACGCTGGCCGCCACGCTCGAGGCGTTCGCGTACGCCCGACGGGCCGGAGCCGACCTGGTCAACGCCTCGTGGGTGCACCCGTCCGACAGCCGGCTGCTGCGGGCGGCGGTCCGCGACGCCGGCGTGCCGGTCGTGGCCGCGGCGGGCAACGACGGACACGACCTCACCGTGGGGCCGGGAACGGCCTTCCCGGCCGGCTACCGCCTGCCGAACCTGGTCAGCGTGACCGCCGTCGGGCCTTCGGGTGGCCTGCCGTCCTACGCCAACGTCGGACGGGCCAGCATCGACGTCGGCGCCCCCGGCGTACGGATCCGCACGACTGCTCCGGGCGCGTGGCAGTTCGCCGACGGCACCTCGTTCGCGACCCCGTTCGTGACGGGGGCACTGGCGCTGGCCCGCACGGCGTACCCGGACGCGGCCGCCGCCGATCTCGTCGACGCGGTGTCGTGGACCTCGCGGGTGACGGTGGGCACGCGGGACACGACCATCTCGCGCGGGATGCTCGACGCGGCAGCGTTGCTCGACGGGCTCGACCGTCCCGTGTGCGGCCACGGTGTGCTCGGCGCGCCGCCGTTCCCCGACGTCCCGGCGGGGGCGACCCACGCCACGGCGATCAGCTGTCTGCGCACCAACGGGGTGACGGTCGGTGACCGGCAGGGTCGTTACGGCCCCGGTGCGACGCTCACGCGTGGGCAGCTGGCGACCCTGCTGCTGGGCACCCTGGCCGCCGCGGGGGTCGAGCTCCCGGCCGCCACCGCCCAGCCGTTCACCGACGTGGAGCACTCGGTGCACCGCGATGCCATCGAGCGTCTGGCCGCGGTCGGCATCGCGCAGGGGGACCGGTCGGATCGCTTCCTCCCCGACCGCCCGGTGACCCGCGCGCAGCTGGCCGCGCTCGCCGGGCGGGTCCACGTGTTCGCCACCGGTGAGGCCCGGGCTCCCAGCCGCAACTGGTTCGCCGACGACGACGCCAGCACGCACGCCGCCGCCGTCGACGTGGCGCGCGACCTCGGGGTGGTCCGCGGCGTGGCCGTGCTGCGGTTCGCCCCCGGCGGCGACACCCGCCGCGACCAGGCGGCGAGTGTGCTGGCCCGGTTGCTCGACGCCCTGGCGCGCGCCGGGGCGTGAGGTCAGCCGGCGTCCGTGCGGGGGCGTTCGACGGGGGAGCGTGCCGCGAGCAGCCCCGCCAGCGGCGTGGTGACCGCCAGTCCCACGATCCGGTTGACGCCGGTGGCGGCGACCCCGACGGCGGCCGGGAGCGCCACGACGGGCGCGAGCAGGCCCGCCAGTGCCTCGGCCAACCCGATGCCGGAGGGGAACACCCCGGCCGCCGCCGACAGCGGTGCACCGAGGCCGACGACCAATGCCTGCGGCAGGCTGAGCTCGACCTGCAGCGCGGCCAGGACCACGAGCAGGCGCAGGCCGTGGGTGACGGTCACGGCGAGTTCGACCGCGGTCAGCGCGAGGACTCCCCGCCACATCCGACCGGGCAGCGCGAACCGGCGCACCAGCAGACCCGCCACCACGCACCCGAGCAGGCCGACGCCGGCGACCCCCAGGGCCAGCGGCCCCCGCAGCGGGGTCAGGGCCACCCCGGCCACCACCAGGCCGGAGCCGATCCACGCCCCGGCGCCGGCGAGGTTGATCCCCGTGGCGGCGACACCGGAGGCACCCCGGGTTCTCAGCGCCTGGATGCGGACCAGTGCCGCGCCCGGGATCGGCAACAGGTTCGCCGCGGTGGCCAGCACGACCGCGCGTACCGCCTCGGACCACGTCAGGGCTCCGGGCGCGACCGTGGCAGCCATCACGCGCAGCTCCGCCGCGTTGCCGAGGATCGTCAGCGGCACCAGCACGAGCGCGGCCAGGGCCAGCGGACCCCACGCGAGCGTGCCCGCATCCACCTCGAGATCGCGCAGCGAGACGACCAGCATGACCACGAAGGCGACCAGGCCCACGCTCAGCAGCACCCGACGGGTCCGCGGTGAGGGGTCGCGGGCGGCCCCGACACGTCGGGCCAGGTCGAGCACGCGGTCGATCGGCACGCGAAGTCCTCGGCTCGGTGCGCCGGACGGGTCGGCCCGACGCGACGGACGAGGCTAGCGGTCCGGGTGCAGGCCCCGGCCGGACGAGTACGCTGCCGGACGATCTGCCGCGTGCCATCCGGGCACCGGGACCGGTCGCCGGGTGTCCGGGGCGTCCCGTTGCTCCGCCCCGGCACCGACCCGTTCCCGGCCGCCTTCGGCCAGCAAGCTCCCGCACAAGGACGTTGACTTGGATGTAGCCGTCATCGGAGTCGGGCACGTCGGTCTGGTGACCGCGGCCTGCCTCGCCGACCTCGGACACCGCGTCGTCGGTCTCGACGACGACGCCGCGAAGATCGAGACCCTGCTCACGGGCGGGGTGCCGTTCCACGAGCCCGATCTGCCGCAGCTGGTGCAGGAGGTCACCGACTCGGGGGCGCTGCGCTTCACCACCGACCTCGGCGAGGCCCTCGCGGACGCCGAGGTCGTGTTCGTCTGCGTCGGGACGCCGCCACTGCCGGGAGGCGGGCCGGACCTGCGGTTCGTCGAGCGGGTGGGCGTCGAGGTGGCCTCGAAGGTCGATCACGAGCTGGTGCTGGTGGAGAAGTCCACCGTCCCGGCCAACACCGGCCGTCGGCTGACGCACGTCATCCGGCGCGAACAGCAGGCGCGCGGCACTCAGGTGACCAACGTCCACGTGGCCTCCAACCCGGAGTTCCTGCGCGAGGGCGCCGCCGTGCACGACACGCTCAATCCCGACCGCATCGTGTACGGGACGAGCTCCGACTTCGCCCGCGACGCGCTGCGGCGGGTCTACGCCCCGCTCGTCGAGCGCACGGGTGCCCCGGTGGTGGAGACCGACGTCAACACCGCCGAGCTCATCAAGCACGCCTCCAACGCCTTCCTCGCGACCCGCATCTCGTTCATCAACGCGGTCGCCAACGTGTGCGACCGGGTCGGTGCCGACGTCGAGGTGGTGGCGCAGGGCATGGGGATGGACGCCCGCATCGGCCCGGCGTTCCTGTCCGCCGGCCTGGGGTACGGCGGTTCGTGCTTCCCCAAGGACGTCGACGCGTTCCTGCACCTGTCGCGGCAGGTCGGCTACGACTTCCGCCTGCTCGAGGAGGTGGGCCGCATCAACGTCGGGCAGCGCGAGGTCGTGCTCGACAAGCTGCGCGACGAGCTGTGGCACCTGGCCGGCAAGACGATCACGGTCTTCGGCGGCGCCTTCAAGCCCGGCACCGACGACCTGCGCGAGTCCCCGGGCCTGCACCTGGCCCGCGCGCTGATCGACGAGGGTGCCACCGTGCGGGTGTACGACCCGGTCGCCTCGGACGGCGTGCGCCGTGAGCTGCCCGACGTGGCGGTGTTCACCGATCCACTCGAGGCGTCCACCGGTGCCCACGCGGTCGTGGTCGCCACCGACTGGCCGGAGGTCGTCGACCTCGACCTCGGGAAGCTGGTCGCCGCGCTCGACTACCCGATCCTCGTCGACGGCCGCAACTGCCTCGACCCGGAGGCGGCCAGGGCGGCCGGACTGCGCTACCACGCCATCGGTCGCGGTCACCTCGAGCAGCACTGAACCTCGCGACCCGGTGGCCCGGTGCTGGACGTCGCCGTCCGGCACCGGGCACCATGTCGCCACGCCGTCTCCGTAGGCAGCCATGTCCACCGCGCCTGCCCCTGCTCCGCAGGAGGAGGACGTCCGGGCCCGTCCGGACGTCTCCATCGTGCTGCCCACCTACAACGAGGTCGGCCACGTCCGCGAGGAGGTCGCCCGCATCCGGGCCGCCATGGACGCCTCCGACTACACCTGGGAGATCGTCGCGGTCGACGACGGCTCGACCGACGGTACGCGTGAGTGGCTGCGTGCCGCCGTCGACGAGGAGCCCCGGCTGCGGTTGATCGAGCACCGGCGCAACCTCGGCTCCGGCGGCGCCCGCCGCACCGGTACCCGGGCGGCACGCGGACACGTGGTCGTGTGGACTGACGTCGACATGACCTACCCGAACGACGACATCCCGCACCTGGTGAAGTCGCTCGAGGTCGAGGGCTACGACCAGGTGGTCGGGGCACGCACGAGCGAGGAAGGCTCGCACAAGGCGCTGCGGGTGCCGGCCAAGTGGGCGATCCGCCGACTGGCGCAGTACCTCGCCCAGGAGGAGATCCCGGACCTCAACTCCGGGTTCCGCGCCTTCCGGCGGGACAAGGCGGTGCGCTACCTCAACCGGCTGCCCAACGGCTTCTCGTGCGTGACGACGATGACGATGTCGTTCCTCGCCGACGGCCTGGCGGTCGGCTACGTCGACATCCCGTACGCCGCGCGGGAGGGGGAGTCGAAGTTCCACTGGTACCGCGACACCCGCAAGTACCTGCTGCAGGTCGTGCGGATGATCCTCGGCTACGAGCCGCTGCGGGTGTTCATGCCCGTCGGGCTGTCACTGTTGCTGTTCGGGGTCGCCAAGCTCGTCTACGACATCACCACCAAGGACCTGCGGCTGGCGACCAACACGCTGCTGATCCTGTTCGCCGCCTTCCAGGTCATCAGCATCGGTCTGCTGGCGGATCTGGTGGTGCGCGTCACCAAGCCACCGGTCGACGACCCCCTGGCGCGCCCGACCCGTTGACGCGCCCGACCCGTTGACGCGCCCAACCCGTTGACGCGCCCGACCCGTTGACGCGCCCGACCCGTTGACGCGCCCGACCCCGCCGACGTGCCCGACCCATCGACGCAGTGGTGTCACGCTGTGCGCGCGTGTGCTCGCGCCGGCGGGCCGGCGGCCGACCATGGTGCGCGGAGGGGCGCGCGGGTCGAGGTCCGACGGTGCGGGCGACGCGGGTCCCGTCGAAGGCTCGCGTGCATGACCTCGATCCGCCGGTCCCTGCGGGGCCTGTCGCTGTTGGCCGCTGTCGCTGCCGTGCTCGGGACGGTGGCGCTGCCGGCCGCGGCCACCGACGAGGGCAGGAGCCGACTGCTGGTGACCTTCGCTGCGCCGGTGGACGCCGAGGACGCCGCCGCCGGTCTGCCGGTCGTCGACGGTCCGCACGCGCCGACGCCGGGATCCCCCGACGGGTCGGAGGAGCTCGCGGCCACCTCGGCCGTGCAGGTGCTGGACTTCGACTCCGGCGCCGACGCGGCGGCTGCCGAGCGCCTGCTCGCCCGACGGAGCGACGTCGTGGCCGTGGAGCCGGACACGCTGCTCCACGTCGCCCGCGGTTCCTCCGACCTCGGTCCCGAGGCCTGGGGTCTGCGCAACGACGGGCAGACCGTCGCCAGCCAGCGGGGCCGGGCCCGCGTCGACGTCGGCGCCACCGAGGCCTGGGGACTGGCCAGCGGACGCGGCGTGGTCGTCGCCGTCGTCGACACCGGCGTGGACCTGCACCATCCGTTGCTGCGCGACCAACTGTGGCGCAACCCCAACGCGGCCACGCCGCGCACCGATCCGGTGACGGGCCGGACCTACGTCGACGACCTGCACGGGTGGAACTTCGTCACCACCGAGACCAACCGCAACGGTTCCAACCGGCTCTACACCAGCGCCAGCCTCGACGCGCACGGCACCCACGTGGCCGGGATCATCGCCGGCGCGCGGGAGTCGGCGGCCGGCTTCTCGGGCGTGGCGCCCGACGCGCGGCTGATGGTCCTGAAGTTCCTCGAGGGGGAGACCGGCCGCGTGTCCGACGCGATCGCCGCGATCCGCTATGCGCAGGCCAACGGCGCCCACGTGATCAACGCCAGCTGGACCTCTCCGTACGATTCGCCGGCGCTGCGCACGGCGCTGCGTGAGTCCGGCCTGCCGGTCGTGGTCGCGGCCGGCAACAGCGGACAGTCGCTGGACCAGCATCCGCTCTACCCGGCGGCGTGGCGGCTGCCGAACGTGATCAGCGTCGCGGCGATCGACAACGCCGGGGCCCTGCCGGCCTTCACCGCACGCAGCCGCGAACGCGTCGACGTCGTCGGGCCGGGGGCCCACATCGTCTCGACGCTGCCGGGTGGCGGACTGGGACGGATGTCGGGCACCTCCCAGGCCGCGCCGCACGTGACCGGTGCGGTCGCGCTCGCACTGCAGCACCACCGGCACGCGTCGCCGACGCGGGTCGCGGACGCCGTGCGGGCGGGGGTGCGGCCCCTGCCGGGCCTGCGCGAGACCCGGTCGGGCGGGCTGGTGCGTGCGCCACTGGTCCTCGACCACCTTGGAACGTCCGTGCCGGCCTGTCCCCGTCCCGCGGCGGTCGCCTTCCCCGACGTGCGTCCCGGCTCGGCCCACCACGCGTCGGTCGCCTGCCTCGTCACCCACGGCATCACCGCCGGCCGCAGCGACGGCCGCTACGGCGCCACCGACGGGCTCACGCGCGGCCAGGTCGCGGCGATGGTGGCCCGGGCACTGGACCGCGCCGGCCGTATGCCGGCCGTTCCCGCTCGCGGTCGGTACCTCGACGTGCCCCAGAGCGGCTACGTGCACCGCGACGCGATCGAGGCGCTCGCGGCGGTCGGCATCGTCTCCGGTCGGACCGCGACCACCTTCGCGCCGGGTGCGATCACCACGCGGGCCGAGTTCGCCGCGATCGTGACGCGCGCCAACGAGCACCTGGCGGGTGCCCCGTACCGCATCTACGGTCCGCGGTTCCCCGATGCCGTCGGGCACGCCGAGGAAGGCCCGCTGCGGGCGGCACTCGGCCTGCGGGTGGTGGCCGGTCGCAGCGACGGCACGTTCGGGCCCGACGTGGCGGTGCGCCGCGACCAGGCCGCCAGCATGTTGGGTCGCCTGCTCGACCGGCTGGTGCAACAGGGCCTGCTCGAACCGGCCCGGTGAGCGCCGGGGGCGGGCGTCGGGAAGTGGGCGGCGTCGTACGGCGCGCGGACCCCCGTAGACTCCGCCGCCCGCACCCCCGTCGGCTGGACCTGTCGTGATCCACGTCTTCCTCGGCACCAAGGCCCAGTACATCAAGACGGCGCCGCTGCTGCGGCTGCTCGACGCGAGCGGACTGCCGTACCGGTTGATCGACTCGGGACAGCACGCTGCGCTCGCCGTCGGTCTGCGCGAGGAGCTCGGGGTCCGGACCCCGGACCACGTCCTCGCCTCCGGGCGTGACGTCACCTCGATCCCCCAGGCGGCCGGGTGGGCGGCGAAGCTGTTCGCGCGGCTGCTCGACGGCCGCCGGCTCCGCCGCGAGGTCTTCGGCGGTCACGGCGGGGTGTGCGTCGTCCACGGCGACACTCCTTCGACGTTGCTGTCGACGCTGATGGCCCGCCGGGCGGGGCTCGCGGTCGCCCACCTGGAGGCGGGGCTGCGCTCGCGGCACCTGCTGCACCCGTTCCCGGAGGAACTCATCCGGGTCGTGGTCATGCGGCTGGCCTCGCTGCTGTTCGCCCCGGACGCCGAGGCGGTGGACAACCTGCGCAGGATGCGGGTGCGCGGCCGGATCGTCGCCCTGCCGGGCAACACCGTCGCTGAGGCACTGGCGCACGAGCTGGACGCGCCGGTGACGGCGTCGGACGGCCATGACGACGCGGGGGCCGTGGTCGTCACGATGCACCGCGTCGAGAACCTCAACCGTCGCGAACGCGTCGAGTCGCTGGTGTCGCTCGTCGAGCGCCTGGCCAGCGCCCAGCCGGTGTGCTTCGTCCTGCACGGGCCGACCGTCGAGACCCTGCGGCGACGCGGCCTCGACGATCGGCTGCGGGCGGCGGGGGTCCGACTGGTGCCACTGCTGCCGCACGGTCGCTTCGTGTCGCTGCTGCGTGCGGCGCCGTTCGTGATCACCGACGGCGGCTCGATCCAGGAGGAGTGCGCGCTGCTGGGCGTGCCGACGCTGCTGTGGCGCGGTGCGACCGAGCGTCCCGACGGCGTCGGCGCCAACGTCGTCGTCTCTGGCTACGACCCGGCGACGGTCGTCGACTTCGTCACCGATCCCGACGTGTGGCGGCGTCCGCCAGCCACGCAACGCCGTCAGCCGTCGGCCGTGGTCCTCGAGGAGCTCCGACCGTTCGTCTGACCCACCCCGAATCGACCCGAACAACCGAGGGGCCTCGCGGGCCGGGGACGGGGCCTGCCTGGCCCGGTCGAGCTCGTCCGAACGGACCAGTTCATCCGACGGGACTTCGGCCGACGTGGCTACCTGTACCGCGTCCGTCGGCTCACACGGGGTGAAGCCGACGCGCCCGCACCGCCGGGCGAGGGCGACACCACAGGAGAGCAACGTGAGCAAGCCGCATCGCAGCGCGCGGGCGCTCGGAGCCGGGTTGGCGGGGGCGATGGTCCTGTCGCTGCTGCCGGCCGGAGCCGCGCTCGCCCGACCGGACGTCGACACCGTCTGTGACGACGCACCGGTGTTCGACTTCCAGGACGCCAATGTGATCGCGCCGAACCAGGCGCAGGTCGTCAACTGTCTGGCCGCCTACGGGATCACCGTCGGCGACACGGACGGCAACTTCCTCCCGGGCACCTCGACCACCCGCCAGCAGATGGCGCTGTTCGTGGCCCGGTTCCTGTCCCAGGCCGTGTACGGCACGAACGCGCTGCCGCCGGAGGCCTATCTGCTCGAGGACGCCTTCCCCGACGTCGCCGTGCTGCGCTCCGCGCAGCAGCGAGCCGCCATCAACTGGCTGGCGGACCTCGGCATCGTCTCGGGCTTCACCGACGAGACCTACCGCCCGGCTGCACGCGTCTCGCGCCAGCAGATGGCGACCTACGTGGCCGAGTCGCTGCGGGCACTGGACGTCGACCTGCCGACGGGGGTCAACCGCTTCCCGGACGTGGTCCCGGGCGCCGCGCACGCCGCCAACGTGACGGCGCTGCGCGAGGTCGAGATCGTCACCGGCTTCCGTGACGGGAACTTCCGCCCCGGCCAGAACGTCAGCCGCCAGCAGGTGGCCCGCTACCTGGTCAACGCCGCCGCGTACACCTTCGAGCAGGACCCCGAGGCGTGGGCCGGGCAGTACCTGGGCACGCCGCCGACGTTGCTGCCCATCCCGCCGGCCCCGTCCGCCCCGCCGGCCGAGCCGGTGACCTACAGCGTCGACGTCGCCGAGGTCCTCGTGCCCACGCCGGCGCAGGTCGCCTTCACCGCCGAGGTGTCGGGTGCGCAGCAGGTCGCCATCGCCCTGCTCGACGCGGACGCCGTCGAGGTCGACGAGGACGGCGTACTCACCGACGTGGGCGATGGCAGCCTCGCCGCCGCGGCGTCGGCCGTCGTGATCAACGTGAACGGTCGGTCGATCAGCGGCGGCATCAACCCGGCCGTTGCGGACGTCGACGGTCCCGTGCACTTCACGGTCGGCACCATGGACGAGGAGTCGTTCGTCGCCCTGGTGTTCGACCCGCCGTCCGTCAGCATCGAGGACGGCGCGCTGGTCGGCTCGTACGGCGTGAGTGACGTGGTGACCGTCACCAACGTCGAAGGCATCGCCCTGACCGACGAGGACGGCGCACCCGTCGCGGCCACCAGTGTC
The DNA here is from genome assembly GCF_004300825.1 of Egicoccus halophilus. Lineage (NCBI taxonomy): Bacteria > Bacillati > Actinomycetota > Nitriliruptoria > Egicoccales > Egicoccaceae > Egicoccus > Egicoccus halophilus. The sequence continues at coordinate 736,796 of NZ_CP036250.1, forward strand.
CCCGCGGACACCGAGGTCACGGTGAACGCCGGGTTGGTGGACGTCGAGGGCGAGCTCGTGCCCACCGGTGGCCAGCTCGAGTACGAGCTCGCGCGTGTCGACGGTGTCGAGCGCTGTGACGCGTTGCAGGCCGACCCGGGTGCGGCGGACGAGGACGAGGTGTTCCTGCGCGGCGCGACCACGCTGACGGACGGGGCGGCGCAGGTCGTCGTACCCGGCGGCGCCGGCGGGGACGTGCACTGCGTGCTGGCACGTTGGGATCCGACCGACGGGCCCTACGAGCGCAGCAGCGCGACCAGTGGCCTCGAGCTGGCCGGCCACGGCGCCATCGCCTACCGCGGTGCGCCGATCGCGACCACGGCGCGGTTCGCGAGCGACACGACCTTCGTGCCGGCCGGGAGCTGGTTCTTCCACGCCCTCACGGTGCGCGACCAGTACGACGCGCCGGTGGCCGGCGCCGACGTCCGGTTCGTCGCCACCTCCGGGAGCAACACCGTCGCGGAGACAAGGACCACCACGGCGGCCGACGGCGTGGCTGTGCTTCGCCGGCACGGATCCGACAACCGGACCGACGTCGTGAGCGCGGTCGTCGAGCGTCCCGGCGGCGACAGCCTCCCGGCGGTGACCGCGATCGTCCACTGGTACGACCAGTCGACCGATCTCACCGATGCGACCTACGCCTACCTCGGCTTCGACGGCGCCGCCGACCGGCTCTTCGTGCGGCCCACCGGTGCCGCGGCGTTCCCCAACTACGGCGTCAGCTACGCCGAGGTGGACATCCACCGCATCGACGGCGAGACCGTGTCGTTCGAGCAGTTCGAGGCCGCCCTCGGGACGGCCACCGTCACCGACGTCAGCATCACGGGCCTGTACACGGCCGAGGCGTCGACGGTGTTCGACCTCCGTCTCGCCGAGGACTGATCCTCCGGAAGGCGTGCGCCGACGCCGCTCCGCGTCGACGGCCCGGGCCCCGGTCGCGCACAGCGACCGGGGCTCGGCACGTCAGGCGTCCGCCGCGTCGTCGAACAGCGCCGCGCCCAGCGCCGGCGTCACCCAGTGCGCGTAGGCCACGGTCAGGTGGTGGGTGTCCCAGTAGACGAGCAGGTCGCCCACGACCAGCGGACAACGCCCCTCGGCGCACACGAAGCGGGTCGTGTCCACGAACGCGATCCCGTCGGCCGTCGCGCGGGCCCGTTGCGCGTCACGCAGTTCGAGGTCGACCGCGTCGGCCAGCGTCGGGGTGCACGCCTCCAGGGTGTCGAGGTTGCGCGCCAGGCACTCCGGCGCGACGAAGTCGAGACGTGGTGACACGCCGAACGCGACGACCCGCGTGTCGGGACTGACCTCGTGGATCCTGGACGTGGTCCGGGACTGTCCCTCGGCCAGGTTGCGTGCGTCCTCGCCCTCGAGCCGTTCGCCCTCGAAGGTGTGGGCCTCGTAGTGCGAGGCGTTGCTGACCACCAACAGCTCGGGGCGCTCGTCGGCGAGTCGCGTGAAGGCGTGCTCGCGCCAGGTGGTGCAGGCGTCACCGCGGGTGCCGTCGCGCCAGATGTGGATGTCGGCCGACGGGCACCCCGCCTTGACGAGCACGACCAGTCGCCAGCCGCGTTCGACGGCGAGGCGCTCGAAGGCCGGGAACCAGTGCGCGGCGTGGCTGTCGCCGAACAACACCAGCGTCCGCTCGGCAGCCGGGTCGCCGTACACACAGGGAGGCGACTCGACCCCGGAGGCGACGCACCCGTCGTCGTAGATCCGCGGCAGTCGCTCGCCGGCCTCGGCCAGCGGCGGGGTGAGCCCGGCGGGGACCGCCTCGGTGTCCCCGGCAGCCTCGAGGATCGTGCGCAGCGCCTCGTCGAGCTCACCGGCGACGGAGACCGGCTTGCCCGCGGCGTCCGGCTCACCGTCCGACGTGAACTGCGCCATCGCCTCCAGCAGTGCCCGCTCGCTCTGCCCGGCGCCGGTGAGCGTCGGTGCACTGATCGCCGCGACGAGGCTGAGCACGAGCGACCCCGCTGCCAACGAGGCGCCCATCGACAGCGAGTTGCGGGGCCGCGCAGCCAACCGGCGCGAGTGACGGACCGGGTCCTCGACGAGGGCGAAGCTGGCCTCGGCCAGCAGCCAGGAGGCCGCCAGGCACGCGACCGCCTCGAGCGCACGCAGCGGTCGGCCGAGCGCATGTTCGGTGAGCACCAGGACCGGCCAGTGCCACAGGTACAGGGAGTACGACAGCTTCCCGGTGCGCTGCAGCCACGCCCGGTCGAGCACCGGGGCGAGCGGGTTGCGGTCCCGGTCGCCGGCGGCCAGCACGGCCACGGTGCCCAGCACCGGTATCAGGGCCCACGGCCCCGGGAAGGTCGTGGTGGCGTCGAAGACGGCGGCCGCCCCGACGACCGCAGCCAGCCCGACACCGGCGGCGAGTCGTGCGGCGCCGGGGCCGAGCCGGGCACCGACCAGGGCGAGCAGGGCACCGGCGGCCAGCTCCCACGCGCGCGTGTGCAGCGACAGGTACGCCAGCGTCGGGTCGGTGACGCTGTCGACGACCGCCCACGCGAACGACACCAGGGTCACGACGACCAGGCCGGCCACGATCGGGCGCCGACCGCGTCCCCGGAAGGCGGCCGCCAGGCCGAGGACCAGCAGCGGCCACAGCACGTAGAACTGTTCCTCGACCGCCAACGACCAGAAGTGCAGCAGCGGGGACTCGGCCAGGTCGGCCGCGAGATAGTCCAGGCCGACCGCGACGAACCGGTAGTTGGCCAGCCAGGCGGCCGACCACAGCCCGTCGCGTGCGACCGATTCGGCCACCATCGGACTGGCGAACACCCGCGCGCCGAGCACCGTGGTGACCAGCACGAGCGTCGACGCCGGCAGCAGCCGCCGGAAGCGACGGGCGTAGAAGGTCGGCAACGCGATGCGGCCGGTGCGTTCGAGTTCGGTGACCAACCCGCGGGTGATCAGGTAGCCGGACAGGACGAAGAACACGTCGACGCCCACGTAGCCGCCCGGCAGCCAGGCGGCACCCGCGTGGTAGATCATCACCAGCAGCACCGCGATGCCGCGCAGGCCCTCGATGTCGCTGCGGAAGCGGCGAGGGGTGACGGGGCGGTCGAAGACGGTGGCGGAGGGAGCGGTCATCCGGCCTCTGGTCGTGTCGCGGTCGGTCCGTCGACGCACGGGGCCGGTCCCGGCCGGACGGGATCCGGGCCGGCGGCGCACGCGCACGCGGTCGACGCGAGCGCCGCGCTGCGGGCCACCCCCCGTGGCCGGCGAGGGTACCGCCCGCCGCCGGGCGTTCCGGTGCAGCGAGGCCCGCCCGTCGTGGCCCGGGGCGCCGGGTGACGGATCGTCGTGTGCGGGGCGCGTCGAGCAGCGAGACACCTCGGAGACACCCGGCGTCGAGACTCTCGCGTGGGGGTCCAGCGCCGGTCACCGCCCGACCGGACGGGCCCCGGTTCGTGCGCCCGACCCCCGAGGTACCTGCTCTTGTCGCTCCCGTCGTCGCTCCCGCGCGTCCGCCTCGGCTCGTGGCTGGTCGGCCGTGCCAGCCCGTGGCTGGTGGTGGTCGGCGTCGGAACGCTGCTGGGCCTGGCCTGGCTCGCCACGTACCTGGCGGGTGGGGCACCCAGCACCCTCCCGCACGCCTACTACGTCGCGATCCTGGTCGCCGCTGCCGCTCTGGGACCCGTGGGCGGCGCGGCGACGGGGGTCCTCGCCGGTCTGCTCGGAGGCCCGCTCACCCCGGCTGACGTCGCCACCGGCGCCCCGCAGCCCGCGATCGACTGGCTGGTCCGCGGCTTCTTCTTCGTGCTCTCCGGTGCGCTCGTGGGCGGCCTGGTCGCCAACCTGCGCCGTTCCTACGAGGCGGCCGTCGCCGACCGGTTCGACCGCGAGGTGCAGTTGAGCGTCGCGTCGCCCGAACCGCCCTCGGCGATCGCGCCACTGCACGAGTGGCAGGTGCGCGCCCTGCTCGAGCAGCGCGACTTCTCGATCGTGTTCCAGCCGCTGTACGCGCTCGACGACGGCCGGCTGGTGGCGGTGGAGGCGCTGACCCGTTTCCACACCGACCCGCCGGAACGTCCCGACGTCTGGTTCCAGCGGGCGACGTGTGCCGGACTCGGTCGTGACCTCGAACTCGCCGCGATCGACCAGGCACTGACGGCGGTCGCGGCCGACGGGTTGCCGCCGGACGTGGGGGTGAACCTCAACTGCTCGCCGCAGGCGCTGGCGGATCCGCGGCTGCCCGGCCTGCTCGGTCGTACGCGGCGTCCGGTCGTGTTCGAGATCACCGAACACGCAATGGTCGAGGACTACCCGGCGTTGGAGGCGGCGATGCAACGTCTGCGCGAGCACGGGGCCCGCTTCGCGGTCGACGACGCCGGTGCGGGCTTCGCGAGCCTTCGTCACATCGTCCGACTCGCGCCCGAGTTCATCAAGCTCGACATGTCCCTGACCCAGAACCTGCGCGCCGACCCGGTGCGCAGCACCTTGGCCGCCTGCCTGCTGCGCTTCACCAACGAGACCGGTCGACGCCTCGTCGCCGAGGGCATCGAGCACGCCGCCGACCTCGCGCACTGGCGTCACCTGGGTGCCCATGCGGCGCAGGGGCACCACCTCGGGCGTCCGGGCCCGCTGCCGGTGCCACAACACTGCCCGGCGATCGCCGTCGAGGCCGACCGCGGGGGCGGTGGCGATCCCACGCTCCGTTAGCCTGTGACGGACGTCCGGGAGAGGGTGGCGTGGCCGTGCTCGAGGTGCTGCTGCTGGGAGGCTTCCAGTTGCGGCTCGACGGCGAGTCGTTGGCGCCACTGCCGTCCCGGGCGGCCCGGTCGTTGTTCGCGCACCTGCTGATCCACCGTGGCTCGCCCCAGCCGCGCGAGCGACTCGCGGCCGCGTTCTGGCCGGACCTGCCCGGCGCCCGGGGCCGGCGGCGGCTGAGCCACACGTTGTGGCAGATCCAGGACGCGTTCGCCGAGGTCCCCGGTGGGTGGGACCACCTGCGGGCCACCAGCGACACGATCGCGGTCGACGGTGACGCGCCGTGCCGCATCGACGTCGAGGACTTCGAGGGGGAGCTCGACCGTGCCCGCGAGCTGCGCGACACCCTGGGCGCGGTCGACGGCATCGCCGTGCTGCAACGTGCCGTCGAGCGCTACCGCGGCGACTTCCTCGCCGGACACTACGACGAGTGGGTCCTGGTCGAACAGCAGCGCCTCGCCCAGCGCCACCTCGACGCGCTGGGTGACCTCGTGGCGCTCACCCGGTCCGTGGGGGCCTACGACGAAGCGCTCGTCTACGCCCGGCGACTCACCCACCAGGACCCCCTGCGCGAGGACGCACACCGCGAGGTCATGCGGCTGTGCACCCTGCTCGGTCGCACCAGCGACGCCCTGCGCCAGTACGAACGCTGTCGCGAGGTGCTCGCGGAGGAACTGGGCACCGAACCGGCTGCGGCCACCCGGCAGCTGCACCAGCGCATCCTGCACGAACGGCGACGGGTCGAGGGAGCGCCCCCGGGCCCGCCGGCCTCGTCCTTCCCGCAGCGGCTGCCGCTGGCCGGTCGGAACGCGGAGCGCGCCGACGGGGTCGCGGTCCTCGAGGACGCCCAGGCCGGGCGCGGCGGACTCGTCCTGATCGAGGCGTCGGCCGGCCACGGCAAGTCACGCCTGCTCACCGAACTGCTCGACGACGCCCGCTGGCGCGGGGCCAAGACGCTGCTGGCCAGTGGCCGCGGGCCGCAGGGCTCGGGCCCGTACGCGGTGGTCCGCCAACTGCTGGAGCCGGCGCTGACCCCGCTGCGGGTGGAGCAGTTGCGTCACCGGCTCGACCCGGTGTGGCTGGGGCTGGTCGCCGAGCTGTTGCCGCCGGTGGCGCGCGCCCTGCCCCCGGCACTGCGGCCGATCGCGGCGGTGCGGCCCGAGGAGGCCGCGGGCCGGTTGCGCTCGGCCCTGGTGCGGACCCTGGTCGCGATGGCGTCGCTCGATCCGCTCGTGGTGGCCGTCGACGACCTGCAGTGGGCCGACGACGCGTCCCTGGAGCTGCTGGCCGAACTGTCGGCCGAGGTCGGTGACGCCAGCATCGCGCTCCTGCTCGCCTACCGCGGTGACGAGGCCCGCCGTCGGGGACCGGTGTGGCGGACCGTGCGTGACCTCGACCGGCGACTGCGGCCGGTGCGGTTGCTGCTGCAACCGCTCGCACCCGCCGATGTGACGGCGGTCGTACGTGCGGCCGGGCTCGGGCGCGGCGCCGAGGCCGCGTTGGCGCAGCGTCTGCACCGCGAGACCGGTGGCAACCCGTTGTTCGTGGTGGAGACCCTGCGTTCCATCGCCGAGACCGTGGACGACCTCGACGTGGATGCCGGCACGCTCCCGTTGCCCGCCACCATCCGCGACCTGGTCCGCACCCGGCTGGCATCGTTGTCCAGCGACGAGCGTGCACTGGTGGAGGTCGCGGCCGTCGCGGGTGACGGCACCGGGCTCGACGTCCTGGCCGAGGCGACCGAACTTCCCCGGCGGACGGTGGTCGACGCCGCCTCGACGCTGGTCCGTCGTGCGCTGCTGCGTGAGGCCGCCGACGGGGTGTCGCTGTCGCACGAGCAGTTGCGTCGGGTGACGCTCGATGTGCTGACCGAGGCCGCCCGACGGGCGCTGCACCGGCGGGTGGGCACGGCGCGCGAGCGGCTCGAGCCGGAGGCCGTCGACCGGCTCGCGCACCACTTCGCCGAGGCCGGCGACGTCCGCAAGGCCGTCCACTACCTGCTGGCCGCCGGGCGGGCAGCGGCGGCGGTCCACGCGTACGCCGCCGCTGCCGACTACCTGCACCGGGCGGTCGTGCAGCAGCGACAGCGTCCGGCCAGTGTCGCCGCCCGGTTCGACCTGCTCGCCGAGCTGGCCGACGTCCTCGACGTGCTCGGTGACCGGGCCGCCCAGCAGTCGGTGGTGGAGGAACTGGTCGCGCTCGCGCAGGGCTCGCCCGCCCGCGAGGTCGAGGCGCTGCGCCGGCGGGCCCTGGTGCGGGCCCAGGCCGGCGAGCACGCGGCGGCCCGTCGGGACGCGCACCGGGCGGTCGACACCGCCGACACGGTCGGCGACGACCGTCGCGCGGCGCAGGCCTGCTTCGCCCTGGCCCGCGTGCTGGCCTGGGGCGGCGAGCGACGCGCCTCGCTGCCGCTGCTGGTCCGCGCGGTCCGCACCGCCGGGATCGACCCCTCCCTGGCGCTCGAGATCCGGACCACGCTGGCGTCGGTGCTGCGCGAGCTCGGCCGCTACCGCGCCGCCGCGGTGGAGCTCGACGCGATCCTCGATCGCGCGGCCCAGGCCGGCGAGCTGCGGGCCGAGGCCCATGCCCTGGGGGTCCTGGGCACGGTGCGCATGGAGACCGGCGACCATGCGGACGCCAGCACGCTGTACACCCGGGCCATCGACGGATTCTCCGCTCTCGGACTGCCGCAGGGGATGGCGATCGCGCAGGTCAACCTGGCCAACGTCCGCTACGTCCAGGGACGGATCGGTGAGGCGCTGGACGCCTACGAGGCCGCGGCCACGACGTTCGCGACCATCGACGACCGACGGGGGGAGGCCACCGTCCGGCTCAACCTCGGTGTCGTGGCCGCCGACGTGCTCGGCGACGACGCCCGCGCGTCCCGTGCCCTCGTGGCCGCGCTCGACCATTTCGCCGAGGCCGGCGACCGGGCGTTCGAGGCGGCGTGCCGGGAGACGCTCGCCCGTCTCGCCCTGCGGGCCGGTGACCTGTCCGAGGCACGACGGCAGATCGGGGCGGCGCTCGCCCTGGACGTGGCGGACGAGGATCTCCGCGGGCAGGTGCAGATCCTGTTGCGCGCCGGCGAGGTCGAGCTCGCCGCGGGGGACACGGCCGCCGCCGCCGCCGCGGTCGCGCGGGCGGAGCTGCTCGTGGGGCGCGCCGAGCTCGCCGACCGCCGCGTCGAGGTCCGCGCCCTCGAGGGGCGCATCCTGCTCGCCCGGGGCCGACCGCACGCCGCGCTGGAGGCGACCCGCGCGGCGGTCGACGGCCTCACCGGGTCGGTCGAACGCCCGGAGCTGGTGCGACTGGCCCACGCCGAGGTCCTCGCCGCCCTCGGGCACGAGGCCGAGGCGGCGACGGTCGCCACCCGGGCGGCCGACGAACTCGGCAGGTTGCTCGTCGACCTGCCGCCCGAGTTGCGTGCGCAGGCCGAGGCGGTGCCCGAGCACCGTCGGATCCTGACCGCCGCGGCGCGGTCGCCGGCGTCACGCGTGCGGCTGGTCGTCGCGGCGCGCGGTGCACCGCGCGGACGTCCCCTGCGACCGGCCGAGCGCCTCGAGGTCGAGGTGTCACTGACGACCGACGTCCCGCTCCCCGACGATCCGGTGGAAGCCAGGCGGGCGCGACTCGCCCTGGTCGTCGCGGACATCGAGGACCAGGGGGGTGCCCCGACCACCCTCGACCTGGCGGCGCTGCTCGGGGTCAGCGAGGCCACCGTGCGTCGGGACCTGCAGGCGCTGCGCGCGGCCGGGCGGCCCTTGACGACCCGGGGCAGCCGCACGGGATGACGCCTGGCCGACCCCGGACGGGGTCGGGATCTGAGGTAGTTCCGAGACACCGCACCGGCACGCTCGTGCCGTCGTCTCCCTCCCCGATCCCGCGAGGAACCCGCTCATGTCGCGTCTCAAGGCCCGCCTGACCACCGTCGCACTGCTCGCCACCACGGCCGTGCTGTCCGCTTCACCGGCGTTCGCCGGCATCAAGAACATGGGCCTGTAGTCCGGCCTCGCAACGGGGGGCGGCGCCCGGCGGTGTCGGCCGGTCGGGCGCCGACTTGAGCAGGATCCGCGGCTACGCGCGCTGACGCGTCGGATCCGCTGCCGAAGCACCGTTCGGGCGTGCTCGGCCGTACCGTCCCGCCAGCGGCCGGGCGCCACGGAGGGCGCCGCGCAGGGGACCGACGATGGCAGTGTTCGGGGCGATGGCGGTGTCCGGCGTCGGACGTGGGGTCCCGCGTCGGTTGCTGGTGATGGCGACCGCGCTCGCGCTCACGGTGCCGTCCGTCCCGGCTGCCGCTGCCACGGTCGCCGCCGACGAGACCGCGGCCGAGACGAGCGCGGCCGGCACGAGGGCGTCGGGCGCGTCCGTCGACGGGGCCGTCGACGACGGCGCGACGTACTTCGTCGAGGGGGAGCGCGCGGCCGTCGAACGCGCCGTGGGCGCGGTCGGTGGGACCGTCCTGGACCGCTTCGACGACGCCTTCGACGGCGTCACGGTCCACGTGCCGCCCGACGCGGCGCAGGCCCTCGACCGGCACCCGGCCCTCGAGGTGACCCCGGACGTCGTCGTGCGTGTGCAGTCGACCACCACCGGTGGCACGCAGACCTCGCCGCCCTGGGGCCTCGACCGGCTCGACCAGGTCGGTCTCCCGCTCGACGGGCGCTACACCTCCACCAACGCGGGCACCGGTGTGCGCGTCTACGTGCTCGACACGGGCGTGAACGCCGCCCACACCGACCTGGTGGGCCGGCTGGAGGCCGGCGTGGACCTGGTCCCCGGTGGCGCCGGCACCGACGACTGCAACGGCCACGGCACGCACGCGGCGGCGACGGTCGCCGGACACACCTTCGGGGTCGCCAAGCAGGCGACCATCGTGCCGGTCCGGGTGCTCGACTGCGCCGGGGCGGGGATGTCGAGCGCCGTCGTCGCCGGTCTCGACTGGATCCTGGCCAACCACCCGGCGGAGCGCCGTGGGGTGGTCAACCTGAGCCTGGGCGGACCGGCGAGCGCGGTGCTCGACGCCGCCGTCGCCCGCACGGTCGCGGCCGGTCTGCCCGTGGTCGTCGCCGCCGGCAACAGCAACGTCGACGCGTGCAGCCAGTCGCCGGCCCGGGAACCGTCGGCGGTCACGGTCGGGGCCAGCACCAACGTCGATCAGCGCGCGTCGTTCAGCAACTTCGGTCGCTGTCTGGACGTGTTCGCCCCCGGGCAGCAGATCCGCTCGGCCTGGGTCGGCTCGGCGACGGCGAGCGCGACCATCAGCGGCACCTCGATGGCTGCGCCGCACGTCGCCGGCGTGCTGGCGCGGGCGCTGGAGGCGGCCCCGACCCGGTCGGCCGACGCGCTCACGACGGCGATGCTCACCGGCGCCACCCGAGGGCGGATCGCCTCGGCCGGAACGGGCAGCCCCGACCGGTTGCTCAACACCCGGTTCGTCGACCTGCTGGTCGCCCCCTCCTCGCTGCCGCCGGCCGTCCTGGCCGTGGATGGACGACCGCTGCCTCCCGCCACCCGTGGCAGTGCCTTCAGCCATCGCTTCCAGGCCAACCACGCGACGTCCACGGTCAGCTGGCGCATCGTCGCCGGGACCCTGCCGGCCGGGCTGTCACTGACGACCGACGGGCTGCTGCGCGGGACCCCTTCCTCGAGCGCGGTCACCCGAACCGTGACGGTGCAGGTCACCGATCAGCGTGGCGCGGTCGCACGGCGTGACGTCCGGGTCGACGTCGCCCCGGCGGTGACGCTTCCGGTGACGAAGTTCCCACTCGGGCGCGTCGGGGACGACTACCAGCAGCGGGTGACCGCCAGCGGGGGGAGCGGTGCGCTGACGTTCAGCGTCGCCAGCGGCGCACTGCCCGCCGGGCTCCGGCTGGGAGCCGACGGGCGACTGGCGGGTCGGCCGACGGCCGCACGCACGACGACGGTGCAGATCCGCGCCACCGATCCCGCGGGACGTACGGGCTCGCGGACCTTCACGCTGCAGGTCGTGCCGCAACTGCAGGTCACCACCACCGCCGTGCCCTCCGCCCGGGTGCGTGCCGCGTACCGGGCCTCACTCACCGCGTCGGGTGGCACCGGTGGTTACCGGTGGCGGGTCACGGCCGGCACCCTGCCCGCCGGGCTGAAGCTCTCGACCACCGGGATCGTGAGCGGCACGCCGACCACGGCCGCCACGACGCGCACGGTGAACGTCCAGGTCACCGACAGCGGTGGCCGTGCCGTCGTCCGTCAGTTGACGATCCGGGTCGGATGACGTCGGGCCGGGCACCACGGCCGGCCGGGCCGTGGTGCGACGGGAGGTCGACACCGGCTCCGGTACCGGGCCGACGAGGCTCCACCGTCCCGACACCGTGCCGTTGCCCGGCGTGCCGCGATCGGCCGCCGGTGTTGCCGACGTCGCCCGGCGGCGCGTCCGGAGCGCGGTGTCCGCACGACACGTGCTGCGGCGGCGGTCTCGGACGTTGTCTTTCTTCGGCGCGGGTCTCGCGCGGCGCAGCACAGGGAACGGGGAACGGATGACGACGGCGACACGGCTGCTCGGCGCGGTGCTGGCCGGCGCGATGACGCTGACCGTGCTGGGGGCGACGCCCCCGTCGGCGGCGTCGGCCCAGACCGAACCGGCCCCGGACGCCGCCCCCGACGGTGTGCCTGCTGCGCCGGACGGGGCGCCGCCAGCGCCCGACGGGGATTCTCCGGCGCCGGGGGAGCTCGAGCTCGCGCCGCCCGTCCTCGCGCCACCGGACGAGGAGGCAGCGGAGCAAGCGCCCGATGCCGCGACCACCCAGGACGCCACGACCGCGCACGGGTCGCTGTGCCTGGGCTTCTCGGGCATCGACCGCGACAACCCCGTCGCGCAGGTGCTGCGCGGCGAGGTGGTGCTCACCAGCCGGCCGGCGGTGCAGGTGGTGCGCAACGGTCGGGTCGACTGGGACCTGGACCCCTACGACGACGCGACGTGGCGGCTGTGGTTCTCGTCGCTGCGCTGGACCGGCGCGCTGATCCGCGCCGACGACCCGGCGGCGGTGGACCGCGCGGTCGAGATCGCCCACGACTGGGTCCGGACCCACGACGTCGCCCGCCTGCGTGGCCAGGACGCCGAGGCGGTGCGCCACCGGGCGAACGTGCTGCTGTGTCTGCGCGAGCGCGTCGGCGGACGCGACTGGCTCGACCGGTCGCTGGCCGACCACGCCGACTTCCTGCTCGCCAACTACAGCGGGGACTGGAACCACGGCCTCGATGACAACCTCGCGCTGTACGGCGTCGGTTGCACCCTCGGGCGGACCGACCTGCGCCGCGCCGCCCTGCAGCGCAACGACAACCTGGCGCGGGTCGCGCTGCACCCGGGCGGCGGGAGCAACGAGCAGGCCGTCGGCTACGACCTCTACGTCAACCGGCGCTTCCGGCTCCTGCTGGACATGGCGCAGCGGTGTGGCGACCCGGTCGACGCGACCACCCGTCGGCTCGTCGACGCCATGCCCGCCTTCCTCGCCCATGCGACCAAGCCGAACGGCTACCTGCCCAACATCGGCGACGGCTACGCCTACGACCGTCCCGACGACCTCGTCGGCACGCCGATGGAGTACGCGCGCACGGCCGGGGAACGGGGCACGCCCCCCGGCGCGCGCGCCGCGATCTTCGAGGTCGGCTACGCGTTCGGGCGCAGTGGCTGGGGGCAGGGCACCCGGAGCTTCGCCGACGAGAGCTGGTGGTCGGCCCGGTTCGGCCCCGCGCGCGACGTCCACGGTCACGAGGACCGCACGTCGATCCTGTGGCACGCCCGCAACGCCGACCTGCTGGTCGACTCGGGCCACGTCGGCTACGAGACCTCGGCCTACCGGCAGTTCCTGCGCAGCCCGCAGGCCCACAACGTCCTGACGGTGGAGGGCGAGCCGTGGCGCAGCAGCCCCACCCGCCTCACCCGCTCCGAGCTGCGTGCCGGCGCGGACTTCTTCGAGTTCGACGACCGCTCGTACCCCGGCGCCCCTCGTCAGCGCAGCGTGCTGGTGGCGTCCGACCCCGAGGTGGTGGTCGTCTTCGACCGTGCCAGCACCCGCACCGACCGCACCTTCGTGCAGCGGTGGCACCTGGCACCGGACATGACCGCCACGCCGGTCGGCCGCTCGTACGCGGACGCACGCACCGCCGACGGCCGGACCCGGCTCGTCGTGCAGCAGGTGCCGCTGCCCGGCCAGCAGTTGCCGCCCGGCTCGACCCAGGTCGTCCGCGGCCGCACGGAGCCGCTGCAGGGCTGGCGGTCGTTCCGCGTGCGTGAGCGCACCCCCGCGCCCACCGTGGAGCTGCGGCGCGTCGGCACCTCGACCCAGCAGCTGACCGTGCTCGCCGCCGGAGACCCGTCGGCGGACGTCTCCACCGACCTGCGTCGTCTCGACGACGGCTGGCTGCTGCTGCGGGTGCGCGTCGGCGCCGAGTCGCTCGACGTGCGCATCAGCCCGGGTGGCTACCTCGGACGCGCGTCGGCACCACGCCACCGGGGCACGTTCGTCGACGACGACGACAACGTGCACGAGGACGCGATCGAGCGACTCGTCGCCCGTGGGATCACCGCCGGGTGCTCCACGATCGGGCCGCGCTACTGCCCCGACGCGAACGTGACGCGCGGGCAGCTGGCCTCCTTCCTCGCGCGGGCGTTGCAGCTGCCGCCGGCGACGGGCGACCACTTCACCGACGACACGGGCAGTGCCCACGAGGCGGCCATCAACCAGGCCTACGAGGCCGGCATCGTCCGCGGTGTCGGCGGTGACCGGTTCCGCCCCGACGTCCCGGTGAGCCGGGCCGCGGCGGCGACGATGCTGGTCAACGGCTTCGACCTGCCGCCGGCGAGTCGTGACCACTTCCGCGACGACGACGGCACCACGCACGAGGACGCGATCAACCGGCTCGCCGAGGCAGGCGTCACCAGCGGGTGCACGCGTGACGGTGGGAACTACTGCCCGAGCCGGAGCCTGACGCGTGGGCAGGTGGCGACGCTGCTGGTCGCCGCCCTCGAGCTGCGGTGACCGCGGGGCGGGCGCGAACGGCTCAGCCCCAGGCCCGACGCCAGGCGTCGGCCGTCGCCCAGAAGTCGTCGGCGGGCGCCTCGGGGGCGAACAGCCAGTTGAGGTACTCGTAGCCGGTGTCGCCGGTCACCGGTGCCTCGGCGTCGGGGCCGTTGCCGTCGAGGCGGTAGGTGCGGTAGCCGAGCTCGTCGAGCTGCGGCTGCAGGCGCTCCTCGGCCCCGCGTCCCGGCAGCACCTCGCAGACGAGCCACGGACGATGGTCGGCCAGCGTCCTCGCCGCCCCCTCGAGCACGTCCGGTTCGGTCGTCTCGGTGTCGATCTTCAACAGCGTCGGGGTGGCGCTGCGGGCGGCGACGTCGTCGTCGAGCCGTCGGATGCGCACGTCGATCTTGCGGGTCGAGGGGCGGAACCGCTCGTTGAGCGACGACGACGCGTCCGACTGGTCCGAGAGGTGGAAGGTCGCGGCCGCGTCCTCCCGCCCGAAGGCGAGCTGCAGGATCTCGATCTCCAACCGGTTGCGCCGTACCAGCCGGCGGCCGACCTCCACCAGCTCCGGCGTCGGTTCGACCGCGATCAGTTCGTGCGCGGGCGCGAGGCCGGCACGCACGAGCAGTCCGGCGGTCAACGCGAACACGCCGATGTTGGCCCCGATGTCGTACACCAGCCCCGCCGGCCGGTGTTGCAGCGCGGCACACCACACGGCCAGGGTGTCGGGTTCGTAGCCGGCCAGTCCGACCTCCTGCAGCCGCCGGGCGACGAACGCCCGCGGTGGGGCCTCGATCACCAGCGGCGGCAGCGGAGCCGTGCCGGCGGGGACCGGGAGCCGGGTCGTGAACCGCCGCTGGGTCAGCATCGGGGCCGGTGCCGGCCGTTGGGCTGCCTCCGGCGGGCCGCTCACCGCGGCGGCCGCGCTCGGCGCCGTCGTGCGGCCCGTGGCCGCGGTGGCCGGGCCGCCACGCCCGGGGCCGGCGCCCCACCGGCGGCGGGCACGTCGCAGCAGACCACGGGCGATCCGGACCGCGACGTTCATGGCATCAACCGTGTCCCTGGAGCGTCGGTGGGCAGGTCCTCGACGAGGATCCGCCGCCACTGCTCGACCACCGCCGGGAGGTCGAAGGCGTCGGCGACCTGCCGCCGGGCGACGTGCGCTGCCTCGTCCCAGTCACCGCCGTGGACGAGGTCGAGGATGCGCTCGACCATCGCCTCGACGTCGGTCTGGATCCACTGGTCGGCGTAGATGGTGTCGGCCCCCGGCCAGTCGCGCACCAGCGGCACGGCGCCCGAGGCCATGCCCTCGGCGGGGGAGAGGTGGAACGACTCGTCGTCGCTGGTCGAGAGCACGAAGCCGATCTTGCGCAGCCACGCCGCCACGTCGGGGCCGAACCCGTCGAAGACGACGCCGTCGCGCAACGACGACGAGGACTGCAACCGGTCCAGGCTGGCCTGCAGTTCCCGCTGTTCGTCGTGGTTCTTCCAGATCCACCAGTAGTCCCACGACAGCTTCGACTTCACGAAGAGGGTGAACCGGGGGTCGACGGCCCGCAGCCGCTCGACGACGTCGATGCCGAGGTCGAGACGCTTGCGGGTGACCGGCGACACCCCGATCATCCCGAGGTGGAAGCGGGCCGCCGGGTCCTTGGGCCGGTCGAAGGCGTGGACGTCGACCCAGTTCGGGATCGTCACCACGCGTTCGGGGGCGAAGTCGGTCAGCTCGCGGGTCAGCTTCGCGTAGTGCGGGCTGACGGCGATGACCTGGTCGACGGCGTCGTGCTGGACCTCGGCGGGGTAGCCGGTGTAGAGCTCGAAGCGGTGCAGGCGCAGGATCAGGCGCTGCCCGTCGCGCTTGTGGCGCGAGTACCAGGCCGCGTTGCGGCCGCACCACTCCAGGATCACGACGTCCGCCCAGGCCACCAGCTCGCGGGAGGTCGCCTCGTCGTGGTCGTTGAGCGACGCCCAGGTGTCGAGGCGCACCTCGACCTGGGGCAGGGCGCGGAGGTCGTCGAGGATGCGGGTGAAGAACTTCAGGTCGTGGCTGGCCACCACGACCCGCAACGGTCGCCCGCCGTCGCGGGTGAGCTCGGGCGCGTCGGGGAAGACCCGGTCGAGCTCGGCGCGCAGGTCCTCGCTGGCACGCCGCAGGGTGTAGGCCGCCGCGGCCGTCCGGCAGCGTTCCGCGGCCAGCTTCCACCGCTCGCCGTCGCGGGTCACCTCGACCAGCGCGTCGACCACGTCGTCCTCGCTGGCGGCGAACAGCGGGTAGTCGGCGCCGAGCAGGGCCTCGTGGGCCGGCGTGCGATTGAGCACCACCGGCAGGCCGAGCGAGCCGTACTCGAGCACCTTGGTCGACAGCTCGAGGCTGGCGTCGAGCTCCGCGTCGCGCCACGACAGGCCCACGTGGGCGAGTGCCGCCTGCGCCATCGCCTCCGCGCGTGGCCGGCCGCCGTGCCAGACCACGCCCGGGGCCTGCTCGAGCCCCTCGCGCATGCGCTGCGGGAAGTCGGGCAGCACCTCGTCGCCGCGGTGGATCTTGTCCCCGACGGCGTGCAACTGCGCGGTGACACCGTGCTCGGCCAGGCGGGCCGGCAGGCGGGTCATCTCGAGGGTGTTCCACCGGCGGGCGAACTTGCCGATGTAGACCAGCTGCAGGTCCTCGGGCGTCGGGGGCTCCTCGGGCGCGGCGACCAACGCCTCGGGCACGATCGGCGGGAACAACGCGGTCTTGCCGCAGGTCGCCGGTACGCCGTGCTCGAGGAAGCTGCGCAGCTCCTCGGTTTGGCACAACACGATCCGTGAGGCGTCGGCGATCTCCGTGAGCGGGGCCACGGCCTCGTCGGTGAGCTCCACCACCGTCTGCGGGATGTCGGTCAGATACGTCCACAGCCGGCCGTGCAGACGCCCGTCGGCCACGACCTCGCGCACGAGCCCGAACCCCCGCAGCACGACCAGGTCGAAGCGCTCCTGCGCGTCCAGGGAGGCGGCGAGCGCGGCGAACTGGGCCGGGGTCAGCTGCCGTTGCCCGAGCCCGGGGACACTGCCCTGGTCGTGGGGCGCATGCAGCACGACGCGGTCGTGGTCGGCCAACGGTTGCAGCAACCGGTCGGTGGTCACGGCCGCCTTGAGGACCAGGGTCACCTCCACGCCGGCGTCGGCGAGCGCCAGGGCGGTGGACTGGGCCCACACGGCGGAGCCGTCGATCACGTTCATGTCGACGTCGCCGTAGAGCAGTGCGCGCAGCCGGCGGGTCACGGGCGTCCCTCGTCGGTCGGAGCGTCGGCCAGGTGGATCGGCGGGACGCCGAGCGTGCGCCGTCCCAGGGGCATCGCACGGTCGCTACCGCCAGCACGACGGCCGACCAGCGCCGAACGCAGCAGCGTGCCGGTGGGCGGGAGGTCCTCGGTCGGACCCAGCCGGCCGGCGAAGCCGACGACGTCGGGGCGCGGCCCGAGCTCGGCCGCCAGCAACAGCTCGTGCAGGTGGTCGGGGTGCAGGCGGGTCCCGGCGTCGAGCCGCACCGTCCACGGGGTGTCCACGGTGGACGGCAGCGCCCCGTCGGCGCGTGCGGTCGCGACGACCTGGATCCCGGCCGCCTCGAGCTCGGCGAGCGCCCGGTCGCGGTGACCGGGGCGCACCCCGCGGGCGACCAGCACCTGCGGGCGGTCACGCTGTGCCAGCACGCCGTCGATCAGGGCATCGGGGTCACCGGGGGCGCGGTCGTCGACGACCGCGTCGTGCCCACCGAACTCGGCCACCACCGTGACCGCACGCTGCGGGGCCGGGTCGAGCGCTCCGCCGACCGCGCTTCCGAGGCGGCGCAGCGCGGTGTAGGGCGAGGCCACGGCCGCCAGCCGACGCAGCTGCCGCCACCGTTGGGCGTCGTCCATCGGTTCGGCCGCGAGTGCTGCCTCGAGCGCCCCGGGGAGCTCGTCCGCGCCGGTCACCACCGTGACGAGCTCGCCGACCAGCTCCTGCAGGGCCGGATTGGGACCCGTGATCACCCGGGCACCGGCGAGCAGCGCGGCCAGGGTCGGGCCGAGCGCATCGGTGCCGTCGGGCGCGACGGTGAACGGCGAGGCGAGCACGACCGCGGCGTCGGCGTAGACGGCGGAGGCGTCGTGCGGATCGGCGAGGGCCAGCTCGGCGCCGGTCTCGACGGTGATGTCGGCCAGTCGGGGGTGGTCGAGGACGTCGACGACCACCCGGGTGCGGGCGCGCTGGGCGGCGACGCGTAGGGCGTCGCGCAGCAGGCCGACCGGAGCGCGTGGGCCACCGGTGTGCACGTGGACGACCCCCCCGCCGGCCGCAGCGGCGTGGTGGGCGGCGAGGTCGAGCGCGTGCAGGTCGGCGCCGGGTGTCCACGCCGGACCGAGGCGACCGTCGGCGGAGAACACGACGTCGCAGGTCGCGGCGACGGCGCGCAGCAGGGGCAGCGCCGCGGCCGGCGCGTCCCACCACCACACCGTCGGCACGCCCGCGGACGAGGCGGTGGTCAGCAGTCGGGCGAGGTCGCGGTCGCGCTCGACGGACACGCTGGTGCCCGCGCCCGCCCACGGCGAGCCGCGCAGCACCGCGCTGGCCTGGACGACCAGGGCGGCGGGCCGCAGACGCTCGAGCAGCAGGTCGGCGTCGTGGGGCAGCAGGGTGGTCACCGACGCGTGCCGGCCCAGCAGGGTGGCCAGACGCGGGGTGCCGACCAGCGCGAGGTTGGGGGCCACGTCGGCCGTGTGCGCGACGCTCAGGCCGTCGACGAGCCGACGTCGCTCGGCCGGCTGCGGGCCACGCGCGTCCGCCGACGTCGCGTCGGGCGGACCCGTGCCGTTCCCCGGCACGGTCACCGACGCCGAGGTCCCCCGGTCGCGGACGGCGCGTGCCACCTCGCGCGGCAGGCGCGTGACGGCCTTCGGGTTCTTCGACGTGCGCACCAGCGCGTGTCCGACGCGGTAGCTCGTGGACGCCTCCATCTGTGCCAGCCTGCGACGGGCCTGGCGTAGTTCGCGCTCGAGCGAGCGTTCGCGTCCCCGCCGCTCGGAGGCGTCGTCGCGCAGCCGTTCGAGCTGCCGCTCGAGCTGTGCCAGCCGGTCACGCAGGTGGCCGGCGTCGTCGACCTGTCCGTCCTCGTCGGCGTCGAGCCGGGCCAGCAGCAGCGGCACCAGTGCCCGCTCCAGCACCCGACGGTTGTCCTCACCGAGGTCGTCGCCGTCCTCGTCGCGGACCGCGACCAGGGCCCCGGGCGCGAGCTCGTAGAGCAGTTCGCCGAAGGCGAGGACCCGCCAGCCGGCCTCCGCCAGCGCGCTGCCCAGGCCCAGCACGGGCAGGGACTCCGGCGGACCGAGCAGCAGCACGAGGGCACGGGCACCGGGCCCGGCGTCGTCGAGGTCGCCGGCGACCTCGGCCGGGTCGCCGCCGACGCGCAGCCGGGTCACGAGCAGGCAGGACGCGTCCCGCGCCGCGGCGAGCGGGGAGGTCACCGGCACGTGCGCGACGTCGGCCGGCAGGCCCAGCACGCCACGCAGGTCGGGGTCGCCCGGGTGCAGGTCGAGGGCGTGGCCCACGCCCGTCAGGTGCGGGCGCAGCAGATCGACGGTGCGCAGCGGTCGTGCGGGCGAATGGCGCATGGTGCGGGCGGTTCCTCGCGGCGAAAACGACCGTCGCCACCAGCCGGCGGCGACGTCGCCGGACGATAGCAGCGGCCCTGTGCCCCGGACCGCGCCGCCGGTGGCGCACGGACAGGCCTGCGCGACCTGCGCCGCCACGGGAACCGGGCGGGAGCGCAGTAGCATGGCGAGCCGTCCCCGCCCGTCGCTGACTCGACACGAGTGTCCCCGTGGCCCAACGCACCTCGCCGCCGCGCGGCCTGATCCCGCTCGGCGGCAAGCCCCGTGCGCGTGACTACCTGCGTGCCCTGTGGGCGCGACGACAGTTCGCGGTCAACCTCGCGACCGGGCAGCTGCGCGGCGAGCACATGGACACCGTGCTCGGCAGCCTGTGGAAGCTGATCAACCCGATCCTGCTGATCGGCATCTACTACTTCATCTTCGGGGTGCTGCTCGACGCCGGCACGGCGAACGTCGACCCGGCCGAGGACGTCCGTCCGCCGAACTACATCGCGTTCCTGACCGTGGGCGTGATGATCTACGGCTACATGCAGCGCACGATCAGCGGGGGCGCGAGCTCCATCGTCAACAACGTCGGCCTGCTGCGCTCCCTGCAGTTCCCGCGCGCGATCCTGCCGCTGTCGGTGGCGATCAAGGAGGCGATCGGGTTCTGGCCCTCGCTGCTGGTCATCCTCGCCACGATGGTGCTGACCGGCGAGGGGCTGTACCTCGGGATGCTGGTGTTCCCCGTCGTGTTCGTGCTGATGACGCTGTTCGACATCGGCGGCGCCATGGTGACCGCGCGGTTGACCGACACCGTCCGCGACATGCGCAACCTGCTGCCGTTCGTGTTCCGGCTCGGCTTCTACCTCTCCGGTGTGCTCTACGACATCACGCGCTTCACCGACAACGCCCCGGACTGGCGCTGGTTGGAGCCGGTGTTCCTGCTCAACCCGTTCTACGTGTTCATCTCGTTGTCGCGGGAGTACCTGATGCACTCGCACGGGCACTTCGACCTGACCTGGCTGTGGGTCTCGGCGCTCGCGTGGACGAGCGTGGCGCTGGTCGGCGGCTTCTTCTTCTTCACGTCGGCCGAGAAGCGGTACGGCCGTGGCTGAGTCGACCGCGCCCGCCGCGCAGGACCGGCGGCCCGACGCGCCGCTCGCGGACGACGACGTCAACGTCTGGCTCGACGACGTCCACGTCACCTACCGCATCTACGAGGACCGCGCCCTGCGGCTGCTGGACCTCGCCCGCGGCAAGCGACGCCGCTTCCGCGAGATCCAGGCGGTCCGCGGTATCGACCTGGTCGCCCGCCGCGGCGAGACGATCGGGATCGTCGGGCGCAACGGCTCGGGCAAGTCCACCCTGCTGCAGGCGCTGTCGGGCCTGCTGCCGGTCGACGCGGGTGAGGTCTACGCCCGCAGCCAGCCGACCCTGCTCGGCGTCGGCACCGCCCTGCAGCCCAACCTGTCGGGACGCCGCAACGTCGAGCTCGGCTGTCTCGCGCTCGGGATGAACGGCCGGGAGGTCGACGACGCGATCCCACGGGTGCTCGCGTTCGCCGGCGTGCAGGACTTCGGTGACCTGCCCCTGCGGGCCTACTCGTCGGGCATGCGGGCCCGGCTGCTGTTCGCCATCGCCACCACCGTCATCCCCGACATCCTGGTCATCGACGAGGCGCTCGCCGTCGGGGACGAGGAGTTCCGCGACAAGTCGCGCAACCGGATCAAGGAACTGCGCGAGGGGGCGGGCACGGTGTTCCTGGTCAGCCACGCGCTCGACACCATCCTGGACACCTGCACCCGGGTGTTGTGGCTCCACGACGGGCAGCTGCGCGCCGACGGCGATCCCGGACAGGTCGTCGACCAGTACAAGGCCGACGTCGAGGATCGCCGCCGCCGGGCCGCCGGCGGGTGAGCAGGCGCAGGGGCGGTCGGCGGGCGACCGCCCGGCCGCCGGCGGCGACGACCCGCCGGAGCGGTCCTCCGCGCCGCTAGGTTCCCGGCCAACAGACGTCGTCGACCGCGACGGCGAGGTGACGGGAGCCGGAAGCGTGGTGGATCCGCAACAGACCGGCGCACGGCAGGCGTGGCTGGCGGCCAACGGTGGGGACGGTGCCGTCGTGCTCGACGACGCCGGCACCGCCGCGGGGCGTCTCGGTGACCTCGGCGACGAGGCGACGACGGTGGTCGTGCTCGCCGACGTGCTCGACTCCCTCGACGACCCCGGGGTCGTGCTGGCCGAGCTGCGCCGCGTCCTGGCCGCCGACGGTCGGGTGCTGGTCGTCCACCGGGTCGCCGGAGCGGGGAGTGCGGAACCGCGTCGCTGGTCGACGCCGGCGGCACTCGCGTACGGGCTGGCCGAGCACCTCGCCCCGCGTGAGCTGAGCCTGGCCGACGGCGAGCTCCGGATGATCGCTTCCACCGGCCCGGCCGACCGCGCGGTCCTCGACCGCCTGGTCGCGGCGGTGTCCGACGCGGCGGAGCAGGCGTGGCAGGACGTCGCGGCGGACCTGCACCGGGGTCGGGAGGAACTGCGCGGGATGCGCGAGCGTCTCGAGGGGCTCCAGCCGGCCATCCGGGGTCGCAGCGTGGCCGCCCGGGACCGGGGACGACTCGAGCAGCAACTGCAGGAGCTGGTCGACGAGGCCGAGCAGCAGTTGTCCACGATGGCCTACGAGCGCGACGAGGCCCGCCACAAGCTCGCGGCGCTGCGGGCACGACGCTGGCAACGGCTCGGGTCCCTGCTGGCCGCCGCACGTTCGAGCCGCTCGGCCCTGCTGCTGCTGCCGTGGCGGCTCTGGCAGGTGCTGACCGGACCGCCGGCCCGCCCGAGCCTGCCCCCGCCGACGCACCGTCACGTCGAGCTGACCGTCGACGAGGAGCTGCCGGTGGTGACCGGCATGCGGCCGCGGGCCATCGATCCGGTCGAGCCGGTCGCGGTCGCCGACCTGCGCGTCGCCGGCATCCTCGACACGTTCACGCGGGCGTGCGTGGCCCCCGAGGTCGACCTCGTCACCTTCAGCCCGGAGAGCTGGCGCGACCAGCTCGAGCAGCGGCCACCGCACCTGCTGTTCGTGGAGTCGGCGTGGCAGGGCAACGACGGCAGTTGGCAGTACCGCATCGGTCAGTACGACGACGTGGCCTCGATCGGGCACCCGGACCTGGCGGCGCTGACCGCGTGGTGTCGCGACCGGGGCGTCCCGACGGTCTTCTGGAACAAGGAGGACCCGATCCACTTCGACCGGTTCCGGCGGGCGTCGACGCTGTTCGACGTGGTGCTGACGACCGATGCCGAGCGGGTGCCGGAGTACACGCGGCTGCAGCTGCAGTCGGCCGAGATCGTCGAGGCGCTGCCCTTCGCCGCCCAGCCGGTCCTGCACCATCCGACCGGCGGGATGGGGGTACGTGACCCGCGGCCGGCCTTCGCCGGCACGTACTACAAGCAGCGCCACGAGGCCCGCAAGCGCTCGCTCGAGCAGCTGCTGGACGCGGCCCGGGCGTTCGACCTGGTCATCTACTCGCGCACGCACGGCGACGGTGACCCCTCGACGGGCTTCCCGGAGCGCTTCGATCCGTACGTCGTCGGTGGTCTGCCCTACGACGAGATGGTGCGCCACTACCGCCGTCACCGGCTGTTCCTCAACACCAACTCGGTGGTCTCGTCCCCGACGATGTTCTCGCGCCGGGTGTTCGAGCTGCTCGCGTGCGGCACCCCGGTGGTGTCCACGCCGAGCCTCGGGTTGTCGACCATGCTCGGGGACGTCGTCGACGTCGTCGACGACGAGGAGGCGGCGCATGCCGCGATCCGACGTCTCGCCGAGGACGACGACTGGTGGCGTCGACGCAGCCTCGCTGGC
This sequence comes from Egicoccus halophilus, assembly GCF_004300825.1. Lineage (NCBI taxonomy): Bacteria > Bacillati > Actinomycetota > Nitriliruptoria > Egicoccales > Egicoccaceae > Egicoccus > Egicoccus halophilus. The sequence goes on from NZ_CP036250.1 coordinate 760,024, forward strand.
CTCGAACGCGTGATGTCGGCGCACACCTACGCCCACCGGCTCGCGCAGGTCGGCCGCTGGTGCGGTTACGACGTGGCCGCCCACCGTGACGAGCGGATGGCCGTGCTGCGCCCGTCGGTCGCGACCGGTGTCCCCGTCGCGACCGACGAGGGCGAGCAGGAGGTGCTGCTGGCCGACGACGCCACCGGGACGGCCCCCGGCGCCGCGCACCGGGTCGCACTCGCCGGCACCGACGAGCGGGCCCGTTACCGCGAGCTGGCGGACCTGGCCGGCGCCGGATGGGTGCTCGTCGGCGAGGGCGCCCCGGATCCCGCGCTGGTCGCACGGTTGGCGACCGCGCGGCGCTACACCCGGGCCGAGGTGCTCGGTGTGGCCGTCGACGGCGGGCCGAGCCACCGCTACGTGACCTCGGTCGCGGTCGGTCCGGCCCTGGTACGCCGCGAGCTGGTGGCCCGGATCGGCTGGTCCTCGGACCCGACCGTGCTCGCGCCGCTGCTCGCCGAGCTGCGCGACGAGGGCGCCCGCCTGTACGCCGTCGAGGCCGCTGCGCCGGGCGGCACCGCATGAGGGTCGTCGTCCTGGACACCACCACCGACGTCGGGGCGATGGCGGCGTGGACCGCGGCGAGCGCCCGGGCGCTGGTCGCCGCGGGCGCCGAGGTCCGGGTCGTCGCCCGCAGCGGGCGGCTGCGCACGCTGCTCGCGGACGCCACCGGCGAGGTCCCCGGGCTCGAGGTGGCCTCCGACGGCGGGACCGCACCGGCCTCCGCGGCACGGCTGCTCACCGTCGCGACGGGGGCCGCGACCGCCGGCGACGCGATCCTGGCCCGCGGGCCCGAGGCGGTCCGCGAACTCCTGGCCCGCCGGTCGGCGGCACGACGCTGGGTCGCCCCGGACCCGCAGCTGCTGGCCGCCGACGACGGCCTGTGGCGCAGGATCGCCGCGGACGTCGAGGTCGTCCTGTGTCGGGACGAGGACGAGCGCGCGCGGGTCGTCGGACGGTTCCCGGCCGTCACGTGGCGGACGCAGGTGCTGGGCACCCCGCCGCTGGCCCGACGCATCCGGGCGACGGCGGACGGTGGCAGACCGCGTCTGCGGGGACGGCGCATCGCCGTCGCCGGACACGACCAGAAGTTCCTCGCGCCGCTGATCCCCGCGCTCGAGCGGGCCGGGGCGCAGGTACGCGTCGACCCGTGGCGCGGCCACACCCGTCACCACCCGCCCCGCTCACAACGGCACCTCGACTGGGCCGACACCGTGCTGTGCGAGTGGGCGCTGGGCAACGCCGTCTGGTACAGCGAGCGTCGCCGTCCCGACCAGCGGCTGGTGGTGCGCCTGCACCTGCAGGAACTCGCCACGCCCTTCCCGCACCGCATCCGGTCCGAGGCCGTGGACGCCACCGTCTTCGTCTCGGGCTTCACCCGCGACCGGGCCGTGCGGGAGATCGGCTGGCGCGACCGACTGCACGTCCTGCCCAACGCGGTCGACGCCGACGCCTTCGACCGGCCCAAGCTCCCCGGCGCCGAGCACGTGCTCGGTCTGCTCGGTGCCCTGCCCGAGCGCAAGCGGCTCGACCGGGCGCTGGACCTGCTCGAACGCCTGCGGGCGGCCGACGACCGGTTCCGGCTCGAGGTGGCGGGAGCGCTGCCGTGGGACAGCGCCTGGGTGCGGCAACGGCCGACCGAGCAGCGCTACTACGAGCGGCAGTTCGAGCGGATCCGTGCCACCCCCCGGCTGCGCCACGCCGTGCGGTTCGTCGGGCCGGTCGCGGACGTCCCGGGGTGGTTCCGGCACGTGGGCTGGATCCTGTCGCCGTCGGACGTCGAGTCGTTCCATCTCGCGCCCGCCGAGGGCATGGCTTCCCGCACGCTCCCGCTGCTGTGGGAGCGGGAGGGCGTGCACGAACTGTTCCCCGCCGAGCACGTCGTCGCCGACACCGCGGCGGCGGCCCGCCGCGTCCTCGACCTGCGCGCCGCCGGCGAGCTCGCCGCCCGGGGGCAGGCCGCACGCGACGTCGTCGTCGCGCGCTACGACCTGCCGGTCGTGGCGGCCCGGTGGGTCGACCTGCTCGCCGAGCTGCCCACGCGCCCGGCGGCGGTGTCGACGGTGCCCGACGGCGTGCGTCGGCTCGTCGGCCGTCTGCCGGCGCCGGCGAAGACGCTGGCCGGACGCGCGGCCGTCCGCCTGGGCGTGCGCTGACGCCCGTCCCGCCGGGTCATGCGGGACGGTCCCAGCGCAGCTCCAGACGGGCGTCGGAGGCGTCGGGAGCCCGGCTCGGCGGGCACGGCGTGGGACTGTCGGCCGGATCCGGGATCGTCGGTGGGTCGGTGGGGCCGAGGTCGGCGGGGCGCTCGTAGAGCCCCCAACCGCCGTCCTCGACGTCCTCGACCGGCCGGACGTCCCACCCGGCCAGTCCCTCGCCGGCCGGCGGCCGCCCGCGTGCCAGCGCGAAGACCCGGTGGCCGTCCTCGGCCAGGGCCGCGAGGTCGCGGCGCGCGTCGTGACACTGCAGCAGGGGTGCGTCGAGGTGCAGGACCTCGCCGAGGCAGCCGGAGTGCCACTGGATCTCGGGCCACTGGGTCTCGGAGACGAACGCGCACGGGGCGCCGTCGGCCTGCTCGGCCAGGGCCTCCCCGAGGCCGCGCGCCCGCGCCTGCAGCGGGGCGATCTGCTCGCTGTTGACCCGGGCGAGCACGCCCTGCCAGCCGACCACGACCAGGGCGACGACGAGCACCACCACCGACGTGGCGCGTGCCCGTGACCGCCGCAGCGCCGCGACCACGGTCGTCACGCCGGCGCCGACCGGCAGGGTGGCCAGCAGCATCGCGGGCAGCACGTAGCGCAGGTTGACGCCGGCGTTGAGCACCAGGTACGGCGTCGCCGTGGCCGCCGCGGTCACCAGGCCGGCGAGCGCCGCGACGCGCCGCTCGCGATCGAGCCGTTGGACGACACCGAGCAGCGCGAGCAGCGCGAGCCCGACCAGCAGCGCCAGGGCCCGGTAGGTCAGCACCGGCTCGGCCGTCACCTGCCGCACCGGTCCCTCGACGAGGTTGAGGTACTGGATCAGCTGGTCGCGGTCGGCGCCGGAGGCGGATTCGCCGGCGGCGGCGCCCAGCCGCGCGAACGGCCCGCCGAACCGGACGATCGCCTCGACGAGCCACGGCAGCCACCCCACGAACCCGCCGACGGCCAGTGCCAGCAGGCCGCGCAGGGACCGACGCCCGGCCAGGACCAGCAGCACCGGCGTCAACCCGAACGCGAGCCACACGCTCTCGGCGGGCCGCAGCCAGGCGACCACGGCCAGGGCCAGGGCCGTCGCGGCGAGGTCGCGTGGCCGGCGGTCGCGACACCACACGACCAGGTGTCCCGCCGTCGCGACCGCCGCGAGACCGGCCAGCAGGTTCGGGTAGAGCTCGACCGCGAAGTACTGCGGGACCCACCCGACGGCGGCGACCACCGCCGCGGCACCACCCGTCCAGCCCGCGAACCGGGCCCACGGGCGGAAGGCCAGCACCAGTGCCACCGAGGACACCAGCACCAGCCACAGGCGCAGCAGCGTGAGCGGCGCGCCGAGCAGCGCGACGGGCAGCGCCACCAGCGACATGCCGCGGGCCCGCTGGGGGCCGAACCAGACGTCGGTCTGCCCGGGCGTGACCTGCGCCAGGTAGGTCACCTCGTCCCAGCGCAGCTCGCGGTCCAGTCCGACGGTGACCACGGTGAGGACGCCGAAGAGCAGGCCGGCGAGGGTCACCAGGCCCAGCGGGGTCACCGTCCGACGCCGCCGGCGCTCCCGCGACGGCCGCGAGGCGACCGCACGCACGTCGGTCACCGGAGGCGGTCGAGGAACGCCACGATCTCCCGGGCGCACCGCTCACCGGCGTGACCGTCCCAGAACGGCGGTCGGTCGGTCGGGAAGACCGCCTCGCCCTGCAGCACCGCGGCGGCGGCGTCAGCGAGCTGCTCGGGGGTGACCAGCCGGTTGGTGCCGTGGGTGATCGTGATGGGGCGCTCGGTGTTGGGCCGCACCGTCAGGCAGGGGACGTCCAGGATGGTGGTCTCCTCCTGCACACCACCGGAGTCGGTGATGACCAGGTCGGCGCCCGACACCAGCGAGACGAAGTCCACGTAGCCCAGTGGGTCGATGACGTGGATGCCCTCGCCCGAGACCAGGCCCAGGTCGGCGAGTCGCTGGCGTCCACGCGGGTGCAAGGGGATGGCCACGTCGATGGTCTCGGCGACCTGCTTGAGGGCGTCCACGATCTGCTTGGCGACGACGGGGTCGTCGACGTTGGCGGGTCGGTGCAGCGTGGAGACGGCGACCCGCTCCGGCAGACCGGCCGCCGCACGGACCGGACCGGGGGCGAAGCGGTCGCGGTTGCGCAGCAGCGTGTCGATCATCGGGTTGCCGACCAGGCGGATCCGCTCGACGTCACAGCCCTCGTTGGCCAGGTGCGCGTACGCCTCCGGCGAGGTCACCAGCAGCAGGTCGGCCAGCACGTCGGTGACCCGGCGGTTGACCTCCTCGGGCATGGTCATGTCGAACGAGCGCAGACCCGCCTCGACGTGCACGACGGGGATCGACAGCTTGGCACACACCAACGTCGCCGCGATGGTCGAGTTGACGTCGCCGTAGACCACCATCGCCGCCGGTCGGTGCTCGAGGACGGTCGCCTCGAGACCGGTCAGCAGGGCCGCCGTCTGCGCCGCGTGCGACCCCGAGCCGACGCCGAGGTTGACGTCCGGCTCCGGGATGCCGAGCTCGCGGAAGAAGACGTCGGACATCTTCTCGTCGTAGTGCTGGCCGGTGTGGATCAGCAGCTGGGGCTGGTCGAGCGCTGCCAGGGCGTCGAAGACCGGCGCCATCTTCATGAAGTTCGGGCGGGCGCCGACGACGTGGGCGACGGTACGGGGCATGGAAGGACGTCCGGGGTCTCGAGGAGGGCTGCGGCTGGCAGACTACCGCCGCCCCCGTCCCCGACCGCGGTAGCCGCTGCGTGCCCACCGGCGCGCACGGTCGGGTCCGGCACAGGAGAATCCATGACCCTCGCGCGCCTGCTGCGTGCCCTGGCCCGACGTGCCACCACCGACCCGGTCGGTGCGGCCAACCTGGTCGTCACCCGGGTCCGCGACGAGCCCGCGCACGTGCTGGTGCGGGTGCTCGGCATGCTGCCGACCGCGGCGCGTCGCCGGCTCGTGGTCCCGCTGCGCACCGTCGGACGCCTCGTCGCACTGGTCGCCCCCCACGCCGGCTGGCCGCTGCTGCTGCAACTGGTGGCGCTCGACCTCGCCGGCGAGCGCGACGCCGCCGTGGCCGTCGCCACCCGGCGCGGCGAGCGCCTGTCGGCCACCGGGCGGCTGACGGTCGCGGGCTGGCTCGCGGAGGTGGAGCGGCCGCATCCCGCCCTGGCGTTGGTCGAGCCGCTGGCCGCCGTACCGCGCGTCCAGCGGGTGCGGGGGCGCATCCGCTGGCGGGCGGGCCACTGGGAGGCGGCCCGCGACGAGCTCACCGCCGCCCTCGACGCCGACCCGCGACCGACCACCCGGCGCACCCTGCACCGCGTCGCCGAGGATCTGCGTGCGCTCGAACCCGGCTGGTTGCCGAGCGTCGGTCGGCTCGCCCGCCAGGCGCCACGACCCGGACGCGCCGTGCACCTGCTCAACAACGCCCTGCCGCAGGTGCAGGCCGGCTACACGCTGCGGGCCCACCGCGTGGCCCTGGCCCAGCGCGACCAGGGCATCGACCCGGTCATGGTGACCAAGCTCGGCTTCCCGTGGCGCCAGGGGCTGGCCGACGCCGGCGAGCGCGACGTCGTCGACGGCATCCCCTACGTGCACGTCCCCGACCCCGGCGGCGACACGGTGTTCGGCACCGCCGAACGGGTGGAGCGGTCGGTCGCACGCACCGGGCCGGTCGTGGCCGCCCTGCGCCCGGCGGTGCTGCACCCGACCACGCCGTACGACAACGCCCAGGTCATGCTGGCCCTCGGCCGCGCCCTCGACGTCCCGGTCGTCTACGAGGTCCGCGGCTTCCTCGAGGAGACCTGGCTGTCGCGCCACCCGGGTGTGCGAGGGCTGGAGCAGGTCGACCGCTACCGACGCATGCGGGCCACCGAGGGATGGTGCGCGGCCCAGGCCGACCACGTCGTCACCCTCGGGGAGGCGATGAAGGCCGACCTCGTGCGCCGCGGGGTCGAGGCGCGGCGCATCACGGTCGTGCCCAACGCCGTCGACACCGACGTGTTCCGGCCGCAGGGCCGGGGTGGGCCGGTGCGCGACCGGCTCGGGCTGCCCGAGGGCCGCGTGCTGCTCGGCTACATCTCGTCGCTGGTGCCCTACGAAGGGGTCGAGGTGCTGCTGCGGGGCGTGCGCCACCTGCTCGACCGCGGCCGTGACGTCGCCGTGGTCGTCGTCGGTGACGGCACCGCCCGCGCGGGGTGGGAGCACGAGGCCGCCGAACTCGGGCTCGGCGAGCGCGCCACGTTCACCGGACGCGTGCCGCACGAGGAGATCCAGGCCTTCTACGAGGCCATCGACGTGTTCGTCGTCCCCCGCCGCGACGAGCGGGTGTGCCGCAACGTCACCCCGCTCAAGCCGGTCGAGGCCATGGCGCTCGAACGCTGCGTCGTCGTCAGCGACCTCCCGGCGCTCGCCGAGATGGTCGAGGAGGGCGTGACCGGCCGGACCTTCCGTGCCGAGGACCCGGTCGACCTCGCCGACGTCGTCGAACCGCTCCTCGACGACCCCGGCACGCGCGCCCGCTTCGGTCGGGCCGCCCGCGGACGCGTCGTGGCCGAGCGCACCTGGGCCGCCAACGGTCGTCGTTACGCCGAGATCTACCGCGCCCTGGGCGGGTGAACGCGGCGGAGCGGGTCAACGCGACCGGGCGGGTGGTGAGCGCTGCCGGACGGTCCCGCCCCCGACGTCGGTGGGGCGTCCGGGTGGCACGTGCGAGGCTGCCCTAGCCTCGGCGCGTCGAGGCGAGGCGAAGGAGCCGGGATGCCGAGGACCCCTGCACTGGCCGGGCTGCGCTCGCGCGTGGCCGACTGGCGCTGGCACCGCAGCGTCGACACCTACCTGGTGTCCTATCCGAAGTCGGGACGTACCTGGCTGCGGTTGATGCTGGGCGAGCTGTTGCGGGTCGACCACGGCGTGGACACCGACGACCCCACCGACCTGTACGGGATCACCGCCCCGCGGTCCGACCTGCCGACGTTGGCGGTCCGCCACGAGGGGCGGCCACACCGCTCGCGCCGCGAGGAGATCCGGTCGGACAAGCGCCGGTTCCGTTCCAAGGACGTGATCCTGCTCGTGCGCGACCCCCGCGACGTGGTCGTCTCGTCCTACTTCCAGGCGAGCCGCAGGGACGCCCGCTTCACCGGCACGCTCGAGGAGTTCATCGCCGCGCCGGTCGGCGGGTTCGACACCATCCTGCGCTTCTACGGCACCTGGGCGGCCGCACGCTCGGTCCCTCGTCGGTTCCTGCTCGTCCGCTACGAGGACCTGCACCGGGACACGCGTGGGGAGCTCGCGCGGGTGGTCGACTTCCTCGGGCTGCGGGCGAGTCCCGAAGGACTCGACCACGCGGTCGCGGCCGGGGACTTCGACCGCATGCGCGAGCTGGAGTCCAGCGGCGCGATCGCGGCCAAGCGCATGCGCCCCGGCGACGCGTCGGACGCCGAGTCGTACAAGATGCGTCGCGGCGAGGTCGGCGGCGCGGCCGACTACCTCGACGCCGAACAGTTCGCGCAGCTGACCGAGCGGGTCCGCCGCGAGCTGCCGCCGATGTTCGGCTATCCCGTCGCGCTCGACGGGACGACGCGTCCCGGCACCGACCCCGACGGCGGCAGCTGACACACCGAACGCTCGACATCGGGCCGTGCACGGGGAGCGGGCACTATCCTCGCCGGCTGCACGCGCCCCCGGCCGGTGGGTCCGCCGACGGCGACCACCCGGCGCACGGTGCGCTCCCTCCGCGCTGCGAAAGCGACCTCCATGCATCCTCGCGCCTCCGAATTCGCGTCCCAGCGGTGGACCGCCGGCGTCATCGGCCTCGGCTACGTCGGGCTGCCGCTGGCCGTCACGGCCGCCAGCCGCGGCCTGGACGTCATCGGTTTCGACGTCGCCCAGGCGAAGGTCGATGCCCTCAACGCCGGCGGGAGCTACGTCGAGGACGTCTCGGACGACGAGCTGCGCCAGGCGCTCGACAGCGGGGCCCGGTTCACGGCCTCCGAGGCCGACCTCCGCGAGGCCGACACCCTGTTCATCGCGGTGCCCTCGCCGCTGGGTCGCAACCGCCAGCCCGACATGTCCTTCATCGAGGCCGCGGCGGAGACGGTCGCACGCGTCGCCCGTCCCGGACAGCTGGTGACGCTCGAGTCGACGACCTACCCCGGCACCACCGAGGACTACCTGCTGCCGGCCATCGAGAAGGCGGGCCTGACCCTCGACGAGGACGGGTTCGTCGCGTTCTCGCCCGAGCGGGTCGACCCGGGCAACGTCCTGCACACCCACCAGATCCCCAAGGTCGTCGGTGGCGTGACCGACACCTCGGGTGAGGTGGCCGCCGCGGCCTACCGTCGCCTGGTCGACAACGTGCACGTGGTCTCCTCCGCGCGCGCCGCGGAGCTGACCAAGCTGCTGGAGAACACCTACCGGGCCGTCAACATCGCGATGATCAACGAGTTGGCACAGGTGGCCAACGTGTTCGACATCGACATCTGGGAGGTCGTGGACGCGGCGGCGACCAAGCCGTTCGGCTTCCAGCCGTTCTACCCCGGCCCGGGCGTCGGCGGACACTGCATCCCGCTCGACCCGCAGTTCCTCGCCTGGCGCGCCCGCGAGCTGCGTGTGGCGACGCGGTTCATCGACCTGGCCGAGGACGTCAACCTCCACATGCCCGACTACGTCGTCAACCGCGTCACGGAACTGTTGAACAACACCGGCAAGGCGCTGTCGTCGAGCCGCGTCGTCGGCCTCGGCGCCGCCTACAAGAAGAACATCGGTGACGACCGCGAGTCGCCGTCGATGGACGTGCTGCGGCTGCTCGAGCGCCGGGGTGCCGAGGTCGGCGTCCTCGACGTGCACGTCCCGACCGAGCGGCTGGCCCGGCACGGCTTCCACGCGCTGGAGAACGACGCCGACCTGTCCGACTGGGACCTCGCGGTGGTGCTCACCGACCACGACGACGTCGACTACGCGGCCGTCGCCGCGCAGGTGGACCTGGTGTTCGACACGCGCGGCATCTACCGCCGCAAGGGCATCGAGGCCGACAACGTCGTCGCGCTCTAGCAGCCGAGCGCCGGAACGGATGAGGCGCGTGCACGTCCTCGTCGTCACGACCGTCCACACGCCGCTGGACGCCCGTGTCCACCACCGACAGATCCGGTCGTTGGTGGCCGCGGGCGTCGAGGTGACCTACGCCGCGCCGTTCCGTGCCACCGGCACCGACCCGGGACAGGTCCTCGCCGGGGTGCGGACCATCGACCTGCCGCACGCGGTCGGTCGCCGACGGCTGGGCGCGCTGCTGGCGGCCCGCCGCCTGCTGGCCAGCGTCGCCCGTTCCGGCGGCGTCGACCTCGTGCTGCTGCACGATCCCGAGCTCGCCGCGGCGGTCGTGGGCCGCCTGGGCGGACTGCCCCCGGTCGTGCTCGACGTGCACGAGGACCTCGTGGGCAGTCTGCCGGACCGGCCGTGGGTGCCAGCGGCACTGCGACCGCCGGCGACGGTGCTCGCCCGAGCGCTGGAGCGGTGGGCCGAGGGCGCGCTGCACCTGCTGCTCGCCGAGGACGCCTACCAGCGACGGTTCCTGCGTCCCCATCCGGTCGTGCCCAACCTGCCGTGGGCCCCCAGCGGTGCGCTGCCGGCCGCCGGGAGCGCCGAGCGGGTCGTGTACGTCGGACGCGTGTCACGGTTCCGTGGCGCCTTCGAGCTCGTCGGCCTGGGGGAGCGCCTGCACGCCGCGGACGGCCCGCACCTCGAGGTGGTCGGTCCGGCCGACGCCGAGGTCCGGCCCGTCCTCGTCGAGGCCGAGGCGCGGGGCGTGCTGACCTGGCGGGGGTACCTGCCCAACGACCGCGCGCTCGCCCGGGTGCACGGCGCCGTGGCCGGACTCAGCCTGCTCCACGACGTGCCCAACTACCGCGTCTCGATGCCCACGAAGGTGGTCGAGTACCTCAGCCTCGGCGTCCCCGTGGTCACGACCCCGCTGCCCGCCGCGACCGCGCTGGTCGAGGCCGCCGGCGGCGGCGTCGTGGTGCCCTTCGCCGACGCCGACGCGGCCGCCGACGCGGTGCTGGCCCTGGCCGCCGACCGCGAGCGGTGTGCGTCGCTGGGCGCGGCGGGACGGGCCTTCGTCGTCGCCCACCACAGCTGGGACGCGGCGGCGCCCCGGTTCGTCGCCCAGCTCACGGACTGGGCCCGGGACGGAGCCGCCGCGTGAGCGCCTCCGACGGTGTCCTCGACCCCCTGCCCGCCGGCGCAGGCGTGTCGGTGGTCGTGCCCGCCCTGCACGCGCAGGCCGCCGTCGGACGCGCGGTGCGCTCGGCCCTCGCGCAGGACCTCGTCGACGAGGTGGTGGTCGCCGCCGGTGACCCCGACACCGCACGCGCCGTGACGGTGGCGGCCGACGGTGACCCGCGCGTCCGGGTGGTCGACAACCCCTCGGGCCGCACACCCGACGCGCTCAACGCGGCCATCGACGCCAGCAACGGTGAGGTGGTCGTCCGCCTCGACGCCCACGCCGTGCTGCCTCCCGGCTACGTCGCCCGCGCGGTCGAGACCCTGCGGCGCACCGGCGCCGCGAACGTCGGCGGGAAGCAGGTCCCGGTGGCCGAGCGGGGGTTCGCGCGTGCCGTGGCCGTCGCCATGGCCTCGCCGGCCGGCGCCGGTGGTGCCACCTACCGCGTCGGCGGCGCGGAAGGTCCGGTCGACACGGTCTACCTCGGCGTGTTCCGGCGATCGGCGCTCACCGCCGTCGGCGGTTACGACCCCCGCTTCACGCGCAACCAGGACGCCGAGCTCAACGTCCGGCTCGCCGCGGCCGGCTACACGGTCTGGTTCGACCCGCGGCTGGCCGTCGACTACACCCCACGCGACTCCGTCCGCGGTCTCGCCGCGCAGTACCTGCAGTACGGCCGCTGGCGACGGTTGACCGCCCGTACGCACCGGAACTCGCTCGGGCCGCGCCAGCTCGCCGCGCCGTTGCTGGTCGTCGGGCTGGGGACCGCCTTCGTGCTGTCCGCGCTGAGCGCGTTCTGGCCGCTGTTCGGACTGGCGGTCGCGACCTACGTCGCGGCACTGGTCGTCGCGGCCGCACCGGCCGTGCCGGCCCTGCGTCTGCTGCCCGAGGTCGTCGTCGCACTCGGGACGATGCACGTGTCGTGGGGGATAGGCTTCCTGCTGGGGCCACCACGGATGTCGCATGTCGATCGCTGACGGAGCGGGGGACCCCGATCGCTGAGCCCGGCGGTCCCTCCGCCCCCGACGAGCCGCACCCCGACGCCACCTCCGACGCCGGGTCGTCCGTCCGTGCCGCGCACCGCGCCGAGCCGGCGCCCGACGACACCCGACCGGTCGCCCCGCGTGGTGAGCCCGCGCGGGCGGAGGTGCACGACGACCCGCGGCTGCTCGCCCGGCTCAACGCCCGCGGGTTCCGCCTGTCGATGCTCCTCGACGCCGTGGCCCTCTACGCCCTGATGGTGGGGGCCATGCTCGTGCGCTTCACCTTCGAGGGGCGCCCGTGGCAGACGTACTCGGTGCCCCACTACCTGCTGTCGTTCGGCGTGCTCCTGGCCGTGTTCCTGGCCTGTCTCTACTTCGGCGGGCTCTACGAACGCGAGCCCCGCCTCGGGGCTCCGCCGACCCTGCCACGCGCGGTGCGTCAGACGCTGGCCGCCGCAGGACTGTTCGTCCTGCTCAACCTGGTCGTGACCGGTTTCGCCCAGCAGCTCGGACTCGTCAGCCGCGCCCGTGTCGTGCTGCCCATCCCCACCCCGAACCTGCTCTTCCTGCTGGTGGCCGGGGCGGTGGCCGTGGCGGCCAACCGCTGGATCGTCTCGCTCGTGCGCACCCGCCGTGAGGGGCCGCCGAAGATCCTGCTCGCGGGCACGGAGGCCGACCTCGAGATCGCCCGCCGGCACGTCACCATCGACCCCCGGCGCAGTCAGATCGTGGTCGAGGTGTCCGACCCGGCCCGGATCCTGCCCGCCGTGCGACACCGCGACGTGACCGACGTGGTGGTGGTCACCAGCCGTTGGCTCGACGAGCTGTACCCGCGTGCGGTGCAGCAGCTCGACGACGCCGGCGTGACGATGCTGCTGCGCGTCACCGGGCGCGAGACGATGTTCGGACTCGAGCGGTTGCGCGAGGTCGGCGGGCTGCCCTTCGTGCTGCTGCGACCGCAGACGATGCCGCGCTCGCGACGCCACTTCAAACGCCTGTTCGACCTCACCACCCTCGCGATCAGTGCCCCGGCACTGCTGCTGCTCACCGGCATCATCGCGCTGTACCAGCTGGCCGTCGCCGGCCGGCCGCTGCTGTACTGGCAGGAGCGGGTCGGGGCCGGTGGACGTCGCTTCCGGATGGTGAAGTTCCGGACCATGCGCACCGATGCCGAGGCCGAGGGCGGCGCCCGTCTCGCCGTCGAGGACGACCCACGCGTCATCCCGGCGTGCGCCTGGGTACGGGCGACCCGGATGGACGAACTGCCGCAGCTGTGGAACGTGCTGCGCGGCGAGATGTCGTTGGTCGGCCCCCGCCCGGAGCGCCCGGAGCTCACGGCCCGGTTCGAGTCCGTCATCCCCGGCTACGCCCGTCGCCATGCGCTGCCACCGGGACTGACCGGACTGGCGCAGATCCACGGCCGGTACCACACCGATCCCGAGTACAAGCTCGGCTACGACCTGCAGTACCTCGTCAACTGGTCCCCCGTGGCCGACATCGAGATCCTGCTGCGCACCGTCTGGGTCGTCCTCGCGCGACGGCTCTGACCGTGGTCGCCGCCGGTTGCTCGTCGCGGGTGTCGGCGAGCGGACGTCGGCGTGGGGGAACGCTCACCGACGGCGGGCGGACGCACCTCGTCCGGGCGTCAGCCGGGCAGGCCGGCGCGGCGGAGTACCTGCAGCACCTCGTCACCGGTCAGCCCCGCCTCCTGCAGGGCCACCGTCAGGCGGCCGGCCAGCAGCGGGTTGCCGCACCGCGGACAGAAGTTGCCCTGACCGAGGGCCTCGGGCAACGGGAAGCCACAGCGGTGGCACGCGGCGACGTCGAGGCGCTCCTGCACCCCGGCGTCCCGCAGCGCGTCGACGTAGCCCCGCGCGTACTCCCACTGCACGTAGCGGTCGGGCTCGGGCGCGTAGGCCGGCTCGTGCACCGGCGTCTCGCCGGTGTCGAGGAGCAGCTGCAGGTTCTCCCGCAGCATGTCCCACGGGTAGTAGTGCTCCTCCGCGCAGTCGTGGCACCACACCGCCACGCCGCGGTAGCCCTCCGGACGGAACGTGGCCTCGAAGTCGGCCAGGTCGTGCAGGTCCTGGCGGATCATCGCCGTCTCGTGCTCGTCGAGGGGCTCGTCGGAGAAACCGTCCGCGTCGTCGTCGAGGCCTTCGTCCTCGAAGCCCTCGTCGTCGAAGCGCTCGTCGTCGAAGTCGTCGTCCGCCACCGAGAGCCTTTCGGGTCCGACCGTCTCGGGCATGGCCACCCAGCGTACGCCGGCCCCGACCCCGGCGGGCGCGCTCGCCCACACCCGCACGACACCGGGCGACGCGGCGGCCAGTAGGCTCCGGGCTCGTCCACGACCCGGGGTCCATCAGCCGTGCACACGACCACGATCGGCGGCAACCGTCAGGCGTCCGTCGGCTACGAGCTCGACGACATCTCGCTCGTCCCGAGTCGACGTACCCGCGACGTCGAACTCGTCGACGTCAGCTGGTCGCTGGACGCCTACCGCTTCGCCCTGCCGGTCCTCGGTGCACCGCTCGACGCGGTCGTCTCGCCCGGCACCGCCCGGCAGCTCGGGGAGCTCGGCGGTCTCGGCGTGCTCGCCCTCGAAGGGCTCTGGACCCGCTACGAGGACCCCGAGGAGGTGCTCGCCGAGATCGCGTCGCTGCGGCCCGGCCCGGAGGCGACCGTGCGCCTCCAGCAGCTCTACCACGAGCCCGTCCGCGAGGAGCTCATCGGTCGTCGCATCGAACAGCTCAAGGCGGGCGGTCAGCTCGCCGCCGGCAGCCTGACCCCGCAGAAGGTGGAGCGCTACCACCACGCCGCGCTCGAAGCCGGTCTGGACCTGCTGCTGGTCAACGGCGTCACCGTCACCGCCCAGCACGTCGGCAAGCCCGGGACCGAGCCGCTGGACCTCAAGTCGTTCACCGCGCGCTACGACATCCCCGTCGTGGCCGGTGGCGTCGCCTCCGCCAAGTCGGCCCTGCACCTGATGCGTACCGGTGCCGTCGGCGTGCTGGTCGGCACCGGCTCGTCGGCCTCGACCACCGCCGACGCGCTCGGGGTGCACGTGCCGCTGGCCACCGCCATCGCGGAGGTCGCCGCCGCCCGGACCCGGTACCTGGAGGAGTCCGGCCGCTACGTGCACGTGATCGCCGCCGGTGGGATCCGCACCGGCGGGGACCTGGCCAAGGCGATCGCCTGCGGCGCCGATGCGGTCATGCTCGGTCGCGCGCTCGCCGCCGCCGACGAAGCCCCCGGACGCGGGGCCTACTGGGGCCTGGCGGCCGCACACAACACCCTGCCCCGCAGCCGCTTCGACCTCGTCGAGCCGGTCGGTCCGATGCAGGCCGTGCTCGAGGGACCGGCGCACCGGGCCGACGGCACCCTGAACCTCGTCGGCGGCCTGCGCCGCGCGATGGGCGTCACCGGCTACCGGTCGCTGTCCCGCCTCCGCGAGGCCGAGCTCGCCGTCCGCGCCGGGCGGCGCTGACCGCTCCACCACCCGCCAGGTGGCCACGATGCCCGGTGACGCGGTGGAACCCGTCGGCAGCGGTCCGCCGCCCGACCGCCAGCCGGGCGCGGCCACGGCGTGGCGGGACCCGGCCGTGGTCGCCTACGCGGTAGCGCTCGGCGTCGCGATCGTCCAGTGCACGGCCGCGCTCGCCGGCGTGGCGCCCTTCGCCGGCCACGCCGATCGACTCGCGCGCGCCGGCGTGCCCTACCTCGCCGCGTTCGGGCTCCTGCTCGCCCTGCGGCGCGGCGGCCGACGGGCCGACGTGTCGGGACCGCCGCTGGATCCGTGGCTGATCGCCCTGGCCGTCGCCGGCGGAGTGCTCGCCGGCTGGCTGCTGGTGCGCTTCGGTCTCGCCCTGCCGGCGGCGGTGGGTGCCGAGCACGGCTTCTACCGGCTCAAGGGACGGATCACGAGCCCGCTCGGGGACCACAACACCGCCGCCGGACTGCTGCTGGTGCCGCTGGTGGCGAGCGCGGTGCTGGGCGCCACCCGACACCCCCGGTGGTGGCTGCTCGGCGCCCTGGTCGCACTCGGGACCGCGGCGACGCTGTCCCGCGGGGTCGCGGTCGTGCTCGCCGGCATGGTCGTCCTCGCGGCGTTCACGGCCAGTCGTCGACGGGTGACGCTCGGGCTCGCCGGCGCGCTGGCGATCGTCGTGCTCGGTCTCGTCGCCACGAGCCTGACGCTGGACACCTCGGTCCCGGCCGGCACCGCCCCACCCGGACCAGCGACCCAGGCCGGTGCCGGCCCACTGGGCGCGTCGGTGCTGGGGCGCATCGACCTCGCCGTTCGTGGGGTCGAGACCGGGCTCGACCACCCGCTGCTCGGCATCGGCCTGGGGCGCTTCGCGTCCGCAGCCGGCGACCTGCCGCGCCCCAACGACCACGCCCACCAGGCCGTCGCGCACGCCCTGGCCGAGGGCGGCGTGCCACTGGCGGTGGCCACGGTGGTCGCGGCGCTCACGCTCGCGGTCCGCGGGCTCCGTGCTCCCCGCTCCGGGCGGCGGGACCTGGTGCTGCTCGCCGGCGCGGGCCTGCTGGTCCACGCCCAGATCGAGATTCTGTCCGGCCGGCTCGGTCACGAGGTCCTGCTGGCGGTGCTGCTCGGCCTCGGAGCGCCGGCGACGAACCGTCCCGCGAGGGCCGGTCGCGAGCCGGGAGCCGGCTCCACCGGCGGATAGCCTGCGCGCCATCCCGGCCGCAGGTCGCGGAGTCGGTCCTCCGTCTCGACCGTTCCCCGCCCCGGCCGTCCGCCAGGAGCTGCCGTGACCACTTCGGACCGCAACACCGTCGTCGTCGTCGACTTCGGGGCCCAGTACGCCCAGCTGATCGCCCGCCGTGTGCGCGAAGCACGCGTGTACTCCGAACTGGTCCCGCACACCACACCGGTCGAGGAGATCCTGGCCCGGGAGCCAGCGGCGATCCTGCTCTCCGGCGGCCCGTCGTCGGTGTACGCCGAAGGTGCCCCCGCCGTCGACCCCGCCCTGTTCGAGGCCGGCGTGCCGGCCTTCGGCATCTGTTACGGCTTCCAGGCCATGGCCTCCGCGCTCGGTGGGCGGGTCGAACGGACCGGTCAGGCCGAGTTCGGTGGGACCCCGCTCGAGGTGGTCGCGGCCGACTCGACGCTGTTCCACGGGCTGCCGCGCGAGCAGTCGGTGTGGATGTCGCACGGGGACGCGGTCACCGGTGCCCCGCCAGGGTTCGACGTCGTGGCCCGGACCGCCGACACGCCCGTCGCGGCGTTCGAGGACACCCGACGTCGTCTCGCCGGGGTGCAGTTCCACCCCGAGGTGCTGCACTCCGAGCACGGGCAGGCCGTCCTCGAGCACTTCCTCTACGAGATCGCCGGGTGCCAGCCGACCTGGACCATGGGCAACGTCATCGACGAGCAGGTGGCCAGCATCCGGGCGCAGGTCGGGGACGCCCGTGTCGTGTGCGGCCTGTCCGGCGGCGTCGACTCCGCCGTCGCGGCCGCCCTCGTCCAGCAGGCGGTGGGTGACCAGCTCACCTGCGTGTTCGTCGACCACGGGCTGCTGCGCAAGGGGGAGGCCGAGCAGGTCGAGCGCGACTTCGTCGCCGCCACCGGCGTCTCGCTCAAGGTGGTCGAGGTCGCCGATCGCTTCCTCGACGCGCTCGCCGACGTCACCGACCCCGAGGACAAGCGCAAGGTGATCGGGCGCGAGTTCATCCGGGTGTTCGAGCAGGCCGCGCGCGAGGTCGTCGCCGACGCCGGCGAACACGGCGAGGAGGTCCGCTTCCTGGTGCAGGGCACGCTCTACCCGGACGTGGTCGAGTCCGGCGGCGGTGCCGGCACGGCCAACATCAAGAGCCACCACAACGTCGGCGGCCTGCCCGACGACCTGCAGTTCGACCTCGTCGAGCCGTTGCGCTCCCTGTTCAAGGACGAGGTCCGGCGCGTCGGGCTCCAACTCGGTCTGCCCGAGTCGATCGTGTGGCGACAGCCGTTCCCCGGCCCCGGCCTGGCGATCCGGATCGTCGGCGAGGTGACCGCCGACCGGCTCGAGCTGCTGCGGCACGCCGACGCCATCGCCCGCCAGGAGCTGACCGCCGCCGGTCTCGACCGCGACATCTGGCAGTGCCCGGTCGTGCTGCTCGCCGGCGTCAACTCCGTCGGCGTCCAGGGCGACGGACGCACCTACGGTCACCCGGTGGTGCTGCGACCGGTCGCCAGCGAGGACGCCATGACCGCCGACTGGGCCCGGGTACCCGACGACGTGCTCGCCCGCATCTCCACCCGCATCACCAACGAGGTGCGGGAGGTCAACCGGGTCGTGCTCGACATCACCTCCAAGCCGCCCGGCACCATCGAGTGGGAGTGACCCGAGGTCCGACGGTGTCGTCGGTCAGGGCAGGGCGCGGGTGACGAAGGTGGCGGCCTGGGCGCGGTTCACGGGCTGGTCGGGGCGGAAGGTGTTGTCGTCGTAGCCGGTGGTGATACCGGCCTGGGCGACGGCGCCGATCGCGAGCCGGTGACGGGTGCCCCGGACGTCGGTGAAGGTCGGCTCCGCGTCTGGCAGGCCCAGCGCCCGCTGCAGCATCGTGGCAAGTTGGGCGCGGGTGACGGGTTGGTCCGGGCAGAACCGGTCCGGGCCGCAGCCGGACGTGATGCCGGCGGCGTACAGCGCACCGATGTTGGCACCGTGCGTCGCGCCGGCGTCGCGGAACGGATGCGGCGCCGCCGGCAGGTCGAGCGACCGGGCCAGGATCGTGGCCAGCTGCCCACGCGTCACCGGCGCCTCGGGGCAGAAGTGCGTGGAGGTGCAGCCCTGCACGACGCTCCGCCGGACGAGGTTCTCGATCGCGGGGCCGTGCGCGTGACCGCTGCCGACGTCGGCGAACCGCGGACGGCTCAACCCGCCGTTGACCTCGGCGTGGGCGAGCATCGACCGGTGGATCGAGAGGATCTTGCTCGCGTAGAGCGGGTCGGTGGCCCAGTTGCCGCTGCCCATCTGCTCCCAGGTGCTGGCCCTGCCCTTGGGGGTGACGAGATGGAAGCGGGGACTCTCCAGCGGGTGGGCGAGACGGGCGATCGTCACGGTCGGGTCCGCGTAGGCCCGCAGGTGCTGGATCTGCGCCCGGACCCCGATCCGGGCGTCGCGGAACTGCGCGACGGTGCAGGTGCCCCCGTCGCAGGCGCCGATGCCGGAGAAGTTGTTGTAGGTGGCGTGGACCTGGCCGTGCGAGGGCCAACGGAACCAGCCGGTCTCGAGCACCGACTGGGCGAACGCGAGGTCGCCGGCGACCCCTTCGGCGCGGCCCTCCTCGACGAAGTACTGCGCGAGGAGCTCGGGGGACACCGTCGCCCGGTAGCCGGCCGGTGCACTGGCCTGGAACCAGGCGGCGATACCCGCGGCACTGACCCGATCGGGTTGCAGGACCGGGGTGTGCGTCGAGGCCTGCGCCGTGGCCGGGGCGACCAGCGCGCCGACGGCGACGGCGAGCGCGAGCAGGGCGGCCAACGCGGCGGCGGAGCGCCGGCGCGAGCCGGTGGGAGCGGGGGCGGACGACATGGGGAACGACACGGGCGGCCTGACACTGGGGAGCGGGGATGGGGCGTGCTGTCGGGTAACCGAGGTCTCGTCGTCGGCGTCGGTCGCGGCCCCGGGGATCGGCCGCATCGCGCGGCCGACACCCGGCATGGTCGGCCGGCCCTGCGGTAGGTTGACCGCGCGTGCGCGCAGCGCCGCCGTATGGGCACCCGAGGCAGGCTGCGCCCTCACAACTACGGGAAGACACGGACATGGAGTGGCTGATCGTCCTGGCCGTCGTGGTGGTGCTGGTCGTCGCCGTGGTCGCCATGTACAACCGGTTGGTGCGCGCCCGGGTGCGGGTCGACGAGGCCTGGGCCCAGATCGACACGCAGCTGCAGCGGCGACACGACCTGATCCCCAACCTGGTGGAGACGGTCAAGGGCTACGCCGCTCACGAGCGGGAGACCTTCGAGGAGGTCACCGCCGCGCGGTCCCGCGCGCTGCAGGTCGCGCAGCCGGGTGAGCTCGCCGAGGCGGAGAACGAGCTGACGCAGGCGCTGGGCCGCCTGCTGGCCATCAGCGAGAACTACCCCCAGTTGCGTGCCGACGCGAACTTCCGGCAGCTGCAGGAGGAGCTCGCGCACACCGAGAACCTGGTCGCCGGCGCGCGCGGTCACTACAACGCCAGCGTGCGGACCTACGACGAGACCCGGCAGGTGTTCCCGACCTCGCTGATCGCCGGCATGTTCAACTTCGAGGGACGCGAGTACTTCGAGGTCGAGACCGTCGAGGTCCGCGCGGTGCCCGACGTCTCGTTCGAGTAGTGGCCGACGGCGGAGGCCCTGACCGGGACGGCGCACGACGACCCGAGCCCGCCGTCTACGACGAGCTGCAGCGTGCCAACCGGCGGGCGACCCGGTTGCTGCTCGGCGCAACCGTGTTCCTCGCCCTGGTGCTGGTCTGGATCCTGGTCGGCTGGTTCGCGCCGCAGGCGGCCCTGGACCCGGTGACGGCTGTGCCCATCACCGCCGGCGGCGCCCTGCTCGGGGTCGGCGGGACCTACCTCGCCTACCGCGGGGGGCCGGCCATCGCCCTGCGGGCCGCGAAGGCGCGGCCCGCGCCGCGCGAGCAGTACCCGCAACTGCACAACGTGTTCGACGAGGTGTGCGTGTCGGCGGGGATCGCGAACACGCGACCCAAGCTGTACGTGGTCGACGACCCGGCCCCCAACGCGTTCGCGACCGGTCTGCGCCTCGAGGACAGCCACGTCGCGGTCACCACCGGCCTGGTCGAGCGCCTGCCCCGCTACGAGTTGCGGGCCGTGTTGGCCCACGAGGTCGCGCACATCGTCAACGACGACATCCGCGCGGTCACGGTCGCGGTCGCCACCGCCGGTCTGGTCGCCCTGCTGGCCGACGTGCTGGTCCGGGCGATGTGGTTCGGTGGCCGCGGCGGGCGTGGCGGCAACCGCGGCGGCAACAGTGCCGGCGCCGCCCAGGTGGTCTTCCTGGTCCTCGGGCTGCTCGCCGTCGTGCTCGCGCCGATCGCGGCCCAACTGATCCGCTTCGCCGTCTCGCGGCAGCGCGAGTACCTCGCCGACGCCACCGCGGCGGACCTGCTGCGTGACCCGCAGTCGATGGTCAACGCGCTGCGGCGTCTCGACGCGGACCGGACCGAGATCCGGCAGTTCGAGGTCGCGACCGCCCACCTGTGGTTCGAGGAGCCCAACGACACCAAGGGCAAGGACCGTGGCGCGAAGATGGCGCGGCGCTTCGCCACGCACCCGTCGATCGGCGAGCGCATCGAGCGGCTCGCCCGGCTCAACGCCGGCACGGTGCGCCTCGACGACCCGCTGCCGCCACCGCCGCAGTCGCCGGGTCCGTCCGCGCCACCACCGTCGTCGGGCCCACGGGGCGGCTCCGACGCCCTCGACCCCCTGCGCTTCCCGGGCACCGGTGGCCGGCATCCCGGCTCCCCGGGGGCCTCGGGACCGCCGCCACCCCCACGCTCGTGACCCCGTCGCAGGTGGGGGACCCGCCCTCGCCCGGCGCCACGTCGCACAGCGGGTGTCGCTGACGGCGGCGCCGTGCGTCGCGAGCGGCGCCGACGCAGGTCAGGATCGGGGCACGCGCAGGGCGGCCAACGAGCGGCTGAGTCCGGCGAACGTGCGCGGGTCCCACCCGGTCAGCTCGGCCCAGCGGTCGAGCCGGTAGGCGACGGTGTTGGCATGCAGGGACAGCAAGCGGCCGGCCTGGCTCACGCTGAAGCCGGCGTCGGCGAACGCCCGCACGGCCTCGGCCAGGTGCGGGTGCCGCTGAGCGGCCCCGGCACCGTCGGCCAGCAGCGGCTCCAGGCGCTCGCGGGCGCCGGTCAGCGTCGCCCACAGCCAGGCGTCCTCGAACCGGCCGGTGCTCGACGCCGCCGTGACGGCGAGGGTCAGCTCGGCGTCCGTGAGCGAGGCGCGGGCGCCCCGCAGCCCGCGGCGCGTGGCGCCCAGCGCGACGGCTGCGGACGGGTAGGTGGAGCGGGCAGCGGCCGCGACCGCCGACTGCTCCGCGTCCTGCGACAGGCAGACGAGCTGGGTGCCGCGGGCGACCACCGCATGGCGGCCGGCACCGTCGTCCAGCGCGTGCTGCAGGTCGACGACGTCGAGGTCGACGTCGTCCACCCGGAGCACCGACACCAGGAACCCGCCGGCGGGGTCGAAGCCGAGGGAGGCGGCCAACCGCGGCACCTCGTCGCTGTCGAGATCCCCGCCGACGAGCAGTTCGACCAGGCGTTGTCGGGCACCGACCGTGCGGGCCTCCAGCGAGCGGACCGTGGACGCGTGCGACTCGGCGAGCGCGTCGGTGACCTCGTGGACCCACTGCCACACCAGGGTCGCGGCGGTGAGCAGCTGCGTCGCCGTCTCCGGCTGGTCGGCAGGCACGGCGTCGACCAGCGCCAGCCACAGTTCGCGATAGCCGATGTGGTACGCCTTGATGACCGCGTCGACGGGCATGCCCTGGAGCGCCCGGCGCGACCCGAGCTCGCCGCGCACGGCCAGCTCGTCGTCACGCGGGGCCCGGTGTTCCGCCAGGCCGGCCAGGGTGTTCTGGATGTTGCGCAGCACGGAGTGGCGCAGGTCGCTGGTGGGGACCAGCCCACGGCGGTAGGTCGGGATCTCGGCCTGGATGTCGTCGGTGACCCGGTCGGCGAGCGTGTCGAGCCGGCGCTCGACGCTGGCCGCCAGTTGGGCGATGCCCTCCCAGCCGTCGGGAATCGCGCGCCGTGACGACGCCGCGGCCGGCGGCACGCGCAGGTCGGCCGGCAGCAGGTCCCCGGTCGGCAACGCGGCGTCCTCGTCCGTCCGCGAGCGCGGCGCCTCCGCGTCGGTCCCCGTCGGCGGTCGGCCGGTCTGCTGGCTCATCGTGTGCTCCCGCCCGACACGCCTCGTGAATAGCACGAGGTCTCCCAACCCGTGGTCGGTGATCCTACGAGTTGCCCCGTTGGTGCGTCCATCCCGGATTCGCCCGAACGCGCGAAGTCGTTGACACCCGAGTCGCCGCCCGGTACCAATCCGCACCGGGAGTGTTTCGTGGGAACCACGAAACGACGGGCCGGATCCGTACGGAACCGGGCCGTGGCTGGGAGGCCGCGGTGCTCGTCGTCGAGTGGTCGCACACGCTGGGAGAGCTCGTGCTGACCGTGCAGAATCTCGAGGTGGTCTACGAGGACGTCATCCTCGTGCTCAAGGGCGTGAGCATCGATGTCCCGAAGGGATCGATCGTGGCGCTGCTCGGGGCCAACGGCGCCGGCAAGACCACGGTGCTGCGGGCGATCACGGGGCTGCTCGACATCCACCGGGGCGAGGTGACCAAGGGCTCCATCACCTTCGACGGTGAGGCGATCCACCGGCTCGACGCGCCGAGCACGGTGGCCGCCGGCATCGGGCAGGTCATGGAGGGCCGCCGCGCGTTCGCCGAGTTCACGGTCGAGGAGAACCTGCGCATCGGCGCCCACACGGCCGACCGCGGCTCGGTGAACGCGGGCCTGGACCGGGTCTTCACCCTGTTCCCGCGGCTCGCGGAGCGTCGCCGGCAGATGGCCGGCTACCTCTCGGGCGGCGAGCAGCAGATGCTGGTCATCGGTCGTGCGCTCATGGCGGACCCGAAGCTGCTGCTGCTCGACGAACCGTCCCTGGGGCTCGCACCGTTGATCGTGCAGCAGATCCGTGACCTCATCGTGGACATCAACCGTCAGGGAACGTCGGTCCTGCTCGTCGAGCAGAACGCCAACATGGCCCTGTCGATCGCCAGTCACGGCTACATCATGGAGACCGGCAAGGTCGTGATGGACAAGCCGGCGGCCGTGCTGCGCGAGGACGAGGACGTACGCGAGTTCTATCTCGGCCGCCACGGCGGCGAGGAGGCGACCTCCTTCCGGGACGTCAAGCACTACAAGCGACGGAAGCGCTGGTTGTCCTGACGGCGACGTCCACAGCCAGGCCCAGCGACGGGAGAGCGACGCGTGGCACAGATCCGACCGCTGTCGGAGGCCCTCACGGGGACCTCGGTGGACGTTCCCGCGGGGCAACCGGTCCTCCAGGTGGACGACCTCGTCCTGCGCTTCGGTGGCACGACGGCCGTCGGGGGGGTCAGCTTCGACGTGCAGCGCGGCGAGTTGTTCGCGGTCATCGGCCCCAACGGGGCGGGCAAGACGTCGATCTTCAACTGTCTCTCCGGCGTCTACCGGCCGCAGGAGGGGCGGGTGCGCTTCCTCGGTGAGGACCTGCTCGGGCTCAAGCCCGACGTCGTCGCCGACCGCGGTGTCGCCCGGATGTTCCAGAACATCGAGCTCTTCGACAACCTCACGGTGCTCGACAACCTCATGCTCGGCCGCCACCAGCACGTCGGGTACGGGATGCTGGCCGGCATGCTGTGGGTGGGGCGGGCCAAGCGCGCCGAGCTCGACAACCGGCGCATCGTCGAGGACATCATCGACTTCCTCGAGATCGAGGCGTTCCGCAAGCTGCCGGTGGGGATGTTGCCCTACGGCGTCAAGAAGCGGGTCGAACTCGGACGCGCGCTGGCGATGGAACCGAAGCTGCTGCTGCTCGACGAGCCGGTCGCCGGCATGAACGTCGAGGAGACCGAGGACATGGCGCGGTTCATCCTCGACATCCGCACCGAGCTCGAACTGGCCATGATCATGGTCGAGCACGACATGGGCCTGGTCATGGACCTCGCCGACCGCATCCTGGTCGTCGACTTCGGCAAGCCGATCGCACTCGGCACCCCCGACGTGGTGTCCAACGATCCCGAGGTGATCCGGGCCTACCTCGGCGAGGGCGACGACGGTCCCGACCTGCAGACGGAGGCGGCCACCGCAGCCGCCGTGACGACCGAGGAGGCCGGACGATGAGCGCGACCCTGGAACAGACCGCGTCCCGGGCCAGCGGCCCCCGCGGGATCCGGACCGTCCCGGCCCGCGTCCGTGAGCATGCCGAACGCGACCCGCAGCGGGTCTGCATGCGCGAGAAGCGCTACGGCATCTGGCAGGACATCACCTGGGCCGACTACTGGGAGCACGTCAGCGTCGTCGCCCACGCCCTGTGCGCCCTGGGCGTGCGGGCGGGTGACCGCGTGGCCGTCCACTCCGAGAACCGGCCCGAATGGCTCTACGGCGACGTCGGTGCGGTCGCGATCCGGGCCATCACGATGGGGCTGTACCCGACCAATCCCGCCACGGAGGTCGCCTACCTGCTGCGCGACTCGGGCAGTCGGGTGCTGATCGCCGAGGACCAGGAGCAGGTCGACAAGGCACTCGAGGTCGAGGCGCAGTGTCCCGACCTCGAACACATCGTCTACCTCGAGCCCCGCGGCGTGCGCGAGTACGACCATCCCAAGCTGCTGGCGTGGGACGACTTCTTCGAGCAGGGGCGTGCCCACCGCGAACAGCATCCGGACCTGCTCGAGCGCTGCGCCACCGAGGCCACCGAGGACGACGTCGTCACCCTGATCTACACCTCCGGGACGACCGGACCACCCAAGGGCGCGATGCTGACGGTGGCCAACGTCGAGTTCGCCATCGAGACGCTGGTGTCCGGTGGCGGGTTCTACAACCCGCCGGCGAGCCCGGATGACGTCATCCTCAGCTACCTGCCGTTGTGCCACGTCGCCGAGCGGGCCGCCACCGAGTGGGTCAACGCCGAGGCCGGGGTCACGGTCCACTTCGCCGAGTCGATCGAGACGGTGACCGCGAACCTCAAGGAGGTGCAGCCGACGCTGTTCTTCGCGGTCCCCCGGATCTGGGAGAAGCTGCACGCCGGCATCCACATCAAGATGAACGCCGCCTCACCGCTCAAGCGGGCCGTGTTCGGGTTCTGGATGCGCATCGCCAACCAGATCGGTGACGAACTGGTGCGCAACGACGGCCGCCACACCCCCCGGACCCGGCTGCTGTACGCGCTCGGCTACCCGTTCGTGTTCCGTGCCCTGCGCGATCGACTCGGACTGCGCAAGGTGCGTTCCGCGGGGTCGGGCGCCGCGCCGATCGCGCCGGAGGTGCTGAAGTTCTTCTTCGGCATCGGCGTGATCATCTACGAGATCTACGGCATGACCGAGAACGCCGCGGTCGGCACGGTCAACCGGCCCGGACGCGTCAAGCTCGGCACCGTCGGCGAGCCGCAGCCCGGCATCGAACTGCGCATCGACGAGCAGACGGGCGAGATCCTCACCCGGCACCCGGGCGTGTTCGCCGGCTACTGGAACCTGCCGGACAAGACCGCCGAGACGATCGACGAGGACGGGTGGCTGCACACCGGCGACGTCGGGGAGTGGGTCGACGGCAGCCACGTCAAGATCGTCGACCGGATCAAGGACATCATCATCACCGCGGGTGGCAAGAACATCTCGCCCTCGGAAATCGAGAACTCGCTCAAGACCTCGCCGTTCGTCAAGGAGGCGGTGGTCATCGGCGACAAGCGGCCGTACCTGACCGCGCTGATCGGCATCGAGCTCGACACGGTCGGTGACTGGGCGCAGCGCCGGAAGCTGCCCTACACCACCTATCGGGACCTGTCGGAGAAGCGCGAGGTCCTCGAGCTGGTGCAGCGGGTCGTCGCGGAGACCAACGACAAGTTCGCGCGGGTGGAGAACATCCGCAAGTTCCGCGTGATCCCCAAGGAACTCGACCACGAGGACGGCGAGCTCACGGCGACGCAGAAGGTCAAGCGCGCCTCGCTGCACGAGATGTTCGGCTACCTCGTCGACGACATGTACGCCAACCGCACCGAGCATGCCGGCGGCGACCTCGTCGACGTGCACACGCCGGCGGGTGACGAGCAGACCGAGGGTGCCGGCGCCGGCGCCGGACGCGGACAGGGGGTGGTCGCGTAGTGGAGGACCTGCTGACGATCCTCGTACGGGGTGTCGCCCAGGGCAGCGTGTACGCGCTGCTGGCGGCCGGTTTCGTGGTGATCTACCGCGCGACCGACGTGGTGAACTTCGCGCAACCGGCGCTGATGGTGCTCGGTGCCTATTTCACCGCCCTGTTCGTACGCACCTACGAGATCCCGTTCCCGCTCGCGATCCTCGGCTCGATCCTGGTCGTCGGCATGATCGGGGCCGCCTGTGAGCGCATCGCGCTGCGGCCCATGGTCGGCGAGCCGCCGTTCAGCGCCGCGATGGTCACCGTCGGTGTCTTCCTGGTGCTCACGATCGTGGCCAACCGACTCATCGGCTCCAACGTGCTCACCGTCGGTGACCCGTGGGGGCTGGACACGGCCGTGCTGGCCGGCGGGGTGCGCATGCGGGTCGCCGACGGCTGGCGCATCGCCCTGACCGCCGGGGCGTTCGCCGGGGTCGGACTGTTCCTCGCCCGCTCGCGGGTGGGGCTGGCGATGCGCGCCACCTCGCTGGACCAGGAGGTGGCCCTGGCGCAGGGCGTGAACGTCGGCCGCATGTTCGGACTGTCGTGGGCGATGGCCGGTGGCCTGGCCGGGTTGGCCGGGATGATGGTGGGCAGCGGTGGGCAGGGCGTGGACAACACCACGGCGTTCGTCGCGCTCAAGGCCCTGCCGGTGATCATCCTCGGCGGCCTGGACTCGCTCAAGGGGGCCTACATCGGCGGGCTGGTCATCGGCGTGGCGGAGGCCTTCACGCGGGCGAACTCGGCGGCGCTGACCGGCTACGTGGGTGCCAACGTCGACGTGGTCGTGCCCTACGTGATCATGATCCTGGTGCTGATGGTGCGGCCCTACGGCCTGTTCGGCACCCCGGAGGTCCAGCGCGTATGAGCAGCGACCACCGCGGACACCGGCGCGGCACGCGTGGCGGGGGCACGGCCGCCGTCGCGGTCGGACAGGAGCGGGCATGACCGAGCGTCGCACGTCACCGATCGGCAACCGGCGGGCCGTGACCCTGCGGGGGCGACCCGAGCTCTACACCGACTACGCGACCGACCAGGCGATGCTCAACACGCCGGCCAAGCGGGCCTGGACGGCGTTGCTGGTCGTCGGCCTGCTCGCGGCTCCGTTCTTCCTCGGCCGGGACCTGACCAGCCTGCTCACCACCGTGTTCATCTTCGGCATCGGGGCGATCGGGCTCAACCTCGTCACCGGCTACGCCGGCCAGGTGTCGCTCGGGCACGCGTTCTTCGTCGGACTCGGGGCCTACACCGCGGCGTTCGTCGGCAACGAACCGACCGGATCGTTGCGGGGCCTGGGCCTCGAGCTGTGGGTCTGGCTGCCGCTGGCCGGGCTCGTGCCGGCCGTCGTCGGCTTCCTGGTCGCGCCGATCGCGGCCCGGGTGCGCGGGCTCTACCTCGCGATCCTGACCCTCGGCCTGGTGTTCATCGGCGACCACGTCTTCAAGGAGGCCCGCACCTTCACCGGTGGGCCCGGCGTGGGACGTCGCGCCGCCGCCCCGATCGTCGGGGGGCTGGACCTCAGCCGGCGACAGGAGTTCTTCGGCGTCACCTTCGAGGGCGCCGACCTGTTCTACCTGCTGTGCTTCGTGCTGCTGTTGGTCGCGGCGGTGCTGGCCCGCAACCTGGCCCGCTCGAAGGCCGGGCGCGCCTTCGCCGCCGTCCGTGACCGCGACATCGCGGCCGAGGTCATGGGCGTGCCGCTGACGCGGACCAAGGTGCTCGCGTTCACCATCTCCTCGTTCTACGCCGGTGTCTGCGGCGGTCTGCTCGCGATCACCTACGGCGTGATCGAACCCGCCAGCTTCGACCTGCTGCTCTCGGTCGACTTCCTCGCGATGATCCTGATCGGCGGCGTGGCGACCATCAGCGGCTCGCTGGCCGGAGCGGCGTTCGTGGTGCTCCTGCCACGCCTGGTGCAGACCTACGCCCACTACGTCCCGGGCATCAGCCGCGGATCGACCGGAGACGGGCTGCTGACCGTGTTCCAGTTCGAGGGGCTGCTGTTCGGCGCGCTGATCGTGGCCTTCATCGTCCTCGAGCCGCGGGGGCTGTACGGCCTGTGGCTGCGGGTCCGCAACTACTGGAAGGCCTGGCCCTTCTCGTACTGAGACGCGATCTCGCGCCGGCGACGCGGAGAACCCGGCCCGGTCGGGCGCGCCGACGTCTACGCTCGATGATCTACGACCCATGTAGTACTCCTCCCGCCGCCGTACCGGTGGACGGAAGGGGAGGCAGGCGTCGCACGGCCCGGCCGGGAACCGGGTCGGCACGACGGCAGTTCTCGTCCGCCCCGCTCGGGTCGGACGTCGGGAGACCCTTCAGACGACAGAGAGGACGAAGGGATGCGGGAGACAAGGCGACTGCGGCGCACGGTGGCCGCACTGGGTGTGGTCGCGCTGGTGGCGACGGCATGTGGCGGAGGGGACGAGGGCGCCGCTCCGGCCGGCGAGGACGACGCGCCGGCGGCCGGTGAGGGCGACGACGCCGCCGGTGGGGAGATCCAGACCGACATCGGCGTCACCGACGAGCCCTGTCCGGAGGAGGTCAACCCGGACAACGGCTGCATCTACCTCGGCACGCTCTCGGACCTGACCGTCGGCCCGTTCGCGGCGCTGGGCGTGCAGATCGTCGAGGGCCAGGAGGCGTTCTGGCAGCGCGTCAACGAGCAGGGCGGCATCGGCGGCTACGACGTCAACGTCACCGAGTACACCCGCGACAACGAGTACAACCCCCAGACCCAGTCCCAGCTCTACCGCGAGATCGAGCCCGACGTGCTCGCGCTCGCGCAGACGCTGGGCACGCCGCCGACCGAGGCGATCCTGCCCGACATGGACGAGGACAACGTGGTCGGCGTCCCGGCGTCCTGGTGGTCGGGCTGGGACCACGAGTCCGCCGACTACGGCCTGATCCTCAACTCCGGGTACTCGTACTGCATCGAGTCCCAGATCGCGCTCGACTGGTCCGACGAGAACGAGGGCGAGATCACGAGCGTGATGGCGGTCGGGTACCCCGGCGACTACGGCGGTGACGCGGCGGCCGGTGCCGAGGCCTGGGCCGAGGCCAACGACGTCGAGTACCTCGGCTTCGTCGAGACCGCCCCCAACGCGGTGGTCGGCTCGCAGGACGCCGCCATCGGCCAGGTCGTGGGCAGTGGCGCGGACCGCGTCATCGTCGCGGTCGGTCCGGCGGAGACCGCCGAGCTCGTCGGTGGGGCGATGGCCAACGGCTTCGAAGGGCGCTTCATCGGCTCCGTGCCGACCTGGAACCCGGCACTGATGGACTCCCCGGCCGCGCCCGCGCTCGAGGCGGTCTTCACGCACGTCGGTCCGTGGGAGCCCTTCACCGGGGACTCCGAGGCGCACCAGGCCATGCAGGAGCACCTGGGCGAGGGCAACCTGCCGACCAACGACGGCTGGACCTTCGGTTGGGTCTGGTCCTACCCCATGAAGTCGCTGCTCGAGCAGGCGGCGGCCAACGGCGACCTGACCCGCGAAGGGGTGCGCAACGCCATCGACGGGTTGACCATCGACTACGAGGGTGCGCTGCCCGAGCGCACGCTGACCGGTGACGCCAACGAGTCGGCCGTGCGCACGGCCGTCTTCGGCCAGCCCGACGCCGACGAGCCGCTGCGCCTGCGCACGATCGCGACCGGCGTGACGGGTCCGACGGCGGACGAGTACGACTACAGCTCCCCCTGCTCGGGCACCTAGGCCCGACGGGACGAGCGTGGCTGGGGCGGTCCGACGGACCGCCCCAGCCGTGTGTCAGCGTCTCGATGCCGACGATCCGGCCCGCTGCCGGGGCCTGCCGTCGCGGTGGCCCCTGAGGATCCGGGGCGGTCTCAGGGCCGGGCA
The DNA here is from genome assembly GCF_004300825.1 of Egicoccus halophilus. Classification (NCBI taxonomy): domain Bacteria; kingdom Bacillati; phylum Actinomycetota; class Nitriliruptoria; order Egicoccales; family Egicoccaceae; genus Egicoccus; species Egicoccus halophilus. The sequence goes on from NZ_CP036250.1 coordinate 790,228, forward strand.
AGGGTGCTCCCCGATGGTCGTCGCGACGGCGGACGACGACGCTGGAGGCAGCGGATCCACGGCCACCACCTCCCGAGCGGCCGCCGAACGAAGGAACGACGGTGACCTGCCAGCACTGCGGCGCGAGCCTCGAGACGACCGCGACGACCTGCCCCGTGTGCGGGACGAACGTGCCCGGCACGCCGGGCGCCTCCGGACAGCCCAGCGGGCACGAGGCGTGGCGGCAGCCCGGCGACCGGGCGTCCGGCGGGCGACCGGGCGATCCGACGGCCTGGGAGCAGCCGGGCGGGTCGGCGGCCTGGGAACCGTCGTCGGGTGACCTCGGTCGGGGGATGCCCCCCGGTGGTGCGGACCCGGGCACGTCGGGCGGCGGCTACGAGGGTGGCCATGGCGGCTCCAGCGGCTCCGAAGGTGGCTCCGGCGGTTATGGCGGCTATGGCGGCGGCTATGGCGGCGGCTACGGCGGCGGCTACGGCGGCGGGGCTGCGTGGGGGCAACCGACGCTCCACCCGTCCGGCCTGCCCAGTGACATCCGGGCCTGGGGCATCGGCGCCCACGCGTCGGCGTACCTGGCCTTCATCGGTCTACCGATCGTGGGACCGCTGCTGACGTGGCTGATCAAGCGCGACCACCCGTTCGTCGACCATCACGGCAAGGAGTCGCTGAACTTCAACCTCTCGTTCGCGCTGTACGCGGTGGTGCTGTTCGTGTCGGGCATCGTGTTCGGCGTGGTCACCCTGGGCATCGCGCTGTTGCCGATCGGCCTCGCCGGTGCCGTGCTGGGCGTGGTCTGGCTGGTCCTGCCCGTCGTTGCGGCCGTCAAGGCGGCCAACGGGGAGGGCTACCGCTATCCGTTGACCGTCCGCTTCGTGAAGTGAGTCCGGCGCCGCTGGCGCCACCGACCGCGCGTCGTCCTCGGGGGCGGCGCGCCGTCGTGTCGCGCGCAGCCGTGCGGTGGGGTCACTGCACGAGCACCTCGGTCAACAGCACCCGGTCGAGCCGGGTGTCGGGCGCGATGCCCCGGACGGCGTCGAGCAGGTCGCTGCGCAACTGGAGCTGACCGTCACCGCTGCGCAGCGTCGCGGCGTCGAGGGCGAGCCCCCGGTCGACGAGTGCGGCCCGCACGAGCTCGTCCCCGGCCTCGACCGGGCCGATGCCGTCCGTACCGACCACCACGACGGCGAGTCCGATCCGGGCGTGGGCGCCGTCGCGCAGGGTCACGGTCTGCGGCTCGAAGGTCACGACGTGCTCGGAGACGTCGGGTTCTGCGGCGAACCACTGGAGTCGGACGCCCCACCAGCCGATGCAGAGGAGCGACACCACGATCGACACGGCGACGACTCCGCGCAGGCGGCGGTTCGACGGGACGGTCTGGGTGGTCACGGCAGGGCTCCGGTTCGGTCGACGCTCGGCGTCCGGGCCGCAGTTCGGCCCGGCAGGCGGAGGGGCCAGGTCCCTCGACCCATCCGCCCCGACCCGTCGGCAGGGACACGGAGGTCCTCAAGCGCCATGGTCCGTACGACAGCAGGTTCTCTGCACCGGTTCGCGTCCTCGCGGCACGCGGCCATCGCCGCGCCCGTGGTCGCGCTGCTCCTGGTCGCCTCCGTCGTGGCCGCCAACGTCGGCCCGCCGAACGAGGAGCGGGGTGTGCTCGGCGCGGGCCCGATCGTCACGCTCGACGGCGTCCCGCTCGAGCAGGTCGGATCCGCCGCCGTCGTGCGCGTCGACCCGGTCGACGGCCCTGGCGACGACCCGGCCACGACCGCCGATGCGCTGGCCGCACATCCGGGTGTGGGAGAGGTCCGGCGGCTGTTCGGGGACTGGTACGCGCTCGACGGGGTCGACGGCGCCACCGCGGCGACCTTCGACGGCGTGCTCGCCGCCCAGGACGACGCCCACGCCCAACTCGCCGCCACCGCCCGGCCCGAGCAGTGGCACCTGCACAACCGTGGTCAGCGGGTCGCGGGTCAGCCAGGCGCCGAGCCGGGTGCCGACATCGACTGGGAACGCACACAGCAGCCGTCGCTGGCCGCCACCGGTGCCGACGTCGTGGTCGCCGTGGTCGACAACGGCGTCGATGTCACGCATCCGGCGCTCGCGGGCCGGATCTGGCAGGACCAGGACGACGAGACCTGCGTCGAACTCGACACCTGCTACGGCTGGGACTTCGTGGCCGACGCGCCACTGGCCCTCGACCGCCCGGCGCAGGGGGCGGCCCACGGCACGTTGATCGCCGGAGCCATCGCGGCGGCGCCCGTGGTGGGCGGCACGTCGCGTCCGGGTGGCGTCGCCGTCGACGCCCGCATCATGCCCCTGACGATCACCTACGGCGACGACGGGTTCCTCGTCTCCCGCGCGGCGGCGGCCATCCGCTACGCCGTGGACCACGGCGCCGACGTCGTCAACGCGTCGTGGGGCACCCTGCCCGGGCAGGCACGGCCCGACGACGTGCCGGTCCTCGAGGACGCGATCCGCTACGCCCGGGACGCCGGCGTCGTGGTCGTCGCCGCAGCCGGCAACCAGCAGTCCGACCTCGACGTCGCGCCGGTCTACCCGGCGTCGTTCCCGCAGGACAACCTGCTGACGGTCGCCGCGACGACGCCGAGCGACACCATCGCGACCTACAGCAACGTCGGGCGGGCCACCGTCGACGTCGCCGCCCCCGGATCGTCGATCGTCGGGCCGAGTGTCGGCGGCGGGTACGCGACCCTGTCCGGGACCTCGATGGCGGCCGCGGTCACCTCCGGCGTGGTCGCGCAGACCCTGTCGGCCCGGCAGGACCTCGGAAGCGATGCCGCCGGTGCGGCCGCGCGCCAGGCCGTGGTGGCGGGCGCGACCCGGCTGTTCGGTCTGCGCGACCACGTGCGCAGCTCCGGGCGCGTGTCCGCCGCCGGTGCGCTCGGACTGCCGCCGCGACTCGACGGCGGGCTGGTCGTCACGGGCGAGGGCTTCGAGGCGATCGACCCGGACCGGGAATTCGTCGCGCGCCTGAACGTGCTGGCCCCCCGGACCAGCGAGCTGGCGTTCACGCTCGGTGTCTGGCACGACGGTGCCGTGCACGCCGTGGTCGGTCGTGACGTCGAGGTGACCGCCACCGGTCACATCGCGTCCGTCGGCGGTCCCAGCAGTGGCGCGGGCCGGCTCGGCCTGCCCCGGTTGCCGGACACCTCCGACCTCGAGACGACGGGACGCGACTTCACGGTCGGCTCGCTGCTGCCCACGGGCCGCTACGTGCTGCTCGTCGAGGAGACCGCTCCGACCCGCCGGGCCGGCTACCTCGCGTTCCACGTCGGTGAACCACCGCTCGAGCACGACCCGGACACGTCCGGCGGACCGCTCGATCCCCTCGACCCCACGCGGCCCGACGACGGGTCGCACGCCGGTGACCCGGCGTGCGACGTGTCGGCCGCCGACTGCGACCTCGACGCCGCACCCGACTGCGACACCGAACCCCGTCCCGCGGCCTGTGACACCGAGGGGCTGCCGCTCGACCCAGCCCCCGGTGACGGGGATCCGGGTGACGGGGACCCGGCCGACGGCGCGCCGGTGGGCGACGGCTGTCCGACCAACGCGACGCTCGACGGCAACGGGGTGTGCGTCCCGTCGCTGCAGAACTGTGCCGATGGCCGCGCCCCGACCGACGGCACGTGTGCCCCGCAGCTCGCCGCCTGCCCGACGGGGACCACGCCACAGGGCGGCACGTGCGTCCCGGTGGGTGCGCCCGCGACCGGGACCCCGACGGCGGACGCGCCCGCGTCCGGCACGCCGTCACCGACCGAGAAGGAGTTCGTCCCGGTGTTCCCGCCGGAGGGGCCGATGAGCGGTCGGACGGTCGACGTCAAGGGGGACTGGAACGCGCCCGAGTGGGCCGGCGCCCGCGTGTTCTTCAATGAGCGCGAGGCCGTCGTGCTCGCCCCGCTGCGCACCGTCGCCGCGGTGCGGGCACCGGCCTACCCACGCCCCGGCTCGGTCCACGTCAGCGTCCGGGCGCCCGGCGGCCGGCTGTTGGAGGCCTACGAACACGCCTTCACCTACGTGGACGGTTCGTCGACGACCGGCCCCTCGGCCCCGGGGTCGGGCTCGGGCGGCACCGGGACCGGTTCGGGCGGGAACGGCTCCGAGGGCGGCGGTTCGGACGCGACCGACGGCAACGACGGCGGCAGCAGCGGTGGTGGCGGCAGCGATGGCGGTGGCGGTGGCGACTCCGCCCCCGCGCCGGCGCCCGCACCCGGCACCGGACCGGCTCCGACGGACGAGGCCGGCTGGACCAGCGGGCAGCCCACGACGCTGCCGAACGGCCTGACGGTCGACCGCTTCACCGACGACCACCCGTTGAGCCGACTCACCGCCAGCGCATGGGGCGACGACCAGCGCTGCACGACCTCCCCGTGCCGCGGGACCTGGATCGACACCCGCAAGGGCCGGTTCTAGGTCTCCTCGAGGCGGCCCGGAAGGGGTGTCGGACCCCTGCACTACCCTCGGTCGGCGACCCCGCGACGCACGCGTCGCGGGGCGTCGTCCACGACCGACCGAGGCCGCGCCCGTGTCCGCCGATCCCCGCCTGCTCGAAGGGCTCAACCCCGCCCAGCGCGACGCCGTCGAGACCGTCGACGGCCCCGTGCTGGTCGTCGCCGGCGCCGGGTCGGGCAAGACACGCGTGCTGACGCACCGCATCGCGCACCTGATCCGCGACCGCCACGTGAGTCCCTTCGAGCTGCTCGCGATCACGTTCACGAACAAGGCCGCGGGGGAGATGGCGGCCCGCGTCGGCGGGCTGGTCGGGGACCGACTCTCGGACCGGATGTGGGTCACCACGTTCCACAAGGCGTGCGTGCGGATCCTGCGGCGCGAGCTGACGCGGCTGGGCTACCGCAGCGGGTTCACGATCTACGACGCCCAGGACTCCCAGCGACTGATCACGCAGATCGCCAAGGACCTCGGGCTCGACGACAAGCGGCTGTCGCCGCGGGCGATCCAGCACGCGATCAGCAACGCCAAGGACGAGCTGGTCGACCACGAGACCTACGCCTCGCGCGCCGGCGCATGGCCGGAGATCCAGATCGCCGACGTCTACCAGGCGTATCAGGAGCGGCTCCTGCGGGCCAACGCGCTCGACTTCGACGACCTCATCGTCAAGACGGTGGAGATCTTCCAGCTGTTCGACCCGGTCCTCGAACACTGGCAACAGCGCTTCCGCTACCTGATGGTCGACGAGTACCAGGACACCAACCGGGCCCAGTACCACCTGGTCAACCTGCTGGCCGCCAGGAACCGCAACCTCATGGTCGTCGGTGACCACGACCAGTCGATCTACGCCTTCCGGGGCGCCACCGTGCAGAACCTGCTGGACTTCGAGCAGGACTACCCAGACGCCACGGTCATCCCGCTGGTGCAGAACTACCGGTCGACCCAGACCATCCTCGACGCCGCGAACGCGGTCATTCGCAACAACGCCTCGCGCTACCCGAAGGACCTGTGGACCGACCAGGGCCTGGGCGAGCAGGTCGTGCGCTACCACGCCGACGATGAGCACGACGAGGCCGCGTTCGTCGCCGAGGAGCTCGAGAAGCTGCGGACCGAGGGCTTCACCTTCGACGACGCGGCGGTCTTCTACCGGACCAACGCGCAGTCACGCGTGCTCGAGGACGTCTTCATCCGCGTCGGCGTCCCGTACCGGGTGATCGGCGGGGTGCGCTTCTACGAGCGCAAGGAGATCAAGGACGTCCTCGCCTACGCCCGGCTGCTGGTCAACCCCGACGACGACGTCTCGGCGAGGCGGATCGTCAACACGCCGCGTCGCGGCGTGGGCGACCGGACCATCGAGGCCCTGGACTGGCACGCCCGCCGCGAGGGCGTCAGCTTCCTCGACGCGTGCCGTCAGGCCGAGCACGTCCAGGGGCTGGCGACCCGAGCGATCGGCGCGGTCACGTCGTTCGTCGAACTGCTCGACGGGCTGCGCACGGCGCTGGAGCACGATCTCGCCGTCCCGGAGCTGATCGAGGAGATCTGGGACCGGACCGGCTACCTGCGCGAGCTCCAGGCCGAGCGCACGGTCGAGGCGCTCGGTCGCGAGGAGAACCTGCGCGAGCTGAAGTCGGTCGCCACCGAGGTCCACGAGCGTGGCGGTGGCGTGGTCGGGATGCCGGGGCTGGAGACGTTCCTCGAGTCCGTCACGCTGGTCAGCGACCAGGACCAGCTCGACGACGCCGAGGACGGCACGGTCACCCTCATGACCTTGCACACCGCCAAGGGGCTCGAGTTCCCGGTGGTGTTCCTCGTCGGCATGGAGGACGGGGTGTTCCCGCACGTTCGCTCCCTCGACGACACGGCCGAGCTCGAGGAGGAACGGCGGCTGTGCTACGTCGGGCTGACCCGCGCGGAGCAGCGGCTCTACGTCACCCACGCCGACCACCGCACGCTGTGGGGCGGTACCTCGTACAACCCGCCGTCGCGGTTCCTCGACGAACTGCCCGACGCGCTGGTCGAACGGCGCGGAGCGACACGCGTCACCTCGGCGGCGTCCCGTCGCCGGGACAAGGAGCTGCTCGAGATCGCGGGCGAGGAGTTCCGCCCGGGGGACCGGGTGCTGCACACCAAGTTCGGGCCCGGAACGATCGCGTCACTGACCGGTGAGGGCGAGCGCGCGGAGGCGACGGTCGACTTCGACAAGGCCGGGCGCAAGCACCTGGTGCTCGCCTATGCCCCGCTGGTGCGGACGTGACCGCCGCGGCCGGCGCGCTCCCCGGCCGCCACTACGGTTGACGCACCGCGATTCCGGCCAGGAGCGAACCACGGTGACGAAGCGGACACGCAGCGTGTGGGCGAGCCGGCTGGTCGAGGCCGACCGGCAGCGCGTCTTCGACCTGCTCGCCGATCCGGCGATGCATCCCGTGCTCGACGGCTCCGGGACCGTCCGCGACGTCCAGCCCGGCGGGCCCGACCGTCTGGGCCCCGGGGTCCGGTTCGGGATGTCGATGCAGGTCGGCGTGCCCTACCGGATCCTCAACACGGTGGTCGAATTCGAGGAGGGGCGACGCATCGCCTGGCGGCACTTCCACGGGCACCGCTGGCGCTACGAGCTCGAGGACGCCACCACCGAGGACGGCCGTCCGGCGACGCAGGTGACCGAGACGTTCGACTGGTCGCAGGCGCTCACCAAGCGTTGGCTCGACCTGTCGTCGGTGCCGCGACGCAACCTCGTCGGCATCGAGCGGACGCTGGCACGCCTCGAGCGCCACCTGCGCGAGCAGAGCTGACCGCCACGCGCCGGCGCCACCGGACGGCGCCGGCGCGATCGGGCCGGCTCAGCACCCCGGGGTGGCCGGGTCGGCGACGGGGGACGGGCCCGGCACCGTGCGCGTCGGGTCGAGGTAGACCACGCCGTCGTGCACGACGGTGGGGTGCTCGTCGAGGGACGGCGCACCGCCCAGACCGCGGCCGGTGAGGTTCCACACCTGCTCGCCGTCCTCGAGCCGGTTCGAGGACGGGCAGTAGGTCACCCCCGGGACGTCGGCGAACGCCCGCACCCGGCCGCCAGCCGCGACCAGGACGGCGTCGAGGTCGTCGAGCGGGGCGCTGGCCGCCAACGCGTCGAGCTCCCCGACGGCCACCCACGGGGCCGACGGCGGGTCGCCGCTGCGCTGCAGGAACAGCACCCCGGCGACGAGGACGAGCAGCCCGGCGAGCACCGACGCCACGATCCACTGCACTCCCAACGGGGCCCGCAGCACGATCTTGCGGGCACGCTTCGACGCCCGCTCGGGCAGGTAGCCGGAGGGGCCGAACTCCGGCCGTGCGCCGGTCCGCTGCGAGTCGGTCATCGTCACCGGGGACGGTACCGCCAGCCGGACCGCCACGACCCCACGGGGTGCGCGGTTCCCGGCGTGTGGGGCGGCCGCACGTGCGTCCGGGGCGGGGTGTGTGCGGATCAGGGCGCACGTGCGTCCGGGGCGGGCGTGTGCGTGCGTCCGGGGCGGGGTGTGTGCGGATCAGGGCGCACGTGCGTCCGGGCCCACCGGATGGACCGCGATGGTCCGAACCGGCGGAAAACGCCGGGCTGACCGTCGATGGTCCGGGGCGGCTTGGTCGGGGTGGCGGGGCGGTGACTATCCTCGGCGCGACGTGCCGACACGCGCGACGGGTTCGCGCCGGACGTTGAGGACCGCCTCGAAGCCGTGGGACGCGTCCGTGTCCGCCCGAACCGATCGAGCAGAAAGAGACGACGATGGCGATCCGGGTCGTCGTGGCCAAGCCAGGGCTCGATGGCCACGACCGGGGTGCCAAGGTCGTCGCGCGGGCCCTGCGTGACGCGGGGATGGAGGTCATCTACACCGGCCTGCACCAGACCCCCGAGCAGATCGTCAACGCGACCCTGCAGGAGGACGCGCAGGCCGTCGGCCTGTCGATCCACTCGGGTGCGCACCTGACGCTGTTCCCGAAGGTCGTCGCGCTGCTGCGCGAGGCGAACGCGGACGACGTGGTCGTCTTCGGCGGGGGCGTCATCCCGGCCGAGGACATCCCGCGGCTGCAGGAACAGGGCATCGCCGCCATCTTCACCCCGGGCACGCCCATGAAGACCATCACCGACTGGGTGAAGGACAACGTCCGCGAGCCCGTCTGACCGGCCGCCACCGTGCCGGGAGGTGCGGTGACGTGCCTTCCCGCACCACCATCGACACCCGATCTGAGGAGGCCCCGACGTGGACCTCGTGGAGTTCCAGGGCAAGCAGCTGTTCCGGCGCAACGGCGTTCCGGTCCCGGCCGAGGGCACCGCGTGCCGCAGCGTCGACGAGGTCGAGGCTGCTGCCCGCCAGTACATCGAGGACGACGGGGCGACCGCCGTCATGGTCAAGGCCCAGGTGAAGACCGGTGGTCGCGGCAAGGCCGGCGGCGTCAAGTACGCCCCGTCGGTCGACGACGCACGCGAGCACGCCGCCAACATTCTCGGCCTCGACATCAAGGGTCACACGGTCAACGTGGTCTACGTCGAGCCGGCCTCCGACATCGCCGAGGAGTACTACCTGTCGGTGATGCACGACCGCGTCAACAAGGGCGAGCTGATCATCTGCTCGCGTGAGGGCGGGGTGGAGATCGAGGAGGTCAACCGGACCAACCCCCAGGCGGTGGTCAAGCGGCAGGTCACCCCGGCCGAGCGTCAGGACGGTCTGCCCCGCGAGGTCGCCCTCGAGGTCGTGACCGAGGCGAACTTCCCCGAGGACGTGCGCGAGGAGGCGGCCGACCTGCTGGTCGCGCTCTTCGCCGCCTACCTGGCCGAGGACGCCACGCTCACCGAGATCAACCCGCTGATCAAGACCGACGACGGCCGGGTCATCGCGCTCGACGCCAAGGTCACCCTCGACGGCAACGCCGCCTTCCGCCACGACGGCTACGCCGAGTGGCAGATCGAGGGCATCGACAACGACGACCCGCTCGAGGCCGAGGCGAAGTCCAAGGGCATCCAGTACGTCAAGCTCGACGGCGACGTCGGTGTGCTCGGCAACGGCGCCGGTCTGGTCATGGCGACCCTCGACGTCGTCGCGCAGAACGGCGGCCGGGCGGCGAACTTCCTCGACGTCGGTGGCGGCGCCTCGGCCGACGCCATGGCCGAGTCGCTCGGACTGGTGTTGTCGGACCCGAACGTCAAGAGTGTGTTCGTCAACATCTTCGGTGGCATCACCCGGGGCGAGGAGGTCGCCAACGGCATCGTCGAGGCGACCCAACGGCTCGGGGAGTTCCCGCAGAAGCTGGTCGTGCGCCTCGACGGCACCAACGCCGAGGAGGGCCGGCGCATCCTCGAGGAGGCCGACCTGCCCAGCGTCGTGTCCGAGCCCACCATGCAGGACGCCGCGGCTGCGGCGGTCCGGCTGGCGAACGAGGGCTGAGCTGAGCGACAGCACCCCGGCGACGGGGCAACGCAAACGCCCGATCGCGGCGGAAGGATCCACTCGTGAGCATCTTCATCGACGAGAACACCAAGGTCGTCGTCCAGGGCATCGGGTCCCAGGGCACGTTTCACGCCAAGCGCAACCAGGCCTACGGCACCAGCATCGTGGCCGGTACGCACCCGAAGAAGAGCGGCACGACCTGGGAGGAGCTCGACGTCCCGGTCTTCGCCACCGTGAAGGAGGCGGTGACCGAGGCCGGGGCGAACACCTCCATGGTCATGGTCCCGGCGCCGTTCACCAAGGACGCCATCCTCGAGGCCTACGAGGCGGGCGTGCAGACGATCGTCGCCGTCACCGAGGGCGTGCCGGTGCACGACATGACCGAGGTGTACGACACGGTCGTGCGCCGCGGCGGCGTCCGGCTCATCGGCCCCAACTGCCCGGGCCTGATCAGTCCCGGCAAGTCCAACGTCGGCATCATCCCCGCCGACATCACCATGCCCGGCAAGGTCGGCCTCGTGTCGCGTTCGGGAACGCTGACCTATCAGATCATGCACGAGCTGGCGCAGGCCGGCATCGGGATCTCCACCTGCGTCGGCATCGGCGGTGACCCGGTCATCGGCACGCAGTTCCTCGACGTGATCCAGGCGTTCGCTCAGGACCCCGACACCGAGGCGATCGCGTTCGTCGGCGAGATCGGCGGCTCCGAGGAGCAGAAGGCCGGCGAGTGGATCCGGGACAACATCCCGGACACCCCGGTGGTTGGCTACATCGCCGGCTTCGAGGCGCCCGAGGGCAAGCAGATGGGGCACGCCGGCGCCATCGTCAAGGAAGGCGGCCCCGGCGGTGAGTCGGCGGCCGAGAAGAAAGAGATCCTCGAGGGCTACGGCATCTCGGTGGCGATGAACCCTTCCGAAGCCGCGCAGCTGATGATCGAGCGTCTCGACAGCTGAGCCGACGCGCGACCCAGTGCTCCGCGACGCCCCGGCCACGGCCGGGGCGTCCGCCGTCCGTCGTCGGCTGCGCTAACGCCGTCCGCCGCGTGAGCGCAGGTCGGTCTCGACCTCGGGCACGGGTACGACGAGTGCCTCGTCCTGTCCACGCTCGTCGAGCCGATCGAGGTGGACGACCCGGTCGCGGCCGGCACGCTTCGCGGCGTACAGGGCCCGGTCGGCGCCCGCGATCAGCTGCGGGCGGTCCAGCGCCCCGCCCAGGGTCGTGGCCACGCCGAAGGAGGCCGTGATCGTGCCGAGCTCCCGACCGTCCTCGGCCTGCAGGCGCAACGAACGGATCCGTTCGGCCAGCCGTTGGCAGGCCCGGACGGCTTCGTCCGCACCGGTGTCGACGAGCACGAGTGCGAACTCCTCGCCGCCGTAGCGGCACACGACGTCGCTCGATCGCAGCAGGTCGTCGGCGGCCCGCGAGACCGCGACGAGTACCGCGTCGCCGGTTGGATGGCCGTAGCTGTCGTTGATGGCCTTGAAGTGGTCGAGATCGAACAGCGCCACCGACAGGGGACCGAGCTCGCCTTCCTCGGCGTTGCGGGTGACCCGGGCCACCTCCTCGCCGAGCCGCTGCTGCAGGTACCGATGGTTCGGCAGCCCGGTCAGGCCGTCGGTGGTGGCCAACTCGCGCAGATCGGACTGCAGGCGGGCGTTGTCCAGCAGCAGCGCGGCCTCCTCGGCCACCATCTGCAACCGGCGGATGTCGGCACCACGCAGGCTGGGGCGGCGCAGGACCGGTCGCGGCACCTCGGCGCTGATCAGCGCGAGCAGCCGTGAGTCGGCGAACAGGGGCAGCAGCACCAGCGGGGCCTCGGCGCCGTGCGCGCGCTGGAGCGTCTCCGGCCGGGCGTCGCTGCGACGCAGCAGGGCCGGCGCACCGGTCTCTGCGCAGTACAGCACCGGTTGGGTGGCCGGGGACAGCGGCACGGCCAATTCGAGGTCCCCGAGGCCGGCGGCGCCGGCCGTGGCGACGGCGTGCAGACGCAGGTCCCGCATGACCCAGACCACGGCACCTCGGTAGTCGAGCTGCTCGACCATCGTGGCCGCCAGTGCCTCGCAGACGCGGTCCATCCCGCGGCGTGGGTCGAGCTCGCGGGTCACCTCACGCAGCATGTTGAGGTCGTCGAGCCAGCGTCGCAGGTCGCGTTCGGCGAGGTCGCTGAGCACACCGACCAGCCCGGTGACCCCCAACAGGCCGATCAGCAGCCAGGCCGTGCGCAACGTCGGGTCGAGGGCCAGGGCGAGGCTCGGGTCGAGCGGTTGTGTGGCGTCGACGGCCTGCGGCAGGGCGGGAGGCGGGACGGCGTTGACCCAGAGCACCCCGAGAGCGAGCACCACCGCGGCACGCACCCCGCCGCCCCAGCCGAACACGAGCGTGACGGCGACGGCCTCGAGCAGGAACAACCAGGCCAACGGGCTGGCGACCCCTCCGGTGACGGCCACCACGATCGCGATGGCCGCGGCGTCGACGACCGTGGTGATCTCGGTGGCCAGACGCAGCGAACCGGGCCGCACGGTGACCAGCACGAGGGCGTTGAGGGACAGGTGCGCGATCGCGGCGATGGCCAGCAGTTCCCGGCCGGCCGGGTCGACCAGGTCGTGCCCGAGCGTGGCGAGGTACAGCGCCAGTCCGGCGGCGACGACGAGCCGCCCGACCGTGATGGCATGCAGACGCGCCCGACGAGCGTGATCGTCAGAGGCGGTGATGGTCACGGCTGCTCTCCTGCCCGGGCAGCATCGCGGCGGACATGGGTAGCAGACCACGTCCCATCCGGCGTTGCACGAGGGCGTAGGCGGCGAAGGCCGCGGCGAGAACGCCGGGAAGCCCGAACGAGCGGACGGGCGGCGGAAGGAGGCCGATCAGCACACGACCGGTCTCCCGGACGGCCGCCATGCCGGCGTCGAAGCTGTCCTGGTCATCGGCGATGCCGTCCGCCGGAACTCCGTCGCCACCGGCACGGGTGTCGGCCGAAGCGTCGCGGCGATCCCCGGCCCGACCGCCCGCATCGGCGACCTCGTCGTGGGCGATCTCGTCGTGGGCGATCTCGTCGTCCGCGACGGTGGGGGCCGCCGACGTGTCGGCGTCCGCGGTGGTGGCGGCCTCGGGTCCGTCACCGGCAGCTGCCGGATCGAGGTCACGGTCGGCGTCCGGCAGTTCGATCGGCGCCACGGACGTCGGGCGCGGGCGCGCCGGTGACCGCACCTCGGCGACGGGTGCGGGCCGCTCCGCGGCGGTCGGCGGGGTCGTCGTCGCACCCTGGATCGGCGACACCGGTGCGCGCTCACCGGGCCCCTCGCCGGCCGCGCGGTCGGTGGCGACCCCATTGGCAGCGCGGACTCCCTCGTCGGTCGACGGTGCCCGGGCGGCCGGCCGCCGGGTGGCTCCGGGAGACGTACGGCTGCGGTCCGCCGCGCGGTCGGCGGCGACGGACCGGCCCGGGGCGCCGGCGGCGGGCGTGGCCGCAGCGCGGCCCGGCGTCGCGGGAGCCGCAGGGGTGACCGGGCGGCTCGGAGCCGTGGGAGCCGGGGTCGTCGCGGCGCGGCCAGGCGCTCCGGCGGCGGTCTTCGCACCCTTGCCGGCGGCCCGGTCGGTCGCCTTCGCCGCCGCCTCGGCCGCGCGCGAGCGTGCCTGCTCGGCCTGGACCTCGGCGCGCTGCCGCGCCTCGGCCGCGCGCGTGTTGGCGGCCTCGGCGGCGCGCTCCGCGCGGGTGATCGCCGCGGACGTCCGCCCGGTCGCACCGGAGGTGGCATCAGCGGCTCGTCCGGCGGCGACACCTGCACCGGGGGCGGCGAGGGCCGCGCCGGGCAGGCACAGCGACAGCACGGCCGCGACGGTCACGGCTGCGGCCAGGCGTGTGGTGACCTGCACGGGACGTGGCGTCACAGGGGCTCCAGGACCAGGGTCCCCCGCGGGCCGCGGGGGACGACTGCTCGTCTGCCATCGGCAGGTTCGCGCAGACCTGTAGTCGCCGTCCGTTGTGCGCCCGTTCCGGGCCGCTCGGCGGATCCCGCTCGGACGCTCAGAGCGGATGGCGGGTGGAGGTCCCGAACTCACCGGGGCGTTGCCCGGTCGACATGGGGAGCGCGCCGGAACGGAATCGGCGTTGCAGGGCCAGATACCCGGCGAGCGTGGCGAGCAGCGCGGTCGGCACACCGAACGAACGGGTGGGGATCGGCAGGGTGTCGGCGACCACGCGTCCGGTGTCGCGCAGTGCGCGACCACCCGATTCCAGGCCGCGGAGGACGGGCCCGGTCAGCCGGTCCAGCAGGACCAGGGCCGCGGCCCCGGTCGTCGTGGCCGTCGCGTTCCCGGACGCGGTCGTCGAGGCGGCGGCCGCGTCCGTGCCGGCGTCACCGCCGATCATCTGCGGCCCAGCACCGTTTCCGTCGGGTCCTGCGGTGACGTTTCCGTCGGGTCCTGCGGTGACGTTTCCGTCGGGTCCTGCGGTGACGTTTCCGTCGGGTCCTGCGGTGACGTTTCCGTCGGGTCCTGTGGCGACGTTTCCGTCGGGTCCTGCGGTGACGTTTCCGTCGGGTCCTGTGGCGACGTTTCCGTCGGGTCCTGTGGCGACGTTTCCGTCGGGTCCTGTGGCGACGTTTCCGTCGAATCCTGCAGCGACGTTTCCGTCGGGTCCTGTGGCGACGTTTCCGTCGAATCCTGCAGCGACGTTTCCGTCGAATCCTGCAGCGACGTTTCCGTCGACGACCACGGTCCCGGGACCGATCGTGGGCTCGTACGGGGCGTCGTCGCCGACGGCACCCCGGTCGAGCTCGAGCAGCCAGGCCGCGGCGGCCTGCAGGACCTCGGGGTCGAGGGTGGCGGCGAGGCGGATGGTCGCCTCGTGGAAGGTGGCGGCCAGACGGACGACGCCTTCGTCGAGCGCGGCGACCGCCCACAGGGTTCCCCCGTCGAGCGGGGTGCGGGCGCTCGACGCCAGCTCGTGCAGTGCGGTGACGGCGCGCAGCGTCGGCTCGTCGAGGGACGTGGCGATGCGCAGGGCGTCACCGTCGAGCCGCACGGCGGTCCGCAGGGCGCGGCTCTCCAGGACCTGGCCCTCACGCAGGGCCCGCTCCTGCAGCCCCGTGACCGCTCGGAAGGTCGTCTCGTCGAGCCGGTCGAGCCGGCGACGCGAGCGTTCGTCGAGCGAGGTCCCGGTGCGGACGCGTTCGTCGTCACGCGTGAGCACGGCGTCCAGTTCGGACGCGTCGAGCGTGGTGAGCGCCTTGAGCGTCCAGGCGTCGAGTGCCGTGACGGCCTGCCGGGTCGGTTCGTCCAGTGTCGCGGTCAGACGCAGCGTCGGACCGTCGAGGGTCGCCGTGGCGTGGAGCGTGCGCCGGTCGAGCGCCGTGACCGCCTGCAGCGTCGGGGCGTCGAGGCCGGCGAGCCGTCGGTAGGTCTGTTCGTCGGCGGCCGCGGCCACCTTCACGGTCCGCAGGTCGAGGCTGGCGGTCGTCTGCAGGGTGGACGCGTCGAGCTTGGCGGCGGCCTTCAGGGTCTCGGCATCGAGGGTCGCGACCGTCTCGCGGACCTTCTCGTCGAGCGCGGGCCCCGTGCCTGGCGAGGCGGGGGCCGGCGTCGCGATCGTGCCGTCGGCCGGTGGGGCCACCGGAGGCGCGACCTCGTCGGCGGGTGCGTCGGCCACGGCCTCCTCCACCGCGTCGGCGGGCGCCTCGTCCTCGAGCGGATCGGGACCGGGTTCGGTGGGCGTGGGGGCGGAGTCCGGTTCGGTGGGCGTGGGGGCGGAGTCCGGTTCGGTGGGTGTGGGGGCGGAGTCCGGTTCGGTGGGCGTGGGGGCGGATTCCGGCTCGGAAGCGTCGACGGTGGTGGCTGCCGGCTCGTCGACGTC
The DNA here is from genome assembly GCF_004300825.1 of Egicoccus halophilus. Lineage (NCBI taxonomy): Bacteria > Bacillati > Actinomycetota > Nitriliruptoria > Egicoccales > Egicoccaceae > Egicoccus > Egicoccus halophilus. The sequence goes on from NZ_CP036250.1 coordinate 805,963, forward strand.
CGCAGCCGGTGGCAGGCCGGGCGGCTCGATTGCCCACACCGGGGTCGGGGCCAGGCCGAGCAGGAGGCCGGTCAGCACGCCGGCGGCGCAGCGGCGGCGCCGGGCCGGACACCGGTGGGCCGCGGTGGTGGAGCGGACCACGCGCGCCTCCTCCTCGGTGGACGTCGCCACCACCGGGTCGGCAGAGGCTGGCACGTCGCCCGTCGGCTGGAAGCTCACGATCCTGAAGCATCCGTGCGGCGATCGCTCACCAGGTCCACGGCAGGCGTCCGCATCCGCAGGTCGCGTGCGCGCGACGACGTCCGAGCAGCCGTGTGGCGAGAAAGAAACGGACCCCCGGCGGGGGAGCCGGGGGTCCGTCCAAGCCGGGACGCGCGGGGCACGGCGTCGACCGGCGGGTGAGCGACCCTTGGGGGAAGGGTGTGTGCTCACCGGCGCGCCTCCCGATGGGGCGTCGGGGTAGTTGGCGCGCGATGGCGGTCAGGGGCGGACCGCCACACCTGAGTCAACGCGGAAACGCGTGTCGGTGTGCCCGTCCGTGCGTCTTTCGCACGTCTCGGCGCGGTGGGGCGGTGCTCCTGCCGTCGTTGGCCGGCGGCGACGGCCACGTGACCGCTGACGTGCGCCATAGGCTCGCCGCTGAGAAGCGCCCCCGGCTCGAAGGATGCCCGTTGCGGACCGCGGCGTCGCTGTCGAGGACCCCCGAGGGCGCCCTCGCCGCCGCAGAGGCCGCCGACGCGGTCGGTGCCGACCTGGGTGACGCCTGTGACCTGGCGGTCGTCTTCGTCCGCCCGGAGCAGTTCGCGAGCCTCGAGGCCGCGGCGTTGGCCGTCGAGACCCGGCTCGAACCGGGAGTGCTGGTCGGCGCGGTCGCGGCGGGCGTCGTCGGCCCGGGTGCGGAGGTCGAGTCCGGTCCCGGGGTCGTGGTCTGGGGCGCCCGACTGCCGAGCGGCACACCGCAGCCCTTCCGGTCCTGGTCGTTGCGGACGCCGACGGGCGGCATGGCCGTCGCCGGTTGGCCCGACACCCGACCCGGGGACGTGGTCCTGTTGCTGGCGGACCCGTTGTCCTACCCGGCCGCCGAGGTGGTGCTGCGGACGACGGCGGACGGAGACGGCGCCGTCGTCGTCGGGGGCCTCGTGACCGGCGGCGCCGGTCGCAGCCGCCTGGTCCTGGACGGCACCGTGCACGAGGACGGTGCCGTCGGGGTGGTCCTGCGCGGTGTCGGCGCGCGGGCGCTGGTGTCCCAGGGCTGCCGCCCGATCGGCGCGCCGCTCACGGTCACGACGGTGGAACGCAACCGCATCCTCGCGCTCGGCGGTGAGCCGGCCGCCCGCCGCCTGGAGCAGGTGTTGCACGAACTCGACGACGACGAGCGTCGGCTGCTCGAACGTGGCGGCCTGCAGATCGGCCTGGTCGCCGAAGAGGTCCGTGACACCTATGCCGTGGGGGACTTCCTCGTCCGAGGGGTGCTGGCGATCGACCCGGAGTCGGGCGGCATCACCGTGGGCGACCTGCCACGCGTCGGCCAGACCGTCCAGTTCCAGGTTCGTGACCCGTCGACGGCCGAGGAGGACCTCGCATCGACCCTCGCCCACGGCGGTCCGGCGCTGGGCAGTCTGCTGTTCACCTGCACCGGACGGGGCCGGTCGCTGTTCGGCGTCGCCGACCACGACGTGCGCGCCGTGGAGCTGGCGCTCGGCGGCCCGGTCGCCGGGGCCGTCTGCGCCGGGCAGTTCGGTCCGGCCGGCCGGGGAAGGTCCTCGCTGCACGGCTACGCCGCGTCGGTCCTGACGTTCCCGCAGCCGGACCCGAGGGGACCGAGCGGGGCGTAACGCCGCCGAAACGACGGGGACACGGTCGGGACACCGCGCTGCACGATGCTGCCGCGACCGCGGCCCGTCCGCGGTGGTGGGGACGAGCGTCGGCCGTTCCCGCGGTGACGCGGCGCCCGGCGCCGGTGAAGGAGGACGACGTGAAGCTGGTCACGGCGATCGTGAAGCCGCACAAGCTCGACGAGGTCAAGGAGGCCCTCCAGGATCTCGGTGTCCAGGGACTGACCGTCAGCGAGGTGCGCGGGTACGGCCGCCAGCGCGGCCACACGGAGGTCTATCGCGGCGCCGAGTACACCGTGGAGTTCGTCCCGAAGGTGAAACTCGAGATCCTGGCGTCCGACGTGCAGGTCGACGACGTGGTGGAGGCCGTCGCCAAGCACGCACAGACGGGCCAGGTCGGCGACGGCAAGGTGTACGTGACCCCGGTCGAGCGGATCGTGCGGATCCGGACCGGTGAGCGGGACGGTGACGCCATCTGAGCCGGCCGTGACGTCGGACCATGCCGCCGGCACGACGGCACCCGGGCCGCCGGCGGCGACGGCCGTGGCGGCGGGGTTGCGCCGACGCCGACAGGAACTGGTCGACGCCGGGCCTCCGGCCGGGCGCGCGTGGTGCGAGGCGTGGAGCGCCGAGGTCGACGACGCGCTGGGGCGCCTGTCCGCCCCCGCGGTCGCCGACCACCGGCTCGCGGTGGTCGCGGTCGGGGGCTACGGCCGGCGTGAGCTGTGCCCCGGCTCGGACCTCGACCTGCTGATCCTGCACGACCGTCTCGAGCAACCGGCGCTCGAGCACGTGGTCCGGCAGGTGGTCTACCCGCTGTGGGACGCGGGGATGGCCGTCGGCTACGCCGTGCGCGACCGACGGGAGGCGATCGGTGCCGTCGACGACCTCGACACGGCGACCGCGATGCTCGACCTGCGTACGGTCGCCGGGGACCGCGGCCTCGTGCAGTCCGTGCACGTCGAGGTGCTCCGGCGACTCCGGCAACGACCCCATCGGTTCCTCACGGCCCTGCGTCGCGCCGACGACGAACGGCGGCGGAAGGCCGGTGACGCCGCGGAGGCGCTCGAGCCCGACCTGAAGAACGGTGCCGGGGGCCTGCGGGACGTGCAGTCGTTGGCCTGGGCCGCGGCGGCCCTGGTCGGCGTCCGCGGACTGGATGCCCTGGTGCCGGCGGGCTACCTCGGAGCGGCCGACCGTCCGCGGCTCGTGCATGCCCGTGAGCGCCTCCTGACCGCCAGGGTGGCGCTGCACCTCGAGGCGGCACGCACCGCGGGCGCCGCGCTACGGGGCAAGCACGAGGTCCTGCGGCTGGACCTGCAGGACGCCGTCGCACGCCAGCTCGGCTACGAGGACCGCGACGAGCACTCGCTCGCCGCGCACGAGCTGCTGCGTGAGCTGTTCCTCGCCGCCCGCACCGTCGACCACGTGCACCGTCGGGCCTGGTCGTTGATCGACGCCGATCTCGCGCGGGGGGCCCGCCGCCGGCGGCGTCCGACCGAACGGGAGCACGACGACTTCGAGCTCGTCGACGGCGTCCTGCGACTCCCCGCGGCGCAGGACCTGGACGCGTCCGGGCTCCCGGGTCGCCTGTTCACCGCCCTCGCGGACACCGGCGCGGTGCTCGACCGCAGCAGCGCGGCACGGCTACGACGCCACGTCGAGGACGGCCGGCCCGGCTGGCACTGGTCCGACCCGGAACGTGACCGGTTCGTGCGGGTGTTGTGGCGCGGTGGCGTCATGCTGTCGGCGCTGGCCGAGCTCGACGACGTCGGCGTGCTCACCGCGATGCTGCCGGAGTGGGAGCCGCTGCGCGGGCGGCCGCAACGCAACCCGTACCACCGCTACAGCCTCGACCGGCACGCCTGGCACGCGGTGGCCGCGCTGGGCGACCTCGTGCGCCGCGAGTCGTGGGCCGCGGAGACCCTGCGCCTGGTCGAGGACCGCGAGGGCCTGCTGCTCGGGGTACTCCTCCACGACGTGGGCAAGGCGGTTGGTGAACCGCACGCACAGACCGGTGTGCCGCTCGCTCGTGCGATCGCCACACGCATGGGCGCTGCGCCTGGCACCATCGACCTCGTGGCACGACTCGTGCGCCTGCATCTGCTGCTGCCCGACGCGGCCCGCCGACGCGACGTGACCGACCCCGAGCTGCTGGGTGAACTGGCCGACGCCGTGGGGGACCGCTCGACGCTGGCGTGCTTGCATCTGCTCGCCGCAGCCGACGGGCTGGCGACGGGTCCGACCGCCTGGAGCCCGTGGACGGCCAGTCTGCTGCACACCCTCATCACGAAAGTCAGCGCCGTGCTCGACGACCAGGACGACGCCGCGACCGCGTCCGACCGGGAGCGCGAGGCCGCCGTCGCGACCGTGCGGGAGGCCCAGCGCCTGGCACCGGAGCTCGGTGCCGACGCGGCCTTGGTGCGTGAGCACCTGGCGCTGCTGCCCACGCGCTACGCCCGCTCCGTCTCGCCGCGGGCGGTGGTGCGCCACACCCTGATGGCCGCGCACGCGCCCGGCGCCACGGAGGTCCGCACCCGCGTGACCCCCGGGGAGGACCTCGCGGTCGACGACGGACGCGTCGACGAACTCGACGTGGTCGCCCTCGATCATCCCGGGTGGTTCGCCAAGGTGGCGGGCGTGGTCGCCCTCCACGCCGGGTCGATCCTCGCCGCCGACGCGTTCTCCCGGGAGGACGGCCTGGCCGTCGACACCTTCAAGGTCCGCCCGCCGGAGGGGGCGACGGGCGCCTGGTGGGTCGCCGTCGAGGGCGACCTCGCCGAGGCGGCGGCCGGCAAGCTCGCCATCCGGGCCCGGGTCCTGCGCCAGGCACGTGCCGTCACCCGACGGTCGGGCGGTGGGAACGACGTGCCCACGACCATCACCGCACAGCTCGACGGCGCGGGTCGGGCCACGCTGGTCGAGGTGCGCACCCGGGACCGCGTCGGCGTGTTGTACGCCATCGCGACCGCGCTCGCGGAGCTGGAGCTCGACATCGTCGTCGCCCGCATCCAGACCCTCGGTCGCGAGGTGGTCGACGTGTTCTCCGTCCGCGATGCCGACGGCCGCCCGCTCGACGAGGACCATCTCGGCGAGTTGCATCTCGCCGTGGCCGGCGCCATCGAGGAGGTCGCTGGTACCACCTGACCGGTTCGGATTGCCTACGCTCCCCGCGGGCCACGGGGGAGTGCCGGCATGCAGGCAAGCGCAGCCGTCCCGCCGATGTCGACGCTGCTCGCGGGCGTCGACCCCTCGGCGCAGCCGGTGCAGATCGTCCGCTTGGTGCCCACCGCCGTGCAGGAGCTCGGGGTCCACGCCGGGCAGGGCAACCACCTGGCGGTACCCGGGCCGCTGCCACCCTGAGCCGGGTCGGCGGAGGACGTGGGAGGAGGGGCCGGCAGCGATCCGCCCGCCGACCGGCCGGGTGGCACGCCGGGTGGCGCGTGGTCGCCGTCGCGCCGCCTACCCTGTCAGGTCCGGGCGCCAGCGAGTCGAGGTGGCGCCGACCTCCCTGCGTGAGCGGAGCAACCCGTGACCGATGCCGCGACCGAGCCGCGTCTCCCCGCCCCCGACATCGCCGCTGCCGAGGGCAAGCTCGGCGTCGTCTGCGTCGGCCTCGGCGCCGTCGCGACCACGTTCATCGCCGGCGTGGAGCTCATCCGCCGTGGCATGGCCGAGCCGGTCGGGTCGCTGTCGCAGATGGGCACCATCCGGCTCGGCAAGCGCACCGAGGAGCGTGCGCCGGTGATCCGGGACTTCGTGCCGCTCGCCGCCCTCGACGACATCGTCTTCGGTGCGTGGGACCCGTTCCCCGACGACGCCTACGTCTCGGCCGCCAACGCCGGCGTGCTCGACACCGCGCGGCACCTCGAGCCGATCGCGGACGCGCTGCGCGAGATCCGACCGATGCCGGCCGCCTTCGACCCGGCCTACGTCAAGAAGCTCGACGGTCCCAACGTCAAGAGCGACCGGTCCAAGCGGGCGCTGCTCGAGGGCATCCGTGCCGATCTGCGCGACTTCCGCGAGGAGCACGGCTGCGACCGCATGGTGATGATCTGGTGTGGCTCGACCGAGGTCTACATCGAGCCCTCGGCCGTCCACCAGGACCTCGATGCCTTCGAGGCCGCCATCGACGCCGACGACCCCGCGATCAGCCCGTCGATGCTCTACGCCTACGCCGCCCTGCTCGAGGGGGTGCCCGTCGCCAACGGCGCACCGAACCTGACCCTGGACACGCCGGTGTTGCGCCAGTTCGCCTCCGACCACGGCGTGCCCATCTGCGGCAAGGACTTCAAGACCGGGCAGACCCTGGTCAAGACCGTCCTCGCACCCATGTTCAAGGCGCGCATGCTCGGGATGGCGGGCTGGTACTCGACCAACATCCTGGGCAACCGTGACGGTGAGGTCCTCGACGACCCGGAGTCGTTCAAGACCAAGGAGACCTCGAAGCTCGGGGTGCTGGACACGATCCTGCAGCCGGAGACCTACCCCGAGCTCTACGGCGACCTCCACCACGTCGTGCGCATCAACTACTACCCGCCCCGCGGCGACAACAAGGAGGGCTGGGACAACATCGACTTCTTCGGGTGGCTCGGCTACCCGATGCAGTTGAAGGTCGACTTCCTCTGCCGCGACTCGATCCTGGCCGCGCCGCTGTGCCTCGACCTGGCGCTGTTCCTCGACCTGGCCGCCCGCGCGGGGATGTCCGGCATCCAGGAGTGGCTGAGCTTCTACTTCAAGGCGCCACAGGTCGCGCCGGGCCTGTACCCGGAGCACGACCTGTTCATCCAGCAGACCAAGCTCAAGAACACCTTGCGTTGGCTGATGGGCGAGGAGCAGATCACGCACCTCGGGGTCGAGTACTACGCCGACGACTACCTCCCCGAGGACTGACGCGACGAAATCGCCCGCCTCGGGGATCGGGGCGGGCGGAGTCGCGGTTCGGCCGGCTCAGGCGCTGGCGGCGCGCAGGACGTCGGGTTCGGCGGCCACGAGCGGGCCGTCGACGCTCAGCGGGACGGCGACGTTGGTCGGCTCGCCGGTCAGCATCGCCACGATCGCGTCGGCCCACATCGTCGCGCCGCGCTCGAGCACCTCGTCGGTCCACCATGCCGAGTGGCCGGTCTGCAGGATGCGGCCCTCCCGCAGCAGGTCGTCGACCCGGGGGCCACCGAGCGTCTCGTCGTCGACGGCGTAGCCGCGCAGGTGGCCCCGGCGGATGGCGTCGATCATGGCGTCGTCGTCGACCAGCGCGCTGCGGCTCGAGTTGACCAGTACGGAACCCTCGGGCATCCGCGCGAACTCGGCCGCCCCGAGCATGGGGGGAGCTCCCCAGGCCAGGGGGGTGTGCAACGACACGACGTGGCTGCGGTCGAGCAGTTCGTCGCGCTCGACGTAGGTCACGCCGGTGACCGGCTTGGGGGCGATGTCGTGCGCGATGGTCGTCATGCCCAGACCCTGCGCCAACGCGGCCACGGTGCTGCCGATCCGACCGCAGCCGATGATGCCGAGTGTGCGGCCGGCCAGCTCGAAACCGCGCAGGGACGTGGTCGGCGCCACCAGGCCGCGGGAGCGGTCGTTGCCCAGGTGCAGTCGCGAGGAGAGCGCGAGCAGCATGCCGATGGTCTGCTCGGCCACCGAGCGGGTGCTGTAGGAGGGCAGCGTGCTGACCACCACCCCCTGCCGTTGCAGCGCGGCGACGTCGACGAAGTCGTAGCCGGTCGCGTGCAGCACGATCCCGCGCAGACGGGGCAGCCGGGCGACGAGGTCGCCGGTCAGCGGCGGCGAGACCTTGGGGGTGACGGCCACGACGTCCGCGTCGGCGAAGGCGGCGATCGCCTCGTCCGGGCTCATCGCGTCCTCGCGGGCGAGGTAGTCGACCGTGGCGAGCCGTTCGAGGTCGGCCAGTCGCTCCGCCGGCAGGCTCTTGTTGCCCTGCACGGAGACGACGACCAGGCGCGGCAGCCCGGTGATGCCCTGCGACGTCACGGACGACCCTTCCTCGGTGGCGCGGTGGCGGCGGGAAGCCTACAGCGCTCCGGATCGTCCGACCGGGAGGCCGGTGGTCCGCGGGCCCGGTCCTATGCTGCCGGTCGCAGACGCCGGGACACGGACGAGGCCGTCGGAGGACACGTGGGCGAGGGCACATCGACGGTGACCCGCCCGGCCGTTGCGTCGGCGGGCGCCGCGACCCTGCGGCGCTGGGCACCGTTCGCCCTGGTGGTGCTGGGTTGGGCCGCCCTGTTGCCGTTCGTCGGGCACTACGGCAACCCCGACGGACCGTCCTACGCCGTCGTCGCCGAGCGGTGGCTGGCCGGGGACCTGCCGGCCGCGGTCAACGGCTACTGGGGACCGCTGCTGTCGTGGCTGGCGGTCCCACTGCTCGCCGTCGGGGTGCCGGCGCTGACCGCGCTGCGGGTGGTGCTGCTCGTCGGTGCGGTGCTGCTGCTGTTCCCGCTCGGTGCCCTGTGCCGCCGGGCGGGCGCGAGTGCCTGGGCCACCGACGTGCTCCTGCTCGCGACGGCCCCGTTCCTGGTCTACAACGCCCTGTTCGGCCTGTACGCCGACGTGCTGATGTCCGCCGCCCTGCTGCGCTCGCTCGAGGTACTGCTGCGTCCGTCCGAGGTCCGTGTCCGTGCGGCGGTCTCCGCCGGCGTGTGGGCCGGGCTGGCGGTGCTCGCGCGCTCGTACGCCGCGCCGGTGGCCCTGGTCGCCCTGCCACTGGCGGTGCTCTGCCAGGCACTGCTCGGCCCGCCGGGGCGGGTGCCGACGCGGCGCGTACCGGTCCTGCTGCGCCGGGCCCTCCCCGCGGTCGCAGCGGCTCTCGCCGGGCTGCTCGTGGTGGTCGGTGCCTGGGCGGCCGCGCTCACCGCCGTCTACGGCACCCCGACCTGGAGCACCGCGGCCGGCTTCAACTCGGCACTGGTGGCGCCGGGCTCGGCCGGCAACCCCTTCAACGTGCCGGGTCTGTACGAGCCGGTCCGGCCCGAGGGCTTCAGCGCCTGGGAGGAGCCCGCCGAACTCCCGGTGCCGGTGCGCGACGAGTACGAGGGCGAGGGGCTCGGGGAGCGCGACGCCACCGGTCGACTGGCGCTGGCCGTCGCCAACGGTCGGATCGCGCTCGGATCGGTCCTGCGGCGCGGCGCACCGTTCGTCCTGCTCGCGCTGGTCGCGCTGGCCGCGGCGGCGCGTCGGCGCGAACCACCGGCCGCCGCGCTGGTCGCGCCGCTGCTGACCGGTGCCGTGGCCGCCGGTGGCCTGTTGCTGATCATCGCGATCGAGCGCTATCTGTGGTTCCCGATCCTCACCCTGGTGCCGGCCGCGGCCGTCGGACTGGACGCCTTCGCCGTCCGTCCCCGGTGGCGACTGGTGGTCGGCGTCGCCACGGTGGTCACGGTGACGCTCACGTCCCTGCACGGCCTGCTGCCGCGCGTGGGCGCGCACGAGCGGGTCAGCGTCGTCGCCGCCGCGCTCGACGAGGGTCTCGAGGGGCGGGCCGCCACCGTGGACGACTGGCAGGCCACCCACCTGTTGTGCTTCCGCGTCGGCTGCGACTACCTCGGACGTCCCGAGGCCCGGGACGCGGCCGGCATCGCCGAGGAACTGCACGCGGCGGAGGTGGACCTGCTGCTGGTCTGGGCCGGCGACGAGGACGAGGTCGCAGGGCTCGAGACCCCCGACGACGGGCGGTTGCTGACGGTGTACGACGTGGGCGCCGAGGGGCTGCGACCACGGCTGGCCGTCGGTGCCGGCAGCTGAACGACCGTCGGTCGCGGACGGGCGGCCGGGCTCCGCGCCGACCACCGCCCGCGCGTCGGCCACTAGTCTCACCCGGCACACGTCGACGAGGAACGGGCACGCAGGTGACAGGCGCCGAGACGGCGGCCAGGCCCCCGGTCGGGGTCGGCCTGGTCGGATGCGGACGCATCGCGCGGATGTTCCATCTCCCGGCCCTGCGGGACCATCCGGGCGTGGAGCTGGTCGGCATCGCCGACCCGGATCCCACGTCGCGGTCCGCGGCGGTCGCCGCAGCTCCAGGGGTGCCCGTCGTGGCCGACGTCGGGACCCTGCTGAGGGCCCCCGGCCTGGAGGCCGTGGTGGTGTGCGTCCCGACGCACCGGCACGAAGCGGTCGCCGTGGCCGCCTTCGAGGCCGGGGTGCACGTCTACGTGGAGAAGCCCCTCGCGCCCGACCTGCCGGCCGCCGACCGGATCGCCGCGGCGTGGCGGGCCAGCGGGCGGCACGGAGTGGTCGGCTTCAACTTCCGGTTCCACCCCCTGTACGGCCAGGCCCGTGACGCCCTCGCCGAGGGATCGCTCGGTCGGCTCGTAGGGGCCCGCACGGTGTTCGCCTCCTCGCCGCGCCAGCTGCCGGACTGGAAGCGCTCCCGCGCGACGGGTGGTGGGGCGCTGCTCGACCTCGCGACCCACCACCTCGACCTGCTCGTGCACCTGTTCGACGCCGAGGTCGCGACCGTCGCGGCGGTGACCTCCTCACGACGCACCGAGGACGACACGGTGCAGCTCACGCTCACCTTCGCCGACGGTGTCAGTGCCCAGGTCCTCGCCACGCTGGCCGCCGCCCAGACCGACCGGGTGGAGCTGTTCGGCGAACGGGCGACCCTCGAGCTCGACCGCATGGCCCGTCGACGCCCCCGGCTGCTGCCGGCCGCCGGCCCCACCACGCCCCGGGAACGGCTGCAGGCCGCGGCGCGGGTGGTCGTCGAAGGCGCCTCGGCGACGCTCGACGGGTTGCGACCGCCCGGGGAGCCGTCGTTCGCGCAGGCCGTCGACGCGTTCGTGCGCACGGTCGCGGGCGGGACCCCGCCGGTGGCGCCGGCCACGATCGGGGACGGCCAGCACGTGGCCCTCCTGGTCGACGCGGCCGAGCGTGCCGCGGCGCAACGCACCGTCGTCGAGTTGGCGCCGGCGGACCGGTCGCGGTGAGGATCCTGCTCGTCAACGACGGGGCGAGTCCCGTCGGGGGTGCGGAGCTGCAGATGCTGCGGCTGCGCGAGCTGCTGCGCGAGGCGGGGCACGAGGTGCGTCTGTTCGCTTCCAGCGCCTCGGATCTCGGTGGTGCGTCACAGGCCGACACCACCACCTTCGGCACCACCCGCCCCAAGCTGCGGGTGCTCAACCAGACCGCGAACCCGGTCGCGGCCGCGGCCCTGCGGCGCGAACTCGACCGGTTCGCGCCCGACGTGGTGCACCTGCGCATGTTCCTGACGCAGCTCTCGCCGCTGATCCTGCCGGTGCTGCGCGACACGCCGACGCTGTGGCAGATCGTGTACTACAAGGCCATCTGTCCGCGGGGCACCAAGCTGTTGCCCGACGGGAGCCGGTGCACGGTGCCGGCCGGCACGGTGTGCCTGCGCAACCGGTGCGTGACGCCGCAGTCGTGGGCGCTCGACCTGTCCCAGCAGCGGCTGTGGCGCGCGCTGGCGGGCGCGGTCGACGTGGCGGTCACCCTGAGCGAGACGATGCGCCGTCGGCTGGCGGAGAACGGCGTCCGCGGCGTGGGAGTGCTGGGCAACGGCGTGCGCGAGCGCGCGCCGCGGCCGCCACTGACCTCGCCCCCCACCGTCGTCTTCGCCGGTCGGCTCGTGCCCGAGAAGGGCGCCGACCTGCTGGTGCGTGCCGTCGCCGAGGTCCGCGGCGTCGTCGGGGGCGTCCGGCTGGTGATCGCGGGCGACGGGCCCCAGCGCGCCGAGCTCGAGGCACTGGTGGACGAGCTCGACCTGCGCGACGTCGTGCAGCTGCTGGGCCATCGACCCCGCGCCGAGGTCGAGGACGCGTTCGATCCGGCGTGGGTGCAGGTGATCCCCGGGCGTTGGGAGGAACCGCTCGGCAACGTCGCCCTCGAGGCCATGATGCGGGGCACCGCCGCGGTGGTCAGCGGTCACGGGGGACCGGCCGAGGTCGTCGAGGACGGCCGGACCGGCCGGCACGTCGTACCGGGATCGGTAGGGTCGCTGACGTCGGCGCTGGCCGAGCTGCTCGTCGACCGCGACCGTTGCGAGGCGCTGGGAACGGCCGCCCGCGCCACCGCCCTGGCACGTCACGCCGAACCGGTCGTGCTGCGACGACTGCTGGCCCTCTACGACGAGGCCCGCACCCGCGCGACCACCTGAGACGACGCCTGCTCCCCGAGACGCCTGCTCCCGACGCCTGCTCCCGAACAAGGACGCTTCCGTGCCGACGCCCGCCCTCTCCGTGATCGTGGTCACCCCCCACGACTTCGCCCAACTGCGGCGCACCGTCGCGCACCTGCGGGTGCAGGATGGCGTCGAGGACACCGAACTGGTGCTGGTGGCGCCCGACGAGGCGGCGGTCGCCGACGCCGAGCCGGCGGAACTCGCCGCCTTCGGGCAGCTCACCGTCGTGCCCGTCGGCCCGATCGACAACGTCGACCGGGCCGCTGCCCGGGGCATGCTGGCGGCCAGCGCGCCGGTCGTCGCCACGATCGAGGACCACGCCTACGTCCAGGCGGGGTGGATCCGGGCCGTCCTCGCCGCCTACGAGCAGGGCGACTGGGTCTCGGTCGGCTCGGTCATGGGCAACGCCAACCCCGACTCGAGCTTCAGCTGGGCGAACCTGATGCTCGGCTACGGCTGGTGGATCGACCGCGACCACGCCGGCGAGATGGACGACGTGCCCAGTCACAACGCGACCTACCGCCGCGAGGCCGTCGCGGCGTTCGGTGACGAGTTGCCCCGGCACGTCGGTCGTGACGGTGACCTGCACGAGCGTCTGCGCCAGGCCGGCGGACGGATGTACCTCGCACCCGACGCCTCGATCACCCACGCCAACCCGTCGACGTTGGCCGCCACCGCCGACCTGCGCTTCAACGCCGGCCGTCTCTACGGCGCCGAGCGGGCCGAGGACGCCGGCTGGTCGTTCGCCCGTCGCCTGTTCTACGCGTTGGCCTCGCCGCTGATCCCGCTGGTCCGGCTCAAGCGGTTCTTCGACGAGCGCCTGGCACCGGGGCGCTCGCACGCGGAGTTGTTCCCGGCCGTGCTGCCGGGTCTGATCGCCGCGCTCGTCCTCGACGCCGCCGGGCAGGCCGTCGGGTATCTGCGCGGCCCCGGCGCGGCCCCCGACGTGCTGGCGACCTTCGAGATGGACCGTCTGCAGCACCTCGACCGGCGCGACCGTCGCCTGCTGTCGGCCCCGCCGGCACCACCGGCGCTGCCCGCGTCCTCGCCCCCGTCCTCGCCCCCGTCCGGTGAGCGGCCGTGACCGCCGTCCCGCGCATCAGCGTGGTCGTGCCGGCGTTCCGTCGACCCGACCGGCTCGCCGCGCTGCTCGAGGCCCTCGCCGCCCAGGACCTGGCGCGCGAGGCCTTCGAGGTGGTCGTCGTCGACGACGGCAGTCCCGAGCCGCTGGCACCCACCGGCGAGGCGTTCTCCTCGCGCCTGCAGGTACGGGTCCACCGGCAGACGAACGCAGGACCGGCCGCGGCCCGCAACACCGGTGCCGAGGTGGCCCGCGCACCGCTGCTGGCCTTCACCGACGACGACTGCCGACCGGCACCCGACTGGCTGCGACACCTGCTCGCGGCCGCCGAGGCCGACCCCACGGCGATGCTCGGGGGACGGGTCGTCAACGCGGTCGAGGGTGACGCCGCGGCCGAGGCCAGCCAGCAGTTGGTCGCGTTCCTCTACCAGTGGTGGGACGACGACCACCCGAGCCGCTTCTTCGCCAGCAACAACCTGGCCGTGCCGACCGCGGCCTTCCGGCAGCTCGGCGGCTTCGACACCGGCTTCCCGCGGCCGGGCGGTGAGGACCGGGAACTGTGCGAACGGTGGCACGCCACCGGGTGCCCGCTGCGCGAGGCGCCGCTCGCCGTCGTCCACCACCACCATGCCATGGGCGTGCGCGGGCTCGTCCGCCAGCACCTCAACTACGGCCGCGGAGCCCACGACCTGCACCGGCGTCGCGCCGCCACCGGGGAACGCGGTCTGCGGGTCGAGGGACCGCAGTTCTATCTCCGGCTCGTCACCTACCCGTTCGGTCGCGTCCCGGCGCCCCGGGCGGTGCTGCTCAGCGCCCTGCTGGTGGTGACGCAGCTCGCCAACGCGGTCGGGTTCTTCGACGAGCGGCGCCGTTGGCGGCGCGCTCAGGGGGCGCCGAGCAGTTCGCCGTGACGTGCGGCCAGGACGTCGAGCGGGGCGACGTCCACCACCCGGCCGGCGTCGACCAGGATGACCTTGTCGCAGTGCTGCACCGTGCTCAGCCGGTGGGCCACGGCGATGATCGTGCGTTGGCCCCGCAGCTGTTCGAGTGCCTGCATGAGCTGCGACTCGGTCCCGCGGTCGAGCGCCGAGGTGCCCTCGTCGAACACGATCGTGGAGGGCCGGCGGTACAGGGCCCGCGCGACGGCCAGGCGTTGGCGCTGGCCTCCGGAGACGCGCACGCCGTCCTCGCCGATGACGGTGTCCAGACCCTCGGGCAGGGACGCGACGAAGCGGTCGAGCTGCGCCAGGCGGACGGCCTCGAGGACCCGCTCCTCGTCGATCTCGGCCACGGGCACGCCGAGGGCGATGTTGCGGCGCAGCGAGGCGTCGACGAGGAACACGTTCTGGTGCACGGCGCCGACGGTGGCCTGCCACCCGGCGACGTCCGCCGACAACGGGCGACCGTCGAGCAGGATCTGCCCCGCGCTGGGCTCCAGCAGACCGAGCAGGAGATCCACCAGCGTGGACTTTCCGCTGCCGGTCGGCCCGACGATGCCGACGTACTCGCCGGCGCGGATCGTGACGTCGACGTCGCTCAGGACGTCCTCGTGCGTGTCGGGGTAGCGCGCCGCGACGCCGACCAGCCGGAGTTCGTCGGTCAGCGGACGCGTTGCCGCGGCCGGCTCGGGCAGCGAGCGGTCGGGGTCGAAGGAGGCGAGGTCGGCGTGCAGGTGCTCGATCCCGGCGGCCGCGAACTTCAGCGAGTTCGCGGCGTGCAGGACCTCGTTGAGCGAGGGTTGCAGCCGCAACGCCACGTAGCCGAACAGCCCGAGCACCGGCAGGGCCTCGAGGGCGCCGTCACCGACGATCACCGCCACGCCCAGGAAGGCGAAGATGAACAGGATCAGGCCGGTCTCGATGGCGACCCGCGGGATCTCCTTGGCGGTCGAGCGCAGGTAGCGCACCCGTGACAGCTCACGGCGGTCGACCCGGAAGCGTTCGACGAAGGCGCGCTGCCGGCCCAGCACGGTGATGTCGCGCCAGCCCGCCAGCCCCTCCTGCAGGGTCTGCAGCGTGCGACGCGACATCGCCTGCGAGACGTTGCCCATCCGCTTGACGCGTGGGTGCACGATCCGCAGCAGCAGCCACGTCAGCGGCCCGAGCACCGCGACGGCGAAGAACGTGGCCGCGGGTGCGGTGAGCAGCAGCACGGCGAGCAGCCCGACGATCAGGATCGCGTGGGAGACCAGCTTCACCAGCGGCAGGAGGGCCTCGCGGACGAACTGCTGGACGGTGTCGAAGGCGTTGCGGATCAGCTCCGAGGAGTTGCGGGCGAGATGGAAGGTGGCGGGCATGGCCAGGTAGCCGGCCAGCAGGCGGGTCGCGAGCCGGGCACCGGCGTTCTCGGCCACCCGGTACTGCACGTAGGCCTGCAGGAGGATGACGGCGCCGCGCAGGACGAAGAACCCGGCCACGATCCCGCCGACGACCAGCAGCAGCGTCATCTCGTCGACCGGCAGCAGCTCGCGCAGGTCCCCGATCACCGGGAACTCGAACCCCGACACCTCGGAGGTGATGCGGGCCAGCAGGGCGAACACGAGCATCGCGCTGAGGACCTCGAGCCCGGAGGCCGCCAGCGCCAGCAACAGCACCGCGAGCCACCGGCCGCGGTGTTCGCGACCGACGAGGGCGACGAGGTGGCGGACGGAGGTGAACACGTCAGTTCGCCGGCGGTGCGACACGCCCGGGGATCAGCCGGCCGGCCTGGTCGGGGTCCTCGCGCTGCTCCTCGTGGTACTCGGCGTCGGTGTTGACCTTCCAGGGGTCGAAGTCCTCACCGAGCAGGTTCCGGGCCGCGAGCAGGGCGGCCATCATGGAGTGGTCCTGGTTGTTGTACTTGTGCATGCCGTTGCGGCCGACCGTCTGCAGGTTCTTGACCGCCTCGTCGAGCCACGTACGGATCGTGGCGGTGTGCTCCTTGTAGTGCTCGTCGTAGACCGGGTAGGCCTTGGCCATGCGCACCACGGTGCCGTCGACGACCCGCTGCGGATCGACCAGACCGATCTGCGCGGCCTCGCGGATGCCGAGGGCGAACAGCTGCTCGTCGTCCATCTCCCACAGGTCCAGGTCGCCGCGGTTGGTGAAGTACTCCAGGCCCAGGGCGGTGCGCGCCGGGTCGTCGACCATCTCGATCGACCAGTTCTTGTAGTTCTGGATGCGTCCGAGCTGGACCTCGGGCTCGTGGATGTAGATCCAGTTGTCCGGGAACACCTCGGGCTGGTCCACGATCAGCACGACCGTGAGGTAGTCGCGGTAGTGCAGCGACTCGGCGGCCTCGCGCACGTGTGCCGGCGCGGGCGGGTGCATCGCGCGGACCAGCGAGCGCAGGGGCATGGTGGCGATGTAGTCGCTGCCGCGGACCTCGCGTCGCTGCCCGCCCTGCTCGACCACGAGGTGGTCCACCGACCCGCCGGCGTGGTGCACCTCGACCACGCGCGCGTCGAGGTGGACCTGCTGCCCCTCGGCCCGCAGGCGCTCGGTGGCGTGCTCCCACAGCTGGCCGGGTCCGAAGCGGGGGTACTCGAACTCCTCGATGAGCGTCTTGATGCTGCCGTTGCCGCGGCGGCGGCCGCGCCAGGGCAGCGCGTTGACCACCGCGGACAGCAGCGACAGGCCCTTGATGCGTTGGGACGCCCAGTCCGCCGAGATGGCGGTGCAGGGGCGGCCCCAGACCTTCTCGGTGTCGGTCTTGAAGAAGATCCGGTAGAGCCGCTCCCCGAAGTTGTTGACGATCCAGTCCTCGAAGCTGGTCACCGTCCGGCGCGGGAACGCTTTCGCGCGCAGGTACGACAGCACGCACAGCACCGAGTTGACCAGCCCGAGCTTGCGCAGCGCGTCACCGGCCCGCAGCGGGTAGTCGAAGAACTTGCCGTCGTAGAAGATGCGGGACATGCGCTGCACTCGCAACCACTGGTCGTCGGGCAGCATCTGGTGCCACAGGTCGACGACGTCGTCGGCCTTGGTGAAGAAGCGGTGGCCGCCGATGTCGAAGCGGAACCCCTCGTAGGTCTCGGTCCGGGAGATGCCGCCGACCTTGCGGGGGTCGGCCTCGAGGACCTCGACGTCGGTGCCGCCCTGGTGCAGGACCCAGGCGGCGGTCAGGCCGGCGGGTCCGGCGCCGACGACGACCACCCGGTCGTCGCTGCCGGCAGCGCTGGTTGTCACGGACGTCTCCGACATCACGGTTCCCCGTCGACGGTGGTGGGTGGCACTGGGGCCGCCCCCGGTGGTGCGACCGGGGAGGCTGCGAGCGTAGGAGGCCGCGGGTGGGGGCGGCGAACACCCGCCCCGCCCGCCGGGTCGGGCACGGTCGCCGACGACGCCGTCAGTGGCTCGTCGGCGGCGTCGTGGTCGGCGCCGGGACACCCGCTCGGTGGTCGAGGAACCACGCGGCGAAACGGTCGAGACCGGCGGCCAGTGGGGTGGCGGGGGACCGGCCCAGGCGCTCGCGCAGCGGCGTGGTGTCGGCGTGGGTGCGTCGCACGTCCCCGGTGTGCGCGGGCAGGTGGACCCGCCGGGCGGACCGGCCGAGTCGCTGCTCGAGCGCCTCGATCAGTTCGGCGACCGTGGCCTGCCCGCCGTGGCCGACGTTGTAGACCCGCCACGGGGCGTCGGCGCCGCCGACGTCCGCGCCGCCGGGGCCGGTCGGGGGCTGGTCGGCGAGCCCCAGGATCGCGTCGACGACGTCGTCGACGTAGGTGAAGTCGCGCAGGGCCGAACCGTCGCCGAAGACCTGCAGCGGGCGGCCGGCGTGGATGGCGTCGGCGAAGGCGAAGTACGCCATGTCCGGCCGTCCCCACGGGCCGTAGACGGTGAACAGCCGCAGGCCCGTGCAGGGCAGCCCGAAGGCGTGGGCGTAGCTGTGGGCGAGCAGTTCGTCGGCCCGTTTCGTCGCGGCGTACACGCTCACGGGGTGGTCCGCGGGATGCTCGACGCGGAAGGGGACCGGGGCGTCGTCGCCGTAGACGGAACTCGACGAGGCGTACACGACGTGACCGACCCCGGTGGCGCGCGCCTGCTCGAGGACGTTGGCGAAGCCGAGCACGTTGCTGCGCAGGTACGCCATCGGTTCGAGGTGCGAACCACGGACGCCGGCGCGGGCGGCGAGGTGGATCACCACGGGTGGGCGGACCCGCGCGAGCAGTGCGGCGGTGCCGGCCTCGTCGGTGACGTCGAGCGGCACGGCCTCGACCGCGTCGAGCTGCTGCACCCGCCGCCATCGGGCCGCGGTCAGGGCCGGTTCGTAGGTCGCCTGGAGGTCGTCGACGGCGACGACCCGCTGCCCGACGGCGGCGAGCCGCTCGGTCAGGTGCATCCCGATGAAGCCGGCGGCGCCGGTGACGAGCCAGGGGGTGGACAACGGAGCACCTCGGGTTCGGCGGTCTCGCACGGTGGGCGGATGCGCGTGCTCGCGCGGTCCGGCGACGCGGAGCGGGGGGACCGTAGAGGAGCGCAGCGTCGTCGTGCGGATCCGGGGGCGGTCGAGGCGGTCAGCGCTGGGCGACGCGCTCCCGCAACCGGTGCCGGGCCCGTCCGCCGAGCTCCCAGGCCGCGAATCCCGGGGCGCGGCGCAGGGCCTGGGTCACGGCGCGTGCGGCGGCCGTGCGCTGTCCGTCTCGCCACGACTGTTCGGCGTGGTCGAGCAGGAAGCGCGCCGCGCCGCGGGGACGGGCCGCGAACGCCTCGGCATGGACGTCGAACAGCTGCGTGAAGCTGCGCTGTCGCAGCTCCGGGTCGCTCGACACCCGCGGCCCGGGGTGGACCAGCAGCCGGTAGGTCGGTTCGTCGATCGCGTCCAGGGAGCACACCCGGTTCAGGCGCAGGAACAGCTCGGTGTGCACGCGCGAGCGGAACCGTTCGTCCCAGCCACCGAGGTCGAGCAGCACGCGCCGTTCGACCACCAGGGTCTGCTTGGCGTGGAAGCTGCGTCCGGCAAGGCGGTCCTCGAGGCCGTACCAGCTCCCGCGCGGCGAGGCCTGGGGCCGTTTGCGCTCCAGGAGGCGGCCCTGCGGGTCCACCGCCTCGAGGGTGCTCAACACCCCGACCGGTGGCGGCAGCCGGCTGGCCTCGAGTCCGGCGAGCGACACCTCGGCGAAGTGCGGGACGAGCTCGTCGTCGTCGTCGAGGTAGGCGACCAGCCGGCCGGTGGCGGCCGTGGTGCCGGCGTTGCGGGCCGCCGCGCCGCCCGTCGAACGCTCGTGCCGAACGATCCGCAGCCGGGGGTCGTGCGGAAGGTCGACCGGCGTGCGCGAGCCGTCGTCGACCACCACGACCTCCACCTCGTCGCGCAGGGTCTGCGCGAGGGCGCTGTCGACGGCGGCCCGCAGCAGTTCGTGGCGGTCCCGGGTCGGGACGACGATGCTCAGCAGCGGCGTGGACATGGTGCTCCGGTCGCGGGGTCGGCGCCGTTCTAGCAGCGGGCACGGCGAGACGGCACGCTCCCGCCCCTGCCGCCGGCGCACGGAGGACGGGCGGGCGACTGTGGCATGCTCCGCGGTGTCCTGGCCGTGTCCGTGTCCGGGGCCCCATCGCCGTCGACCGCCGGAGGACCCATGCCCGACCCGGGTCGACCCGGGCCGCTGGGCCGGTTGTGGCTGCGCGCCTGCCGGTTCTCGTTCAGCCGCCGCCGGTTGTCGCGTGTCAGCCTCGAGCGCTTCGTCGCCGCACAGGCCACCGACGAGCCGGCCCTGGTGGTGCACAGCCTCGACATCGACCGGGCGCGTCTGTTCCCGAACGCCCACACCATCACGGCCCGCCCCGGCGCCGACGCGGACGTGCACACCGACCCGGCCTACGGTGCCCTGGCCGAGGTCCCCGACGCCAGCTACGACGTGGCGGTGTGCACCGGCCTGCTCGAGCACGTCGCCGAACCGGCCGCCCTGATCGCGCAACTGCACCGGATCCTGCGGCCCGGTGGACGGTTGGTCGTCACCGCCAGTGCGGTGTTCCCCTTCCACGGCGCGCCGCACAACTACTTCCATCTGACGCCCTACGGGCTGCGTCACCTGTTCCGCGAGTGGTCGGGCTTCCGGACGTTGCAGGGGTCGAGCGGCCCCTACACGACGGTCGCGATCCTGCTCCAGCGGATCAACCAACAGTGCGACGTCTTCCCGCCCCTGCGGGTGTGCAACGAGGTCCTGATGAAGCTGCTGCCGAGACTCGACCGGTTCGTGCTGCGCCAGTACGACACGATGGCGCACCGCGGACCCGGCGCGGTGACCGAGCACGCCATGCCCGCGGCGCTGCACGCGGTGGTGATCCGATGATCCGGGACGTCGACGAACTGCCCGACGACGCCCGCCTGCACGCCGAGGTCGTCGTGGTCGGCGCCGGGTTCGCCGGTATCGACCTCGCCCTGCGCCTGGCGGGTGACGGCCACCGTGTCGTGCTGCTCGAGTCCGGTCGTCGGGAGTTCGACTCACGGATCCAGGAGCTCGCCCGCTTCGAAAGCGTCGGGCGCGAGGTCCGCACCCCGGCACCCGACAGCCCGTTCACGCCCTACCTGCCGCCGGTGTTCCGCGGCGAGTTCCGCGTGCGCCAGCTCGGCGGCACCTCGAACATCTGGACCGGCAAGTGGCGGGCGTTCGACCCACTCGACCTCGCGCCGCGCCCGTGGGTCCCCCACAGCGGCTGGCCGATCGGCTTCGACGAGCTGCTGCCGTACTACGCCGAGGTGGCCCGCGACTACGGGCTGGGCGACTTCGACGCCTTCGCGGCCCGACCGGACGTGCGCCGGGCCAGCGAGCGGCTCGACGCGGCCGGCCTCGAGCTGTCGTTCCACTACTGGCAGCAGCGTCCGAGCCGGCCGGGACGGGACCGGGTCGACGAGCTCGAACGCGCCGAGCAGGTCGAGGTGGTCCTCGGCGCCACGGCCACCGAGCTGGTGCTCGACGACGCCCACCGCCGGGTGCGGTCGGTCGCCTTCGCCGCACTCGACGGCCGCCGGTTCGCGGTCGAGGCCGACGCGGTCGTGCTCGCCACCGGCGGCCTGGAGTCGGCGCGGCTGCTGCTGGCCTCCGACCGCCAGGTGCCCGGTGGCATCGGCAACGCCACCGGCCTGGTGGGCCGCTTCCACATGGACCATCCCAAGAGCAAGCATGCCCGGCTGCACCCCGGCCCGGGCATGACGCTCATCGAGCCGTGGACCCGCACGGACCCCAAACCGCGCTTCCACGTCAGTCTGGCACTCGCCGACGAGGTGCAGCGCGACGAGCGGACCCTCGACCACGCCGTCTACCTCAGCCCGGTGCGCACCTACCAGGTGGACTATCCCGAGCGCGAGGTGGCGGCGTTGCGCGAGGCCGTGCGCGCACGTCGGCCCGCCGCGGCCGTCTCGGCCGCGTGGGAGCTGCTGCGTCGGCCCGGTGCGGTCCGCAAGGTCCTGCAGCGCACGCGGTACCGCGAGGGCACCGGCCCGATCGCGCACTATCGGGCCAGCATGTACGTCGAGCAGGCCCCCAATCCCGACAGCCGCCTGCGGCTGGCCGAGGAGCGCGACGAGCTCGGCGTGCGCCGGCTGGTGATCGACTGGCAGCTCGACGAGCTCGACCATGCCTCGTTCCGCCAGGTGATCGCCTCGCTGTCGCGGCGGATGACGGCCGCCGGCATCGGAACCCTGGACCTCGGCACCGACGAGCCGTCGCTGGAGGAGTGGGTCGACGCCGCCCACCACATCGGTGCCACCCGCATGGCCGACGACCCCGCCGAAGGCGTCGTCGACCGCGACACGCGGGTGTTCGGGACCGACAACCTCTACGTCGCCAGCAGCTCGGTGTTCCCGACCGGACACAGTGCCGCACCCACGATGACCATCCTGGCACTCACCCGCCGGCTCGGCGACCACCTCGCCGCCCGGTTGGCCGACCGCGCCGGCGGCTGACGTCGGTGTCCCGGCGCCGCCGGACGCCGAGGCGTCCGTGGACGCAGCGGGTCAGCTACCCACGGCGACGCAGCACCCGGCGCGCGAGCACGGTGCCGAAGGTGGCCGCGCTGTAGACGTAGGACCACCAGTGCCACGCGGTCGCCCCCACGGCGAACGCGGGACCACGCTGCCGGGCGAAGAAGCGCAGCAACGGCGCGTCCAGCACGGCCAGCGCCGTCACCGACCCGGCCAGGACTCCACGCGACGGGCGTCGCAACCGACGGGGGCCGACGAGCCCCACCGCGGCCCCGGCCAGGCCGGCGCTGGCCAGCACGGCCTTGCCCCGCTGGGCGCGGGAGATGTTGAGGTCGTCGGTGAAGCCGGCGCGCTCGACGATCAGTTCGCTCCACGGCAGGGCGCGGTCGAGCACGTCGGCCCGCAGCAGCGTGCGGGCCGTCCACCGCTTGAGGTGGGTGACCTGGACGTCCTTGGCGACCTCGATGCGGTGACCGGCGGCGTGCAGCCGGTGACCGAGCTCGATGTCCTCGATGCACGGGCGGGTGTAGGACTCGTCGAAGCCGCCGACGCGTTCGAACACCGACCGGCGGATGGCTCCGCAGGCCCCCCAGAAGGTCCACCCGTCGTTGCCGGCCCGCTGGTGGACGTAGTGGTTGAGCAGGTTCTTGTACTGCGAGAGCAGGTTCTCCTCCGGCGGCGTCGCGTCGTAGGAGCCGATCATCGCGTCCATCGTCGGCCGGGTCAGGAACCGGGCCTGGATGCGGCCGACGAAGTCGGGTCGGACCACCACGTCGGAGTCGACGAAGAAGATCAGGTCCGACACGCTGGCGGCCACACCGGCGTTGCGGGCGCGGGCCGGACCGCCGGTGTCGGGCAGGGCGACGACGCGGTCGGCGTGGCGCTCGGCCAGTGCGATCGTGTCGGGATCGGCGCCGTCGACCACCACCACCAGCTCGGTGGCCGGCGGGTCGCAGGCCCGCAGCGCCTCGAGGCAGCGGCGCAGCGCGTCCGAGGCGGCGTGGGCGGGCACGACGACGGCCACGTCCGGCGCCCCGGTGGCGGCGGACGTGGCGGTCGTGGTCGCGGACGTGTCCGGCATCCTCAGAGGATGCCGCCTTCGGTCATGCGCTGGTAGTCGAGCACCCGGTCGAGGGTGTCCTCGGCGACGCCGTCCTCGAGCGCCACCTCGCGCAGGGTCTTGCCCTGCTTGTGGGCCTGCTTGGCCAACGCCGCCGAGCGCTCGTAGCCGATCTCGGGCACCAGGGCGGTCACCTGCATCAGCGAGCGCTCCACCAGCTGCGGGCCCTGGTCGGTGGGTTCGGTGTCCGCGAGGCACTTGTCGACGAAGACACGGCTGACGGCGGCGAGCAGACGCTCGGACTCGATGACGTTGCGGGCCATCAGCGGGATCATGACGTTGAGCTCGAGCTCGCCGGACAGGCCGCCGACGGTCACGGCCGCGTCGTTGCCGATCACCTGCGCGGCCACCTGCCGCACCGACTCGGGGATGACCGGGTTGACCTTGCCCGGCATGATCGAGGAGCCCGGCTGGATCTCCGGCAGCTGCAGTTCGTACAGGCCGGTGCGCGGGCCGGAGGCCATCCAGCGCACGTCGTTGGCGATTTTGATCAGGCTGATCGCGATCGTCTTGAGCGCGCCGGAGACGTCGACGAGCGCGTCGCGGGAACCCTGGGCCTCGAAGTGGTCCTCGGCCTCGCGGAAGGGCAGGCCGGTGCGGTCGGCGAGCAGGCCGATCACCCGGTCGACGAACCCGGGCGGGCAGTTGAGGCCGGTCCCCACGGCGGTGCCGCCGAGTGCGAGCTCGTACACCGACTCCAGCGAGCGTTCGAGCCGGGTGACGCCGAGCTCGATCTGCCGTGCGTACCCGCCGAACTCCTGCCCGAGGGTCACCGGGGTGGCATCCATCAGGTGCGTGCGGCCGGACTTCACCACGCCCGCCCACGCCGCGGACTTCTCGCGCAGGGTCGCGGCGAGGTGCTGCAGCGCCGGCACGGTCTCGTCCTTGGCCACCCGGGCGACGGCGACGTGGACGGAGGTCGGGAAGGTGTCGTTGGAGGACTGCGAGGCGTTGACGTGGTCGTTGGGATGCACCTTCGACGACGACAGCTCCTCGCCGAGCAGCTGCTTGGCGCGGTTGGCGACGACCTCGTTGACGTTCATGTTGGTCGAGGTGCCCGAGCCGGTCTGGAACACGTCGACGGGGAAGTGCTCGTCGAGTCGGCCGTCGATGACCTCGTCCGCGGCACGGCGGATCGCGTCGGCGACCTCGCTGTCGACCACGCCGGTGTCCTCGTTGGCGGTCGCGGCCGCCCACTTGAGCATCGCGTGCGCGTGCACGACCTCGAGCGGCACGGGCTGACCGGAGACCGGGAAGTTCTCCACGGCGCGCTGGGTGCTGGCGCCCCACAGCGCCTCCACCGGGATCTGCATCTCGCCCATCGTGTCGTGGGCCGTACGGAACTGCGCTTCGGACATCGGGTGCGACCTCGCAAGTCGGCGCCGGGCGCGGACGGCGACCGGCTCGCCGTCGGAGTCGCGCGCAGGGCACGGCGACAGGCTAAGCCCTCGGTCAGCGGGGCACGAACCGACGGCCCTGGAGGATGGCACCGAGCTGCTGGCCGATGTGGTCGGTCGCCTCGGCGGTCTGGACCGCCAGTTCCTTGACCTGCTGGGCGACCACGGCGAACCCGCGCCCCGCCTCGCCGGCCCGGGCGGCCTCGATGGTCGCGTTGAGCGCCAGCAGGTTGGTCCGGTCCGCGACCGAGGTGATGAACCGCACGACGTCCTCGACCTCCGCCGTGGAAGCGCTGAGCCGTTCGACGAGCGCTCGGGCCGACGCGGTCCCGGCGGCCGCCTGGTCGGCGACGGCCGTCGAGGCGGTGGCCTCCTGCTCGATGGTGGCCGCGGTGGACGACAGCTCGCGCAACACCTCGGAGACGTCCGAGGCAGCCGTGCGCACCTGGGTGGCGGAGTCGGACAGCTCCGCGACGCGGGTCTGGGTCGTCGCCTGGGTGGCGGCGCGGCAGGCGAGGTCGCGCTGCTGCTGGGCGACGGTGCGCTCCTGGGCGGCGGTGGCCTGCGTGCGGGCGTCCTCGGCGAACTTCCAGAACGCGACCAGGACGGCTTCGGCCGCGAGCACGAACGCGGCGTGCACGAGCACGTAGACCAGCGGCAGGGCCCGGGCCTCGTCGGTGCTGAACAGTAGCTGCGGTGCGGTGACCGCCATGGACACGTGGTGCACGACGACGAAGCCGATGGCGGCCAGCAGCGGCTACCAGCGCTCGTAGAGGACCAGCAGCGGGAGCACGACGAAGAAGTGGAAGTGGGCCTCGGTGGCGCCATCCATGAGATGGATCAGCACCGCCGAGCAGCCGAGCAGGGCGAGGGCGACGACGACCTCCCGTACCTGACGGCGCAGGCCGGTCCGGGTCACGATCACCAGTGCCGCCGGCAGCCACAGCAGCTCGACGCCGAGGTGGAGCAGCGACTGGCCGCGCAGGGCCCCGACGACCAGCAGCACCGGGAGGTGCAGCGCCAGGGCGACCGTCATGAGGCGGTGACGTGCGTCGCTCTGCTCGGGCGGCAACTGACCACCGCGGGGGAGGAAGCGGGCGAGGCCATCCATGGGCAGGTTCCGTCGTCCTGGCACGACGAGGGTGTCGTGCGGTCGTCGCCCTCGTCGGTCCCGCGATGGGCGGGGAGAGCGGACCGCGGTGCGGTGACCGGACCATGAAGCGCCTACCGCGCGGTACGGCGTCGCTGCCGTCCGGGTGGCCCGCCGCTCCGAAGAGGGGGTCCCTCGGGCTTCACTACGCTGCCGGGAGCCGGAGAAGGAACCCGAGGTGGAGCAGCTCGTCGGTGTCGAGGCGGTGCGCGCGGCGCAGGCGTCGTTGCGGGGCGTGATCGAGACCACACCGGTGGAGCATTCGCGGGCGATCGGGGACCTCGTCGGCGGGGACGTGCGGCTCAAGTGCGAGAACCTGCAACGCACCGGCTCGTTCAAACTGCGAGGGGCCCACCACCGCATCGCACGGCTCTCCGACGACGAGCGTCGCCGCGGCGTCGTGTGCGCGTCGGCCGGCAACCACGCGCAGGGCGTCGCGCTGGCGGCAAAGCTGCAGGGGGTGCGGGCGACGGTGTTCATGCCGCGGGAGGCGCCGCTGCCCAAGGTCGACGCGACCCAGGGCTACGGCGCCGAGGTCCGGCTCGAGGGCGACACCTTCGACGAGGCCCTGGCCACGGCGCTCGAGCACGCCCAGGAGACCGGCAGCGTCTTCGTCCACCCCTTCGACCATCCCGACATCATCGCCGGACAGGGCACGCTCGGGCTCGAGCTGCTCGAGCAGGTCCCCGACCTCGGCACCGTGGTGGTCTGTGTCGGGGGCGGCGGACTGCTGGCCGGGGTCGCGGTCGCGCTGCGGGCGCTGCGACCCGACGTGCGCATCATCGGTGTGCAGGCCGCGGGTTCGGCGAGCTTCCCGGCGTCGATGGCGGCCGGCGAGGCGATCGCGTCGCCGACCTGCGACACCATCGCCGACGGCATCGCGGTCAAACGCCCCGGCGAGCTGACGCTGGCGCACGCGCGCCAGCTGGTGGACGAGGTCGTCGCGGTCGACGACGAGGAGATCGCCCGGGCGGTCGTGCTGCTGCTCGAGCGGGCCAAGCTGGTGGTCGAACCGGCGGGCGCGGCAGGGGTCGCCGCCCTGCTGTCGGGGCGCGTCGAGGTCGACGCCTCCTCGCCGACGGTCGTCACGCTCAGTGGCGGCAACATCGATCCGCTGATGCTCCAGCACCTGGTGACCGGCGGGCTGACCACCGAGGGGCGCTACGTGACCCTGCGGACCCAGGTTCCCGACACCCCCGGGCAGCTGTCCCGGCTGCTGCGTCTGCTCGGTGATCAGCGCGCCAACGTCGTCGGCGTGTCCCACCACCGACTCGAGCACCGCCTGCGGCTCGGACAGGTCGAGGTCGTGCTCGAGCTCGAGACCCGCGGGCACGACCACGTGGCGGCCCTGCGCTCGGCGCTCGAGGGCGAGGGCTATCCGCTGCACCGCGCCTGACCCGCGCACGACGCGCGTCGGCGGACCATGGCCGTCACGCGCTCGCTACCGTGCTGCGGTCGATTCGCCGGGGAAGGTCGAGGTCGGTCGTGGACGAGTCGCCGCGCGAACGGCATGCCTGGCCGGCCGCGCCCCCCGACGCGGGGGCGTGGACAGGAGGACCGACGACGGACGACGGCCCGCCGGTCCCTCCGCCCGTGCGTCGCCGGCGACGTCGCCGCCGGTTGGCGGGAGGCGCGGCGATCGTGGTCGTGCTGGTGCTCGTGGCGTCCGGCCTGTTCCTGGCCGGCGCCTTCGAGCGTCCGACCGTCGACGCCGCCGCGCCGTCGGGACCGGCGGACCCGACGCCCGGGCCACCGCAGGCGCCGACGGTTCCCGGTGACCTCGACCCCCCGGAGCCGGACGCCCACACGGGCAGCGACGCCGACTTCGCGCAGCTGCTGCAGGGCATCGAGGCGTCCGAGCGGACCATGCTGCGCTATCAGCAGGAGCTCGGTCAGGTGTTCGCCGCGGCGGACCCGGCCGACCTCGACGCCTTCCTCGCCGCCGTGCGCACCGTCTCCCAGGACGGCGCGGCAGCCATCACGGCCGCACGCCAGGACCTCGACGAGCCACTGGGGACGGCGGCGGCCGAGTCGGTGCGCACCGTGTACCTCGGACACCTCGACGCCTGGCGGTCGCTGATGGAGGCGGCCGCGCAGGAGCCGTCGCTGTACGGACCCACCGGGGACACCTCCGCGTTCGACCGCGAGATCAACGCGACCGCCCGCGACTTCGCGCAGGCCCTCGCGTCGTCGCTGCCGACGGACGCCGACCCCGAGATCGCCGCCTTCGTCGAGGACCTGCTCGACCGGGGCTTCCGCTTCGACGTCGACGCGCAGGTCTGACGGCGTACCGGGCACGACGCCGTGGGGCTACCACGTCGTCGCGACCCGTGCGCGCGCCGGCCAGGAAGTACCTCAATCGTGGGGAGAGGGCCGGCGCGCCCCGCATGCCGGAACCGGTGCACGTGACGGGGTGGCCGCCGGCTGGTCCACTCGCGGCCAGGAGCCAGGGGCGGCTCCGGAACTCCGATCGAGGTGTGGGGCGAGGATCCGGCTGGCGGTAGATGGTCGCCGAGCCAACCGGGGAGTCAGGGGCGAAACCGACACACCTTCCCGATGTCGCAGCGTCACCCGCTGCTGGGAAGGCACACACCATGCGCAAGATCCTCGCGTCCACCGTGGCGGCCGCCGCCGCGCTCACGTTCTCCGCGACGGCCGCGTCGGCCGCCGTCGAGCTCGACCCGGCCACCGGCGCGGGCTTCGTCGGCAAGGGCGACGTCCAGACCGTGCTCGGCTGGAACAACAAGCAGCTGCAGGACCGGGCCGACGCGCTCGTCTTCACCTTCGAGAGCGTCGCCGAGGTCTCCTGGTCGTGCACCAAGACCCACGAGGCCGGCAACAGCGGCAAGGAGGTCGTGACGGTGCAGGAGCGCTCCCGGGTCACCACGACCAGCGGCGTCGTGTCGCACACCGAGCGGGTCCGCAACCAGATCACCGGCTTCTGGCTGACCGGCTTCGCCGGCGAGGCCACGACCGTCGACGGTCCGGCGATCGGGACGTGCCCGGCGGAGCAGAGCGGCTTCGTCTTCGACGACAACCTCGAGACCGTCGTCGTCGGTGGCGGGTTGCAGGTCAACGGTGTCGCGTTGAGCTGACGGCCACACGCACGGACCGGAACGCGATGGGCGCCCATGGGGCGCCCATCGCCCGTTCTCCCCACGCGTCACGGGCGGTTCAGGCTCACTTCAGTCCTGCGGGGAAGGGTGGGAGCAGGCCCGCTGGACGCCGGCTCGTCCAGGTTCGGGCCGAGAGGAACACCCATGGACCGCGTGCACCGACCGGCGTCGCTCGCGGCCGTGTTGTGCCCCACCACGGCGGACCTGCGGCCGGCGGTCCGGGCAGCGGTGGAACGGGCCGGCTGGGAGGTCGCCTGGGAGGTCGGTCGCTGGCACGAACTGCTCGAGATCGCCCTGCTCGAACCGGTCGGGGTCCTCGTCGTCGACCTCACGCTCAGCGGTGCCCTCGGTGCCCGGCTCGTGGCGCTGCTGCGCGACGCCGCGCCTGACGCGCTCGTGGTCGTCCTGGCGCCGGACGCCCTGCAGGTCGCGGAGTTCGGCGTGGACGCGGCCGACGTGGTCCCCGTTCGGGACCTGCGTCAGCTGACGAGGCGGCTTCAGGTCGGGGCGGGCGCCGCGACCGGCAGCCGCAGCTCGAAGCCCCTGCCCGCGTAGGTCAGGGTGCCACCGTGCCGGTTCGCGATGGCCCGGGCGATCGGCAGCCCGAGACCGGTGCCACCGAGGCCGTCCAGCGTCTGGAAGCGTTCGAAGGCGGCCTCGGCGTCGGCCGGCGCGAGTCCGGGCCCGTCGTCCTCGACGCGGAGCACCGCCGTGTCGTCGTGCACGGCCACGGTGACGACGACCTGCGAGGCCGCGTGCCGGCGGGCGTTGTCGAGCAGGTTGCCCAGTGCCTCGACGAGTTCCTCGGGGTCGACCGCGGCCTCGAGCCCGGCGTCGGAGGGCAGGCCCACGCCGGCACCGGTGCGCACCTCGAACGCCAGGTGGGGTGCCAGGCTGGCCATGCGCTCGAGTTCCTCGCGGCAGGCGCGCACGAGGTCGATCCCGACGCGCCGGGGCGGTCGCTCCTGGTCGAGGCGCGCGAGGGTCAGCAGCGCGTTGAGCAGTCGGGTGGCCCGGGCGGTCTCCGTGACGAGGTGCCCGAAGAGTGCCTCGCGGGTGTCGCCGTCCACGCCGACGAGCAGCGTCTCGACCGCCAGCCGCACCGAGGTCAACGGCGTACGGAGCTGGTGGGCGGCGTCGTCGACGAAGCGGCGGGTGCGCTGCTGCGCCGAGCGGGTCTCCTCGAGCGCCTCCTCGAGCCGGTCGAGCATGTCGTCGTAGGCGGTGGCCAGCCGCCCGAGCTCGGTGTCCGGGTCGTCGGGGCGCAGGCGCAGGTCCAGCGTGCCGGCGCCGGTGCGGTCGGCGGCCGCGACGACGTGGTCGAGCGGGGCCAGGGCCGCACCCGCCGCCCGTCGGAACAGCAGCAGGGCCACGACGACGGCGACGACGGCGCCGGAGCTGGCGAGCAGGAGGAAGTCGCGCAGCGTCGCCTCGACCCCGGCCCGGGTCGCGAACACCTCGGCGGTCGCCCCCGCGGGCAGGAGGAGCGTCCGCGTCACGGCGTCCTCGGTGCCGTCGGTGAGGGCCGGCGCGCTGCCGTGGAAGCGCGGGACCGGGGCCGAGCGGCGCACCGTGCCGTCGGCGGTCGTGATCCGGGCCGGGACACCGCTGGCCTGCAGCGCGGTGGCGAGCGCGTCGGGTTCCAGGCGGCCGGCCAGTTCGCGGGTCAGCTCGACACGGGCGTCGAGCACCTCTTCGAGGTTGCGTTCCAACGCCTGCTCGAGCGTGACGTAGACGGAGACGAGCAGCAGGACCACCACGAGCGCGACGACGGCGACACCGCCGCCGGTGACCCGCGAGCGCAGGGAGGGGGTGTGCATCACTCGGGGACGCGGAGGCGGTACCCGGCGCCACGCACCGTCTGGATGACGCGCGGGCCGTGCTGTTCGAGCTTGCGCCGCAACGAGGAGACGTGGACCTCGACGAGGTTGCCGTCGACGGCGTCGAACCCCCACAGGCTCGCCAGCAGCTGCACCTTGGACAGCACCCGGTCCGGGTGACGGGCGAGGGCGACGAGCAGGTCGAACTCCTTGGTGGTCAGCGCCACCGCTGCGCCGGCGCGGTGGACGCTGCGGCGTTCCTCGTCGACGACGAGGTCGCCGACCTGCCAGGTCTGGGACACGAGCCGGCCGGAACGGCGCAGCAGCGCGTTGACGCGGGCCAGGAGCTCGGCCATCACGAACGGCTTGACGAGGTAGTCGTCGCCGCCGGCGTCGAAGCCGGCGAGCCGGTCGTCGACCGAGTCGGCCGCCGTGAGGAACAGGATCGGCAGGTCGCTGCCCTCGCGCAGCAACCGGGCGACGCTCAGTCCGCTCGGCCCGTTGGGCAGCCGGACGTCGAGGATGGCGAGGTCCGGCCGGAACGCCCGGGCGGCCTGGTGCGCGGTCAGACCGTCGGCGAGGGCCTCGACGGCATAGCCCTCGAGGCGCAAGGTCGTGGACACGACCTCACGAATGGCGTCGTCGTCCTCGACGACCAGCAGGCGTGGCGTACTGGTTGGCATGCGCGGATGCTAGGGAGCGCCCGTCCGGCGCGGGGCCGGCCGGGCGGCGTTGTGCGGTGGGTCGACCGTCCGGCCTCCGTGCGACGCCGAACGTCGGCGTGCAAACGCCGACGGGGCAGCCCTGGAAGGGCCGCCCCGTCGTCCAGTCGGGCCGTGCGTGCGGTCGTGTTACTTGCGCAGGCGGAAGAAGGCCGAGAGGGAGGAGCCGTCCGCGAACGTCACCGTCGCGCGGTAGCAACCGTCCGCCGTCACCTTCGGCGTCTGCCAGTTCTGGATGAACTGCTTGTCCGCCGCGTCGTACCGGAGCGTGGTGCTGCCGGTGGTGACGAAGTCGACCTCGTCACTGGTGGCCCCGGTGTTGCAGGTCAACTTGGTGGCCGTGAAGCCCGTCACCGCTGCGGTGGTGGTCTGCTCGACCCCACCGGCGAGGACGTTGAACTTCAGCGGGATCGTCGAGCCGCCCTTGGCGCTGTTCCAGACGGTGCTGGCGGTCGCCGCGGGCGCCGTCGCCGGGGCGGCGACGAAGACCGAGTTGGCCGCGCCGACCGGCTGGTGGAAGCCGTGACCCTGGGCGTTCCAGGCGGTGATCGACGCCTTGGCGGTGACGGGTACGACGAGGGTGTAGTTGCCCGCGTCCGTGCCCGACAACGACGCCCCGTTCAGCGTCACCGTCTTGCCCGATCCGACCGCTGCGGTGTCGAACGTCGCCGTCCCACCCGTCAGTCGGACAGCGTCGCCGACGACCACGTCGGCCAGGCTGCGGTCGCTGGCCGACGCCGCGGTGGTGCCGTCGAAGACCTTGTTGGCGGCGGCGAACGAGCCGGTCACGGACCGCTTGGTGATGTCCGCGCTGGACGTCGCCGTCGTGTTGCTCAGGGTGTAGTTGCGGGCGTCCGCACCAGCGATCGTGATGCCGGTCACGGTCACGGTCTTGCCCGTGCCCACCAGCTTGTCGTCGAACGCGGCGGCCGCGTGCGCGGCGGTGACCACGTCACCCGACAGCTTGTCGGTGGACAGCGAAACCGACGCGGCGGTGGTGCCGTCGTAGGTCCTGCTGGTGGCGTTGGCGGTCACGGTCAGCGACCGGGCGGTGATGTCGGCCGTGGTGGTCGACACACCGTTCCAGGTGTAGTTGGCGGCGTCCTCGCCCTCGAGCTTGGCGCCGGTGAGGGTGACGGTCTTGGCGGTGCCAACGTTCTTGTCGTCGAAGGTGGCGGTGCCGCCGGTCAGCTGCACCTTGTCACCGTCGACCGTGCCGACCAGGCTGGTGGCCTTGACCTCGGCGGTGGTGGTGCCGTCGTAGGTCTTGTTGGCGGCGGCGAAGGTGCCGGTGATGCCCTTCGGGGTGATGTCGGCCGTGGTGTCGGCGACGGTCAGGGCGTAGTTGCCAGCGTCGGGGCCGTGCAGCGCAGGGTCCACCGCCGTGACGGTCTTGCCCCTCCCGGCGTCCTTGGTGTCGAAGGTCGCGCCCTGCAGTTGCAGGCTGACCTCGTCACCCTTCTTGACACCGGTGAGTTCGACGCTGCGAACGTCGGCGGCGGTGGTGCCGTCGTAGACCTTGTCCGCGACGGTGAAGGACCCGGTGACGGCCATCGTCGTGATCGACGCCGTCGCGGTCACCTCCGTGAGCTTCGGCGCGTAGTTGCTGGCGTCGTCGCCCACGAGCGAGATGCCGCTGACGGTGACCGTCTTGTCCGTGCCGACGTGCCGGTCCGCGAACTGCGCGTCGCCCTTGGCCGAGACCGTCTCGCCCTCGAGGACGTCCTCGACCGACAGCGTGACCTCGGCGGCGGTGGTGCCGTCGTAGACCTTGTCCTCGGCCGTCGCGACGACCTCCACCACACGGTGGCCGATGTTGGCGCTGGTGTTACCGACGGAGGCCAGGGTGTAGTTGCGGGCATCGGCGCCTTCGATCGAGGCCTTGCCCGCGGTCACCTTGATGCCGGTCGCCGCGTTCTTGCTGGCGAAGGTGACGTCCCGGAGTACGAGGGTGACCACGTCGTCACCGAGCGCGCCGTCGAGCGTCTTGGCCATCGCCACGGCGGTGGTGGTGCCGTCGTAGACCTTGTTCGCGGCGGTGAAGCTGCCGGTCAGGGTCTTGGGGGTGATGTTCGCCTTCGCGGCGGCCACGGGAGCCAGCGTGTAGTTGGCCGCGTGGTCGCCGGTGAGGCTGGCGCTGGCGGTCACGTCGATGTCGTCGGCGACGTCCTTGCTGGCGAAGCCGGCGTTGGCGAGGTCGAGGGTGACCTGGTCGCCGTCGATGACGCCGGTGAGCGTGCGGCCGGAGACGGTGGCGGTGGTGGTGCGGTCGTAGACCTTGTCGGCGGCGGTGAAGCTGCCGGTCAGGGTCTTGGGGGTGATGTCCGCCTTCGCGGCGGCGACGGGAGCCAGCGTGTAGTTGGCCGCGTGGTCGCCGGTGAGGCTGGCGGTGGCGGTCACGTCGATGTCGTCGGCGACGTCCTTGCTGGCGAAGCCGGCGTTGGCGAGGTCGAGGGTGACCTGGTCGCCGTCGATGACGCCGGTGAGCGTGCGGCCGGAGACGGTGGCGGTGGTGGTGCGGTCGTAGACCTTGTCGGCGGCGGTGAAGCTGCCCGTCAGGGTCTTCGGGGTGATGTCCGCCTTCGCCGTGGCGACGGCGGGAACCGTGTAGTTGGCCGCGTGCTTGCCGGCGAGGGTGGCCTCGGCGGTGACGACGACTCCGGTGCCGGCGCTGCTGGTTGTGAAGGCCGCGGAGCGGAGCTCGAGGCGGACCTCGTCACCCTCGACGACGCCGTCCAGTGCGGGGTCGGAGACCGTGGCGTCGCGGCTGCCGTCGTAGACCTTGTCGGCGACGACGAAGCTGCCGCTCAGTGGCTTCGGGGTGACGACGAGCGTGTCGACGACCGTCTCGGCCCGGTAGTCGGGGTGGTCCAGCGAGGCCTGCACGCGGTAGCTGCCGGCGTTCCGCGGGCTCGCCGACTCGCCATCGCGCGAGTAGCTCACCGAGATGCCGGTGAGGTCACCGACCGAGGTCGTCACCGTCGCCGCGAAAGTCGAGCCGTTGTAGACCCGGCTCAGCCCGCTCAGGGTCAGCTCGGTGGTCGCCTTCGCGACGGCGACCGTCTTGGTGGCGGTGCTCGCCTCGTGGTTGTCGTCGCCGGCGCGGGTGGCCACGACCTCGCAGGTCCCGGTGCCGCGGGTGATCTCCAGCTTCCCGGCGTTCGCGCCGGTGCCGATGCGGCAGGCGTCGCTGCCGCTGCTCACCGCGAAGCCGATGGCGCCGGTGCCGCTGCCGCCGGTGGCTCCCAGCTCCAGGGTGTCACCGAAGGTGCCGCGGTCGGGGGTGGTGATGGTCAGCGTGCTTTGGGCGACCCGGTCGATGGCGAACTGGGCGGTCCCGCGGCTGCTCCGGTGGTTCGTGGTGCCGGCGAAGTCGGCGGTCGCCGTGGCCGTGCCCGCGTTGGTGTTCGCGGAGTAGACGACCTCGACCGGCTGCTTGAAGCCGGCGACACCGGTGACCTCCGCCGAGCAGGGCGTGAGGGGCGAACCGGTGTACGGCCGGCTCGACGGACAGGTCACCGTCGTGGTGGTGGCGGCCTTGTCGATGGTGAAGGTCGTGCTGTCGGTGCTGGCGAGGTGGTTGGTGGTCGCGGCGAAGCTGGCCGCCGCCGTCGCCGTGCCGGCGTTCACGTTGTCGGTGTGGGTGACCGGGACGGTCTGGTCCAGGCCGCCGGCGCCGGTGGCCTTCGCCGTGCACGGGGTCTGCGCCGAGCCGTCGTAGGTCGTGTCGGCCGGGCAGCTGACGACGGTGCTCGAAGGCGCCTTGGCGACGGTCAGCGTGCCGTTGCCGGTGCTGCCGAGGTGCGTGCCGTCCTCGGTGAAGGTCGCGGTCACCGGGTGGGAGCCGGCGTTCCGGCCGCCGAGGTCCGCGGTCAGGGAGGTGACGCCCGACGCGTTGGTCGTGGCCGAGCCGATGGTGGTGTCACCGACGGAGAAGGCGACGGTCTTGCCGCCGACGCCCGTGGAGCCGGCGCTCAGCGTCGCGGTGTAGGTGGCGGACCCGCCGAAGGTGCCGGCTCCGCTGACCGCGTTGATCGACGTGGTCGTCTTCACCGGAGCCGCGGGAGCCTGCACGTAGTTGGCGGTGTAGTCGTTCGTGCCGTTGTCCCCGAAGCCGGGGGCGCACAGCGTCGCGTCGGTGGTCGAGAAGTTGCTCGGTCCGGTCCAACTCGAGAAGACCATCGAGCCGATCGTTGCCGGTGCCGTGACGCGGATCCACTCGCCATTGCTGGCGCCGGCGGCCAGCGTGTTGCCCGGTGAGTGGCGCACGGTGCCCGAGGCGCTGGTCGGCCTCGAACCACTGACGTTCCCGGCGGGGCAAGCGCTGCTGGTGTGCTTGGTCCAGGTCGCCTCGAAGTTGGTGGCGTTGTTCGTGGTAAGGAAGCGGAGGTTGCCGTCCGTGAAGCCGTGGGTCACCGTCCCGGACACCGCGCCGGTGGCGACGACCTCGTAGGTCGCCACGAACCAGTTCGGCAGGTTGAACGCGTCGACGATCCTGCCGTCCGCGTCGGCGACCACGTCGACGTTGCGACGCCAGGTCTTGGTCTGGTCGTCGTCGACGTCGATGTTGACGGTCTCGCCCGGCTGCCAGTTGCCGCCGGTCAGCGTGACGAGCTCGCCGGGGGCGTAGTCGTCCTTGTCGCTGGTGATCCACGGCGACGTGTCGGTCTGTGCCAGTGCCACGTTGGGCAGCAACATCAGCACCGCCAGCGTGAAGGCGATGACGGAACGCAGGTGGCCGCGTCGCGGCGACGGTGTCACGGAAGTTCGAGGCGCCACGAGGCACCCTCCCCTGTACTCGGGACGCCGACCTGATGCGGCGTCCAAACCTTGGGGGTGCGTCGGGTTCGCCCTGGCTCCCCACCGGACTCGGCGACCAACTACCGCCCAGTGGATCGTTGCCTCACACCATTGCGAAGCCCTTCGCTCGCAACAGGAACTCTCGGGCTCGAACCTGAGCCGAATCTGAAACCGGCGGAGAGTTCATCAATATTGATGGTCGGCGGCACGAACCGGTGGGTCTAGCGAGGGCAGCGGCACCTCGCTTCCGGTAACGGAATGTGTGTCATTGAACGCACAAAGTTATTGGTCGGGCGACGGTAACACTGCGCGTTCGCTTCACTGCTTTCCGCAAGGAGCTGGAGAACTGCAAGGGGCACTCTCCGGTAGGTGTGGGGCACTGATCCAACCGGCGGTAGTTGGTCGCCGAGCCGGTTGGGGAGCCAGGGGCGAAACCGACACACCTTCCCGCTGGATCCGACGCCATACCGGCGTCCCGGGAAGGACCACACACATGCGCAAGTTCTTGGCGCTCTGCGCCATCACGACGTCGTTGACGGCGTTCGCGGGGCCCGCGCTCGCCGCTTCGACCGACACGGTTTCCGCCGAGCAGTCGTCGCTCGAGGAGTTGGAGGACGCACTCGCCACCGCGACCGCAGAGGTTGAGGCACTCGAGGCGGACGTCGAGGACGCCGCCGGTGACCTCGCCGCTGCCGAGCAGCGGCTCGCTTCCGCGGAGGCCGCCCAGGCGGCGGCCCAGCGGGCATACGACGCGGCCGTCGAGGCCCACGCTTCCGCGGTCGCCGCGGTCGCCGCTGCCCAGGTGGCCGTCGAAGGGGCGTCCGACGCCGACAACGCGGCACAGTCCGCGCTCGTCGAGGCGACTGCCGAGGCAGAAGCGGCCGCCCAGGCGGCCGCCAAGGCCGCGACCGCGGTCGCGGCGGCGCAGACCGAGTTCGACGCCGCCGTCGCGGACGTCGCCGATGCGACGCAACAGCGTGACGACGCCGCGAGCGCGGTGACCAGCGCCGAGCAGGCCGCCGTGGCCGCCCAGGCGAAGGTCACCACCGCAACGACGGACCACGAGCTGGCGCTCGAGGCTCGGACGGTCGCCGCCGGTGCGGTCGACATCGCCGACGGGGCCCACGAGGCCGCCACGACGGCTCACCAGGACGCCCTCGGCGACCAGGAGGACGCCGCCGGACTCGTCGTCGCTGCCGAGCAGCTCGCCAAGCAGGCGGCCGACGCGGTCGCCGACGCCCAGGCCGCGGTGGACCTCGAGACGTCGAAGCTCGCGGGCACCCGCGCCGCCCTGTCCGCAGCCATCTCGGAGCGCGACGCGCTGCAGGCGGCGTACGACGCGTTCGCGTGCAACGAGAACGCGCAGAGCGCCGCGCAGGTCACGTGCCGTGCCGATCGCGCCGCGGCTCTCACCAAGCTGAACACCCAGAAGGGCGTGGTCGCCAACGCGGAGGCGGGTGTCGCTGCCGCACAGCAGCAGCTCACCGACGCCCAGGCCGCGCTGACCACGACCCAGTCGACGCAGGCGGTGGCGGACGCGGAGCTGAGCGCTGCGCGTGCCGAGCTGGCCGACGCCGACGCCGAGGTCGAGCGCACCTCCGCCGTCCTCGACGCTGCCACGACGCAGCTCGAGAACGCCACCAAGGAGTACGCGGTCGCGGACCAGCGCGTCACGACCACCGGCACGGCCCTGCAGGACGCGGCGGACGCCTTCGCCGGCGCGACCGACGCCCTGGACACGGCGCGTACCGGGCTGGTCGAGGCGGACACGGCGTTGACCGACGCCGAAGCACGGCTGGCCGCTGCCGAAGGCCAGCTCGCTGACGCCACCATCTCGCAGCGCCAGGCCGACGACGACTCGGCGGACGCCAACGCCGTCCTCGTCTCGAAGCGGGCGGCGGCGGACACCACCGCGGACGCGCTGGTCGTGGCGGAGGAGAAGCTCGACGACGCCAAGGCGGCCGAGCTCTCGGCCGCCGGTGACCTGGCCGACGAGAAGGCGGACCTGGCCGACGCCATGACCGAGGTCGACGGCGCGACCGCTGCCGTCACCGACGCGGCGGCGGCGCTGGCAGCGCTCGAGGGACGGCTGGCGATCGCCCAGGCCAACCAGGCGGCCGCGCAGCTCGCGGTCGACACCTGGGTCGCGCCGGCCCCGCCGGTGGTCGTCGCTCCGACGACGCCGGCGCAGCACCCGGGCTGCAACGGCATCGCCAACGCGCAGGCGCAGGTCGCCAAGGGCGGCAACGGCAAGGGCAACGCGGCGAACGCGCTGAGCAACGTCGCCAGCAAGCTCGCCTGCAGCTGACCGCACCGGAACACGGAACGCCCCCGGCCTCGGCCGGGGGCGTTCCATGTCTCCTCGCGGACCGTTACTTCGTCGAGGACTTCGAGCTCACCGTGCGGGAGCCGAACTGGCCGCCCGAGAGCGCCGGGTCGAAGCCCATCGGCCCGAAGCGGCCGCTCATCGTGGCCTCGCGGCTGGTGCTCGAGTAGCTGTAGGTGTAGGTCGTCCTGCCGACCTTCTCGGTCTCCCGCCAGCTGCTCCTGCGCACGTCGCCGACGCCGTTCCAGACCATGTCGACCGGCGGCTGGGCGAAGAAGTCGCCGTCACCGTGCCCGCCGGCCACCGTGATCACGCCGGCCGGCGCGCTCAGGCGGGCGCTCGAGAGCTTCTTGTCCATCGTGAACGACACGTCGTAGCCGTCGATCCACCGCTCACCGACGTGGACGCAGCCCGACGGCTCCTCCTCCTCGAAGCCGTGACCGCCGTGGCCGGGGAGTTCGCCGGGCTCGCAGTCGAAGTCCTCGATCCAACCCCAGACGTCGGCGCGGTCCTTGCC
This sequence comes from Egicoccus halophilus, assembly GCF_004300825.1. Classification (NCBI taxonomy): domain Bacteria; kingdom Bacillati; phylum Actinomycetota; class Nitriliruptoria; order Egicoccales; family Egicoccaceae; genus Egicoccus; species Egicoccus halophilus. The sequence continues at coordinate 844,901 of NZ_CP036250.1, forward strand.
GCTGGGCTCGACGTCGAGCCACCCGCGGTGGACGTTGCCGACGGTGGGGTTCTGTCCGACGGGCACGTCGTCGACCTGGATCCACTGCGCCGAGGCGAAGTTGCCGCTGGAGCGGTAGCTGGACCGCTCGCGCGCCTCGGCGGCGTCGGTCCCGACGGCGGTGAGGGCCATCGTCGCGGCGAGGGTGGCGGCGAGCGCCGCCGCGCGCCGGGAGGCGCGCATGGTCAGTGCCTGCATGGTGGTTCCTTGCTCGTAGGTCGTCCCGAGGGACGGTGGTCGCCGCCCCGACGGGGCAGGACATCGGTGGGCGGCGCGGCCGCCCGTGGTCAACGACGGGTCGTGACGCGCTGCAGGACGGTCTGGCCGACGCGGTCGCCCTGGGTCTTGCCGACGTCGATGCCCATCGGGTAGTGGATGCCGCCGAGCAGTCGCGAGTGCGCTGCCTCGTCGGCCGCCGCGTCGAACGACGCGAACGAGCGGTGCCCGAGGTGCGGGTTGCGCAGGTCGTGGACGCGATCGGTGTAGGGGAAGGTGCCCATCGTGGCCGTCAGCACGGTCGCGACCGCCCGGGACGCGACCGAGTGCCCGGAGGTGTACTCGGGGAACTGCGGCGTGTTGACGTAGGAGAGCCACTGCTCGCGGCCCGGCACGTGCTCGCGGATGTACGACACCGGCCGGAGCAGGTTGTGGACGTACTTGTGGTACCAGCAGGAGGTGAAGGCGTCGGCCAACGCGATGCCGGCCATGGCGTGGGCCTCGACCGTGCGGTCGAGCGTCAGTCCGCGCTCGGTGCACAGTTGCCCGACCAACAGCATCCAGTGGCCCGACGGCAGCCCGCTGGTGATCGGGTTGTCGCGCCAGAACATCGCGATCGAACGGTGCTCGTCGGTCAGTGCGTCGAAGGCCGCCAGCACCGCGTCGGCCTGGGCCCGGAACGCCGAGTTCGCATCGGTGCTGAACGCGGCCGGCGGCGGCGGCGGTGCGCAGGCGTCGGGCGAAGGCAGCGCCATCGGCCGCACGCTCGCCCCCCAGTGGGGGTCGATGGCCGGCCCGAAGTTCGGTGGGGTCGAGCGCCACAGGTCCGGGCCGACGGGCGGGGCGTAGACGCGTCCGACCGTGGTGTCGGCGCCGTCACCGGCGGCCCAGGCGGCGACGTGGGTCCCGACGCGCTGGCCGTGTGCCACCGACAGGCGCAGGACGTCGGCGGCCACGCCGGCGCGGCGCTCCTGTTCGAGGTGGGTCGCGAAGTGGCCCACCAGTTGCTGGCGCAGCGAGGCCGACGCGGCGTGCAGGACCCCGTCCGCACAGGCGGCGATCGCCGCCGAGGCCACCGTCGGCCAGTGCAGCGCGGAGCGGTCCGGGCGGGGTGTCGCGGTCAAGCCGTTGAGCTGGCCCGCCAGCGACCGCAGACGCGGTGCCCCGTCCACCACGGCCTCGTAGGCGGCGATGGCGAGGCAAGCGTAGATGCGGGCCGCCGGCGGGGGCGTCGTGCCCTCGTCCATGATGGCCTGGTAGACGGTGCGGTACCAGTCCGCGACGACCTGACCGCTGTAGCGGTCGGCGCGGTGGCCGCGGTGCTGGCCCTCGGAAGCGGCCGCCGGCGTGACCGACAGCAGGCTGGCCAGCCCGCCGGCTCCGGCGGCGCCGAGCACGCGCAGGCCGACGGCGCCGGCGGCTCCTCGGCCCGCGCCGGCGAGGAACTGCCGGCGATCGAGTTGCGCTGCTCCGTCCGACGCGGTTGCGCGCGCACGCGACGACGAGATCCCCGACATGATGTGCCCTTCCGCGGACCACCCCTGGTCCGCCCCCGCCAGTCACCCTGATAGCGACTGAAGTGCCCCTGAAGACGTGGACCGTGCCAGTCCGGTTGCGTCGGAGGTGGGATTCGGCCGCGTTCGCCGTTGCTCCGGGCGCTTCCCGCGCACGACGGGCGCGGGGCGGCGCGACGGCGCAGGCTGCGCGCCTCCATGCGGTGGCACTCGTTGCGTGACGCACGGTTGTGTGGGCACGAAAGCGGCCGGCGACCGCGCCTCGACCGCGCCGGTGCCGGCTCCGGTTCAGACGGCGGCGCGCGCCGCGGCCAGCTCCGCGACCTCGACCAGCAGGTCGGTGAGCTCGAAGTCCTTGGGGGTGAACACCGCGGCCACGCCCGACTCGCGCAGCCGGCGGGCGTCGGCCGGCGGGATGATCCCCCCGGCGACGACCGGGACGTCGTGCCCCTCGCGCCGCAGGCCCGCCACCACCTGCGGGACCAGCGAGAGGTGCGAGCCCGACAGGATCGACAGACCGACGACGTGGACGTCCTCGTCGACGGCAGCCCGCACGATCTGCTCCGGGGTCAGCCGGATGCCCTCGTAGACGACCTCCATCCCGAGGTCACGGGCCCGCAGCGCCACCTGCTCGGCGCCGTTGGAGTGTCCGTCGAGGCCGGGCTTGCCGACGAGGATGCGCAGCTTGCGCCCGAGGCGCGCCTCGACCTCGTGCACCCGCCGCCGCGCGGTCTCGAGCTGGGAGGCCAGCGCGCCGCCCGAGGTCAGCGCCTGTCCGCCGACCCCGGTCGGGCCGCGGTACTCGCCGAACACCTCGCGCAGCACGCCCGTCCACTCGCCGGTCGTGACCCCCGCCCGCGCGCACGCGATGGACGCGGGCATCAGGTTGTCGTCGGTCGCCGCCACGCGTCGGAGTTCGGCGAGGGCGGCGGCCACGGCGGCCTCGTCGCGGCGCGCACGCCAGGCTTCGAGCCGCGCCAGCTGTTCGGCCTCCGCCGCGTCGTCGACCACGAGGATGCCGCCCTCGTCGTCGAGCAGTGGGGAGGGCTCCCCGGTGGGGAAGACGTTGACGCCGACGACCTGCTGTTCGCCCGACTCGATGCGACGCAGGCGCTCGGCGTTCGAGCGCACGAGTTCCGACTTCATGAAGTCGACCGCCTCGAGCGCGCCGCCGCGCGCGAGCACGTCGTCGAGCAGTGCCTGGGCCGCCTCGACCAGCCCGGCGACCTTGCGCTCCATCACCACGGAGCCGTCGAACAGGTCGTCGTGTTCGAGCAGGTCGGTCTCGAAGGCGAGCACCTGCTGCATCCGCAGGCTGAGCTGCTGGTCCCACGGCCGCGGCAGGCCGAGCGCCTCGTTCCAGGCGGGCAGCTGCACCGCCCGGGCCCGGGCGCCCTTCGACAGCGTCACGCCCAGCATCTCGATCAGGATGCGGGCGATGTTGTTCTCCGGCTGCTGCTCGGTCAGGCCGAGCGAGTTGACCTGCACGCCGTAGCGGAACCGGCGCAGCTTCGGATCGGTCACGCCGTAGCGCTCGCGGGTGATGCGGTCCCACAGCTCGACGAAGGCACGCAGCTTGGCGACCTCCTCGACGAACCGGATGCCGGCGTTGACGAAGAAGGAGATGCGACCGACGACCTGCCCGAACTCCTCCTCGGGCACCTGGCCGCGCTCCCGGACGGCGTCGAGTACCGCGATGGCGTTGGCGAGCGCGAACGCGAGCTCCTGCACCGGCGTCGCGCCGGCCTCCTGCAGGTGGTAGCTGCAGATGTTGAGCGGGTTCCAGCGCGGCAGGTGCCGCACCGTCCAGGCGACGACGTCGGTGGTCAGCCGCATCGACGGCGTGGGCGGGAACGCGTAGGTCCCGCGCGAGAGGTACTCCTTGACGATGTCGTTCTGCGTCGTGCCGGCGAGCGCGGCGACGTCGGCGCCCTGCTCCTCGGCGACCGCGACGTAGAGGGCCAGCAGCCACATCGCCGTGGCGTTGATCGTCATCGACGTGTTCATGCGGTCGAGCGGAATGCCGTCGAACAAGGTCCGCAGGTCATCCAGCGAGGTGACCGGGACACCGACCTTGCCGACCTCGCCGCGGGCGAGCACGTGGTCGCTGTCGTAGCCGGTCTGCGTCGGCAGGTCGAAGGCGACCGACAGGCCGGTCTGGCCCTTGGCGAGGTTGGCGCGGTAGAGCGCGTTGGAGGCCGCGGCCGAGGAGTGCCCCGAGTAGGTGCGCATCAGCCACGGCCGGTCCCGTTCGGGCCGGGCCGCACCGTCCGCCACGGTCGGTTCGGGACCACGTCGCTCACTCACGATCGCACCTCTCGGCCGTCTCGACCCACGCGAGCGACGCATCGCGTCGGCGTCCCGCAGGGTCGTGCCCACTGCCTGTCGTGCTCCCGTCGGTGAGCGTAACCGGCCGCCCGCGCGCGCCCCCAACTCATGACGGGCCGCGACGGGCAGCGCCGTCCGAGGCGTTTCCGCGTCGCCGCTAGGCTCGGTCGGCTCGGCCTCGCGTCGCCGCCTGCAACCGCCCGCCAAGGACCCGTCGTGCCCATCGCCGTCCTCGCCGCCGTGCTCGCCGGCGCGCTCATCGCCATCCAGTCCGCGCTGATCGGCGCGTTCGGCGCGAACCTCAACCCCTTCGTGGCGGCCTTCTGGGTGCACCTGGCCGGCCTGGTGTTCGGCACGCTCGGTGTGCTGGTCGCCCCGCGACTGGGCTTCGAGGTGGCCGCCGTCCGCCAGGCACCGTGGGGGCTGCTCGCCGGCGTGGCCGGCATGTTGCTGGTCACCGGCATCGCGGTGGCGGTCAGCGGGCTCGGGCTCGCCTCGACGCTGGCGATCGTGACCGGCGTGCAGTTGGTCCTCGGCTTCGCCCTGGAGGCCAGCGGAGTGGTGGGCCGGGCCGTCGCCCTCGACCCGGTCCGCGTGCTCGGCGCGGTGATCATCGTCGTCGGTGTCTACGTCGTCGCCAGCCGGGGCCCCGTCGCCGGCTGAGCGGGGCCGACCCGCGGGAACCGTCGCGGCACGTACGACGTCCCACCGGCATGCGCACCCCACGACTCCTTCCCCTCGTCGCCCTGTCGGCCCTCGCGGTCGGCTGCGCGGACAACGTCCCACCCGTCGCCGCCCCTGTCGACGCGCCGAGCGATGCGGGGCCCGAGGCGCCGGCGACCGGAGACCCGGCGACCGGAGACCCGGCGACCGGAGACCCGGCGACCGAGGACCCGGCGACCGAGGACCCGGCGACGGAAGACCTCGAGTCCCGCGTCGGCGACGACACCTGGATGCTCGTCGACGGGCAGGTCGGCGACGGTGTGCTGGCCGTTCCCGACGACGCCCACGTCACCCTGCGTCTCGACCCGGACGAGGGCACGCTGCACGGCACCGCCGCCTGCAACGCCTACGACGCCGCCTACGCGCTGGACGGCGGCGAGCTCGTCCTCGAGTGGCTGTCCTCCACCGGCATGGGCTGCGACGAGCCGTTGCTCGCGGTCGAGCGGCGCTACCTCGACGCCTGGCATCCGTCCGGAACGCTGGCCGTGGAATTGGCGGAGGGTGACGTCCTGACGCTGCGCGGACCCGACACGCGACTGGTGTACGAACGGCTCGCTCCCGCGGCGGACCGGACGATGCGCGGGCGCTGGCAGCTGGTCGCGATCCAGCACGGCGAGGGGCCCGACGCGAGCGTCGTCCGTGTCACCGACCGGGTCGCCCTGCACGTCGGCGAGGGCACGTACACGGTGACCGCCGACTGCTTCACCGTCGAGGCCGAGTGGGTCGTCGCCGGGGCCGAGGTGGCCGTCCCGGCCTGGAGCGCCGAGTACGCCGACCCCGACGGCGTCTGCCTCGAGGACCAGCCCGCGCAGACGGCGGCCCTCGACGGGCTCGGCCGGGCGTTCACCACCGTGGTCGAGGGGGACGAGCTCGTCGTCGGCCAGCTCGGCAGCGAGACGTCCCTGCGCTTCCGCGCCGTCGACGCCGGTTGAACCCTCGCCCGCCGGTGCTCAGGCGACGCGCAGGGCGACCAGCACGCCGTCGCGCAGCGGCACCAGCGAGCTCACGTAGCGCTCGTCCTCGGCGACCGCGCGGGTCATGGCGACGATGTCGGGCGTGACCCGGTCACGGAACTCGTCGGGTTCGGCGGGCACGCCGGCGACCCGACCGCCCCACAGCGTGTTGTCGCAGATCCACAGCCCGCCGACGCGGACCCGGTCACGGGCGGCCTCCCAGGCGTCGGGGTAGCCGTCCTTGTCGACGTCGCAGTACACGACGTCGAACTCGCCCTCGACCCCGGCGAAGCTCGTGAGTGCGTCACCGACGTGGTAGTCGACGCGGTCCCACAGCCCGGCCCGGCGCAGGTAGCCCTCGGCCCGGGCCGCGTTGTCCGGGTCACCGTCGGTGCACACCACCTCGCCGTCCTCGCCGACCGCCCGGGCGAAGAAGTACGCCGAGTAGCCGTACCCGCTGCCGAGCTCCATCACGCGCCGGGCACCGACGGCCCGCGCCTGCAGCTCGAGGTGGCGGCCGACGGCGCGGCCCACGATCGGGAAGCGGTGCTCGCGGGCGCGCGCCTCCATCTCCTCGAGCACGGGGTCGGTGAGGCCGATGCCGGCCAGGCCGGTCAGGTAGTCGTCGACCTCGTCGGGGAGCAGGCGTGCCACGTCTTCCTCCGTCGTGCTCGGGGCGCGGGTGTCCACGGGATCGTGCCACGTCGTGCGGTGGTCCCGGGTCCGCGGCCTAGGGTGCGGGTCGATCGCCGTGGACAGGAGCCGCTCGTGGGACGTCACGTGCTGGTGTGGGACGCACCCAACGTCGACATGACGTTGGCGAACATCATCGAGGGCAAGCCGACGCCCAAGGAGCGGCCGGACCTGGCGGTGCTGGGCTCCTGGCTGGTCGATCACGCCGAGGGTGACGACGAGGTCGAGGCGGCCGTGTTCGTCAACGTCGCGCCGCACGTCGCGGGTCCGATGCGCGGGTGGGTCATGTGGCTGCTCGAGCAGGGCTACCGGGTGTTCGCCAAGCCCAAGCACGGCGACAGCGACGTCGACGACGACATGGTCGAGCACCTGTGGGAACGCTTCGACCAGGGCGACCTCGACGCGGTGTACGTGGGCTCCAACGACGCGCGGGCGTTCCTCGGCCCCCTCGAGGAGCTCGCCGACCGCGGCGTGGCGGTCAACGTGCTCGGCTTCGCGGAGTACGCCGGCGGGCTCTCGACGGCGCAGGGGGTGCGCTTCGTCGACCTCGAAACCATCGAGGGGCTGTTCGGCGAACCGCTGCCGCGCCTGACCCTGGAGCTGCTGCCGGTGGAGGGCCGTTGGTTCGAGCCTCGCGGCCGACTCGGTGCCCATCCCTCCTCGCCCGGGTGGGGTGAGGACCGATGACCGGTGCCGCCCCGGTCGAGACCTCGACGCCGGTCACGGCACCCTCGGTCCGCTCCGAGGTCGGCCAGCTGCGCACCGTGCTGCTGCACCGGCCGGGCACGGAGGTCGAGCGCATCACGCCCAGCAACATGGACCAGCTGCTGTTCGACGAGCTGCTGTGGGTCGAGCACGCCCAGGCCGAGCACGACGCGTTCGCCGACGTGCTGCGCGGGCTCGACGTCGAGGTGCTCTACGTCGAGGCGTTGCTCGCCGAGGTGGTCGCCGACGATGCCGTGGCACGCCGGGTCGTCGAGCGGCACGTCACCGAGCGCGACTGTGGCCCGCAGGCCGTCGGTCGCATCCGTGACCTGCTGCTGGACAATCCACCGGCACAGTTGGTGGAGCACCTGATCGGCGGGGTGTCGGTCGAGGAGGTCGGCCCCGGCGACGGGTTGGTCACCACGGTCAGCGGGCAGACGCAGATGCTGCTGCAGCCGCTGCCCAACGCGGTCTTCACGCGTGACTCCTCGGCCTGGATCGGGGAGGGGGTCGTCCTCTCCCCGATGAACCGTCTGGTGCGCCGCCGCGAGACCGACCTGCTGCGCACCGTGTACTCCCACCATCCCCGCTTCGCCGAGGCGCCGATCTGGTTCGGCGGGGAGGGAACCGAGTGGTTCCCGGCCACCTTCGAGGGCGGCGACCTGCTGGTGGTCGGCGAGCGTGGGCTCGCGGTCGGCATGTCCGAGCGCACCACGCCGGCCGGGGTCGAGGCGCTCGCGACCCGGCTGTTCGAGGCCGGCGTCGTCGACCGCGTCCTGGCCGTCGACCTGCCCAAGGTGCGCGCCGCGATGCACCTCGACACGATCGTGACCCAGGTCGACGTCGACGCGTTCATCACCTACCCGACGATGACGGCCAGCCTGCGGGCGTACGCCGTCACCCCGCGCCCGGGCGGGGGGTTGCACGTCGCCGAGCACGCCGGGTTCCTGCAGGGGCTGGCCTGGGCGGCCGGGCTCGACCATGCCCGGGCGATCGAGCCGGCACTCGGGTCGATCCGCGCCGAGCGCGAGCAGTGGAACGACGCCAACAACACGTTGGCCGTGCGGCCGGGGGTGGTGGTGGCCTACGAGCGCAACGTCGCCACCAACGAGATCCTCGACACCGCGGGGATCGAGGTCCACACGATCCCGTCCTACGAACTGCCGCGCGGACGCGGGGGGCCGCGCTGCATGTCCTGCCCGGTGGCGCGCGACCCCTTGGTGCGTTGACGGTCGACCGGCCCGGCGTCGACGCAAGAGTCGGTTTGGGAACGGTCGACGGCGCTGGATGTGCCCGTTCGCCCCTACCTCCGTCAATAACACAGGGCGGTTGCATGAGCACGTCGTGAAGCGCCCGGGAACATGGCGGAAGGTGGCGTGAAGGGAGCGTGAAGCGGTGACGGTCCCGGGCCGGGACTGGGGCATCGTCCGACTTGCCGCAGGGACGAACGCCACCGGGAGCCACGATCGCCATGACCACCGCCACCGCCACCGCGACCGCCACGGGCGTGTCCACCGCCGTCGACGTCAACGCGCTGGTCGAGGAGCACCTCTACCTGGTCGGCCACGTGGTCAACCAGCTCTCGGCCCGCTTCCCGCGCCACGTCGACCGCGACGAGCTGCGTGGCGCCGGCGCGGCCGGTCTGGTCGACGCCGCCCACCGCTACGACCCCTCCACCGGGGTGCCCTTCGGCCGCTACGCCGCGATCCGCATCCGTGGTGCGGTGCTCGACGCGACCCGCTCGCGTGACTGGGCGACCCGGCGGCTGCGTCGTGACCTGCGCACGATCGAGTCGACCCAGGCCGAGCTCGAGGAGAAGCTGCAGCGCCGTCCCGACGACGCCGAGATCGCCGAGGCGATGGGCACCGACGAGTCCGCGGTCCGCTCGCGACGGGCGGCCGCGGTGACCTCCACGCTGCTGACGCTGGACCGTCCGGTGCGTGAGGACGAGTCGGGCGGGGTGCTCGGTGACCGGCTGGTCGAGCAGGACACCGCGTGGCTGCCCGAGGCCGCGCTGGAGCACAACGAGCTCGTCGGCACGCTGCGCACCGCGATCGCGCACCTGCCCGAGCTGCCCCGCAAGGTCCTGGTCGAGCACCACTTCGAGGGCCGGTTGCTGCGCGACATCGCCGACGACCTCGGGGTGACCGAGGCCCGCGCGTCGCAGCTGCGTCACGAGGCCCTGCACGCGCTGCAGGCCTACTTCGGGACCGCCTACGACAACGTGCCCACCGTGCCCGCCGACGCCCCGGGCAAGCGCCGCCGTGCCGCCTACGTCGCCCAGGTCTCGACCAACACCACCTGGCGCACCCGCCTCACCGCCGAGCCCGTCGCCACCGCCGACGTCGTCTCGGCCTGAGCGACGCCGTCCCGCCGGCGTCCCGGCCGGTGGACCGCAGCAGCACGCAGGAGGGGCCCGCATGCGCGGGCCCCTCCTGCGGTCGTCGCCCGCGTGTCAGCCGGCCTTCACGATCGACTGGTCCAGCGAGGTGAACTTCGCCAGGTACTCGGCCCGCTCGGTCGCGAGCCGCTCGACCAGCGCCCGGTACTCGTCCATCCGCCCCTGCCGCTCGTAGAGCTTGCGCGGCTGGAGCAGTTCGTCGTCGTCGATGCCGGGCAGTGACGAGGCGACGAGGTAGCCGAAGTCCGGGTCCTCCTCCCACTCGATCGTGCCGTCGACGATCGCCTCCTGGACGGCCGCCGAGTGGGGGATGCGCACCTTCTTCGAACGCTCGTCGTCGTCGGGGCCGCCGACCCGGCCGGTGTTGAACAGGTAGACCTCGAGCTCACAGGTCTCGAGCAGTTCGAGGAACCGGTTGCCCATCGAGGACTCCTCCTCGAACCAGAACGGGTTGGTTCCCGGGACCCGCAGGTTCTTGCCGGCCTCGTGGGCCCCGCCGGCCGAGGTGCCCTTCGTCTCGCCGAGCATGAAGTAGTAGGCGGCCTGCTCCGGCTTGAGCTTGGCGACCGCCGGGATCAGGTTCTCGTTGCGGTTGAGGATGAACAGGTAGTGCGCCTTCGGCAGGTCCCGGGGGTCCCGGTGACGGATGTTCTCCAGCGGGAAGGTCACCCGGCCGTTGGCGGTGTAGCTGTCGTCGAAGAAGTCGACCTTGCCGGTCTCGGGGTCCACGGCCACCGATTCGAGCCAGGCGTCGGGGCGGGTGGCGCCGCCGTAGATCGTCGGCTCGTCGTCGGGGTCGAGCCCGAACGACTTGGCGAAGCAGCCGTTCTCCGTGGTGTGGACGGTTCCGCCCGGCATCAAGGCGATGAAGTCGTCCTGCACCGGCAGCGATCCCTTGACGTTGCGGAACGTGGTGGTGGTCTTGCCGGTGCCCGACAGCCCGATGATCAGCGCGAGTCGCTCGGCGCCGTCGGCCGTCGACTCCGCGGGGAAGGTCTTCGCGCCGGAGTGCATCGCGAGCCCGCCACGGTCGTAGACCAGCTTGTTCCACATCCGCAGACCGCCCATCTTGGACTCCCCGAAGTAGTCGGAGCCCATGACGCGCGTGACGTAGTTGTCGAGGTCGACGAGGATCAGGCACTCCTCGTGGTGTTCGGGAACCCGCAGGCCGGGCGTGTAGATCACCGTGAACTCCGGCGTCCAGTCCTCGTCGCGCGGGAAGTACAGCTGCTGCTGCATGGCCGGCACGTTGCTGTTGGACTTCTCCATGAACAGCCGGGTGCCGGTGCGGAACGCCGGGTCCGGGCCGATGTAGCCCTCCATCAGGACCATGTCCTGCTCGGCGACGTAGGCGTCCTGCTTGGCCGCCCACTGCTCGGCCTCGTCGCGCGCCATCACCTGCTTGCCGGTGGGGGCGTCGGAGACGAAGAAGGTCGAGGGCGTCAGTCGGGCCAGGATCCGAGCCTGGTAGTTCAGGTTGCCGAACTCGGTCTCGGTGACCCGTGGCATGAATTCGAGCACCCACTCCCGGAGCTCGGCCTGCGTGGGATTGGCGGTGACGGACGTGGCATTCGGCAACGCGAACGGCATGGTTCGGTGTTCCTCCCGGGAAGGTGCCCGGCCCTCCACCGGGCTGCGACCCTCGTGGACACGGTAGCGATCGTGCGGGGGTGCGCCCCAATCCGCGCAACGGCAGAGATCGGCCGATCCGTGCCGTTCTGGGCCGGTTCTCGACGTCCTCGGAACGATCGGGAACCGATCGTCCCACCGGCCGTCGGCGCTACGATCATGCCCGCCCGCCCGACGACGGGTGGTCCGCACGAGGAGCCCGAGTGCACGCCGAGGCATCGCCGGTCGTCGAGCTGTGCGGGGTCGGGGTACGGGTCGACGGGGCGAGGTTGCTGCACGGCGTGCAGTTGGCGCTGGCGGCCGGTGAGCACCTCGCGGTCCTCGGTCCCAACGGTTCGGGCAAGACCACGTTGCTGCGGGTGCTGTCGACCTATCGGTTCCCCTCGGACGGGGACGCGTCGGTCCTGGGTGTGCGTTTCGGCGCCGCGGACCTGCGTCCACTGCGGGCCAGCGTCGGCTTCGTCAGTACGGCCCTCGACGACCTGCTCCACGTGCGCGCCGACGCGCTGCCGTTGGTCGCGGCGGCGCGCCGTGGGAGCCTGTGGCCCGCGCCGGGGATCCTCGACGACCCGCAGGTGCGTGCCACGGCCCAGCGGGCGCTCGAGCGGGTCGGTGCGGGGCACCTCGCCGGTCGCCGCGTCGACACCCTGTCGCAGGGGGAGCGCCAGCGGGTGCGCATCGCCCGGGCGCTGGTCGCCGAACCGGCGCTGCTGCTGCTGGACGAGCCGTTCGCCGGTCTGGATCTCGGCGGTCGGGAGTCGCTGCTGCGTGATCTCGACGCGCTGCTGGACGAACCGGGAGGGCCGACGACCGTGCTGGTCACCCATCACCTCGAGGAGTTGCCGCGCGGCATCCGCCGCGCGCTGCTGCTGCGCGAGGGGACCGTCGTGGCTCAGGGGCCGGTGGGCGAGGTGCTGCGGAACGGACCGGTGTCGGCCTGCTTCGGCCTGCCCGTCGCGGTGGAGTCGGTGGGCGGCAGGTTCACCGCGCGTGCGGTCACCGCCACCTGAGGCACCCGGCACTGGCGCGCCAGGTGAGGCTCACCTAATCTACGGGCGTCGCCGACCCGGCCGTCGCGCCGGTTCCACGAGGTCCGCCGTGTACGTCTGCCACTGCAACGTCGTGAGTGACCGCCACATCCGGGCAGCGATCGCTGCGGGGGCGGTCGACGTCGACGGCGTGAGCGATGCCTGCGGGGCCGCAACGGTGTGCGGCGGCTGCGTCCCGACCATCGAGGACCTGCTCGCCGAGGCCGCCGCGGCGATCCGGCAGCCCGACCTCGTCGGTCTGCGGCAGGCGGCACGGCGCGGCGGCGGGCACCGTGCACCCGTCCTGCCGGCAGCCGCCGTGGCGCGCCCGGCGGCCGGGTGACCTAGGGTGCGAGGTCCGAGCGCCGCGGCGTGCGGTGGCCCCTCGACCCGACGACCCCAGGAGCATGTCCATGCGTGGTGACGAGCGCGTTCTCGAGTTGCTCAACGACATCCTCACGTTCGAGCTGACGCTCATCAACCAGTACTGGCTCAACTACCGCATGCTGAACAACTGGGGCCTGTACGGGCTCGGCGAGGTGTTCAAGAAGTACTCCCTGGAGGAGATGGAGGACGCGGACAAGTACATCGACCGCATCCTGTTCCTCGACGGGCACCCCAACCTGCAGCGCATGAACACCGTGCAGATCGGGGAGAGTGCCCAGGAGATGCTGCAGCTCGCCATGGCCCGCGAGGCAGAAGCCGTCGACAAGCTCAACGCCGGTATCGCCCTGTGCCAGGAGGTCGGGGACAACGGCACCCGCGAGCTGCTCGCCGAGGCGCTGCGCGAGGAAGAGGAGCACCTCGACTTCTACGAGACCCAGCTCGACGCCATCGAGCTGGTCGGTCTGCAGGGCTGGCTCGCCAACTTCACGCTCGGCGCGAGCGAGGGCTGAGCGATCTCGACGACGGGTGCCCGCGGCGAGCTGCGCCGCGGGCACCGTCGTCTCGGCGGCCGTCGATGTGAGCAAGCGTTAACATCGACGACGGGAGCGCGGTCCGACCGGTGGCCGTGCGCTGTGCCGGAGGACTGAACATGCCCGAAGCCGTGATCGTCGCCGCCGCTCGAACGCCGATCGGCCGGGCCTTCAAGGGCTCGATGATCGAGCTGCGTCCCGACGACCTGACCGCGACCATCATCCAGGCGGCGATGGACCAGGTGCCGCAGCTGGCGCCGTCCGACGTCGTCGACGTGCACCTCGGTTGCGGCCTGCCCGGCGGGGAGCAGGGCTTCAACATGGCCCGCGTCGTGACGACCCTGCTCGGCTGGGAGGTTCCCGGCACGACCGTGACGCGTTACTGCTCGTCGTCGCTGCAGACCACCCGCATGGCGTTCCACGCCATCAAGGCCGGCGAGGGGGACGTGTTCGTCTCCGCCGGTGTCGAGCTGGTGTCCCGGTTCGTGAAGGGAAACTCCGACTCGTTGCCGGACACGCACAACCCCCGGTTCGCGGACGCCGAGGCACGCACCGAGCAGCGGGCGCAGCAGGGCGCCACGGGTTGGGAGGCGCCGGAGGGTCTGTCCGACATCTACATCCCCATGGGGCAGACGGCCGAGAACGTGGCCAGCATCAGGGGCATCTCGCGCGAGGAACAGGACGACTTCGCCTACGAGTCGCAGATGCGCTACGCCAAGGCCGACGCCGAAGGCTTCTGGGAGCGGGAGATCACCCCCATCGACCTCCCCAACGGGGAGACGATGACCCGGGACGACTCGCCGCGCCCGTCGACCGAACGCGACAAGCTCGCCGAGCTCCAACCGGTCTTCCGGCCCGACGGCACGGTCACCGCCGGCAATGCCTGCCCGCTCAACGACGGCGCGGCGGCGGTGGTCGTCATGAGCGACACCAAGGCGGCCGAGCTGGGCATCGAGCCGCTGGCCCGCATCGTGTCGACCGGGGTCTCGGCGCTCGACCCCGAGATCATGGGTCTCGGCCCGGTCGGCGCGATCCGTCAGGCGCTCGACCACGCCGGGATGAGCATCGGGGACATCGACATCGTCGAGATCAACGAGGCGTTCGCCGCGCAGGTGATCCCCTCGGCGCGTGAGCTGGGCATCGACATCGACCGGCTCAACCCGCACGGGGGGTCGATCGCCTGCGGGCACCCGTTCGGGATGACCGGGGCCCGCATCACCAACACGCTGCTCAACGGCCTGCGGCACCGCGACGCGACCTTCGGGATCGAGTCGATGTGCGTCGGCGGCGGCCAGGGCATGGCGATGGTCGTCGAGCGGTTGTCCTGAACCCGGACGGATCCGAGGTGGCCGCCGCCCCCGGGGCGCCGACCGTCCGGCTCGAGCGCTGGGACGGCCCGGCCGGCAGCGACGCGTTCGCCGGTCTGCGCGCGGACGTCGCCGCGTACGGTCACCTCGATCCGTTGGTCACCCTGCAGGGACTCAGCGCGGCCAGCGGTCTGCCCGTGGGGGCGCTGGTGCGTTACGTGCTCGCGCGATGGGCCAGCGGTGGCAGCGAGGGCGTCCTCGAGCTCGGGGTCTCCGGCGTCGACCACCTCGCCCGCCTGGTCGCCACGGCGGAGGAGGTCGGCGACGACGCGGCGCGGCTGGCGGCCTACGAAGGCATGCGCGAGGTCGTCGCGTGGTTGCGCGCGGGGCTCGATCCCGACGTGTCCTGACGGCCCCGCCGCGATTCAGCGGATGAGGCCGAGGCGGAAGGCGCGTGCGACGGCCCCGGTGCGGTCGGGAACGTCGAGCTTGACGAGCAGGTTCTGCACGTGGGTCTTGACCGTGCGCGCGGAGAGGCCGAGGCGCGTCCCCACCTGCTGGTTGGTGAGGCCCTCGGCCAGCAACTGCAGGACCTCGAGCTCACGCGGCGTCAGCGCCGACGCACCCGACTCGCGGGGTTCACTGCGCCAGCTCCCCGCCAGCTGCATCGCGATGGAGGGAGAGATCACCCGCTCGGCACGGGCGGTGCGCACCACGGCGTCGCGCAGTTCCTCTGCGGGGGCGCTCGTCAGCAGGAAGCTGTCGACCCCGGCGATGACGGCCTCGCGCAGATCGATCACCGTCGCACCGTCGGCGACCACGAGCACCCGCAGCGCGGGGTGCAGGGCCTTGGCGCTCGCGACCACCCGGAAGGTCTCCGGGTCGTCGTCGCGGAGTCCGGCGATCAGCACCGACGGTCGCAGCAACTGGATCCGGTCGACCGCGTCCTCGAGGCCGCACTCCCCGACGACCGACGACCCCGTGAGGATGGCGCGCAGGCCGGCACGGACCACCGGTCGCGCGTCACAGACCAGCAGCGTGGTCTCCGGCGAGGCCGGCACACCGACCGGCGGGAGGAGCTCTCCGGACACCGGGATGGTCGAGGCGACGGCGCTGCCCGAGTCGCCGGCAAGAGGGGCGCTGGGCTGCACGTGAGAACCTTCCGCGATCGGTCGGGGTATGGAACCTCCCGACCGCCCGTTCGGTGGCTCGCACGCGGGTGATCTTCTGCCGTAGTACCCCTCGCCCGGACGGACTAGGTCCTGCCTCGGTCGGCGCCCACCGGCGTCACGGCGTGCGGATGTCCTGCACCGTCACCGACAACGTCATGCCCGCCGGGGTTTCGAAGCTGACGGTGTCACCCGTCTTACGACCCAGGACCGCCCGGCCCATCGGCGAATCGGCCGACAGGATGTCGAACTCGTCGTGGTGGTCCTCGCGCGACCCGACGAGGTAGGTCTCCTCGTCGCCGTCGACATCGAGCGCCACGACCAGTCCCGGCCGCACCTCGTCGGTGTCCTGGGGCTGGCCGATGCGGGCATCACGCAGCAGCGACTCCAGCTGCCGGATGCGGGCTTCCATCTTGCCCTGCTCTTCCTTGGCCGAGTGGTACTCGGCGTTCTCCTTGAGGTCACCGTGGGCGCGGGCGGTCTCGATCTCCGCGGAGATGTGCTCGCGACCCTCGGTCTTGAGCGTCTCGAGCTCCTCGCTCAGACGGTCGTACGCCTCTTGGCTCAGCCACGTCTCGGCCACGGTTGGCACCTCGTGCTCGTCGACGGCAACGAAAGGGTCGTGCGGCGCATCGCCTGCGCGCCGCCACGACGAACGCCCGGACCGCGCGGCCCGGGCGTGAAGAGCCCTGACTCTAGCAGGCCGCACCCGTGGGCCGCCAATCGCGTGACCGGGCAGCCACGGGCGGCGAGTAGCATCCGCCACATGGGTGTCGCGGACGTGGCCTACCGGCTCTACGAACGACGGCTCGCCGACGAACTCGCCGGCGGGCCGTTGCCTCAGCACGTCGGGGTCATCCTCGACGGCAACCGTCGCTTCGCCCGGGAGCGTGGGCTCGACGACCCCAGCCACGGGCACGCGCTGGGGGCCGCCAAGATCGACCACTTCCTCGGCTGGTGCCTCGAGCTCGGCGTCCCCTACGTCACGCTGTGGCTGCTGTCGACCGACAACCTCGGTCGCGACCACCAGGAGGTCAGCCGGCTGCTCTCCATCATCGAGGAGACGGTCCACCGCCTCGCCGAGGACGGGCGCGGACTGCGCCTCACGGCCGTCGGCGCCCTGGACCTGCTGCCCGAGGACACCCGGACGGCGCTCACGGAGGTCGAGCGCGCCACGGCCGCGAACGACCGCCTGCGGGTGCAGGTCGCCGTCGGCTACGGCGGACGTCAGGAGATCGCCGACGCGCTGCGCAAGCTGCTGCTCGCCCGGGCCGACGAGGGCCGCACGCTCGAGGACGTCGCTGCGTCGCTGTGTCCCGAGGACATCGGTGACCACCTGTACACCACCGGACTGCCGGACCCCGACCTCATCATCCGGACCTCGGGCGAGGTCCGTCTCTCCGGGTTCCTGCTGTGGCAGTCGGCCCACAGCGAGTACTACTTCTGCGACGCCTACTGGCCCGACTTCCGCCGCGTCGACTTCCTCCGTGCCCTGCGTGACTATCAGCGTCGAACGCGCCGCTACGGCCGCTGAGCGGCCTCGCGGCGCGGCGGCCCGCGCACGCGCCGACGTCGAACGCGCCGCTACGGCCGCTGAGCGGCGTCAGGTCGCGGACGGGTGGCCCAGCGCCCGGCGGCCAGCGGCGAGCACGACGTCCGAGAGACGGTCCAGCGACGCCGAGCGCAGCTTCCACCGCTGCCAGAACAGCGGGACCTCGACGACCACGTCCGGGTCGACGACCTCGACGTCGTCGGCGAGCTCGGTCAGCTGCCACTCGGTCAGCATGCCCCATCCGAGCCCGCAGCGGACCGCCCGCTCGAACCCGTCCGACGAGGGCACGTGGGACGCCGGCGGCGCGGCCGCGTCCCCGCAGCGGGCCCGCAGCCAGCCGCGCTGCAGGTCGTCGCTGCGGTCGAAGTGGACCACCGGGGACCGCTGCAGGGCCTCGACCGTCGGTCCCTGGGGAAACCAGGTGCGCACGAACGCCGGCGTCGCCGCCGGGCGGTAGCGCATCGTCCCGAGCGGCGACGCGCGGCAACCGGCGACCGTCGCGGCCGCCGAGGTGACGGCCGCGACGACGGTCCCGTCGCGCAGCAGCGCGGCCGTCTCCTCCTCGTCGTGCCGATGCAGGTCGAAGGTCATCTCGTCGCGCAGCTCCGCCAGGGCAGGGACCAGCCAGGTCGCCAGCGAGTCGGCGTTGACCGCCAGGGCCAGCTCGACCGGGCCGCCGGCCTCGTCGGCGACCTCGGCGACGGCCTCGGCGGTCACCAGCTCGATCTGCCGTGCGAGGCGCAGCAGCATCCGTCCCGCCTCGGTGACCCGCACGGGCTTCGATCGCACCAGCACCACCCGTCCTGCCGACAACTCGAGCGCCTTGAGACGCTGGCTGATCGCCGACGGCGTGACGTGCAGGACACGGGCGGCACCGTCGAGCGACCCCTCGTCCACGGCTGCTCGCAGCGCACGCAGGTGCGCCAGGTCGACGTCCACGACAGTTCCTCTGATGTCACCGAAGAATGTTGCACTGTACTTATTCGGCGCGGTCGGTGAGCCTGTCGGGCATGGACATCTCCCTGTTGCTCCCCGTCGTCTCCGGTCTCGGCCTTGGGCTGGCGCTCATCGCCGCGATCGGTCCCCAGAACGCGTTCGTGCTCCGCCAGGGCCTGCTCGGCGAGCACGTCGCGGTCGTCGTCGCCCTGTGCGTGGCGTCGGACCTGCTGCTGATCTCCGCGGTGGTCGCCGGTGCCGGCGCCCTGCTCGAGCACGCCCCCGTCGTCACCCTGTTGCTGCGCTGGGCCGGCGGGCTCTACCTCGGCAGCTATGCCGTGCTCGCCGCCCGGCGGGCGCTGCGCTCCGCCGACCGGCTCGAGGTCACCCGGACCACCGGCGCGCCACGTCGGGCCATCGTGCTCACGACGCTGGCGCTGACCTGGCTGAACCCCCACTTCTACGTCGACACCGTGCTGGTGCTCGGGGCGGTCGCCGCCGCCCAGGGTGCCGATCGCTGGGCGTTCGGCGCCGGCGCGCTGCTGGCCAGCGTGCTGTGGTTCACGGGGCTGGGCGTGGCGGCCCGGCTGCTGCGCCCGCTGTTCGCCCATGCCGTCACCTGGCGGGTGCTGGACGCCTCGGTCGCCGTGGTCATGGGGATGCTGGCCGTCGGGGTGCTGCGCGGCTGAACGGCGGCGGCCGGGCAGGTCGGGGGCGGTCAGGTGCGGTGGCGGGACCGGGTGGCGACCCACACGAGGCTGCCGCTCGACAGCAGCACGAGGCCGCCGACGACGGCCACGCCCGGCAGTGTGAACGCCAGCACGACGCACAGGGCGACGCCACCGGCGGCCAACCCCCGGGGCCAGCGGCGTTCGTCGTCGCGCAGCGTCCAGGCCGAGGCGTTGGCCAGCGCGTAGTAGGTCAGCACGGCGAAGGAGCTGAACCCGATCGCACCGCGCAGGTCCGCGACCAGCAGGATCGCGCAGACCAGTGCGGCCGCCGTCAGCTCGGCCCGGTGCGGCGTGCGGCGACGGGGGTGCACCGCGTCGAGGACACCCGGCAGCTCGCGGCGGCGGGCCATCGACAACGCCGTCCGGCTCACGCCGGCGAGCAGCGAGAGCAGCACGCCGGCCGCGGCGATGGCCGCGCCGCCCCGCACCACGCCGGCGAGTGCGCCCAGCGGGCCCGCCTCGACCGCCGCGACCAACGGCGCCGGCGACGCGGCCAGGACCTGGGGGCCGACCGCCAGCAGCGCCGCGCTGAGCACCACCGCGTACACCACCACCACGATGCCGAGTGCGAGCGGGATCGCCTTCGGGATCGTGACGGTCGGGTCGCGGACCTCCTCGCCGAGCGTGGCGAGCCGCGCGTAGCCGGCGAAGGCGAAGAACAGCAGCCCGCCCGCCTGCAGGACCCCGTACGGGCCGGTTGGCAGGGTCGCGTCGAGCCGGGTCGGCGACGGGTCCCCGGCGAGTGCCGCGACGACCGCGAACGCCAGGGCCGCGAGCGTCAACGAGACGATGACCCGGCTCAGTCGGGCGGTCTTCTCGACGCCGAGGACGTTGACCGTCGCCATGGCCACGACCGCCGCGACGGCCACCGGACGCGCGGCGTCCGGTGCGACATGGGCGCCGAGGGTGAGCGCCATGGCGGCCAGGCTCGCCGTCTTGCCGACCACGAACGACCAGCCCGCCAGGAAGCCCCAGTAGTCGCCGAGCCGCTCGCGGGCGTAGACGTGGGTCCCGCCGGCCTGCGGGTACAGGGACGCGAGCTGCGCCGAGGAGGTCGCATTGGCGTAGGCGACCAGCGCGGCGAGTGCCAGCCCCACCAGCAGCCACGAGCCGGCCGCGGCCGCGGCCGGTCCCGGGGCGGCGAACACGCCGGCCCCGATCATGGCGCCGAGACCGACGACGACCGCGTCGGTGGTCGTCAGGCGGCGGGCGAGCGACTCCGACGGGCGAGTCATGCGGCGGGCGTCACCCCGAGCTCGTCGAGCAGGCCCCGGACCCGGCGTTCGATGTCGTCACGGATGGGGCGCACCGCCTCCACCCCCTGGCCGGCGGGGTCGGGCAGCTCCCAGTCCAGGTAGCGCGTGCCCGGCACGTAGGGGCACTCGTCGCCACAACCCATGGTGACGACCACATCCGTGCTCGCGAGCGCCTCGTCGGTCCAGCGCTGCGGCTGGGCGTCGGCGATGTCGATGCCGACCTCCTGCATGGCCTCCACGGCGGCGGGGTTGACCGCATCCGCGGGTCGGGAGCCGGCGGAGAGCACGCGGACGCCGTCGCCGGCGAGGGTGCGCAGCCACCCCGCGGCCATCTGGGAGCGCCCCGCGTTGTGGACGCACAGGAACAGCACGGTCGGGCGGTCGGCCATGGGTGCCTCGGTTCGGTCGACGGTTGCCGGCGTGCGCCGGCGTTTCCTCAACGGTAGTCGAGGCATCCTGCCGTCGCGGTGACCGGCGGTTGGCCGTCCGGTGAACGTCGGGCCGAAACGGGGGAGGTTGCGAGGAGTCGGCCGGGCCCGGCGCTAGCGTCGCCGGCGCGCGCCGAACGGCGTGCACCCGACGCGCCGGACGTCGCTTCGAGGGGCGGTACGGCGACCGAGACGATCGGGACGAACACGGTGCCGCATCTGCCACCCGACCACCTCTCCCGGGATTTCTTGACGGGGCTGCCGCCGACCTCGGGCCCGCTGCCGTCGATGCCCGACCGGCTGCCGGACGCGCTCGCCGTCCGCCCGGCACCCGCCGCGACCATCACCGCACTGCTCACGCCACCCCGATGGGGTGGCGTTCGTCGTTCCGGAGCCGACGGCGGTGCGCCGTCGCCGCGTTGGCCCTGGCTGGAGAGCTGCTCATGTCGACGATGACCCGTGCCACCACCCGGCCCCGCGCGCACCGGGGTGGGCGTACCTACGTGCTCGACACCTGCGTGCTGCTGGCGGACCCGAACGCGCTGTTCCGCTTCGACGAGCACGACGTCGTGCTCCCGTTGGTCGTGATCGAGGAACTCGACCGCAAGAAGACGCAGATGGACGACGTCGGACGCAACGCCCGGCTCGCCCTGCGTGCCATCGAGGATCTTCGGGTGCAGCAGCCCGGTGGGCTGCGCGACGCGCTGCCGCTGCCCTCGGGTGGGTCGGTGCGCATCGAGTCGAACCACGTCGACGTCCCGCTGCCCCCCTACCTCGACAAGGCGAAGGCGGACCACCGGATCCTGTGCGTCGCGATCGGTCTGCGCGGCACGCTGGTGACCAAGGACGCGGGGCTGCGGATCAAGGCGAGCCAGCTCGGGGTCGAGGTCGAGGACTACCGTGGCGACACCGCCCGCACCAGCGAGCACGACGTGGGCATCGTCGAGCTCGAGGTCGACCCCGCCTTCCTCGACGCCCTGCACCGCGACGGCAAGGCGGTCCTCGAGCGCGACGAGGTCGACCTGCGGCCCGCCGGCGGCGCCCTGTGGCCCAACGCGTGCCTGGTGCTCAAGGCGGGGCGCTCGTCGTCCGGGCTCGGTCGGGTCCTCGACGTCGACGACGAGGGCAGCGCGACCGTGCACCGGGTCGCCGGTCACCGGGCGGTGTTCGGCATGGCGCCACGCGACGTGCGGCAGACCTTCGCGATCGACCTGCTGCTCGACCCCGACGTGCCGTGTGTGTCGCTGATGGGCATGGCCGGGACCGGCAAGACGTTCCTGGCGCTGGCGGCCGGCCTCGAGCAGGTGCTCGAGGCGACCGCCTACCGGCGGTTGTCGGTGTACCGGCCGTTGATCGCCGTGGGGCGGCAGGAGATCGGCTACCTGCCCGGCGACCTCGACGAGAAGCTGGCGCCGTGGATGGCCGCGGTGCACGACAACCTGTACGCGCTGCTGCGTCGCAACGAGCCGGCCACCGCCCCGCGTGGGGCTCGTGAGCACCGGCAGATCCAGTCGACCATCGACTCGCTGATCGACCGGGGTCAGCTCGAGCTCGCCGCGATCACCTACCTGCGTGGTCGCTCGATCACCGACGAGTTCGTGATCGTCGACGAGGCGCAGAACATCGAGCTCTCGGCGCTCAAGGTCGTGCTCACGAGGATGGCGACGGGGTCCAAGGTCGTGTTCTGCGGCGACCTGGGTCAGGTCGACAACCCCTACATCTCCCCGTACGGCGGCATGGCGGCGCTGATCGAGAAGATGAAGGGCAGCCCGCTGTTCGGGCACGTGACCCTGAGCAAGGGCGTGCGCAGTCCGTTGGCCGAGCACGCCGCCACGATCTTCTGACGCGTCGCGCCGGGGGCGCGGTCGCGGGCGGGTCAGCGCTCGCCGGCGACCTCCGGCTCCCGGACCGCGACGTCGCCGTCGGCCGCCCGGTCGGCGGCGACGTCGTTCGCGTGGTCCGCCGGCATCGGGTCCGCCGCGAGCTCGGCCCTCAGGGCGTCGAAGCCGCTCGGTCGGACCCTGGGCGCGGTCACCGGCCCGCGGCCGCTGGGCACCAACGCCGCGGCGACGATCCCGAGCAACAGTCCGAGCGCCGCGCCACGGGCCAGGCCGACGTCGAAGGCCAGCGTGTCGCCGCGCGGCGTGAGGGCGAGCGCGATGGCGACGCCACCGGCGATGCCGACGACGACGAGCGCGATGCGCAGCCCCTGCCGCCAGGTGAACGGTTGGCGGATGCGTTCGACGTTGCTGGCGGTACGGGCCATGACCGGTCCTCGGGGTGCTGCGGGGATGGGCGCGCGCGGGTGTGCACCGGACGCGTCGGCCACTGTGCCGCAAGTAGTTCAGCATTGCTTCAGTTTGCCCGCCACGCGCACAGTCGGGCGATGGCCCCCGGCCTGCCTTGACGTGGCGAGTGAGTGAGCGCACACTCAGTCGGTCGTTCCCGGCGGAGGGACCGTCATCCCGTGAACTCCGGCACGCTTCGGTCGATGACCGCGCATGGCCGGGGGTTCCCCTGAGGCCGCAGGAGTTGCGCATGCCCCCACTCGAGGACCGGCTCCTCGATGCCGCGGCGCGCCTCATCGAGCGTGAGGGGCCGGCGTCGGTGACGACCAAGCGGATCGCCCGGGAGGCCGGCTGCTCGGAGGGCTCGATCTACAACCACTTCGGCAGCAAGGAGCACCTCGTCGGCGCGGCCGTGAAGGAACGGCTGATGCGCTTCCCCGCCCGGGCCGCGGAGCTGCGGCACACGCCCGGCGAGCAGGACGTCCGCGAGCGCCTGGCCGAGATCGCCGAGCTGGCGCTGGCGTTCTACCGCCGCGGCGCCGGCCACCTCGCGGCGATGCTCTCCACCCCCGACGCGATGCGCGAGCACGTCCAGGAGGTGGCCGCGCGCGGCGGCGGTCCCTGGTCCACGCTCGACCATCTCGCCGCCTGGCTCGCGGCCGAGCAGCGGCTGGGCCGGGTCCATCCCGACGCCGACCCGCACGCGGTCGTGACCGCGCTGCTCGGCAGCGTCCTCTTCCACGCCGTCACCTCCCACGCCTGGGGCGTGGTCCCCGGCGCCCCCGACGACGCCACCGCGCTCACCCGCGCGGTCGACGGCGTCTGGCGCGGTCTCGACCCCGCCTGAGACGCCGACCGTCCCCGTTCGCCGCGGGCCTCGCCCGCGTCGCTCCGTACTGAGGAATCCGCCATGTCCCTCGCGCCACCCACCGACCCGCTGGTGTCGGTGCGCGACCTGCACCACACCTTCGGCGACGACGTGCGTGCCCTGGCGGGGGTCGACCTCGCCTTCGAGGCCGGCATCGTCTACGGGTTGCTCGGCCCCAACGGGGCCGGCAAGACCACCCTGATCCGGGTGCTCGCGACCCTGCTGCGCCCGACGCGCGGCGCGGTCCGTGTCGCCGGCATCGACGTCCTCGCCGACCCGGTCCGCGCGCGGACGCGCATCGGGCTGGCCGGACAGTTCGCCGCCGTCGACGACTACCTCAGCGGCCGCGAGAACGTCGAGATGGTCGGCCGCCTCTACGGCCTCTCCGCCCGCGAGTCGCGACGCCGCGCCGACGGCGTGCTCGACGGCGTCGGCCTGCGCGACGAGGCCTCGCGGCTCGTGCGCACCTACTCGGGGGGGATGCGCCGCCGGCTCGACCTCGCCGCGTCGCTCGTCGGCCGCCCCGAGGTGCTGTTCCTCGACGAGCCGACGACCGGCATCGACCCGCGCAACCGCCTGCACCTGTGGGAGCTGATCGAGGGGCTCGTGCGCGACGGCACCACCGTGCTGCTCACCACGCAGTACCTCGAGGAGGCCGACCAGCTCGCCCACCGCATCGGGGTCATCGACCGCGGGCGCATCGTCACCGAGGGCACGGCCGACGAACTCAAGGAGGCCCTCGAGACCGCCGTGCTGGAGATCGGCGCCGTCGAACCCGATCGCGGCACGGTGGCGACCGTGCTGGAGGAGCTGACCGGCGACGCCCCGACGGTCGACGCCGTGCGCGGCCACCTGCGGGCTCCGGCGCGCGCGGGCACCGCGACCTTGCTGGCGGTGGTCCGCCGGCTCGACGAGCTCGGGATCGAGCCGACCGACGTCGCCCTGCTCAAGCCCAGCCTGGACGACGTGTTCCTCGCGCTGACCGGCGAAGGGCCGGCCGGTGCGTCGACCGCCACCGATCCGCGCGACGCCGCCGCTGCGCTCGAGGAGGTCCGCCGATGACCGCCGTTCCCGCCGACGTCCGCCTCCCCGGCGGTGGTGCCGACGACGGGCGCATCGGTCTGCGCCGCACGCTGACCGACACGCTGGTGCTGACCCGCCGCAACCTGCTGCGAAACGTCCGGCTGCCGCAGTTGTTGTTGTTCTCCACCATCCAGCCGGTGATGTTCCTGCTGCTGTTCAACTACGTGTTCGGTGGTGCCATCGGCGGCTCGCTGCCGGAGGGTTACGCCTACATCCAGTGGCTGATGCCGGGGCTGCTGATCCAGATCGCCACCTTCGGGGCCGGCCAGACCGCGATGGGGTTGACCGAGGACCTCGACAAGGGCGTCATCGACCGGTTCCGTTCGCTGCCGATGTCGCGGTCCGCCGTCCTCGCCGGACGCACCCTGGCCGACCTCCTGCGCAACGCCGCGGTCCTCGGGCTGATGCTGGTGGTCGGGTTCGCGATCGGGTTCCGCTGGGAGACGAGCGTGTTCGGCTTCCTCGGCGGCTTCGCGGTGGCGCTGCTGTTCGGCTACGCGCTGTCGTGGGTGATGGCGACGATCGGCCTGGCGGTCCGCAACCCGGAGGCGGCGCAGTCCGCCGTGATGCTGCCGGTCTTCCCGTTGGTCTTCGCCTCGTCGGTGTTCCTGCCGACCCAGACCATGCCCGACTGGCTGCGGGTGTTCGCCGACCACCAGCCGATCACCGTCATCGCCAACGCCTTGCGGGCCCTGATGCTGGGACCGGCGGCGCTGCTGCCCGGGCAGACCGTCGGTGGGCAGGTCGTCGCCGCGCTGGCGTGGATCGTCGGGATCACGGCCGTGTTCGCGGTCCTCGCGGTGCGCCTCTACCGCAAGGTGGAGCGGGCCTGACGCGGTCGTCGCCCGACCTCGCGCGGCCTGGGCACGTGTGCGCCGCGGCGACGTGTGCACCGCGGGCGTGCCCGCCGGCGTGACCGGTCCGGTTCCCGCCACCGTCCGGCTTCACACCCCCCGGCGAGGGAGGAACGGCCGGTGACGCGGTGAGCACCGAGCGGTGGGCGACGTGTGCACCGCGGGCGTGCCCGCCGGCCGTGACCAGTCCGGTTCCCGCCACCGTCCGGCTTCACACCCCCCGGCGATGGAGGAACGGCCGGTGACGCGGTGAGCACCGAGCGGTGGGCGACGTGTGCACCGCGGGCGTGCCCGCCGGCCGTGACCAGTCCGGTTCCCGCCACCGTCCGGCCTCGTGCCCCCGGCGATGGAGGAACGGCCGGCAACCTAATTGAGCCGGGCGCGCGCGCGGATGGCGGCGCGGCGGACCTCCTCGGCGTCGCTGGCGTCCGGACCGACGAGGTCGAGGTAGGTCTCGTAGGCGGCGGCAGCGCGGTCGAACTGACCGGCCTGCGTCAGCAGGTCACCGTGGACGCGGTGGTCGTCGGGCATCCGGTTGGGCAGCAGCAGCTTGAGCTCGACCGCCCAGCGGGCGTCGAGATGCCGCTGCTCGGCCAGGTAGGCGCGGGTCAGTTCGTTGAGTTGGCGGCGCACGACGTTCACCGCGGGGGAGGGGCGCAGCATCGAACGGCGGAAGGCGAGTTGGCCCGTGGTGGCACGTGCGACGTGGTCGGCGAGGCGGTCCTCGTCGAGGCGTTCGCCACCCTGCGACGGATCGATGACGAGGGGACGCTCCCCGGCGGCGATGCCGACGACGACCAGTCCGGGCAGCGCGATCGGGAACGCCGGCACCCGGAGTCGCCGGGCGATCGAGACGTACAGCGTGGTGAGCGTGACCGGCACACCGCGTTTGCCGTCGAGCACCTCGGGGAGCAGGACCGTCGTGGGTGTGCGCTCAGGAGCGGCGTCGAAGCCCTGCTGGCGGGCGAGGTAGCCGCTCAGGGCGGCGGCGTCGCTGTGCGGGTCGCCGCTGGCGAACCCCTGGGAGCGCAGCCCGTCGGCGAGCGCGTCGAGCCGGAGCAGTGCCCGATCGACGTCGAGTCGCGGATCGGCCTCCGCCCCGATCAACAGGGCAGCCTCGGCGAGGTCCGCGTCGTGGCGGCGGACCAGGGAGACCAGGCGGCGTCGCGTGTGCTGCGGCATGCCTGCAGGCTACTGCCTGGACGGCTGCGTACCGTGAGAGGCGCCCCGCTCGGGCGTCGCCCTAGGCTCGGCTCGTCCGTCGCGTCCCGAGGAGTCGCCGTGTCCGAGCCCGTCGCCGTCGAGCTCGTCGAGATCCCGGCGGGAACGCTGCGGGTGATCACGCTGTCGCGCCCGGCCGTGCGCAACGCGATGGACACGGCGTTGTTGGTGGCGCTGTCGGACGCGCTCGACGACGCCGACCGTGACGCGCGGCTGCGTGGCGTGCTGGTCACGGGGGCGGGCGGCGCGTTCTCGGCCGGCGCGGACCTGCGGGAGGAGCTCCCCGACGACGGGCGTCGGCGGATGGAGCTGTTCACCACGGTGTACGAGCAGCTGACGCTGTTGCGGGTCCCGACCGCGGCCGCCGTCGAGGGGTATGCGGTCGGTGGCGGCGTGGAGCTCGTGGGTGCCTGTGACCTGCGGGTGCTGGCGCGGGACGCGGTGCTGCGGTTCCCGGGCGCGATCCACGGTGTGCCGGTGGGAACCGCCCGCACGGTGGGGCAGGTGGGGTTGTCGGTGGCCAAGGACTGGGTGCTCTCGAGTCGGGACGTGCCCGCCGAGGAGGCGTTCGCGGCCGGGTTCGCGCAGCGATTGGTGCCGCCGGGCGGGACGTCGGACGCCGCCAGGGTGTGGCTGGACGAGGTCGCGCGACGGGACCCGGACACGGTCGCGCTGCTCAAGCGCCTGTTCAACGACCACGGTGGGGTCCGCAACCGGGTGGCGTACGAGAACGACGCCCTGCGGGCCCACGCGGAGACGGGCGGGCTGGCGCCGGGGCTGGACCGTGACCTGCCTCGGACGGTTCGCCCCCGCCGAGTGTGATGCGGCCGCGACGGCGTCCTAGAGTCGGCGGTGCGCCAACGAGGGAACCCCGTGCGGGGATGGAGGGAGTCGCGTGAACGCCGAGAAGCCGGATCGCAACCTGGCGATCGAGATCGTGCGTGTGACCGAGGCGGCGGCGCTGGCCGCTGCCCGCTGGCAGGGACTGGGTCGCAAGGAGGACGGTGACCAGGCCGCCGTCGACGCCATGCGCAAGATGCTCGAGACGATCGAGATGGACGGCACGGTCGTGATCGGCGAGGGGGAGAAGGACGAGGCCCCCATGCTGTTCAACGGCGAGGCGGTCGGCACCGGCCGTCCACCGCAGGTCGACATCGCCGTGGACCCGATCGACGGCACGCGGTTGCTGGCCGAGGGCCGTCCGGGTTCGTTGGCGGTCCTGGCCGCCGCTCCGGCGGGGACGATGTTCGATCCGGGCCCGTGCGTCTACATGGAGAAGCTGGTGGTCGGCGCCGAGGCGGCCGAGGCGGTCGACCTCGACCGTCCGCTGGTCGACAACCTGCGTGCGGTCGCGGCGGCGCACGACAAGGAACTGCGGGACCTGACGGTCATCATGCTCGACCGCGACCGTCACGAGGAGGCCAAGCGGCAGGTCCGGGAGGTCGGTGCCCGCCTGCAGCTGATCACCGACGGCGACGTGGCGGGCGGCATCCTGGCCGCCTGGGACGAGCGGCCCGAGGTGGACGTCCTGTACGGGATCGGGGGCACCCCTGAGGGGGTGATCACGGCGTGCGCGGTCAAGGCGCTCGACGGGCAGATCCTCGGCCGGTTGTGGCCGCGCAACGACGACGAGCGGCGGGCGGCACTCGACGCGGGCTACGACCTGGACCAGGTGCTCACGGCCGACGACCTGGTCGACAGCGAGGACTGCTTCTTCAGTGCGACCGGTATCACGCCCGGGCAGCTGGTGAACGGCGTGCAGTTCCGCGGCAAGGGCGCGATCACGCAGTCGCTGGTGATGCGCGGCAAGTCGGGAACGGTGCGGCTGATCACGGCCCGGCACCGGTTCGAGAAGCTTCGGCGCTACGCCTCGGTCGACTACTGACGTCGCCGTCGGTGTCGCGGTTGCCGTCGGTGTCGGCGGCGGCGGCGGGGGCGACCACGGGCGGTGCCGCGAGCGGCGTGGCCGGGCAGACGGCGAGCACGCGCCGCAGCGCCTGCTCGATCGTGCCCTGTTCCGCCGCCACCGCCGCGAGGGTGGCGTCGACGGGAGCGTCGGCGAGCAGCAGGACCGCGAGCTGGTCGCTGGTGACCCGGACCCTCACGGCCTCCACGGCCGCGGGGGTGCCGCGGTCCAGGGCGCACGCCAGCCGGAGCGCGGCGGCGAGTTCGGTGACCGTGTGGCGACGGGCCGCCGGCAGGCGCGGGTAGATCGGGACGTGGTCGCCGGGTGGCGGCCCCTGGTGACACCACACGAGGCAGGCGAGTTCGACGACCGTGGTGGGGTCGGTGCCGGGCAGGCCGTGCCGCACCAGGTGCTCGGCGTGCTCGCGCCGTCGCTCGGGATCGGTGTGGTCGATGGGATCGCCGCCGTCGTGGAGGCGGGCGGCGTCGACCAGCAGGGCGCGGTCAGCGGCCGTCCATCCCAGCGCACCGGCGAGGCCGCCGGCGAGGGCGGTGGCGAGGTGTGCGGTCCGCCGCGCGTGCCCGGTCCGGGTCCGGGTCGTGACGGCGGCGGCCCGACGTGCGCCGGGGGCGGTGTCGAGTCCGAGCGCCTCGAGCACCTGCCCGTCGGTGGTGGCGGCGAGGGACACCTCGACCGCACGCACCTCCAGCCGGTCGACGAGGGCAAGCAGGTAGGCGGTACCGAGGGTGACGAGGTCGGCCTCCTCCGGGTCCACGGCGGGCAGCAGCAGCCGCTGGGTGGGGGTGGCGTTGGTCAGTTCGCGGTCGAGTGCGGCGAGGTCCTGGGGGCCGACGCGGAGCCGGTCGGGCGGCGGGGCGAGCGGCCCGTACCGGCGGTGCAGCAGCGTGCGGCCCACGGCAGCGGTCACCGGGCCGGTCACCACGGGTACCGGTGGGGAGGTGGCCGGCCCCCGCTGGTCCGGCTCGGGCACGACGGTGCTCGGGTACCCGACGGTCCCGTGGTGAGCGGCGACGAGGTCGCGGGCGACGGTCGCGTCGGCGGACGGGCCCGGCAGGTCCTGCACCCGCAGGCCCCGCGGGTCGCGCCGCACGAGGCGGGTGTGTCGCTCACCGATGTCGGCCACGACGG
This sequence comes from Egicoccus halophilus, assembly GCF_004300825.1. NCBI lineage: Bacteria > Bacillati > Actinomycetota > Nitriliruptoria > Egicoccales > Egicoccaceae > Egicoccus > Egicoccus halophilus. The sequence goes on from NZ_CP036250.1 coordinate 874,795, forward strand.
CGGGCCCGGTGCCCGGTCCGATCCCCACCGCGTGCAGGAGCAGACGCGCCTCGTCGAGGACGCTGCGGACCCGCACCGGCACCTGCAGGGTCCGGTCCAGCAGGCGGACGAGGTCGTCCCGGTCGCTCGCGACCGCCACGGTGGCGTCGACGGCGGCCACGAGGCGGGCCGCGCCGTGCCGCCGGCACTCCTGGGCCAGGCGTCGCACGGTCTCGGCGACCAGCAGTCGCAGCCCCTCGCCGACCTCGCCGTCGCGGTCGATCGCCCGCTGCAGGCCCAGCACGATCCGGCGGTCGAGGTGCACCACGTGCCCGCGACCGGGGGTCGGCTCGGCGACCACGGCTCGCGTGGTGGTGCCGCCGACCTCGATCACCGCGGTGCGCATGGGGCCGACGCTACGGGCGGTCGGACACGTGGCGGTGACGGCCGGATGAACGCTTCGGTCACGCGGGGACAACGCTGCGCCGCGCCCGAACCGGGGCCCGCCGCAGGAGCCGACCGCCTCCCCGGCAGCGGCCAGCTGTCGCGTTCCCGTCGTCGCGGCGACAGCGTCCGTTCACCCGGCCGGGGTTGGCTGGCCGCAACCCAGGTCGGCCCGTCGTCGAGCGGTCGGCCACGTCGGACGAGGGGTCCATGCGAACGAGTTTCCTGGTGGGGGCGGCACTCGCCGCCGCGGTGAGCACGGCGAGCGCGGCGCTGGCCGCACCGACCGCGCCCGGTCCGGTCGGCGCTCGACCGGTCGGGATCGAGTTGTCGGTCCTGGGCACCTACGAGACCGGTGTGTTCGACGCGTCGGCGGCCGAGATCGTCGCCCACGACCCGGCCACACAGCGGCTGTTCGTCGTCAACGCCACGGCCGGGACGGTCGAGGTGCTCGATGTCGCCGAACCGTCGCGGCCCCGCAAGGTCGGCGACCTGGTGACCGCGGGCGTGCGCGCCGCCGACGGCTCACGGGTCGACGTCCGCGGCGTCGCGAACTCGGTCGCCGTGCGCAGCGGCACGATCGCCGTCGCCGTCGAGGCGGCGGACAAGACCGACGACGGCTGGGTGGTGTTCTTCGACCGGGCGCTGCAGGCGGTCAACGCGGTGCGGGTCGGTGCGCTGCCGGACATGCTGACCTTCACGCCCGACGGCCGGACGCTGCTCGTGGCCAACGAGGGGGAGCCGAACGACGCCTACACCGTCGACCCGGAGGGCAGCGTCAGCCTGGTCCCGGTCGGCAACCCACTGCGGGTCACCCAGGACGACGTGCGCACGGCGACGTTCCATGCCTGGGACGAGGACGGGGACCGCACGCTGCACCCCGAGGTCCGGGTCTTCGGTCCGGACGTGCACGGCGACCGCTACGTGTCGCGCAACCTCGAGCCCGAGTACGTCGTCGCCGACGCCCGCTCGCGGACGGCCTACGTGATGCTGCAGGAGGCGAACGCCGTCGCGGTGCTCGACGTCCGTGCCGGCCGGTTCACCGACATCCGCCCGCTGGGGACCAAGGACCACCTGGCGGTCGGCAACGAACTCGACGTCTCGGACCGCGACGACGCCGTCAACGTCGCGAACTGGCCGGTGCGTGGGCTGTACCAGCCCGACGGGTTCGACAGCTACCTGTGGCGCGGGCAGACACTGTTGGTGACGGCGAACGAGGGCGACGCCCGCGAGTGGTCCGGCTACAGCGAGGTCAGCCGGTTCCGTGCCTGGACCGCCGACCTGCCGGCCGCGTGCCCGGGGTCACCCGTGGCGGCGTTCCTCGCCGCCGACAACGGCATCGACACCGTGGCACAGCTGCGCGACAACGCCGCCCTCGGGCGCCTGAACGTCACGACGACCCTGGGTCGCGGCGAGGACGGCTGCCTCGAGGCGGCCCACGCCTTCGGGGCCCGCTCGTTCTCGATCTGGACCGCCGACGGCGAGCAGCTGTACGACTCGGGGGCCGACTTCGAGCGGATCACCGCCGCGACCTTCCCGTCGTACTTCAACTCGAACCACCGCGAGCACTCGTTCGAGTCGCGCAGCGACGACAAGGGACCGGAACCCGAGGACGTGGTGGTCGGTCGCGTCGACGGCCGCGACTACGCGTTCGTCGGCCTCGAACGCATCGGCGGGGTGATGGTCTACGACGTCACCGACCCGCGTGCGCCGCAGTTCGTGCAGTACCTGGACAACCGCGACTTCTCGGCCGAGCCCGGCACCTCGGCGGCGGGGGACCTGGGCGCCGAGGGGTTGCTGTTCGTCGCGGGCAAGGACAGCCCGACGGGTCGGCCGATGCTGGTCGTCGCCAACGAGGTGTCGGGCACGACGACCCTGTTCTCGATCGAGCGGACGACGCCCGGCAAGGGGCCGACGCGCTGACCGGTCGAGCCCCGACGGGGCGCCGGACCACAAGGGTCCGGCGCCCCGTCGCGTCGCGGGGTCGCGCCGCGGGCGCGGAAACTCCACAAGACGAGGGCACCGCTCCTGACGAGGGTTGCCGAACCGTTGGTGCCGACCTGGCGTAGGGTCGGCCCCGCGGTTGGGAGGCCGCCATCTCGAAGGAGCGAACATGAGCACCGTGGATCGGTCCGACGTCGACGTCCTCTACGACGTCGAGGACATGCCGCCACTGCGTGAGGCGATCCCCCTGGGCCTGCAGCACGTGCTGGTCATGGTGGCGAGCAACGTCACCATCCCGATCATCCTCGCCGGAGTCGTGGGCGCGGCCACCGGCGAGACGGCGTTCCTGGTGCAGGTCGCCCTGCTGGTGGCCGGCCTGACCACGCTGTTGCAGACCATCGGCATCGGGCCCGTGGGTGCCCGGCTGCCCGTCGTCCAGGGCACCAGCTTCGGGTTCCTGGTCATCTCCATCCCGCTGGCCTCGGAGTTCGGCCTCTCGGCGATCTTCGGCGGCGCCATCGTCGCGGGGGTCGTGCAGGTCGCGCTCGGGTTGAGCCTGCGCTGGCTGAAGTCGCTGTTCCCGCCGCTGGTGAGCGGCATCGTGGTGCTGGTCATCGGCATCGGGCTGTTGCCGACCGGCGTCAACCTCGCCGGCGGCGGTGCGGGCGCGGAGGACTTCGGCTCGCCGAGCAACCTGCTGTTGGCCGGCCTCGTGCTGCTGACCATCCTCGTGACCTACGCCATGGGCCGTGGCGTCCTGAGCGCCGCGGCGGTGCTGGTCGGTCTCGTCGTCGGCTACCTCGCCGCGATCCCGTTCGGCAAGGTCGACGGGTCCCAGATCGCCGAGGCGGCCTGGTTCTCGTTCCCGATGCCGCTCGAGTTCGGTCTGAGCTTCCCGGCCGCCGCGGTGATCGGCATGTCGGTCATGGCCATCGCCACGTCGGTCGAGACGATCGGTGACCTCGCCGCAGTGACCAAGGGAGGGGCCGGGCGTGACGTGACCGACCGGGAGCTGTCGGGCGGCGTGATGGCGGACGGCGTCGGCACGGCCTTCGCCTCGCTGTTCAGCGCGCTGCCCAACACCTCGTTCAGCCAGAACGTCGGCCTGGTCGCGTTCACCGGCGTGATGAGCCGCCACGTGGTCTCGATCGGTGCCGTCTTCCTCGTCCTGGCCGGGCTGTTCCCGAAGATCGCGGCGGTCATCGCCGTGATGCCGCCCGCCGTGCTGGGGGGCGCGGCGATCGTCATGTTCGCGATGGTGGGGGCGGCCGGGGTGCGCCTGCTGGCCGAGTCCCGGCTCGACCGCCGCGACCTGCTGATCATCGCCGTCGCGGTCGGCGTCGGGCAGGGGATGGCCGCGGTGCCCGACCTCGTGGCGCTGGCGCCGGAGCAGCTGCGCGTGCTGCTCGTGACCGGGATCGTGCCGGCCGGCTTCCTGGCCGTGCTGCTCAACGTCGTCCTCCCGGGGCGGCCGGACACGGAGGACACCACCCTCGGAGTGGCGGCCGCGCCGGACGCGTCCCTGGGAGACACGGAGGCGACGGCGGGCGAGCGGGACCGCAACGGCACACGGACGGGTCGAGACGCTCCGCCCGTGCCGTGACCGGGCGCGTCTCGTGGGCGGGTGCGCTGGCACTGAGCCTGCTGATCGGCACCTTCCCGCCGTTCGCGCTCGGGGCGTTCGGGCCACAGCTGCGCGACGACCTCGGCCTGGCCACCGCCGACGTCGGGTTGCTGTTCGCCGGGCTCTACACCGTCGCGGTGTTCGGCTCGCCCCTCGCCGGTCCGCTCGTGGACCGGCTGGGCGGCCGGCGATCCTGCCTGCTGCTGCTCCTGCTCTCCGTACCGGCACTGACCGCGGCGTCGCTGGCGGGGTCCCGCGGCGCGCTCCTGCTGGCGTTGGTGCCGTGTGGCGCCGCGATGGCCTTCGCCAACCCGGGCACCATCCGGTGGGCGACGGCGGCACCGACCGAGGACCTGCGCAACACCCTCGTCGGGGTGGCGCAGGCGGGCGTGCAGGCCGGGGCGCTCGCGGCCGGCGGCCTCGCCGCGGCGCACGTGGTCGGGCTCGGCTGGCGTGACGCGCTGCGGGTCACCGCCGTGGTCGCGGCGGCAGGTCTGGTGGTCGCCTGGCGGGCCCCCGACGACCGTCGTCTGGTGTCGACCGGGACCGCGAGGTCGGCTGGTGTCGCCGAGGCGGCGCTCGACGTCCCGACCCGCCGCGCGCGTTCGGTCCAGCGGGCACTGGCCGGGTATGCCGCCTGCATGGGTGCCGGGACCTCGGTGGTGATCGCCTACCTCCCGTCCTTCGGGGTCGATGCCGTGGGCCTGTCCATCGGGGTCGCCGGCGCGACCGCCGCGCTGTACGGCGCCGTGGCGCTGGTGTGCCGTTCGGTGTTGGGACCGGTGCTGCGTCGCACCGGCGGGGCCGATCACCGCGCCTTGCTGGTGATGTCGGGTGGTGCGATCGCCGCGGTTCTCGTGGTGGCCGCCGGTGCCTGGAGCCCTCCAGCCGTGTGGATCGGCACGGTGCTCTTCGGTGCCACCGGCACCACCTGGCCGGCGGTCGCCTTCCTCCTGGTCGCCATCCACAGCCCGGTGGCGGATGCAGGGCGCACGGCGGCGTGGGTCACCGCGGCCTTCTACACCGGCATGTGGCTGGCCCCACCGTTGGCGGGACGGCTCGTCGCCACCGGCGGGTACCCGCGTGCCTGGGGGCTGGTCGGGCTCGCCTACCTCGCCGCGGTGGTGCCGGCGCTGCGGGTCCGTCGGCAGGTCCGCGCATGACCCTGGCCGACGTCGGCCCGGGTCCCGGGCTGGCAGGGGACGTCGCCCGACGCGCTCGGGACCGGCGTGGGCGGACGCCGCCGGATCTCGATCAGGCCGGGGTGCGTGGACCGACGAGCTCCTCGAGCAGGGTGTGCACCCGCTGCTGGATCGCGTCGCGGATCGGACGGACCTCCTCGAGCGCACGGCCCGCGGGGTCGTCGAGCTCCCAGTCCAGGTAGCGCGTGCCCGGCAGGACGGGGCAGGCGTCGCCGCAACCCATGGTGACCACGACGTCGGCCGCTGCCAGGGTCTCCTCGGTCCACGGCTTGGGGTAGCTCGCGGTGATGTCGATGCCGACCTCCGCCATCGCCTCGACGACGGCGGGGTTGATCCGCTCCGAGGGCGCCGACCCACCCGAGAGCACGTGGACGCGCCCGGCGGCGAGGTGTTCGAGGAACCCGGCGGCCATCTGCGAGCGGCCGGCGTTGTGGACGCACAGGAACAACACGGTCGGGGTGCGGTCCGCGGCCCCGTCCCGCGTGCGGGCCACGGCGAGCAGCCGCTCGACGGCGAACCGCTCCGCGAGCAGTGGCAGGAACGCGTCGTAGTGCGCCGAGGCCCGCAACCGGTCGAACGAGTCGGCGAGGAGTCGCTCGATCGTCTGCTCGTTGAAGGTGCCGGCGAACTGGCGGTGGAGGCGTTCGGTCATCGGGCCCAGCGCCTGTCGGCGCCCGAGGTCGTGGTCGTGATCCATGCTTCGCTGCTCCCGGACGGGCCGACCTACCTCAGGCCGGCGCCAACGCACGGGCGAGTCGGTCGACCCGCCCGTCGATGTCCTCCAGGGTCTGGAGGAAGTCGTCGTGACCGCCGGCGGCCGGGTCGGGGACCGACCAGTGCAACGACGGGACCTCGAAGGGCAGCGCGGACTCGTGCGCCCGGTCGCACACCGACACCACGAGGTCGGGCGACTCGATCAGCGTGTCGAACCCGCGCGGGACGGCGTCCTCGAGGTCGACGCCGCAGCTACGGGCGACCTCGACGGCCAGGGGATGGACCCGTGGCGCCGGCCGGGTCCCGGCGGAGAGCGCCGGTCGACCCGTGCGGGCGTGCCAGAGCGCGGCGGCGAGCTGCGAGCGGGCCGAGTTGCCGGTGCAGACGAACAGCACGCCGTCTCCCGGGTGGTCGAGCGGCGGCGGAGCGAGCGTCCCGGCGAGCCGGTCGGCGCGCAGCATCACGTAGCGGCGACGTTGGTCGCCCTGGGACGGCGAACGCGTGACCAGGCCGATGTCCTCGAGCACGTTGAGGTGGAACGCCAACAGGTTGGTCGACACCCCGACCAGATCGGCGAGGTCCTTCGGCGAGCGGTCGGACACGTGCAGGGCGTCGACGATCCGCAGGCGCGTCGGCTCGCCGAGCGCGCGGTGGACGGCGGCGCGCCGCTCGATCCCAGATTTCGACTCAGTGATCATTGACTCAACAATAGCTGAGTGGACCGCCGGCGTCGAGGTTTCCGAATGGAAGGAGCGCCGGCGGGGCGCCGGTTCGACGGACCCGTGATCGTCGCGAGCGCGGGGGCCGTTCGTGGATCAGGATGGCAGGTCGAGTGCTCGCCGCAGCACGGCCACTCGCTCGCGGTCCACCCGGAAGTAGGCCCAGCGTCCGCGCTGCTCGCGTTCGACCAGCCCCGCGGCGGCCAGCGCCGACAGGTGATGGGAGATCGTGGGCTGCGACCGCTCGAGGGGTGCGGTGAGATCGCAGACGCATGCCTCGCCGTCGGGTGCGTTGGCGATCAGCGACAGCAGTCGGAGGCGGACGGGGTCGGCGAGCAGCTTGAACGCCGCCGCGAGCTGCTCGGCCTGGTTGTCGTCGATCGGGGACTGCAGCACCGGCGCGCAGCACGGCTCGATGGTCTGGACGTCCACGGCGATTCCCTTCGTCTGCTGGCAGGGTGACCAGCGCATCGATGTTCGTCAATGCGTTGTGCGCACGGACGGGAGAAACCCATCGACGACCATCGATGGAAAGGCCTACAGTTCCATCGATGCTCATCGATGGATGGCGCACGACGGAAGCACGACGAAAGAAGGGAAACGACCATGTCCCGGGTACAACTCGCGCTCGATGTGCAGGACCTCGACGCTGCCGTGGCCTTCTACACCACGCTCTTCGGCGTCGAGCCGGCCAAGCGGCGTCCCGGTTACGCCAACTTCGCCGTCGAGGAACCGCCGTTGAAGCTCGTGCTGCTCGAGGGGCCGTCGGGCGGGACGCTCAACCACCTCGGTGTCGAAGCGGACGGGCCCGCCGAGGTCGAGCAGGCGGCCACCCGGCTCTCGGCGGCCGGGCTGGCGACCGACGAGCGGCGCGGCGAGACCTGTTGCTACGCGACGCAGGACAAGGTCTGGGTCACCGACCCCGACGGTGCCCCCTGGGAGATCTACACCGTCCTCGCCGACAGCGCGACGTTCGCTGCCGGGCCCTCCGCGGCGTCGTCCTGCTGCTGAGCCCCTTCCAACCGAGTACGACGTTCGAGAGGAGACGACCGATGGAACCGACGAGCTTGTTGTACGTGATGACGATGGAACGGCGGATCGCCTACGAGGCGGCCGCGCGCCACAACACCCGGGTCCGCGAACGACGCGCCGCCCGTTCGCGTGTCGCGGGTCGGCGCCTGACGTCGGGGCGGCTCTGGCGGCGGGCGTCGGCGGCCCCGGCCTGCGCCACCTGCTGAGACGCCGCCGGGTCAGTCGGGGAGCGGGGTCGCCGGCACGATCCGCCCCGGGGCGCCGCGCCGCGGCCGTGACGGGGCGCCCAGACGCCGGTGCAGGAAGTCCGCCACCGTGTCGGCGATCTCGTCCGGGAACTCGATCAGCGCCCCGTGGGTGCCGTCCTCGACGATGGCGAGCTCCGCGTCCGGCATCGTGGACGCCATTCCCTCGCCGACCTCCGGAGGCGTCCACGGGTCGGCGCCGCCGGTGAGGATCAACGTGGGGACGTCCACCTCGGACAGCCAGGGGCCGGCGTCGAACTCGTGCATGCCCCGGGCGACCTGCAGCATCGCCTCCGGGTCGAGCTCGCCGAGGTGACGGAAGTAGCCGACCATCGCCTCGTCGGGCGTGTAGGGGCCGAGCGCACGCAGGGCGCGTGCGACCGGCATCGCCACCGGTAGGCGGGGTGTCTGCATGGCGAGTCGTCGTACCACGGTCGGGATCAGCGGCGCGGCCGCGTAGGCGAGGGGGAACAGCCGGGCGCCGAGGTCGCGGCCGTAGAAGGTGCGCAGCGGTGACGCGTAGGGGCCGGTGACCAGGACCAGCCCGGCGACGAGGTCCGGACGGGCCCGCCAGAGCGCGAAGGCGACCTGACATCCCATCGAGTGCCCGATCACGACCGCGGCAGTGACCGCTTCCGCGTCGCAGACGGCGGCGACGTCCTCGGCGAGGCGCTCGATGCGGAAGTCCTCGGCGCGGTCCCGTCGGCGACGCCCGGACCGGTCCGGCGAGGTCGAGGCGCCGATGCCACGATAGTTGAGGACCACGACGCGATGCCGGTCGGCGAGGTCCTCGGCCAGCGAGCGCCAGTACGTGTCCGGGCACACGTAGCCGGCGCAGAGCACGATCGGTGGTGTGGCGCGGTGCTCCCGTCCGAGGACGGTGTAGCGGACGCGGACGCCGTCGGACGCGACCGCTTCGTGGTCCTTGGGCCACAGGTGTCCACCGCGGTCGTTCTCCCAGGTGTGCTCGTCCATGCGCCTCGCTCGTGGTCGTCGCGGCTGGCGTTCGGCGTTCTCCCAACGTTCACGTTCGCGTTCAGCGGCCGTTCACCTCGGCGCAGGTTGGCGGCCAGAAAGCGACCGTAGCTTCCTTCTCATCCGCTCCAACTACTTGCGTAGGAGAACCCATCCATGCGCGTTCGCGCACACTCCCGCACCCTGGCTGCCGTCGCGGCCTTCTCGCTCGCGGCTGCCGCATGCGGCGGCGGTGACGACCTCGACTCCGCGCCCAGCGCCGAGGAGGCCGAGCAGCAGGCCGACGACGACCCCGAGGCCACCACGGACGCGACCGACGACGTCGCTGGGGACGACGCCGCCTCCGACGACGCCGCTGGCGAGGGCATCTCGGCCGACCTCCTCGGCGCCGGAGCCTCGTTCCCCAACCCCCTCTACCAGACCTGGATCGGTGAGTTCCAGGGCGTCGAGCCGGGTGTCAGCCTGCAGTACGAGTCGATCGGCTCGAGCGGCGGCCGTGAGCAGTTCATCAGCCAGCAGGTGGCGTTCGCCGGTACCGACGCCGCCATGGGCGACGAGGAGCAGGACGAGGCGCTCGAGGCCCGGCAGTGTGAGGCCGACGAGGTCCTGCACATCCCGACCGTCTTCGGTGGTGTCGTCATCGCCTACAACATCGACGGCCTGGACGACCTCGTGCTCGACGGGGAGACCATCGCCGACATCTTCGCCGGTGAGATCACCAACATCAACGACCCGGCCATCGCCGAGCTCAACGAGGGCGTCGAGCTGCCGGACCAGGAGCTGACGGTCGCCGTCCGCGCCGACGGTTCCGGGACCACGTCGATCTTCACGACCTACCTCGACGACGAGTCGTCCTCGTGGTCGGAGGCCTACGGGGCCGGCTCGGAGATCGAGTGGTTCGACGGGGTCGTCGCCGGTGAGCAGAACGACGGTGTCGCCAACGCGATCGTCTCGCAGCCGGGCGGCATCGGGTACCTGTCGCTGGAGTACGCGGTCGCCGCCGGCCTCGACGTCGCCGACGTGATCAACGCCGACGGCAACGCGGTCGAGCCGACCACCGAGACGGTCTCCGCGGCCGCCGACGGCATCGAGCTGCCCGACGACCTGCGCTTCAACATCCTGGGCGTCGGGGGCGAGGGCTACCCGATCGCCGGTGCGACCTGGATCCTGGCCTGGACCTGCGGGTACGAGCAGGCCGACGCCGAGGCGCTCCAGGCCTTCCTGACCTGGACGCTCGAGGAGGGCGACCAGGACGCGTCCGACCTCGGCTACGCACCGCTCGCCGAGAGCGCGCAGCAGTTGGCGCTCGAGAAGGTCGAGCGCATCAACGAGGAAGGCTGAGCCACGGGCTCTCCCTGACACCGCTCGCGGCGGTGGGCCGCGACGGCCCACCGCCGCCGGCGCGCTTCCCGACCTTCCGCATCCGACGCGACCCGGTCACTTCCGTCCGACACTCCTCCCGAGGCAGCAATGGCGCTCTCCGCCCCTCCTGAACCTTCCCGCCTGCGGGCGTCCCGCCGTGCCCGTATGGCGGACCCGACCTTCAAGGCGGTCGTCATGGGCGCGGGCATCCTCGTGCTCCTCGTCCTGGCCTGGATGCTCACCTCGACGGCCAGCGATGCCCTGCCCGTCTTCCAGAAGGAAGGCGTCCTCGGCTTCCTGTTCGGCACGACCTGGCAACCCGGCGATGCGCGGGGTGGGGAGATCACCGGGACCTACGGCGCGCTGCCGTTCCTCGCCGGCACCGTCTACTCGAGCCTCATCGCCCTCGCCATCGCGGTCCCCCTGGCGGTCGGCATCGCGCTCTACCTCACGCAGCTGGCCCCGAAGCGCATCAAGCAGCCGTTGACCTACACCGTCGACCTGCTCGCCGCGGTGCCCAGCGTCGTCTACGGCATCGTCGGTGCGCAGTTCCTCGCCCAGGTGCTCTACCCGTTCTGGGTGTGGCTCAATGACGTGCTGAGCTTCCTGCCCTTCTTCGGCGGCAACGTCCGGGCCTTCAATCTGCTGTTCGCCAGCGTCGTGCTCGCGATCATGATCCTGCCCATCACCAGCGCGGTGATCCGCGAGGTGTTCGCCCAGGTGCCGACCGACGAGCGGTGGGCCGCCTTCGGCCTCGGCGCCACCCGCTGGGAGGTCATGCGCCACGTGGTCCTGCCGCGCAGCCGCGCGGGCATCATCGGGGGCGCGATGCTCGGTCTCGGCCGGGCCCTGGGGGAGACCATCGCGGTGCTGCTCATCATGGGTGCCGGCGCGCAGGTCGCCTTCGAGCCGCTCAACACGGCCAACACCGTGGCCGCCCAGATCGCCGCCGCCTTCCGGGAGGCCTCGCCGGAGTACCTGCGGGCGCTGATGGCCCTCGGCGTGTCACTGTTCCTGCTCACCATGCTCGTCAACGTCGGCGCGCGCATCGTCGTCAGCCGTATGGGCACCGTCTCCGGAGACGCCGCACTGTGACCACGCTCACGACCCCCGACGCCCCCGCCGCGCGCCGCAGCCTGCGGACCAAGGTCGGCAACGCCCCGGCGCGCGAGCGCACGGACTTCGCCATGCGCAGCCTGCTGCTGTTCGCCGTCGCCTGCGCCGTCATCCCCTTGTTCATCGTCATCGGGGTGACCGTGCAACGAGGGCTGCCGGCCTTCGGCTGGGAGTTCCTGACGTCCAATCCACCGTTCAACCCGACGGCGGAGGGCGGCGGCTACCTCCCGATGATCTTCGGCACCATCTACATGACCGCGATCGCCGTGCTCCTCGCCGTTCCCCTCGGCGTGACGGCCGCGATCTTCCTGGTCGAGTACCGCGAGTCGAAGCTGGTCCCCGTCGTGCGGTTCTTCACCGACGTCATGACCGGGGTGCCGTCGATCTTCGTCGGTCTGTTCGTCTTCTCGTCCCTGGTGATCAGCGGTGGCCTCGGTTTCGGCACGCTGCCCGGCGCCGTCGGTCTGGCCGTCCTGATGCTGCCGATCGTCGTGCGCTCCAGCGAGGAGGTGCTGCGGCTGGTGCCGCAGGACCTGCGCAACGCCGCCTACGGGCTGGGGGCACGTCGACGGCAGGTCGTCACCCGCGTGGTACTGCCAGCCGCCGGTCCGGGGCTGGCCACCTCGTCGATGCTCGCCGTGGCGCGAGGTGCCGGTGAGACCGCTCCACTGCTGCTGACCGCGCTCGGCGCGCGGGCGTTGGTGACCGACCTCGTCGGCCGACCCCAGGGCGCGATCCCTCTGCAGGTGCTCGAGGGCGCGCGCGGGGCCTTTCAACCGGCGATCGCGCGCGCCTGGGCCGGCGCGCTCACCCTGATGCTGCTGGTGCTGCTGTTCACGATCGGCGCTCGCCTGATCGCGCGCAGGAGCCAGCTGACCGGCGGGAACTGAGCCCCACGTCCTGCGGACGCCAGAAGGCCCGACCTCGAGGAGGTCGGGCCTTCTGGCTTGCGCGGCGATGCCGTGCCGCCGGGTCCGGACGTCAGCCAGTGCCAGCCGGACCCGGGCAGGTCAACCGAAGCGGCCGGTGATGTAGGCCTCGGTGCGCTCGTCGGACGCCTGCGTGAAGATCTTCTCGGTGTCGTCGTACTCGACCAACGCCCCGGTGCGCATCCCGACGTGGTCGTCGATGTTGACGGTGAAGAACGCGGTCCGATCCGAGACGCGGGCCGCCTGCTGCATGTTGTGCGTCACGACCACGATCGTGTAGGACTCACGCAGTTCGCGCATGAGGTCCTCGATCTTGAGGGTCGCGATCGGGTCCAGCGCGGAGCAGGGTTCGTCCATGAGGATGACGTCGGGTTCGGTGGCGATGGCTCGGGCGATGCACAACCGCTGCTGCTGACCGCCGGACAGGGCCAGCCCGGAGTCGCCGAGCTTGTCCTTGACCTCGTCCCACAGGGCGGCGCCGCGCAGCGCCTGTTCGACCGTGTCGTCGAGGCCCTTGCGCTGACCGTTGAGCCGCGGCCCGAACGCCACGTTGTCGTAGATCGACTTGGGGAAGGGATTCGGCTTCTGGAACACCATGCCGATCCGACGCCGCACCTCCACCGGGTCGATGTCGGCGTCGTAGATGTTCTCCCCGTTGTAGATCACCTCGCCGGTCACGCGCGCGGATCCCACCAGGTCGTTCATGCGGTTCAGGCAGCGCAGCAGGGTCGACTTACCGCACCCGGACGGACCGATCAACGCGGTGATCTGGTTGCGAGGCAGCCCCATGCTCACGTCCTGGAGCGCGGTGAAGTCGCCGTAGTGGACGCCGACGCCGCGAAGGTCGAAGACGTGCTCGACCGCCGTGGCTTCCTCGGTGGGTGCGTCGTGGTGGTGCGCGGCCACGTGCGCCTCCGACGGCTCCACGCGCACCCGGCGCTGCTCGACGCCCACCGGAGGTGACGCCGGTGCGGGTTCGGTGTTCAGGTGCTGATGCTCGGCCACGAAGGACTCCGGGTGCGGGGAGAGACGCCAGCGCTGCAAGCTCGATGTGTACCCTCGCCAGGTGAACCGCTGGTGAACGGTGGGCGACGGCATGCCGTCGGTCCGGGCGGTGGTGGCGCGGGCCGCGCGAGCGCACCGTGCCGTCGCCCCGGGCGAGGTGTCCGGAGGGCGACGGCGTTCACCGGGCCGCTACCCGACGCTCGTCGTCTCGTCACCCGCGGACGCTTGACTGCCGTCTACCGAGCGAGGACGTCGATGTGGTCAAGGGTCAGGCCGGCCAGCGCCCCACGCGGCGCGAGGCGTCCCTCGCCGCGCGACTGCGCGACATCGTGATGCCCCCGTTCCCGGAGCCGACGGGCCCCGTCCGTGCGGGGTTCCAGGAGTGGCTCGACGAGATCGACGACGAACTGATCAGCAGCGCGCTGACGCTGGTCGATGCCCTGCCTCGGGCCGTGCGCGCCCTGCTGCACGCCGACCACGGAGCGGTGGACGAACTGCGCGTGGCGACCTACGACGTCCAGGGGCGGTGCCGGCACGTCGAGGAACAGGGCTTCCTGCTGCTCGCGCGTGAGGCACCGGTGGCCGGGGACCTGCGCCGGCTCGTCGGCATCCTGCGCCTCATCCTGTCGGTCGATCGGACCGCCGCGCTGGTCCGTCACGTCGCCGAGGCGACCGACCACGTGGACGCCACCCGCATGCCGCAGGAGATCCGGACCACGCTCGAGGACTTCGCCGCCCGCACCGTCGAGGTGCTGCGGCGTGGGATCGACGCCTGGCGCCAACGCGACGGCCTGGCCGTCCACGAGGTCAACCAGCTCGACGAGTCCGTCGACCACCTGCAGGTGCACCTGCTCGCCGAGGTCCGGGAGCAGGTGACCGACCCGGCCGAACTCGTCCTGCTCGGTCTCCTCGCGCGCTACCTCGAGCGGATCGCCGACCACGGGGTCGCCTTCGCCCAGCATGCGTGCTTCGCGGTGACGGGGGAACGCGTCGACGTCGGACGTCTGGAGCCGTGACCGCCTCTCGGGCGTCAGCCCGCGTCGAACGACGAGAGCTCGACGGTGCGGCCGGTGACGGCGAACACGGCCTGCTCGGCCACGTCGACGCCGTGGTCGGCGTAGCGTTCGAGTTGGCGCACCAACTGGATCATGTGGGTCGCCCACTCCAGCCGGTGTTCGTCGGCGGCGGCGAGCCGCACCAGGCGATGGAAGATGCCGAGGTAGAGCCGGTCGACGTCGTCGTCGAGGCGGGCGCAGGTCTTGGCGGCCTCGACGTCGAGGTGCACGAACGACTGCATGGCCGCCCGCGTGACCTCGCGCGCCCGGCCGCCCATCTCCAGCAGCTGATCGACCAGACCTGGATCGGCCGGCAGTTCGCGGACGCGCTCGACGGTACGGGCCACGCCCGACGCGTAGTCACCCATGCGCTCGACGTGGAGGCTGACGTGGATGAGCGAGGTCAGCAGGCGCAGGTCGCTGGCCACCGGCCCGTGCAGCGCGACCACCGCGAGGACGCCCTGCTGGACCTGCTCGTAGGCGCGGTCGACCTCGGCGTCGGCCGCCGTGACGCGTCGGGCCGCCGCCACGTCACCGAGCTCGAACGCCTGCAGTGCCTCGGTCAGCATGCCGTCGGCACGCTCGCTCATCCCCACCACGCGGGTCAGCAGCTGGTCGAGCTGGGACTCGAGATCGTTGCGCACACGCCACCCCCTTCCGTTGCAGCCTAACCCCACCACGAGGACGGACCACCGATGCCGAAGCTGCTGCTCGTCGAGGACGAGAAGTCGATCGCCGAGGGCCTGGCCATCACGCTCGAGGCCGAGGGCTTCCAGGTCGCCTGGGTCAAGGACGGCCTCGACGCGGTTCCCGCCTGGGAGCGGGTGCGGCCTGACCTCGTGGTGCTCGACCTGATGCTGCCCGGCATGTCGGGCACGGAGATCTGCCGCACGATCCGCGCCCGCTCCGACGTGCCGATCATCATGCTGACCGCCCGCGAGGCCGAGGTCGACCGCGTGGTCGGGCTCGAGCTCGGAGCGGACGACTACGTCACCAAGCCGTTCTCCACCCGGGAACTGGTGGCCCGGATCAAGGCGGTGCTGCGACGGGCCCCGCTGCAGGACGTCGCCGACGACGAGGCACCGGTCGAGGCGGCCGGCGTGCGCGTCGACCGCGTCCGCCACGAGGTCCGCGTCGACGGGGAGCTCGTCGACCTGCCGCCCAAGGAGTTCGAGCTGCTCGCCTACCTGGTCGAGCACGCCGGGCGGGTCCTGACCCGCGGGCAGCTGATCGACGAGATCTGGGGCAGCGACTACGTCGGGGACACCAAGACCCTCGACGTCCACATCCGCCGACTGCGGACCCGGGTCGAGAAGGAGCCGGAGGCGCCGTCCCGGATCCAGACCGTGCGCGGGGTGGGCTACCGGTTCGCCGACTCGTGAACCCGCGCCCGCTGCTGCTCGCCCTCGGCCTGGGGCTGGCGGCGTTCGCGCTGGCTCGCGCGGCGCCGGCCGGCCTCGGGCTCGCGCTGGTGCTGGCCCTGGCGATCCTCGTCGGTGTGGGTGCGGACGCGGCCGAGAACCGGCGCCTGGCCCGGCTCGCCGAGCGGGTCAACGCCTGGGTCGGCGCGCCGGACCACCGGACGCTGGTGCTGCGTGGTGGCGCCGGCTGGCGCCAGCTCGGCATCGCCCTCAACGCGCTGGGCGCGGCGTACGCCCGCCGGGGGGAACGCATCGCCCGTGAGCGACCCTGGCGCCGGGAGCTGGTGGACTCGCTGGTGCAGCCCTCGCTGCTGTTCTCGGCCGAAGGACGCCTGCTCGCCGCCAATGACGCCGCCCGCGACCTGCTCGGGATCCCCGTCGACGCCGGGGACATCACGGTCGTGCAGGCGGTCGGCTCGGCGGCACTGGCGGGCGCGGTCCGCGAGGCCCGCGAGTCGCGCACGCCGGTCGTCGTGGATGCCGAGCACGGCGAGCACGAACTGCGATCGGCCGTGTCGCTCGTGGGCGACGAGACACTGGTGCTGATCACCGACCGGACCCGCGAACGGCGCGTGGAGGAACTGCGACGCAACTTCGTCGTCAACGCCTCCCACGAGCTCAAGACCCCGGTCACCGGCATCCAGTCGCTCGCCGAGGCCCTGCAGGTCACCATCAAGCGGGACCCGGACCGGGTGCCCTCGCTGGTCAACCAGCTCAACGGCGAGGCGGAGCGTCTCACCCGACTCGTCCACGACCTGCTCGACCTGCGGCGGCTCGAGGAACGTGGACCGCTCGAGCGGGTGCCGGTCGACCTCGCCGAGCTCGTCCGCCAGGTCGTCGTCGGCCAGTTGGCGCGCGCCGAGCAGCGCGAGGTCGAGATCGGCGTCGACGCGCCCGACCGGGCGTTCGTCGCCGGCGTGCCCGGTGACCTCGAGGTGATCGTGAAGAACCTCGTCGGCAACGCCGTCCAGTACAACCGGCCCGGCGGCAGTGTCGACGTCAGCCTCGTGCCCGAGGGCGGCACCTACGTGCTGCTCGTGCGCGACACCGGGATCGGGATCCCGCAGCAGGACCTGTCGCGGGTCTTCGAGCGCTTCTACCGGGTCGACACCGCCCGCTCACGCGAGACGGGCGGCACCGGGCTCGGCCTCGCGATCGTCCGGCACGCCGTGGAACGACATGGTGGCAGCGTGCGCGTCGAGAGCCTGCTGGGCGAGGGGACCACCTTCACCGTGACGATCCCCGTCGAGCCGCGCGGCTGACGCCGGGGGACGTCCGCCGACGATGCCGGCCCGGCGGCCCGGGGCGGGGCCCACGGTGCGGGCGGGGGCTCAGGCGCCGGTGGCCGGCAGCGCTTCGGCGCCGTCGAGCTGCAGCCGGCGCCACCGGCCGATCCCCACCGCGTCGAGCTCCCAGCGGCCGGCACTGGCGAGCAGATCCGGCTCGACGTACCAGACCGTTGCCTCGTGCTCGAGGCGGTGGTAACCGGCCGGGTTCACGGGAGGGCCGAACTCGGCCACGGGCACGCGCACCTGGCCGCCGCAGCAGCCGTTGCGGGCGGCGGTGCGCAGCACGACCGCACGGTCGCGCAGCGACGCCCGTGCCGCGGCCGTGAGGCGTGGCAGGCGGCGCTCACCGTCGAGGCCGCTCATGCGGGCTCGGTGGTCGCCGTCGGGAACCGGTCGCGGGTGCGGTTGGCGTAGCGCACGAGCGCGAGCATCAGCGGCACCTCGACCAGGACGCCGACCACGGTCGCGAGCGCCGCACCCGACTGCAGCCCGAACAGCGCGATCGCCACCGCCACCGCCAACTCGAAGAAGTTGCTGGCGCCGATCATCGCGCCCGGCGCCGCGATCTCGTGGCGCAGGCGCATCGCCTGCATGACCCGGTACCCGAGCCAGAAGATGAACACCGTCTGGACCGTCAGCGGCACGGCGATCAGCACGATGTGCAGTGGGTTGTCGAGGATCACCTCGCCCTGGAAGGCGAACAGCAGCACCAGCGTGACGATCAGGCCCGTCGGGGTGACGGGGGCGATCCGGCGCAGGAAGTCGCGCTCGAACCAGGCGGCGCCGCGGCGACGGACCAGTGCCGTGCGGGTCAGCCAGCCGGCGACCAGGGGGATCACGATGTAGAGCAGGACCGACAGTCCGACGGTGTCCCACGGCACCTGGATGTCGGAGATCCCGAGCAGCAACACCACGACGGGGGCGAAGGCGACCAGCATGACGAGGTCGTTGACCGCCACCTGCACCAGGGTGTAGCCGGCGTCACCACGGGTCAGGTAGCTCCAGACGAACACCATGGCGGTGCACGGGGCGGCACCGAGCAGGATCGCGCCGGCGAGGTACTCGCGGCCGAGGTCCTCGGGGATGAGCGGGGCGAACACGACCAGCAGGAAGAACCAGGCGATGGCGAACATGGTGAACGGCTTGACCAGCCAGTTGACCGCGGTCGTGACCGCGAGCCCGCGCGGTTCCCGGCGCACGCCCACGATGGCGCCGAAGTCGACCTGCACCATCATCGGGAAGATCATGGCCCAGATCAGGACGGCCACCGGCAGCGACACCGAGGCGTACTCGAAGCGGGCCAGCGTCTCGGGGACGGCGGGAGCGAGCTGACCGAGCGCGATCCCCGCCACGATCGCCAGCGCGACCCACAGCGACAGCAGCCGCTCGAAGGTGCCGAGTCCGCCGGTGGGGGCCTCGTCGGCCGGCGTGCCGGTGGCGACGTCGAACGCGTCGACGGTGTCGTCGACGGCGTCGTCGAGGTGGTCACGCACGGCGTATTCCTTGCGGGAGCGCGGAGTCGCGGGCAGGCGATCCGGCGGCGGGCTTCATCGTGAAACGACGATACGCGATGAAGGCCGGTGGCGCACCCCCGATCACGTGTGGTCTCGCGCGTGCCGGGCGTCGCGGGCGGGTGACCGGGCGCCGCCGGCCGCGGTCAGAGGTTGGCGACGCCCGCCTTGAGCAGCGCCAGGCCGGTGGGCGAGACGCAGTAGGTGCTGCGCACCCCGTCGGCCGAGACCTGGACCAGGCCCGCCTCACGCAGGATGCGCAGGTGCTCGGAGACGGTCGACTGCGCCAGCGGCAACTCGTCGACCACGTCGCGGGTGATGCACGTCTCGCGCTCGGTCAGCAGCCGGAGGATCTTCAGCCGCGAGGGGTGCCCCAGCGCCTTGGCCAGCGCGGCGAGCGCCTCGTCGTCCGGGGGGTCCGCCACGACGGCGGCCGCGTCGGGCGGCGCACAGCTCGCGCACCCCTCGTCGGTCGCGGCCGCGGACGGCGTCGGCGCGTGCGTGCTCATGTTCTCCAACCTACCCCACCGCCTCCGCCACCCACCTCCGCCCCCCGGCACCAGCCGGGTCCCAGGCCCGGTCGGCCGCCGCAGGGAAGCGAACCGGCGCAACCCACCGGGCACCACGCGGCAAGGCCCGGCGGACCGGCGGCAGCGGCCGGCTAGCCTCCGGCGGCATGATCCCCGACGACCTCACCCGTGAGCGCGGCAAGACGCTGCGCGCCCCCGTGATCCTCGACGAGTTGGCGCGGGTGCTGCCGGACGCCACGATCGCGTTGGCGTTCTCCGACCGGTGGGAACTGCTGGTCGCGACCATGCTCTCGGCGCAGTCGACCGACGTGAAGGTCAACGAGGTCACCCGGGTGCTGTTCCGGGAACTGCCCGGTCCCGAGGCCTTCGCCGAGGCGCCGCTCGAGCGCATCGAAGGGCTCATCGGATCGCTCGGGCTGTTCCGGCAGAAGGCCAAGAACGTGCAGGCGACCGCCCGGCTGCTCCTCGAGCACCACGACGGCGAGGTGCCGGGCACGATGGAGGAGCTGCTGGCCCTGCCGGGCGTGGCCCGCAAGACCGCCAACGTGGTGCTGTCCAACGGCTTCGGGACCCACGTCGGGGTGGTGGTGGACACCCACGTCGCCCGGCTCGCCCGGCGACTGCGCCTGACCCGCGAGGAGGACCCGAAGAAGATCGAGCGCGACCTGATGCAGCTGTACCCCCGTGAGCGCTGGCTCGACGTCTCGGACCTGCTCATCCACCACGGGCGGCGCACCTGCCACGCGCGCCGTCCCCACTGCGAGGACTGTGTCGTCGAGCCGCTGTGCCCGTCCTCGCAGGAGGCCGGCCTGACCGACAAGCGCTGACGCGCGCACCGCCCGGCCACGGCGTCACCGCGATCGCGTCACCGTCGCCCGGTCGCGCGTGACCACAGCAGCGTCGCTGCGGCCAGCGCCGCGAGTACGCCCGCGACGATCGCCTGAAGGGCGTGGAAGGGCTCGGGGACCTCCACGGTCGGCGCGACGACCTCGAGGTGGTCGGCACGCAGCGTGATGCCACCGCCGTCGTCGGGATCGGCGCGCAGCAGGACCCCTTCGAGCAGCACGATGTCACCACGGCGCCCGGGTCGCCCGACCCCGTCGATCTGCTCGTGCAAGCCGTCGGGCAACCACACCGACAGGCCGCTGCTGAAGCCGCGGGACTCGCGGTGCGCGCCCATCGGGCCGACCTCGAGCGCGTAGTCGTCGTCGTTGACCTGGACCCAGACGCCACTGCGGCGCCGAATGAGTTCGCCGACGGGCTCGCCGACATAGGTCACGCGCCGTCCGTCGAACGCGGCGGGACAGGCGTAGACGTGCGGGGAGGTGATGCGGCCGCCTGCGCCGATCGTGGCGCCGATCGTGTCGACGAGATCTTGGTCGGCACCACGTCGACAGACCGATGGTTCGGTCTCGAGCGCGACCGGCGGGAGGTCGGTCACGAGGAAGGGTGTGGTGTCGACCAGTGGTTTGGCGCGCAGCAGCAGCTCGGTCCCGGCGAGGACGGATACCAACAGGGCGAGTGCGGCGACCAGGATCCAACGCGTCGGACGCCGACGATGACGGTTTGCGCGAACTGTGCTCATGTCGACGCCCGCCCGCGGGCGAGGGACACGAGGTAACCGAGCATGGCGAAGACGGCCACGAACTCGAGCCGACCGAGCCACATCTGCACGAGGTAGACCGCCATCAGCCCGCGTGGCATGCCGGGATCGGTGACCCCGATGGACAAGCCGATGTTGGAGGCGGCGGACACCGACTCGAACAGCGTCTGGGTGATGTCGTAGGAGCCGTAGGCCAGTCCGATCATGGCGCCGGCGAGATAGGTGACCACGAACAGCAGCAGTACGGACGTGGCGGCGCGGGCGGTCTGGTCGCGCAGGATCTGCCGCTTGCCGACGTGGTAGGTCGTGACGACCACGGCCGACTCCGGGTTGAGCAGCTTGCGGACGTCGTGCACCAGGGTCTTGGCGGCGATGCCCACCCGCAGGGCCTTGATCCCGCCGGCGGTGGAGGACGCCATGCCGCCGATCGCCATTGCCGCCACGATCGCGGCCGGCGCCAGCACGCCCCAGTCGGTGAGGTAGGTCTCGCCGGCGTTGACCTGCGCCCCGGCGCTGGACACCGAGGACAACAGGGTGAAGAAGCCCTTGCGGATGAGCGGTTCGAGCTCGTCGTACGCACCCGAGCGCACCAGGCCGAAGCAGACGACCAGGAACAACAGGCCGGACGACAGGGCGAGCGTACGGGTCTCGAGGTGACGCAGCACCTGGCGCCAGTCCGCGTTCCACAGGGCGAAGTGCAGCCCGAACGACAGCGAGCCGGCGAGCAGCAGCACCATGACCACCACCTCGACCGCGAACGAGTGGTAGTAGGCGATGGATGCCTGCATCGGCGCGAAGCCGCCGGTGTCGAAGGCGGCGAAGAACAGCAGCACGGCGTGGTAGACGGCGCGGCCCGGGGTGAAGCCGGCCACCAGCAGCGCCACGAACAACGCCGCGGTCCCGACCACGAGGAACGTCGCCGCCACGCGGAAGATGAAGCGGGCCGTACGGATGAAATTGGGCAGGATGCGTTCGTCACGCGCCTCGGCCACGTACAGCGTGCCGATGCGACCACCGCCGGCGGCGAACAACGACAGCACTACGATGATGATGCCCTGGCCACCGGCGAAGTGGAGCAGATGCCGGTAGAAGTCCATCGACAGGGTGGTGTGGTCGAGGTCGCTGACGACCGACAACCCGGTCGTCGTGAGCGCCGACATGCCCTCGAAGACCGCGGACAGCCAGTCCTCATAGTGACCCGAGAGGTGGAACGGCACGGCGGCGAAGATGGCGCCGACCAGCCAGGCCAGCGCCACGGTCACCATGCCGTGGGCCCACGTCAGCTGCTGACGCGTCGCGAGTTTGGCCTCGCTGGCACCCCCGACGATGCCGCACAGCGACGCGCCGATCACGAACGCCGACAGCGTGTTCCACTCCGCCAGCGCGGCCGCGACCACGGCGGCGCCGGCCATGACGAGGCCCAACCCCAGCAGCACCTTGCCGAGGTAGTACCCGATCAACCGCAGGTCGTCGGCGCCCGGGCGCAGCAGCACGGCTCAGCCCGCCAGCAACAGGGTGAGGGCGGCGACGCCGGTGGCGGCGGCGATGGCGAGCACGAACAACGCCACGAGCAGCCCGATGCCCCGGGCCGCGGCCCGCGGCCCGGTCCCACCACGGTCGTCGCGGACCCTCACCGCCGACCCAGCAGCGAGCTCGTGATCCGGTGCTCGAGGTCGGGGCTGGTCAGCAGCACGACCTCGTCACCGGGCAGCAGTTGGGCGCCACCACGCGGGATGACGGTCTCGTCGCCCCGGAAGATGGCGACCAGCACGGCCTCGTTGGGCAGGTCGAGCTTCTCGATCGCCCGCGGCCTGGGCGCGCCGGGGCCGCTCGGGATGCGCAGTTCGACCAGGCTGACCCGGCCGCCCTTGAGGCTGGTCAGGTGGATCAGCTCGCCGATGGAGAACTCGTTCTCGAGCAGCTCCGAGATCAGTCGGGTCGAGGACACCGGCTCGATGCCGAGACGGTCGAAGATCTCGACGTTCTTGGGCGTGTTGACCCGGCTGATGGCCCGCTTCACGCCGAACTCGATCTTCGCGAGCTGGCAGGACACGAGGTTGTCGTCGTCCTCGTGGGTGGTGGCGACGAAGACGTCGGCGCGGTCGGCATGGGCCTGCTCGAGGTAGCGCACGTCGCACGCGTCACCCTCGATGACGAGCACGTCGGTCTCGGCCACCAGCTGTTCGCAGCGCGAGCCGATGCGCTCCACCACGGTCACCTCATGGCCCTTCTCGACCATGTCCCTGGCGATGTAGCGGCCGATCTTGCCACCGCCGGCGATCACGACGTACATGTCCTCACCTCCGGTCCGCGTAGCTGCGTTCGCGGTCGAACGGATCGCGCACGAGCTCGGCGATGCGTCGGTGCGCGGCCGGCTTCATCGCGGCGGTGACCACGTCGTCGCGCTCGAGGCGGTCGCTGCGGTCGGGAATGAACACCCGGGTGCCCCGCCGGACCGCGGCCACCCGCAGCTGACCGTCGACCTCGAACTCCTCGACGGTCATGCCGTGACCCGGGGTGTCCATCTCGAGTTCGACGACCGAGACGTCGGTGTCGGAGAAGGCCACGTGCAACGGATAGCTCTCGTCGCGGAACTCGTTGAGGAACAGCTTCGCGATCAGGCCGGTACCCGAGACGTAACGCACGCCGAGCTTGCGGTAGACGTCCTCGCGTTCGGGGTTGAACAGCCGGGCGATCGTGCGGGGGACGTCGTAGAGGTGGGTGGCGATCTCGACCGCCATCAGGTTGGCGTTGTCGAACCGCGTCACGGCGATCAGTCCGTCGGCGCGCTGGACCCCGGCCTGCTCGAGCACGTCGCGGTCGGTGCAGTCGCCCACCACGGTCTCGCCGTTGAACGCCGAACCCAGGCGGTCGAACGCCAGGGGGTCGACGTCACACACGACGACGTCGGTGTCGGCGTCCTCGGACAGACGGTCGGCGATCTCCGCGCCCAGCCGCCCGCACCCGCCGATGATGATGTGCACGGCACGAACTTCCTCACGACACGGCCCGGTCTTCCGACCGGGCCACCAGCGCAGAGTATGCCCAACGGCCCCCGCGCCCGTGTCGCTACCCTCGGGGCATGGCTCCCACCACGCTCCTGCTCGCGGCACCGCGCGGTTTCTGCGCGGGCGTCGACCGTGCCGTGCTGATCGTCGAGAAGGCCCTCGAGGTCCACGGCGCCCCGGTCTACGTCCGTCACGAGATCGTCCACAACACCCACGTGGTCGCGTCGCTGCGCCGTGAGGGGGCGGTGTTCGTCGAGGACGAGACCGAGGTCCCCGAGGGTGCGGTGGTCGTGTTCTCCGCGCACGGCTCGCCCCCGGAGGCGTTCGAGAACTCCAAGCGCCTCGGCCACACGCTCGTCGACGCGACGTGCCCGCTGGTCACGAAGGTCCACAACGAGGCGCGCCGGTACGCGCAGGCCGAGATGGACATCGTGCTGATCGGCCACGAGGGCCATCAGGAGGTCGTCGGCACCATGGGCCAGGCGCCCCGGTCGATCCGCCTGGTCGAGACGGCCGACGACGTGGACGCACTCGACTACGCCGACGACGCCAACGTGGCCTACATCACGCAGACCACGCTGTCGATGGACGAGACCTCGGCGGTCGTGGACCGGCTGCGCCAGCGTTTCCCCCTGCTGCACCAGCCCCGCAAGGACGACATCTGCTACGCGACGCAGAACCGCCAGGACGCGGTGAAGGAGTTGGCCGAGGCGACCGACGTCATCCTGGTGGTCGGTTCGCAGACCTCGTCGAACTCCAAGCGCCTCGTCGAGGTGTCCCGCGACCGCGGCACGCCGGCGTACCTGATCGACTCGGCCGCCGACATCGACCCGGCCTGGGTCGAGGGCGCGGACACCGTCGGGCTGACCTCCGGGGCGTCCGCACCGGAGGTGCTCGTGGAGGACGTGATCGACTGGTTCCGCCAGCGCGGGCTGCAGAAGGTCCGCACCGTCACGGTGATCGACGAGGACGTCGAGTTCGCGCTGCCCGCGGCGCTCTCGCGTCGGCTGCAGGGCCGCCCGGCCTGAGTGGGCGTGACGGGCCGGTGACCGCTTCGGCGGTCCCGGCTCAGCCCTCGTCGCCGTCGACGGCACCGTCGGGGGCGGGGCGGTCGAGGCCGCCCGCCGCCACGTAGGCCTCCCACAGCGGGGTCGCGAGCACCTCGGCCTGCCACGGCCGCAGTCCGACCGACGCGCACAGCTCGCCGCCGTCGCCGGGGGCGCCGGCGACGGCCCGCCACAGCGGCTTGGACGGGCACAGCACGCCGGCGTCGATGCCGAGTTCCTCGGCCACGGCGGAACGTGCCTTG
This sequence comes from Egicoccus halophilus, assembly GCF_004300825.1. Lineage (NCBI taxonomy): Bacteria > Bacillati > Actinomycetota > Nitriliruptoria > Egicoccales > Egicoccaceae > Egicoccus > Egicoccus halophilus. The sequence goes on from NZ_CP036250.1 coordinate 899,811, forward strand.
CGCAGCTGGTCGTAGAGGTCACGGTCGCGGTCCGTCCAGCGACGGCCCGAGGACTCGCGGAGGACGGGTGGGCCTGCCTGCCCGCGCTCGACGGCGGCGAACAGGGCCTCGCCGTGCCGGCGCAGCAGGTTGCGACGACGCTGGCTGCGGCGTACCAGCTGCGGCATGGTGCGCGGTGGTTCGGTCGCGATCGACCGCAGGACGTCGTCGTGGACCAGCCGGTTGGGGGCGATGTCGTGCTCCCGCGCGAGTCGCTCGCGCTCCTGCCAGACCTCGCGCAGGACGGCGCGCTGCTCGCCCGACAGGCGGCCGGCGCCCTTGACGCGGGTCCAGTCGCGGGCGTCCTGCCGGGAGCGGTCGATCGTGGCCGCGAGCTCCTGCTCGTACCAGGAGCTGCGCCCGCTGTCCGCCAGCCGCTGCGCCAGGCGCTGCCACAACTGTGGGAGGTGCACCACGTCACCGGCGGCGTAGGCCGCCATGCCGTCCGAGAGGGGACGCTCTTCCCAGTCGGCGCGCTGGTAGGCCTCCTTGTCGGCGGTGAGCTCGACCTCGAGCACCTCGGCCAGCAACGCGCTCAGGCCGGTCGGCAGCCCCAGCACCGACGCCGCGACGGCCGTGTCGGCCACCCGCGGGGGACGGATCGCCTTGGCGGCCAACGGTTCGAAGTCGTTCTCCAACGCATGGAGCACGACGAGTCGGTCCCCGGCGGCCAGGAAGTCGTCGACGTCGGGCAGGGCGCCGAGCGTCACCCCGTCGAGCAGCAGGCAGTGCCCCGGCACCCCGATCTGGATCAGCGCGGCCCGCCGGTAGTAGCGGTCCGCGTCGGCCCGCTCGACGTCGACGCCGAGCACGGGTGCGTCCAGCGCCGTCAGCGCGTCGGACACGTCCGCGGCGGTGTCGACGAAGTGCACGCGCAGGCCGTCGTCGACCCTCGACCCGCCGCTGCCCATGGATGCTCCCTGCCGTGTCCGACCCGCAAGGCTAGCCGCGCCGGGGGACCGGGCCGTGCTGTGGCACGATGCCCGGTGCCCGCGGCCCGCGGGTCGTCGCACGTACCTCGGCGGGACGTCGGCAGCACGTCGGCAGCGCGTCGGCGGTCCCGATGCGGCGTCGTCCTCGTGAACAGGAGCTGTCGTGGCCCGGGTTCCGACCCTGCTGTGCGTCCATCCCCATCCCGACGACGAGTCGATCGCCTGTGGCGGGTTGCTCGCCCGCACGGTCGACGACGGGCGTCGTGCCGTCGTGGTGACGTGCACGGGCGGCGAGGAGGGCGAGAACCTGGCGGGGATCGACCTCGGTGGCGAGGACCTGGTCGCTCACCGGCGCCGCGAACTGGCCGCGGCGCTCGACGCCCTGGGCGTCCGCGAGCACCACCGGCTCGGGTACCGCGACAGTGGGATGGCCGGCAGTGCCGCCAACGACCATCCCGACAGCTTCCACCGCGCCGACCTCGACGAGGCCGCAGCACGCCTGGCTGCCGTCGTACGGCAGGTGCGGCCGCACGTGGTCGTCTCCGACGACGAGCGCGGCACCTACGGCCATCCCGACCACGTCAAGGCCCACGCCGTCACCGTGCGGGCGGTGACGCTGGCGGCCGACGCCGAGGCCGACGTGCCGGGTGAGCCGTGGCAGGTCCCCAAGCGCTACGTGCACGCCTTCGGGCAGCAGCGACTGCTGCGGATGCACCGGGCGCTGCTCGGTGCGGGACTGGCGTCGCCGTTCGGGGAACACGAGGTGGCCGACGCCGCGGAGCTGCCGTTCGGGGTCCCCGACGAGGCGGTCACGGCCGAGATCGACATCACGCGGTGGCTGGCACGCAAGCGGGCGGCGATGGCGGCGCACCGGACGCAGATCGGTGAGGGCAGCTTCTTCCTCAACACCCCCGATGCCGCGGTGGTCGACGCGTTCGCGCTCGAACAGTACGTCCTCGAGGACGGGACGCCGCCGGACGAGCGGCCGGAGACGGACCTGTTCGTCGGCATCGAGGGCGCCGGTGGGTCCCCGGACGCTGGCTAGGGTGGGGCAGATGCCCGAAGCCCGTCGACCAGGACCTGGGATGTGGCCGACCCTCAGCCGCCGCTGACGCCGCCGCGACGTGATGCCGTCGATCCGGGGAACGAGTTCCGGACGGTGCTCGGCCGGTTCGCGACCGGTGTCAGCGTGATGACGACCGTCGTCGACGCCGTCCCGCACGGGATGACCGCCAACGCGGTCTCCTCGGTGTCGCTCGAGCCGAAACTCGTGCTCGTCTGCGTGGAGCGTGGCGCCGTCATGGCCGAACGGGTCCGGGACGCGGCCGCGTTCGCGCTGACCTTCCTGGCCGCGGACCAGGCGGCGCTGTCGGCCTGGTTCGCCGACCCGGGCCGGCCCGACACGGACCAGTTCGCCGACGTCGGTCACACCACCGCGGTCACCGGGGCGCCGGTGCTCGACGGTGGCGTCGGGTGGGTCGACTGTCGGCTGGCGGCCGTCCACGTCGCGGGCGACCACGACATCGTCGTCGGCGAGGTCGTCGACCTGGGCGTCGGTCCGGCCGGCGACCCGCTGCTGTACTACGCCTCCGACTACCGCCGGCTGCAGGGGTGAGACGTGCGCACCACCGAAGTGACGCTGCACACCGGTGACCGACGGATCACCGACGTGACCGACGCGTGTGCGGCCTTCGCAGCCGACGTCGGCGGCGACGGCCTGCTGCACGTGTTCCTGCCCCACGCCACCGCCGGGCTGGCCCTGCTGGAGACCGGCGCCGGCTCCGACGACGACCTCGCGGGGCACCTCGACACGTTGCTGCCGCGCGACGAGCGCTGGCGGCACCGTCACGGCAGCCCCGGGCACGGGGCCGACCACGTGCTGCCGGCGTTCATCAGCCCGAGCCTGAGCGTGCCGGTCGACGACGGGCGGCTGGCGCTGGGCACCTGGCAGAGCATCGTGGTGGTCGACGCCAACGCGGACAACCCGCGTCGCACGTTGCGACTGTCGCTGCTGGCGGGTTGAGCCGCACCGGCGGCGGCGGCGCGCGCCGCCGCCGGACCCGGTCGGTCGAGCCGAGCCGAGCCGAGCATGCGTGCGTCTCAGGGCCCCTGACGCCGGCGCAGCAGCCAGATCGCCGCGGCTGCAGCGATCGCGACGCCGGCCAGCACGGCCTGGCCGGGATCGACCGCCAGCTCGACGTCGGTCGCCGGCGCCAGCACCTCGAGGCGGTCGGCACGCACGCTCAACCCGCCACCGTCGGCCGGGTCCTGGCGGTGCACGACGCCGGTGACCAGGACGACGTCGCCGCGGCGGTCCGCTCGTCCCGCGACCAGGCCGTCGGGCAGGTCGTCGGGCAACCAGACGGCCAGACCCTGGTTGCCGCCGCGACGCTCGGTGTGGCTGCCGAGCGGCCCGGTGACGAGCGCGTAGTCGTCGTCGTTGACCTGCACCCAGGCGCCGCCGTCGCGACGCAGCAGATCGCCGACCAGTTCGCCGGCGTAGGTCACCCGGCGGCCGTCGAAGGCCGCGGGACAGGCCGTCACCATCGCCGAGGTGACCCGCCCGTCGGGGTCGAAGCGTTCGGCGAGTTGCTCGGCGGGCAGGGTGTCGAGTTGCTCGCGTTCGCAGCGCACGACCTCGCCGGCCTCGGCCGGCAGGCCGGCGCGCAGGTCGAGGGCGGGGTCGGGCGTGCGCGCGACCGTGGTGTCGAGCAGTTGCAGTCCGACGACGAGGACGATCAGGAAGACGACCGGGGCGATCAGCAGTCGGCCGGCGGGGCCGCGTCCGCGCACCATCAGCGTCGCCTCCCGACCAGGGAGACGCCGTAGCCGACCAGCGCGAACGCCGCCATGAACTCCAGCCGGCCGAGCCACATCTGCAACAGGTAGGTGACCTGGAGACCGCGCGGCATGTCGGGTCCCGTGATGCCGACCGACAGCCCGACGTTGGCCGCCGCCGAGACCGACTCGAAGATGGTCTCGGTGACCTCCCACTGCCCGTAGAGCAGACCGACCAGCGCCCCGGCGAGATAGGTCAGCACGTACAGCAGCAGCACCGTGGTGGCCGCGATCAGCGCCGGCGGCTGCAGGATGCGCCGCTTGCCCGAGTGGTAGGTCGCCACGGTCACGGCCGACTCGGGGCGCAGCAGGCGCTCGACCTCTCGCAGCAGGCCCTTGACCGTCAGCCCGATGCGCAGGGCCTTGATGCCGCCGGCCGTCGATCCGGCCATGCCACCGAGGGCCATCACGGCGACCACGGCTGCCGGGGCGAGCACGCCCCAGTCGGTGACGTACAGGGTGCCGGCGTTGACGGCGAAGCCCGTCCCGGAGTGCGCCGAGAGCATGGTGAAGAAGCCCTTGCGGAACAGCCCCGCGGTCCCGGTGTAGGTCCCCGCCCTCGCCAGCCCGTACAGGGCCAGGACGCTGAAGGCGGCCAGGGTGAGCGTGATCGTGCGCACCTCGAGGTTGCGCAGCAACTCCCGGTGGCGCCCGTTCCACAACGCGTAGTGCAGGGCGAACGACATGGTGCCGGCCACCATCAGCACCATGACGACCGACTCGACCCCGAGCGAGTGGTAGTAGGCGATCGAGCTCGAGTACGGCGAGAACCCCCCGGTGTCGAAGGCGGCGAAGAAGATGTTGACCGCGTGCCACAGGCCACGCCACCCGCCGAGGCCGGCCGCGCTCATCGCCGCGAACAACGCCAGCGTGCCGGCCAGCAGGTAGGCACCGGCGATGAGGTAGATGAAGCGGGCCGTGCGCACGACGCTGGGAACGATGCGCTCGTCGCGGCCCTCGGCGACGTAGAGCGTGCCGATCTGCGCGCCACCGGCGGTGAACAGCGACAGCGCCACGATCACGATGCCCTGCCCGCCGGCGAAGTGCGTCAGGTGCCGGTAGAAGTTCATCGAGTACGACAGGTGGTCGACGTCCTGCACCACCGACAACCCGGAGGTGGTCAGGCCCGACATCGCCTCGAACCAGGCGTCGAGGAAGTCACCGAAGTGTCCCGAGAGGAACAGCGGCACGGCGGCCAGCAGGGATCCGACCAGCCAGGCCAGGGCGACCACGACCGTGCCGTGGGCCCAGGTCAGTGAAGCGCGGGTCTGCAGCCGCCACTCGGCCATCTGCCACACGACCGCGGCGATGCCCACTCCCGCCAGCAGGGCGGTGGCCGAGTCCCACTCCCCGAGCGGGACGGCGACCAGCAACGGCAGCGCCATCATCAACGCCAGCGCCATGGCGATCTTGCCGAGGTAGAAGCCGATGATGCGCAGGTCACGGCCGTCGGGGCGCAGGGACACGGGTGCTTCAGCGCAGCCCGGCCGCGAGCGCGGCCACGCCCAACGCCACGAGGCCGAGCACCGCGGTGGCGGCGACGACCAACGCGATGCCGGTCACCGCGCCCCGCCAACCGGCGGACGCACTACGGGAGGTGGCGGGATGCACGGCAGACCTGTCTGGGGGACGGCGGGACGGCGGTGTCGTCGCCCGACCCGTCCGACCGCGACGAGCAGCGCAGTGTGACCGATCGCGTGCGGCTCAGTGCGGCGTGCCGAACAGCCGGTCGCCGAAGTCGCCCAGTCCCGGGTCGATGTAGCCGTTCTCGTCCAGTCGCGGGTCGATCGCGGCGGTCACGATCCGTACCCCGGGGTTCTCGTCGAGGATGCGGTCCACCCCCTGCCGGGTGGCCACGACGGACAGCACGGTGACCTGCTCGGCGCCTTCGGCGTCGAGGGCCTTGACCGCGTCGGAGGCCGAGCCGCCGGTGGCCAGCATCGGTTCGAGCACGAGCACCCACGCACCGTCGAGCGGTGGCACCTTGAAGTAGTAGCGGCGGGCCTGGAGGGTGGCCGCGTCACGCTCCAGCCCGATCATGCCCACGAGCGCGGTCGGCAGGACGTCGTGGACACCGGCCAGCAACCCGAGGCCGGCACGCAGGACCGGGACCGCGACGATGGTGCGACCCGGTCCGTTCGCCGGCGAGGGTCCCAACGGCGTCTGCACGGTCGAGGTGGCACCCGGCAGGTCCGCCACCGCCCGCAGCGCCAGCATCGACCCGAGGCGCTGCGCATGATGCCGGAAGTGCTCCGGCGTCGTGCGCTCGTCGCGCAACGAGGCGAGCTGGATGCCAGCGACCGGGTCGTCGAGGACGGTGACTGCGGACACGGGGCACTCCTGCACGGATCGCTTCGCGGCCGTCGTGGGTACGGCCGCCGGTAGCCTACGCGTGTCCGAGGCGCTGCCAACTGCGTGGGGACGTCGATGAGGGTGCGCCGGCGGTCGACCGGCCGCCGGGTGCGGATCGCCGGTTGGCTGCGGCTGGTCGGTCTGGCGGCGCTCGCGGTCGTGCTCGGCCCCGCCGGCTGCACCGGCCCTCAGCCGGAGCCGGTGCCCGTCCCGGCACCCGAGCCGCCTCCCGCCCCGACCGCCGCGGGCCTGCGAGCGGCGGTGGTGGTGCCACCCGTCGCGGGGCCGGGGGACCCGCAGGCGGCGCAGCTGCGGGCGCTGGGCAACGTGTCGGCCCACCGGCTGCCCGACGGGGTCGGTGAGCTGCGCATGGTGACGCCGGACGGACCTGCGTTCGTCGGGGACCTCGCGCGGCTGTTCGCCCGGCGGGGCACGGACCTGGTGTGTCTGGTCGGTGACGACGGGGGGCGGCTGGCGACCGAGCTGGCCGAGCGCCATCCCCGCACCCGGTTCTGTGTCGTGCCGGCCACGGCGGCCCCCGGCGCCGACCGCCCCGACGGCGTCTGGCTCGTCGACGTGCGCTTCGAGGAGCTGGGCCACCTGGTGGGTGTGGCCGCCGCGGCCGCCGCCGGGGACGGCGCCGTGGCGGCCGTCCTGGCTCCGGACCGGGTCGGGATGCCACGGTTCCGGGCGGGCCTGCGGGCGGGCGTGGGTGGGACCGAGCTGCACGAGTCGTTCCCGACGTCCGCCGCCGCGGCCGCCGACGCCGTCGCGCAGGCGGCGGCCGAGGGAGCGTCGGTGCTGGTGCTCGACGTCGGGTGGCAGACCGATGCGTTGCTCGCCACCGCGCGGGACGCGGGCCTGCGGCTGTCGGCACCGATGGAGGCGCTGGCGGGGGAGCGGTTCGAGGCGTCGACGGTGCTGGCGTGGTCGGTGCGCTGGCAGCCGATCCTGCTCCCGGTGGTCGAAGCGGTCGTCGCCGACGAGGTCGAGACCGAGTGGGACCTCGGCCTGGTCGACGACGTGTTCGTGCTCACCCCCGGGCCGCTCGCCGAGCGCGACCCCCTGGACGCGGCGTACGTCGAACTGCGCGACGGTGTGCGGTCCGCGATCCCCGGCGCGCCGGCGCGTGCGGGCGACCCGGCCGCCCCGGAGGGGACCGACCCCCCGACCGAGGGGACCGACCCCCCGACCGAGGGGACCGACCCCCCGACCGAGGGGACCGACCCCCCGACGGAGGGGGCCGACCCCCCGACGGAGGTGGGCGACGACGGCGGCTAGGGACCGCCTACGATGCGGCCTTCCGCCGCCTGCTCCCAAGCTCCTGAGGCTCTCGTGCGTCGTGCCAAGATCGTCGCCACCCTGGGTCCTGCCCTGGACGACCCCGACCGCCTGCGTGCCGCGATCGCGGCCGGGGTCGACGTGGTCCGCCTGAACTTCTCCCACGGCACCAAGGAGGACCACCAGCGCCGCCTGGACCGCATCCACGCGATCGCGGCCGAGGTGGGCCGCAACGTGGGCAGCCTCGGTGACCTGCAGGGTCCCAAGATCCGTCTGGGGATGGTTCCCGACGAGGGGATCCTGCTCGAGGACGGTGGTGAGGTGATCCTCGTCAGCGGTGTCGAGACGGTCGACTCCCACGACGAGGGCGGCGTCCCGGTCCTGCCGGTGGTCTACGAGCACCTCGCCGAGGACGTCGACCCGGGTGCGTTGATCCTGATGGACGACGGCCTGCTGCGTCTGGTGGTCTCGCGCGTCGAGGGCAACCGCGTGCACGCCCGGGTCGTGGCCGGGGGTCCGGCCAAGTCACGCAAGGGCGTCAACCTCCCCGGTGTCGCCGTGAGCGCGAAGTCCTTGACGGACAAGGACCGCGAGGACGTCGCCACGATGGTGGAGATCGGCGTCGACTGGATCGCCCTGTCGTTCGTGCGACGTCCCGAGGACGTGCGCGAGGTCCGCGACCTCGTGCGGGCGCACGGTGGTGACCAGCCGATCGTGGCCAAGCTCGAGCGACCGGAGGCGGTCGACGACCTCGAGGCGATCATCAAGGAGACCGACGCGGTCATGGTGGCGCGCGGCGACCTCGGGGTCGAGGTCGGTCCGGAGAAGGTGCCGGCGATCCAGAAGGAGATGATCGACCTCGCCAACCGCCACAGCAAGCCGGTCATCACCGCCACCGAGATGCTCGACTCGATGATCCGCAGCCCACGTCCGACACGCGCGGAGGCGTCCGACGTCGCCAACGCCATCTTCGACGGCACCGACGCGGTGATGCTCTCGGGCGAGACGGCCGCCGGCCGGTACCCGGTCGAGGCCGTGCGCACCATGGCGCGCATCATCGAGTACGCCGAGGCGGCGTCCGAGCGGCTGCACCCGATCCCGCCGGTCACCGGTCAGGTGTTGGCCCGCGTCGTCGCCAAGGCGGCCAAGCAGGTCGCCGACGACGTGGACGCGACCGCGATCCTGGTGTTCAGCTTCTCGGGTGCCTCCGTGCAGCTGGTGTCGAAGTTCCGGCCCGAGCAGCCGGTCATCGGGCTGACCACCGAGGAGGCGACCGTCCGGCGCCTGGCGCTGATGTGGGGCACCAACGGCGCGGTCGTGCCGATGAAGGACCATTCGCGCGACCTGATCCTGGCCGCCGAGGAGATCTGCCTCGAGAAGGGCTACGGCGTGCGGGGGGACACGGTCGTCATCGTCTCCGGCATCCCCGGCGGGCACGGCGGGACCAACCGCGTCATGGTGCACCGCCTCGGCCAGGCCGCCGACTGAGTCGAGTGGACGATCCCTGCTGTCCCGCGCCGGCGGGGTCCTGATGCGCCGCCCGGCGCTGCGCGCGCTCGGGGCGCTCTACGCCGCGTTCACCGTGCTGGTGCTCGTGCTGTGGGCGACGGTCGGGGACACGCCCTGGACGGTGCTGGTCAACCTGTCCACGTTCTGGTGGACGTTGCCGTCGTTGGGGCTGGTCGTGCTCGCCGTGCTGCTGCGCGATCCGCGAGCGGCGCTGTGGTTCGCCGTGCCGGCGCTGGCCTGGGCGTGGGCCTACGGCACCGCCTTCGTCGGTGCGCCCGCCGAGGGTGACGCCGACCTGCGCATCGCGAGCTTCAACACGTACGTGCACACCGAGGGCGAGCAGCACGTGCTCGACCTGGTCGACGAGGTGACGCCGGACGTGCTGGTGCTCCAGGAGGTCTTCCCGCCGCGTGAGCAGGCCCTCGCCGCGGCGTTGGCGGAGCGCTACCCGTACGCCCACGTCGAGCAGAGCCCCGGCGTGGGCGGCGTCGGCGTGTGGTCGCGTCACCCCGTCGTCGCGGTCACCGGCGTGGAGGAGGCCTCGGAGGTCTCGCGGGCGACGTTCGTCGTCGAACTCGAGGTCGACGGGCGAGCGCTGCAGGTCGTCCCCCTGCACCTGATCTCGCCCTGTCCGGCGTGCGGCGCGTCCGTGCTGGAGCGGCTCGAACTCGAGGGCGAGGTCCGTCGGGCCGAGGTCGGCCGTGTCCTCGACGCGCTCGACCCGGACGTCCCCACGGTGGTCGCCGGGGACCTCAACTCGAACGACCGGTCGGTCGCCTACCGTCGCCTGACCGGTGTCGGCTTCCGCGATCCGCAGCGGGAGGTCGGCCGGGGGATGGGGTTCACCTGGCCGGCCGACCGGAGTGTGCCCGCCGTGCTGCGCATCGACTGGATACTGGTACGGGACCTCGATCCGGTGGACGCCTGGGTGGGCGACGCCCGAGGCTCCGACCACCGCCCGGTCGTCGTCGACGTGGCCTTCCCGGATGTGGCGGGTGCCGAACAGGAGGAGTGAGACGGTGGACGTGCCGGCGGACCTGCTCGACGAGCACTACTGCCTGCTCTCGACGCAGGGCCGGGTCACGGCGCGTCGTCACACGGCCGAGCTGTGGTTCGTGCCGGCCGAGGGTGGGGTCTTCCTGATGTCGGGCTCGGGTGGTCTGACCCAGTGGTGCCTGAACCTGCAGAACGAGGAGCAGGGCGTGCTGCGCGTCGGCGGGCGTGCCTGGCTCGGGCGGGCGTCGTTCCTGCAGGACGACGATCCGCGGCGCGATGCCGCGCTGGCCGCCTTCCACGCCAAGTACGACCCGCCGGGCAAGGACCGGACCGAGCCCTGGACCCGCAACGCGACCGTGCTGACCCTGGTGCTGACCCGTCAGCTCGAGTCGTGAACGTCGCCGCGAGCTTTCTGGCGACCGCCGGCGCGGCACGGCCGCTGCTGGCCTCCGACGCGGTCGCGCGACGGTGGGACGACGCCAGCGCGCTGCCCGACTACTCCGTGGCCGGGCTCGCCGCCCACCTCGCCCGGGCCGTGCTGACGGTGGACGGCTACCTGAGCTCGGCGAGCCCGGACGTCCCGGCCACGAGCGACGCGGTCGGCTACTTCCTCGCCGTGCTCGCCGACCACGACCCGGTCGACAGCGCGTTCCACCGCTCGGTGCGTGCGCGTGCCACCGCCGCGGCCGCCGCCGGGCGCGACGGTCTGCTCGACGCGTTCACCGCGGCGCAGCGGTCGCTGACCGACGCGCTCGACCGCGTGTCGCCCGACGACACCGTCACGGTCCTCGACGGCGTGACGATCTCGGTCGACGAGTACCTGCGGACCCGGCTGGTGGAGCTGGTCGTGCACGTCGACGACCTGTCCGTGAGCGTGGACGCCGAACCGGTCGCGCTGCCGGACGCCGCCCACGAGGAGGTCGCGGCCGTCCTCGCGCGGTTGGCGGTCCGGCGGCACGGCGGCCTCGCCGTGGTCCGCTCGCTGGCTCGGCGCGAGCGGCACCCCGACCCCGTGCGGGCGTTGTGACGCGGCCACCGCCACCGCTGCCACCCGGTGGGCACCCCGAGCCGCCCGAGGCGCTCACGCCCTACCAGCGCGCCGTCGTCGCGGTGGTGCAGGCCCTGGCGGCCGGGGAGGTCGTGACCTACGGCGACGTCGCGGCGGAAGCCGGCCGACCCGGCAGCGCGCAGGCGGTCGCCAACGTCCTGCGGCGCGTGCCCGGCCTGCCGTGGTGGCGGGTCGTTCCGGCGACCGGCAGGCTCTACCGGACCCACGCCCCGGTGCAGGCGCCGCTCCTGCGCGCCGAGGGCGTCGAGGTGGACGACGAGCGCCGGGTGAGGTGACCGGCCCCGCGGTCGGTCCGCGCGGCATCGCCCGTCCACGGTCGCGCGCTCAGGAGCCGACGTCGACGGGCTCGGCGGGCGGGCCGTCCGCGAGGAGCGTCACCAGGTGCTGCGGCAGTGCCGCCGGCGCCAGCAGCTCGGGCGTCGTCGACAGCTCGTCGAGCGTCCACCAGCGGGCCTCGACGGCGCCGAGGTCGTCCAGCGGCGCGGCGGCGACGTCCACCTCCGCACGGGCCAGGAACCAGCGCTCGGCCTGGTCGAGCCACAGGCCGCGGAACGCGAACGACACGCGCCGCCACCAGACCCACGGGCCGAGTTCGACCTCGATGCCGAGCTCCTCGCGCAGCTCCCGCACCGCCGCCTGCTCGTGCGACTCGCCGGGCTCCAGTCCGCCACCCGGCGCGGTCCACACGCGGCGGGTCGTCGACGGCGCATGCGCGACGAGCAGGAGTCGTTCGAGCGGGTCGAGCACCACCACCCGGGCGGCCTGGCGTTCCAGCGGCCGCTCGCGGGTGCCGACCCCCTCCGGTTCCGCGGGGAGGCGGGGATGTGGCGGCACCACCCGGGACGCGAGGACGCCCGCGGCGTCGACGACCTGCAGCCGGTGCTCGCGGTCGACGAGCAGCAGCACGTCGTCGTCCATGGCGAGCAGGCGTCCCACCACGTCGGTGGGGACCGGACCGCGGTCGGCGTCGGGCACCAGGTGACGCACCGACACGCGCCGCCCGACGTCGTCGGGCGTGACGCGGTGCACGGCGCGGGCCCGCAGCCCGGCACGCGGTGGGACGCGGTCGGGGGACCGTGGATCGGGGTCATGCGGGTCGTCGCTCATAGGCACGACCGTAACCGAGGGTCAGTGCAGTGCGTCGTCGGTGTCGGCGTCGACAAGCTGCAGCCGGCGCTCGAACACGCGCTGGAACCACGCCACCCGGCGACCGAGGTCGGAGGGCACCAGGTGCGGATCGCCCTGGACGGCGATCGTCAGCACCTCGCCGTCGTCGTCGAGCGCGTGCACGTCGTGGACCGCCTGGTCGCGGGCACGGTCGAGCACGTCGGCGACCTGCAGCAGCGGCAGCAGCCGTTCGCAGCGGCCACGGCGATCCGGGTCGAGGCTGGCGGTCGGCGGGAACCGGCGGTCCAGGCCCCGGGCACCGTGGAAGCGCACCAGGGTGGCGAGCATGGCGACGTCGCGGGGGGAGAAGCCGCGGAGCTCGGCGTTCTCCAGCAGGTAGGCCCCGTGCCGGTGTGAGCGCCGCAGGGCGAGTGCTTCGCCGATCGTGTGCAGGGCAGCGGCGTGCACCAGCAGTTCGCGGTCGTCGTCACCGAGCCCGTGCAGGTCGACGAGCTCGTCGAACAGCAGACCGGCCAGTGCGGCGACGTGCGTCGGGTGCGGGTCCTCGGGCACGAACGTGGTCGCGACCCGCTCGATCTCCCGCCGCCGCAGCTCCGCGGCGGGTGGCACCTCGGTGACGCCGCGCGCATCGAGCAGCAGCCCCTCGCGGATACCGGCGTCGCTGATGACCACCTCGTCGACGGCGAGGCGCTCGAGCACGTCGACCAGCACGGTGGCCGCGACGTGGACGTGGTCGGCCCGGGTGTCCTTCATCCCGGGCAGGTCGAGTCGCTGGACGTAGTCGAGCTCGAGCAGGCGGTCGCGCACGGCCCGCAGCGCCCCGGCGGGGACGTGCAGTTGGTTGGTGACCGTCTCCGCCGGCAGCCACACGCCACGGTCGGCGGCGACCAGGCGCGCCAGCGCCCGCACCGTCCCGCCCAGGGCGATGACCGTGCGCGGCGCACTGGTCCACACCGTGGGGACCAACGGGTCGACGTGCTCGTCGACCAGTGCACGCAGACGACGCAGGTCGCCCTTGCCCGGGGGGTCCTTCTTCAGCGAGGTGGACAGGCGGCTGCTGCCGAGCGGGGTCGACGCGGCCCAGTCCAGCGTGCCGCCGTGCCCGATCGCGAACTCGAGCGACCCACCACCCAGGTCGAGCACGAGCGTGGGATCCGCCTCGAGCGCGACCGACGAACGCACGCCGAGGTAGGACAGGCGGGCCTCCTCCTCGCCGGGCAGGATCCGCACGGGGACGCCGGTGGCGGCCTCGATCGCCGCCAGCACCTCGCTGCCGTTGTCGGCGTCGCGGATCGCGGCGGTCGCGACGGCGGTCACCTCGCCGGCGCCCGACCGTCGCGCGAGGTCGGCGAGGTGACCGGCCGTGGCGGCGGCGTTCGCCCGCTCCTCGTCCGGGATGGCCCCGTGGCGGGCGACGACGGCCCCCAGGTGCAGCATCTCGCGTTGTCGCAGGACCGGCACCACGCGACCGTCGTCCACGTCGGCGACCAGGACGTGGAACGAGTTGCTGCCGAGGTCGAGGACGGACGCACGCATGGGGATCGAGCCTAGGGTCGCTGGGGCGGCGGCAGGTACCGGACCGAGGCCGGCCGGCGGGGGTCCGCGCCGGCGAGCAGCCAGGTGCTGCCCTTCGCCCAGCGCAGCCCGTCGGGGCCGCCGACGTCGACGCCCCGGTCGTGCAGGTCCCGCACGACCATGCCGATCACGTCCCCATGGGAGCACAGCACCGCGTCGGGACCGGCCTGGGCGAACAGGCGGTGCACCACGTCCAACGGCACCCCCTCCGCGAGCGCGTCGTCGCGCTCGACCTCGACGCCCCGCGCGGCCGCGAGCGGCTCGACACTCTCCACGCAGCGGGTGTAGGGGCTGGTGAGGATGCGGCGCACGGGGAGGTCGGCGTACTGTTCGACGATGCCGACGGCCTGGCGGCGACCGCGCTCGGAGGCGGGTCGGCGCCGGTCGTCGCCGTCCCAGGACCGGCGGTCACCGGCATGGACGTGGCGGAGCAGCAACAGGGGCACGTCGAACCTTTCGGTGCGCCCGGTCAGCGCAGACGCTGGCGGGCCCGCTCACGCAGGGTCTGGTGGGTGTCGAGCCCCACGTGCGCTTCGACGGGGACCCAGGTGCTGTCCGGTCGCAGTTCCCAGGCCAGCAGGTCGTCGTGCAGGGCCACCTGCAGGATCTCCTCGAGTCGGGCCTGCAGACCGGGGTCCTCGATCGGGACCAGGGCCTCCACCCGGCGGTCGAGGTTGCGCGGCATCCAGTCGCCCGAGCCGATGACGTAGTCGAACCCACGCGCCGGGCTGCCGAAGCGGTAGATCCGCGAGTGCTCGAGGAACTGTCCGACGACGGAGCGGACCCGGATGTTGTCGGACAGTCCGGGCACGCCGGGACGCAGGCAGCACACGCCGCGCACGATCAGGTCGACGGGGGTGCCGGCCTGGGAGGCGGCGTAGAGGCCCTCGATGATCCGGGGGTCGACCAGACTGTTCATCTTGGCCAGGACGTGGCCGTCCTCGGCGTCGCGTTCGCGGTCGATCAGCTCGAGCATGCGTCGGCGGAAGGTCGTCGGTGCGATCAGCAGCTTGCGGAAGTCGGCCTGCCGGGAGTACCCGGTGAGCACGTTGAACAGGTCGCTGAGGTCGGCCCCGATGTCCGGGTCGGCGGTGAGCAGCCCCACGTCCTCGTAGATGCGCGCGGTCTTGTCGTTGTAGTTGCCGGTCCCGATGTGGGCGTAGCGGCGGACGCGGTCGCCGTCGTCGCGCACGACCAGACAGATCTTGGTGTGGGTCTTGAGGCCCACGACGCCGTAGGCGACGTGCACGCCCGCCTCCTCCAGCACCCGCGCCCAGGCGATGTTCGCCTCCTCGTCGAAGCGCGCCTTGAGCTCCACGAGCGCCACGACCTGTTTTCCCTCGGCGGCGGCGTCGAGCAGGGCCTGGGTGATCGGGCTGTTGCGTCCGGAGGTCCGGTACAGGGTGATCTTGATCGCCAGCACCTGCGGATCGGTCGCCGCCGCCTCCAGGAAGGCGCGTACGGAGGTGGTGAACGAGTCGTAGGGGTGCTGGACCAGGACGTCACCCTCGCGCAGGGTGGCGAACAGTCCCTGGTGATCACCGGTCATCGCCGTGGTCAGGCGCGGCTGGGTCACCGTGACCATCGGTGCGTACTTCAGGTCGGGACGGTCGAGCTCGTACAGCGCCCACAGTCCCGAGAGGTCGAGTGGTCCCGGCAGCAGGATCACCTCGTCGTCGGTGATCTCGAGCTCGCGCAGGAGCAGTTCGAGCACCGAGGCGGACATCTCGGGCTCGACCTCGAGCCGCACCAGGCTCCCGAAGCGGCGTCGGGTGAGCTCGGTCTCGATGGCGAGCAACAGGTCGTCGGCCTCGTCCTCCTCGACCTCGAAGTCGGCGTTGCGGGTGACGCGGAAGACGTGGTGCTCGACGATCTCGAGGCCGGCGAACAGCCGCGGCAGGTGGGCCGCGATGACCTGCTCGAGCGGAACGAACCGTTCGCCGTCGGGCAGCACGACGAAGCGCGGCAGGACCGGTGGCACCTTGATGCGGGCGAAGCGCCGCTCGCCGTCGTCGGGGTCGCGGACCACCACGGCGAGGTTGAGCGAGAGGTTCGACAGGTACGGGAACGGGTGGGCCGGGTCCACGGCCAACGGCGTGAGCACCGGGAAGATCGTCTCGTCGAACACCTGGACGAGGTGGTCGCGGTCCTCGTCGTCGAGGGTGTCCCAGTTCGAGAAGCGGATGCCGTGGGCGTCGAGCGCCGGCACCAGTTCGTCGCGGAACAGCCGGGCGGCGCGGGTGGAGAACTCCGAGGCGAGCGCGTCGATGACGAGCAGCTGGTCCGCAGGGGGGATCCCGTCGGCCCCGGAGCCGGTCACCCCGGCGGCGACCTGCTCCTTGAGCCCGGCGACCCGGACCTGGAAGAACTCGTCGAGGTTCGAGGTGAAGATGGCGAGGAACTTCGCCCGTTCCAGCAGCGGCACACCGGGGTTCTCGGCCAGCGCCAGCACCCGCTCGTCGAACTGCAGCCACGACAGCTCGCGGTTGAGGTGTCGGACCTGCCCGTCGGCGCCCTGCGGGTGGAAGTCGAGGATCGACACGGTGCGCTCGCGCGTCCGCACCCAGTCGGCGGGGACGGTGCCGGGCACGATCGCCGGAGCGCGGGGCTTCGCGGGCTCCGGGTCCCCGAGGTCGGTCCCGGGCGGTGCCAGTGCTGGCGCGACCCGCGGGTTCCCACGGCGGCGTGCATCCGTCATGCGTCGGCGTCCTCACGGTACGGCGGTGCCGGCAGCACCGGCCGTGCGAAAACCTAGGTGACCGAGGTGAACGGTGGGTGTCGAACCTCGCCCGCCCCCGGACCATCGCCCGTCCCCGGTGGCGATCCCCGGCTCGGGGAGGCAGTAGGTTGTCGCCCCGGAAACTCGGTCGGCCGGACCCGCGATGGCCGCGCACGACCGGGGTCCAGCGCCTAGCGTGCGCACCGAGCAGCCAGGAGGTCGTCCGTGACGTACACCATCGCCGAGCCCTGCATCGACGTGAAGGACAAGGCCTGCGTCGAGGAGTGCCCTGTCGACTGCATCTACGAGGGTGACCGGATGCTCTACATCCACCCCGAGGAGTGCATCGACTGCGGCGCCTGCGAGCCCGTCTGCCCCGTCGAGGCCATCTTCTACGAGGACGACGTCCCGGACGAGTGGGCCCAGTTCACGCCGATCAACGCCGAGTTCTTCGCCGACAGCGTGACCGGTCTCGGTTCGCCCGGTGGGGCAGCGACCGTCGGGGCGGTCGACAAGGACCACCCGACCGTGGCCGGCTGGGACGCCTGAGCGGCCGGACGCCGGTGCAGGTGACGACGGGGTGGCCTGCCGGTGCCCCGTCGTCGTGGCGTGTCCGCCCCGTACCGGGCGGCCTCCCGGATTCGATGGGCCGCGACGCGCCGCGGCTCGTTAGACTGGCGATCGTGACGGGTCGACCGAGGACGGGCGGTCGGCAGGGCGGTCCCGCTGGGAGCGGGCCGACTCGGGAGCCGTTGACCGTGAGGAGAGCCGCGTGACGTACGTCATCGCCGAACCGTGCATGGACGTCAAGGACACCGCCTGCGTGCAGGAGTGCCCGGTCGACTGCATCTACGAGGGTGACCGGATGCTCTACATCCACCCCGTGGAGTGCATCGACTGCGGCGCCTGCGAACCGGCCTGTCCGGTGGAGGCGATCTTCTACGCCGACGACGTCCCGTCCGAGTGGGGCCAGTTCACGGCCATCAACGCCGAGTACTTCGAGCCGGCCGTCACCGGTCTGGGTTCGCCCGGCGGCGCCAGCAGCGTCGGTGTGACCAAGGTCGACCACCCCAAGGTCTCGGCCTACGAGATCCCGGACGCGACCTGAGCCGGGCCGACCGTCTCGTGCCCCGGTTCCTGCGGCGCACCCCTCCGGTGGCGCCCGACCCGGGTGCGCTGGTCGCCGAGCACCTCGAGGCGGGCCGCCCGACCGGCTGGTTCGAGCCGCTGTACGCCGGTGCCGACCGCGACCCGGACGCCGTTCCCTGGGCGCAGCAGACGCCGCACCCGTACGTCGTCGACTGGCTCGACGACCCGGTGGTGACCCCACCCGGACGCCGGGCGGTCGTGGTCGGCTGTGGACTCGGTGACGACGCGGCGGAGCTGGCGCGGCGGGACTTCGACGTGGTCGCCTTCGACGTCGCTCCGAGCGCCGTGGCCTGGGCGCAGCGGCGCTTCCGCCGCTCGCCGGTCGACTGGCGGGTCGTGGACCTGCTCGAACTGCCCGACGAGCTGGTCGGGGCCTTCGGCCTCGTCGTCGAGGTGCGCACGGTGCAGTCGCTGCCCGGTGTGGTCCGCGACGCGGCGATGCACGCCGTCGGCCGGCTGGCGGCGCCCGGCGGGGTGGTCCTCGCCGTCTCGCTGGTGGCGAGCTCGAACGAGGTCTCGCGTACCTGGCAGGGCCCGCCGTGGGCGCAGGCCCCCAGCGAGCTGGCCGCCTACCGGGCCGCCGGTCTGGAGCGCCTCGCCCTCGAGCATCCCGACCCCGACGAGCACGGCGCGATGGAGGTCCGGCTCACGCTGCAGCGCCCGGCCGGTTCGGTCCCGCCGGGCGCCGGGCTCCCGATCGTGCCGACGCCCGGCTGAGCCGGGTCAGACCGGCAGGTGCGCCGTCAGCGCCGCGATGTCGGTCGGCAGACCGGCCAGCACCGCCTGCGCGTCGGTGGCGCGCAGCCGGCGCTTGGTGCCGGCGTAGCTGCGCGACGGCAGGCTGGCGAGCTCGGCCGCGCGGGCGCGTGCGGTCGCGAGGACGTCGTCCGCAGCGACCACCTCGTCGGCGAACCCGGCCTCGACCGCCGCGGCCGCGTCGATGCGTCGGCCCGGCAGCAGCAGGTCCTCGAGCCGGTCGGTGCGCACGTTGTGCCGGGCCAGCGCGATGCCGAACTCGGGCAGCTCGAAGTCGATCTGCGTCTCGGTCAACCCCCACCAGCCGCCCTCGGCGGCGACGGCGTGGTCGCAGGCCATGGCGAACATCGTGCCGGCGGCGATCGCGTGCCCCGTCGCGGCGCAGACGGTGGGCCGGGGGTCGGTCCACACCCGCATCAGGCACTCGCCGAAGCGGACCAGCAGGCGCTCGACGCCCGCGCCACCGTTCGCGGCCATCCACTTGACGTTCAGCCCGGCGGTGAAGATGCCCGGCCGTCCGGCGAGGACCACGGCCTGCGCGTCGGTGTCCGCGTCGAACGCGTCGATCAACGCGTCGAAGGTCTCGGGCACGAGCGCGTTCTTCTCCCCGTCGTCGAGCGTGATCGTCAGCACGCCCGCGTCGTCCACCTCGCGGCTGATGGCCATGGCAGCTCCCCATATCTGCCCGCGTGCGCCGGCGTGTCGGTGCGCCGGCGCGGCGGACCGCCTCGTCGAGCGGGCATCGTAGATCGCGGTACGCCCGCGGCCACGACCCGGGACGGTCGGGGCCACGTGACCCCGCGAGGTGGTCGACGGGGAGCCGCAGGACGGTGCCGCTCAGACGAGCAGCCGGGTGGGGGCGCGCGAGGCGATCGGTTCGTAGGCCTGCCAGGCCGCGGCCAGTCGGCGGACCCCTTCGCGCAGGACCGGCTCGGGCCGGGAGAACACCAGCCGCAGCCCCCGCCGGTTGCCCTCGTCGACCGACAGGGCCGGACCCGGGACGACCGACACCCCGTGGCGCAGGGCCAGCTCCGCGAACTCCTCGGCGTTGCCGGCCGGCAAGGTGACCCACAGCGACAGCCCGCCCGAGGGCAGCTGCCACTGCCACTGCGGCAGGTGCTCGGTCAGCAGATCGGCGAGCAGGTCGCGCTGCGGCAGCAGTTCCGCCCGCCGGTCGGCCAGGACCTGGTCCGCGTGCTCGAGCAGCCGGACGGCCAGCAGTTGACTGAGCAGCGGGGTGCCGAGGTCGGCGACCGTCTTGGTCGCCAGCATGCGCACGGTCCAGCTCGCCGGGGACCGCAGCCAGCCCACCCGCAGTCCGGCCCAGAACAGCTTGGCCGTGGAACCCAGGGTGTGGATGGCCCCCGTACCGTCCGAGAACGCCGCGATCGGTGGCGGCAACGGTGCCGCGTCGAGGTCGACGTCGCCCATCGCGAGGTCCTCGAGGACCACGATCCCGGTGCGGTCCGCCAGCTCGGCGAGCACGCGCCGACGTTGCTCCGGCAGGACCGTCCCCGTCGGATTGTGGAAGTTGGGGGACACGTACACCAGCTTGGGCTCGGTCCGGGCCAGCAGGTCGGGCAGCACCTCGGTCCGTGCACCGTGGCCGTCGACCGGCAGGGGCACCATGCGGGCACCGAAGCGACGGAAGACGTCGAGGGCGCCGGGAAAGGTCGGGCTCTCCACCAACACGGTGTCCCCGCGCTGGAGCGTCTGGCGGGCCACCAGCGAAATGCCCTGGTGGGCACCGGTCGTGGCCAGGATCTGGTCCTCGCTGGAGGGCAGGCCCGCGACGGTGAAGCGGGCGGCGACGATCTCGCGCAGGGCCCGCAGGCCGTGCGGGACGTACCCGTGGTGGGCGACCAGCGAGGAGACGTCGTCGGGGGACAACGAGGTGAGGATGTCCACCACCATCGGCGAGCCGGTCACCGCGGCGACGGAGAGGTCGATCAGGTCCTCGTCGTCGGGCATCGGCGGCTCGCCGGGACCCGTCCGCTGGTCGGCCTTGTCGTCGGAGAGGAACAGACGGGCGGTGGCCACCGCGTCGACGCCGCCCCGGTCCTCGCCCTCCGGGCGGCGGACCCACGTGCCCGAGCCCTGCCGGCTCTCGAGCCAGCCCTCGTTCTTGAGGCGGTCGTAGGCCGCGACCACGGTGGCGCGGCTGACCGACAGCGACCGCGCCAGGACACGCTCGGGCGGCAACACCGTGCCCAGCGGGATCTCGCCCCGGTCCACGGCCCGCTTGAGACCGTCGGCGAGCTGTCGGTACAGCGGTCCGTCGCCGGTCAGCGCCTGGTCGAGAATGCCAGCGAGGTGCGGACCACTTTCGCGGATTGGATCATCCAATGGCAGTCCAATGTGAAGGCTCGGAAGAGTTGGACCGGAACGCCGGCCGTGGTACCGTACCTCGTACCAGGCCAAAGGGCACGGTTCGGCTCTCCCTCCGAATCGAGCACCGGGCCAACCGGAATCGACACTCCGCGGCGCTCGGGGTAGGCACTACGACCGGCCCCACCGCGCGACTCCGGCACAACTGCATAAACGTACGCGAGGCGGCAACGCTCCCTCTCCCAGCCTCCTCGCGTCACCGCTCGGGCGATGACCGGTCTCGCACCTCTCCCACCCGGCGGCTCTCCCACCGCCCGGATGCTCTCTCTCCCACTTACAGCATCCCCCCGCGAGTCCCGAGCCCGAGCGCAAGACGTCCCCCCGGCCCTCCCACCGGGGGGACGCTTCTTTTCCCGACCATCTCGCCCGCAGCGGGTCCGCTGCGGGCGGGGTGGTCGCCTGCGCAGGGGTCGTTCGGTGGGCGGGTTGGCGGGGCGGGGGATCGGCGGTTTCCGTCGTGGGCGCGGGAAACCGCGTGGTGCGAGGGCCGGCCGGGGTGCGGGCGTTGGTGGTTTCCGTCGTGGGCGCGGGTAACCGCTCGCCGGAGTGCGTCAGAGGTTGCCGCGGCGGGCCTGTTCGCGTTCGATGGCTTCGAACAGGGCGCGGAAGTTGCCGGCGCCGAAACCGCGGGACCCGTGGCGCTGGATGATCTCGTAGAACACGGTGGGGCGGTCCTGCACCGGTTCGGTGAAGATCTGCAGCAGGTACCCCTCCTCGTCGCGGTCGACGAGGATGCCGAGCGCGGCGAGGTCGTCCCAGGACTCGTCGACGTCACCGACGCGTGCGCGGGCCTCGGTGTAGTACTCGGCCGGCACCGGCAGGAACGACACCCCGTTGGCCCGCATGGTCTGCACCGTCCCGACGATGTCACCGGTGGACAGGGCGAGATGCTGGACCCCCGGGCCGCCGTAGGCGTCCAGGAACTCCTCGATCTGTGACCGCTTGCGGCCCTCGGCGGGCTCGTTGATCGGCATCTTGATGCGACCGTGCCCGTCCCAGAGCACCTTCGACATCAACGCCGAGTACTCGGTGGAGATGTCCTCGTCGTCGAAGTGGCGCAGCTGGGAGAACCCCAGGATGCGCTCGTAGAAGCCGGCCCAGCGATCCATCTCGCCGGCGGCGACGTTGCCGACGACGTGGTCGACCGACGACAGGCCCACGGGGCGTGCGACGGGGTCGTGACCGACCTCCTCGAAGCCGGGCAGGTGGATGCCGGAGTAGTCGTCACGCTGCACGAAGGAGTGGATGGTGTCGCCGTAGGTGCGGATCGAGGCCCGCACGACCTTGCCGTGGACGTCCTCCTCCACGGTCGGTTCGAGGTGCGCCTCGGCGCCGCGCTCGACGGCGATGCGAAAGGCGTCCTCGGCGTCGGTGACCCGGAAGGCGACGTCGCGGATGCCGTCGCCGTGGCGGTGAGCGTGGCGGGTGACCTCGTGGTCGGGTGACAGGCCCGAGGTGACGACGAAGCGGATCGCCCGCTGCTGCAGCACGTAGGACGCGTGGCCACGGACGCCGGTCTCGGGACCGGCGTAGGCGACGACCCGGAACCCGAACGCCGAGCGGTAGTAGTGCGCGGCCTGCTTGGCGTTGCCGACCCAGAACTCGATGGCGTCGTACCCCAGCAGGGGGAGGTCAGGGAGGTCATGGTCGATCACGGGGAACGGCTCCCTCCTGCGCGGGCGGACGGGTGGCGTCGCGAGCGTCTCGGGTGCGGGCGCTGGCAACGACGCACGGGTCACGTGCCGTCGATGCCGTCGTCGAGGGCGGGAGAGCGGCGTTCTCGCCGGCGTCCCGCCTCTGGACGTGCCGCGTCAAGGGTACGGACACCCGCGGGGAAGGCGGCATTTCCGGCCGCTGACGCAGCGTGGTGGCGCGGTCACCGCAGACCGACGAGCGGTCGGCGTGCGTCGGTCGTGTCAGGCCGGAGGGATCATGCCCGGCGGGAGATCGGTGCGGCCCTGCAGCGGAGAGAGTGCGAACTCCTCCCGGCCGATGCGCAGGAATTCCACCGGACGGTCGCCGGCGAGATGCTCCTCGACGATCCGCGGGACGTCCTCGACGGTCACGCCGCCGTACCAGACGTCGTCGGGGGCCACGTAGATGCCGGGTCCGACCATGCAGGGCTCGAGGCAGCCGGAGGCGACCACCTTGACGTCGACGAGTCCCTGCCGGCCGGTCTCCTCGCGCATGGCCTCGAACACGTCGGCCGCACCCCGGCGGAGGCACGACGGTCGCGGGTGCTCCTGCGGTCGCTCGTTGATGCACACGAACACCCACTTGCGGGGCATACCGACACGTGCCATGCGGCCATCCTCCCGGGGGTGCGCGGCTCGTCGCACCGTAGCCTGTCCGGTCCCACACGAGGAGGTCGCCCCGTGGACGTCACCGACGACGCCGGCATCGACGAGCTGCTGCGCCGGACCCGACGCATCGCCGTGGTGGGTGCGTCCGACGACCCGTCGCGTCCCAGCCACGGCGTGATGCGGCGATTGCTCCAGGCCGGCTACGAGCTCGTGCCGGTCAATCCCCGGGTCGGGGAGGTGCTCGGTACGCCCGCGGTGGCGAGTCTCGCGGAGCTCGACGCCCCCGTGGACCTGGTCGACGTCTTCCGTCGCGTCGAGCACACGCCGCAGGTGGCCCGCGAGGCCGCCGCGATCGGTGCTCCCGCGCTGTGGCTGCAGACGGGCCTGCGGTCGTCCGAGGCCCGCACCGTGGCCGAACAGGCCGGGATGGACTACGTCGAGGACCGCTGCCTGGCCGTCGAGGTGGCGGTGCGCGGCATCACGGTCGGCTGAGCAGGTCGGTGCAGGCGACGGCGGCCGCGTAGCGCTCGGCGCCCGCCGCGGCCTGCTGGCCCTCGAGCAGGACCGGCAGACCACCGTCGAGACGCACGGGCAGCCACCGGTCGATCGTGGTGCCGTCGAGCGCGACCTCGACGACGTAGACGCCGGCGTGCTCGCCCTCGCCGGGCGGCGTGTCGAACACGAAGTTGCCGAGCCCGTAGTGCACCAGTGCGCCGTCGGGGGACCGGCCGCCGCCCTGCACGCGGTGGGCGTGCGTGCCGACCACGACGTCGGCGCCGGCCTGCGCGAGCCGCTGCGCGAGCTCGCGCTGACGGTCGGTGGGACAGGTGTCCTTCTCGCGACCCCAGTGCAGGTAGACGAGCGTCAGGTCGGCCTCGGCCGCCGTCGTGGCGACCTGCTCCACGAAGTGGTCGGTGTACGGCTCCTTCACCGAGGCGATGCCCGTCCGCCCGTCACCGGCGACCCAGGTCTCCTGCGCGAACGAGTCGAGGACGTCGGTGGCGGCGAGGACGGCGACGTCCCACCCGTGCCGCTCGAACCAGACCGGTCCGGCGGCCTGGCGCTCGTCGGCGCCGATCCCGACGAAGGCGAGTCCGCTGCCGTCGGCGGCGGCCAGGGTGTCGCGGAGTCCGTCCGCGCCGTAGTCGCCGGCGTGGTTGTTCGCCAACGACACCGCGTCGATCCCGGCGCTCGACAGCGCTGCGAGCGACGTCGCCGGGGTGCGGAAGGTGAACTGCTTGGGTTCCGGGGTGCCGCCCTCGGTGACGGCCGTCTCGAGGTTGCCGATGACGAGGTCGGCATCGGCCCAGGCGGCCCTGACCCCGGCGAGCACCGCCCCCGGGTCCGTGGCGGCGATTCCGCCGAGCTGGTCGGCGAAGTGGATGTCGCCCACGAACGCGAGCGTCAGTGGGGCCGACGGGGCGGGCTCGGTCGTCGCCTCGTCGGCCGCCGCGACCACCTCGGGGTCGGCGGGCGTGGACGCGCAGGCGCCGGCCAGCAGGGCGACGCCGACGAGGGGGGCACGGACGCGCATTCCCTGGACCTTCGTACGGGTGTACGCAGCATGCCGGGTGGCGGTGGGAACGCCGACATCCGCGTGCGCAGGTACCCGTGCGACGACGCCGGCTCGGCCCGTCGGCGCGTGAGAGACGGCGCAGGTGCTCAGGACCCCGCGGCTGCGGCAGCACCGGTGCCGCCGCTGCGACCGTCGGAGCGGTACAGCGCCGGGTCGAGCACCGCGTCGCGGTCGAGGGTCGCTCGGCCCTCGAGCACGCCGAGCACGTCGAGGAACTGCCGCGCGGCCGCGACGTCGTGGACCCGGGCGATGGTGTCGTCGATCCGCACCAGCGGGACCAGGGCGGCGAGCGTGCCGGGACCGCGCTCGTGGGGGACCGCCCGGGCGATCGTGCCGATGAAGTCCTTGCGGGAGATCGCCACGAGCAGGGGGTTGGAGAACCTGGCGCGCAGGTCGGGCAGGCCGGCGAGGACCGCGACGGTCTGTGCCGGGGTCTTGGACAGGTCGATGCCGGGGTCGAGCACGACGCGTTCGGGCGCGACGCCGTGCGCGGCCAGTCGCTCGAGTTGCCGGGCGAACCAGTCCCCGACCTCGAGCACCACGTCGTCGTAGAGGTTGGGGTCGGTGAGTCGTTGCTTCACCGGCCCGATGTTGTGGGTGAGCACGAACTGCGCGTCGGTGCCGGCCACGACCTCGAGCATCTCGGCGTCGTCGCTGCCGGAGTAGTCGTTGACGAGGCGGGCGCCGGCGGCGACGACGCCGGCGGCCACGGCCGGCTTGTAGGTGTCGACACTGACCGTCACGCCGCGGGCGGCCAGCTCGGTGACCACCGGGGTCAGCACCGCGAGCTCGTCCTCGGCCGGGACGACCGGCGTGCTCGGCGAGGCGCTCTGTGCGCCGAGGTCGATCACCTCGGCGCCGGTGTCGACCAGCCGCAACGCGCGGGCGGTGGCGTCGTCGACCTCCTCGCCCGCGGTGGAGAACGAATCGGGATTGAGGTTGACGATCCCCATCAGGCGCGGGTTCACGGTCGCTCCGGGTCCGGGTCGGGGCGCCAGGATGCCCCGCGCGCGGCTGCGGCGCCCAGCGCGACCGCCAGGACCTCACGGGCGACGACGGCCAGTTCGTCGACGTCCTTGTGCCGGTGGGCGATCGGTTCGAGGTCCACCTCGGCAACGGCCCCGGCGCCGTGGCGCTGTTCGAGGGCGAGCAGCATCGACAGCTCCAGCCCGTAGCCGGGGTGCAGGTCGAGGTCGCGGACGGAGGGAACGTGCACGGCGACCTGACCGGAGAGGGGATCGCGCAGGCCGGCCAGCCGGCTGCCGAGGAGTTCGAGGGCGGGCCGGGCGACGAGTTCGCTGACACGGCCGGAGCGCACGGTGCCGGTCGCGGGATCCAGACGCCGGCACACCCCCTTGACCAGCGCGACCGGCCGGGTGAGCGCCGCGAGCAACCGGGTCACGCTGGCGGTGGCCAGCCCCTCGACGTCGGCGTCGAGCAGCACCAGCCGGTCGTGGTCGGTCGTCCGCAGCAGCGCGGCGACGGCGTCGCCCTTGCCGCGCAGTGCCCGTCCACCGGTCAGCGCCCGCGCGTCGACGACCTCCAGGCCGTGCCGGGCCGCGAGCTGCGGGGTGCCGTCGCGGGAGCCACCGTCGAGCAGCAGTGCCCGGTCCACGACCCCGGCGGCGACGGCGTCGGCGGCGAAGGCCGCGAGGCGCGCCACGTGCGGCGCCTCGTCGAGCGCGGGGAAGGCGAGTAGCGTCACGGCGGTGCTCCGCGGGAGGCCGGCGCGCCCGACCGCAACGGAAGGCCCACCGTGCTCACGTGGTTCGTCGCCGCCGCGACGGCGGTCGTGTCCGCCGCGGTCCTGCTGGTCGCGACCCTCGACGAGCCCCTGACGTCAGGCGAGCGGAGCGAGCGAGACGATCGGGGAGGTGGGTGGGATCGATCAGGTGGGGCAACGAGCGAGCGGAGCGAGCGAGACGATGGGGGTGGTGGATGGGATCGATCAGGTGGGGCAACGAGCGAGCGGAGCGAGCGAGACGATGGGGGTGGTGGATGGGATCGATCAGGTGAGGAACTCGAGGACGGCGGCGGCGACGGCGCCGGGGGACTCGACCGGTGACCAGTGGCCGACGTCGGGCAGCACCTTGACGCGGCTGACCGGGATCGAGGCCTTGAGCTCCTCCGCCATGGCCAGCGGGGTGGAGCGGTCGTGGGCGCCCGTGACGACCAGCGTCGGCTGGCCGATCTCGTCGCGGCGGATCTTGGGGGCGTCGGCCAGGGCACGGCAGGACTTGGCGTAGCTCTGCGGCTCGTTGCGCAGGAACAGTTCGCGCAGCAGCCCGACGGTGCCGCCGTGCGTGGCGTGCGACTGGGGGGAGACGGCGCCCTCCAGCCAGGCGTCGACCAGCGGGTCGAGACCGTCCTTCTCCACCAGTTCGGCGCGCTCGCGGTAGGCGTCGGCGGTGGGGGGCTGGAAGTAGGAGATCCCGCCGACGAGCACGAGCTGGTCGCAGGTCTCGGGCGAGGTCTGGGCGAGGTGCTGGACGATCAGCGTGCCCAGCGAGTGGCCGACGAGCGTCACCGCGGGCAACTCGAGGTGGCGGATGAGCTTGTGCACGTCCTTGGCCCAGCCCTCCACGGAGAACTTGCCGCGGCCCTGGCTGCGGCCGTGACCGCGGAGGTCGAGGGCGATGCAGTGGTGGTGCTGCTTCATGGCCTGCATGACGCCGTGCCAGACGTTGGCGCTGCCGCCGAGACCGTGGACGAACACGACGGGTGGGCCCTCGCCGTAGCTGTTGTACTGGATGGTGTTGCCGTCGATGTCGGCGAACATGGGCCGGTCCTTGGAGGTCGGGTGCCCTGGTCGCGGCGCCGCCTGGCGCGCGCCCGAGCGGGCGGGGATGCGGTCCGGCGGTGCCGGACCGTGGCGCCGGGTCGGGCGCCGATGGCGAGCGAAGCCTAATGGGGGACCGCCGTCGCCGTGATCGGCCCGCCCGCCCGCCCCGTCCGGACGCCGGTCACCGTGGCGGGTCGGACCCCGCGACCCATCGCGGACGGCGTAGGGTCCGAACCCCGGTCACGACCGGCAGGCAGGAGGTCCGATGCGGCTCGAGGTGGTCCAGGACGTGGCGGCACCCCGCGCCCGGGTCTGGGACGTGCTCACGACGTGGGAGCGCCAACCGGACTGGATGCTCGACGCCAAGGCGGTCGAGGTCCTCACGCCGGCGCGCGAGGGCGTGGGGGTGACCCTGCGCTGCCCCACCAACCTGCTCGGGGTGACCGTGCAGGACGTGATGCGGGTCACCGGCTGGGAGGCGCCGGGCTATCTCGAGGTCACCCACCTCGGCTCGATCATCACCGGGACGGGCGCGTTCGTGCTGACCCCGCTCGGCGAGGACGTCACCCGGGTGACCTGGTGGGAACAGATCGATCCGCCGCTGGGCCGGCTGGGCGAGTGGGGCGCCTCGACGCTCGTGCTGCCGGTGCTGCGACGCATCTTCGGGCGGAGTCTGGCCCGGCTGGCCGCGCTGGCCGAGTCGGACCCACCGGGCGCGGACGCGGCTGCGCGCTGACCGAACCGCACCACGCCGACGCTCCGGGACGGTGCCCGCCCGGAGCGTCGGACCGGGCGTCCGTCAGCTGCGCGTGGGGGCCGGCTCGTGCGGCAGGTGCGTGAGGTCGACGACCTCCCGGACGCCGTCGACGTCCGCGACCCGCTGCAGCAGTTCCCGCCGCTGGGTGTCGGTGTCGACCTGCCCCCGGACCTCCACCACGCCGTCACGGACGGTGGTGACGAGCTTGGCGGTCGCGGCGTCGGCCGGACCGATGGCCTGGGCGCGGACCCGTTCGTGCAGCTTCTCGTCGGAGGGGTCGCTCACCTCGGGCACGGCATCGATCGCCGCACCGACCGAACGCTGGGCGAGGTCGCGCCCCTGGTCGACGGCCTGCTCCTGCAGGTCCCGGCCGGTGGAGGAGGCGCGTTGTGCGAGCTCCGCCCGGCGGGCGTTGCCACGGTCCGGGTCGGCGAAGTAGGTCGCCACGGCGCCGAGCACGGCACCGATGGCGAGCCACAGCAGGCGGCCGGCCCAACCGGAACCGCCGCCGCCGTCGTCGTCGCGGTCGATCCCGAGGTCGTCGTCGGGAATGATCAGGGCGTGCTCGGCGTCGTGCATCGTGGGTTCGGTCCTCCGTCGGGATGGCTGCCGTGGGAAACGGCGACACCGAGGCAAGCGGTCGGGTCGGCCGGACGCCACCGACGAACGATCAACCGCGCCGCTCGCGGTCGACGCGCCGACCGAGGGATCCGAGCGGGACGTCAGTCGCCGCCGAGGAAGCGCGTCAGCGCGCGGCGCAACGGCCCGGGCGCGGCCTCGTCGTAGCGGATCGCCAGACCGTCGTCGGCCTCGGGGACGTCGGGAGGCGTCGGATCGGGCGGGGAGGTGACGGCCAGCACGATCAGCGGATCGGGGGCCCGGTTGTCGATCCCGTGGACGGTGCCGGCACGGACGAGCAGGGCACCCATCGGGTCCAGGCCGATCTCGCCCTCGTCGGTCACGAACCACGATCGACCACCGACCACGGTGTAGCTCGTGTCGCGCTCGGGATCGTGCAGGACGCCGGTCGCCTGCTGTGGCTGCAGACACCACAGGTCGAGGGCGAGCCGCGGTGTCGCGAACACGCGCACGCGGGTGGCCGCTGCGTCGCGGAAGCGGACGTAGTCGCGCAGGTCGACCGGCAACACCGCGGGGTCGGCGGCCGGACCGGGCGTGTCGGGTGCATCGGGAGGCGTGGCGTCCATGTGCCCATCGTAGGGGCGCGCGCGGGTCACTAGGCTCGCGCAGGCCGACCCCCGACCTGTCCAGGAGAGCCCGTGCCCCGCGTGGACGTCACCGCCGAACCACTCGCCAGCAGCGACGCCGCCCTGCTGGCCGTCGCCGCCTTCGCCGGCGAGGGCGACCAGGCGCCGCCCGTCCTGGCCGGTGCCGCCGCGCAACTCGGCGAGGCGCTGGGCGTCGACCTGACCGCCGAGCTGTCCGCCGTCGGCTTCCGGGCCGGCCCGGGTGAGCTGGCACGCGTGCCGACGCGGGGCGCGGTCGCCGCCGCGACGGTCGTCGTGGTCGGTCTCGGGCCGGTGGAGCGGGCCGGTACCGACCAGTTGCGCCGCGCCGCCGCGGCCGTCGCCGGCGCCGCCGAGCGGATCGAGTCCCTGGCCACCGACCTGCCAGGGGCCGTGACCGACGCCGACGCCGGCGACGCGGTCGCCGCCGTCGTCGAAGGGTTGCTGCTCGGCAGCTACCGGTTCTCGGCCTACCGCTCGGCGCCCGCGGCCCACCAGCTCGAGTCGGTGACGTTGCAGGTCGCCGACGTCGAGGCGGCGCGCACGGCGGTGCACGAGGCCGAGGCCGTGGCGGGGGCGACCCGCTTCGCGCGCGACCTGGTGAACACGCCGCCGCAGGACAAGCGCCCGCCGGCGCTGGCCGATCGGGTCGCGGAGGCCTTCGCGGGCACCGACGTCCGGGTCCGGATCCTCGACGAGCAGGCGCTGGTCGAGGGTGGCTACGGCGGCATCCTCGGGGTCGGGCGGGGGTCGTCGGAGCCGCCGCGGCTGGTGGAGCTCACCTACGAGCCCGACGGCGCCGAGCGCTCGGTGGCGCTGGTCGGCAAGGGCATCACCTTCGACACCGGGGGCATCTCGCTCAAGCCGTCCGAGTCGATGGAGACCATGAAGATGGACATGGCCGGGGCGGCCACGGTCGCCGCGGTCGTGCGTGCCGCCGCCGAACTGCGACTGCCGGTGAAGGTGACCGGTCTGCTGGCGCTGGCCGAGAACATGCCCTCGGGCACCGCGACCCGTGTCAGCGACGTGCTCACCATGAAGGGCGGGACCACCGTCGAGGTGATCAACACCGACGCCGAGGGCCGCCTGGTGCTCGGCGACGCGCTGGTGCACGCCTCAGAGCTGCAGCCCGACGCGATCGTGGACGTCGCGACGCTCACCGGTGCGGCGGTCGTCGCACTCGGTGAACGCATCGGCGTGCTGATGGCGTCCGACGACACGCTCGCCGAGCGACTGCTCGACGCGTCGGCCCACAGCGGCGAGCCGTTCTGGCGGCTGCCGCTGGCGAACGAGCAGTACGGCGAGCGGCTCGAGGGTGCCATCGCCGACCTGCGCAACTCCGGCAGCCGCTCCGCCGGCACGATCTTCGCCGGGCTGTTCCTGCACCGGTTCGTCGGTGAGGGCATCCCGTGGGCCCACCTCGACATCGCCGGGGTCGCCTGGACCGACGAGGCGAGCGGCTACCACACCAAGGGGGCGACGGGCGTGCCGGTGCGGACGCTGCTGCGCTGGTTGCGGGCCGGATGAACGCCGCGGCCGGTGCGGTGGGCGGGGGGTACGTGCTGCTCGTCAACGCCGCGGCGGGCAGCGCCCAGGAGTCGGCGGTCGACGCCGCCGGCGAGGTCCTGACCGGGGCCGGTGCCGAGGTCGAGGTCCGCGCCTGCGAGCGCGAGTCGGACGTCGACGGGGTGCTCGACGACCTGGACGGGCGCACGCTGGTGGTGTGCGGCGGCGACGGGTCGTTGCACGTCGCGGTCGGCCGTCTGCACGCGACCGACCGACGCGACATCCCGGTCGGACTGCTGCCGTTGGGGACCGGGAACGACTTCGCCCGTGCCCTGGGCGTGCCGCTCGAGGACCCGGCGGCGGCGGCGCGCCACCTGCTCGCTGCCGTCCCACGACCGATGGACCTGCTGGTCGAGGACGGCGGGCGCGCCTGTGTCAACGCCCTGCACCTGGGGCTCGGGGCGACGGCGGCGGCCAGGGCCGACGCCCTGAAGTCCTCGCTGTCCGGGCTCGCCTACCCCGTCGGTGCGCTGCTGGCCGGGGTGACCGAGACCAGCGAGCCGGTCGAGGTGGTGGTCGACGGCCGACGTCTCAGCGACGGGCCGACGTTGCTGGTCGCGGTCTGCAACGGCACCAGCTTCGGCGGAGGCGCCCGGGTCGCCCCGGACGCCGACCCGACCGACGGGCTCCTCGACGTGGTCGTGGTGCAGGCGACCGGGCCGCTCGAGCGGGCGGCCTTCGGCCTGGCGTTGCAGCGCGGCACCCATCTCGAGCGCGACGACGTGCTGCTCGCCCGTGGCCGCGAGGTCAGCGTGCAGGGGCACGACCTGCGTGACGACGTCGACGGGGAGCTCGGCGAGCCCAGCGACGCGCGACGGACCTGGCGGACCCACGCCGGTGCCTGGCGCTACGTGGGATGACCGGCCCCGGACACGTGCCGACGCGAGCCGACGCGCGGCGCGTGGTCAGGCCGTGGTGGCGGCGGTGGTGCGCTGGACCTTGGCCAGGAAACGCTCGCGGTCGACGAGCACGCGGCGATGGCGGATCCGGGCCACCGGCTCGCCCTCGTCCTCGACCAGGACGTTGAACTCGAGGCGGCGCCCGTGGTGCCCGATCAGGGTCGCGCTGGCGCGGACGGTGCGCCCCACGGGGGTGGCACGCAGGTGCTCGACCTCGGCCCAGGCGCCCACCGAGGTCTGCCCCTCGGGCAGGTCCTCGCAGATGGCCTGCACGCAGGCGCTCTCGGCCAGCGCCAGCAGCGCCGGCGTCCCGAGCAGCGGGACGTCGCCGGAGCCGAGCTCGGCGGCGGTGTGTTCCTCGGTGACGGTCAGCTCGCGCTTGAGCTTCAGGCCGGGGTCACAGCGACCCATGATGCGTCCTCACTCGTAGACAGCAGGCGGGAGACCGCAGGCGTTCGCGGGAGACGGATGGTGGCAGGACGGCGGCCACGGGCGACGTCGCAGGCGGCGTGCCAGGCGGCGTCGGCGAGCGAGTCCGCCGTCGAGGGGCCGACGGCCCGGACCGGTCGAGCGTACCTGTCGACCGCACGCCCGCCGCCGCAACGGATGTCGGGGAGTTCGGCGTCGTTCGTCCACCGGCCGCACGGATGGGGCCGGGGTGGCCGGACAGCCACCCGGATCCGCACGTGCGGCGGTTCGGCCGGTCCATCGGCCGGCCGTGGCCGGGTCGGGGAGTCGCATCCTGACCGGCGCACCGCCGGCACGGGGGCGGGCATCGACCCGCGGCGAGGCAGCGAGAGCCCGACCAGCCTTCCCGAACCAGGAGGAGTCGTCATGGCGCAGCCACCCAACGATCCCGAGCAGCAGCCGCCGGCGCGTGAGCGCGAGGTCATCGTGACCAACGGTGGCGGTGGTGGCGGTGCCGGCACGGTGATCGCCGTGCTGCTCGGCATCGTCGTGATCGTCGCGCTGCTGGTGTGGTTGTTCGGCAACCCGTTCGGCGGTGGCGACGACGGCGGTGGGGGCACGGAGGTGCAGGTGCCCGACGAGGTCGACATCGACGTCGACGCGGACACCGGCGGCGACGGGGAGGGCTGAGCCCTCGCCGAGGGCGGTACGCGGGCGGGCTCCGGGCGCCGCCCGTGACCGCTCGGGGTCGCGGGTGCCGCACGCGCGGCCGCCCCCATTGGGCACGACCGGGGCCCGGCTGGCAGGCTGCGCGCCGCGGCCCGTGGCGGGTCGCATCCTGTTCGCGCCCGCCGCCCGCTCCCGCGTGTGTGGTCGTGGCACCCTGCTGCTGGAGGAGTGCTCGCCGTGGAGGCCCCTGCCGCGATCCTCGCGCTGGTCCTGGCCATGACCGCCGTCGGCGGCAGCGCCCTGGTCTGGTTCTTCCCCACCTGGGGCGCCGTGCGCCATGGCTACGAGGTGCTCAGCGCCGCGCTGGTCGCGTTGCTGGCCTGGGGGGCCTGGGGGTCGCTGCGGGCTCCGGTGCGCACGCTGGAGTCGACGGCGTCGGCGTCCGACGGTCAGCTCGCGCTGACGTTGCTGCTGGTGCTCGCGATCGCGTCCGGTCTGGCGGCACTGCTGCTGGTCGTGCCGGCCCCGGCGGTCCTCGCCCGGCTCGTCGGCGGCGCGGGGACGCTCGCCGGGCTGGCCTCGTTCGTGCCCCTGGCCGCGATCCGTGCCGCCCGCGACGGTGCCGGGGGCCTGCCGCAGGGCGTCGCGGAGCTGCTGCTCGGCTCGCTGCTGCTCGGCGGGATCTGGGCCGGGATGGTGCTCGGGCACTGGTACCTGGTCGAACGCCGGCTGACGAACCGCTACATGGTCGTGATGGCCTGGACGAACATCGCCGCCGTCGTCGCCGGGCTGGTCTCCGTGCTGCTGTCGGGACGCAATCCCGCTCCCTGCGAGGACCTGACCGGTGCGGCCTTCCAGGCCTGCGCCCAGACGTTCTCGCCGATCCTGCGCATCGGCTCCATGACGCTGACCCTCGGGATCGGTGTGCTGGCGCTCATCGCCCTGATCGCCGGGTTCAACCTCAAGCTCGCCCGCGAGGGGGGGCGCAGCATCCAGGCGTCGACGGGCATGTACTACCTGGCCGTCATCCTCGCGCCCGCGGCCGAGTTCGCGGCGAAGGTGCGCTTCTTCTGACCGTGGCGCGCGTCGGGCGTACCGGCGCCGGCGGCCGGAACGTGTGCGCCGACAGGCCCATCGGGCCCGAGCGGCGGCAGACGGGGGTTATCCTCGCCGCTGGCTCGTCCGGTACCTCCGTCGATGTCCGGGAGCACCTTGCCCCAGCGTTCCTTCGCTTCGCCGCCCGACCTGCGCGACGACACCGTTCGTCGGGGCGCGCCGACGAGCGCGCCGGGCACCCTCGAGCACTACCCGCGACTGGTCGGGGCGGTGCCCGACTGGGACCAGATCGCCGAGGAGTACGGCGAGATGGTCTACACGATGGCGTACCGGCTCACCGGTGACCGGGACGAGGCACGCGACCTCGCGCAGGACGTCTTCGTCCGCGTCTACCGCAACCTCGACCGCTACCAGCCGGGCACGTTCGAGGGGTGGCTGTACCGGATCACGAAGAACCTGTTCCTGGACCGGGTCCGACGCCACACGCGCGTGCGGCTCGAGCCGCTGCCCGACGAGGAGTGGAAGCAGCCCAGCGAGTCGGAACCGGGCCCTGCCGAGACGCTCGAGGCCGGCGTGTTGCGCAGCGACCTCGAGACGGCCCTCGACGACCTGCCGGCCTCGTTCCGGACCGCCGTGGTGCTCTGTGACGTCCAGGGCCTGAGCTACGAGGAGATCTCCGACGCGCTCGACTGGCCGATCGGCACGGTGCGCAGCCGCATCCACCGGGGCCGCAAGGCCCTGCGCAGCGCACTCGAGGCGGAGGCCGAGGCGGCGGAGGACGACCGTGGCTGAGAAGCACGTCAGCGGTGACCGCATCTCGGCGTTCCTCGACGACGAACTGGACGAGTCCCGGGCGATGGCCGTGACGCGCCACCTCGCCGACTGCCCGACCTGTCTGCACGAGCTCGAGGCGCTGCGGCGTACCCGCGACGCGCTGCGGCGGTGGGGCGCCACGCCGGCCCCGCTGGTCGCGGTCGGCCAGCTCGAGCGTCCGGGTGTCGTGCACCAGGTCTCGCGCGGCCTGCGGCTCGCCTCGGCGGGGGTCGCCGCGACCATGGCGTTGTTCGGTCTCGCCTATCTCGTCGGGGAGGACACCGGCGAGGTCGTCCCCCCGGCCGAACTGTTCCTGATCGACCACCTCGCGCGCACCGGTGACGGCCCGCTGCCGGCACCGTTCGGGCTCGACGGCTCGTGAGGGTCCGGCTGTCCGCAGGCGGCCTGGTGTGCGTCCTGCTCGGGTCCGCGCCGGCGGCCGCCGCCGTTGCCGAGGTACCGGCCACCGCGGCGCAGGCCATCGGGGCGCAGGCCATCGGGGCGCAGGCCACCGGGGACGGCGACCGCGATGCCGTGGCCTGGCTGGAGCGGGGGATCGCCGCAGCCAGGGAGGTGCCGCACACCGGCCGGCTGCTGGTCGCCTCGTTCAGCCGCGAGGGCCCACAGCTCACCGAGGTCCAGGTGACCCGCGGCGTCGACGGGGGTCTGACGGTCGCCAAGGCCGACGGCTGGGAGGTCGGCCGGGTCGGGGAGGAAGCGTTCCTGCGCTCGTCGGGGACGCTGCTGCGGTTGGGGGGGATGGAGCGCGGCTCGGCCATCGACCTCGACCGGCTCGCCGGCAAGTACACCGTGCAGGTCCTGGACGAACCGGTCACGCTCGACACGGGACCGGCGCGCGTGGTGCGGCTGCGTGAGCACGGACGGGAGCGCGACCGCGAGGTGGTGTACCTCGACCTCGACACCGATCTGATCGTGCGGCGCGAGACCTTCACGGTCGACGGTGAACCGCTCCGCGTGGTGGCCTACACCGACCTCGAGGTGGTCGACGCCCAGGTGGTGGCACCGGACCCGGAGGGACTGGACGTCGAGGCCTACGCGCTCGCGCCGGCCGATCTCGTGGCGTTGCGCCGTGCGGGCTTCGTGGCACCGGCGCGCCTGCCCGACGGCTACGAGCTCGTCGGCGGCTTCGAGCGTCCCGAGGCCAGCGTGCCCACCCTGCACCTGGTCTACGACGACGGGCTCTATACCCTCTCGGTGTTCGAGCAGCAGGGGCGGCTGTCCCCGCGGGCCGTCGAGGAGGCGCCCATGCTGGTCGGACCCGACGGCGTGACGGTCTGGCGGTTGCCCGGCTCCGAGCCCCGGCGGGTGATCTGGCGGGGCAACGACCGGACGTTCACGGCCATCACGGACGCCCCCGTCGACGAACTGTTGACCGTCGTGGCCGGTTTGCCCAACGACCCCCCACCCAGCATGCTGCGCCGGTTGGCCCGCGGCGTGGGGCGGATGACGAGCTGGCTGTGGCCGCTCGAGCGGAGCGAGACGTGAGCTACGACCGCGAGGAATGGCGGCGCCCCTGGCGCAGTGGGGACACCCCGGTGTCCTTCGGGGACCCCGGCGCCGCCCGTGCGTCGACGGACGTCATCCCGGGGTCCGCCGAGGCGACCGGGTCGTCCGCCGTCGTTTCCGGGGCGGGAGCCGGCTCGGACCAGCGGACGACCCCGCCGCTGACATCGGCCACCGAACCGATCGCCCGCTTCCCGCAGCCGCCGCCGTCCGGCTGGGACGAGTCGAGTGCCGGTCCCGGATCCCCGGTCGGGTCGGTGCGCCCGCCCGACACCACGGGCACGGTGGACGCCCCCGAGCCCCGGCGGAGTCGGGGAGGACTGCTCGGTGCCCTGGTGGGTGGTGTGCTGGGTGCCGCCATCGGCACGGCGGCGACGCTCGCGTTGGTCGTCCCCGGCGGGGACACCGGTCCCAGTCCGGTCTCGGCCCCGGCCATCGAGGTGGACGGGGACTTCGGCGCGGTCGTCCCGGCCGTGGCGCAGGCCGTGACCCCGTCCGTGGTCACCATCGACGTGCCCGTCACGCCCGGTGGTGCCACGATCAACGCCGCGCCGGCGCTCGGGTCGGGGGTCATCTACCGCTCCGACGGCTACATCCTCACCAACCACCACGTCGTCGAGGGTGCCTCGGACGTCCGCGTGCGGTTGTCCAACGGTGACGTCCTCGACGCGCAGATCATCGGCAGCGACCAGCTCAACGACCTCGCGGTCCTGCTCGTCGATCGCACCGACCTGCCGGCGGTCAACCTGCGCGACGCGGTCGACGACCCGCTGATCGTCGGTGAACAGGTCGTCGCGATCGGATCGCCCTTCGGCCTCGACGCCTCGGTCACCTCCGGCATCATCTCGGCGCTCAATCGGGAGATCCGGGTCGACGAGCAGGACAACGCCGCGCTGGTGATCCCGTCGGTCATCCAGACCGACGCCGCGATCAACCCCGGCAACTCCGGCGGGGCCCTGGTCGACGCACGGGGACGGCTCGTGGGCATCAACACCGCCATCCTGACCCGCACCGGGGCGAGCCAGGGCGTCGGTTTCGCGGTGTCCGCCGAGCAGGCGGTCGTGTCCGCCGACCAGCTGATCCAGGACGGCTTCGTGCGCCACCCGCTGCTGGGGATCTCCGGGATCGACGTGTCACCCGAGACCGCCGAGGAGTTCGGGCTCGCCGCGCCCCGCGGTGCGCTGGTCGACGCCGTGCAGGACGACACCGGCGCCGCCGAGGCCGGGATCCGGCCGGGGGACATCATCGTCGAGGTGGACGGTGAACCGCTGGCGACGATGTCCGAACTGGTCGCCGAGGTCCGGCGTCGTCAGCCCGGCGAGGCCATCGACCTCGGCCTGATCCGCGACGGCGAGGAGCTCACCGTCGCAGTGACCCTGGGTGAACGTCCCCGCTGACCCGTCCGGGTCGGGGCGGCTAGCCTGCGGGCCGATCTCCGCTGATTCCGCCGACCACGCCGACGAGGGACCTCCACCGTGCCGGGTCCGCAGGAGCTGCTCGTCATCGCCGTCGTCGCCCTGCTCGTGTTCGGGCCCGACAAGTTGCCGGAGCTGGCGCGCAACGGGGCGAAGCTGCTCGCGCGGCTGCGCTCGGAGACCCAACGTGGCCTGACCGAGTTCAAGCGGGCGGCCGATCTCGAGGACCTCGACCGGGAGATCCGCGGCGTGAGCCGGGAACTGGACGAGACCCGTCGGGCGATCACCCGGCCGTTCGGGGACGCGCTCGCGGGCAGCGGGCAGCGCCCGGGTGGGGGTGGCGCCGGCCCGACGCCCCGTGCCGACGACGATCCGCCACCCTTCGACCCGGAGGCGACGTGAGGATGCGGCGCCGTGCACCCCTGCCGACCCCGCCGGTCGGTCGGCGGACCCAGGCGGCCGCGGTGGGAACCGTCGTGGCGTCCTACGCCGCCGTGCGTTCAGGACGCTCCGCGGCCCTCGACCGGCGTGCGGCCAAGGCGCTGGCCTATCCGCTCGGCCGGCGGATCGACGTGCTGGTCGCCGCGGGGACCGACCTCGGGTCGGTGTACGGCCTGGCCGGCTGCGCGGCGGTGCTGGCGGCGACCGGCCGACGTCGCGCGGCCGTCGACGTGGCGTTGGCCGGCCTCGCGGCGTGGGGGGGCGCGCAGGGGACCAAGCCCCTGATCGGCCGGGAGCGTCCCTACGTCGTGGAGGGCGCCGACCGGCTGGTGGCCGTCCCGGCCGGCTCGTCCTGGCCGAGCGGGCACGTCGCCGTCGCCAGCGCCATGGCGGCCGCCCTGGTGCCCCACGTCGGCCGGGGGCGGCGACGGTGGCTGCACCTCGGCTCTGCCGCGGTGGCCGTGTCGCGCTGCTACGTCGGCGTGCACCACTTCACCGACGTCGTCGCCGGCTGGGGCGTCGGCGTGCTCAGCGACGCCGCCGTCCGGTCGACCCGGCGGCGGTGGGCCCGCCGCCGGGAGCGCTGAGGGTCAGGACACGCTCAGCGGCAGCGAACGCCCGATGATCGAGCGCTTGCGCGAGGCGATCTGCTCGGCGACCTGCTTCACCGCGATGGACGCGGGCACGTCCGGGTTGGACAGCACCAGCGGCAGGCCGGCGTCGCCGCCCTCGCGCAGGCGCGGGTCGATCGGGATGCGTCCCAGCAGGTCCGTGTCGAGCGCGTCGGCAAGCTCCTGCCCGCCGCCGGAGCCGAACACGTCGTGGGTCGAGCCGCAGTCGGGGCAGGTGAACGTCGCCATGTTCTCGATGACACCGGCGACCTTCATGCCGGTCTGCTCGGTGGCCTTCCCGGCCCGCAGGGCGACCTTCTGGGCCGCCTGCTGCGGGGTGGTCACGACCACCATGTCGGCGTTCGGCAGCATCTGGGCCAGCGAGATGGCGATGTCACCCGTGCCGGGCGGCAGGTCGCACAGCAGGAAGTCGAGCTCACCCCAGTGGACGTCGCCGAGGAACTGCTGCAGCGCCCGGTGCAGCATCGGCCCGCGCCAGATCACCGAGCGGTCGGGATCGGTGAAGAACCCGATGGAGATGACCTTGCAGCCGT
The DNA here is from genome assembly GCF_004300825.1 of Egicoccus halophilus. NCBI lineage: Bacteria > Bacillati > Actinomycetota > Nitriliruptoria > Egicoccales > Egicoccaceae > Egicoccus > Egicoccus halophilus. Next base: position 939,160 of record NZ_CP036250.1, read on the forward strand.
GCGCCTGCAGGGGCATCACCATGCCCTCGAACGCGACCGGCTTCCCGGAGACCCCGAGCATGCGCGGGATCGAGTAGCCCCAGATGTCGGCGTCGAGCACGCCGACGCTGTGGCCCTGCTGCGCCAGCGCGACGGCGAGGTTCACCGTGACCGAGGACTTGCCGACACCACCCTTGCCGGAGGCGACCGCGATCACCTTCGTCGGCGAGTCGGCCGACGCGAAGGCGATGTCCATCTGCGGGTTGGCGGCGCCGCGTTCCGCGCGCAGGTTGGCCGACAACTGCGAGCGTTCGTCGTCGTTCATCGACCCGAAGGCGACCTGGACGTCGTCGACGCCGGGCAGCTGGCGCACCGCGTTGGTGACGTCGCGGGTGATGCGGTCCTTGAGCGGACAGCCCGGGACCGTCAGCTTGATCTTCACCCCGACGCGGCTGCCCTCGATGACCACCTCCTCGACCATGCCGAGTTCGGTGATGGGCTTGTCGATCTCCGGGTCGTCGACGGTCGCGAGGACCTCGAGGACCTGCTCCTTCGTGGGCACGACGGACACCTTCGTCGGGTACGGGGCGGGACGGCCGGGAACCTGTCGAGCAGGAGCCCGCAGCCCGCCGTGTCAGCGTACCGTCGCCCGTTTCCCGGCTCGACCGGGCGTGGACGAGGGTCAGGCGACCTGGGCGTCCGCCCGGGTCGCGGTCGGTTCCGGCGTCGTGCGCAGCACCTCGGCGAAGGTGATCTCACCGCGCCACGCACGCGTCAACGCGTCCTCACGCAGCGGGCGCATGCCCTCTCGACGGCCCACGACCGCGATCTGGTGTTCGGTGACGTCGCCGGCCAGCAGGTGGCGCAGCGCCGGGGTCATCCGCAGCAGCTCGGTCACCGACACCCGCCCGAGCTCCCCGGTGTACTCGCAGGCGGGACAGCCGGCACCCCGGCGGGGCGAGGCGGTCTCCAGGGCGGCGCGCGGGATGCCGAGCCGCCGCAGCACCTCGTCGGTCGGCTCGTCGACGACCGGGCACCCGGTGCAGATCTTGCGTGCCAGGCGCTGCCCGAGGACCTGGAGCAACGAGGAGCACACCAGGAACCGGTCGGCGCCGAGATCGATCAGGCGGGCGACGGAGCTCGGCGCGTCGTTGGTGTGCAGCGTGGCGAGCACCAGGTGGCCGGTGGTCGCCGCCTCCACGGCCAGCTGGGCGGTCTCCTGGTCGCGGATCTCCCCGACGAGCACCACGTCGGGGTCCTGGCGCAGGATGTGTCGCAGCCCCCGGGCGAACGTGAAACCGATGCGGGGGTTGACCTGGGTCTGGTTGATCCCCGGCAGCTCGTACTCGATCGGGTCCTCGAGCGTGACGATGTTGCGGGTCTCGTCGGTGATGGCCGCCAGCCCGGCGTACAGGGTCGTGGTCTTGCCCGACCCGGTCGGCCCGGTGACCAGCACCAGTCCCTGCGGTCGTGCCAGGGCCTCGACGAACCCGCCGCGGACGTCGGCGTGCATGCCGAGCTCCCCGATCGTCACCCGGTCGGTCCCACGGGCGAGCAACCGCAGCACCCCCTTCTCGCCGTGCATGGTCGGCATCGTCGCCACACGCAGGTCGACGTCACCGGCGCCGGTCCGCACCAGCGCGCGACCGTCCTGGGGCAGACGACGTTCGGCGATGTCGAGCTGCGCCATGATCTTGATGCGCGAGAGCACCTGGCCGCGGATCTGCGCCGGCACGCGGGTCACGTCGCGCAGCAACCCGTCGACGCGCATGCGGACCCGCAGCCCGTCGACGTCGGGCTCGAGGTGCAGGTCGCTGGCCCGTGCGACGAGGGCCTCGCTCACCAGCGACTCGACGAACTGCACGACCGGACTGGACTCCGACGCACTGCCGTCGGCCTCCTCGCGCTCGGGTGCGTTCGCCTGGTCGGACAGCGACAGCTCGGCACGGTAGGCCTGCCGGCGCGCCAGACGCAGCGCCGAGGTCGCGGCGATCACCGGCTGGACGTGCCGGGCCCGGGTGAGGATCCGCAGGTCGTCGAGCCGTTCGAGGTTCGGGTCCGCCGTTGCGACGACGAGTGTTCCCCCGTCGAACGACAGCGGCAGCAGGCCGAACTGCTCGGCGAGCTCCACCGGGACCTGGTCGAGCGCCTCGCGGGTCGGGCGGGTCACCAGCACGTCGACCCGGGGCAGGTTGAGCCGGCTGGCGACGGCGTCGGCGACGTCGGCCTCCGTGCACATGCCCAGCCGGACGACGGTGTCACCGAGGCGTTCGTCCGGCTCCTTGCGGTGGAGCGCATGGGCGACCTGGTCGGCGGTCAGCGCGCCGGCCTCGACCAGCACCTCGCCGATGCGCAGGCGACGCCAGCCGGGTGCCGCAGCGGCGTCCGGCACGGATGCCGGCAGATCCGTGGACACGGGCAGCTCCTGTCGAGGTGTGGTCGCCCCCCGGGTCGGCCGTCACCGCAACGGCTGAAGTCCGTCCGTGCGTCGGCTGACTACCCTCGCCCGCTGCCTGCTCGCCCGCGTTCGCCCGTCCTCCGAGGCCCCTTCGTGCCCGCTCCCGGTCCCCGTCGTGTCCTGCGCTCGCTGCTGCCGCTGCTGCTGGTCGTGCTGGTCGCCGCGGGCTGTCGGATCGACGTCACCGGTCAGCTCGTCGTCCAACGTGACGGATCGGGCACGGCGGGGCTGGAGCTGTACCTGGATCCCGACGCGGTGGCCGAACTGGACGCGCTCGCCGTCGACCCGTTCGCCGAGCTGTCGGCCGTCGCCGTCGAGGTGGACGACTGGCAGGTCGAGCGCACGCTCACCGACGACGGCGGGGAGCGGGTCCGGCTCGCGACCCGGGCCGTCGACCCGCAGGCCCTCACCGATGCGTTGCGCGAGCTGAGCAGCGGCCTGTCCGACGGCGATCCCGCGCTGCTGATCGATCTCGACCTGACGGTCGACGCGGTCGGGGCGACGACGCTCGACGGCGTCGCGGGGCTGCGTCCGCCCGCCACCGCGGGGGCGCGGCAGGACGGGGAACCGCTCGGTCCGTCCGGTGACGAGCTCGCGGCGCTCGTGGACGACGCGGTCCGGGCCCGGCTGGTGGTCACCCTGCCGGGTGCCGTCGCCGAGCACGACGCCGAGCAGGTCACGGGCGGCAGCTGGCTCGGTCTCACCGGTGTCGCGCGCACCCTGCACTGGGAGCTGCCGGTCGGGGAACCGCGCCTGGTCACCGCCCGGGCGGACGCGCCCGCGGTGCTCGCACCCCCGGTGGTCGCCGGACTGGCGGTGGCGGGTGTGCTGCTGCTCGGGGTCGTCGGCTGGTGGTGGCGCCGCCGGCGCAGACGGCGTCGCTGACCTCGCGATCGACGAGCAGCCGGCCACGTGCGACGAGCAGCGGGCAGCCGCGGGTGCTCAGCCCCGCGGGGTCAGCTCCACGACCGTGCAGTGCTGCTTCCACCGCTCGAGGGCGGCGTTGCCGTCGGGCAGGTTCAGTCGCGTCCCGAGTCCGAGGGCCGCGATCCGCTCGAACTCCTCCTCGTCACCGATCACCCGCACGTCGCAGGTCAGCTCCCCGATGGTCGCCTTGATCTCCTTGGACTTGACCACCACGCTCACCACGTCGTTGTGCTCGAGGTTGGGCAGTCGCTGCTCGGTCTCCCCCTTGACCACGAACAGCTTCGCGCCCTGCTGCACGTACCACGCCGGGCGCGAGAGCGTGCTGCCGTCGGGCTGGGGGATCCGGATCCAGCAGATCGAGCCCTTCTTCAGGGCGGTCTCGGCCGCCTCGAGCAGGACGCCGGCACTGGTGACCGACTCCGGTGCGTCGATGAACACCGGGATCCGGCCGGCGATCTCCCCGTCGAGGTAGAACACCAGGACATGCTCGGCCCCGGAGGTGATCGGGATCCGCTCCTCGACACGCCGGCGGAACAGGTCCTCGAACATCGCCCCACGCAACTCGACGTAGCGGGGTGCGGACTCCCAGATCACGGTGCCGTCGGGATCGACGAGGACCAGGACCTCCTCGTAGGTGCCCTGCGAGCCCTTGTAGACCCGGTGGATGCCGAACGGCTGGGCCGTGCCCGGCAACTCGCCCAGGACCCGGATGACCGGGTCGGCCACCCCGGTCGACTCGTGCTTGTCGATGTCGAACGCCATGGCGGACATCAGCTGGACCCGGGCCATGGTCTCCCTCTCGGCGAAACGGGCGCGAGTGGCGCTGGTGCGGTTTCCGCGCTCCCACGCGAGGCGCCCGGGAGCATAGCCGCGCCAGGCCGCTCGGACGGTGTCCGTCGCGCCGTCAGCTCTGGAAGGCCGCGAACGCCACGCTGGCCAGCAGCAACAGCACGGTGATGCCGAGCACGAGTCGGTCGGTCGCGCGGTGACGCACGGTTGGTCCTTGCCGTCGCGGGCGGTTGTCAGGCGAGGTCGAAACGCTCGATCTGGATCTGTTCCATCGGCACGCCGTGTTGCTCGAGCGCCTCCTCCACCGCGTCGAGCATCGGCGGGGGACCGCACACGAAGTACTGCCAGCGGGTCCGCTGCCGGTCGGGCGCGACCCGGTCGAGCAGGTCCGCGTCCGGCAGCCCGGTCTCCCCCTCCCAGCCATCGGGCGGCTCCTCGAGCACCAGCACGAGCTCGAGGTCCAGCTGGTCGCGCAGGGACTCGACGTGTTCCAGACCGATCAGTTCGTCGAGCGTCGGGCCGGCGTGGACGAGCGTGATCGGCCGGCGGTCGCCGCGGTCGGCCATCGTCTGGAGGATGCCGAGGAACGGCGTGATGCCCACCCCGCCCGCGACGAACAGGAACCCCGGCGCCTCGTTGCGGTCGGGGGAGAACACCCCGTAGGGGCCGTCGACGTAGGCGCGCGTGCCCGGTTCGATGTCCCCGGCCTGGGCACTCCAGTCGCCCAACGCCTTGATGGTGAACGACACGTGGCCGTCCTCGCGCTCGGTCGAGCCGGACAGCGAGTAGGGGTGCTCCTCGGCCGAGAACGGCGTGCCGTCCACGATCAGCCAGGCGTACTGACCCGGCAGGGCGCGCAGCCCGTCGTGACCCACCGGGCGCAACGTCACCGTCCACGCGTCGCCGCGTTCGGGCTCGACCGACACGACCTCCCACGGCTGACGCAGCTGCAGCACCGGCTTGACGATGCGCACCCAGCCGAGCACACCGACCAGCGCGGCCGACATCAGCACCCACAGCACCTGCTTCCAGACCGTGGCGACGTAGTAGCCGACCAACTGCACGTGCAGCAGCGCCGTGGCGACGATGGCGACGGCCAGGACGCCGTGGGCGACCTTCCAGACCTCGTAGCTCAGCCCCAGGCGGGTGCGGTAGACGCTGGTGACCACGAGCGCGACGAGCAGCACCACGGAGGCCAGGCCGAAGCGGGCCCGCCACGGCGCGTCCCAGAAACGCAGCAGCTCCAACGTCGCCGGATCGGTGACGAACAGCAGGATCGGGTGGGCGAGGACGAAGGCGAACGCCACCAGCGAGATCAGCCGGTGGAAGCGGATGACCACGTCCATGCCGAAGGGGGCGGCCACCGAACCGAAGCGGGCCGTGATCGCGAACTGCAACCCCAACATCGCCAGGCCGACGAAGCCGAGCGCCACCGACAGCTCGGTGACGAAGTCGCGGCCCGGCGGCGTCTCGCCGAGCAACGCGAACGCCAACGGCACCACCGACACCAGCACGTAGAGCTGGATCCAGAGGAATCCTCGCAGGAACTGCGGCACGTCACCCCTTCGTCTGCACGGGCCATGCAACCGGTGGTCGCGGCCGGGTGCCGTCCGCGACGGCCGACCTTCGTCCGGGCCGGGGCGCTTCGCTAGCGTCCGGCTCCGGGGACGGACGGCAGCCGCCCCACCCGGCGACGTGGGAGGACGGGCCGTGAGCACCGAACTGGACGCGCTGCGCCAGACCGTGCGGGACTTCTGTGACGCGGAGATCCGCCCCCACGCCCGTCAGCGCGACCGCGAGGAGTCCTATCCGGCCGAGCTGCTCCCCGGTCTCGCGGAGCTCGGGATCCTCGGGGCAGCCATCCCCGAGGAGTACGGCGGCGTCGGCCTCGACCCCGCCGGCTACCGCGTGGTCATCGAGGAGCTGGGCGCCGCGGACTCCTCGATCCGCTCGCTGGTCTCGGTCAACGTCGGCCTGGTCGGCAAGTCCATCGTCCGGTGGGGCACCGAGGAGCAGAAGCAGCGCTGGCTGCCGGGGCTGTGCGTCGGCGAACTGGGCGCGTTCGGGCTGACCGAACCGGGCGCCGGCTCCAACCCCTCGCAGATGACCACCCGGGCCGTCCGCGACGGCGACGGCTGGGTGATCGACGGCGCGAAGATCTTCATCACCAACGGCAGTCGCGGGGCGGTCACCAAGATCTTCGCCCGTGCGGTCGTCGACGGCGAGGACCGCGGCATCACCTGCTTCCTGGTCCCGCAGGACACCCCCGGCTACGGCGGGCGTGCCATCCACGGCAAGCTCGGACTGCGCGCCGGCGACACGGCCGAGATCTTCCTCGAACGCGTCCGCGTCGGCGACGACGCCGTGCTCGGCGAGGTCGGCGGCGGGATGAAGGTGGCGCTCTCCGCCCTCGACGACGGTCGCTTCTCCCTGGCCTCGGGAGCCGCCGGGCTCGCGCGCGAGGCCCTGGAGGTCAGCCTGCGCTACGCCGAGGAGCGCGAGCAGTTCGGCAGCCCCATCGCCTCCAAGCAGCTGGTGCAGGAGCTGCTGGCGGCGATGCACGTCGACGTCCAGGCCTGTCGTGGCCTGCTCGACCAGGTGGTCGCCAAGCTGCAGACGGGGGAACGCGCGACGCTCGAGATCTCCACCGCCAAGCTGTTCTGCACCGAGGCCTCGGTGCGCTGTGCCGACCGGGCCGTACAGGTCCACGGTGGCTACGGCTACATCGACGAGTACCCGGTCCAGCGCATGCTGCGCGACGCCCGCGTCACGACCCTCTACGAGGGCACCAGTCAGGTGCAGCACCTGATCATCGGTCGCATGCTCACCGGGCACAATGCGTTCTGAGCCGCGCCCTGCGAGCCCGGCCAGTCGAGCAGGATGCTGATGCAACACCCACCGGCGGGCTGGTACGACGACCAGCAGGACGCGGGTCGCCTCCGTTGGTGGGACGGCGAGGGCTGGACCGAGCACCGACGTGACCGGTCCGCGGCGCCCGCCGTCGCCGCGGCCAGCCGCACCAACGCGCTGGCGATCGTGGCGTTCGTGCTGTCGCTGCTGTGGTTCGGCGGCCTGACGTCGCTCGCGGGCATCGTCGTCGGGGTCGTCGCCCGTCGGCAGATCGCGGTGTCCGGCGAGGGCGGACGTGGCCTGGCCACCGCGGCCGTCGTGCTCGGCGCCGTCGGCCTGGTGCCCCTGCTGTTCGGAGTGGTCCTGCTGCCGCTGCGGCTGCTGGGCTGGTAGGACCCACCCGACCCCTCGCCGTCCGGACCCCCGTCGGCGGGCACCTGCGTCGTGGTGCCGTTACCGTCCCCGGCTCGTAAGCGATCGAGGACTGCTTCCGTGGCCGGTTTCGACCTGCACACCCACACCACCTTCTCCGACGGCACCACGACGCCCGAGCAGAACGTGCGGGACGCGGTCGAACTGGGTCTCGAGGGTCTCGGCGTCACCGACCACGACACCACCGCCTCCTACGGGCCGGCGACCGCCGCGGCCGACGGCACCGGCCTCGAGGTGGTGCTCGGCACCGAGTTCTCGGCCGAGCTCGACGGGTCGTCGGTGCACGTGCTCGGGTACTGGATCGATCCCGGGTACGGACCGCTGGTCGACGAGCTCGAGCGGCTGCGCAACGAGCGCGAGGACCGGGCGCGGGCCATCGTGGAGAAGTTCCACGCCCTCGGGATCGAGGTCGCCTTCGCGCGGGTCCAGGAACTGGCCGGTGAGGCGCCGATCGGCCGGCCCCATCTCGCCCAGGCCGTCGTGGAGACCGGCGCAGCACCCGACACCCGGACCGTGTTCGACCGGTGGCTCGCCGACGGCGGGCCCGCCTACGTCGAGAAGCACGCCGTCACCCCCGAACGGGCCGTCGAGCTGCTCGTCGCCTCCGGGGGCGTGGCCGTGCTGGCACACCCCGGTCTGTTCGGCGTCCCCGGCGAGCCCGGCCGCGGCGCACCGGCCAACGACGGCCGGGCGTTGGGGCCGGGTCTCGCCGACGAGGTGGTCGAGCGCATGGCCGCCGGCGGGCTGGCCGGCATCGAGGCGGACCACCCCGACCACACCGACGAGCACCGACGGCGCTACCGCGACCTCGCCTCCGGACTCGGGCTCGAGGTCACCGCCGGCTCGGACTACCACGGGGCCGGCAAGGACAACCCACTGGGGCGCGCCACGACCGAGCGCGAGGTCGTCGAGCGGCTCCGGACCTGGCGTCGCGCCTGAACCGGGCGCGAACCCGGACTTTCCCCGGAGCCGGCAGCCTGACAGACTGGCCGCACGGACGGGGGCCGTCCGGCCACGCCTGCGTGACGGGTCGGGCGGTGTCCGTCCACCCGTCCGGTCGGCCAGACTCGGCCGCGAACGGGGCCGCTGCCCGTGGCTCGGGCGGCGTGATCCCGACCCCAGCGACGATGTGACGATGTGCGGAGGAACCCCACTTGGAGCCCCAGCAGGTCCAGAAGGCCCAGAAGATCGTTCCCGTCCCGACGCTGCACTTCGGCGAGGGCGCGCTCGCCGGTCGGGTGGTCCGGCTCGATCGCGACGTGGCGACGATCGGACGGCGGGACGACAACGCGTACGTGATCCCGGATCCGCGCGTGTCCCGGCTGCACGCCGAGATTCGCAAGGAGGCCAGCGCGGTGATCGTCACCGACCTCGGCTCGAGCGCCGGGACCAAGGTCAACGGCGAGGAGATCCACGGCCCTGCGGTGATCCGTCATGGTGACCGCGTCAGCTTCGGTCCCGTCACCGCCACCTTCGAGGACCCGGCCGCCGCCTCCCAGGCGGAGGACGCCACCATGGTGTTCGAGGTGCCGAAGGTGGAGACCGGGCCGCACCTCTCGCCGCGACAGCAGCAGGTCCTCGAGCTGATGGCCGAGGGGATGACCAACTCCGAGATCGGCGAGCAGCTCGGGGTCACCGAGCGGACCGTCAAGGCCTACGCGCAGGAGCTCTACGACAAGCTCGGCGTGCGCAACCGTGCGGGTGCCGTGGCCGAGGCCGCCAAGCTCGGGCTGCTGTAGCGCTTCGCTACGCTTCCGGCGAACCGACGCCCGGCGCGAAGCCGCCCGGTCTCGGGAACGTCGGCCGACGGCCCGGTGGACCCCTCGGTCCGGGGCAACGTCCTCGGGGATCCGGCCGGACCCCGCCGGGCTCGCCGTCGTCCGCGATGCTCCGCGTGCCTCCTCCGCTGCGGACAGACCCTGCTGCTGCCCACGGAGCGCCGCCGATGGACCTGCCGTTCGCCCTGGATCTCGCGCTCGCGGTGCAGGCGTTCGTGACGCTGCTGGTCATCATGGATCCGCTGGGCAACGTGCCGGTGTTCCTGGCGCTGACCGCCACGGACACCGCGGCACGGCGACGGCGCACGGCGCGGCACGCGATGACCGCGGCGGCGGTCATCGTCTACGTGTTCGCGTTCTTCGGCACGCAGATCCTCGCCAGCCTGTCGATCGGGCTTCCGGCGCTGCAGGCGGGCGGCGGCGTGGTGCTCTTCCTCACGGCCCTCGAGATGCTCAAGGGGGACATCCTGGTGCCCAGCGCCGCCGAGGGGGTCAACGTGGCGGTGGTGCCGCTCGGCGTGCCGCTGCTGGCCGGGCCCGGTGCCATCTCGGCCGCGATGGTGTTCATGTCGGGGTCGGAGACCGGACCGCTGGACGTCGGCCGACAGCTGACCGTGGCGCTGGCGATCGCGGCCGTGCTGCTGGTCGTCTACCTCACCATGCGCTACGCCGAGTTGCTCGAGCGACTGCTCAAGGACAACGGCATCCACCTGGTCACGCGGGTCATGGGGATGCTGCTGATCGCGATCTCGATCGAGCTCGTCGCCACCGCCGTGCAGGCCTACGTCGCGGGCGCCTCGGCACTGCCGTGACCCGCCGGGCGCACGGCGCCCTCGGGGGAGCCTGCGGGTGCTGGATAGGCTCCCCGCCGAGGCACCGTCGCCCTCGACCACCGGAGTCCCCGTGCCCGCGACCGTGTACGCGTTCGCCAACCAGAAGGGTGGCGTGGGAAAGACCACCTCCTGTCTCAACGTGGCGGCGGCGATGGCCGAGCTCAGCCGCGCCGTGCTGGTGGTCGACCTCGACCCGCAGGCCTGTCTGACCTTCTCGCTCGGCTACGACCCGGACACCACCGAACCGTCGCTGCACGACACGGTGGTGGGACGGGTCCGGCTGGCCGAGACGATCGTGCAGCACGGTGAGGTGGACGTCGCGCCGGCCAACATCGACCTGGCCGGCGCCGAGGTGACGCTGCTCTCGCGCACCGGTCGCGAGTACCTGCTGCGCGGGGAGCTCACCGACCTGCTGGACAGCTACGACGCGGTGTTCGTCGACTGCGCCCCCTCGCTCGGCGTGCTGACCATCAACGGACTGACGGCCGCCGACGAGGTCGTCATCCCGGTCCAGTGCGAGACGCTGTCACACCGGGGGGTCTCGCAACTGCTCGACACCATCGCCGACGTGCGGCGGCTGACCAACCGCGGACTCGAGGTCCGAGGGTTGCTGGCCACCATGTTCGACCCGCGCACCCGGCACAGCCGCGAGGTCCTGCGCGACCTGTTGTCGCGCTACGAGCTGCCTCTGGTCGGACCGCCGGTGCGCAAGTCGGTCCGCTTCGCGGAGTCGCCGACCTCCGGGGAGACCCTGGTGGGCGCCGGGGCCGACGTGCCCGGAGTCGCGGCCTACCGGGCCATCGCCAGACAGCTGCTGGGGCTCGAGGTCGACGAGGAGCTGCTCGAGGCCGCCGGGTGGACGCCCCGGCGCCAGGCCGAGGTCCTCGGGGTGCCGGAGGGCACCCGTGTCTGATCCGCCGACGTCGCCGTTCGACCGGGTGCGCAAGCCGGATCCCACCGTGCCGCGCGTGCGCGACGGTCAGGGCAAGGAGGCCCTGTACAGCACGGCGCCGACGGCCGCACCGCCGCCACAGATCGAGGTGACGTGCCGGTCGTGCGGCGTGCTGCGGGGAGTCAGTCTGCTGGAGGCACTGCGCCTGCTGCGGCCGCCCTCGCTGTGGCTGCCCTTCCGCAGCCGGATCTTCAGCCGTTGCCCCACCTGTGGACGTCGCGCCTGGCTCCACGTCGAGCTGGGGCAGGCGCTGCGCGTCCTGCGGTCACAACTCCCGGGCTCCTGACGCCGTCGACGCGGCCGGGAACCACCGCGGCGGCCCGGCCGGGCGCCACGGTGTCCGGCCAGGCGCCACGGTGTCGGGCGGCCTCAGGGCAGGTGCTCGACCTTGACCCGGCGGGCGAGCTGGGGATCGCCGTCGCCCCTGGCCTCGGCGCCACGACGCGCGACCTGCAGTCCGGGTACGGGCGGGAGCTGCTGCCGGTCGTCGCCGCGCTGCCCGCCGCCGCCCTTGCCCTTCGACCGGCTGTTGCCGGACCGCGAGCCGCCGGAGCGGTTGCCGCCGGAGCCCGAGCCACCCGACCGCGTGTTCGCGGAGCGGTTGTCGCCGCGGGTCCCACGCCGGCCGGAACGGTCGTCCCTGCCGCCGCCGGTGTCGGCCTCGCCCGTGGACCCCTCGGTGTCGTCGCGGTCCGTGCCGCGGGAACGTCCGCCACGGTCGCGTCCGGAGGTGTCGCTGCGCTCGCCACGGCGGGCGCGGTTCCGGCTGCGGGACGCGGGCTCGTCGCCGTTCGCGTCACCGTCGGCGTCGCTGCTCGCGCGGCCGGCGTCCGCGTCGCGGGGACGGCCACGCGACGGCGCGGCATCGTCACGGGTCCGGGCACGGGCACCGGCACGGGCCCGCGTCCGACCGCTGCCCGCGCTCGGACGGGACGCGTCGTCGCGGTCCGCCGGGTTCGCGTCGTCGCGGGGCTCGTCCCGCGTCCGCGGGGCGTCGTCGCGGTCGCGGCGCTCGTCGCGCCCCTGCGCAGCCTCGTCGCGGTCACGGCGTCGGACGCGGGTGCGTTCGCGGCTGCGGCCGGTCGGGGAGGGAGCCTCCTCCGGCCCGTTCTGTCCGGAACGGTCGCCGCGGTCCCGGTCGTCGCGTCCACGGTCGTCGCGGGTGCGATCGTCGCGGGTGCGGTCGCGCGCCGACGTATCGCCCGCCGACGCGTCTCCCGCCTTGGCGTCGCGCGCCGACGAGTCGCGTGCGGCGTCGTCGTCGCGCCCACGGTCGTCGCGGGTGCGGTCGTTGCGCCCGCGGTCGTCGCGGGTCGACGAGTCGCGTCCGGGGCGGTCGGGACGTCCACCGCTGCGGTCGTCCCCGCGTCCGGCATCGGCGGCGCGTCCGGCGTCCGGGTCGCGTGGGCGGTCCCGCGCCGCGTCCCGGTCCCGTCCGCTGCCCTCGCGGTCACGTCGGTTCTTGGGACGCCCGTCGGAGCGCCCCTTGCGCGGTCCGTCCGTGCGTCGCCCACCGCCGTCGCCGCCGTCGCGCGGGCGCCGGGAGAGGTGGTCCCACGGCTTGTCGTCGGGCAGGTCGAACAACTCGGCCAGCATCGGCGAGGTCGAGAAGATCTGGTGGACGTCGGTGTCGGTCGCGCCGACGGCCTTGCGGATGACGTTGAGGCGGCCGGCCTCGTTGAACTCCGCGAAGGTGACCGCGACGCCGGCGTTGCCGGCGCGGGCGGTGCGGCCGATGCGGTGCAGGTACATCTTCTCGTCGTCGGGACAGTCGTAGTTGACGACGTGCGTGACCCCGGTCACGTCGATACCGCGGGCGGCGACCTCCGTGGCCACCAGCACGTCGGCCTTGCCCGAGCGGAAGCGGTCGAGGTTCTTCTCCCGGGTCTGCTGACGCAGGTCGCCGTGGATCGCGATCGCCGGGACCTGCAGTTCCTCGAGGTCGTTGACGAGGCGGTCCGCCATGTTCTTGGTGCGCACGAACACGTAGCACCGCCCGCGCCCGGGCGACTGCAGGATGCGCGCGAGCACCCGCGGCTTGTCCATGCGGTGGACGCTGAAGAAGTGCTGCGCCACGTTCGGCGCGGTCTCGTGCTCCTCGCTGTCCGCCCGCATGAACGTCGGGTGGTGCAGGTAGCGCCGTGCCATCTTCACGATCGCCGTCGGCATCGTGGCGCTGAACAGCATCGTGTGGCGGCCCTCGGCCGGGCAGCGCTCGATGAGCCGCTCCACGTCGGGCAGGAAGCCCATGTCGAGCATCTCGTCGGCCTCGTCGAGCACGAGCACCTTGACCTGCGAGAGATCGAGGTTGCCGCGCTTGAGGTGGTCGAGCAGGCGCCCGGGCGTGCCGACGACGACGTGCACACCGCCCTGCAGGGCCGCGGTCTGCTCCTCGAAGCCGACGCCGCCGTACACGCTGATGGTCGTCAGGTCGCGGTGCTCACCGATGCGGAGGTCGTCGTGGACCTGCACGCACAGTTCGCGGGTCGGGACGATCACCAGCGCCTGGGTCGCGCGCAGGTCCGCGTCGACCTGCTGGAGCAGGGGCAGGCCGAAGCCCAGGGTCTTGCCGGTCCCGGTCCGCGCCTGCGCGATGAGGTCGTTGCGACCGAGCGCCAGCGGGAGGGTCAGTTCCTGGATGGGGAACGGATGGATGATGCCTTGCGCCTCGAGCGCGTCGCACAGGGCGGCGTCGACACCGAGGTCACGGAACGTCTTCGTCACAGGGTTCTCTCGTCCGGGCGATCCCCGGCGCCTTCGAACCTCACGGCACGCCTGCTGGATCGCAACTCGCTCTGGCCGGCGGGACGAGGTGTCGTCCGCACCCGGCGGCCCGGGGACGCGTCGGCGCCCGCGGCGGCGGCCAACAGCGCCGCTGGCGCGCAGCGACGGACCGGTGCGCTGGCGCCGCACACCGGGTCGCAACCCGAAAGAGAAGGGTCGCAACCCGGAATTGGCGCCTGCGAACGGCCCTGTGGGCCGGGTACAGGCTATCGCACCGACCCCGGCCGGCCGGGCACCACGAGCAGGGTGCGGTCCGGGACTAGCGTCGCCGTCCGAGTCCGAGCAACCGGAACGTTCGACACGGAGGGGACGTGAGCGACCACCTGGCGCGTGCGGACGAACTGGTCGGCCGCTATCTCGACCATGTGCGCGACCACGCGCCGGTCGAGGCGACGCGCCTGGGGATCCGTGATCGCGACGGTGAACTGCCCGACCTCTCGCCGGTGGCGCTGGCGGCGCGCAGCCGTGACCTGGCCGTCCTGGCCGCCGAGGTGCGGGTGGCCCTGGCCGAGGTCCCGGCGGCCGGGGCCGGCGACGACCGCGAGGCGGCTGGCGACCTGCAGCTGCTCGCCGACGAGCTCGAGTACCGCCAGTTCCTGCTCGACGTGCGCCCGCGGTACGTGCTGGACCCGCTGGCTGCGCTCGAGACCATCTCCGCCGGCATCCACGAGCACCTGCGCCGGCTCGACCTGCCCGTGACCGAACAGCGCCGCCGCCTCGCCGCCGCCGTCGCGCGGGCCCGTCGGGTGCCGGTGCTGCTGGAGCAGGCCGGTTCGCTGCTGCGGTCCTCGCCGGCGCCGCACCTCGACGTCGCCCTCCAGCGGTTGCCGGGCCTGATCGAGCTCGTCCGCGACGAGCTGCCCCGGCGGGCGGAGCAACTCGCCGGCGACGTCACCCACGCACGGGACGCCGGCGAGGTCGCGGCCGAGGGCCTCGAGGCCTACGCGGCCCTGCTCGACGAGTTGCACGACGAGCCGTCCGCGCCGTGGCGGCTGGGCCCGCAGGAGCACGAGGTCACGCTGCGCGCGGCGCTGGGCACCTCGATGGCGCCGGCCGAGATCGAGTCGCGTGCCCGGGACTGGATCGGCGAGGTCTGCGCCGAGATGGCCGAGCTGGCGGCCGCGACGTGGCAGCGACGCTTCCCGGGCGAGGCAAGGCCCGACGACACCGACGAGCTCCTCCGCCGGGTGCTCGCGCAGGTCGCCGATCGCCAGGTCCCCCGCGACCAACTCGTGCCCGAGGCCCGGCGTGCGGTCGACGAGGCGCGTGCCTTCGCGCTCGCGTCCGGGCTCACCGACGTCCCGCCGGCCGAGCGCCTGACCGTGACCGAGGTACCCGACTACCTGCGCGGGATCGCGGTCGCCTTCATCACGCAGGCGCCCCCGCTCGAGCCCGACACCGGGTGCACGTACTACCTCTCGCCCGTCCCCGACTCCTGGGACGACGACCTCGCCGAGTCCTTCCTGCGCGAGTACAACCCGGCGCAGTTGCGTTCGCTGGCCATCCACGAGGGCTACCCCGGCCACTTCGTGCAGCTCGAGCACGCCTCGCAACACCCGCGCGTGGCGCGACGGCTGCTCGCACGGCCGGCCTTCGCCGAGGGGTGGGCGGTGTACATCGAGCGCGAGGCGGTCCGGGCCGGCTTCGGGGACGGCGACACCTCGGCGGTCGACGGTGACGACTACCGGATCACCCAACGCAAGCTCGAGCTCCGTATCGCCACGAACGCGCTGCTCGACGTCGGCCTGCACGCGGGGGAGCTCGCGGACGAGCAGGCGCTCGAGCTGTTGACCTGCCGGGCGTTCCAGGAGCGCGCCGAGGCCGAGGGCAAGCTGGTGCGTGCCAAGGTCACCTCCGGGCAGCTGTGCTCGTACTTCGTCGGGGGTGAGGAGCTGGGGGACCTGCGCCGCGAGGTCGAGGACGCGGCCGGTGGCGACGTCGACGTCCGCCGTTTCCACCAGCGGGTGTTGTCGCACGGCACCCCGACGGTCGAGATCGTGCGGGCGGCCCTGGCCGACGACGCACCGGCCCGACGCCCGTTCGCCTAGCCGCGTACCGGCCGTCGAGTAGGTTCCGCGCCGATGCGTTCCACTCGCGCCCGAGGAGCGGCCGTGGTCTTCGACCTCACCCTGACCGACGAACAGCAGCAGACCCGCCAGTGGGCGCACGACTTCGCCCGGCGGGAGATGCGCGAGGCGACCGTCGACGGGGTGCCGGTCCACCGCCACTACGACGAGGCGGAGGAGTTCCCCTGGCCGGTGGTGCAGAAGGCCGCCGGGATCGGGCTCTACGGCCTCGACTACTACCAGATGGTCGGCCAGGACCCGAGCGGGATCACCTCGGCACTGGTGCTCGAGGAGACGTTCTGGGGGTGCGCCGGCATCGGTCTGGCGATCTTCGGCTCGGGCCTCGCGCTGGCCGGCCTGGTGGCGACCGGCACGGGCGAGCAGATCGGCACCTGGGCGCCCCGCATCTTCGGTACGCCCGACGACGTGAAGGTCGGGGCCTACGCCGTCTCCGAGCCGGGCGCCGGCTCGGACGTGTCCCGGATCCGCACGCGGGCCACGAAGGTGGACGGCGGCTGGTTGCTCGACGGGGAGAAGATCTGGATCACCAACGGCGGCATCGCCGACGTGCACGTGGTCGTCGCGACCGTGGACCCCTCGCTCGGGCACCGCGGGCAGGCGTCGTTCCTGGTCACCGGTGACGCCGAGGGGTTCGCGCAGACGAAGAAGACCCGCAAGCTCGGCATCCGGGCCTCGCACACGGCCGAGCTCGCGATGACCGACTGCTTCGTGCCCGACGAGCAGTTGCTCGGCGGACAGGACCGTCTCGACGCCAAGCTCGAACGGGCCCGCAACCCCGACCGGGAGCGACGTTCGGGGGCCCTGTCGACCTTCGAGGCCACGCGACCGATCGTCGGCATCCAGGCCGTCGGGGTGGCTCGCGCCGCCTACGACGCCTCGGTGACCTACGCCCGGCAGCGCGAGACGTTCGGGGTGCCGATCGTCCAGCACCAGGCGATCGCGTTCAAGCTCGCCGACATGGCCACCGACATCGACGCGGCGCGCCTGCTGTGCTGGCGGGGCATCAACATGGCGGTGACGCAGACCCCGTTCCTGCACGCCGAGGGCTCGATGGCCAAGCTCCACGCCGGCCGGGTCGCCGTCCGCGTCGCCGACGAGGCCATCCAGATCCACGGTGGTTTCGGCTACAGCCGCGAGTTCGACGTGGAGAAGTTCTCCCGGGACGCGAAGATCTACGAGATCTTCGAGGGCACCAAGGAGATCCAGCAACTGGTCATCTCGCGGGCGATCACCCGCGAGGGCTGAGGGACGCCTCCACACGGCCGACACCGGCGTCCGGCCGACGGACGTCGGCCGGGCCCCGCGCCGCCAGTCGCAGCGCCTGGGACGGCGTGAGCGTCAGGGGCGGCGAGCGGTGGTCGAGCGCGGCGGCGTGCACCGTCGTGCGCGGGCGCACGGACGCCTCGGCCGCCGGGTGGTCGGGTGCCGGGTCGCCCGCGGCCGCCGGGTGGTCGGGTGCCGGGTCGCCCGCGGCCGGGTGGTCGGGTGCCGGATCGGTGCGTGCCGGGTCGGTGGGTGTCGCGTCGTCCGGCGCCGCGGGGTCGGCGGACGGAGGGCGCGGAGCGACGGGCGGCTGTCGGGCGGTGAACAGCAGGCGCCCCACCGTCGTCGGGTCCGGCGCGCTCGCCGCGACCGCGCGGCGGCGCCAACGGCGGGGCGACGTGCTGGAGCGGGTGGCGCGGGCCACAGGGTCCTCCTGCCCGAAGGCGTGCCGGCGCGCGCCCGCGCGCCGGTCGCCGCTCCGGTCGGCCGGCCCGCTGCCCGCCCGAGGACGAGGGCGAGCCGCGCACGGCGCCGGTCCGGGCGGTCCCCGTGCGTGGCGGCGCGAGACGTGGTCGGGGAGGCTCAACCGTCCTCGGCGAGCCAGGGCAGCACGTCGTCGCGGGCCAGGGCGGCGTCCGTGGTCAGCGAGTCGCCGGGCGCCTCGAGCAGATCCAGGCCCTCGGCGGCGAAGCGTTGCGCGACGGCGGTCGCCCGGCCGTCGGCGTGGACGTCGAGGTCGTGCTGCGCCTGGGCGGCCAGCAGCGCGGCCTGCAACGCCCGGCCCAGCGTCAGCGCGAGTCGTCGCGCGCCGTGCTGCAGCGCGGCCGGACCGGCGTCGGCCGCCGGTGTCACCCAGCGGCTGGCGTGGTCGGCCGCGTCGACGGCCAGCTTGCCCACCGTCGCCAGGGGTGCGGACGTGGCGAGCCCGGCGGCGCGCCGGACCTCCTCGACGTAGGCGGCCAGCGTGCGGTGGTCTCCCAGGGCCCGCACGACGTCCAACGACAGCACGTTGGTGGTGCCCTCCCAGATCGGCAGGACCTGGGCGTCGCGCAGCAGCTGTGGCAGGTGGGTGTCCTCGATGTAGCCGGCGCCCCCGAACGCCTCGAGCGCCTCCGAGGCACCGGCCACGGCCTGCTTGCCGGTCGTGAGCTTGGTGATGGGCAGCAGCAGGCGCAGGGCCTGCTGCTCGCGCTCGGTGGCGACACCGGCCTCGTCCCGGCCGAGCAACGCCACGGCGTGGAAGGCGAGCTGCAGCGACGACTCGTGCTGCACACGCAGCCACGCCAGCGTCGCCTGGTGGAGGGGCTGGTCGACGAGCGCGCTCCCGAACGCCTCGCGTCGGCCGGCGTAGTCGCGGGCGAGTGCCAGCGCCCGCCGCAGCCCGGACGCGGCCGTGACCGCGTTCCACAACCGCGTCACGGTGAGCATGGGCGTGATGTTGCGGGTGCCGTCGGCGGGCGGGCCGACGAGCTGCGCGAGGGTGCCGTCGAGCGCGAGCTCGGCCGTCGGCATCTGCCGGGTCCCGAGCTTCGACTTCAGCCGCAGCACGCGCAGGTCGTTGAGCCGGCCGTGTGCGTCGCGCACCTCGACGTAGAACATCGCCAGGCCGCGGCCACCCGGGCCGTTGCCCTCCGGGCGGGCCAGCGTCAGCGCCATGTCGGCCGTCACCGCCGAGGTGAACCACTTGGTGCCGGTCAGGCGCCACAGCGGCCCCTCGGCACGGGCGACCGTCTCCGTGCGACCGACGTCGGAGCCACCGGGCCGCTCCGTCATCCACTGCCCGGAGGTCCATGCCGTGGCGGGATCGCGGCTGGTCAGGCGCGGCACGGCCCGCTCGACCAGCTCCCGGTCCCCGTGCACGAGCAGCGTCTTCGCCGCGCCGTCGGTCATCGCGAGCGGACAGCTGTAGAGCGCACTGGACGGGGCGAACAGGTAGGCGAGCGCGAACTGGTGCACCCGGGAGTGCTCGCCGTGCGCCCGCTCGTAGGCGGTCGCCACCACCCCGTGGGTCGCAGCCACCTCGGCGATGCGCGCCCAGTACGGGGAGGTCTCGACGCGGTCGACGCGGTTGCCCCAGGCGTCGAACGGGCGCAGGCGCGGCTCCTCGGCCGGATCGTCCATCGCGTCCGACCAGGCCTTGAGGTCGGTGGCCGCGAGCCGTCCCAGCTCCGCGAGCGTCGGCACGACCCCGTGGTGGACATCGGTCGGCAGCAGCCGCTCCAGGCAGCGGCGCAGCGCCAGGTCGTCCTCCCACTCGTCGCGCAGGCGCGGCGGCGCCTGGAAGAAGCCGTGCTGCTCGACGGTGCCCATCGCTCGACTCCCCGGTCACGGAACGGATCACGCCGATGCGTTCCCCTTCGGTTCCGGCACCGTACTGCCTCGCGCGACCCGGTCAGGCGTAGAGGACGACGGCGGCGGCGGTGGCCAGGTTGAGGCTGGAGACGCCCGCCCGCATCGGGATCCGCACGGTGGTGTCGGCCCGTCGGCGCAGCCCCGCGCTGAGCCCGCCACGCTCGGTGCCGAGCACCACCGCGGCGTCCGCCGGCAGGGTCCGGGGGCCGAGGGCCGCGCCGTCGGGATCGAGTGCGACCAGCGGGCGACCGAGCTCCGGCAGGGTGTCGAGTCGCCCGCAGGCCGGCAATGCGAACTGCAGGCCGGCCGCCGCGCGTACCGCCGTCGGGTGCCACGGGTCGGCGTCGCCGATGACGCACACCCCGGCCGCGTCCGCCGCGGCCGCGACCCGTACGACCGCGCCGAGGTTGCCCAGGTGGCGCGGCTGTTCGAGCACGACCAGCCGCCCGCGACGGTCCAGGTCCGGCAGGGCCGCGACCGGCGGGCGCACCGCCACCGCCAGGACCGGCGAGGGCAGCTCCCGACCGACCAGCGTGGCCCAGGTGGCGGCGTCCACGTCCACCGGTGCGACCGGCAGGGTGACGTCGGGTGCCAACGTCGTCAGCAACCGTTCGAGCTCGTCGCGGTCGGGGGTGGCGACCACCTCGATCTCGGCGCCGAAGCGCACCGCGTGCTTGAGCGCGTGCACGCCCTCCAACCTCACCCGGGACGGGTCACGTCTCGCCGAGCGCAGTCGGGACACCGCGTACGCTCGCTGCATGCCAGTTCTCCTCGTCCTCGCGTTCGTGATCGTCCCGCTCGTCGAGCTGACGGTCATTCTCCAGGTCGCCGGCGTGATCGGGACGCCGTGGACCATTGCACTGCTGGTGGTCGACAGCCTCATCGGTGCCTGGCTGCTCAAGCGCGAGGGCCGGCGCGCCTGGCAACAGTTCCGGCGGGCGCTCGACGAGCTGCGCTGGCCCGGGGACGAGGTCGCCCAGGGCGCCCTGGTGCTGGTCGGCGGAACGCTGCTGCTCACGCCCGGGTTCGTGACCGACGTCGTCGGGTTCCTGTTCCTGCTGCCACCCACCCGCCGGGTCGTCGCCGCGCAGGTCCGGCGCCGGATCCGCCCGCTGGGAGGCGCGTTCGGTCGCCAGGACACCGGTGCCGGGCCCCGTCGCCGGGAACGTGCCGGTCGCGGCGAGGTGCTCGACGTCGAGGTGGTCGAGATCGAGCGCGACGAGCCCGACGTCGGATCGGGCGGTGCCGGCCGGCGCGACGGTGGCTCGTCCGACGGTCGCCGCCGTGGCGAGCTGCCTCCCGACGACGCCTCCTGAGCCCGTGAGTTCCGACCCGACCCGGTCGGATCGCTAGCGTCGAGGCGCCGGTGGCTGCGGAGGGCGGCCTGGGAGCCCGGCGAGCTTCGTGCATGGAGAGGTTCATGGAGGCGATCCACCAGGCCATTCTCGACGAGGCGCCGGGCGAGGAGCTCGGACGCGTCCCCCTGCCCGCCACGATGCGTGCCGCGGTCGTGCGCAAGTCCGAGGTCGACCTGTTCGACGGCGTCGCGTCGCAGGACAAGGACCCGCGCCGCTCGTTGCACGTCGACGAGGTCCCGATCCCCCCGCTGGGACCCAACGAGGTCCTGATCGCGCCGATGGCGTCGGCGCTCAACTACAACACGGTGTGGACCTCGATCTTCGAGCCGCTGCCGACGTTCGGGTTCCTCGAGCGGATGGGACGCACGGGTGAGCTCGGCGCCCGGCACGACCTCGACCACCACATCGTCGGATCCGACGCGGCCGGGGTCGTCGTGCGCACGGGGCCGGGGGTGACCCGCTGGCGGCCCGGCGACCGGGTCACCGTCCACTGCAACTACGTCGACCTCGAGGGGCCCGAGGGCCACGAGGACTCGATGCTCGACCCCGGGCAGAAGATCTGGGGCTTCGAGACCAACTTCGGCTCGCTCGCAGACCTCTCGATGGTCAAGGCCAATCAGCTCATGCCGATGCCGACGCACCTCAGCTGGGAGGAGGCGGCGTCGCTGGGCCTGGTGATGGCGACCAGCTACCGCATGCTGGTGGGGGAGAACGCCGCCCGGATGAAGCAGGGTGACGTCGTGCTCGTGTGGGGGGCGACCGGCGGCATCGGCGGCTTCGCGACCCAGTTCGTCCTCAACGGCGGCGGCGTCCCGGTGTGCGTGGTCTCGAGCCCCGAGAAGGCCGCGCTGCTGCGCTCCATCGGCGTCGAGCACGTGATCGACCGCAAGGCCGAGGGCTACCGGTTCACCGCCGGGGACGGCTCGCCCGACTACGGCGAGATGCGCCGCTTCGGGGCCCGCATCCGGGAGCTCGTCGGTCGTGACCCCGACATCGTCTTCGAACACCCCGGACGCACGACCTTCGGTGCGTCGGTGTTCGTCTGCAAGCGGGGCGGGACGGTCGTGACCTGCGCGTCCACCACCGGCTACCTGCACGAGTACGACAACCGCTACCTGTGGATGCACCTCAAGCGGATCCTCGGCAGCCACTTCGCCAACTACCACGAGGCCTGGCTGGCCAACGACCTCGTCGACCGCGGCATGATCCACCCCATCCTGTCCAAGACCTATCCGCTCGAGCGGGCTGCCGAGGGTGCCTACGAGATGCACCACAACCTGCACGCCGGCAAGATCGGGATCCTCGTCGGTGCCCCCGAGGAAGGGCTCGGGGTCCGCGACGCCGACAAGCGGGCGCGACACGCCGAGCGGATCGCGGCCTACCGCACGCTCGAGGCCTGAGCTCCGGCGACGAGCGGCACGGGGGTGGTGCCAGCACCACCCCCGTCTCGGCTGATCGGCGGGGGCGACAACCCGGGAGCCGCACGGATATCGTGACGGTCGAGGGCAGGGGTCCGCACGGGGGGCGGGGCGATGTCGGGGAGCAGGTCCGGTGTGGAGGGTGCCCGCGCGTGCGCGCGTCTCGCCGCGTGGACACTGGCGCTCGCGGCGGCCTTCGGTGCGCTGCTGCTCCTCGCCGGCGGGAGCGAGGTGGTCGGTCCGGCGGTCGAGGTCCCGGGAGCGCTGACGCTGCTCGTGGTGTCCATGCTGCTGGTGTCGTCGCCGCGGCGTCGGTCGTGGCAGCAGACCGGGCACGATCGCGCTCTCGCCGCCGGCACGGCGGCCGCCATCGACGCACTCGACCCGGTCGAGCACCGCAGCGTGGAGCTCGGCGCGCCCTGGCCGCGGCTGATCGTCGGCCCGGCGGGGGTGGCGATCGTCGACGTGTGTCCGCCCGGACCGCCGGACGGGGTGCGCCGTCGGCGGCTGCCGTCCGGTCGCGCGCCGACGTGCGCCGGGTGCGAGGCGTCGAGCCGGGCCGCCGGAGTCGCCCGCCGGCTGCTCGACGAGGTCGACGGCGGTCGTCAGGTCCCCGTGCGCCTGTTGGCGGTCGTGGGACCGGCCTCGCCGGTCGGCCGTGACCGGAACGGTGCCGCCGACGCCCGGGTGGAGACGATCCGGGCCGACCACCTCGCCGACCGGCTCGCACGGGGGCCGGTGCTGCCGATGGAGCTGGTGGACCGGACCTTCTGCCGGCTGGCGGGACTGTCGGGCATGCAGGCGCCGACGGCCTGACGTCGTGGGGGTCGCGGTCAGCAGCCGGCGGCGAAGAACTCCATCGGCAGCGGACTCAGGCAGCTCGGCCACCAGTGCAGGGCGGCGAACAGCGGCACGACCGCCCACGCCCGGTCCCGGCTGGCGAGCAGCACCGCGGTGATGGTCGCCGTGCCGGCCGCCAGGGAGCCGGCGTACAGCCCGCTCAGCAGGTCCCCGCGGAACAGCCCCCCGAAGGCGAACACGTGGGCGATGCCGAGCACGGCGACGGGGGTGAGCACCGCCGCTCGTGGGATGGTCCGCCGCGGCGGCACGAGCCGGTCCGCGACGAGCACGAGCGCCAGGAGTCCGGCCACCTGGAGCACGCTGGGCAGCAGTGGGGCGGCACCGATGGCGCGCAGCAGCCCGGTCAAGAGCGCGACCCCGGCGGCGCCGACGCCGAAGGTCCGCAGCAGTTCGGTCAGCGACACGTCGGGGGAGCGGAACGCCTCCCGTCCGCGCACGACGAGGAAGCAGGTGAGCAGCAGCGCGCCGGCGGTGGCCACTGCGAACGAGAGCAGGCCGAGGGCGGCCGCCGCAACCGCGTCCATGGTCAGGAACCCGGCGCCGCCGACGCGTCCGAGCAGGCGGGTGTCCGCCCCGGCGGTGACGAGCTGGTGGAGCACGCCGAGCACGACCGCCGGCACCGCCAGGGCCAGTCCCGTCCGCCAGCCCGTGCGCGGCCCGTCGAGCCCGAACGCGGCGATCCGGTCCTGGCGGTAGCGGGCCAGCAGCCACGGCACCAGGCCGGTCAGGACGAAGATCCACGCGATGTCGAGGAACGACCCCAGGACCGTCCCGGGGCCGGGGTAGAGCGGCAACGCGGTCAGCAGGCCGATCACGAGCCCTCCGAAGAGGGTGGTCGCGCCGGCCAGGATCACGTCGCTGCGGGCGTCGTCGCGGCTGAGGTACACGCTGGCGGACGGTAGCAGCCGGCTCGGGTGGCACCGGCGCAGGCTGGGTAGGCTCCTCCGTCGCTGCGCTCCGCCCGCTGGGTGCGGGCACCCGGTGAGGGGACGTGTCGTGCTCGAGGCCTCGATGGTGGTCATCGGTGACGAGATCCTCGGTGGTCACGTCGTCGACGCGAACTCCGGTTGGCTCGCGGGCCGTCTCACCGCCCACGGGGTGCCGCTGACCCGGGTCCAGGTGGTCCCCGACGAACCCGACGCGATCGACGAGGCCCTGCAGCTCGAGCTGGCGCGGACCCGGCCGCGGCTGGTGGTGACCTCCGGGGGCATCGGCTCGACCCCCGACGACATCACCTACGAGGCCGTCGCGGCGAGCCTCGGGCGGGGCCTGGTCGAGGACCCGGTCATCGCCGGACGGCTCGACGGTGCGCTCGACTGGACGCGGGAGCAGGGGGTGGAGGTCACCGACGCCTTCGCGCACCACTTCCACCGCATGGCCCGCATCCCGGCCGGCAGCCGGCTGCTGCGTCGCCGTTCGGGCTGGGTCCCCGGCGTCGCCGTGGACGTCGACGGTGGCTGCGACGCCGAGGGCGGGGCCACCATCGCGATCCTGCCCGGTGTCCCGGGCGAGTTCCGCGCCATCGTCGACGAGGCGATCGAGCCGCAGCTACTGGCCGGACGCAACCCGCTGCCGACGATCGTGGAGATCGAGCACCCGTTCCCCGAGTCGACCCTCAACGTGCTCTTCGCCGAGGTGCTCGCACGGTTCCCGCGGGTGCGGCTGGGCAGCTACCCGGGGGCGAGGATGCTGATCCGCCTCCAGGGCGATCAGACCGAGGTCGACGCCGCCGCCGCCTTCGTGCAGGCCGGCATCGACGAGTTGCACCGAACCCCGGGCGGCGCCCGGCTGGCCGCGTCGTGGGCGGCCCGCCGCGGGGTCGCCCGCGAAAAGGAATCCGAGTGAACCGCCGTCTGCTGTTCGTCCACGCCCATCCCGACGACGAGTCGTCGAAGGGTGCCGCCACCGCCGCCCGGTACGCCGACGAGGGCGCCGAGGTGGTGCTCGTGACCCTGACCGGCGGGGAGGCCGGTGAGGTGCTCAACCCCAGTGCCACCGCCGTCGCCCCCGAGGACATGGGCGTGACCCGCGCCCGGGAGCTGGCCGCAGCCGTGGCCGCGATCGGTTTCACCCGCACCCACGGGCTCGGGTACCGGGACTCGGGCTACCACGAGAACCCCGAGGACGTGCCCGAGGGCTCGTTCGCCCGCACGCCGGTGGACGAGCCGGCCCGGCGCCTGGCCGCCCTGCTGCGCCACGAGCGCCCGCAGGTGGTGGTCACCTATCCCGAGGACGGCGGCTACCCGCACCCCGACCACATCATGTGCCATGCGGTGACGATGCGGGCGCTGGAGCTCGCCGAGGACCCCGACGCCGAGCTCGACGTCGCCGAGCCGGGCGCCGACGCCGGCCCGTGGCGGGTGGCCAAGGTGTACGCCAGCGGCGTCTTCCCGCGCGGGCGGGTCCTGGCGCTGCACGAGGCGATGCTGGAGCGCACGGGTCAGAGCCCGTTCGCCGAGTGGCTCGAACACCGCCCCGAGCGGTTCGAGGGCCCCGATCCCGAGGCGCTGGTCGCGTGCGGGGACTGGTTCGAGCGTCGGGACGCGGCGCTGCTCGCCCACGTGACCCAGATCGACCCGGACGGGTTCTGGTTCGCGGTCCCGCGCGACGTCGAGCGCGAGGTGTTCCCCTACGAGGGGTTCCACGTGCTGCGCAGCGACGTGACGGTGCAGCCCCCCGAGGCCGACCTGTTCGCCGGGGTGGAGCCGGCGTCGGAGGGCGACCGCGGCGCGCCCGACCTCGGCCACGTCGCCCAGCACGCGTCGGGGTGAGCGGCGGGCAGCACGGCGCGCTGCGCGTCCTGCGGCAGCGCGACTTCGGGACCTACTTCCTCGGCAACTCGCTGTCCAACATCGGCACCTGGTTCCAGAACATCGCCGCCGGGCTGCTCGTCCACGAGTTGACCGGATCGACGCTGCTGGTCGGCGCGGTCAACTTCGCCCAGTTCTTCGGGGCGTTCGCGCTGGCCCCGCTCGCGGGCGCGGCGGCCGACCGGTTCGACCGCCGCCGGCTGCTGATCGTCACGCAGGTCGCCGCAGCGTCCGTCGGTGCCGTGCTCGCGCTGCTCACCCTGACCGGTCGGGTCACCGCGGCGGTGGTGGTCGGCGCGGCCGGCGTGCTCGGGCTCGCGCTGGCGTTCATGGTCCCGGCCCTGCTGGCGCTGGTACCGCTGCTGGTCGAGCCCGACGACCTCGACGCGGCCCTGTCGCTGAACTCGGTCACCTTCAACCTCGCCCGCGCCGTCGGCCCGGTGCTCGGCGCACTCGTGGTCGAGCGGGCCGGCTACGGGGTCGCGTTCGCGCTCAACGCCGCCTCGTTCCTGGCCTTCGTCGCGGCCCTGATGGTCGTGCGGCCCCGCCCGCAACGACGCACCGTCGGTGTGCGACCGAGCCTGTTCGCGACCGTGCGGACCGTGCGGGACCAACGGACCTGGGCAGCGCTGCTGGTGGCGGTCATGGCGCTGTCCACCACCACCGATCCGATCAACACCCTCACGCCGGAGCTGGCCCGCGAGGTGTTCGGTGGCTCGGACCTCGACGCCGGTCTGCTGGTGGCCGCCTTCGGCACCGGAGCCACGCTGACGGCGTTCACCCTGCTCGGTTGGCTGCGTCGGCGTCGGCACGCCCTGGTCGGGGCGATGGTCGTCCAGGGCGTCGGCATGGCGCTGCTGGCCGTGGCGCCGACCCTGCCGCTGGCGATGGCGGCTCTGGCCGTCTCGGGCGGCGGTTTCCTGGCCGGCGTGACCCGCTCGACGGTCCGCCTGCAGTCGGAGGTGCCGGCCGAGGAGCTCGGGCGGGTCATGGCGTTGTGGAGCCTCGCGTTCGTGGGCACCCGCCCGTTCGCGGCGCTGCTCGACGGAGCGGTCGCCGAGGTGTTCGGGGCCCGTGCGGCCGCGCTGGTGATGGCGTTGCCGGTGTTGATCGGCGCGCTGTGGGTGCACCGGGTGCTGCGCGAGGACGCTCAGACAACCGGTGGTGGCAGGGCCGAGGCGAGGTAGAACAGGCAGTCCTTGCGGGTCGCCTCCACCGTGCGCGTCATCATCACCGGCGTGCTCGGGCGCGTCACGACCAGGCGCCCCTCGACGACCGCGAAGTGTTCGTCGGTGACGTCACGGCCGTCGGCGGCCCTCGCGCACACCGGCAGCGGGGCGCCGTCGCGGGTGCGGCCGAGCACGTGCCCGGCGTCCACGGCGACGAAGTTGTGCACGTCGGCATCGGCCTCGAGCACCAGGTCGGTGTCGGGGGCGAGGTCCCCGCCGAAGCGGAAGCGCACGTCGGGACGCACGGTGACCTTGCGCAGCTCGCCGAGCAGGTCGAGGTCGCGGACCACCCGGTCGGTGGGCAGCGGGCCCTCCCCGAGGTAGCGGCGCAGGGCGTCGACGGCGAAGGCGAGCGACTCCGGGCGGCCCGGCAGCCCGCACTCGACCGCGATGGTCGCGCAGTCGTCGTGCAGGGCCTCCATCAGCGTGGCGGCCTGCAGGTCCCAGCGCAGCAGCGTGGTCGTGAACAGCGTGGCCAGGTTCAGGGTCTCGGGCGTCAGCCGGGTCACGATCGCGTAGAACGGGTTGTCGCCGGTGTTGTTGTGCACGTCGACGACGGACTCCAGCCCGGCGGCCCGCAGCTCGGCGAGGATGCCCGCCGCCGCCCGGCGCTGCGGCGTGGTCGCCGGCAGCCCCCACACCCGGTTGAAGTCCTCCTGGTCGTCGAGGAACCGGTGCGCGAACCCCGGACCGTGCAGCGCGGCCTCGACGTTGCCGAACACGACGTAGAGGTCGAAGGGCAGCGGCGCGGCGGCGACACGCCGCCGGTGGCGCAGCACCCGCAGCATCGCCTGCGGCCCGGTCGACTCGTCGCCGTGCAGCAGGGTCACCACCGCGCGCGGCGGCTGGGCGCCCGTGCCCGGGACGCGGACCAGGGTCGGCCGCGCGAGTTCGCGCAGCAGCGCACGGTCCCCGAGCGCGAGGAGCTCGTCGGGGACGTCGTCGGACAGGAAACGGAAGGCAGGGTCCACGGCGCGGCAGCCTAGGGAGCCACGGCCGGACCCGGCCGCCGGCGTGCGGTGCACCGCCCGAACGGGCTCGCGCTGCGGCGGACGGACGGCGACGGTGGCCAACCCCCGACGCCGCCGGAACGAACCACCTCCATGGACACCGACACCAGCCCGACGACCTCCTCGCCCGACACCGCGCTCGCGCCGGCCGCGCCGCGCCCGTACGGCGCACTCAGCGGCGTGCTCGCCGCCGCGTCCGCCGTGGCGGTGGGGGAGGTGACCGCCGCGCTGGTGCCCGCCTGGCCCGGCCCGGTGGTGGCGATCGCCGACCGGGTGATCGAAGGCGCCCCCGCGGCGTTGACGGCGTGGGCCATCGACACGTTCGGGACCGCCGACAAGCCGCTGCTCGTGGCCGGGGTGCTGGTCGTCCTGGCGCTCGCGGCGGCCGCCCTCGGGGTGCTCGCGCGTCGTCGGCCGGGGCTGGCGCTGGTCGGGGTGGTGGCGCTCGGCGCGGTCGCGGCGCTGGCCGGGCTCGCGGACCCGGGCTTCGGTCCCGCGGCCGCCGTGCCCGGACTGGCGGCCATCGTTCCCGGCGTCGCGGTCCTGCTGGTGCTGACGGCGGCGCAGGCCCGGCTCGGCGTCGCCGGCGCCGGTCCCGGCGTCGGTCGCGAGCATGGTCCCGCGGGCGGCAGCGCGGACCCGGGGCGCCGGCGCTTCCTCGTGCTCGCCGCCGCGGTGGCCGCCGGGGCGGCGGCCACCGGCACGGCCGCCCGCGTCCTGCTCGCCCGCTTCGACGTGGAGGCGGCCCGGGCGGCGCTGACCCTGCCCGCCCCGAGCGCGCGCCGGGACCTGCCGGCGCCACCGGACGCGGCACTCGACGTCGCGGGGGCCACGCCGCTGTTCACCCCCAACGACGCGTTCTACCGCATCGACACGGCCCTGCAGGTGCCCCGCATCGACCCGGCGACCCACCGCCTGCAGGTCACCGGCATGGTGGAGCGGCCGCTGTCGCTGCGCGTCGACGACCTGCTGCGGCGGGACCTGGTCGAGGTGCCGATCACCATGGCCTGCGTCAGCAACGAGGTCGGCGGGGACCTGATCGGCAACGCCGCCTGGCTCGGCCTGCCGCTGCGCGAGCTGCTCGACGAGGCCGGCGTGTCGCCCGACGCCGACCAGGTCGTGGGCCGCTCGACCGACGGGTACACGGGCGGCTTCCCGGTGGCCGCCGCCTACGACCGCGACACGCTGGTGGTCGTCGGGATGAACGGTGAGCCGCTGCCGGCCGAGCACGGCTTCCCGCTGCGGTTGGTCACCCCGGGCCTGTACGGCTACGTGGGATCGACGAAGTGGCTGGCCGAGATCGAACTGACCCGCTTCGACCGCTTCGACCACTACTGGGTGCCACGCGGCTACGCGGTCGAGGCGCCGGTGCGGACCCAGTCGCGCATCGACGTGCCGGCCGGCCGCAGCGAGCTGACCGCCGGGCGGACGCCCATCGCCGGGGTCGCCTGGGCCCCGACGCGCGGCATCGCGCAGGTCGAGGTGCAGGTCGACGACGGTGACTGGCAGCCGGCCGAGCTGGCGGCCGCCGTCGGGGACGACACCTGGCGGCAGTGGGTCCTGCGCTGGGACGCGACCCCGGGCAGCCACCGGATCCGGGTCCGCGCCACCGACGGACGCGGTGAGACCCAGCCCGAGGGTCGGCGCGGCGTCCGCCCCGACGGCGCCACCGGCTGGCACACCGTCACGGTCGAGGTCGCGGCCTGACGTCGGCGATGGTGGCCGACCCGCCGGGTCGGGACCCGCCTCGACGGCGGTGGGACGGCGACGCTGTGGTTGCGAGGTGAACGACTCGTGTGGCCGGCCCGCGTCCGGCCGCACACGCGTTCCCGCCCGACCGCTTCCGCTCCTCCCCGAGGTGTTCCTCATGGCACTGCTGCCGTTCAAGGCCTGGCACGTCGCGCCGCGCATCGCCGCCGGCGCGCTGATCCTGAACTCCGGCCTCGACAAGCGCGATCCCGACCCGGAGACGGCCGCGGCCCTGCACGGCATGGCGGCGACCGCCTACCCGCCGGTCCGGTCGGTCGACCCGCAGTCGTTCGTCGGGTCGCTGTCGAAGGGCGAGGTGGCACTCGGTGCGGCCCTGCTGACGCCGCTGGTGCCGACCGGTGTGGCCGCCGCCGCGCTGACCGCCTTCAGCGCCGGTCTGCTCGGCCTGTACGCCCGGGTGCCCGGCATGCGCGAGGAGGGCAGCGTGAAGCCGACCCAGCAGGGTCTGACGGTCGCCAAGGACGTGTGGTTGCTCGGCATCGGTGCCGGGCTGCTCACCGACGTCCTGCTGCGTCGCCGCGCCGAGCGCGCCGACGACTGAGCCGCGGAGCGACCTCGACGTGTGGGTGTCCGCCGCGGTACCTGGGCGGCGCCGACCCCGCGGCGTCGCCCGGATCAGTCCCAGGTGTGCACGGGCTCGTTGCTGCGCATGCCGGCCATGTAGCGGCGCACCATCTCGATGATGGCGTCGGGCCGCGTGCATCCCTCGTCGAGCAGGCGGCGCACGGTGCGCACCTGCCAGCCGGCGCCGGTGATGCGCTTGAGGCACCGCTGCTCGATGATGCCCAGGTAGTGGTCACGATCGCGACGGTCGACGTGCCATGCGTCGAGGCCCCGGTGGGCCAGCGGCAACAACGTGCGCAGCACCAGTTCGCTGGCCGGCACGGCCCCCACCCCGGGCCAGAACAGCTCCGACTCGATGCCGTGCTTGGCGGCGGCGAAGAAGTTGTCGCACGCGGCCGCGAACGACAGCTGCCGGTCGATGGGCTGCTCGAGGTCGGCCAGGGCCCGTACGAGACCGAAGTAGAACGCGGCGTTGGCGACGGTGTCCACGACCGACGGCCCGGCGGGCAGCACCCGGTTCTCGACCCGTAGGTGCGGCTTGCCGCGGGCGACGGCGTAGACCGGCCGGTTCCAGCGGTAGACGGTGCCGTTGTGCAGCACCAGCTCCGGCAGGTGCGGCACACCGCCGGCCTCGAGCACCGCTTCGGGCTCCTCGTCGTCGAGCAGCGGCAGCAGCGACGGGAAGTACTTCACGTTCTCGTCGAACAGGTCCAGCAGGCTGCCGATCCACTTCTCCCCGAACCACACCCGTGGCCGCACCCCCTGGGCGGCGAGCTCCTCGGTGCGGGTGTCGATGGACTGCTCGAACAGCGCGATACGGGTCTCGCGCCACAGCTCCTTGCCGAGCAGGAACGGCGAGTTCGCGCCCACGGCGATCTGGGCGGCGGCAGCCGCCTGCGCCGCGTTCCACACCGTCGGGAAGCCCTCCGGGCTGACCTGCAGGTGCAGCTGCACCGAGGTGGCGGCCGCCTCCATGGTGATGGAGCTGACCTGCGTCGTCAGGCGTTCCGGCCCCTCGATCTCGACCTGGAGGTCCTCGCCCCGGGCCTCCAGGACCTGCTGGTTGAGCAGGTGGTAGCGCGGGCTCGCCGAGAGGTTCTGCAGCGTCACGTCGAGGTCGCGCAGCGTCGGCATGATGCCGATCATCACGACGTGGGCGTCGAGCTCCTGCGCGCGGCGGTGGGCGTGCAGGAACGAGGTCTCGAGCTCCTCCTCGATCTCGCGGAACACGGTGCTCACGAGCTTGTGCGGGGCGAGGTTGAACTCGATGTTGAACTGCGCCAGCTCGGTCTGGAAGTCCGCGGACTCGAGCCGGTCGAGCAGTTCGGCGTTGATCATCATCGGCGCGCCGTCGGTGTCGACGACGTAGAACTCCACCTCGACGCCGACCAGCTTGCGCTCGGTCTCGAACGCGCCCGCGTCGAGCATCCGGCGCAGCACGTCGACGCTGCGCTTGACCTTCTCGCGGTACTGCTGCCGGTCCTCCCGGGTGAAGCGCACTTCGTCGATCTCGCGACCCATGCCACCGCCTGTCGTCGCGGGCGTGGCGAAGCCTAGAGGGGGCACCCCGGCGACGGACGGGTAGCGTGCCCCTCCCTTCGGTGGCGACCGTCCGCCGTGGACACCTCCCGTCCCGGCACCCGCCCCGCCACCCGTCCCGCCCCGCCACCCGTCCCGTCCGAAGGAGCCGGCCGACGTGCACCTGCGCCCCGCCGCCGACGGCGACCTCGAGGCGATGCTGGCACGCAACGCCGCCGAGGTCCCCGACGTCGGCCCGCTGACGCGCCCGGGCCTGGTGGCGCTGCTCGCGCAGTGCGAGCTCGCCCTCGTGGCGGTCGACGACGACGGGCTGCTCGGCCTGGTGCTGGCCCTCGCGCCGGGCAGCGACTACGCCAGCCCGAACTACCGCTTCTTCGAGGACCGCGGCAGCGACCACCTCTACGTCGACCGGGTCGCGGTCGCCCCACGTGCCCGGCGTCGGGGCGTGGCCTCGCGGTTGTACGACGCGGTCGAGGAGCGGGCGCGTGCGACCGGTCGCGCCGAGGTCACCTGCGAGGTCAACGTCGAGCCGCCCAACGAGGTCTCGCTGGCGTTCCACCGTGCCCGCGGGTTCGTCGAGGTCGGCCGGCAGTGGCACGGTGACCACCGGGTCGCCCTGCTGGCCCGCGAGCTCCCCGGCGCGGACGCGGGCTCCTCCAGCGCTTGAGCCCGGCGGCCGGACGGCCGATCGGAAGGGGGCCAGCGCCGTCTGCGCCGCCACCGTCCGCCCAGCCTGCCGAGAACCCGCATGTCCCTGTCGCGCCCGTCCCGACCGCCCCGCCCCGCGCGTGGGCTCGTCGCCGACCTGCGGCGGTCGTTCCGTGGGGTGCTCGCCGCGGTCGTCGCGCTGCTGCTGGTGCTCGCCGTCCTGTCCACGGTCGTGCTCGCGTTCCTGCACCCCGACGTACGTCAGGACACCGTCGTCACCCGCACGATGCGCGAGGCCCACGAGGGCATGGTCGACATGGAGTCGGGCCTGTCGGGCTGGATCGCGACCGGGGAGGACGAGTACCTCGCGGTCGCCGACCACGGGCGGGCGACCGTCGACCGGGCGGCCGGCGGCTTCGCCGACCTGCTCGGCAACGACGCGGCCCTCGACCGGTCGATCCTCGACCTCCGGCTCGCCCAGGAGGCCTGGCTGCAGCAGTGGGCCCAACAGGCCCGCGCCCTCGACCGCACCGGGCTCGGCACGGTCGAGCGGTCGCGCCTGCTGCAGGAGGGCAGCGTGCTGTTCGCCCGCTACCGGGTGACCCACCAGACCGCCATCGACCAGGCCGCCGCCCGCCGCGACGTCGCGCTGCACGCCGAGCGTTCGGCGCTGTCGGCCGGGCTCGGCGGCGCCCTGCTGCTCGTGGTGGTGGTGGCGCTGATCGCCCGGCACGCCTCGCGTCGGCTCGCCGGCGCGGTCGCCCGTCCCATCACCGACCTGCTCGCCGGCATGGACCGGCTCGCGGCCGGGCACGCGCCCGAGGTCCACGACCTCGACGGGCCGGCCGAGCTGCAGGCGCTGGCCCGTGGGCTCGAGGACGCCAGCGAGCAGCTGCGCCGCGACCGGGCGGCACTGCTGCGCGAGCAGCAGCACACCGAGCGGGCCGCGACCGTCCTGCGCTCGATCCTCGACGTCGCCCGCGAGATCGCCGGCAGCCTCAACGTGCGCTACGTCGCCGAGACGCTGGCCGAGGCCGCCAAGCGCATCGCCGACGTGCAGCGCGCCGTCGTGTGGATCAGCGACGGGTCGTCGTTGGTCGCGATCCACGACTCGAGCCGGCCCCGCGGTACCACGCCGGACCTCCCGCCCGTCGGCGTCGGCGACGGTGGTGTCGGACTGGCCGCCCGTGACGCCCGACCCGCCGTCGTCGTCGGCGACCACCCGGGCTGGGCCTTCCCGCTCATCGTCGGTGGCCGGGTCGTCGGCGTGCTCGAGCTGACCGATGCGCCGACGGACCTCGTCGAGGACCTCATCGAGCCGCTCGAGACGCTCGCGATCCACGGCGCCGCCGCCCTCGAGGCCGCGCGTCTGCACCACCAGTCGCAGGAGCTGGCCCAGGTCGACGCGCTGACCCAGCTGTTCAACCGGCGCCGCCTCGACGGTGACCTGCAGGTCGAGCTCGAGCGCAGCAAGCGCTACGGCCGGCCGCTCGGGTTCCTGCTGCTCGACGTCGACCACTTCAAGCAGCTCAACGACACCTACGGGCACCTGCACGGCGACGAGGTCCTGCGCATGATCGGCGAGACGCTCGCCGGCATGGTGCGCAGCAGCGACACCGTCTACCGCTACGGCGGCGAGGAGTTCGCCGTGCTGGTACGCGAGGGCACGGTCGACGACGCCCAGCAGCTGGCCGAACGCCTGCGGGCCGCGCTCGAGCGGGTGTTCGCCGGCAGCCAGGGCTTCGCGAAGGTGACCGCGTCCTTCGGCGTGACCAGCGTGCCCGCACTCGGCTGCTCCGCCGACGAGCTGGTCGGCGCGGCCGACCGGGCCCTGTACGCCGCCAAGCGCAACGGGCGCAACCGCGTCGAGGTGGACGAGGTCAGCCTCC
Source organism: Egicoccus halophilus (assembly GCF_004300825.1). Lineage (NCBI taxonomy): Bacteria > Bacillati > Actinomycetota > Nitriliruptoria > Egicoccales > Egicoccaceae > Egicoccus > Egicoccus halophilus. The sequence continues at coordinate 973,740 of NZ_CP036250.1, forward strand.
TGCCCGCGTGAACCCGCCCGTCCTCGCGGTCGGTGCCGTTCGGGGCGGGTCGCGGGAGCGAGGCGTTACGGTCGATCCGACCTCGGAAAGGGACGACCGTGCCGTTCGTTCGTGTCGTGGTGTACGGCATCGCCAAGACCTTCAGCAAGGTCTTCGGGCTGGCCACGATGGCGTTCTTCGGCCGCATGCCGTCGCGCGACGACGACAAGATGGCGGCCGTCGGCCTGCTGTCGATCACCTGGGTGCCGGTCGTCGCCGCCATCGCCTTCCCGCAGCTGGGGGAGATGATCATCCCGTTCGCGCCCGACGACGACCAGCTGATCCGCTGGATCGCGCTCGGGACCGCGCTGGTGATCCCGCTCGTGGTGGGGCTCACCGTCAGCCGGATGCACAACAACGAGGGCGGACGCACCCGTTCCACGTGGGAGCACCTGTGGCACGGCTTCTGGTACACGCCGGTCATCGGGCTGGCCGTGTGCGGCGTGATCGTGGTGGTGCCGTTCGTCAAGACCTCGTACCTGATCCGGCGCTTCAGCGTCGAGCGCATGATGGTCATGATCCCGAGCGGCACCTACGACGCCGCCGTCGACCACGTCGTCGCCTCGCTGCGACGCCGGGGGATCGAGGCGGAGGTCACCGAGCCCGAGCGGTCCATCAAGAGCATGTTCCGCCTGCTCGGCTTCGTGCTCGGGCACATCTTCTGTCGCGACGTCGCCGACAAGATGAAGGCGATCCGCGGGCACGACGCGGGGGGCAACTGGTTCGAGGTGACCGTGCACGCCGCCGACCTGTCCGTGATCGGCGACCAGAAGCCGGCGACCCGGGTGCTGGCCGTGCTGGCCGAGGAACTCGACGAGCGGGTGGTCTACTTCACCTGGGACGACGCCTCGCAGCGGATCGAGGACCGCATGCGCGAGCAGCGCGAGCAGCTCGAGAACGGTGACGAGCCGGACCTCGACGAGCTGCGGCAGCTCGCCGAGGAACTGGCCACCCTCCAGCTCGACAAGGAGGAGTGGAACAACGTGCGTCGCAACCTCTACCGCCTCGAGCGCGACGCCTACGCCAGGGCTGCCGGGCGGGAGGACCCGGAGGCGGCGACCCGTGAGGTCCAGGAGCGCTCCTCCGCGCACACCGCCTGAGCACCCGGTGACGAGCGGTACCGCGCGGTAGCGCTTGGTTCCTGCGCAGCGGTGCCGACAGGGCGGTCCTCCCTGCCGGATCAGCGCTCATGGAGGAGCCCCGTGCACACCCTGTCGTTGCGAGCCCGCCTGCTGGGCAGTTTCGCGCTCCTCATCCTCGTGTTCCTCGCCGTGGCCGGTTGGCGGGTGTCGGACTCGGAGGGCATCGCCCGCAGCACGGCCGCCGCCCGGGAACAGTCCGGTGCCAACGTGCAGGTCGCCAACGAGCTGCGGATCGCCCTGCTGCACCGCGACGGCCAGCTCGCCAAGATGCTGCTGGCCGACGAACCGACCGAACGCGACACGCACCAGCGCGCGCAGGCGGCGGCGCAGGCGCAGGCGCAGGCACTCCTCGACGAGCTGGAGGTCGGTGACTCGGCCCTGGCCGCCGAACTCGTCACGGCGAGCGTCGACCTCGAGACGCAGGTCGCCGACGTCATGACCCGGCTCGCCGCCGGGGACGAGGCCGGTGCCCGGCAACGCTTCGAGGCGGCGGTCGAGCCGTCGACGACGCACGCCCTGGAGCTGGCCACCGACTACGCCGCCGCGCAGCAGGCCACGGCCGACACGGCCGAGGCCGACGGCAACGCCGCCTCGAGCGCGAACCGGGTCGCGACGCTGGCCGCGATGGCGACCGTCGCCGCGGCCGCGATGGGCTTCGGCTGGCTCGTCGCCGGGTCGATCGCGCGGCGCCTGCAGCGGGCCGCCGCGACCCTCGACGGCCAGGCGCTCGACCTCGGACAGGTCAGCGGCGACCTCGCCGGCTCGGTCGACGCCGTGACCGACCAGGCCTCGGTGGCGGCCTCCGCCGGCGAGCAGGTGTCCGCGAACGTCGCGACGGTCGCGACCGCGGTGGAGGAGATGAACGCCAGCACCAGTGAGATCGCCACGAGCGCCAGCCAGGCGTCGCAGGTCGCCGAGGAGGCGGTCGCCGTGGTCGCCCAGACCAGCACGACCGTGGCGGCGCTGGGGCACTCCAGCGCCCAGATCGGCGGGGTCGTGGAGGCCATCGCCGAGATCGCCCAGCAGACCAACCTGCTGGCCCTCAACGCCACCATCGAAGCGGCCCGTGCCGGCGAGGCCGGCAAGGGGTTCGCCGTCGTGGCCGGCGAGGTGAAGAACCTCTCCACCCAGACCGCCCAGGCGACCGAGGAGATCACGCGCCGCATCGAGGCGATCCGGGCCGACGCCGAGGGCGCGGTCGCCTCCATCGAGCGGATCGAGGAGGTCATCGGGCGGGTCGCGCAGCTGCAGGCCACCATCGCCGCGGCCGTCGGGGAGCAGACCGCCGCGACCCACGAGATCGCCCGGAGCGTCGCCGAGGCCGCGGCCGGCAGTGCACAGATCGCCGAGAACGTCGCCGGCGTGGCCGACGCCTCCCGCGGGTCCGGCTCGGCCGCCGCCAGCACGCTCGCCGCCGCCGACCAGCTCGGCGCCCTGGCACGCGACCTGCAGCGCCTGGTCGACGGTGCCGCGGCACGCCCGGCACCGGCGCGCGTCTGACCGGCGAGCCCGCCCGGCGACCCCGACCGACGACCCCGACCGACGACCCGTCGCCCGCGCTGCCGGGCGGCGGGTCGTGCCGGGTTCGCACCGTTTGCTCCCCACCCGTTCCTCGGCGCACGGAGGTCTCCGTAGCGTTCGCCGCACGGGATCCCGGTGTCGTGCCGGTGGTGGGCGTGTGCCCTCCCGTGTCCCCGAACACGAGGAGTACGCCCATGCGGCGCAGATGGACCTCCGCGGTGCTGGCCGCGGCACTGGCGGTGTCGACGGGTGTCGCGCCCGTCGCCGCCTCGACGGCGTCGGCCGGGCACGCCCCCGGCGACGGGCCGTGCGGCGAGGCGGTGCCCCGTGCGCCCTTCGTCGACGTCGTCGCGGGCACGGCCCACGCCGACGCGATCGACTGCGCCCACGCGCGTGACCTCGTGCGCGGGGTCACCGCCGAACGCTTCGCGCCCGAGCGCGCCGTCACGCGGGCGCAGGCCGCCTCGCTGGTGGCCCGGGCCCTCGAGCAGGGCGGGGTGACGTTGCCGGCGCCCGACGAGGGGAGCGCATTCGGCGACGTCGCGGCGGCCCACCGTGACAACGTGCGGCGCCTGCAGGCCGTCGGGGTGGTGCAGGGCCGCACCGACGGTTCGTTCGGCGGCGACGCGCCGGTCACCCGCGAGCAGTTCGCCAGCCTGATGGTCCGGGCGCTGTCGCACGCCCGGGGCCTGGACGTGCTGGCCGCCGCGCGCGGCGCCTTCCCGGACGTCGCCTCGGCCGCGCACCGCGCCAACGTCGACGCGGCCGCCGAGCAGTGGCTGCTGCTGGGCCGACGGGACAGCACCTTCGCGCCCGGGGCCGTCACCCGTCGTGACCAGGCCGCCAGCGTGGTGACCCGCCTGCTCGCCGAGATCGGTCGGGCCGACGTGCGCACCGCCGGCGGCGAGGTGTGGGCGCTGGACCAGGGCACCGACCGCATCCACGTCTACGACGGCGACGCCGGGTTCGAGGAGCTCGTCACCATCGACGTGCGCCCGCAGGCGCTGCGCGACGCTGGCTTCGCGGCCGCGCCCACGGGGCAGTTCACCGTGCCGCACATGATCGAGTTCGACTCCCGGCAGCGCTACGCGTTCGTGGCCGCGACCGCCGGTGGGGTGACCATCGTCGTCGACGCCCGCAGCAAGCAGGTCGTCGAGGTGCTGCCCACCGGTCCCGGCAGCCACATGGCGGCGGTCACCCCCGACGACTCGGCCGTGTGGGTCGCGGTCATCGGCACGGCGGGCCGACACAGCACCCGCGCGAACCCGACCGACCCTTACGGCGCCCCCATCCCGGCGCAGGCGCGCAAGATGGTCGAGATCCCGCTCGACCTCGACGCCGACGAGCCGGGTTTCGCGATCGGCCGGGAGCTGCAGCTCGAGGACCTGGTGGCGCCGCTCGAGGCGGCCAACGGCTGGGAGTACCCGTCGTACAGTCCCATCTGCCACCAGTACACCGCCGACTCGTCGCAGGCCTGGATCACGCTCGGACCGAGCTGGAACCAGGGCGCACTGGTGGTGCTCGACCTCGCCTCGGGCACGCTGGTGCCCGACGCGGCCTTCGACCCGCAGCAGGTGCGGGCCAACTGCGGGATCTCGGTGACCGAGGACCGGGTGATCGTCAACTGGTCGGGCCGGGTGGAGCCGGGCGCGGACAGCAACGGCGAGTGGTACGTCATCGACCCCCGGACCTACGAGCTGCTCGACGTCCGCGACACCGAGGGGTTCGACGCCCACGGCCTGCGCGTCACGCGTGACGGCAGCGAGTACTGGCAGGTCAACCGCCTCACCGACAACGCCCTGGTCATCGATGCCGAGACCCTCGAGGTGACGCGGCGGATCCCGGCGATCGCCGACACGCCCGACATCCTCGACTACAGCCCCGACGGTCGACTGCTGTACGTCACCCAGCGGGGGCCGACACCCCGGTCGGGGGCCATCCACGCCGCCAGCGGCCAGCAGCCCGGCGTCGCCGTGGTCGACGTCGCCAGCGGACGGCGACTCGGCGTGCTGCGCCAGGCACCGGTCACCAACGCCGAGGGCGGCCTGGTCAACGACGTCCACGGCATCGGCGTGCGGGTCGCGTCCGACGACGACACCCTGCCGGCGCCCGTGGCGGCGATCAGCACCGCCAGCTTCGATGCACGGGTGGCGGATCCGGCGACGTTCGGGGCGCACTGCTCGCTCCCGGTCGCGCAGGTCTGAGCCCGCTTCCCCCACCAAGGAACAACGAACGACGGCGGCCACGGCCCTTCTCGCGGAGGGCCGTGGCCGCCGTACGAGGTGCTCAGTGGGCGGCGGTGAGCTGCCCGGTGAGCCGCTCGTGCAGCTCGGCACTGTGGTCGGAGAGCCCCACGATCGTGGCGGGCACGCCGCGGGCGGCGAAGCGGGCCACGATGCCGTCGAGCACGACGACCGCCGACGAGTCCCACACCTCGGCCTGGTGCAGGTCGATGACCACCTCGTCGACCGCTTCGGTGACGTCGAACTCGTGCACCAGCTGGTTGGCGGAGGCGAAGAACAGCTCGCCCATGACCACGTAGCTGCGGACGCGCCCGGTGGGGTCGAGCACCCGGAACATCCGGGCGTGGTGCGCGGCCCGGCGGGTGAAGACGACCATGGCGAGCAGCACCCCGGCGATCACGCCGTAGGCGAGGTTGTGGGTGACGACGACCACGCCGACGGTGACGAGCATGACCAGCGTCTCGGTCTTCGGCGTCCGTCGCAGCGTGTTGAGCTTGAGGCTGCTCCACTCGAAGGTCGCGACGGCCACGACCACCATGACGGCCACCAGCGCCGCCATCGGGATCAGCGCCACGAGGTCACCGAGCAGCAGGATCAGCACCAGCAGGAACACGCCCGCGGACAGCGTCGACAGGCGCGTGCGTGCACCGGAGCGCACGTTGATCATCGACTGGCCGATCATGGCGCAGCCGGCCATGCCGCCGAGGAACCCGGTGGCGACGTTGGCCAGGCCCTGCGCCCGCGACTCGCGGCCCTTGTCGGACGGGGTGCCGGTGACGTCGTCGAGCAGCTGCGCGGTCAGCAGCGACTCGAGCAGGCCGACGAAGGCGAGGGCGAGCGCGTAGGGCGCCACGATCTGCAGGGTCTCGAGCGTCAGCGGGACCGCCGGGATGCCGAGCACCGGCAGCGTGTCGGGGAGCTCACCCATCCCGCCGACGGTCGGGACGCGCACGTCGAAGGCGACGGCGACGGCGGTCAGCGCGACGATGGCGACCAGCGGCGCCGGAACGACCCTGGTGATCCGCGGCAGGGCGTACATGATCGCCAGGCCGCCCGCGACCATGGCCCACACGGCCCAACCCTCCTCGACGACGTAGGGCAACTGGGCGAGGAAGATCAGCACGGCCAGGGCGTTGACGAACCCGGTCATCACCGTGCGCGGCACGAACCGCATCAGGTTGCCGATGCCGAGCCAGCCGAGCACCAGCTGCAGCACGCCGGTGACGACGGTGGCGGCGAACAGGTACTCGACCCCGTGCTCGCGCACCAGCGGCACCATCAGCAGTGCCATCGCGCCGGTCGCGGCGGAGATCATCGCCGGACGACCGCCGGCGAACGCGAGGATGATCGCGATGGAGAACGAGGCGTAGAGGCCGACCTTCGGGTCCACGCCGGCGATCAGCGAGAAGGCGATGGCCTCGGGGATCAGGGCGAGCGCGACCACCAGGCCGGCGAGCAGCTCGGTCCTGGGGTCCTGCCACCACTGTTCGCGCAGGCGGGCCGACCGCGGGCGGGGGTCGGCGGTGGTTCGGGAGCGGATCTGCGGCACGGGGGTCTCGCAACGTACGGGCACGCGCGGCACACAACCCTGGCGGGATCCATGGCGAGCCGCGGTGCGACGAAAGGGGAGCAACGTCCGTGGGTCCCCAGAGCGGCTGCCAGCAGGATCTCGATCCGGACGCCGCGCGACCGTACCGGAGCGCCGGTGGCGGCAGGCCGGGCGGGAGGATGGGAATTGGTCGGGGGCGGGGGCGCTGCGGGCTACCTTCGATGCCGACGGTGCCGCCACCTCGACCGGCGACGGGCACGAGGCTGCTCCGGGGGCGCCGGAACGAACCCGTCCGTTCTCTTGCAGGAAAGACACCATGGACCCGCAGCGCGAGGCGGCACGGCGGCGCACGTTCGCCATCATCTCGCACCCCGACGCCGGCAAGACCACGCTGACGGAGAAGTTCCTCCTCTACAGTGGCGCGATCCAGGAGGCCGGTGCGGTCAAGAGCCGCAAGGTCGAGCGCTCCACCGCCTCCGACTGGCTCGAGCTCGAACAGAAGCGCGGCATCTCGGTCAGCTCGGCGGTCATGCGCTTCGAGCACGACGGCCACGTGTTCAACCTGCTCGACACCCCGGGACACCGCGACTTCTCCGAGGACACCTACCGGGTGCTCTCGGGCGTGGACGCCGCGGTGATGGTGATCGACGCCGTCAACGGGGTCGAGCCGCAGACCGAGAAGCTCTACGCGGTCTGCCGCCGCCGCGGCACGCCGATCATCACCTTCGTCAACAAGATGGACCGCCCGGCTCCCGAGCCGCTCGAGATCCTCGACGACATCGAGGCCAAGCTGGGCATCGACGCCCACCCGGTCACCTGGCCGGTGGTGCCCGAGGGCCGGTTCACCGGAGTCGTCGACCGCCGGGACGCGAGCTTCCACGCCTACGGCGACTCCGCCCACGGCAGCCGGGCCGGCGCCGAGTCGTCCGAACCGTGGCGCGACGCGCTCGACCCGTCCGGCATGGCGGGCGAGGAACTCGCGCTGCTCGACGAGCTCGGCAAGGACGTGGACGTCAAGCGCTTCCTGGCCGGGGAGTCGACGCCGGTGTTCTTCGGCTCGGCCCTGGCGAACTTCGGCGTCCGGCTGCTGCTGGACGCGGTCGCGGGACTGGCCCCCCCGCCGGGTCCGCGCGAGACGCGCGACGGCGACCGCCGCGCGATCGACGACCCGTTCTCCGGCTTCGTGTTCAAGGTGCAGGCCAACCTCGACCCGCGGCACCGCGACCGGCTCGCGTTCGTGCGGGTGTGCTCGGGCACCTTCGAGCGCGGGACCGCCCTGACCTGCGCCCGCAACGGCAAACGGGTGGTGGCCAAGTACGCCCACCAGGTGTTCGGCCGCGAGCGCGAGACGGTCGACGTCGCCTACCCGGGGGACATCGTCGGCCTGGTCAACGCGACCGACCTGCGCATCGGCGACACGCTCTTCGACGGCGCCAGGGTCGAGTTCCCGCCGCCGCCGACGTTCACGCCCGAGCACTTCTCGGTGTGCACGCCGGCCGATCGCAGCAAGGTCAAGCAGTTCCGCCGCGGCCTCGAGCAGCTCGACCAGGAGGGCGTGATCCAGGTGCTGCGTCACCCCGACCTCGGCGACCAGGAGCCGTTGCTGGCGGCGGTCGGGCAGCTGCAGTTCGACGTCGCCACCTGGCGGCTCGAGCACGAGTTCGGTGCGCCGGTCCGCCTGCGTGCGGCGACCTACGAGTCGGCCCGGGCCACCGACGAGGCCTCGGTTCCCAAGCTGCGCACGCTGCGCGACGTGTCGGTCTACTACCGCTCCGACGACGTGCCGATGGCCCTGTTCCGCAGCCGCTGGGTCGCGGAGCGGGTCCGTGCGGACCACCCCGAGCTCCGGCTGGACAACGTCGTCTTCAGCTGAGCTCCCACCGTCGGGCGACGAGCGTGCCGGGCGGTGGTGGGGTCACCAGACGGGGACGTGGCGGCGGGTCGGTGCCGGCACGTCGCCCGCCGCGGCCGCGAGCGTGGCGACGAGCCGGTCGCGGGTCTCGGCCGGGTCCACGACGTCGTCGATCTCGGCGTAGGTGGCCACGTTGAGGCCGCTCGCGTTCGCCTGCGCGGCGGCCACGAGCTCGCGCTCCCGCGCGGCCCGCTCCTGCGCGTCGGGGATCGCCTCGAGCTCCCGACGGAAGCCGAGCCGGACGGCCCCCTCGAGTCCCATGGGTCCGAGTTCCGCGGTCGGCCAGCCCAGCGTCACGACCGGCGCCCGCAGGGAGCCGCCCAGCATCGCCTGGGCCCGAGCCCGTAGGCCTTGCGCAGCACCACCGCCAGCAGCGGCACCGACAGGTTCGCCCCGGCGAGGAACAGCCGGCCGAAGCGGCGTACGCCCGCGGCCTCCTCGGCGTCGGGGCCGACCATGAACCCGGGCGTGTCGCACAGCACCACCACCGGCAGTCCGTGCGCGTCGCACAGCCCGAGCAGCCGTGCGGCGGAGTCGGCGCCGTCGGCGTCGATCGCGCCGCCGAGGTGCGTCGGGTCGTTGGCGAGGATCCCGACCGGGCGTCCGCCGAGTCGGGCCAGCGCGGTGACCATGCCGGGCGCGGCGTCGCGCCGCAGCTCGAGCACGCTGTCGACGTCGGCCAGCCGCTCGACGATCGCGCGCACGTCGTAGACCTGCTTGCGGTGCTCGGGGACGGCGTCGCGCAGCGCGGCCTGGTCGGCGGCGGTGCCGGTCGCGTGCGGTCCCTGCAGGTGGCCGAGGTAGCGGCGGGCGACCGCGGCGGCCGCGAGCTCGTCGTCGACGAGCACGTCGACCGCCCCGGTGCGGGCGTGCATCGACGCCGGACCGATGTCGTCGGCGTCGACCCGCCCCAGACCGCCACCCTCGATCATCGCCGGGCCGGCCATGCCCAGGCGCGCCGAGCGGGTGGCGATCACGACGTCGGCGCAGCCCGCCAACGCGGCGTTGCCGGCGAAGCAGCGGCCGTTGACCACCGCGACCAGCGGCACCTGGCCCGACAGTCGCGCGAACGCGCCGAACGTGGTCACGTCGAGCCAGGAGGCGCCCAGGCCGTCGGTGTCGCCGGGCCGGCCACCGCCGCCCTCGGCGAACACCACCAGCGGCAGACGCAGCCGCTCGCACAACCCGAGCAGGCGGTCGAGCTTGGCGTGGTTGGTCTGGCCCTGCGTCCCCGCCAGCACGGTGTAGTCGTAGGCGGCGACGGCCACCCGGGAGCGTTCGGGGTCGAGCCGGTCGGCGTGGACCGTGCCGATGCCGGTGACCAGCCCGTCGGCCGGCGTGCTGGCGAGCAGGTCGTCGAGGTCCCGCCGGCGCCGCTGCGCCGCGACGGCCAGCCCGCCGTACTCCACGAAGCTGCCCGGGTCGAGGAGTGCCGCGACGTTCTCCCGGGCCGTGCGCGAGCCCTGCGCGTGTCGTCGGGCCACGGCGTCGGGGCGCGCGTCGTCGCGCAGGCGGGCGCGTCGCTCCCGCAGCCGGGCGAGGTCCTGCCGGTCGGGGACGTCCCCGTCCCCGGTGTCGGAGACCGCCGTGTCGGTAGCCGGGACGTCGGTAGCCGGGACGTCGGTTGCCGGGACGTCGGTTGCCGGGACGTCGGGAGCCGGGACGTCGGGAGCCGGGGCGTCGGCGGCCTCGAGCGGCGCCAGCCGGACGAGCGGCGTCCCGGCCTCGACCAGCGCGCCGAGCTCGACCAGGACGGCGTCGACGGTGCCGTCCGACGGCGCGGTCACCGGATGCTCCATCTTCATGACCTCGACGGCGACGAGCAGGTCGCCCGCGGACACGGTCCCGCCGGCCGTGACCGCGATCGACGTGACGGTCCCGCCAACCGGACTCTCGACGCCGCGTGTCGCCATGCCCTGCCTCCCGCTCGGCCGACGAGGCTAGACCGGCTGGCGTTCGACGGATCTCGTCCGAAGCGGTCGCGACGGACGGTTACGATCGACCGCTTTCCCGCCTCCGGACCTGCCCCTCCGGTGCGCACCTCCTCCTCGGGCGCCCCGCCCCGCTCCCTCGACGGTCTGCCCGTGCTCGCACCCCTCCCGCCCCGCCCGTCCACCCGCTTCTCCGGGTGGCGCATCGTCGTGCTCGCCGCCATCGGCCTCGGGATGACGGGCCCGGGCCAGACGGCCGGCGTCAGCGTGTTCGTGGACCACCTGATGGCGGGCCTCGACCTGACCCGCTCGCAGGTCTCCACGGCCTACCTGGTCGGCACGCTCGTCGGTGCGACGACGATGCCCCGCATCGGGCGCCTGCTCGACGAACGGGGCTCCCGCTTCGCCATGGCGGTCGTCGGCGGGCTGTTCGGCGTCATGCTCGCCGCGATGTCGGGCGTGGTCGGGCTCGTCACGCTGACGATCGGGTTCGCCGGCATCCGGATGTTCGGGCAGGGCGGCCTGAGCCTGGTGTCGACCACCTCGGTCGCACCGTGGTTCGACCGGCGGCGGGGGTTCGCGATCGGCGTCGCCACCGCCGCGGGCGGCGGACTGCTGTCGCTGGTCCCGATCGTCTCGGCGTACGTGATCGAGATCACCGGTTGGCGGCTGGCGTGGTTGGTGCTGGCCGTCGCGGTGTGGGCCGTCGTGCTGCCCATCGCCCTCGGTGGGCTGATCGACCGTCCGGCCGACGTGGGCCAGCACGTCGACGGGGTCCCGACCGACGCGGGGGACCCCGCGGGGCGTCCGGCCACCGGGCCCGCCTTCACCCGGGCGCAGGCCCTCAGGACCCCGATGTTCTGGGCGGTCTCGGGTGCCGTCGCCACGACCGGCATGATCGGCACGGGCCTCGCCTTCCACCAGATCGACCTGCTCGGCGAGCAGGGGCTGACCCCGGTCGAGGCGGCGGCCAACTTCCTGCCGCAGACCGTGGCTTCGATCGGTGCGACGCTGCTCGTCGGCAGCATGGTCGACCGCTTCGCGGCCCGGTGGGTCCTGCTGGTCTCCATGCTCGCCATGGCCGGGGCGATGGTGGCGGTGCCGTTCGTGTCGCCGGGGTGGTCGGCGGTCGGCTACGGCATGCTCATCGGCGCGGCCGGTTCGTCGGCGCGGGCGCTGGAGGCGGCGTCGTTCCCGAAGCTGTTCGGCATCCCGAACCTCGGGGCCATCCGCGGCGTGGTGGCCTCCATCAGCGTCGCCTCGACGGCCTTCGGCCCGCTGGCGCTGTCCCTGGGCCGGGACCTCACCGGCAGCTACGTGCAGGTCCTGCTCGCGCTGCTCGTGCTCCCGCTCGGCATCGCGGTGTTCGGCCTGTTCGCACCCACCCCGCGTCCCGCCCCGGACGCCGCCCGGCCCGCGCAACCCGGACCCCGCGACGACCTCGGGTCGTGACGTGGGCCGCGGTCACATGACCAGCCGGCCGGGGCGCGCTCCGGGCGGCTGCGTACGTTGCGGACGCCGTCCTGCCAGGAGCCCGCATGTCCGGTCGCGTCCGAGTCCGTTGCGCGTCGTCCCCGGCCGGTGATCAGCCGGCGTGGAGCGCGTCGACGTCGGCCCGCCCGGCGCGGACCCGCCCGGTGCGGCGGCTGACGGCCGCGGCCGCGCTCGGCCTCGCCCTGGTGGCGTGCGACCCGGCCGAGGAGGAACCGGACCCGGTCGACGACCAGGCCACCACGCAGCCGGACGCGCCGGTCGTGGACGACGAGGTCGTCGAGGGTGGCGCCGCCGCCGGGGTCGACCTGCCCGAGCTGGTGCGCGAGGTGGCACCGTCGACCGTCGCCATCGAGTTCGTCGCCCAGCAGGGCGGCGCGGTCGGGCAGGGGGCCGGCAGCGGCGTGGTGTGGGACGCCGAGGGCCACATCGTGACCAACGCGCACGTGGTCGAGCCGGCGCAGGGGATCACGGTGGTGCTCGCCGACGGGTCGCGCTATCCCGCCGAGGTGGTCGCCAGCGACGTGCGCACCGACCTGGCGGTGCTGCGCATCGAGCCCGACGAGCCGTTGCCGCCGGCCCGGTTCGCGCAGGACCTGCCCGAGATCGGCGCGCTCGCGCTCGCGCTGGGCAACCCGCTCGGGTTCCAGAACACGGCCACCAGCGGCATCGTCTCGGGCGTCGAGCGCTCGCTGCCCACCGCCCCGGACGGGGGACCGGCACTGGTCGGGCTGATCCAGACCGACGCCGCGATCTCGTCGGGCAACTCCGGCGGCGCCCTGGTCGACGCCGCCGGCACGGTGATGGGGATCAACGTCGCGGTGGTGGACGGGCCACAGGGGCAGGCGGTCGCGCAGGGGCTCGGGTTCGCGATCCCGTCGACCACCGTGCTCCCCGTGGTCGAGCAGCTGATCGCCGACGGCGTGGTCGCCCATCCCTACCTCGGCATCCAGGGCGTGGGTCTGACCCCGCAGCTCGCGGAGCGGTTCGGCATCGGCCGGGAGGTCGGGGTGCTCGTCGGCGCCGTGGAGGAGGGCGCGCCCGCCGCGGAGGCCGGACTGACCCAGGGCGACGTGATCGTCGCGATCGAGGGCGAGGACACCGACAGCCTCGGTGACCTGCTCGGCGCGCTGCGGCAGTACGACGTCGGCGAGAGCGTGACGTTGTCGGTGGTCCGCAACGGCGAGGAGCAGGAGATCGACGTGACGCTCGACGAGCTGCCCGACGCTACCGGGTGAGCCCCGGGTCAGCCGACCATCGGCCAACGCCGCGGCTGGCCGGCGGCCGGTGTCTACGGTCTGCTCGTCGGGTACACGACCGATGGACCTCCTCGTGGCCAACCGGCTCGCCGACCAACGCTCGCCCTATCTGCGTCAACACGCCGACAACCCGGTGGACTGGTATCCGTGGGGGGAGGAGGCGTTCGCCGAGGCACAGCGCCGTGACGTGCCGATCTTCCTGTCCGTCGGGTACAGCGCCTGTCACTGGTGCCACGTGATGGCGCACGAGAGCTTCGAGGACGACGAGATCGCCGCGCTGCTCAACGAGCGGTTCGTCAACGTCAAGGTCGACCGGGAGGAACGTCCCGACGTCGACGCGGTGTACATGCAGGCCGTGACGGCGCTGACCGGTTCCGGCGGCTGGCCGATGAGCGTGTTCCTCACCCCGCACCAGGGGCGTCCCTTCTACGCCGGGACCTACTGGCCCAAGCGCCCGGTGCGCGGCATGGCCTCGTTCCCCCAGGTGGCCGCCGCGGTCAGCGACGCCTGGAGCGAACGGCGCGAGGAGGTGCTGGAGTCGGCCACCTCGATCGCGACGGCCCTCGACGAGCACCGCGAGGCCAGCCTGGCCGACGCGGTCGACCTCACCGTCGTCGACGACGCCGCCCAGCTGGTGCTGGAACGCGCCTGGGACCGGGAGCTCGGCGGCTTCGGGCGGGCGCCGAAGTTCCCCCAGGCGATGACCATCGAGTGGCTGCTGGCCCGCCACGCCCGCACCCGCGACCCCGACGCGCTCGCCGCGAGCGTGCAGGCGCTCGACGCGATGGCCCGGGGCGGGATCCACGACCAGCTCGCCGGCGGGTTCGCCCGCTACTCGACCGACGCCCGGTGGCTGGTCCCGCACTTCGAGAAGATGCTCTACGACAACGCGCTGCTGCTGCCGGCCTACGCGACGGCGGCCGCGCTCACCGGCGGCGAGGACCTCGCCCGGGTCGCGCGTTCCACCGTCGACTACCTGCTCACGGAGCTGCGCACCAGCGGTGGCGCGTTCGTGTCCGCCACCGACGCCGACTCCGAGGGCGTCGAGGGCCGCTACTTCGTGTGGTCCCACGACGAGCTGGTCGAGGTGCTCCAGGCGATCGACGCCGACCCCGACCGCTGGACCGCCTTCCTCGGCGCCACCCCGAGCGGCAACTGGGAGGGCACCAACGTCCTGCACGAGCCGGTGCCGCGCCAGCGCTTCGCCGAGCAGCGCGGGCTCGACCCCGACGCCTTCGACGAGCAGTGGCAGCGGGTGCGTCTCGCCCTGCTGGAGCGTCGCACGAGCCGGGTCCCCCCGGGCGTCGACGACAAGGTCCTCACCAGTTGGAACGCCTACGCCGTGCGGGGCCTGGCCCGCGCCGGGCGGCTGCTCGACGAGCCCGGCTGGGTGCTCGCCGCCACCTCGACCGCCAGCTTCCTGCACGAGCACCTGGTGGTCGACGGCGAGCTGTTCCACTCCTGGCAGGACGGCCACGTCGGCGCTCCGGGCTTCCTCGAGGACGTCGCCGGCCTCGCGCTCGCCGACCTGGAGCTGTTCCAGGCCACCGGGGAGCCGGTCTGGTTCGCGCGGGCGCTCGCGCTCGCCCGCGACGCCGACGAGCGGTTCCACGACGACGCGGAGGGCGGCTGGTTCCAGACCGCCCACGACGCCGAGGCGCTGTTCACCCGCCCCAAGGACACCTGGGACAACGCCACCCCGGCCGGCACGTCGGTGATGGTCGAGGTGTGCCGGCTGCTGGCCGGCGCGACCGGGGAGCTGCACTGGCGCGAACGCGCGGACGAGGGGGTGCGGCTGTTCCAGGACGGCGCCCGTCGCTCGCCCACCGGCTACGGGTGGCTGCTCCGCCAGCTCGAGGCCCTCGCCGGCGGCGAACGGGAGGTCGCGATCGTGGGCGCGCCCGGTCCGCAGCGCGACGCGCTCGCGCGGGTCGCCAACGCCACGCCCCGTGCGGGACTGCTGGTGGTGGTGGCCGAACCGGACCACGGCGACGCCGTCCCCCTGCTCGCCGGTCGTGGGCCGGTCGACGGCGCCCCGGCCGCCTACGTCTGCCGGGGCCTCGCCTGCGAGCGTCCCGTCACCACCCCCGAGGATCTCGCCGATCTGCTCGCCCAGGAGCGCACATGACCACGGACCCGACGCCCGAGCCGACGCCACCGGTCGCCGAGCCGGCGCCACCGACCGCCGAGCCGACGTCGACGTCCGCCGACGGGAGCATCGTCGACTGGGGGGAGCGCAGCGAGCGCTGGGCCGGGGTCCGCAGCGAGACGATCGACCTCGCCGGGACCGCCGTGCACACCCTGTGGGCGGACGGCCCCGAGGACGGCACGCCGCAGCTGCTGATCCACGGGCTCGGCGGATCGGCCACGAACTGGATCGAGGTGATGCCCGGGCTCGCCGAGCGCGGGCCGGTGGCCGCCCCGGACCTGCCGGGGTTCGGCACGACCGAGCTCCCGCACCCGCGGGCGAGTCGCATCCCGGCCAACGTGGCGTTCCTGCACGCGTTCCTGCGCAAGCTCGGCTGGTCACGCGCGGTCGTGCACGGCAACTCGATGGGCGGGATGCTCGCCGTCCTGCTCGCCGACCGGGCGCCCGAACGCGTCGAACGGCTCGTGCTGGCCTCGCCCGCGCTGCCGACCGCACGCGCGAAGATGTACAAGATCCATCCGGCGACGCTGCTGCGGTTCGTGCCGTTCCTGGTGCCCGGCGTCGGCTCGCTGGCGGTCCGGGCGATGCAGGCCCAGCTCAGCCCGGAACGCGAGTGGGAGCAGACCGCGAAGTTCCTGCACGGCGACCCGGAGCGCGTGCCGCCGGAGCTGCAGGCGATCGGTCTCGAGAACCTCGCCGCCGGACGCGACGACGCCTGGCGGCGGGAGGGGCTGGTCGGCGCGGCCGAGTCGCTGGTGTCGGCGATGCTGCGCTCACGCGAGCTGGTGCAGGCCGTCGAGGAGATCCACGTGCCCACCATGGTGGTGTGGGGCGACGCCGACCGCCTCGTCGGACGGGCGGTCATCGACGCCCTCGAACAGCGGCGCCCCGACTGGCAGCTGACCTCGCTGCCGGCCGTCGGGCACGTGCCGATGGCGGAGGCGCCGAGCGAGTACCTCGACGCCGTCCGCCGGTTCCTCGACGCGGGCTGACCGCGGCGCCGACGGTGCGCAGGGTCAGGCGCGTTCGTCGCCGACCGAGGCGATCCAGTCGCGCACGGTCGTCGTCGCACGCTCGGGGGCCTCGTACTGGGGCACGTGACCGACGTCGTCCCAGACGTCCACGGTCGCGGTGGGCAGCGCCGCCTCGACCCGTGCCGCGTAGCGGTGGCGGACCAGCCGGTCCCGGCTGCCGAAGACCCACAGGCTCGGCGTGCGCAGCGTCGACAGGCGCGTCCAGTAGCAGCGTCGCCCCCCGGCCTTCTCGGCCCCGAGGTGACGGGCACAGGCCAGCAGCGCCAGCCGGGAGGCCGGGTCCTGCAGGGAGCGCCAGGTGTCCTCGGTGGCGGCCCGCAGGTTGGCCTCCGGCAGCCGGTCGGGCTCGCAGAACAGCTCGCGGATGCCGGCCTCGACCCATTCGCGCTTCAGCGGGAGCGGCGCGGCACCGAACCAGTGCGGGCGGGTGAAGCGCAACAGTGGCCCGAACCGTTGGTACTCGTCGAACGCGACGGCGGCCCCGAGCCCGACGACGCTCGCCACCGTCTCGGGGTGTCGCATCGCCAGCTCGACCGCGATCCGACCGCCCATCGAGTTGCCGACCACGTGCACCCGGCGCAGGCCGGTGCTGACCAGGTAGCCGTGGACGACGTCGGCCATCCACGCCATCGTGTAGCGCTTGCCGGTCGGCAGGGGCTTGTCGGACTTGCCGAAGCCGGGCAGGTCCAGCGCGTGGACCTCGTGGGCGTCGGCGAGGCCGTCGAGCAGGGGCAGGAACGAGACCTTGTTGGCCCCCAGGCCGTGCAGCAGCAGCACCGGGGTGCCGGAGCCGGCGACGAGGGACTCGAGCTTCACGCCCTTGACGGTGGTCTCCACCGTGCGCAGCAGGCGCCGCGCCTCGGGCCCTGGCGCGAACATGGTCTCGAAGCGGGCGGCGAGGTTGAGGTCGCCCTCGACCTCGATGCGGTCGGCCCGGAACGCGGCGACGCCGTCCTGGCGGCCCGAGACGAGGTCGAGCCAGGTCGCGGCGTCCGTGCGCAGGCAGGCGTCGGGGTCCGCCTGGGCGCCGGGCGAGACCAGGATGTTGCCGTCGCGGACGTGGAACGTCGTCGCCCCGACGGGGTGGTCGTGCAGATCGATGACCCACCGCGCGTCGAGGCCGCGGGCCTCCTCGGGCTGGAAGCGTTCGGCGAGGTGCAGGAAGGCGCCGCGCACGTCGTCGGTCGCGGGGGCACGCAGGGTGAGCGGCGACGCGCCGTCGGGGACGGACGGCGCCCCGGTGGAGTTCGCGACGGTCATGGCGCAACACTTCCCGTGGGAGGAAGTGGCGACGGTAGGACCCCGAACCCGTCGAACGGCAGGGAACGGCCAGGTCGATGGTCGCCCGGCGCTCGGGTCGACCACCGCTGAACGGGCAGGGGTCACCACCCTTCGGCAGCGGTGTCAGCCGTTCCCGGCGACCGCGGGGCCAGGGACGAGGAAGCGCAGGCCGCGGCTGCCGGGGACCCGTTCCACCAGGCCGGCGTCGAGCCAGCGCTCGAGCTGCTCGACGGCCGCGGGCAGGTCCGCGACCGTGGGCAGGTCGCGGACGTCGGCGACGGTGAAGTTCGTGCCGAGCGGCGCCAGGGCGGTGGCGTCGACCTCGGGCCGCAGCAGACCGAGGTCGCGGGCCGACCCGCGCAGCCCGTCGACGACGGCCTCGGCCCACCGTTCGAGCCACACGCTGGCGTCCCGGCGCCGGCTGCTGCGCGCCACCTCCTCGTGGTAGCCGAGCGGGTCCCGAGCCAGGGCGAGCTCGGGGACGGCGAGACCGAGGGGGTCCCGTGCGCCCCGGCGCAGCCACAGTCGGGCGGCCGCCCGCGCCAGGCGGCCGTTGGCGGCCTCGAAGGGATGCAGTTGCAGCAGGCGCAGGTGCAGGATCCCGGACGCGACGACCACGGGCAGCTCGGTGGCCGGTCCGGCGAGCCAGCCCACCAGTGCGTCGAACGCGGCCGGCAGCGCCTCGGGGTCGGCGGTGAAGTACACGATGCGGCCCACGCTGGCGTCGTGCACCGCCTGCTCGGTCCTGCGGAGCCGACCGGCGCGGTCCCCGGCCACCAGGCCGACGGTCAGCCGGCGGTGCAGCTCCCGCAGGGCCGTGGCGGGGGCCCGGGCCAGGTCCTCGACGAGGTCGTCGGCGGCCAGCGCCGCCAGGACCCCGCGCAGCTCCCGCAGTTGCAGGTCCTCGTCCGGCGGGTCGTCGAAGGTCCGCATGGTGTCGAACCAGCTGCCGCGCGTGCCCTCACCGCCGGCGTCGCCCCGGACAGCGGCGTCCGGGTCGAGGGCGGCCAGCCGGGCCGGGTCGGGCCAGGTCGCGACCGGTGAGCCGTCCAGCCGCAGGCTCGCCAGCGTCGCCTCGCGGCGGCGCGCCTCGACGCGCTCGTCGCCCGTCTCGCGTTCCGGGAGCAGGCGCGCGAGCTCGTCGGCGCGTCGCACCAGTCCGGCCAGGTGCGCGCCGACGGTGTGGCGGACGTCGGCCTCGCTCACCGCCACAACCGCAGACGCCGGGCGGTGGCGGCCTCGGAGACGATCCGGCCGTGACGGCGACCGAGCAGGTAGGTGGCCGTCGCCGCCGCGGCGGAGCCGCCCGCGGCGGTGGTCAGCTTCACGACCTGCTTGGTCCGGCGTGAGAAGATCACGATCGGCCAACCGCGCTGGTGGGCCACCGACTCCAGCGGCCGGTCCGGGTTGACCGCGACCGGGTGCCCGACCATCTCCATCATGGGCAGGTCGGAGGCGGAGTCGCTGTACGAGTAGGACAGCCGCAGGTCGTAGCCCCGTTCGGTCGCGAGCTTCTCGATCGCCTCGGCCTTGCCCTCGCCGTACAGGAACGGCCCGTCCAGGCGTCCGGTGTAGCGACCGTCCTGCACCTCGGAGACGGTGCCGAGCCCACCCTCCATGCCCAGGGCACGTGCCAACGGGTCGACGAGCTCGACGGGGGAGGCTGACAGGATGTAGCAGTCGCGGCCGGCCTCGTGGTGCATGTCGATCAGCCCACGCGACTCCGGGCGTACCTGTTCGAGGATGCGGGGGATGATGTGCTCGTTGAGCGCGAGCAGCTCCGACTGCTCGGCGCCCTCGACGGCGTGCAGGATGCGGTCGCGGACGGCCTCGGAGCGTTCGTCGGTGGCGCCGAACAGCTTGTAGGTCACCGCGTTGGCGGCGTCACTGACCAGGTCGCCGGTCGGGATGAGCTTGTTGCGCCAGGCCGCGATCCCGAAGTAGAAGGCCGACGACCCCCCGATGAGGGTGCGGTCGAGGTCGAAGAAGGCGGCGCCGGACTCGGCCACGGTGGCTCCTGCTGCAGCGAACGACGGACCCGGGGGAGGGTAGTCGGCGCAAAAGGAGCGTCCCCAGCCCGGTACCGACCCGGCGCTCCCTTCCCCGTGGAGCGTCGTGCCGGCCCGGTACTGGGGACCTCGCGAGCACCGTATGGGCGGGTCGGCGGGCCTGTCGACCCACTCGTCCACAACGCCTGGGGAAGAACCCCGTTCGGGTGTGGATCACCTGTGGACGAGGTGGGGATCGCGCGGGGCGGTGCCGGGTGGGTCCGGGTGACGGCGCCGGTGGGAGGGGTCCCAGCGGCCGCTTGCCGTCCACATTCCGTCCACACGCTGTGGACGAGCGCGGTCCGGGCGCTGCGCCCGGGCTCGTGCGAGCCTCGCACGGGCCACGCCGGAGGACGACCGTGCCCGGGAGGTTGTGCTACTCGGTGCCCGGCCCGGCGAGGCCGGCGACGAAGGAGTACGCGTGGCCGTGGAGTACCGACCCGCCGAGCCGGGCCGCCCGCAGCTGCAGATCCACCGCAGCCCGCGGCGGCGCCGTAGCGCGTCGGCCGCGCTGGACGGTGGCGCCGTCGTGGTGCGTCTGCCGGCCGGGCTGGGCACCGCCGAGGAGGAGCGGCTCATCGAGCAGCTCGTGGGCAGGATCACCCGGCGGCACCGCCGTGACCAGCTCGGCGGCGACGTGGCGCTCGAGGCGCGGGCGCGCCGGCTCGCGGCGCGCTACCTCGACGGGGTGGCGTTCCGCTCCGTGCAGTGGTCCTCACGCATGGGACGACGCCACGGGTCGTGTACGCCCGAGACCCGTGACATCCGGATCAGCGACCGGCTGGCGAGCGCCCCGGACTGGGTGCTCGACGCGGTGCTGGTGCACGAGCTCGCCCACCTGCGCGAACGTGGCCACGGTCCGGCGTTCCGCGCGCTGGTGCGGCGCTACCCGGCGACCGAGCGGGCGCGCGGCTGGCTCGAGGGCTACGACGCCGGACGCCTGGCCGCGGCGACGCCGGGCGACGACGGACGCCTGCCCGCGGTGATCCCGGACGGCGACGGGCGCGCCGCAGCGATGCCGGACGACGACGGGCGCCTGCCCGCGGTGATCGGTGACCGCGACGGGCCCGCCGCGGCGGACCCGTCGTCGTCGCCTCAGGACGGGGACGAGTTCCCGTCGGCGTCGTCGTCGTCGTCCTGCTGACGCAGGCGTTCCTCGGCGCTGCCCTCCACCGGCGCCTCGCCGAAGTCACCGCTGAGCAGCTCGCTGAGGTCGTCGGGGACGTCGTGGTCCTCGGCGGTCCGCTCGAGCCACGCCGAGGGGTCGGCGAGCTCGGTCGCGTCGGGCAGGTTCTCCGGGTGCGCGAGCGCCCGGTGCAGGCCCTGCGGCCCGAGCGCGGCCTCCACCGCCCGCACGAACGACTCGCCGACCGTCTCGTCGGCCGGCTTGAGGTCCAGGCCGAGCAGCGCCGCGAGCAGCTCCTCGCCGTCACCGCGGGTGGCGCGGCGGCGGCGCAGCACCTCCTCGACGCGGCCCTGTCCCGGCAGCCGGTCGCCGGCGACGCGTGCCGCCTCGTGGCGGGCCCACGCCCCGACCAGGCAGACGACCGCCTGCAGGCGCTCGAGCACCCGCAGCTGGTCGGCGGTCGGCTCCACGCGCACCTGTGCCGCCCGCTCCATCGCGGCCTGCAGGGAGTCGGGGTCGTCCGGGTCGACCCCCATCATCAGGTCCTCGGAGACCTGCCGCATCCGCTCGGCGTCGATGGTGGTGCCGCTGGCGAAGCGGGCCACGAGCGACTGCACGTGGGCCTCCAGCCACGGCACCGCGTGGAACAGCCGGCGGTGCGCGGCCTCGGTGAGGGCGAGCACGACCGCGACCTCCATCGGGTCGAGGTCCCAGCCGTCGAACTCCCGGTGGACGTTGACCGCGAGGACGTACGCCTCGGCCCGGGGCGCCGTGGGGATGCCGAGGTCGTACTGGCCCAGCAGCTGCTGCGCGAGGCGGCCGACGACCTGGCCGGCCTGCAGCCCCATCAGCGCGGCGCCGGCGGGACGCAGCATCGCGCCCAGGTCCATGCCGCCGAGGTTGCCGAGGAAGTCACCGATGCCGGGGGGCAGTCCTTCGAGCCCGGGCAGGCCCGCGGGGCCTTCCGGTCCGAGCTCGCCCAGCTGCTCCTGCGCCAGGGCGACCATCGCGTCGCTCGACGCGCGGGCGACGGGCTCGACCAGCGGGCGCAGCGCCACCAGCGCGGCGTTCACCCACGTCTGCCGGGAGGCGACCAGCAGGCGGCCCGCGTCGGGCGATGCCGGCAGCGGGCTGTCGTCGAGCCAGTGCTCGGCCAGCTCGAACGCCTGGCGGGCCCGGGACTCCTCCTCGGGGGTCGGGCCGCGGTCACCGTCGGCCGCCAGCTGGAGCGCGACGCGGCTGGCGAGGTTCCAGTCGACCGGTCCCGTGGCGCCCATGCCGCCGGCGAACAGCTGTGAGAGCTGGGCGCCCATCGCCGCCAGTCCCTCGCTGCCGCCGAGCTTCTCGAGCATGGCGTTGAACTCCGGCGGCAGCTCGCCGCCGAACGGACTGCCGGCACCGAACAGGTCGCTCAGGTCGAAGCCCTCCTCTTCGGGCTCGTCGTCACCAGGGCGGAGGGGGTCGTCACTCACAACAGGCCTCATCAGTTCGGAATCGGGAGCCGGATCCCGGCATCGGCGCCGGATGCGGCGTCTGGGGCCGGCGGCGGGACGGCCGGGGCCGTCTCGCCCGGGCGGGGCCCTCGCTACGGTACGCGGCGAGCGGCCGAGGAGGGCGACGTGACCACCGTCGCGATCACGGGGGTCGGGGGCTACATCGGGCGACACCTGGTCGCCGCCCTCGAGCGTCGCGACGACGTCGAGCGCGTGCACGGGCTCGACCTGGACGCCCCGCGGGGGCTGAAGGCGTCGAAGCTGGCGTTCCGGCGCGCCGACGTGCGCGACGCGGACCTGACCGACACGTTCCGCCACGCCGACGTGGTCGTCCACCTCGCCTTCGCGCTCGACCCGTCGCACGACGAGCGCGCGATGCGTGCGGTCAACGTCGACGGCAGCCGACGCGTGTTCGAGGCGGCCGCCCGCGCGGGCGTGCGGCGGCTGGTGTACGTGTCCTCGGTGGCGGCCTACGGCGCCCATGCGGACAACGACCTGCCGCTGACCGAGGACAGTCCGCTGCGGGGCACCCCCGACTTCCCCTACGCCGAGCACAAGGCGCAGGTCGAGGCCTGGCTGTGGCCCTGGGCGCAGGCACACCCGGAGCTGTCGCTGAGCGTGCTGCGGCCGGCGATCGTGCTCGGGCCCGGGGTGGACAACTTCCTCACCCGCCTGTTCGAGTCGCCGCGGGTGACCCTGGTGCGCGGACACAAGCCGCCGCTGCAGTTCGTGCACGTCGAGGACCTCGTGGCCGCGTTGCTGCACGTGATCGACCGCGACCTCGACGGTGCCTACAACGTCGCCGCCGAGGGCTGGCTGTCGATGGACGAGGTCACCGCCATCGTCGGCCGGCGGACGGTCGCGGTGCCCGAGGAGGTCGCGATCTCGCTGGCCGAGCGGCTGTGGCGGCTCGGCATCGGCGAGCAGCCACCGGGGATGGTCGCCCACCTCGTGCATCCGTGGGTGGCGTCGCCGGCGAAGCTGGTCGGGACCGGCTGGCGACCGCGCCACAGCAACCGTGACGCCCTCGACGAGATGGTGCGCGAACACGGCCCGTTCGTGGCCGTGGGGGGACTGCGCACCCAGCGTCGGACCGTGCGTTCGGCGTCGTTGGCCGCCGCCGGCATGGTCGGGGTGCTCGCCACCCGCGAGGTCCGTCGCCGTCAGCAGCACCGCCGACGACTCGAACGCTGAGCCGACCGGCACCCGACGTCGGTACCCTCCTTTCGTTCGGGGGCGGACTCGGAGTGGCTGTGCGTCGCTGGTCGGTGGTGGTCTCCCTGGTGGTCGCGCTCGCCGCGCTGACGACCGGTGGTGCCCTCGCGCGCGGCCTGGTGCCGTGCGAGCTGCTGCAGAGCCAGCCCGCCTGCTACGTCGCGATGCGTCCCGGTCCGGCCGAGGACGTCCTGCGCCTGCTCGAGGTCTCCGGTGCGCGCTCGTACCCGTCGACGGGCGAGCTGCTGCTGACGACCGTCGCGGTCGACGAGGACCTCGGCCTCGCCGAGTGGTTGCGCTCGCGCGCGTCGGGGGTGGTGGAGACCGTCCCGCGCGACCAGGTCTTCCCGCCAGGCAGCGACCGCGACGAGGTGGCCGAATACAACGCGGCGCTGATGGCCGACAGCCAGCTCACCGCGACGTTGGCGGCGCTCGACGAGCTGGGCTTCGAGGTCGTCGGGGAGGGGGCGCTGGTCACGGCCGTGGTCGAGGACGCCGTCACCGACGAGCTCGAGGTCGGCGACGTGATCGTGGCCGTCGACGGCCATGCCGTCACGGACAACCGCGGCGTGGTCACCGCGGTGCAGGCCCGCGCGCCCGGCGACCGGCTGGCGCTCGAGGTCCGGCGTGGCGACGCGTCCCGCGACGTCGAGGTGGTGCTCGGTGCCGCGTCGGACGACGCGCTGCGGCCCTACGTCGGCGTGCTGCTGTCGACCGAGCTCGACCTGCCGGTCGAGGTGGTCATCGACGCCGGGGTCATCGGTGGGCCCTCCGCCGGGTTGATGTTCGCGCTCTCGATCGTCGAGGCGCTCGGGCCCGAGGACCTCACCGACGGCACGGTCGTGGCCGGGACGGGCACGCTGTCGCGCGACGGCGAGGTCGGCGCGATCGGCGGCATCCAGCAGAAGGTGCTGGGCGCGACCGCGCGGGCCGACGGCGGCCACGGCGCCGACGTCTTCCTGGTGCCGCGCGGCAATCTCGACCAGGCCGTGGACACCCCGGTGACCAGCGACGTGCTGCTGGTCCCGGTGGGCACGCTCGACGAGGCCCTGGCGGCCCTCGACGCCCTGGCCCGCGACGAGGTGCCCGCCGACGCCGTCGCGCTCCCGGGCGCGAACGACGAGGCCGGCGCGGCGTCGCGGGACACCGCGGCCGCCCGGTGACCGGGCCGGGCCGGACGGGCGCCGCGTTCCGGCCGCCCGGCCCACGCGCGACCGGCTGAAGAGACCTTGGCGAACTGGCCCCTGTACGGGGGTCCGGATAGCCTCAGTCTCCCGCGGACGGGCGTATCCGCGCTGGTGCCGCACTCCCGATCCGCGGCCCGGTCGCAGACCACGCCCGCCGACGCGGAGGTCGCGGTGCGCCCTCCCGGCGTCGCGTCTGCGCGGGACCCGCCCGACCGCCCGGGCGGGATTCGAAGGCTTATCGAAAGGCCGGTCGTGGGCGATCTCGTACGGCGGCGTCTGGGCACCGTGGTGGTGCTCGGCGTCCTGCTCGTCGTCTTCAGTGCCAACCGCATCGCCGTGCTCCTGACGGACCTCTGGTGGTTCGACGAACGCGGCTACCGCGACGTCTTCACCACCCTGCTCGCCACACGCGTCGGCTTGGGTGTCGCCTTCGGCCTCCTGCTGGCCGCGCTCATCGCCGGCAACCTGTTGGTCGCCCGGCGTCTGCGGCCGTTCTACATCCCCTCGACGCCGCAGCAGGCCCAGATCCAGCGCTACCGCGAGATGGCCGACCCGTACCTGCCCTGGCTCATCGCCGGCGTGGCCGCGGTGTTCGGCTTCACCTCCGGCGCGGCCGTGAGCGCCCAGTGGGAGTCGTTCCTGCTGTGGCTCAACGGTGGTGAGGTCGGGACCACCGACGCGCAGTTCGGCGTCGACCTCGGCTTCTACCTGTTCGACCTGCCGTTCCTGTCGTTCCTGCAGACGTGGCTGTTCACGTCGCTGATCCTGACGCTGATGCTGACCGCCGGGGCGCACTACCTGCTCGGTGGCATCCGCCCCGAGGCCGAGGGCGAGAAGGTCCTGCCGTCGGTCAAGGCGCACCTGGCGGTGCTGGTCGCCGCGGCGCTGGCCGTGTTCGCCTGGGGCTACTGGCTGGACCGCTACCAGCTGCTGTACTCCGATCGCGGCACGGTCACCGGTGCGTCCTACACCGACGTCAACGCCGAGCTGCCCGCGCTGTACCTGCTGCTCGGCGTCAGCGCGATCGCGATCGTGCTGGTGCTGCTGGCGATCCGCCAGCGCGGCTTCCTGCTGCCGGGCGCGGCGCTGGCCCTGCTCATCGTCGCCTCGATCATCCTCCAGGGCGCCTACCCGGCCGCCATCCAGCGGCTGCGGGTCGACCCGCAGGAGCTGGCGCGCGAGCAGGACTTCATCGAACGCAACCTCGAGGCCACCCGTCTCGCGTTCGGGCTCGACGAGGTCGGCCTGCAACCGTTCGACATCGCCAACGACCTCGACGAGGGCGACGTCATCGACAACGAGATCACGCTGCGCAACGTCCGGCTGTGGGAACCGGAGGTCCTCGAGACCACCTTCCAGCAGCTGCAGTCGCTGCGCCCGTACTACCAGTTCAACGACGTCGCGATCGACCGCTACGAGATCGACGGCGAGCTGCGCCAGGTCATGATCGCCACCCGTGACCTGTCGGAGCTGCCCGCCGAGACCGACTCGTGGCAGAACCGGCACCTGACCTACACCCACGGGTTCGGCGTGGTCGCCTCGCAGGTCAACACCGCCAACGAGCAGGGCCAGCCGGTGTTCCTGGCCGCGAACATCCCGCCGGCCGGTGAGGACGAGGTCGTCCCCGGCGACGAGCCGGGCGTGTACTTCGGCAACTTCGCCAACCCGCCGTTCAACCTCGTGCGCACCGACGCCGAGGAGCTCGACTTCGAGTCGCCCGACGGCACCGAGCAGGTCACGACCGTCTACGACGGCGCCGGCGGCGTCGACATCGGTTCGCTCTCCCGGCGCTTGGCCTTCGCCCTGCGCTTCGGGGACTACAACCTGCTGCTGACCAACTTCATCACCGACGAGTCGCGGATCATCTTCAACCGCCACGTCAGCGAACGTGTCCGCCAGGTCGCGCCGTTCCTCGAGCTCGACAGCGCGCCGTACCCGGTGGTCAGCAACGGGCGGGTGCAGTGGATCATCGACGCGTACACGACCTCCAACGCCTACCCTTACAGCGAGCGGGGCACGCTGAACCTCGGTCAGCGGCAGGTGCCGGTCAACTACGTGCGCAACTCGGTCAAGGCGGTCGTCGACGCCTACGACGGTGACGTGACCCTGTACCGGGTGGAGGAGGACGACCCCATCCTCGACGCCTGGGTGGACATCTTCCCCGGCATCGTCGAGCCGATGGGCGAGGCCCCCGACGAGATCGTCGCGCACTTCCGGTATCCGCAGGACCTGTTCCGCCTGCAGGCGGACCTGTACCGCACCTACCACATCCCCAACGCGGCGCCGTTCTACAACCGCGCCGACGAGTGGTCGATCCCGCGTGACCCGGCCTTCGCGGCCAACCAGGGTCAGGGGGCGACGACCGACCTGACCGGGGCCTCCAACCAGCGGGCGCTACAGCCGTACTACCTGCTGATGCGTCTGCCCGGCGAGGAGACCGAGGAGTTCGTGCTGATCCAGCCGTACCTGGCGCTGGGTCGCGAGAACATGGTCGCGTGGCTGGCCGGGCGGTCCGACGGCGAGAACCTCAACGAGCTGTTCGCGGTGCGGTTCCCGACCGACTCGCAGGTGCTGGGGCCGTTGCAGGCGCAGGCCCGCATCGAGCAGGACGACGACATCTCGGCCTACATCACCCTGCGTGACCGCGAGGGCGTGCAGGTCCGTCGCGGCAACCTGCAGGTGCTGCCGATCGCGGACTCGCTGCTGTACGTGCAGCCGCTGTTCCTGCTCAACCCGCAGGCCGAGATCCCGGAGCTGGCGCGTGTCGCGCTGGTGATGGGCAACCGGACCGCGTTCGACACCACGTTCGCCGGGGCGTTGGCGCAGCTGCTGGGGATCGCGGTGCCCGAGTCGATCATCGACGAGGAAGCCCGCGATCCGGGCATCGACCCGGCGGGGCCGGAGGACGATCCGGGCCTGGTCGACGACGGTGCCGAGGCCGACGAGGACACCGAACCGCCGACCGGTGAGGTCACGGTGTCGCAGAACCTGCTGCGGCAGGCGCTGGAGGCGTTCGCCGACGCGGAACTCGCGCTGCGCGACGGCAACCTCGCCGAGTACCAGCAGTCGGTCGAGGAGGCCCGTCAGCTGCTCGAGGAGGCGGCCGAGGCCCAGGGCCTGACGGTCGACGAACTCGTCGAGCAGGGCGCCGACGGTGCCGAGGATGGTGCCGACGAGGACGAGCAGACCGACGCCGAACTGCTCGAGGAGCTCGAGCAGGGCGGTGACGGTGGTGACCCGATCGGCGACGTCACCGACGACGACGCCTGATCCGCGGCTTCTTGCTGCGAGGACGCGGCCCGGGCCACCACGGCCCGGGCCGCGTCGCGTCTCTGGGGGTGGACGTTCCGGCCGCTCTCGAGGTGACGGGCGTCGACCGCCACGATGGCGGTTTCCCGCGCCCGTGAAGGAAACCGTCGCCACGTCTCACGCGGCGGGGTGTCCAGCGTGCGTTTTCCCGCGCCGGTGCAGGAAGACGTCCGGCTGCCGCCGCCGCGGCCGGACGTCGGGCGCTCGCGTCACGGTCGGCCATCTGCGTCACGGTCGGTGCAACGCCGCACGGGTTGCTTCACCAGACCGACCACGCGCCCGACCGGCCGGCCTCGAGCCCAGGTCAGGGACCCGGCGAAGTGCCGGAAACGGGCGAGAGGGCCGTTCTGTGCCCGATTGGCGTTCCGACGGGGGGACCGGGTACGTTACGCACATCGGCGCGGGGTGGAGCAGTTCGGTCAGCTCGCCGGGCTCATAACCCGGAGGTCGCAGGTTCAAATCCTGCCCCCGCTACCACGAAAAGGCCCTTCGGGGCCTTTTCGCATTTCATGGGGGCCGTATGGGTGCCATGGTTTGTGAGGTGACGCCCACGCTCCGTTACCGGGTCTTTGTGCTGTCTGAGGGGACTTCGTCCGCGTTGGACGGGCAGCTCGCGTAGCGTCGACTGTCCGAATCGTTCGGGCGTCTGCACGACAGGAGTTGGGGCGTGACCGACCAGAGGAACTTGGCAAGCAGCCGCGTTGACGGTGGCGGGCCGGTCTACGGCTACATGTCGCGGCTGATCTCCGACGTACTGATCGGCACGGGCAGCCTGCTCACCCCCGGGGAGCAGATCTGGACTCCCGATGTCGTCGACGACTTTTACGCCCACTTCGTCGGGGCACGCGATCCCGAGACTGGAACGTTCCTCGAGAAGATGAACATCCAGCTCAGCGATGCATCTGCCGCGGCCCGGCAACTCGCGGCCGAGCTGCTCGTCCTGTACTATCTCCCGTGCCATCCGTCGGGAGTGTCCGCTGCCTCCAAAGCGGATCGCGTCCTGACGGCGCTGCACTGGTCCTCGCCGGACGCGGCGCTGCCTGAGGACGTCCGAGCGGTCTTTGAGGGTGGTCTCTGGCATCCCGGTACGTGGTACCTGACCCGTGCGGACCTCCAGGTCTCGTACCTGGCCGAGTTCACCCGCGAGTTCAAGCGGCTCCAGGGCGAGCAGCAGCAACGGTTGCTGGACGACCCGTGGGAGCTGAAGGACTTCGTTTTCGGCCTCAAGCCGCACCACGCCCCGTCGACGCACCACGGCCTGATCCATCTGTTCCACCCGGACGTGTTCGAGCCGATCATTGCGGCTCAGGCGAAGCAGAAGATCGCCGTTCGGTTCGCCGAGCTGGTGACCGAGCCCACACACGATCTGGACCGGCAGCTCAAGCAGATTCGCGTCGGGCTGACGCCGATCCACAGTGCGGGATTCCACTTCTACGATGACGATGTCAAGCAGAAGTGGCAGCCCGACACGAGCAAGTGGGGCACCGCCATCGGGTGGGCCAAGCGGTGGTACGCGCAACCTGATTTCGACACGCAAGAGCGCGACTACAAGCTCGACGTCAACCGTCAGATCGATGCGCTCGATGCCTCCGACCCCGAGGCGTTCACGAACGGCGTGGCTGCGGCGCTGCGGAACAACCTTGTGAACTATCGCGTCAGCAGCGACCTCGCCGAACTGATGCGGGCGGATCCGGTGACGGCGACACGCGAGATCACCTCCGTGCGCTCGCGGCGCGACGACGCGGCGGCTTACGAGACTGCGGTGAAGTGGCTGGAGCAGGCGCAGACGACCGGCAGCGGGTCCTTCGCCAACCTCCTGTCCGTCCTGATCCTCAACGAGTCGCACCCCCCGTTCCGGCCCACACCCATCACCAAGTTCGCGGCGCTGGTCGGCGTGTCCGCACCCGACAGCCAGGCAGGTGCAACCGCGCGCTATCTGGCCGCGTTGGACCTGTTTGACACGTTCATCTTCGAGGCGGAGGCCCGAGGTCTCGAGCTCCGCGATCGCCTCGACGCCCAGTCGCTGATCTGGACTCTGGCATCCACGGAACCCCCCGCCGACTGGCCCGAGAGTGACCGCGTTGCGTTCCTGAGGTGGCGAGGGGGGGCCGTCGAAGAGGGAGAGAGTGACGAGGAGACGGACCTGAGCAACGGCGTCGGCGTCGCATCGCTGGACGACCGGCTCCGTGAACTCTCGGAGCGGTATCACCTCGGGTCCAAGTTCCTTCCCCAGGTGTTCCGCCTGCTCGAGAAGCGACGCCAGGTCATCTTCCAAGGGCCACCCGGCACCGGTAAGACGTTCATTGCCCGGAAGCTGGCCGAGTCGATCGCAGGCACCGAAGGTGACGTCCGGCTGGTCCAGTTCCACGCCTCGTATGCCTACGAAGACTTCGTGCAGGGCTACCGGCCGACCGAGGAGGGCACGTTCGTCCTGCGCGATGGGCCCCTTGTCGAACTGGCCCGCAAGGCCCGCCAGTCCGAGAACGCTACCTTCGTCCTGATCATCGACGAGCTGAACCGGGCGAACGTCGCCAAGGTCCTGGGCGAACTGTACTTCCTGCTCGAGTACCGGGGTGAGAGCGCCCGCATGCAGTACACGGGCACGCCGTTCACGCTGCCCGAGAACCTCTACGTGATCGGCACGATGAACACGGCCGACCGGTCGATCGCGCTGCTCGACTCGGCGCTGCGACGTCGGTTCTGGTTCGTGGAATTCGCCCCGGATGTCACACCCGTGAAGGGTCTGCTCGCGCGCTACCTCGCCGACGAGCACCCGGCACTGACCTGGCTCGCCGATGTCGTCGACCGCGCCAACCAGCTGCTCGACGATCGCGACGGTGCGATCGGTCCGTCCCACTTCCTGCAGCCGGACCTGACCGAGGAACTTGCACGGCTCACCTGGACGCACGCAGTGCTCCCGCACGTCCAAGAACGACTGTTCGACCAGTCCGAACGGATCCGCGACTTCGACTTCGAAGCGCTCCGTGCGTCCGTCACCGCCAGCACACCCGACCCCGAGCCGCCGCCAGTCACCGCCGGCAACGGCGAGGCAGCTGACCTGGTCGACGGGGCGCCCGTCGATGGCTGAGCACGTCCCCCTCCGCGAGTACCAACCGACGGGTCCGACCCGGCTCTCGGCGGCCGAACGCGACGCGCTGCTGGCAGCCAGCGTGACGGTCACGCCGGTCAGCGGCACAACGGACCTGTACGAGGTGCGTCCCGGCTCGACGGTCGGTGTCGTCCGGGTACGCGACCGTCAGTTCGACATCGCACCCAAGATCGGGATCCAGCGGCTGTTAAACCTGCTCACCTACTCGATCCGTGACGAGTTCTGGGGCGACGAGCTCGCCGAGTACGGCCGGGACGCGGACCTACTCGAGGTCGTCGCCGCCGCCTACGCGCTGCGGCTGGAACGCACCCTCGAGCGTGGCGTCGTCCGGGGCTACCGGCATCGCGCGGAACGCGGCGTCGCGATCCGCGGCCGGATCGACATGGCCGCCCAGGTCCGCCGTGAGTTCGGGCGCATGCTGCCCATCAACATCGCGTACGACGATCACACGATCGACATCGACCCCAACCGGATCCTGCTTGCGGCCGTGCTCCGGCTGCGGTCGCTCCGGCTTCGCACCGATCGGACACGCCGACGCCTGCTCATGGCGCTGGACCGCCTCGACGGTGTGACCGCGGTCCGCTACGACCCGCGACGGCTCCCTCGAGTCTCGTCGACTCGCCTCGACCATCACTACCGGCCGGCTCTGGCCATGGCGGCGTTGATCCTTAGCAACAGCTCCGTCGAAGCGGGTACACCGGTGGGTTCCGCGGACGCGATCCTCTTCAACATGAACGAGGTCTTCGAGGACTTCATCGTCGGCGCCCTGCGAGAGCAGCTCGCTCTCGACTCGAGGACGTTCCCGCAGGGCGACACCCGACTGACCCTCGACGAGGGCGCGCGCGTGGGCCTCGAACCTGACCTCTCATGGATCCAGGCGGGACGTCCGATCTTCGTCGGTGATGTCAAGTACAAGCGGCTGACGGCTGCCGGGTATAAGCACCCGGATCTGTACCAGGTGCATGCGTACGCACGGGCAGCCGGCCTTCCGTCGACCCTGCTGGTCTACGCCGCCGGCGAGGCCGAGTCCGCGATCTACCGTGTCGTTCGTGGTGGACCGGAGATCGAGGTCGTGGTCATCGATCTCAACCGCGATCTCGAGGGACTCGCACGCGAGATGGCCCGAATCGCCAGCCGAGTGCGGCAGCACGCAGAGCGTGGCCGCGCAGCCCTGAACCTCGTCTCGACGTCGCCCCCTACAACTACCACCCCTGTCGCTAGCTAGACCGCGACCAGGGGCAGACGACGGGTGGACGCCTTCACCGTTTGCCGACCCCTCGTCGAGGAGTACTCGCGGTTCACCCAGCCGTCCGTCGACATCCGCGACGAGGGCCCCTGAGGTGAGCCCTTCGTAGTGGTCCAGGTGTTGTGCGACTCTGATGCCCGTGTTCGGGCTGGAGGATCACGACACGATGAGTTCCAAGCGCCGGCGGCACACGCCGGAACAGATCATCCGCAAGCTCGCCGAGGGACACAAGCTGCTCGCGGCCGGCAAGCCGCTCGAGCAGGTCTGCCGGCACCTGGAGGTCGCGGAGTCGACCTGGCATCGGTGGCTGTCGCAGTACAGCGGGATGAAGGCCAACGAGGCCAAGCGGCTCAAGGAACTCGAGCGCGAGAACGCCCGGCTGAAGAAGCTGCTGGCCGAGGCGGAGCTGGACAAGGCGATGCTGCGTGAGATCTCGGAGGGAAACTTCTGACCCCGGACCGCAAGCGCAGCGCCGTTGCGATGCTGCGTGAGCGGTTCGGGGTGTCAGAACGGCGTGCCTGCAAGGTGGTCGGCCAGCACCGCTCCACCCAGTGTCAACGGACATCGGGATCTCCCCGGTGGCGGACGTGAGACCTCCCCGGTGGTGGACAGCAGTTCTCCCCAGCCGCGGACATGAGATCTCCCCACGGGGTCAGGCCAGGGGCGTCACCCCCTTGCCGTCGCGGGCTTGGGCGAACCGGTAGGAGTCGCCGTCGGTGACCACGACGTGGGCGTGGTGCATGAACCGGTCGACGGCGGCGGTGGCGATGGTGGTGGGCAGCAGCTGGTCGAACCCGCCGGGGTGGATGTTGCTCGAGATGGCGACCGAGCGACGTTCGTAGGCGGCGTCGATGACGCGGAACAGCGCTTCGGCGGCCTCGGCGGGGACGGGGAGCAGCCCGATGTCGTCGATGACGACCAGGTCGGCCTTCAACACCCGATTGACGGCTTTAGCGACCGAGTCGTCCGCACGATGTCGGGTCACGAGCCTGCCGAGGGACTCGATGGTGAACCACGCGACCACCAGCCCGTCATCGATCGCGGCCTGACCGAGGGCTTCGAGCAGATGCGACTTGCCGGTCCCGGACGGTCCGACCACGGCCAGGTTCTCGGCCCGGCGGACCCATTCGAGGGTGCGCAACGCCTGCTGGGTCGAGGGCGGGATCGTCGAGGCGTCAGCTCGCCACGTGTCGAAGGTCTTGCCGGTCGGAAACCCGGCGCGGCGCCGGCGGTTGCGGATCGTGGCGGCGTCCCGGCCCTGGGCTTCTTCAGCGAGCAGGACCCGGACGAGCTCGGCAGGTTCCCAACGTTGCGCTTTGGCGGTGGGCAGCACGTCGACGGCGGCCTTGCGCAGGTAGGGCAGCCGCAGCCGTCGGGCGAGCGCTTCGACCTCGGCGTCGAGGGCTTGGGACTTCGAGACGGTCATCGGCCGACCTCCGCCCAACGCGACGTGCCGGTCTGCAGCGAGTGCCCCTCGACGAGCGGGACCACGACCCCGTCACCGTTGCTGCGACGCCGATGCCGCAGAATCGAGGCGAGATCGCCTTCGGCGAACCGGCCGGCCTTGGCGGCTGTGGCCAGCGCGGCGTCGACCTCGGCCTGGTCGTAGACCGCGGCGAATTCGACCGCCTGGTTCATCTTCATCCGAACCCGCGCGGTCCTGGCCGCAGCGGCGGCGGTCAACCAGGCCGCCGCTCCCGGGCCGAGCGCGAGGAACGCGGCCTCGCCCGGCGTGCGAGGTGCCGGGCGGTGCTCGAGGATCTTCGACGCCGACCGGGGCGGGTAGTGCGATAGATCCAGCCGCGGCGTGCCGGGGGTGGAGACCAGGTGGCGGGCGACCTCGGTCACGCCGTCACGGCCCTGGTGGGCGATGACGACCTCGTCGCCGTCGACGCGGACGAACACGGTCTGGTCGATCAGCTGGTGTGGGACCGAGTAGCGCACCCCACCCAGCGAGATCACCGAACTGCGCGACACACCCGGGTTTCGCCCAACGCGGCCACGTAGGGGTCACGGGGCACCGGGTGGAGCCGTGCCTGTTCCTCGGCGAGCATGTCGACCGGGGGCCGGCCGGTCTCACGATGCGGGCGGGCGTTGATGTGCTCACACCACATGGCGGCCTCAGCCCGCAGCTCGGCGAAGCTGTGGTAGGCGTCGCGCAGGTTCGCCGTGGTCGGGACCAGATCCGCCTTCGCGATCCGCACAGTCGCTTCCGAGCCGCCCTTGGACTCCGGATCGGCCGGCACGCAGGTGGTGATCTGGGTGCCGTAGTGGCGGCCCGCGGCGGCCATGTCGGGATGGCGGACCGGGATCCCGGCGACATGCTCGGCCGTGACGGTCTTCTCGTTGTCGGTCAACGTGTAGGTCGCGATGCCCTCCACCCGACGGAACGTCTCGTCCAGGCACGACAGCACGGTCGGCAGGGTGCGGTCCCACACCGGGATCACCACCCGGAAACGGCTCCACGCCAGCCAGGCACAAAACAGCAGCGTCGCCCGCCCGGCGATCCTCGGTCCGGTGCCCCAGTCGAACTGCAACCAGCCGCCCGGTTCAGTGATCCAGGGCCGATACACCCGACGTCGTCCCGCCGCGTAGTGGTACTTGGCCTCGGCAACCGCCCGGCGCGTCGTGCGGTCGGTGCCGTCAAACCCCATCGCGGTCAGCCGCTCGTGCACGACATCGGCCCGGATGTCGCCCTCGGAACGTTCGACGAGCTCTTCGATCTTGGCCCGGTAGCCGTCGATCATCGACGGCCGCGGCACGCTGGCCGACGGGTCGGCAGCCGCGGCACGGCGCTCGACGTAATGCTTGACGGTGTGGTGGTCGCAGCCAGCCAACCTGGACGCGCCGCGGTAGGTGCCCACGAGGTCGTAGGCCTCCAAAATCTCCATGATCTCTCCGGCAGACTTGATCCCGATCCCTCCTGGTCGGCGACGCTTCAGCACCGCCGTCGTACCGGGAGGGATCACTCGTTCACGACAACCGTGACGAGCACGATGGACAACACCGGGGAGATCTGATGTCCGCGGGGAGCTTTCGTGTCCGCCACCGGGGAGGTCCGCTGTCCGCCTACGGGGAGAATCTCATGTCCGCCGACACCGTGTCCTGCCGCTGAGAGGCGCCAAGAACGTCCGGGCGATCGTCGATTCCGAGTTCCTCGGTCGCCTCGGGATGCCGCTGTTCGCCCTGCTCGACAACGTTCGGGTAGAGACGCTTCGCGGGGGTGAGCCGGAGCGCCCTACAGACGAGGAGAAGCTGATCCTCTCGCTGCTCAAGCAGGCTCCTCGCGATGATCTCGAGTTCCTCCCGTACTCCGAACCCGACATCATCGCCGCATTGCCCCTGGTGACCGTCGTTCGCCGCTTCGACGCGGTGACCGCCGATCGCCTGGACTCCGATGACGGCTACTGGACCGCAGAGATCGCCCGGTGGCGCCGTGAGGTGGGGTGAGTCCCACGTAGTGGTGTAGGAACAGGCCCGCCGAGTCCTCACGGATGTAGGCGGGCCACCGTGCGAATCTCCAAGCTCCTACACGAAGAGGTTCGACACGATGGCCCACTACGAGTCTGCCCTATCCGATCTGGCTGAGCTGCTGACCGGCACCGACGCGACGCTGGCGAGTTCGCTGGCCGACATCCTGGCCGCCGCCATGCAGGAGTTGATCGAGGCCGAACTGACCGGCCGGATCGGCGCCGAGCACGGCGAGCGGGCCCCGACCCGCCTGGCGCAACGCAACGGGCATCGCCCGAAGCGGCTGTCCACCCCGGCGGGTGATCTCGAGGTCGCGATCCCCAAGCTGCGCAAGGGCAGCTTCTTCCCCGAGCTGCTCGAGCCGCGCCGGCGGATCGACAAGGCCCTGTGGGCGGTGATCATGACCGCCTACATCACCGGTACCTCGACCAGGAAGGTCGACGATCTGGTCAAGGCGCTCGGTTGCGACAGCGGGATCTCCAAGTCGTCGGTGAGCAGGATCTGCAAGGGCATCGACGCTGATGTCACCGCGCTACGCACCCGCCGGTTGGACCATCAGCCGTTCGTGTACGTCTGGCTCGACGCGACCTACGTCCATGTGCGCGAGGGCGGGCAGGTCGTGTCCAAGGCGGTCGTGATCGCGACCGGGCTGCGTGCTGACGGCCACCGTGAGGTCCTCGGGGTCGATGTCGGCGACTCGGAGAACGAGACGTTCTGGACCGAGTTTCTCCGCGACCTGCGTGAGCGGGGCCTGGCCGGCGTGAAGCTGGTCATCTCCGACGCCCACGCCGGCCTCAAGGCCGCGATCCGCAAGGTCCTGCAGGGCTCTGGCTGGCAGCGCTGCAGGGTGCACGCGATGCGCAACCTGCTCGCGGTCGCCAAGAGCCAGCAGCGGTCGGTGATCTCCGCACTGATCCGCACCATCTTCGCCCAGCCCGACCGCGACACCGCCATCGCCCAGCTGCGTCAGGTCGTCGACCAGCTCGAGAAGCTCGCCCCCACCGTGGCCGAGCGGCTCGAGGCCATGGAGACCGACCTGCTCGCCTACACCGGCTACCCGCCGGCGCACTGGTCCAAGATCTGGTCCAACAACCCGATCGAACGGCTCAACCGCGAGCTCAAGCGCCGCACCGACGTCGTGCAGATCTTCCCCAACACCGAGTCCGTCATCCGCCTCGTCGGCGCGCTGCTCGTCGAGATGAACGACGAGATGATCGCCGCCGACCGCCGCTACATCGCCGCCGGCTCCGTGGCCGCGCTCCTCGAGGACGAGGACCGTCTACCGTCCCTGCCAGCAGCACCCCGGCACTGACAACCAACGCACGGTCCTACACCACGCCACGGGACTCCATCGTGAGGTGGACCTGACTGGCATGCGGGTTTCATTCAAGCGCTGGATCGCGGAGGAACGACTCGGGCTGTCACGCGGGACCGACCTCGTCCCCGAACTGCTCGGCCGCGTCGTCGATGAGGACGAAGCGTCGCCGGCGCTGCGCGAAGCGATGAGAACACTCGAGGCCAACCTCGCAACACGGCAGCAGTACGGACTTTGAACCGTCCCAGCAGCGCTGGAGCCGCCGGCCCCACTCCAGACGGACGGACAGCGGGTGCTCCGTCACCTACAGCGGTCTATGCCACTGCCCGCTGCAGGAAGGCAAGCGCCTCGAGGTTGCTCGACTCCCCGGAGCGCGGCCAGACGAACCTGTCGACCATGTCATCCCCCTTGGCTGCCGCCGCTCAGACTGTCACCCGGCGGTGCGCTGTCCCGCAAGCGCCGTACGCTGCGTCTCCGACTGGAGAAGACCTGTGGTGGCACCGTTCCTCACCGAGTTCCTCGTCCCATTTCTGGCCTCGCGGGGTCACTTCGACGGCCCGAACAGGGGTGCAGGTACCCCTGCACCAGGCCTCTACCTGCGGAGATGCCGAGCTCGTAAGGTCGGGGGGCGAAGCGCCACGCAGTCCCCCCGCTACCACGAAAAGGCCCTTCGGGGCCTTTTCGCATTCATGGGTGCCGTATGGGTGCCATGGTTTTGGGAGGCGACGAACACGCTCCGTTACCGCCGGTCTGGGGGCGGCGTGTGGTGTCCCGGGACGTAGTTGAGGCATTGGCTCCGGTACCCGGGTTACAGGTCACGGACGCGGTTCCGGTTCCTGTGCGACGGTGGCTGTGCGACACCTGGGGACGGTTTGGCTCGGCTTGCTTGACGTCATCGACGTCGAGAGTCCGTTCTGCAGGACACCGAAAAGCCCTTCGCCGCCTCCTCTGATCTCAGGCGTGTAAGGGTTCAGCTGCGCGACGAGCATCGCTCCGTCGCGCAGCGCCCCGCACGATCGCTGGCGGCCGACCCAGCGGTGAGCCCGACTTGGTCTCCTCGTTGGGGTACAACCACTTCCGCCGCCAGTAAGTCGGTCCATGCTTGCATCTTCAGGCGTGCGATCTTCACCGGCTAGGGCTCATGCCGGCGACTCGAGTAAGTCCGCTCGGCGGTTGTTCCAGTCGACCCACGTCACATCACTCTCTGGCGCGAAGTCCGCAGGCGCCGGCGACGGACAAACAATGAACCGGCAGTGCGCTCCGCTAGGGCCCTCGACTTGACGCGCGAGACGCTGGTGCTGCCGAAGCTTGTCACTGCGTATGGTGACTGCAGAGAGGACGGTGGCGATGCAGCTGATGCCATCGAGCGAGACCCAGCGAACATGAGGCACAGGGCTCTCCGCAATCTGGACTTCCGAACAGCCGCTGCTCTCTAGCCACGCGGCGAGCGATCCTGCACTCAACTCAACGCCGTCAGAGTCGTCGTGCCGGTGGGCGCGCACGTTCGCATCTGCCGAGCCGACGTGAAATGGGTCCCTGAGGACAGGCGGATGAGCGCGCGAGTCGCGATCCGATGATACTTCCGTTAGCCGTTCGATCTGATACGCGAGACGTTGTGACAGGTCCGCTGTGAGCGACCGAATCTCGGCGAGAGCTGTTTGTGTCTGCTGATTTAGGTCAGCATTGGCCGCCTGCTGCTGGGAAGCAGCGAAGAACTGAGCTAGCGCGATCATCAGCTGCGAGAGCAGGCTAACGACCGCGAGGACGAGCGCCACAACCGCGAGAACGTCAGCGTCCCTGGTCCGCAGGACAACCACGAGCGCAAGGGCGAGCCCTGCCGAAGCCGTGAGCCCTGCCACGGCTACGCCAAACCACGTGACCGGTGCGTTGCCGTTTCCCACGGCGCCCCCTGCGTGCAATCGAAATCGGACGGCTAGGCTACTCAGCGGCAACCGGCCCTAGAAGGAACCCTGCACTGGTGCCCATCCCGGACGGAATTTTCCTCGGCAACGGCGCCCGTACCGACGATGCGCCGGAGTCGCCGGGCGTCTACGCGTGGTTCGTCCACACTCGGCCAGGGCGAGAAGACTGGGACAAGGCTCCAAGTGTGGGAGGCGAGAATGTTGGACAGCAGCGATTCATCGCCTTTCTGAGGGCGCTCATGCGTCCGCACTCTGACGAGACACTCACCGTGTCGATGCAGGGCAGCTTTGGGCAACAGTGGACGGGAGAGGTGCGGACGGGAATCGACGAATCGGACATGCCTGAAGATGGCGACCGATACCTGTCCGTCGTCAGCCAGGATGCCCAACAACGGCGACGTTTGCTCGAAGCTGCGCACATGTTGACACCAATCTTTTCGCCACCGATCTATATCGGCGCGACGGACCGCCCCTTGCGAACACGTCTGACCGAACACATGGTCGAACTCGATCGGCTCACCTCCGGAAGTGCCGACGGGGGCGACGGCGCCTCGACAACCACAGAAGGAAAGTTCGCAATACGGGCGGCGCTAGCAGATCTCGCCCCAGAGTCGCTGACGTATGCCTGCATGCCGATGCTGCCGGTTGCCGGTGAAAGCCCAGAACAGTTTCGCAGATTGGTGTTCTCGCTGGAGCACTACTTGAACCGCAGCTGGCGACCGTCGATGGGACGAAAGTGATGTCAGATAGCGTATTTGGACTCTCGGTGGAACGCTATCAGTATACCGAAGAGGTATCCGGAAGATTTGGCAGCTTCTCGAGCGCTAGTGGACGGGTAAGCTACTTACTGACAAGTGCAAAAATTGGTCAGGCCGGGGCAAGTCAGTCCACGTCGCTAACCGAACATCTTAGGCCTGTCCGGGAAGTATTGCCCGTCAGCCGCATGAACTTCAATCAGTTGTTGCAGCGAGATATCGATGATCATCGCGTTGCTACACAGATGATTCCCTATCTCTTTCGGAACCCGTTGCAGAACACTCCGTCGTTCTTCCCACCGATCCTCGCGGTCATCCTACCCATAACAAGAACAGCGCACTCGGGCTACTTTCCTGATGTCGTCGGAGATCCGGCGACATCCGTTGAGGTCGAAGGCGGCCAATGGCGTCGTGAGGAATACGGAGAGTTTTTCCGCGTAGATCGCCTGCTTGACGGCGACGGCCAGGAACACTTCTCCCGCTATGCGAGACTCAGTTGGCATCGGCGCAATGCGTCACTGGTCGTTCTAGATGGTCAGCACCGTGCGATGGCGCTACTTGCGATTCATCGGACCGTCAACGATCTTTGGGCCACTGATTCTCAAGCTGACTTGTACAGGCATTTCTATGAGGAGCCTGTGAGACGTCTCATGGCCACCGGTCTTCCAGAGGATCTCGAGATACCGGTCGCCTTGTGCTGGTTTCCGGAAGTACGGGGAGCCGATTCAGATCCGGTCGCCGTGGCGCGCCGCGTATTTGTGGACGTGAATCAGACCGCTCGTCCACCGAGCGAAGCGCGATTGATCCTTTTGTCGGACGACAACTTGATTCACATCTTCGTACGCGCGACTCTTAATGAGCTACGCGGTGAAGCCGATGAATCGGAGTCATATTCGGTGCCGTTGTACGCAATAGACTACGATAATCCTGAAACCCAAACACGCACGGCCCGATGGACCGTGCTGACCACTGTTGGAATTCTGAACGAGCTTCTCGATCGAGTGATTCATGGGCCACCGAAAGTCATCGAACGCCTTGACGTGAGTTATGGGCGGGGCCGCGGGAGGGACGCGCCCCGCGAGGCTCGCTTCCGGGCACAGCTTGGTGTCTCAGAGTGGCCTATCGAAGTAATTGAAGGCGAGCGAATCTTCCGCAGATCCAGTGTCACGGCCACGCACTTCCCATCGAGTCGGCGTAGCGATCTCGAATCGGCCTACCTCGCAGGCTGGGGCACGTCGACGCTGCGGCTCTTCTCCGAGGTGATGCCCTACAGGGCGCACGTGGACGCCCTTCGCCAGATGCGCGGCGCCTGGGGGCCTGCCGGTACCGAGGTTGAAGGGCTGGCGAAGGAAGCTGTTTTCGAGGGTGTGGGCATGTACTGGGTGCTCAAGGACTCGCACGACTATTACACCACTCGCTTCGGAAGCAGGGATGTTCCAGACTCTGCCCAGGAACTCGTTGCGGCATGGAACCTTCTTCGTCAGAAGGAGAAAGAGTTCGGTCGCCTGCGCGCGACTTCCCTAGGTCGTTCGGAGCTCTCTGACGAAGCGGTGCTCTCCTGCAACCGCATGTACGACGTTTACCGGACCGCGGCGTGCCAGCTCGGCATGCTCCTCGCGGTGGCAACCATCGCAGATCGGGCTGGTGCTTACGGTGATTCGATAGTCGCGGTTGCGAACGATTTCATTGCCGGTGTAAACGGCTACTTTTCGGCCGATGCGTCGTCCTTTCCGGACGCCCCGTGGACTGTGATGAGCTCTCGCGTTGATGACGCGGTGAACCGCATCACCGACATGAACACCCCTCGAGGTGTCGAGTTTAGATACTTCTGGTTGGAGGTTCTTGCCGCAGGAATGCGGTCATCGTCGGATTCGCGTTTGAGCGAGATCGATATCCCCGCGCTTGTTGGTGAAGCTCGCGTGGGCTACTTCTCGTATCGCGTAAAGGAACGCGACGCTGAGTTGCGGAGGCTGGATCCTCTCCTCACTCGTGACGACGCAAGCCAGAGGGCTCGTGACGAGGTTCGTGCGGAGCTGCGGGCGGGTCTAGAAGCGTGGTTTGGCGTATCCAGTGAGCAGTTCGCCGCATGGTGGTCTGCCACGGAGGAACTTCCTCGCGACGACGAAGCCCAAGAGTCAGAGGACGAGGATGCCTA
The DNA here is from genome assembly GCF_004300825.1 of Egicoccus halophilus. Lineage (NCBI taxonomy): Bacteria > Bacillati > Actinomycetota > Nitriliruptoria > Egicoccales > Egicoccaceae > Egicoccus > Egicoccus halophilus. Next base: position 1,015,642 of record NZ_CP036250.1, read on the forward strand.
ACTGCGCGGGCGAGGCGCGAGCGTGACGTGAGCTCAGTGTGCCGGTCGAGTCCGAAGGGCCGTACTCGACAGCTGCGTTGGTCCTGAAGGCCCCCGAGGAACGTGCCTAGGCACCTTGCGTGCGGCCGGGCTCGTACGGTCCGGAGCGGAGCCGTGTGCCTTGGCGCGTCGGAGAGGAGCCGTCCAGAGGCGACGACGCGGCTTGCGGATGTCGCCGGGTAGCCGGTTAGGGACAGATTCGGTGCACGGTGTCAGGCACCTAGTACGGTCCGGTGCGTGGGTATCTACCTCGACAACAATGCAACCACGCCGGTAGATCCGGCCGTGGTTGATGCCATCTTGCCTCATTTCACATCCGGGTTCGGCAACGCCGCTTCAACGCACCCACGTGGTCGCAGGGCTGCAGCGACGGTTGAGACCGCTCGCGACGACGTCGCCGATGCCCTGGGCGTCGACTCGCGGCGGGTCGTCTGGACCTCCGGCTCGACCGAGGCGCTCAACACCGCCTTGAAGGGCCTAGGGCGGACTCGCGGAGCTCGGGACCAGCTGATCGTCGGCGCCACTGAACACAAGGCCGTCCTTGACGTCGCGGAGTGGCTCGCAGCAACGGATGGCGTCGACGTCTTGACCGTCGCGCCGCGCCCGGACGGGGTTGTGGACCTCGATGCCCTATGCGCGGCAGTGACGGACCGAACGTTCGCCGTCGCCGTCATGGCAGCCAACAACGAGACGGGCGTCATCAACCCAGTCGGCGAGGTGGCCGAGATCGCTCGGCGGGTCGGCGCTGCGTACGTTTGCGACGCGACGCAGGTGCCCGGCAAGTGTTCGCTCGACCTTGGTGTCGCAGACATCCTCGCCGTCTCGGCGCACAAGGTCTACGGTCCCCAAGGGATCGGAGCGCTCGTGGCTCCGCGGCCTGGCAGTCAGTTCAAGCTGGAGCCGCTGCTGCATGGCGGGGGGCACGAGCGAGGGCTTCGTTCGGGGACCCTCAACCTCCCGGGTATCGTCGGCTTCGCGGCCGCACTCGAGCTCGCTCAACGGCGCATCGACTCCGACCTACCTCGGATGGCGCAGCTCCGCGATCGACTCGAGGTGGGTCTCGCCAGCCGACTCGGCGGTGTCACAGTCCACGGCAAGGATGCACCGCGCCTACCGAACACATCCAACGTCAGGATCGAGGGCGTGGACGCCGACGCGATGGTTGTCAACACACCGGCTGTCGCCTTCTCCTCGGGCTCGGCCTGCACTGCGGCAGTTCCAACCCCGTCGCACGTCCTCACCGCGATGGGCCTGCCGACCGAAGCAGCGGAGGAGAGCATCCGCCTGTCCGTGGGTCGGTACACAACCGAAGAAGAGGTCGATCGGGCGATCGAGCTACTCGCTACTTCCGCCGAACGCCTCCGCGAACTGAATGGAGCTGCCTAGTGAGCGTCGCCATCAAGCAGTCACTTCACGCGACCTTCGGACGGCACGAGACCTTCACGCCCCGTTACAGCTGGCTCAAGCGGGGCTATGACGCCGTCGCGGATCCGGACTACCTAACAGACCTCCGTGCGCGCGACGGGGAGTACATCTTCAACGACGATGACGCTCACCACCGCCTCGGCGTCGGGAAGAACCAGGCCCGCTCGATCAGGTTCTGGCTACAAGCCTTCCGGCTCATCGAGGAACAGAAGGTTCCCGGCCGCCGCGCACCGGCTGGCGAGCCCACGATCCTTGGCCAGTCCCTCCTGGACACTGTGTCCGGGCTCGACCCCTGGTTGGAGGACACTGGTACCTGGTGGTTGCTCCACTGGATGGCACTTTCTCCGGGCGGCTACTTGCCCGTATGGTGGACTGCCTTCCACACGTTCCCCGCGGTTGAGTTCACGATCGAACAGCTTCTCGAGCACGTGCAAGCTCAGGTCGAGACGACCTCGACGTGGAATCAGCCGAAGCCGGCACATCGCGGCACGGTGAAGAAGGACGTGCTGGCCCTGCTGCGCGCGTATGCCGGTACGTCTGGTTCGCGTAGGCGGGACGCGCTTGATGACGATCTCGACGCTCCGCTCGTTCCGCTCACTCTCATTCGAGAGACGGACGAGATCGGCCGCTTCCGCTTCGGTGTCGGCCCGAAGCCGGGGCTTCCAGCGGCCGTCGCAGCGTTCGCGTGTCTCGACTTCCTGTCGCGCACGGGAAACACCGCCCGACAAGTGCTGGTGGCCACGCTTGCCAGCGAGCAGGGGGGGCCGGGGCGGGCGCTGAAGCTGACGGAGCGCGATCTTGCTGACCTGCTTGCTCAGGCGGCGGAAGAGGCGCCCGGCCTAATCGGGATGGTGAATACCGGCGGCTCCGAGGCCCTGGCGGTTATAGGAGACGAGTCGTTTGGACTAGTCGCGGCACGCGTGCTTCATGCTCACTACCGACGGCTCGGCGCCTCATCACCGGAGCCGGAAACGCCGTACCTGCCGAGTGCGCAGTTCCATCTCGGAGACTGGACATGACCATGACTCGGCTGGACGATCACGTACAAGTTCGCGGTCGCTTCGCTCGATCGGTCCGCCTCGATCGTGACGGCGAACAGGAGAGCCAGATCGAGGGCTACCTCCCGACCGCTCGTAGCCTCGAGGTAATACGGCGCGTCGTGGCCGGAATGGCCCGAGACGGCGGGTCCCGCGCTTTCTCGATCACGGGCCCCTACGGCTCGGGTAAGTCGTCCCTCGCCGTCTTCCTCGATGCCCTGCTCGGGCGAACCAACTCTGGCTCGCACAACAACGCACTCCGCCTCCTGCAGGAACATGATCCGGCCACCGCTGAACAGCTTGACGTGGCACGCCGCACCATGGGTGCCGGAACGGGCGGGTTCGTGCGAGCAGTAATTACGGCACCGCAACGAGAGCCCATCACGACGACAGTCCTACGGGCCTTGGATCGAGGTGCTCGCCGTGCTCGGATAGCCAAAGAAGTCCGTGAGAAAATCGCCACGGCTCTCGAGCGCGCGATGTCGCCGAGGTTCGCCTCGCCTTCCTACCACGAGGTTCATGAACTCATCACGGAGCTGGCGAAGCGCAAGCCGATCCTCCTGATTGTGGACGAATTCGGCAAGAATCTCGAGGCGTACGCGGAGTCCGGTACCGAAGGAGACCTATACCTGCTGCAGGAACTCGCTGAGTGGTCGTCCGGGGAGCGGCGTCTGCCGCTGGTCCTCGTGACCATCCAACACTTGGCGTTCGAGGCGTACGCAGTCGACACATCGGCGGCGCAGCGTCGCGAGTGGGCGAAGGTCCAAGGCCGTTTCGAGGACATCTCATACGTCGACTCGGCAGCTGCCACCCGCGGCCTGATCGCCGCGGCGCTCGAACACTCGGCCGATCGCGGCTACTTGGACCTGAGGGGTGAGGCGGTCGACGAGGTTCTCGCCGAGGCCGAAGATGCGGGCCTTGCCACCGTGGCCAGTCGCGAGCTCGTCGAGTCGTGTTTCCCGCTCCATCCGTCGACCCTGCTCGTCCTTCCCGCGTTGTGCGCCCGCTACGGACAGAACGAGCGGACGCTGTTCTCATTCCTTGCCTCGGATGAGCCCCAGTCGCTGACTTCCTTCACTCGGAGTACTCGGCTCGACGGAGAGGCGCGTCCGTGGGTGAGGCTTGACCGTGTCTACGACTACTTCGTCGAGTCGGCATCGACATTCGTAGGCGCTTCGCGAGACGCCAACCGATGGGTCGAGATCGAGACAGCGATTCGGGACTCACACGGGCTCTCGTCCGCCCAGCTCCGGGTCCTGAAGGTCGTTGGCGTCCTGAACCTGGTGGCCTCGGCCGGTGCCCTGCGTGCGTCGGCGGATCTCATTGAGTTCGCGCTCAGAGGAACTGAGCCGGCACTGGCCGATTCGAAAGCGGTGAGGGCGAGGCTCGGTGAGCTTGAGCAGCTAGGCATCCTCACCTATCGAGATTTCGCCTCCGAGTATCGAATTTGGCAAGGCTCGGACTTCGACATCCCAACTGCCCTGACGAGTGCGCGACGCGAGCTCCGGCGAGGGTCGGTGGCGCAAGTCCTTCGGGACACCGTGCCTCTGCGCCCCCTTGTCGCTGCTCGGCACTCGATCAAGTCCAACGTCATGCGAGCGTTCGCCCGAACCTTTGCCGATGAGATGACCGCACGGGTTGAGGTGCCTCGGCCGTCGGACGTCCGCGACGGCGTTCTCGTCTACGCGTTGAGCAGTTCTGGGACTCGGCCGTTGCCGGAGGATGAGGCCTATCCCGTCGTGGTCGTGGAGCCGACGACTGAACACCTCGACGCGATGCTCGCAGCCACCATCGAGGTCGCGGCACTTCGGGTCGTGCTCGAGGACCCCAACCTTCAGGCGGACGATCGCGCGGCGAGGCGGGAGCTCGCGGAGCGACTTGCCTTGGCGAGGCAGGTGCTCGAACACCGGATCGGCATCGCATATGGCACTGATGCTCGGTGGGTCTGGGTCAATCCTCCGTCGGGCGACGAACGGGACTTGAAACCACTGCGCGGGTCCGACGCCTTGTCGGATGTCGTCGACGAGGTCTACAGCGAGAGTCCGGTCGTCCGTTATGAGGCTATCAACCGTGCTGAGCTGACCTCGCAGGGTGCGAAAGCACGGCGGATTCTCTTGGAAGCAGCGTTGACGCCGACCCGCGCCGTCGAACCCCGCCTTGGTCTCGAGGGAGATGGACCCGAGGTAGGCATGTTCCGTGCGGTCCTCCAGGACTCTGGACTTCACCGCTCGGGCCATGGTTTCGCGGCTCCTCAGCCGACAGAGGACTGGATTCCGGTGTGGCGACACCTCAACCAGACCCTGCGCCAGGCCATCGGCAACGCCATCTCGATCCGACACGTACTTGATGAGCTCATGCGCCCCCCGTATGGGTTGCGCTTTGGCGTGGCGACGGTCGTGCTGACTGCCGGCCTCATCCACAACGCGCACGACATCGCGGTCTATGAGCACGGCACCTTCAAGCCGCGGCTGGATGCCGCGATGTCTGAGCGGATGGTGCGGAACCCAGACAACTTCGCCGTCAAACACCTCGCATCGAGCGGGGAGCAATCGAAGCGGTCTCAGACAGTTGAACTCTTGACAGAGGCGCTGGCAAGACCGGATGTCCCGACGCCGGATAGATCGACCGTGCTTTCCGTCGTCTTGCTACTCCTCCGCCCGTTCCACATCAGTGGGACTACGTACACGCGCAAGTCCAAGCGATTCTCCGCAGTGTGGGATGCCACAGTGGATCAGGACCGTGTCTCCATGACTCGCGCGGTCCGAGATGCTTTGGTATCGGTCCAGGAACCGGATGTGCTGCTCTTCGAAGCTCTTCCCCACGCTGTGGGTTTTGGGTCCCTTCCCGCGTCGGGGCGGGGTCCAGACGCGATGGGTGATTCGGAGATTCCGGAGTTCGTCCGCCGAGTCGCGCGCGCGGTCGAGGCGATCGAGGATGCGTACCCGGCGCTGTGTCGCCGGATCGTGGCGGTTGTTCTCGGAGCCGCTCACGCCAAAACTCTCGAAGTAATTTCGGGAGATGCCGCCCTGCTCGATGACGTCGAACTCGTGAGTCCCCCGGTCCGGACGTTCACTGGCCTAGCGCGGATGGCGTCGAGCCTCGACGAGGCCACTTTCGCCCAACAGGTAGCCACCGCAGTCACGGGTACGCCGCCCTCAGAGTGGATCGATGCAGACATTCCAGGCTTTCTCGCCCGTATCAGGGAGGTGGCATCCTCTTTCCGGCGCGTCGCCGCTCTCGCCCACGCACGGCGGACCCGTGCGCAGACGGGAGACGGCTTCGACGCCTTCGCTCTTGACCTGACGCGCGAAAGTGGCGAGCAGGTGTCCGAAGTCGTGGCCGTGCGCGCGACGGAGCTCGATGCCTTGGCAGTCCATGTCACAGACCTCGTGGAGAATGCCAGGACGACAACCGGCGATGAGGCGTCAGCGACGCGAGCGTTGATCGCGATTCTCGCTGCACGCCTGTTCGATCAAGATGGTGCCCAGCAACCAGAAGTTTTCGACGAGAAGACGGAGCGACGGCATGCCTGACAGTGTCCGACACATCTGCGGTATCTCTGGCGGAAAGGACTCCTCAGCGCTGGCCCTCTACCTTCGCCGGACCCGCCCAGAACTAGATATCGACTACTTTTTCTGTGACACGGGCGCCGAGCTCCCGGAGACGTACGAGTATCTGACGAAGCTCGAGGCCGCCCTCGGCCAGCCCATCACCCGGCTGAACGCGGACCGTGGCTTCGACCACTGGTTCGAAGTCTTCCGAGGCGCCCTGCCCTCACCCCAGATGCGTTGGTGCACGAAGAATATGAAGATCAAGCCGATCGAAGAGTGGATCGGCGACGATCCGGCAATCTCCTACGTCGCCATCCGGGCGGACGAGTCAAACCGAAAGGGCTACGTCTCCACGAAGCCGAACATCAGTGCGGTCTTTCCATTCGTCAATGACGGCATCGACCACGATGGAGTGATGCGGATACTCGACGACTCCGGGATCGGCCTGCCCTCCTACTACGAGTGGCGAACGAGGTCCGGTTGCTACTTCTGCTTCTATCAGCGCAAGTCCGAGTGGGTCGGCCTCGCCGATCGACACCCCGACCTGTTCGAGCGCGCCAAGCAGATCGAGCGGAAGGTCCTGACCGAGGCCGGCCTCACCGGTGATGCGTCATACGACGACTATGCTATGGCCGGCCGCCAGTACACCTGGTCACAGGGCGAGACGCTCGATGAGCTCCTCTCGAGGCGGGATGAGATCATTGACCGTCACCGCCAGGCGATGGAACGAGCGAAGGAACGGAAGCGAGATCTTCCGCTCGTCGATGCGCTCAGTGAGGCGCTAGACGCAGACGACGACACAATGGCCTGCACAGTCTGCGCGCTTTGACATCCACGAATAGGAGTGTTGGAGCGACACTACGGGGTCGCGGGTTTCGTTCGATCACGCCACTTGATGCGCTATTGGGGCGACGGTAGTCACGAACACCACCGAAAACGTTACCGAGCGCGCTTAGGGCACGCGATACTTTCCATGGTCGACGCGCTTCGACCGCGGCACTGCAAGGGAAGACGGTGCGGAGGCGTGTACTATTTCCACCAGGATTATCGGACTTGAATGCGCATCTAAGGAGATGGGGATGGGGCTGCCTGACCTCGATCTCGGGAGCAGGACCTATCGATTGCCGCGCGATCCGCTCGTCAGCGACGTCCTCAACCCTTGCTTCGCCGAGGCGTACAGAGTCCGCGGGCAGTTCGCCTACTTCACGTCGCATGTGCTGGGTCAAGTGTCGGCTGGGTTGACGGCGTTCCTCGCTCGCGAGGATGAGCCTCCACCCATAGAATTCGTCGTATCGCCTTGGCTGTCCGACCAAGACGCCGCCGCGGTGCTCGAGGCAGCCGCCGACCCGCGCAGGGTGCTCGAGGACGTACTCCGAATGGGGCTGCTCCGCGCACCACGGAGCCTCACCGTCGACGCGGTCGAGGAGCACACCCTTCGGTGCTTCGCTTGGCTACTAGCCTCCAACCGCCTACGTCTCGATATCGCAGTGGTGCCTGGTGGACGGTTCCACGAGAAGACATGGGAGTTCTCCGACCGCGAACGCGCCGAGGGACATAACGGCCATGTGGTCTACGTCGCGGGGTCAGCGAACGCGACCCGACAGGCTCTGCGGGTCAACAGCGAATCGATGTCCGTGTTTCCGTCGTGGGTGGCCGGCACGGAGGGGCACGTCGGGCCACTGAGGGAGAGCTTCTCGGACGTGTTTGAGGGGCGCTCGGTTCCGCTCTACCCGATGAGCGACGCACTGCTGAATGAGTGGATCGAAACCTGGAAATCCGATTTCGAGCCGACCGAAGAAGACCTCGAACGTGCAGCCAGGAAGGTAGGTGACCTCTGGCTCATCGCCGACCCGGTGGCCAAGATTGAGGTGCCGCATGTGTCAGCGAGCGACGGAGAGCCGTTCATACCCGAATGGCTGAACTGGACGAGGCCTCCCTACGAGCACCAACGTGAGGCAGTCTTGGCTTGGGAAGCTGCGGGGCGTCGTGGCGTCATGGAGATGGCGACAGGCGCTGGCAAGACGTGGACCGCGTTGGTGTCAGCCGTCAGGGCCCACTACGAAACCGAGGGACCGACGCTCCTGACGATCGCAGTCCCTTTCACGCCCCTGCTTCACCAGTGGGCCGAGGACTGTTCTCGTTTCGGCATCGATGCCGCTCTCCCGACCGCGAGCTCAGGGAGTCGTCTCGGGAAGTTCTCCCAGTTGAACGAGCTCATAAGCGAGCTGACCCTCGGGGCACGGAGCTTTGGCTGCGTCATCGTGACGCACCATCTTCTCGGAGATCCGGAATTCGATGCGTTGGTTCAGGACGCCGCGGACCTTGGGGTCGCGACCATGCTCGTCGGTGACGAGGTCCATCGGCTTGGTGCGACACGTTTCATCAGCGACCCTCCTGAGGGCTTCGCAAAGCGACTCGGACTCTCAGCCACTCCTTCGCGACAGTACGATGTGGAGGGGACCACGCAGATGTACGGCTACTTCGGCGACACCGTCTTCGAGTACGGCCTCGACCAGGCGATCGGGTCTTGCCTCGTCGAATACGACTACTACGTTGAGGTCGTCCGACTGAACTGGGATGAGGTCGAGGAATTCAACGAGCTGACGCGGAAGATCGGGGCAGCCTATCGCCCAAACGCCACCTTCAGTGAGAACCCGGCATACGCCGCCGCTGTGCGTCGACGCCGAGCGTTCCTCGACACCGCCGCCGGGAAACTGCCGGCGCTCGCTCGAGCCCTAGAGCGGTACGGACCCTCCCCGCTCTCGCACACGTTGATCTACTCGAGTGCGCGTGAGAGCAGCCAGCTCGGTGAGGTGCAGGATCTGCTCGATGGCCGCAATGTCTCGAACGCCCGAATCACCTACCAGGAGACGCCGAACCTCCACTTGGTGCAGGAGATTGTCGAGCGTTTTAGAGCGGGTGAGATCGCTGTGCTGAACGCGATGAAGGTTCTCGACGAGGGTTTCAACATCCCGGAGATCACGACCGCCTTCCTGTTCTCCTCGACGGGTACGGAGCGCGAGTGGACTCAGCGGCGTGGGCGAGTCCTGCGCATGGCACCTGGGAAGGGCCGAGCGACTATCGTCGACTTCGTCGTTCTTCCGCCGGCTGATGCGGAACCGACACCAGCGGCGCAGCGATACATCGACGGGGAGCTCGTGCGTATCGAAGCCTTCGCGCGTTTCGCAGCGAATCAGCACGCAGACGACGGCGCGGCTCGCGTGATCACGCAGCTGCTCCGGGAAAGCACAGGAGGCCAGAGGTGACTACGGCATCGCGCGACCGAGAGCGCGCCGCAGCGATCGGGAACACGGAAGCTCTCGGCGAAGTTCTACGCCGCGAGACGGCGGCCGTGGCCGAGGCCCGGGTCTGCGCTGGCGGCGAGCCCTGGGCGGAGTTGCTCCACTCTGATGAGTACGCTCGCATCCTCGGCGCGTTCATAATGAACTTGATAAATAACGAGCGTACAAACGCTACCGAGCGGGGCGTCGCAATTCATGACCTCAACGCGAACGCCCTGACTCAGGCGGTTCAGCAAGTGCGGCAGGGGCAGACGTGATCAGGTTCAAACAGATTCGCCTCTCGAACTTCTTGGTCTTCCGTGACGCCGTTGTCGACTTCGCGACGGACGGCCGAGTGACCGTGCTGAGGGCAGAGAACGGCAGCGGCAAGACCACCTTCCTGCGGGCGATGGAGTGGGCCATCTACGGCGACGAGTCTCTCCCTGGAGCTCGGAGGTACCGGCTCCACCCGCCAGATCACCGCATGCCGGAGGATGGCCCCATCCTGGTCTCCGTCGAACTCGACGTGGACGTGGAAAGCGCGGATGGTCTCAAGGAGGCCACGATCCGGCGCTTCTCCGAGGTGAAGCCGTCGGAGGACGGCTGGGAACGGACGCTCTCTGAGGCGGAGTTCACGTTCGCTGACGGGACGGCTGGCGACGAGGACACCCTTGAGACGCTTCTCCCGTGGCGGCTGCGAGAGTTCTTTTTCACTGACGGAGACAAGGCTACCGACTACGTCGGTGGACTCGATGAAGAGGAGCTCGTCTCTTCGAGCAAGAAGGCTGCCGCCTCGAGCCTGCGCGGCAACGTAACCGAGGCAGTTCAATCCTTGCTCGGGCTCGATCTCATCGATGCGGTCCGAGCCAAGGCCGTGCAGCGATCAAAAGACCTTGACAAGGAGCTGGCGAAGTCCACTGGAAGCGGCGCCCTCGCTGAAGCCAGTCAGAAGCAGAGTGAGGCGCAGGAGCACCACGCCAGAATCAAGGTCGACCTCGCGAAGCACGAGGAGGAACGCCGAGCCCTCGCCGCAGAGATCAACGACCTCGAGGAGCGGCGAGATGAGCTCTTGCGCTCCGGCGACCCGGATGAACTTCAGCGACAGGTTGCTAGAGCAGAGAAGCGGCTGAAGAAGAGTCGCGAGAAGCTCGCGCTGGCTGAGCGCGAAGAAGCGCGCACCCTCACATCGGCTCCCTTCACGTACACCGCGGCTGCTCCCGCGCTGATGGATTTCGTCGAGCGCGCGGAGCCTCTCGTTGAATCGGGAGTCGTTCCCGCCACTTACCTTTGGTGGGTGCGGAGGCGGCTCGAAGAGGGCATCTGTATGTGCGGGTGCGGCCTCGATCCTCAGGGAGGGCCCGCCGACCGCGAGCGCCACGAGAACGTCACGAAGTTGGTCGCGCAATCCGAGGAGGAAACGCGTTCCGCGAACCACGCTGGAGACCTCTATTACCACCTTCACGGTCAGCTCGAAAGCCTGCAGCACAACAGCTGGCTCGAGCAGCTCGCGACCTCCGCTCAAGCCCAAAAGGAGGCCCGCGACGAGATCATCGACGCGGAGCGCAACATCGATGATCTCGAACCTCGACTTGCCATGGTGAAAGACTCACCAGTCGAAGGCCTGCGTAGGCAGCTGTTGACCTTGCGTGAGCGTGACAAGGAGCTCGACAAGGCGATCGCCGGCCTCGCGCGTGAGCTCAAGGCGGCCTACGACGACGTCGTGACGGCGGATCGACAGCTTGACGCTGCTCGCCGGAGGGCCCACACCGCCGGTGACATCAGCATCAAGTCTTCCCTCTACCAGGACCTCCTTGAGGTCCTTCGCCGAGCCAAGACGTGGCGTACGGTCGAAGATGTCGAAGCGTTGTCCTCGCGAATGAACGATCTCTTCAGGGGCATGATCGGCAACCATGAAATTCTCGCGGAAGTTCGCGTCACGAGATCCGATACGGAGACCTTCGAGGTGGCAGGTATCGGGATCGATGGTAGGCGGATGGATGTCGCCCATCAGTTCAACGGGGCCTCAAAAAGAGCGTTGACTAACGCCTTCGTGCTCGCCCTCGGAGAGACGGCAGGTGTTCGTGCTCCGCACGTCATCGATACACCGCTCGGCATGATGGACCCCTCAGTTCGTCGCAACGTCTTCGAGGTCATGAGCAAGGAATGCGTCCAGCTCGTACTGTTGTTGACACGATCTGAGATCAGTGGCATCGAGGAGATGCTCGATGCATCGAGTTTGACGTTGACCGTGACGAATCAGGGTTCAGGCGACCTAGTGAACCGCCAGTTCGACGACACGCGGTCGGTGGTGTGCGCATGCAGCCACCGTGAGTACTGCCTCGTCTGTGAACGTGCTGGCGACGAGTCGAGCTCACTCGTGAGGAGGTCGGCGTGAGTCGTTACGCCCAAGGCTTCAATCCCTACACCGGGCCACTTACGCTGCCGAAGCACGATCGCATGGAGTCGGCCAAGCAGGCGTTCGTCGCTGGCAGCGAGAAAGTGACGGCAGCGAAGCCCTTTCCTCGGGTCTTCGATCTGTGGTCGACTGCCCTCAAGCTCGCGGTTGCCGAGGAGCTAGACCCGCCCGAAGGCGAGAAGCTGGAGGTACGGCGCTTCCACGACAACATCGGTGTTCTCATTAGTGGAGATATTCCGCTGATGGCCTTGATCGCGACGGTCGCAGTGCGCCACGGCTATCGCTACGAGGGCATGCCGTTCGAAGAAGCCATTCAGATTCTTGATGAACCGTCCGCGCAGATTCAGACCGCCAACCGATACGCGTACGTCGGCGCGACGCGGCTTCTCGAAGTGCTCGAGCGCCAATCGACCGCGCCAGGTCCGGCGGTCACGCGGCACTTCCAGAAGCTCGTGCAACCGCGGCTCCTAGCTACAGGGCCTTGAAGATCTCGTCGAGGTCCGGCGGCAGGCCGGCTTCGCTTGCGTGCGACCGGAGCTCCCGAACAAGCGGGCCGTCGGAGCGTTGCTCGCAGATGGCTATGGCGTCGTCGATGGTTCCTGACTCGTCCTCGACGCCAAGAGCCCACAGCACGGCGGACAAGGTTGGGTGATCATCGGTCAATCCGCAGAGCAGTGAGGCGAGTTTCATGTGGGACTGCACCCGACCCATCAGCTGTTTCGTGACCCGGTGAAAGACAAGCGTGGCGTCGATGTCGACACCGATGAAAACGTAATCGCCCGGCTGACCCCGAGATGCCTTGCGTAGCGCTCCGACCCGCTGCACGCTGAATCCTGTGCCGTACTTCGTCGGTGCGAGCTCGACGCTCGTGCCGTCAGGAAGGGGCACTGAGGTGAGCGGCTCCGTGCCGATGCCGTTCATCTCGAAGAGCTCACGAGGCAACATCACATGCGTGTCGCCGGTGCGCACGGACCACCGCCAGTTCCATCGACCGTCGAGCTTGAAGAGCGGGGTCGGCAGCACCGGGGCTCCCTTGATGCTCGGCTTCGGCGGCATGTTGCTCTCCCCACTGGTGGCGCCAGCGCTCTCCGTAGACGTCAGCTTGGCTCGCACCGTCCACTGCTCGCTGGACCGGCGCGCGACACGCAGGTCGAGGTCGAAACTCCTACCCGCGATGACGAGGTGGGTTGCGATGGCACGTACACGGTCGAAGGGCTCGGGCTCGTTCGAGTAGCGCCGCTCCTCGGGCAGCCACCGGTGAGCGGGAGCGAGACTCAAACGTTCTTCGCCGAGAAGGACGGTCTCCGGCAGTTCGTTCGTCTCGCTGATCCGAACGCCGGCTCGCGCTGGCTGGCCCGTGTCGGGGTCGGTGAGTACGAAACCGATAGCCCCGCCCATCCTCGTCTCGCGGTCGAGGAAGAGGTGGTGCCCCTCAACAGTGAGAGCGATAGCGGTGGGCAGCGACGGTCGACTGCTCTCTGGTTGTACCTCCGCATCGTGGGCGGCACCCGGCGGCTGTTCGGAAACGGTGCTCGGGACGGTGACGTCTGAGCCGATTGCTGCGGTGACCCGAACGGAGCCCTCGTCAGGGCGAAGGGCCTCGAGAGAGCGCTTCGCCTCGTCGACGAGCGACTGTCGCGGGATGTCGAAGGCGGGCTCCGCGCCCGAAGCTGTGCGGGGAGGGGTCGACAAAGAGGACAAGTTGATCGCACGAACCACGCCTCGTCGATGATCGAAGCCGGCGGCGAGAACGTCGTCGCCTCGTGTTGCCGTTGCGTAGGCGTCGAACCGACGCGCGGAGCCGGTACCTCGCTCGTCTAGGAGGAGCGCGCTGCGATCACTGACCACATCTCGGAGCCCCTCCAGGACACGCCGGGGTTCAGTCGGAGGCCCATCGGCTCTGGCCGGGGAACCGTGGCCAGTTTGCGGTTCGTCAGCTAGACGAAGCGCTGATAGGGCCACCGCGTAGCGTTGAGCGCCGTGGCGGGTGGCGGCATCGTGCATCAAGCGGAGGGCAAGGTTCGCGACCAAGGGCATACCGGCGTCGCGACCTACATCGGCCTGCCTTTTGAAGTCGTCGGAAAGCCTCTCGAGTTCTCGATAGAAGCCGTAGGTGGCGAGGGCCTCGTGCAGGGGAGGATGGCCGGCGACCGCGACCCGCTCAGCCTGAAGTGGAGTGAACCCTTTCGCAAGAGCAGACATCCGCAGCTCACGGCGCCTGACCGAGTGGGCGTCCGAACCGTCGAACCAGTCGACACCGCGGACTTGATCCTCGCCACGGGACAGGTCGGCTTCCGTTTGAAAAACAGGGTCGGCGTCCTCGACCGGTGAAGCCGGAACCGCTGTAGCGGAAGCCTCACCAATGCGAAAGCGTCGGGCCTTGCAGGCCGCAGCCGAGATGCTGGTCAGATCCTCTGCGTAGCCAAGTGCGGTCTGCTGAACCGTACTGTCAAGCACCGGAGCAGCCTCGATGACCGCCTGCATAGAGACGCCGTACAACGACGCCATGGCCTCGGCCAGCTCATGAGTGAGAGGTTTGGTGCCCCGCTCGAGCATCGACACGGTCGCCTGTGCTGCGAGGCCGAGGCGCTTGGCAACCGCCTCTTGGGAGAACCCCGCGTCAACGCGTAGCTGGCCTAGCGGTGTGGAAGCTGATAGACGCTTCCCTGCGCTGGCGTGGGAAAGGGCTAGATGCACCGGCTCAGGGGAACGCGACGGTGTCTGCTCGACCGCGTCCGCGGACTCCGACGTTGAGGTGCTCGTCTGCAGTGAGTCGAGAGATGCCGGCGCCCGAGTCGGCGTCGGGGGCAGGGCCGGCTTCGCCACTACCGGGGGAGGCGGCATCCAAGAGATGTCCGTCGCGGTGAAGGGTTGCGGCGCGGCCCCGTGCTCGTTGGCCTGCTCCGGAACCCGACGGGTCGGCACCTCGAGCTTTGAGGCGGGAGGCGGGATGGGACCTGCGGCAGAACGATTCGACGACCGTCCTGGCTTCGGAGATATGATCCGACGCCACGTTCGCTTGCCTCGCCCCGCTGACATGATTCCCCCACGCCGTCCACTTGCGAAATTTCCGCGATCTCCAGAAGCCGTTAGCCTCGTCCCGGGGAGCCGAACGCATTCGTAAGCACCGTGCCGCCTTCAGCTTCCCAGGGAAGCTGCCGTTGCGCCCCTCCGGGTTCACTGGCAGAGCCCAACCGAATTTACCTGGAGTCGGTGGCATGCTGCAGACCAGCGAAGATGCCTGAAGAAGCGTCGGCGGGACTGCCCAGACTTTGGTTGACGGCGGTTGTGCGGGGTCATGCTGCTTGAGCGAGGTCAGTGTTGCCGATGAGGGCTTCGAACCCGACCGGGGTGAGACGGCCGAGTGCGCGTTGCCGGCGGCGACGGTGGTAGGTGCGCTCGATCCAGGTGATGATCGCGAGGCGCACTTCGAACCGACGGGCAGTCACGCTAGTCGGCGATCACCGTGAAACCTCCACCCGCCGTCGGGAGCGGGCAGGTAGGCAGACACGGAGCCGGCGAGGCGCCGCCGCCGGCGTGTCGGCGGGTCAGTCGGTCGCGAGCTGTTGCGCGAGGGCGGCGGCGGCGTCGATGACCTCCGCCTGGTGTGGTTGCAGTTCCTGGCCGGCGAAGCCGCTGAAGATCGGGTCGAAGGGATCCTCGATGCCGGTCTGGTGTCCGGAGAGGGCCTCGAGCACGGCGAGCCCGCAGAAGGGGACGTAGGCGGGGCTGTAGCCGCCCTCGTGCGTCATCATCAGCCTGCCGTCGCACAGCCGGTTCGCGGCGTCCATCAGCAGCTCGGTGAGCTGGCGGTAGCCGTTGGCGGTCATCATCTGCCGCGCCAACGGATCCGCAGCCGACGCGTCGAACCCGGAGGCGACGAGGACGATCTCGGGGCCGAACGCGTCCAGGGCGGGGACCACCACCCGGGTGAAGACGTCGAGGTAGGCGCCGACGCCGGATCCTGCCGGCAGCGGCACGTTGATGGCGGTGCCCGCCGCCGCCCCGGCTCCCTGCTCGTCCAGCGCACCGGAGTCGGGCGGGAAGACGTTGTCCTGGTGCACCGAGATGGTCAGGACCTCGGGGTCCTCCCAGAAGGTCGCCTGCGTGCCGTTGCCGTGGTGCACGTCCCAGTCGACCACGGCGATCCGTGACGCCTGGCCGGTCGCCTGCAGGTGACGGGCCGCGACGGCGAGGTTCGAGAAGATGCAGAAGCCCATGCCGGTCTCGGGCGTCGCGTGGTGGCCCGGTGGCCGGATGAGCGCGTAGGCGTTGGTGACCTGGCCGGACATCACCGCTTCGGCCGCGACGATCGCGCCACCGGCCGCGAGCGCGGCGATCTCGAACCCGCCGTGGCCGAAGGGGCTCAGCCCGTCGCCGGCGTCGCCGCCCTTGGGCAGCGCGCTCTCCTCGCGGATGCGCTGGACGTGTGCCGCGCGGTGCACCCGCTGCAGCTCCTCGTCGGTCGCCGGCCGTGGCGCCAGCGGCACGAGGTGCTCCAGGAGCCCGCTCGCGCCGACGAGGGAGTTCATCCGCGTCTTGGTCTCGGCGTTCTCGAAGTGCTGCAGCGGCTGCAGCCCCGCCGCCGGGTTCGAGCCGAACAGGCCCGTGTTCGTGCCGGTGTCGTGCCAGCCGAACAGCTCGTGCCACAGGTACCCGGTCGCCATGCCCGCTCCTCCCGAACCGTGTGCATGCACGCAAGCACAGCGCCGATGGCGCCGCCAGTGCGCCGGGCTTCTTCGGTCACGTCGACGGCGCGGCGAGGATCGACGACAGGACGGTGCGCAGCTTCTCGGCCGGTGCCGGGTCGCCGTTGCTGCTGCGCCAGGCGACGTGGCCGTCGGGTCGCACCAGCACGGCGCCCGTCGCCTCGATCCCGTACGTCGACAGGAAGTCGTCGTCGACGTCGACCAGCTCGGCGTCGGCGCCGACACAGGCGGCGATCAGCGGCAGGTCGGTGCGGTCCGCGTGGGCCTTCGCCGCATCGCGCCACGGACCCCCCTGCGGCCCTGCCAGCAGCACGAAGCGGGCGTGCAGCAGGTCGATGGTGGAGAAGCGGACGCCGTCGTGTTCCAACCACAGGTGCGGCGCCCGGTGCCCCGGACGGCCGGTCGGGACGTAGCGGGTCTGCCCGACCGGTGGCGGTTCCGTGCCGTCGGGCACCACCGCCTCGGAGACGTACGACGCGCCGAGGTCCGCGCCGTCCTGGCGCACGTGGGCGTTCTCGTCCTTGATCGCCGCCGCGAGCCCTTCCTCGTCACCGGTCAACGCCGAACCCACGATGCGGCGCAGCGTCTCGCCGTTGCCGACACACCAGTCGGCGTTCTGGCGTGCGACCGGGATCCGTTCGGTCCCGTAGGTGTCGAGCAGCGACTCGCCGGCCCGTCCCCGCAGCACGAGCGCGAGCTTCCACGCCAGGTTGTGGGCGTCCTGGATGCCGGTGTTCATGCCGAGCCCGCCGGTGTGCGGCAGCAGGTGTGCCGCGTCCCCCGCCAGCAGCACCCGCCCGTCGCGGTAGCGCGGCGCCACCTGCGAGCTCACCCGCCACACGGCCGTGTTGATCACCTCCAGGTCCAACCCGGGAGTGCCGGACGCCGCCTCGACCAGCGCGGCCGCCTCCTCGTCGCTCGGCGTCTGCGGCCGGACCTCGGTCGGCGGGAGCACCACGAACGCCATCCAGCGGTCGACCCGGTCCACGAGCGAGAACGCGACGATCCGCCCGGGGGCGATGCAGAAGATGCCGACCCCCGGTCGGCGCAGGTAGGCCTCCCACAGGCGGGGATCCGCGCTGCGCCAGTAGACCCCCATCCAGTAGCTGAGCAGCGGGATGCCCTCGAGCTCGATGCCCAGGCTCGAACGCACCGTGCTGGCGGGGCCGTCGGCCCCGACCAGGTAGTCGGCGCGGATCTCGTGCTCCTCGCCGTCGTCGAGGTCACGCACCCGTGCGGTGACCCCGTTCGCGTCGTGCGAGAAGTCGAGCAGCTCGGTCCGGAACCGTACGTCGGCGCACTCGCGGGCACGCAGACGCAGTTCGTCCTCGATGACGTACTGCGGGACCAGCATCCGGGGCGTCGGCGTCGGCGCGTCGCTGCCGTCGTTGGTCTCGGTGCGGCCGTACTCGCGACCGACCAGCGTCTCCTCGCGGAAGGCGAACGCCGAGTCCTCGCGGGGGAGTGCCGCCCGCTGCATCGCGGGCTGCAACCCCCACTGGCGCAGCAGCTCGGTGGTGCGCAGGTTCAGCCCGCGCGCTCGCGGATGGTCGCTGGTCTCGCGGCGTCGGTCGATGGCGATGCACGAGATGCCCGACCGGCCGAGCAGCAGCGCGGACGACAGCCCGACCGCTCCTGCGCCGACCACCAACACCTGCGTGTGTTCCGTCCGCATCCCGCACTCCCTTGGTCAGTGAACAAGCTCCCGAACGGAGTATCCTTGGTCACCGACCAATTGCAAGGGGTGTGGTGTCCCGCGGCGGAGGGCGGACGACGGCGAGGTGTCAGCGCGCGACGGCGAGGTGTCAGCGCTCGACGGCGAGGTGTCAGCGCGCGACGGCGACCACGAGGTCGACCTCGATCACGAACTCGGGGGCGAACAGGGCCGCGACACCGAGGTAGGTGCTCGCCGGTGGCGTCGCGTCGCCCGACCCGCGCAGGGCGCCGAGGATGGCGGGCAGCCGTTCGGGTCGGTGGTCCACCACGTAGATCGTCTCCTTGACGATGTCGGCGTCGGTGGCGCCGATCGACGCCAGGCAGGCCTCGACGTTGCGGCGCACCTGCGCCGCCTGGGCGACGTGGTCACCCGGTGCGACCGGGTCGCCGTGCTCGTCCCACGCGACCTGGCCCGACAGGTGGACCAGCGTGCGCTCGTCCACGGCCACCACCTGGGTGATCAGCTGCGGCTGCGCGTGCACGCCGGCGGGGTTCAGGTGTCGGATGCTCATGCGTCTTCCTCCTCTGGTGGGTACGGCCCGTGACGACCGGTCGGCGGGAACTAGGGTTGGTCGGTGACCGGATCGCGAGGGCAGCCGTGCCGCAGACCACACGCGAGAGCGAGATCGTCGCCGCCGCCCTCGAGCTGCTGGACGCGCAGGGGGTCGAGGGGGTCACGCTCCGGGCGGTCGCGCGACGGCTCGGCGTGCACCTCAACACGGTGTCCTGGCACGTCAAGACCAAGCACCGGCTGCTGCAGCTGACGGCCGACGGTGCGCTCGCCGAGGTGTCCCTCGACGACCTGCCGTCGGACTGGGACGGGCGTCTGCGGGTCCTGCTGGGTCGCTACCGGGCCGCCCTGCTCGCGCACCGGGACGGGGCGCGGCTGATGGCCGGGACGTACGCGGCCGAACCGCACACGTTGCGGCTGGCCGAGGCGGTCGTCGGCACGCTGCTCGAGGCGGGCCTCGGCGAGCGGGAGGCGGCCTGGTCCTGCTGGACGCTCATCTACTTCACCCTCGGTCTGACCCAGGAGGAGCAGGACGCGCCGGCGGCGGGCGGCGCCGAACTCGACGACGCCCTGTCCCCGGCGGACCATCCCGCCCTGCACCGGGTGCTGCCGCACCTGGCCGTCGGGTCGTTCGCGGAGCGCTACGAGTTCGGCCTGGACCTGGTGATCGCCTCGCTCCGCCGGCGCGTGCCGTCCGCCGACCGGGCCGGACCCCACGCCGGGTGAAACCGCACCGTCCGGACCAGCGCTGACCGGGCGGGCGCGGTGCAGCGGTGCGACGCCCCGGCCGCCGCCGTCGCAAGGCCGGTTCACGCCGGAGCGGCGGCGGGCTCCTGCACCGCGGTCGACAGCGCCTGCGCGACCAGGTCCGGATGGGTCACCAACGCCATGTGCCCGGCGTCGATGGTCGTCACCTCGAAACCGTCCGCGGCGACGGCCGCGGCCGTGTCCGCGAAGAACGGCGCCGCCGTGCAGTGCAGGTAGGAGCGGCGGATGCCCGACGCCGCGTCCGGCGCGGACACGGCGGACGGTTCCTCGTGGGTCCGCAGCGGCAGCGGCGTCGACCGGCGCGCGAGCAGCTCGAGCGCGTCCGGGTCCTCGACGCCCAGGGCCGCGAAGTCGAGCGGGGCGACCAGCCACGGGCGCTCCGGTAGCGCGGCTGCGGCGAACGCGTCGCGCAACCACGGCTGCAGGTCGAACGCCGACTGCCCGGCCTCGGGAACGAAGGCGTCCAGGTAGACCACCTGGCGGATGCGCTCCGGGCGTGCGGCGGCGGCACCGGTCACCACCATGCCGCCGTAGCTGTGCCCGACGAGCACGACGTCGGCGGCGTCGGTCCGGTCGAGCAGGTCCACGAGGTCCTCGACGTGGTCGGTGAGGCCGGTCCCGGGAGTGGCGAGATGGTGACGTTCCCCGAGACCGGGCAGCGTCGGCGTCTCGACCCGGTGGCCGGCCGCCTCCAGCCGCTGCCGGACGGGTTGCCAGATCCACCCGCCGCCCCACGAACCTGCAACCAGCACGAAGTGCGTCATGTTCGGTCTCCCAGCCGCAGGCATGCGGCGCCAGCTCAGTCGAGGACGTCCGGTTCCTGCGCCACGATGGCTTCCGCGAACGACCGGAAGTTGTGGCGCGCCATGTTGGCGTTGCCGAACTGGCGGGCCGCCGTGCGCGCCTCGCCGTCGGTCATCACGCGGGGGCGGCCGGCCGCCTCGGCCAGCAGCTGCAGCTGGCACGAGCGGTCCATGGCGATGAACCACCACGCGGCCTCCTCGACGGAGCCTCCCACCGTCAACAGGCCGTGGTGGCGCAGGATCGCGGCCCGGGCGGTGCCGAGCCGCTCGGCGATCCGTCGCCCCTCCTGCACCTCGAGCACGAGACCCTCGTACTCGTCGAACAGGATGTGGTCGTCGTAGAACGCGCAGGCCTCCTGCACGATCGGATCGAGCGTGCGGTCGAGGGCCGCCCAGGCACGTCCGTGCAGCGAGTGGGCGTGGGCGATCGCGACGACGTCGGGCCGGGCGGCGTGGATCGCCGAGTGGATCGCGAACGCGGCCTTGTTGGTCCGCCGCCCGCCGTGCACCACGTGACCGTGTTCGTCGATGAGCAGCAGGTCGCTGACCCGGATCCGCGAGAAGTGCACGGCGAACGGGTTCACCCAGAACCGCTCGGGGAACTCCGGGTCCCGGGCGGTGAGGTGTCCCGCCACCCCCTCGTCGAACCCGTGGCGGGCGAACATGCGGAACGCGATCGCCAGCTGTCGCTTGCGGTGTTCGCGTTCCTCCTCGACCGAGCTCCGCCGCTCGGGCAGCTCCCCGAGGTCGAGCTCGTCGGTCACCGGCTCGTGCACGGCACCCGTCCCGATCATGGACCCACCTTCCCTGCTCCCGGTGTCCACCCTGACGCACCGTCCGCCGGCTGTCAAGCCTCAGAGGCGAACGAACTTGCCTTTTAGGCAAAGCGTCCGGGGCCGGGAGCGGCGTCGCCGAGGCGCACCGCCTACGTTGCCCCGTCGGGGAAGGGCGTCGGCAGACAGGGACCCGGGTGGACGTCGACGAAGCGGACGACGCGTCGCGCTGGATCGGGCGCCGGCTGCGTGAGATCCGCGAGCAGCAGCGGCTGACGCTCGGCGAGGTCGCCGAACGCACCGGCGGCTCGCCCTCGCACCTGTCGCGGATCGAGAAGGGCCAGCGGCAGCCGTCGATCGGGACGCTGATGCAGCTCGCCCGTACGTACGGCATGTCGCTGAGCCAGCTCGTCGACGACGAACCCGGCGACGCGCCCCACGTCGTGCGTGCGGCCGAGGCCCCGGTGCACGACAGCCCCGACGGGCGCTACGTCGCCATGAGCGCGCTCGGTTCGGCGCTGCAGGTGGTGCGGGTCGAGCTGCGTCCACGGCGTCGTCCGGCGCTCGTCCAGCACGCCGGGGAGGAGTGGATCCACGTGCTCGACGGCGAGGCGACGGTCGAGCTCGACGGGGAGCTCGTGCAGCTCGCGGCCGGCGACGCGATCCACTTCGACGCGGCCGTCCCGCACGGGCTGCACCACGCGGGCCGGTCGACGGCGACGGTGCTCGTCGTGTCGAGCGCACCGGCGACCCCCGGCCACGCGCCGAGCGGACACGTGCCCCGCCCCGCCGACTGACGCGTGCGACGTCCGTCACGAACCGGCCAGGTCCGCGAACGCGACCTGGTGCAGCTGATCGACCAGAAGGGCTGGTGAGCCGATGGCCGACACCTCCGTCGCCGAAGGACGGCGACATCCGCGCCGCGAGACGCCGACGACGCTCCGGCTGCACGTCCAGCTCGCGGACGCCTCCCCGCCGGTGTGGCGACGGATCGAGGTGGCGTCCGACCTCGGCCTCGACGACCTGCACGACGTGCTGCAGGTCGCGTTCGGCTGGGAGGACCGCCACCTGCACCGGTTCACGACCGGCCCGCAGGGCGAGCCGGAGGCGGTGTTCGCGTGCACGGCCGACCTCGCCGTGGCGGACGGCGACGAGTTGGCCAGGCCGACGTGGGACGTCCGGGTCGACGAGCTGCTCGCCGCGCCGGGGGAGCGGCTGCACTACCAGTACGACTACGGCGACAACTGGTGGCTGGACGTCGAGGTCGAGGACGTCGACGACGGCCGGATCCCACCGGGCCGGGCGACGTTGCTCGACGGTGCCGGCGCCGGGCCGCCCGAGGACTGCGGCGGGATCGGCGGCTACCGCACGGTCGTGACCGCCGCCGACCCGAGCTCCCCCGGACACCGGCGGGCCCTCGCGGAGGTCGCCGGCTGGTGGGGACGCGAGATCACCCCCGGCGAGCTCGGCCTCGTGCCGTTCGACCCGGCCGCCGTCAGCGACCGGCTCCAGGCGCTCGACCTCGACGGCCGCCCGCCGGTCCCGTGCCGCGTCGGGGCGAAGCTCGCCGCGCTGCTGCTGCGGGCCCGCGACACCGCCACGGAACGGCAGCTGCGGACGCTGGCGTCCACGGCGGACGGGGGCGACGACGTCGACGAGGCGCGGGCGGCCCGCATGCTGCGGCCGTTGCGGGTGCTGCTCGACACGGTCGGCGACGGGGTGAAGCTGACCGCGGCCGGCTACCTGCCGCCGGCGGTCGTGCAGCGCATCTTCGACGAGCTCGACCTGGGCGACGAGTGGATCGGCAAGGGCAACCGCGAGGACCTGACCTACCCGGTGCTCCAGCTGCGCGAGACCGGCCAGCGGCTCCAGCTGCTGCGCAAGTTCAAGGGTCGGCTGGTGCCCACGCCGCGGGCGCGGGCCCTCGCCGACGACCCGGTCGGGCTGTGGCAGCACGTCGCCGGCGCACTCCCCGTCGGTGGCCGGGATGCGGCCGACGCCGGGTGGCAGGCGGGCGTGCTGCTGCTCGCGCTGATGGCCGCAGGGGCCACCGACGACGCCGAGGTGCGGGTGGCGGCGCTGCTCACCGCGCTGGGTTGGGCCGTCGGGGAGGGCCAGCCGGTCGACCCGCGCACCGCCGGCCACCTGGTCGTCGACGACGTCCGCCTGCTGCGCCGGCTCGGCGCGTTCGAGCGCGACCGCCGCGCCTGGCCGGGCACGGTCACGCCCGACGGGATCGCCCTCGCGCGCGCCGCCCTCACCGGGCCGTGCCGATGACGCACCCGCAGGCCGTCCTCACCGACCGGACGAGGAATCGCACGAAGGAGACGGGCCGTCGGTGGTGGCGATCAGCTGTCCCGCGCTGACCGATCAGGGCTCCGCGTTGCCTGTCCGCGAACGGCGGCCGCAGGGAACCGGGTCTCGTTTCTGATCATCTTCGCCTGGGCGGCCGCGACGAGGTCGACGCCCAGGACGTCGGCGAGGCGGACGAGGTAGATCAGCACGTCCGCGAGCTCGTCCTCGACGTCGGCGGAACGCCCACCTTCCATCACCGCCGCTGACTCCTCGGCGGTGAGCCATTGGAAGATCTCGGTGAGTTCGCCGACCTCGCCGGACAACGCCATGACCAGGTTCTTCGGGGTCTGGAACTGCTCCCAGTCCCGCTCGCGAGCGAAGGCGCGCAGCGTCTGCCGCAGGTCGGCCATCGAGTCGGTGCTCATGGGGCGTCGGCCCGGTACCCGGCGGCCCGCTCGGCTGCCAGCGCGATGGCTGCGATGTCGATGCGGCTCTCGAAGAAGTCTCGGGTCTTCTCGTCGGTGAAGTACACGTAGCAGCCTTTCAACCCGCGGCTGAGCAGGACGCGGTACGTGTTCTTCACCAGCGCCGTGAACTCCTCGGCGTCGAGTCCGCGCTTGAGCCCGCTGTCCTTCGAGAACTCTGAGCGCCCGACCCACCCTTCCCGGGGTCGGTAGACGAGGTCGTCACCGAAGATGACACCGACGTAGTCGAACTCGAAGCCTTGGGCGGTGTAGATGCATCCGACCTGCTCCAGACCGCCGGGCTCGCTGGCCCACAGGTGCGACTTGGGGATCCCAGCCGCAAGCCGCCCAGCGTCTGGACGGGCGTTCCAGGGGCGCGACCAGCCGTCGATCTGGACGTCGGCGGGAAGCTCGCCTTCCCCCGTCGGCTTCGACCAGGACCAGCAGTAGCCTGCGACGAGCCGGGCGCTGTGTCCCTGCTCCGCACGGCTCCGGACGAGCGCGTCGAGTTCCTGCGGACTGTCGACGATGTCGAACTCGAAGTTCGGATCGCCACTCCAGAGCGCGTTGGCGGTGCGGCGAATGCCGAGCGTGTTCTCGAGCCACCGGACGTAGCCGTCCGAGCCTCCGCAGCGGAACTGGATCTCGAGTTGGTGCTCGCGGACCTCGGCGCCACGCCGTTCGGCGAGCGTCTCGATCCAGCCGCTGTCACCGATCTCGTTGCGGCGCACGGCCTGCAAATCGTCGATGAAGAACACCGAGACGCGGGCGACGCTGAGGATCTCGTCGATCTGTGGACGGTCAGGGTCGTCAGCCTTCTTCTTCGTCCACCGGTTCCAGGAGTACTCGCGGATCCGGTGGGCCTCGTCGCAGATCAGGACGTCGAGTTCGTTCTCCTCGGCGTTGAGGTAGGAGTTGAAGTAGTTGAATTGCTTGGCCGCGCGGGTGCCGACGAGCTTGCGGACTGTCTGCGTGAACGCGGACGAACCGGTCGCGTGGTGGGTGGCGTAGCCGGCGGCGGAGAGCTCTGCGACAAGGTTCAGCGCCAGAACGGACTTCCCGGTGCCAGGACCGCCCCGGACGATGAAGACGGTCTTCTGGTCGAGGCTGACCGCCTGGTCGACTGCGGAGAGGATCGACTTCAGCACGACCTGCTGTTCGTCGAGCAGCACGTAGCTCGGCTCCTGTTTGATCATCTCCGCGGTGTGCTCCAACAGCTTGCGGTGGGGCCGGTACCGACCCTCTCTCACCGTTCGCAGTACGCCGAGGCCGTTGCCACCGCCGAGCCGGTCATCGAGGAAGGTGATGAGCTCGTCGAGGCGGTCACCGGCGAAGAGCGGATAGATTCCGAGCAGGTGCGCGTAGCGGCGGTCGTACAACTCCGACCGGTCGTCGTAGGGCAGATCATGAAGGAACGAGCACGCCCCGAGTGTGACGGCGGCGTCGTGGAACGCTGTGTGCGTATCCGCCAGATACTCGCGGTACTGCCCGGCCTGCGCTGACGGGTGCAGCTGGTCGCGCAGCCGTCCTCCATACATGACGCCGACGCAGTCGGGCACGTCCGAGAGTTCGGCATGGTCCCACTGTTTGAGTTCCACCAGCACCGCGCCGGGCCGTCCTTGGTGGTCGTGGCCGGTGATGAGCGCATCGATGCGACGGGAACTCATCGGCAGCTGAAATTCGAGGAAGATCCCGTGGTCGAGGAACCCGCCGTACCTCACCGCGTTCGCCAGCGCTTTCAGCGAGTTTCGCCACGAACGGAGCTCGGATGGCGATGGCTCGAAGCCGAGCTGATCGAAGAACGCCTGCCGCAGCGTCTCGGCGATCGTGTTCTGTGTCGCTTGCTCGACGAAGTCACTCGTCGTACCCCAGTACAACTCGGCCATCCATGTCCCCTCTCTTGCGGGACAGGCTAGCTGCGGCCCCCGCACTGCCGACAAGACCGCGGACGGCGTCTCCGGGGGCAACACGACGTGGTCGGAGTCCCCCTCACCACTAGCCTTGGGTGACGAGCTCCAGCGCCCGACGGGAGAACCGCACCCGGTGCCAACCGACTACGGCACGTTCGCCCACCTCGCTGCGGACAAGCGTCACCACTACCGCGAGGTGCTCGACGTCTTCGCCGACGCGAAGGCGCGGTTCGTGCTGCATCTGCGGCCGTCCGACGTCGTGGCGGCGCTCCCCGGGCGTGCCGATGTCGGCGAGGTCGATGCGGCGCTCCGCCAGCTGGTGAGCTGGGGCAATCTGTCGGCCGATCCGGACACCGCCGAGGTCGCCACGGTGGAGGAGTTCTACCGCGCCCGCTTCCTGTACCGGCTCACGCCCGAAGGCGAGGCGACCGAGCGCGCCCTGGAGGTGTTCGAGCAGGGGCTCCGCCGGTCCGGTGAGCTGCAGACCGCCGCCCTCGGCGACATCCGCGACCTGCTGCAGCAACTGCGTGAGCACCTCGCGGTCGACGAGCCGTCGGGCGCCCACGGGTCGTCGCTGCCCGACGACCTCGACGTGGGCAAGGTGCATCTGACCCTGCGTTCGCTGTGGGGCCGCTTCGAGGAGTTGACCGACCGCGCACAGACGTTCGTGGCCAGCCTGCAGCGCACCGTCGACCTGCACGCCATCGATGTCGACGCGCTGCTGGCCTACAAGGACGCCCTGCTCGGCTACCTGGAACGGTTCATCGGCGAGCTCGTCGTCGCCCAGGCACACATCGCCGCGCTGCTGCGCGACCTCGAGGGGCCCGCCGTCGAGCGGTTGCTCCAGATCGCGGCCGACCGGGAGCTGGCCGACGCCCTCGCCCCCAGCGAGGACGACCGGGCCGCCGCACGGGCGAGCTGGCAGGCCCGCTGGGCCGGGCTGGTCGGATGGTTCCTGCCCGACGGCGAGCGTCCCGCCCAGGCCGAGCTGCTGCGCGCCCGGGCACGCGCGGCGATCCCCGCGCTGTTGCAGGCCATCGCCGAGGTCAACGAGCGGCGCCTGTCCCGTTCGGACCGGGCCGGCGACCTGCGCGCCCTCGCCCGCTGGTTCGCCGCCTGCGACGCCGACGCCGACGCCCACCGGCTGTGGCGTGCCGCGTTCTCGCTCGCACCCGCCCGCCACCTGGCCGTCGACCAGGACACACTGGCGGAACGGGACCAGTCGCCCGTCCCGGCCGCCACCAGCTGGCTCGATGGCCCACCGGTGCGCATCAGTCCCCGGCTGCGCCGGACCGGTCGCACCACGCGACGCGGGCGGGTCAACGGCATCATCGACCGCAGCCGCGAGAAGCAGCTGCTCGCGCGTCTCGCCGCCGAGGAAGCCGCCCAGCTCGCCGCCGCCCGCGCCCAGCTGTGCACCGACGGGCCCGTGCGACTGGGCGAGCTCGGCCCGTTGGATCCGGTCGCCTTCGAGCTGTTCCTCGACCTGCTCGCCGCCGCCCTCGCCGAGGCCGTCGACCGGCGGGCGCCCGTGGTCGCCACCAGCGCCGACGGTGCCCTCGAGCTCGAACTCGTCCCCACCGGCGACGGCGGTCGGGCCCACGTCCACACGACGGCCGGTGTGCTGTCCGGTCCGGACCACTGGGTCCACATCCGCGAGGCGGCGCGCGTCCGGGCGGCCTCGTGAGCACCGTCGACGCCCCCGTGTCCGAGCTGCGCGAGCAACTCGAGGCGGCCGAGCGCCACGAGTTCCGACTGGCGCTGCGGACCCTGCTGATGCGGCCGCTGCTGCCCGCGACCGACGACGCCTTCCCCGCCGTGCGGCGGCAGGCCACGGCCCTGCGCGACTGGCTGGCCTCCGAAACCGGCTGGATCCTGCACGTCGACCGCTCCCATGCCCGTCTGCGCAAGACCCCCGCCCGGCTGACCGACGGCACCCGCGGGGCGCGCGCCCGTCCGGGTGACCCGCCCTTCTCCCGGCGGCGCTACGTGCTGCTCTGCCTCGCCCTTGCCGCGCTGGAGGGGGAGGAACGCCAGACCGCCCTGGGGCGGCTCGCCGAACGCATCGTCGGCAGCGTCGCGGCCGACGAGCAGCTGGCTGCCGCCGGGGTGCGTTTCACCCTCGAGACCCGTGACGAACGACGCGACCTCGTGGCCGTCGCCCGCCTGCTGCTCGCCCTCAAGGTGCTGCGTCGTGTCGACGGGGACGAGGCCGCCTACGTGACCGGCGCCGGCGACGCGTTGTACGCCGTCGACCGCGCCGCGCTGGCCGCGATGCTGGCCACCCGTCGGCCCCCGACCACCGTCGACGCCGTCCACCTCGACGACCGGTTGGCCGCCATCACCGAGGAGCCGGTCCCCGACACCACCGACGCACGCAACCGCGCCATCCGTCACCGGCTGACACGTCGACTGCTCGACGACGCCGTGCTCGCCTACGACGAGCTCGACGACGCCGAGCTGGCCTACCTCACGTCCCAACGCGCCCGCATCCTCGGCGCCATCACCGAGGCGACCGGGCTCGTGCCTGAGATCCGGGCCGAGGGCATCGCCCTGCTCGACGACCGTGGCGACGCGACCGACCTGCGCATCCCCGAAGAGGGCACCGACGGCCACCTCACCCTGCTGCTCGCCGAGCACCTGGCACGCGCCCTTCGTGCACGACCGGGCACACCGGTGCCGTTCCACGAGCTCGAGGCCCACACCGCCGAGCTCGCCGTACGGCACGCCGCCCACTGGCGCAAGGACGCCACCGACCCGGCCAACGGCCCGACACTCACCGCCGACGCGGTCGGCCGGCTGGCCGCGCTCGACCTCGTCGTCGTGACCGACGCCGGCGTCCTGCCGCGCCCGCCGATCGCCCGCTACGCCGTCGACGAGCCCCTGCTCCCGCCCAGCCTGCAGCTGTTCGACCAGGACGCCCCGTGACCGACGCCCCTCCGACCCTCGACGCTTCGCCCGACACGCCCCCGGGCGCCGCGGTGGGCTCCGGTCTGCCCAGGCCGGGACGGACCCG
Source organism: Egicoccus halophilus (assembly GCF_004300825.1). Taxonomy (NCBI): domain Bacteria; kingdom Bacillati; phylum Actinomycetota; class Nitriliruptoria; order Egicoccales; family Egicoccaceae; genus Egicoccus; species Egicoccus halophilus. The sequence goes on from NZ_CP036250.1 coordinate 1,044,356, forward strand.
TTGGCAGCCGCTACGCGTCGGGCTGGTCAACCTGTACCGCTTCGATGACGAGACCTTCGCGTTCGAGGACGGGCGCCTGCTGCTGCGCGGCAACAACGGCACCGGCAAGTCGCGCGTGCTGGCGTTGACGGTGCCGTTCCTCTTCGACGGGCAGATGGAACCACACCGCGTCGAACCCGACGGCGACACCGCCAAGCGCATGGAATGGAACCTGCTGCTGGGCAAGCACGACGACCGGCTCGGCTACGCCTGGCTGGAACTCGGCCGTCGCACGACGTCCGACGACGCCGCAGACGACGACGCCGCGGACGGCGAGGCCGCGGGGGAGCGGTTCCTCACCATCGGCTGCGGCATGCGCGCGAGCGCCGGAAGGGGCGCTCCGCGTCGTTGGTTCTTCGTCACCGACCAGCGCATCGGCGACGAGCTGTCCCTGATCGCCGACGCGGGACACGCGCTCACCCGCGAGCGGCTGATCGAGGCGATCGGCGACCACGGCCAGGTGCTCGACACGGCCACCGACTACCGCCGGGTGCTCGACCGCACCCTGTTCGGGCTCGGCGAGCACCGGTACGAGGCACTGGTCGACCTGCTCGTGCAGTTGCGGCGCCCCCAGCTGTCCCGACAGCTCGACGAGTCCCTGCTGTCCGAGGCGCTGTCCGAAGCGCTGCCTCCCCTGCCGTCCGCCGTGATCGCGGACGTCGCCGAGGCGTTCCGGGCGCTCGACGACGACCGCGACCAACTCGCGGGCTACCAGGCCGCCCAGGCCGCCACCGACACGTTCCTGACGGCCTACCGCAGCTACGGGCAGGTCGCCGCCCGTCGTCGGGCCACCGCCGTGACCCGCGCCAACTCCCGCTACGAACGGCTGCGCGCGGACCTCCGGAACGCCGAACGCCGCCGGGACGACGCCGACGCCGAGGTGGCACGGCTCGAAGCGCAGCGCGAACAGCTGTCCGACGCCGAGCGGTCCGCCGCTGTCGAGGTGCGCACCCTCGAGGCCTCGCCGGAGATGGAGGCCGCCCGCGAACTCGATGCCGCCCGGGCCCGCGCCGACGAGTTGGCCGCGGCCGCGGACGCGCGTACCGACGACCTCGCCCGCGCCGAGGAGGACGCCGCGCACCGCGCCGAGGTGCGCGACCGGGCCGAGGAGCACGCAGCCACGTCGCGCACGGAGGTGACCGAAGCCACCGGGACGGCGGGTGAGGCCGCGACGGCGACCGGCCTGGCCGACGTGCACGAGCGGACGCTCGCCCCGCTGACGCTGCCCGACGTGCGTGACGAGCGGGCGGTCGAGGACGCCCGTCGCCGGCTGGACGAGTCGACCGCGCGGATGCAGCGTGCGGCCGACCACCTCGTCACCCTCGGCCGACAGGTCGAGCAGTTCGAGCGCGAGCTCGGCACCGCCCGCAGCCGTCTCGACGAACGCACCAGCGAGCTCGACCGGGCACACGACGCCGCAGCGGCGGCCGAGACGGCGCTCGACGAGGCGCGGACCTCCACGGTCGGCGCGCTGCGGGCGTGGGTCGGCGAGCTGGGCGTGCTCGCCGACCTCGACGTCGAGTCGGTCATCGAGGCGATCTCCAGCTGGAACGGTGACGGCGCCGGACCCGTCACCTCCGCTGCCGACCGGGCGCTCGCCGTCGTACGCGAGCACGCGACGCGACGGCTCACCGCCCTCGACGCCGACGAGCGGACGCTCGAGGCCGCGCGCTCTGCGGCGTCCGCCGAACGTGATGAGGTGGCGGCCGGGGTCGCGATCCCACCTCCCGCCCCGCACACCCGTGATCCCGCGTCACGTGTGGGTCGGCCGGGCGCGCCGCTGTGGCGGCTGGTCGACCTGGCGGCCGGCGTCGAACCGGGCGACGCCGCCGGCTACGAGGCCGGCCTGGAGGCCGCCGGGCTGCTCGATGCCTGGGTCGCGCCCGACGGCGCGCTCGTCGACGCCGACGACACCGTCCTGGTCCCCACCGACGCCCCACCGCGACCCGACGGCGGGCTGACGTCCGTGCTGATCCCGGACGCCGCACCCGGCGACACCGCCGCCGCCGCGGTACCGCCCGAGCACGTCACGGCGCTGCTCGCGCGCATCGCCGCCACGGAGGACGGTGAGGTCTGGGTCGCCGCCGACGGACGCTGGCGTCTGGGCCCGCTGCACGGCCGCTGGCGCAAGGACGAGATCGCCCACCTGGGCCATGCCGCCCGGGAACGCGCCCGCCAGCGCCGGCTCGCCGAGTTGGACGCGCAGCTGGCCGCCCTCGACGAGCAACAGCACGACCTCGCCCGGCAGCATCACGAGGTCACCCGGCGCGTCGCCACCGCGGAGGCTGAGCGCGCCTCCGCGCCCGACGAGGACGCCGTACGTCAGGCCCGGTTCGCGCTCGACCACGCCGGCGCGCAGGTGCGCCACCATCGCGAACGGGTCGCCGCCGTCGAGGCGGAGGTCGCCGAGCGGCATGCGCGCCTCGAGGCCGCCGCGACCGCACGCGACGACGTCGCCGCCGACCTCGGCCTGCCCGACCGCGCGACGGATCCCCAGGCGTTGCTCGCCGACCTCGCCGTCTATCGCGCCGCGCTCACCGAGCTGTGGGCCGCGCTCAAGGTCCACGCCGCCGATCTCCGCACGCTCGACAGCGCCACCCTCGAACGCGACCGCGCCGCAGGCGAGCGGAACCGACGGCACGAGCAGGTGCGTGCGGCGCGCCGTGCGGCCGCCGACGCCGCCACCCGGCGCGACACGCTCCAGGCAGCCGTCGGTCGCTCCGCCGCGGAGATCATCGCCCGCGTCGAGCAGGCCCGCGCGCGCCAGCAGCGCCTGTCCGACCAACGCGAGCAGGTGGCCAGCCAGCGCGAGGAGCAGGTCGTCGCCCGCACCAGCGCCGCCACCGAAGCCGAGCAGCTCACCGGCACGCTCGCCGAGCAGGAGGCCGACCGCGCTGGCGAGGTCGAGCACCTCCGCCGACTGGTCCGTGCCGGCTTCCTCGCCGTCGCCGGGGTCGACTATGACGCCGACGTGGCCGACGGGGACGCCTCATGGGCCCCCGACCCGGCGGTGCGGACCGCGCGACGGGTCAACGACGAACTGGGGGCCGTCGCCGCGGACGACCCGGACTGGGAACGCGTCCAGCGCGGGCTGCACGGCCACTACACCACCCTCGAGCAGGCCCTGTTGCCCCACGCGCTGCAGCCCACCGGCACCTTCGACGACGACCTGTTCGTCGTCACCACCGCGTTCCAGGGGCGTGCCACCACGATGCCCGAACTCGGCGCCCAGCTCGCCGACGAGGTCATCCACCGCCAGAGCCTGCTCGACGCCCGCGAGCGCGAGGTGCTCGAGAACCACCTCGTCGGCGAGGTCGCCACGCAACTGCACGAGCTCATCCGCGCCGGCGAGGCGATGGTCGCCGCGATGAACGCCGAGCTCGCGGCCCGACCGACGAGCACGGGCATGCGACTGCGGTTCAGCTGGAAGCCCCGGGTGGACGGGCCCGAGGCCCTCGCCGACGCCAGGCGGCGCCTGCTGGCCGCCGACCACGTCTGGTCCGTCCAGGACCGCGAGGCGCTCGGCGCGTTCCTGCAGGCCCGCATCCGGGAGGTCCGCGACGCCGACGACACCGCGACCTGGCAGGAACACCTCACCCAGGCGTTGGACTACCGCCGTTGGCACCTGTTCGCCGTCGAGCGCGAGCAGGAGGGCACGTGGGTCCGGCTGACCCGTCGCACCCACGGCACCGGCTCGGGCGGGGAGAAGGCCCTCGCGCTGACCGTGCCGCAGTTCGCCGCCGCCGCGGCCCACTACCGCAGCGCCGACGAGCACGCGCCCCGGCTCATCGCCCTCGACGAGGCGTTCGTCGGCATCGACGGTGACATGCGGGCCAAGTGCCTGGACCTGTTGGTCCGCTTCGACCTCGACGTCGTCATGACCAGCGAACGCGAGTGGGCCTGCTACCCGACGGTGCCGGCGATCGCGATCCACCAGCTGTCCACCCGGCCGGGCATCGACGCCATCGGCGTGCACCGCTGGCGGTGGAACGGCCGCGACCGCCTCGAGGTCGTCGACGGTGACCGCCAGGAAACGGCACCGTGACCGTCGACCGGGGCCGAGCGGTCGCGCTGTTCGGCGAGGAGCTCACCTGGATCGTCGACCGGCTGCAGGCGCGGCTCGAACGGGGACAGCCGCTCCACGGACGCCTCCGCCTCGCCCACCCGACCGACGCGCAACGCGAGGCGGTCGAACGGCTCACGGGTCGTCGTCCCACCACGGCCGGCTCCGTCAGCGTCGAGGTGGCGGACCTCGAACGCATCCTCGCGCACGCCGGCATCGCGCCCGACCTGCGATCGTTGGTGGAGACGCTCCGCGGCCCGGTGCTCGACCGGCCCGCGGCGGCGGCCGCCGAGCAGCGCCGATGGCGTCTCGTCCACGACCGGTTGCGCACCGACGCCGAGGACGTCGACCCGACGCTGGTGGCCTGGGCGGACGAGCTGGCGACCACCGGGCTGCTGCGCCGGTTGGCCGGCGACGCCGAGGTCGCCGCGCAACTCGGCGATCAGGCGCTGGAGGTCCTCCGTCGACTGCCCGCCGACGCGGTGCCGCTGCCGCAGCTGGCCGCGACCAGCCTGGGCGACAGTCACGCGCTGGACGACGGCACCTCGCTGTCCACGCTCGTGCTCCGCGGCATCGAGTCGGTCACCGGCCTGCCGCGACGCGATCGCCGTGCCGCCGAGCGGCGAGCGCTGTGGGCCAGGGTCGGCGTCCTGCTCGACGAGCTGTCCGCACCGGTGCTCGTCGCCGGCCTGCGGCCGAGCGGTGATGGGTTGCTGGCGACGACCCTGCGCGAGCACGCCGACGCCGGCGAACCGTGCCGTATCACCCTGCGGCTGTTGGTTCGTCATCCGGCGGACTGGACGTCGCTGCGGCGCCAGCGCGTCCTGGTGTGCGAGAACCCGACCGTGGCTGCGGCGGTCACCGACCGGTGTGGTCCGGCGACGCCACCGCTGGTGTGCACCGACGGGCAGCCGTCGGGGTCCGTGCAGACCCTGCTCGGCCAGCTCGTGGACGCTGGTGTGGTGCTGGACTTCCACGCCGATTTCGACGGTGGTGGGGTTCGCATCGGCAACCTGTTGATCGACCGGTTCGGCGCCACCCCGTGGCGTATGGGACGGACGGCGTACGAGGAGGCGGCGACGAGCGCCAGCCGGCCGCTCGGGGCAGTTCCACCCGAAGCAAGCTGGGACCCCGAACTGTCCGCCGCCATCATCGCCCGCGGTCGCGCCGTCCATGAGGAGCAGCTGCTGGACGAGCTCGTCACCGAGCTGATGCGCGACCGGTGGATCACCCCAGGCTGACCCACGCGACGTGGGCGGTAGTCGTTGGAATTGGGGCGCAGATGAGTGCACTCGAGCGAGTGATCGAAGAACGCGGACGGCGCGCACCGGGGTTCGCCGCTGCGGTCGAGGCCGAGCTGGCCGAGATCCGGGCGTTCGATGATGTCGTGAACGTCATCGTGGACCGGCTCAGCGAGCTGGGCTGGACCCGCGAGGAGTTGGCCCTTCGGGACGACCGGAACGCTGCGTCTCTGCGGCGGCTGTTCACCGCGCCCTCGGCGAACCCGACCTTGGCGACGATGATGTCGATCGCCGAGGCGCTCCGGTCTGCGGCTCGAAATTCGCGAGCAGAACTCGGTGGAGCAGATGCTCGCCGCTAGGTGAAGTCGAGGTGGCGGGTCGCCTCGTACGCGTCCGTTGTTGACGGACTCGTCGATAGACGGACCCGTGCATCGCCGTTCGGTTTGGCTTGGAGTCGCCGTCGAGCATCACCAGCGCGGGTCCTCCGGGATGGTTGCGGCCGAGCGGGCAGAACAGGCGGTGAAGCTGGTGACCCTGCCGGCAGCGCACCTCGTAGATGCCGGCCATTGTCCCCGTGCATCGCTTCCCCCTTGCCGCCACCCGCAGACGCTGGCGTCGGCGCGTCCCAACGACGCCTCCTTGGTGGCTGCGCTTCGTGTGAACCTACGCGGGGGCGGTGACACGAGCCCGTTAGGCTCACAGGTGACCGTGACGTGGAGTTCCGAACCTGCTGACCCGTCGACTGCTGACCGCCGCGCCGCTGTTGGTCGCCGCCGCCTGCGCTCCGGGAGCCGGTCCTCCGACGGCCATCGGGGACGCGGACGAGGAGACGGTCCTCGACCTCGCCGAACCGCCCGACGCGAGCAGCGGGCCGGGCGACGTCGGCGCAGCGGAGTTCACCCTCGACGAGGCACCGGCACCGGAAGCCGACCTGCCGCCGTCGGCGAGCGTGGAGACCGACCAGCTCGACCTCCCGGAGCAGCCGGCACGCTCGTTCACGATCGTCGGCGGCGGGGACATCCTGCCCCACATGGCCGTCATCGACCGGGCCGCGCAGTACGGCGCCGAGTCCGGCGAGGCGTACTATTTCCGGCCGATGTTCGCCGAGATCGCCCCGCACCTGCAGGCGGCCGACCTGGCGGTGTGCCACCTCGAGGTGCCGCTGTCGCCGGACAACGCCGAGCTCTACGGCGGCGGCGACGTCCGTACGGCGACGAACCAGCCGCTGTTCCTCTCGCCGTACCAGCTGGCCGACGCGATCGCGGACGCCGGCTTCGACACCTGCTCGACCGCCCACAACCACTCCCTCGACGGCGGGGTGGAGGGCTTGGTGGGGACGCTGGACGCGCTCGACCGGGTCGGGGTCGCGCATGCCGGAACGGCCCGGACCCGGGCCGAGTCGGCCGCGACGACGCTGCTGGAGGTCGCCGGGGTCACCGTCGCGCACCTGTCCTCCACCTACGGGATCAACGACGTGCCGATGCCCGAGGACGGCGCGTGGATGGTCGACGTCACCGACCACGACGCCATCCTCGCCGAGGCCGACCGGGCGCGCGACGCCGGCGCGGAGTTCGTCGTGCTGAGCCTGCACCAGGGCCGCGAGTACCACGTCGAACCGTCCGAGGCGCAGCGCGACAACGCCGAGGTGCTGCTGGCCGACGGGGGCGTGGACCTGATCATCGGCCACCACGCCCACGTCGTGCAGCCCATCGAGCGCGTCCACGACCGGGTGACGGCTCACGGCGTGGGCAACCTGCTCTCCAACATGCACGCCGAGTTCACCGGTCCGAACTCCCAGGACGGGATCCTCGCCCACTTCGAGGTGACCGAGACCGAACCGGGGAGCTTCGAGGTCACCGACGTCGGCTACGTGCCGCTGTGGGTGGACCGGTCCCGGCACCTGGTCGTCGACGTCGGCACGGCGCTGGCCGAGGACCGCCACCCGCAGCTGCGCGCCGAGCTCACCGCGTCGTGGGAGCGGACGCTCGACGCCGTCGACCGGGACGGTGCCTCCGCGTGGGGCGTGGCGCCGCTCACCGGGCCCGCCGACGACGGGCGCCGGTGAGTCGCCTGTCCGGTCAGTCCTTCTCGAGGTACTCCTTGAGGTGCCGCAGGTCGTCCTCGACCTTCTTCTCGAGGAAGTCGACGGCGTCGGCGAACTGCAACGCGGCGCTGTCGAGGTCGTAGGACGCCTCGAGGCGGACGTCGGTGGCCCCCTCGCCGGCGTCGGTCAGCCGGAACTCGCCGGCCTCCTGCACGTCGTCCTCGTCGGTGCGCCAGGCGATGCGCTCCCCGGGTTCCTCGGCGGTGATCCGGGCCTCGTACTCCCGCGTCACCGGGCCCAGCGACATCCTCCAGTGCAGCCGGTCGCCGTCGCGCCGCACCTCGTCGGCACTGTCCATGAACGCGGGGTAGGTCTCGAAGCGCTGGAGCCGGTCGTAGACCTCGTCGCGGGGACGGTCGATCGTGAGCGCTGCGGTGTAGGTGTCCATGCGTTCCTCCTCGGTCGGTCCGGAGCGGATCCCGCGGCAGTGCGTCCGAGTGTCGGCACGCCTTCCGGCGTCGTGTGGTGGGAGGCCGTCGCCGCTGCCTCGGCGTTCCCGCACCTGCCGGGGCGACAACGTGCCGGGCGCTGGTCGGCGGCGAGGTGGCCGTCCGACCACACCGTCGGGCAGGGACTCGGCCGACCGGCACGGTGCCGCCACCGGACCCGCCGGCCCGGACGTCAGCGGCCGTACCAGGGCTCGTCGGGCTCGTCGCGACGCTCGGTGCAATCGCCGTCGAAGTCGTAGCGCCACCGTGCCCCCGTGCCGGAGTGCATCCACACGTACGAGCACCCGGCATCACGTCAGGGTGCGGAACACCTCGTAGACCAGGAAGGCGGGCCAGAACAGCCCCTGGAGGATCGCCAACGGGTGCTCCCAGAACGTGTCGGCCTGCTGCCAGAACCAGACCAGGGCGCCGAAGATGCCGAGGCCGTAGATCGCCCGCCACCAGCGGCCGCGCCGGCGTCGCGGTTGCTCATCGTCGTGCCTTTCCCGCCGGGGACGGCGGCCGGGCGCGTCGCCGCGCCCGGCCACCGTCGCGGACGTCACACGGGCTGACCCGTGGGGACCGGTGCGTGGGTGGGACCGCCGGTCGGTGCCTGCGGCGCGGTGGGCGGCGTGGGCTCGCCACCGCCGAGGTCGAGCCGGAACGGCGGGTACTCGTCGGTCATCAACGCCGCGTAGGCGATCACGCGGAACGCCCAGCGGTTGATGCCGACCACGAGGTCGAACAGGCCCGTCGGGTACCGGGCGGTGAACAGCAGCGCGACCGCGGCCACCAGGACCAGGATTCCGAGCACGCCACCGCCCAGCGCGAGGCGCCAGCCGGTCCCGTCGCCGGCCTCGGCGACGACCCAGCTGCCACCGCCACCGGTCAGCACGGCCAGGACGAGGTAGTGGGGAAGGGCGAGCAGCCACCACTTGACGAGCACGAGGCCGCGGGAGAGCCGCTCGGGGTGGACGATGGTGAGGTCGGCCGGGTAGTCGGCCGGTTCGAGCGTGAACGGCGGGTAGCGGTCCGTGCCCAGCGCGGCATAGCCGTAGAAGGACACCCGCCAGCTCCACCGCAGGATGCCGACGTTGACGTCGAACAGGCTGGGTGGGTAGCGGCCGGTGAACAGGATCGCGACGCCGGCGACGAGCGTGAGCACCACGAAGGTGATCCACAGCGCGACGAGCACGATCGCGTGCGGGACGAGCAGCAGCCACTTGACCAGCCACAGCCCTCGGCTCGGCCGGTCGAGCCGGCCGACGACGGCCACCGGCGAGCACGTCGGCGTCGCCGGGCCCGCCGCGCCCAGCGGCGCCTCGGTCCCGGTCTGCCCGACGCCCGTGCCCTGCCGGGCGCCCGTGCCCTGCCGGGCGAGCGCGCCGACGATCAGCGCGACACCGGCGGCGAGCAGCATGAGCCCGGCGGCCAGCGCGCCGGCCCCCAGCGGGACCAGCAGCGACGACTGGACGCCGGCACGGGCCGTGACGGCGAGGCCGGGCGTGGCGTCGGGGTTCATGACCACGACCGCCCAGCGGCCCGGTTCGGCCGTCCAGTCCAGCGTCTGACGGCCGCTGCCCTCGACGCTGGCGGCCCAGAAGTCCTGCTCGGCGGGGGGAGCGGGGGTCCGGTCAACGGCACGGGCGGTGAAGGCGGCATCCGGCAGGTCGAGGCGTTGCACCTCGTCGTGGGCGACACCGTCGAGGTAGCGCGCCACGTCGTCGCGTGGCGCCAGCCCGACGAAGACCGGGCCGGTGTCGGGCGTGACGGTGAGCCGCAGCTCGAGCTCCCGGGCAGGCGCCCAGTCCGCGGGGGAGGCGACGAGCTCGAGCTCCTCGGCCGTGATCGCGTACGCGGACGTCTGCAGGTCGAAGGTGGGGGTGGTGAGGAAGCCGTCCTCGTCGCCGTTCGCGGCGGAGGTGACGAGCACGGTGGTGCCAGCGGTGCCGAGTCCCACGCCGACGACGACGAGCAGGATCCCGGCCACCAAGGAGACGATGCGGATGGGCCTCATGGGGAAACCTCCGGACGACGGCCGGCTCCGGACGCGTCGTCCACCTCCCACCTTCCGCCGGTCCACCGCGGCGCGGCAGGGCAAGGTGACCCTGTCCAGATCGGCGACCGATGGCTCCTGGCCGGCGGTCGCCACCCGTGCGCCGGTCGGACGCACCGACCGGCCGCGACGTCAGCAGTTCTCGAGCGTGTCCGCGAGCACGTCGGCGAGTCGGGTCAGGTCGCCGCCCTTCTCCACCAGCTCGCAGGCGCCGGCCTCGCGGGCCGCCCGCAGCATCTGCGGCTCGGCGAAGCCGGTGAGGACGACGACGCGGAGGTCCGGCAGCTGCTGCTGGAGCAGCCGGGTCGCCTCGATGCCGTCCATCACCGGCATGGACAGGTCCATCACCACCAGGTCGGGCTGCAGCTCGACGGCGCGCTCCACCCCCTCGCGACCGTTCGCCGCTTCCCCGACGACGGTGAATCGTCCGTCGCGCTCGAGCGAGATCCGGACGACGAGCCGGATCATCTCGGTGTCGTCGACGAGCAGCACCCGTGCGGTCATGGAGGCGACAGCCGGTCGAGTGCGGCGTCCTCGCGTACCAGGGTGCTCCGGTCGGCCGGGCGTCCCTCGAGCAGGTCGGACACGACCCGCTTCGCGGCGGTCAGTGCGGCCGCGGCCGCGTCGCCGGCCAGGTCGTGCCGGCCGACCTGCTGGGCGTACACCGTCGCGGTCAGGCCCTGCACGACCGTGTCGTGCAGGGCCAACGCGTTCGCACGCGCCTCACCGGCGTGTTCGAGGTCGGCCTGCAGGCGGGCCGTCTCGCGGCTGGCCCGTTCGACGTCGCGCAGTCCGACGGCGTGGACGGCAGCGACCGCGGCGATGTAGCTGCCGTGGACCACGGCCCACATCACCGGCTGGTCGGCGACGGCGGGGTCGGCGAACACCGACGTCGGCGAGATGAGCGTCAGCGCGGCGTGGTGGACGACCACGAACGCAGCGGCGACCCCGAACACCACGAGGTCGCGGTACAGGGCCACCGCGGCGACGACCAGGAAGAAGTGGAAGTGGGCCTCGGGTTGACCGCCCGTGGTGTGCACGACCAGCGCGGAGGCGGTGAGCAGCCCGAACGTGGTGGCGGACGCGGCCAGGCGCTGGTGGGAGGCACGCAGGCCGATCACCCACAGCCCCAGGAGCGGGACGGACGTCTCGACCAGGGCATGGCCGAGGCGGTTGCCGCCGACGGCCATCGACAGGGCGAGCAGCGGCGGCACGTGCGCGAGCAGCGCCACCGTCAGCCACCGGTGGCGGCGGTGGAAGACCGGGTCGGTCCCGGCCGACGATCGGGTCAACGGCACGTGTCCCTCCCGGGGATCGACGCTGCACGGCGGCGATGGACGACCGCCGGGACGAGACGCGACACCATCATCACGGGGTCGATGGTACTCGCACGCGGTGACGCGTCCTCGTCGGGCGGTCGCGCCGGACGCCGTCCCCAGGAGCGCGGCCCATCGCCCTTGCGTCCGGCAACGCGCTGCACTATCAAGGGCCGTCCGCATGGCCCGAACGGGTATGGCCCCTGCCCGGGACCGCGCGACCGCCGCGCTCGAGGGCCAGCCAGCTCGATCCCGCTCGCGTGCACGGCACACGTCCCGGGACGCGCCGCCACCCTCCCGTGGAAGACGAAAGTGATCGCATGAGTGCCAGGAACGCCGCCCCACCGTTGCGTGTCGCGATGATCGGCCACGCCTTCATGGGGGCGGCCCACTCGCAGGCCTGGCGCACCGCGCCGCGCATGTTCGACCTGCCCCTGGCGCCGGAGATGACCGTGCTCGTCGGCCGCGACGAGCAGCGCGCGCAACAGGCCGCCGACCAGCTCGGCTGGGCGGACACGGAGACCGACTGGCGCCGCGCCGTCGAGCGCGACGACGTCGACCTCGTCGACATCTGCACGCCGGGCGACACCCACTGCGACATCGCCGTCGCGGCGCTCGAGGCCGGCAAGCACGTGCTGTGCGAGAAGCCGTTGGCCAACACCGTCGAGGAGGCCGAGCGGATGGTGGCCGCCGCCGAGCGTGCCGCCGCCGACGGCGTGCGCACCATGGTCGGCTTCACCTACCGGCGGGTGCCCGCCGTCGCGCTGGCCCGCCAGCTCGTCCGCGACGGCCGCCTCGGCGAGATCCGCCACGTGCGGGCGCAGTACCTCCAGGACTGGATCGTCGACCCCGAGGCGCCGCTGACCTGGCGGCTGCAGAAGCACCTCGCCGGCTCGGGCGCGCTGGGCGACATCGGTGCCCACGCCATCGACCTCGCGCAGCACGTGCTGGGTGACGTGCTGACCGAGCTCACCGGCACGACCACCACGTTCGTGACCGAGCGGCCGCTGCCGCCCGGCGACCACGGGCTCGACGGTGACGCCGACACCGGCCGCGGGCCGGTCACCGTCGACGACGCGGCGGCGTTCGTCGGCCGGTTCGCCGGCGGGGCGCTCGGCGTGTTCGAGGCCACCCGCTTCGCCACCGGACGCAAGAACGCGCTGCGCCTCGAGGTCAACGGCTCGCAGGGCAGCCTGGCGTTCGACTTCGAGGACATGAACGTCCTGGAGTTCCTCGACGCCACGGAGGCGGCGACGACCGCCGGCTTCCGTCGCATCCTGGTCACCGAGGAGGAGCACCCGTGGGTGGAGGGCTGGTGGCCGCCGGGGCACGGCCTGGGCTACGAGCACGGCTTCAGCCACCAGGTCGTCGACCTCGTCACCGCGATCGCCGAGGGACGCGACCCGGCACCGACCTTCGCCGACGGACTGCAGGTCCAGCGCGTCCTCGCGGCGGTCGAGGCCAGCGCGGACTCGGGCCGGTGGGCGCAGGTCGAGGCCTGAACGCGCGGACGCTCCGGACGCTTCGCACCACGACGCCGTGACCGACATCGCACCGACCAGAGAAGAAGGCAACGGCATGACCCGACCGATCACGTTGTTCACCGGCCAGTGGGCCGACCTGCCGCTCGAGGAGGTGGCGCGTCTCGCCGCCGAGTGGGGCTACGACGGGCTCGAGCTCGCCTGCTGGGGCGACCACCTCGACCCGTGGCGCGCGGCCGAGGACGACGACTACGTCCAGGACCGCCTCGCGCTGTTCGAGCGGCACGGCCTGCAGCTGCACGCGATCTCGAACCACCTCAAGGGCCAGGCGGTCTGCGACGACCCGATCGACCATCGCCACCGCGACATCGTCTCGCCGCGCGTGTGGGGCGACGGCGACCCGGAGGGCGTGCGGCAGCGCGCCGCCGAGGAGATGCAGATGACGGCCCGCGCCGCCCAGCGGCTCGGCGTCGACGTGGTCGTCGGGTTCACCGGCTCGTCGATCTGGAAGTACGTGGCGATGTTCCCGCCGGTCGGGCAGGACGTCATCGACGCCGGCTACCAGGACTTCGCCGACCGGTGGAACCCGATCCTCGACGTCTTCGACGAGTGCGGCGTGCGCTTCGCCCACGAGGTGCACCCCTCGGAGATCGCCTACGACTACTGGACGACCGTGCGGGCGCTGGAGGCCATCGGCCACCGCGAGGCGTTCGGGCTCAACTGGGACCCGAGCCACTTCGTGTGGCAGGACCTCGACCCGGTCGGCTTCCTGTGGGACTTCCAGGACCGGATCTACCACGTCGACTGCAAGGACGCGAAGCGTCGGGTCGGCAACGGCCGCAACGGCCGGCTCGGCTCGCACCTGGCGTGGGCCGACCCGCGTCGCGGCTGGGACTTCGTCTCCACCGGCCACGGTGACGTGCCGTGGGAGGAGTGCTTCCGCATGCTCAACGCGATCGGCTACGACGGGCCGATCTCGATCGAGTGGGAGGACGCCGGGATGGACCGCCTCGTCGGCGCCCCCGAAGCGCTCGAGTTCGTCCGCGGCCTCGCCTTCGAGGCCCCGAGCGCGTCGTTCGACGCCGCCTTCTCCAGCAGCAGCTGACCGACGTCCGCGGCGGCGTCGTCGTCGGTCACGGCGGCGCGGGATACTGCGTGTCCCGCGCCGCCCAGGAGCCGCCGATGCGTGTCGCCGCCGCCCAGTTCCATCCCGCCTGGCTCGATCCTGAGGGCGGGACCAAGCTCGTCGTGTCCTGCCTCGAGCAGGCCGCGGCGGCGTCGGTGGACCTGTTGGCCTTCGGCGAGACGTTCCTGTCCGGGTATCCGGTCTGGGTGTCGGAGACCGGCGGCGCACGCTTCGACGACGCGAAGCAGAAGCGCGCCTACGCGGCCTACCTGGCCGCCGCCGTCGAGCTCGACGGGCCGGAGCTCGCCACGATCCGCGAGGCCGCCGCCGACCTCGGCGTCTTCGTCCACCTCGGCGTCACCGAACGCGGCGGCGGGCCCGGGCGCGGCAGCGTCTACGCCACCCTGGTCGCGCTCGACCCGGTCTCCGGCGTGGTCGGTGCCCACCGCAAGCTGCGGCCGACGTTCGAGGAACGGCTGGTGTGGGCGCCCGGTGACGGCCACGGGCTGCGGGTCCACGCACTCCCCTCGGGCTGGCGCGTCGGCGGGCTCAACTGCTGGGAGAACTGGATGCCGCTCGCGCGCGCGGCGATGTACGCCGGCGGCGAGGACCTCCACGTCTCGGTGTGGCCCGGCTCGGTGGCCCTGACCCGCGACATCACCCGGTTCGTCGCCCGCGAGGGCCGGGTGTGGTCGCTCGCCGCCGGCGCGCTGCTGTCGATGGACGACATCCCGCGCGACTTCCCGCTGTACGACGAGCTGGCCGAGGCCGGTGGGGTGGACCGCGACGGCGGGTCGGCCGTGGCGGCCCCCGACGGCAGCTGGCTGGTCGAACCGGTCGCGGGGGAGGCCGGGCTGGTCATCGCCGACCTCGACCGGTCCCGGGTCGACGAGGAACGCCACAACTTCGACCCCACCGGGCACTACGCCCGCCCGGACGTCCTGCACCTCGACGTCGACCGCCGGCGACGCGAGGGCGTCACCTTCTCCGACGCCGCCCCGGATCGCGTTCCGCTGCGGTAGCGGGCACCCTGCCCGCCGGCGCGCTCCGCCCTGCCGGCGCGCTCCGGCCCTGCCCGGCACGCCCCGGCCTGCCCAGCACGTTCCGGCACCGCCGACCGCTCGACCTCGTCCCGATCCCGCCCAGATCCGCCCGCCTCCCCGAAGGACCCGCATGGAACTCCGCCGCTGGCTCCCGCTCGCCGCCCTCGGCCTCGTGGCCGTGGGGCTCGCCATCGCCGTGGTCGTCCTCGTCAACAGCCGCTCGGCCGCCGAGTCCGAGCTCGCCGCGACCCAGCAGCGCCTCGCCGAACGCGACGCGGAGATCGAGGAGCTGCGGTCCTCGATGGCCGCCGCCGACGAGGACGCCGCCGGCCGACGCGACGCCGCCACGGTCGAGAACCGCGAGCTGCAGACGCAGGTCGAGCAGCTCGAGGAACAGGTCGAACAGCTCACCGTGCAGCTCGCGGTGCAGCAGGCCGCCGCCGAGACGGCCACCGACCGGCTCGCCACCGCCGCCCGTGCCGAGCCCGCCGAGGACGGTGCCGCCGACGAGCCAGGTGCCGCGGCCGTGCCGGCGCCGACCCTCGCGCCGCCGGCGGCACCCGAGCCGCCGCCCTCGCCCGTGCCGGACGACACCAGCAACGCCTGCGACGACCTCGGCATGGGGCACGAAAACGGTGACGCCTGGTGCGCGCAGATCCTGCAGGACATCGCCGACTGCTACGACCGGATCGAGAACGACCCGAACTGGGTCCACTGGGACGGCCCGCTCTACGAGCACGTCCAGACCGGCGAGCTCACCAGCTGCGACGTCTGACGAGACGCTTCGCCACGAGGCATCGGATGACCGGGCGGGCGTGGTGCGGGCCGGTGCGGCGCGTCGGCAGCTGTCAGGCTCCACGTCCACGTGACGAGGACGTCGGCCGCCCCTCCGTGGCAGCCGCCGGCCGCCTCGGCGCGCACGAACGGGCCCCGACGACTCCGAGGCGAGGCACCCGAGGGTGAGATACTGGCTGTTGGTGCCCGGGCTGCTCATGGTCGTGGTCGTGTTCCTCGACGCGTTCCTGACCGCGGTCACCGCCGTCCACCTCGGGGGCCCGATCACCAAGCGGGTGTCGCTGGGGCTGTGGCGGCTCGGTCGCCGCTTCGCGCGGCGGCCGGACTCGCCGCTGCTCCTGGTCGTCGGTCCGACCGTGCTGCTCTCGATGTTGATCACCTGGGCCGGGGGCATGTGGATCGGTTGGACGCTGGTCTTCGCCGCCGGCCCGGAAGCCGTGATCAACGTCGACCGTGGCGAGGTCGCCGACTTCTGGTCCGTGGTCTACTTCGCCGGCTACACGGTGTTCACGGTCGGGCTGGGGGACTACGCGCCCAACGGTGCGCTGTGGCAGGTGCTCACCGCCGTGGCCACCAGCACCGGGTTCGTCCTGCTGACCATGACCGTGTCCTTCTTCATCCCGGTCGTCTCGGGCGTCGTCAAGCGTCGGGAGCTGGCGAGCCTCTCCTACGGTCTGGGCACCGACGCCCAGCACATGCTGTGCAACGCCTGGGACGGGCAGGGCTTCGACGAACTGCGTCCCCACCTGCACCAGTTGGCCCCGCAGATCAACGTCCTCGCCCAGCAGTTCCTGTCCTATCCGGTGCTGCACTACTTCCACAGCCCTCACCGCCACAGCGCCATCGAGCCGGGCATCGCCGCGCTCGACGAGGCGCTGTCGCTGCTCGAGCACGGCGTGGCCCCCTCGGTCCGGCCACACCCGATGGTGCTGCGACCGACCCGCGTCGCGCTGGAGCGCTTCACCGACCTCGTCGCCCGTGACCACGGCGCGGACGCCACGCAGGCCCCGCCCCTGCCGGACCTCGCGCCGCTGCGCCGGGCCGGTATCCCGACGGTCGACGACGACACCTTCCGGGCCGGCATGGCCGGTCGCGCCGAGGAACGTCGTCTGCTGTTGGCGCTGGTGCAGGGCACCTCGTGGCGGTGGAACGGTGACGTGGTCGTGGCGAGCGGCAGCGGCAGCACACCGGGCTGAGCCGCCGACACCTCAGGCCGGCGCGGGCGGGCGGGTGACCGCCTCGAGCAGTTCCAGCACGTGGCGGTAGCTGCGTCCGGTCGCCCGGCTGAGCCCGAGCTCGCAGGTGCGGTTGACCGACACGTGCGCGTCGGCCGACAGCCCGCGCACCGCGGCCGCCTCGGCCGCGGTGGCGCTCGCGGTCAGCTCCGGATGCAGCAGACCGCGGTCGCCGGCGAAGGCGCAGCAGCTCCAGTCGACCGGTTCGTGCACCACCTCGGCGGCCGCCGCAGCGACCCGGCGCAGCGCGGGATCGACGCCGAGCTGGGTCGACGAGCAGGTGCGGTGCAGCACGGCCGAGCCGACGCGTGCGGCGGGTGGCAGGCGGGGGAGCACGATCTCGTCGACGAAGACGACCGCGTCGACCACCCGGATGCCGGTCCCGGCGAGCAGGCCGGTCAACCCCTCGGTGCACGAGCTCGCGTCCACCACCACCGGCAGTGCGCCGTCACCGGTGGCCGCCAGCAGGGCGGGGACCACCCGGTCGCGCATGGCGGCGTGTCCCGCGGTCAGGCCCTTGGACTTCCACGGGGTGCCGCAGCACAGCGCGGCGATGCGCTCGGGCACGCGGACGGCCACCCCGGCACGCTCGCACAGCGCCAGCAGCGCGTCCTGCACCCCGGCGACCGGGGTTGGCGCGCTCCCGGCGCCGTCGGCGGCGGAGTCGACCCCACCGGCGGCGGCGTCGGCGGGGCCGAACAGGGTGGAGATGCAGGCCGGGAAGACGACCGCCCGCGCCTGCGTCGCCTCGCGCGGCCGGCGGCGGGTGCCACCGGTGGGGAGGTCGGGCGTCCACGCGGGCACCGTCTCGGCGCCCAGCGCCGCCCGGGCGGTGCGCGTCGCCACGACCGGCAGCGGCGCCGGCACGGCGCGGGCCACACTGAGCGCGGCCGCGCCGGCCCGGGTGGCGCCGTCCCAGTGGCGGGCGGCACCGGCCCAGGCCCGCTGCTCGAGCGGTCCCCGCTGTTCGGCGCGCAGGCGTCGCGTGAGTGCGCCGGTGTCGATCTGCACCGGGCAGGCGGTCGCGCACATGCCGTCGACGGCGCAGGTGTCGTTGCCGTCGTAGCGGTACTCCTCCTCGAGCCGTGCGAGCAGGGCCGTGTCACCGGCCTCGCGGGCCAGTGCCATCTCGCGGCGCAGCACGATCCGGCGCCGCGGCGTGGTCGTCAGGTCCTGGCTCGGGCAGACGGGCTCGCAGTAGCCGCACTCGACACAGCGGTCGACCTCGGCCTCCACGGTCGGGGTCGGCTTGAGCGCGCGGACGTGCGCCCTCGGGTCGTCGTCGAGCAGCACGCCCGGGTTGAGCAACCCGTTCGGGTCCACCAGCCGCTTGAGCTCGCGCATCACGTCGTAGAGCTCGTCGCCGTACTGACGACGGACGTAGGGCGACATCATCCGGCCGGTGCCGTGCTCGGCCTTGAGCGTGCCGCCGTGGCCGAGCACCAGCTCCACCAGGTCCTCGGTGAAGGCGAGGTAGTGCTCGAGCCGCTCGCCGCGCGCAAAGTCCTCGTTGAGCAGGAAGTGGACGTTGCCGTCCTTGGCGTGGCCGAAGATCACGCTGTCGCGGTAGCCGTGCCGGTCGAACAGCGACGTCAGCGCCTCGCAGGTCGGCAGCAGGCGTTCGACCGGCACCGCGACGTCCTCGAGCAGGGCGGTCGTCCCCGACGGGCGCGCACCGGCCACCGCGGCGTACAGGCCCTTGCGGATGTGCCACAGCGCCGCGCGGGCCGCCGCGTCGGGGTCGAGCGCCCCCGGCGTCGACAGCGGCAGCCCGGCGAGCACCCCGGCGGTCGTGGCGGTGCGTTCGGCGAGTGCCTCGGCGGTCGGTTCCTGGTGCTCCACCAGCAGCGCGGCCTGCCGGTCGACGGCCAGTGCCCGCAGCGCCGGGATCGCCTGCGGGTCGCGCTGGGCGACGCGCAGGCTGGTCGCGTCCAGCAGTTCGATCGTGGCCAGCTCGGCGGCCACGAGGGCCGGCAGGGAGGCGGTGGCGGCCGCGAGGTCGTCGAACAGCAGCAGTGCGGTGGCGGCGTGCGGGTGGGCGGGCACGGTCGCGAACGTGGCCTCGGCGACGAACGCCAGCGTGCCCTCGCTGCCGACGGTCAGGCGCAGCAGCAGTTCGACCGGATCGGTGTGGTCGAGGAAGGCGTTGACGCCGTACCCCATGGTGTTCTTGATGGCGAACAGCTGCCGGATGCGCCGCACCGAGTCCGGGTTGCCGCGCACCCGGTCGCGCAGGCGGACCAGGCCGGCGTGCAGCTCCGGTTCGAGGGCCCGCAGCCGCGTGTCGGCGTCGGGGGCGGCGGTGTCGACCACGGTGCCGCTGGGCAGCACCAGCACCGCCGACTCGAGCGTGCGGTAGGTGTTGAACTCGGTGCCGCAGGCCATGCCGCTGGAGTTGTTGGCGACCACGCCGCCGATGGTGCAGGCCGACTCGCTGGCCGGGTCCGGACCCAGCTTGCGGCCGGAGGGGGCCAGGCGCAGGTTGACGGCCCGCACGGTCGCGCCCGGGCGCACCCGCACCCGGCGGCCGTCGTCGAGGACCTCGACGTCGCGGAAGTGGCGGCGGGTGTCGACCAGCACCCCGTCCGCGATCGCCTGTCCCGACAGGCTGGTGCCGCCCGAGCGGAACGTCAGCGGCACCCCGTGCGCGGCGCTGACACGCAGCAGCGCCGCGACCTCGGTCGCGTCACGCGGCGTGACCACCGCCTGCGGGACGAGCAGGTAGTGGGAGGCGTCGTGGGCGAACGACAGCCGGTCCGAGGCGCGGGTGGTGACCGCCCCGGGCGCCGCCCGCTCGAGGACGGCCGTGAGCGCGTCGTCGCCGGTGAGCAGGTCGCCGGCGGGGCCGGAGCGGCGCGCGGCAGAGGCGGTGCCTGCGGACACGGACAGCTCCTGCCGAAAGACGACCCCCCGAGGCTACCGACGTGGGGGCGCCGCCCTGCTAGACACGGCGGCGCCCCGTCCCAGGAGCCAGGACATGACCTCGGATCGCGTGGCCGTCGTGGAGGCGGCCCTGGACCGGGCGCTGGCCGACGTCGACGCCGCAGCGCACGCGTCGCCGCCGGCCGCGCTCGCCCCCGACGACGCCCTGCCGTCGGCGCCGTCACTGACCGTCGGGCGGGCCGTGGCGCTGTTCGAGGACATGGTCCGCTCCCGGGTGCTGGACGTGGTCGCCCGCGAGCTGAAGGCCGACGGGGTCGGCTACTACACCATCTCCTCGGCGGGACACGAGGCCAACGCGGTCGTCGGCGCCCTGCTGCGTCCGACCGACCCGTGCCTGCTGCACTACCGCTCCGGCGGACTGGTGATGGCCCGCGCCCGGCAGCTGGGCACCGACGGGATCGAGGACACCCTCGCGAGCCTGTGCGCGAACCGCGACGACCCGGCCTCGGGTGGCCGGCACAAGGTGTGGGGCTCGGCGACGGGCTGGATCCCGCCGCAGACCTCGACCATCGCCTCGCACCTGCCCAAGGCGGTCGGTGCGGCACTCGCCATCGGCCGCGCCGGCCGGGGCACCCACCCCCTGCCGATCCCGGACGACAGCGTGGTGCTGGCCTCGTTCGGGGACGCCTCGGCCAACCACGCCAGCGCCCTGACGGCGTTCAACAGCGCCCGCTGGGCCCGGCGGCGGGGCAACGGCGTGCCGATCGTGTTCCTGTGCGAGGACAACGGCATCGGCATCTCGGTGCCCACGCCCGCGCGCTGGGTCGAGACCACGTTCGGTCGGCTACCCGGCCTGCGCTACCACCGTGCCGAGGGGGAGCTCGACGAGGTCTGGGCGAGCGTCGAGGCGGCGCTCGACGACTGTCGCGACCAGCGGGCGCCGGTGTTCCTGCACCTGCCGACGGTGCGGCTGTGGGGGCACGCCGGCAGCGACGTCGAGTCGGCCTACCGCCCGCTCGACGACATCCGCGCCGCCGAGGCCGACGACCCGCTGCTGCGCACCGCCCGACGGCTGCTGGCCACCGGTGCCGCGACGCCCCGGCAGCTGCGCGGGATCGTCGAGGCCACCCGTGCCCGGGCCCGGGCACGGGCCCCCGAGGTGGCCGCGCGTCCCCGGCTCACCCGCGCGGCCGAGGTCGTCGCACCGCTGCCGCCGCTGGATCCGCGCGGTGAGCACCGTGACGTCACCGCCCCGCCACCCGTCGACGCGCGGGCGCGCCGCGAGCTGTTCGGGGACGCGCTGCCCGAGCAGGCGGTGGCGCCGACCCGGCGCACCATGGGGGCGTTGCTCAACGCGGCGCTCAAGGATGAACTGCTGCGGCGGCCGAACACGCTGGTGTTCGGCGAGGACGTGGCCCGCAAGGGCGGCGTCTACCACGTCACCGCGGGCCTCCTCGACGCCTTCGGTCCCCGGCGGGTGTTCGACACGCTGCTCGACGAGACCACCGTCCTCGGCGTCGCCCAGGGCACGGCGCTGCTGGGACACCTGCCCGTCCCGGAGATCCAGTACCTCGCCTACCTGCACAACGCGCTCGACCAGCTGCGCGGCGAGGCCTGCTCGACGTCGTTCTTCTCCAACGGTGCCTACCGGACGCCGATGGTGGTGCGCATCGCCGGGCTGGCCTACCAGAAGGGCTTCGGGGGACACTTCCACAACGACCACGCGATCGGCGCCCTGCGGGAGATCCCCGGGCTGGTGCTGGCGGTACCCAGCCGCGGCGACGACGCGGCGCGCATGCTGCGCGGCTGTCTCGCGCTGGCGGAGCACGAAGGGCGGGTGGTCGCCTTCCTCGAGCCGATCGCGCTCTACCACGAACGCGACCTGCACACCCCCGGCGACGGCGGCTGGCTGAGCGACTACCCCGACCCGTCCGAACTGCTGCTGCCCGGCGAGGTCGGCGTGCACCGGCCCGAGGCCGACGACGTGCTGCTGGTCACCTACGGCAACGGCGTACGGATGTCGCTGCGGGCCGCCGAGGCGTTGCGCGGCCGGGGGATCGAGGCCCGCGTGCTCGACCTGCGCTGGCTCAACCCGCTGCCCACCGCGGCGCTCGAAGCGCACGCCGCGGCGTGTCGGGCGGTGCTCGTCGTCGACGAGTGCCGGCGGACCGGCGGCGGGATCGCCGACGCCGTGATCGCCGCCCTCGCCCGCAGCGGCGCCCGCCAGCCACTCGACAGTGTCAGCGCCGAGGACAGCTACGTCCCGCTCGGACCCGCCGCCGACACGGTGCTGGTCGACGAGGCCCAGGTCGTGGCCGCGGCCGAGGCGCTCGTCGCCCACGACCGGAGCGCAGCGCCACCGCACCGCTGAGTCCGGGGGCCGAGGACGGCTCCTCGCGCCCGACGACGCCTCGACCTGGTCCGCCCGACCCGACGTACCCCTCAGCCGTCGGCGCGGACCACCTCGAGGTCGCCCGTCTCGAAGCTGCCGCGCAGGTCCTTCTTGGAGAACTTGCCCACGCTGGTCTTCGGGATCTCCGTGACGAACGTGTAGCGCTCCGGCAGCCACCACTTCGCGACCCGGTCGGCGAGGTAGGCGTTGAGCTCCTCCGCGGTGGTCGTCGCCCCCGCCCGCAGCACCACCGCGGCCAGGGGGCGCTCGTCCCAGCGCTCGTCGGGCACCCCGATGACGGCCGCCTCCACGACGTCCGCGTGGCCCATGATCGCGTTCTCGAGGTCGACGGAGCTGATCCACTCGCCGCCGGACTTGATCACGTCCTTGGTGCGGTCGACGATCTGCAGGAAGCCGCGGTCGTCGATCGTGCCGACGTCACCGGTGCGCAGCCACCCGTCGGCGGTGAACCTGTCCGCGTCGTCGGCCTCGCCGTGGTAGCTGGCGGCGATCCACGGGCCGCGCACCTGGATCTCGCCCATCGCCGTGCCGTCCCAGGGCAGCTCGGTCCCGTGGGGATCGACGATGCGGGTGTCGACACCCGGCGCGACCCGTCCGGTCTTCGCCCGCCAGTCGATCGACTCCTGCGGGTCGGTGCCTGCCGGCGGGTTGGCGACCGCCCCCAGCGGGGACATCTCGGTCATGCCCCAGGCCTGCACGATCTCGACCCCCCAACGGGTCTCGTAGGCCTCGATCAGCGCGCGCGGGACGGCGCTGCCGCCCACGACCACCCAGTCCAGCGACGACAGGTCGATGTCGGTCTGCATGCCGTACTGGAGCACGCCGTTCCAGACCGTCGGGACCGCCGCCGAACAGGTCGGCCGCTGGTCCTCGATGAAGGCGACCAGCGGCTCGGGCTGCAGGTACTGCGCCGGTTGCAGGATGTCGGCGCCCAGCATCCAGCCGAGATAGACCAACCCCCACGCGTTGGCGTGGAACTGCGGCACCACCAGCAGCAGCCGGTCGCGGTCGCTGATGCCCAGCCCGCCGACGGCGGCACCGAACGTGTGGGTCCAGTTGGAGCGGTGCGAGTACACGACCCCCTTGGGGTTGCCGGTCGTCCCGCTCGTGTAACACATCGCCGCGGCCTGGCGTTCGTCGAGCTCGGGCCAGTCGTGGCCGGGCTCCTGGGCGGCGAGCAGGTCGTCGTAGCGGACGACCTTCTCGGCCGGCAGCGCGGAGGCGTCACCGTCGCCGACCACCACGAAGTGCTCGACCTGCGGGATCTCGTCGAGCACCCGGGCCAGGGCGGGGACCAGGGTGTCGTCGACGATCACGACCCGGTCGCCGCCGTCGTTGACCACGTACGCGAGCTGGTCGGGGAACAGGCGGATGTTGAGCATGTGCAGCACGGCGCCCATGCACGGGATGGCGAAGTAGGCCTCGAAGTGCTCCTGGGAGTTCCAGCAGAACGTGCCGACCACGTCGCCCTCACCGACGCCCAGCGAGGCGAGGCCCCTGGCCAGCCGCCCCATCCGCTCGTAGGTGTCCGTGAACGTGACCTCACGGGCATGGTCGCCCTGCCACGTCACGATCTTCGCGCGTCCGTGGACCTTGCGACCGTGCTCGAGGACCTGTGTCAGCGTGAGCGGGTGGTCCATCATCGTGCTGCGAACCATGGGCCTCTCCTCCGGCGGACAGCGACCCGTGGCCCAGGTGGCCCGAGGCCGTGCTCCTGCACCCTAGATCGGCCCCGCGAGCGGGGGACGCCGGCCGCGCCCGTCCGCTGGACGGTGGGGCGGCGGTGCCCTCGGGCTGGTAGACCCTGCGGAGTTCCGACCGCCTACCGTCACCCGTTGGAGCATCGTGGACACCGAGTCGGCACCATCCCGCCCGACGCCGCTGCGCCGCCTCCTCGGGGACGCCGCGAACCTGCCCGTCTTCGTCACCTCGGCCGTCCTGGTGGTGGCCCTGGCCGTCTTCGGGGTCGTGGCGCCCGACGCCGCCGACCGGGTGTTCGGCGGGGTACAGGGCTTCATCGTCGACGAACTCGGGTGGTTCTACTCGCTGGTCGCCAGCTGCTTCCTCGTGTTCGTGCTGTGGACCGCGTTCGGGCGCTACGGCAACGTCCGCCTCGGCCCCGACGACGCACGCCCGGACTACGGCTACGTCACCTGGTTCGCGATGCTGTTCAGCGCCGGCATGGGGATCGGCGTGCTGTTCTGGTCGGTCGCCGAACCGCTGAACCACTTCGCCACCCCGCCCTACGGCGACGCCGAGACCCCGGCCGCGGCGCAGCGGGCGGTCAACCTGACGTTCCTGCACTGGGGGCTGCACGGGTGGGCCATCTACGCGGTCGTCGGGCTCGTGCTGGCCTACGTCGTGTTCCGGCGCGGCCTGCCGATGGCGATGCGCTCGACGCTGCAGCCGCTGCTCGGCGACCGGGTGTACGGCCCGGCCGGCCACGCCATCGACGTCTTCGCCATCCTCGGGACCATGTTCGGGGTGGCCACCACCCTCGGCATCGGTGCCCAGCAGGGGGCGGCCGGGCTCGCGCACCTGTTCGACCTCGAGGCCACGCTGAACGTGCAGCTGTGGATCATCGCCCTGGCGACCGCGGCGGCGCTCGTGTCGGTCATCTCCGGGCTCGACCGCGGCATCAAGCGGCTGAGCCAGACCGCGTTCGTGCTCGGGTTGGTGGTGCTCGCCTACGTGCTGCTGCTCGGCCCGACCGGGTACGCCCTGACCGCGACCGTCGAGAGCATCGGCCGCTACGTGCAGACCCTGCCCGAGACGGCGCTGCGGGGGACCGCGTACGCCGACCCGGACTGGATGGCGGACTGGACGCTGTTCTACTGGGGCTGGTGGCTGGCGTGGTCGCCGTTCGTGGGCATCTTCATCGCCCGCGTCTCCCGCGGCCGGACCATCCGCGAGTTCGTGCTCGGCGTGCTGTTCGTGCCGACGCTGGTGATCTTCCTGTGGTACGGCGTGTTCGGGCACCTCGCGCTGCAGCGGGTGCTCGCCGGCGACGAGCGCCTGCTCGACACCGCGATCGACAACCTGCCCGCGGCGATCTTCGTGTTCTTCGAGGCCTTCCCGCTGTCGACGGTGGTGTCGCTGGTCGGGCTCGTCGTGATCGCGGTCTACTTCGTGACCTCGTCGGACTCGGCCTCGTTCGTGATCGACATGCTCGCCTCCGGGGGCGACCTCGACCCGCCGCGGCGCACCCGGGTGTTCTGGGCCGTCGCCGAAGGACTGGTCGGCGCCATGCTGCTCGTCGCCGGTGGGCTGCAGGCGATGCGCACCTTCCAGATCACGACCGGCCTGCCGCTGGCGTTGCTGCTCATCGGGATGTGCGTGGCCATGACCCGGGCGCTGCGCACCGAACGGCGCCACGGCACGGCCGGGGCGCGCGGTCGGCCCGAGAGCGACCCCCACGTCGAATCGACCTGAGTTGCGACCGTGACCGGTCGGTTCGAGGGCGACCGTGACCGGTCGGTTCGAGGGCGACCGTGACCGGTCGGTTCGAGGGCGACCGTGACCGGTCGGTTCGAGGGCGACCGTGACCGGTCGGTTCGAGGGCGACCGTGACCGGTCGGTTCGAGGGCGACCGTGACCGGTCGACGGCGTCCGGGGGCAGCCGGCACGGCGGTCGTCTGCTGCCCTCGCCACCTGACGACCCGTGGAGGAACCAGATGAGCCAGGACCCGACACCGGTGCACCCGGACGAGCTCGAGCAGCGCCAGGGCCTCGACGGTGCGATCGAGGACGACGGCGTCGTGGGTGACCTGCCCGACGACACCCCGGCCACCCCCGACGTCCTCGAGCAGCAGCAGGTCGTCGAGTACGACGAGGACGACCGGCCGGTGTGACCGGCGAGTCCGTCCCTACCGGACCGTAACCTCCGTCGCCGGAAACCGCCGGCGACCGGAGACGACGTGACCGACCCCCGCCCCTGGCTCGCGCAGTACGCCCCAGGCGTCCCGCACGAGGTCGAGGTACCCGACCGCAGCCTGGTCGACCTGCTCGACGACGCGGCGCGCCGCGTCCCTGACCGGGCCGCCCTCGACTTCCTCGGCGGTACGACGACCTACGCCGAGCTGGCCGCGGCGGTCGACCGCGGCGCCGAGGTGCTGCGCGCGGCGGGCGTCACGGCGGGGGACCGGGTCGCGCTGGTGCTGCCCAACTGCCCCCAGCACGTGGTGGCGTTCTACGCCGCCCTCCGCCTCGGGGCGGTCGTCGTCGAGCACAACCCGCTCTACACCGCCGACGAGCTCGAGCAGCAGTTCGCCGACCACGGCGCCCGCGTGGTCGTCGCCTGGGACAAGGTCGTCCCGGTCGTCGACGAGCGTCGCGGGTCGACCGCCGTCGAGACGGTCTTCGCCGTGGACCTCACCCGGGCGCTGCCGTGGACCAAGCGCCTCGCGCTGCGTCTGCCGGTCGCGCGGGCGCGGGCGACCCGCGAGGCGATGACCGGACCGGCGCCCGGCGCGCGCGACTGGGACCGTGAGGTCGCCGCGGCCGCCCCGGTGTCGTCGGGACACCCCCGCCCCGCACCGACGGACGTCGCGCTGCTGCAGTACACCGGCGGCACCACCGGCGCGCCCAAGTTGGCGATCCTCTCGCACCGCAACCTGTTGGCCAACGTGCTGCAGTCGCGGGCCTGGGTCCCGGGCCTGCGCGACGGCGACGAGGTCTTCTACGGCATCCTGCCGCTGTTCCACGCCTACGGTCTGACGTTGTGCCTGACCACCGCCGTGTCGATCGGCGCGACGATCGTGCTGTTCCCGCGCTTCGACGTCGACCAGGTGCTCGACGCCACGCGACGTCGCCCGCCGACGTTCCTGCCGGCCGTCCCGCCCGTGTACGAACGCCTCGCCGAGCGTGCCGAGGCGACCGGCGCGGACCTGTCCTCGGTCCGCTACGCGATCTCGGGGGCGATGTCGCTGCCCCCCGCCATCGTCGAGCGCTGGGAGGCGGTCACCGGCGGGCTGCTCGTCGAGGGCTACGGGATGACCGAGACCTCACCCATCGCGCTCGGCAACCCCATGTCGTCGGCGCGACGACCCGGGACGGTCGGCGTGCCGTTCCCGTCCACCGAGATCCGGGTGGTCGACCCGGAGGACCCGGACACCGACCGGCCCGTGGGCGAGGCCGGTGAGCTGCTGATCCGCGGACCGCAGGTGTTCGCCGGCTACTGGAACCGGCCGCAGGAGACCGCCAGGGCCCTGCACGCCGGCGGCTGGGTGCGCACCGGGGACGTCGTGGTGCAGGACGCCGACGGATTCGTCACCGTCGTCGACCGGATCAAGGAACTGATCATCACCGGGGGCTTCAACGTCTACCCCTCCGAGGTCGAGTCGGTGCTGCGACTGGCACCCGAGGTGGACGACGCGGCGGTCGTCGGCGTGCCGGGCGCCGGAGGCGGCGAGGAGGTCGTCGCCGCGGTCGTCTGGCGAGGGGAGCCCGGCGAGCCCGAACGGCTGCGCGCGCACTGCCGTGAGCACCTGGCCGGCTACAAGGTCCCGCGGCGTGTCGTCGCGATCGACGCGTTGCCGCGGACCCAGATCGGCAAGGTGCTGCGGCGCGAGGTCCGCGACAGCGTGACCGCGACGGCTGACCGCGACCCCGGTGACCGCGACGGTTGACCGCGGCGGCGGACCGTGACGCCAGTCGCCGTCCGGGGTGCGGGAGGGACGCACCCCGGACGGCGTCGACCGGACGTGACCGGTCGAGGACTACGACACCTCGACCTGCGAGTCGAACACCTTGGTGTCGACCCGCAGCGGCTCGCCGGTGATCGTGAACGCGCTGGACACGTCGAGCTCGACGCTGGAGCGCCCGACGTGGACCTCGACCTCACCCGGCTCGACGACGAAGTCGAACGCCCGGTCGTAGAAGCCGAGCTGGGTGGTGTCGAGGCGGAAGGTCACCGTGGCGCTCGCCCCCGGCTCGAGGTGCACCCGCGTGAAGCCACGCAGCTCGAGCACCGGCCGGGTCACCGAGGTGCCCCGCGAGCGCGTGTAGCACTGCACGACCTCGTCGCCAGCGACCTCGCCGGTGTTGCGCACCTGCACGGTGACGCCGACCTCGTCGCCGGCCGCCACCTGCTGCGCGGACAGCTCGCCACCCGACACCTCGAAGGTGGTGTAGCTCAGGCCGTGACCGAACGGGTAGCGCGGCGAGGACGGCTCGTCGACGTAGTCGCCCTTCCAGTGCGAGCGGCCACCGGAGGTCTTGTGGCCGTAGTACACCGGGACCTGGCCGACCGAGCGCGGGAAGGACACCGGCAGCTTGCCGCCGGGCGTCACCGCGCCGGTGACGGCCTCCGCGATGGCCGGGCCGCCCTCCTCGCCGGGAAGCCAGGCCAGCAGCACGGCCCGGCAGTGCTCGTGCAGCCAGGTGCTGCCCGCGGGGCGACCGACGACGAGTACCGCGACGACCGGGGTGCCGGTCTCCGCGACGGCCCGCACGAGCTGCTCCTGCACGCCGGGCAGGTCGAGACTCGAGCGGTCGCGGGTCTCGCCCGAGGTCGCGTCCCAGGTCAGGCCGGCACGGTCACCCACGACCACGACCGCCACGTCGGCGTCGCGTGCGGCGGCGACCGCGTCGGCGAAGCCGTCGGTCGACGGGTCGGTCAGGTCACAGCCCGGGGTGAAGGTCACCTCGGTGTCGGGCAGCTGCTCGCGCAACGCGTCGAGCACGCTGGTGATCGGCACGGTCTGCGCGTGCAGGTCCATGCCGTCGGGCATCGGGACCCCGAAGGTGTTGTCCTCCTGCATCTCGCGCAGCGAGTCGATGTGCGACGGGTAGGCGTAGTCGCCGATGAGGTTGCGACTGCTGTCGGCGTTCGGACCGATCACGGCGATGCGGGCCGTCGACGGCGCCAGCGGCAGCAGCGCGTCGTCGTTCTTGAGCAGCACCAGCGACTGACGGGCGATGTGGCGGGCCAGCTCGCGCTGTTGCGGCGTGTCGAACGGCTCGGCGGCGTCGCGGTCGACGTAGGGGTGCTCGAACAGGCCGAGCTCGAACTTGAGCTTCAGCACCCGGCGGACGGCCTCGTCGACGACCGCCTCGTCGAGCAGCCCGGTCGCCAACGCCTGCGCCAGCGGACCGTCGTAGCAGTCGGTGCTGGGCAGCTCGACGTCGATGCCGGCCTCGAGCGCCATCGCGGCCGCGGCCGCCTTGTCACCGGCGACCTGGTGGTACTCCCACAGCTGGGCGACCGAGAAGTAGTCGGACACCACGATGCCGTCGAAGCCCCACTCGTCGCGCAGGATCGTGGTCAGCAGCTCCCTCGACGCCCCGCACGGCACGCCGTCGAGCTCGTGGTAGCCGTTCATCATCGAGCGCAGGCCGGCCTCCTGGACCGCCGCCTCGAACGGGGACAGGAACACCTCGCGTAGCTCGCGCGGCGGGATGTGCGCCGGCGCCCAGTTCATCCCGCCCTCGGACACGCCGTAGCCGACGAAGTGCTTGCCGGTGGCGGCCACGCCGGTCGGACCCAGCTCGCCCTGCATGCCGCGGACGAACGCCACGCCCATGCGGGAGATCAGGTAGGGGTCCTCGCCGTAGGTCTCCTCGAGCCGGCCCCAGCGGGCGTCACGGCACACGTCGAGCACCGGCGCGAGGCCCTGGTGGGCACCGCCGGCGCGCATCTGGCGTCGGGCCACGTCGGCGACCGCCGCGGCGAGCTCGGGCTGCCAGGTGCTGGCGATGCCGATGGCCTGCGGGAAGATGGTCGCCTCCCGGGCCATGAAGCCGGCGCAGTTCTCCTCGTGGACCATCGCCGGGATGCCCAGACGGGTCTCCTCGACGAGGTAGCGCTGGATCTGGTCGGCCAGGTCGGCGGCCTCGACGGCACCGAGGTCGCTCGCTCCCGAGATACGGGTGATCTGGCCGAGACCGAGGTGGAGCAGCTTCTCGGCGGCGGTGCGCGAGAGCTGCTTGCCCTCGAGCAGTTGGAACACCCAGGCGCTGCCGAGCTGCGCGCGCTTCTCCTCCGGCGTCATCCGCGCCAGCAGGTCGGCGACGCGCTCGTCGAGGGGACGGTCAGCGTCCTGGTAGGGCAGCGGGGCCGAGTCGGTCGGCGTCTGCGTGGTCACGGGCACAGCTCCTGGTCACCGCCGGCGGCCGCAAGGCATCGGCCGCCGGGCGGGAGGTGGATCGGGGACACGGGTGAGGGGTCAGGCAACCGGACGCGCACCGCGGCGTGGGCGGTGGTCAGCCCTTGAGGGCACCGGCCATGATGCCGCGCGTGATGCGTTCCTGACCCAGCAGGTAGGCGATCACCAACGGCAGCGCCGTCAGCGTGAGCACCGACATCACGACGGGGACGTTGTTGCCGTACTGGCCCTGGAAGTCCCAGATGGCCAGCGGCAGGGTGCGGTTGGCGCGGCTGGTGGTGAGCACGAACGCGAAGACGAACTCGTTCCACAGCACCACGCCGTTGTAGATGGCGACGGTGATCATCCCGGGGCGGGTCAGCGGCAGGACCACCGACCAGAAGCGGCGGACGGGCCCGGCGCCGTCGACCCGCGCGGCCTCCTCGAGCTCGCCCGGGATGGCCTGCATGAAGCCGGTGAGGATCAGGACCGACACCGGCACGTTGAAGGCGACGTAGGGGCCGATCAGCGCCCAGATCGAGTCGTAGATGCCGAGGTCGCGGGTGAGCAGGAAGATCGGGATGAGGGTCACGTGGATGGGGACGATCAGGCCGGCGACGACCAGCGCGAACAGCGGCGTGCGGAGCTTGAACGGGATCCGGGCGAACACGTACGAGGCCATCGCGCTGACGAGCAGCACCAGGACGACCGAGATGCTCACGACCACGGTGGAGTTGCGCAGGAAGACGAAGAAGTCGTTCTCGAGCACGAGCCGGAAGTTCTCCAGCGTCGGATCCTGCGGCCAGGCCCACAACGCCTCGGTGAGCAGTTCGAACTGCCCCTTGAACGAGGTGAGCACGAGGAACGCCAGCGGTCCGCCGGCGATCGCGAGCCACAACAGCGCGAGCGCGACGAGCAGGCCCTTGCCGGCCAGACGCGTCGGCCGGAGCCGGCGCCGCCGGTCGGGGCCGTCGCCGGAGCGCGTGGCGGTGGACGGTGCGGTGGCGGTGCTCATCCTCGCTCCTCTGCCTTGCGCCGCTGGGTGCGCCAGGCCATGAAGATCAACGACGCGACCAGCACGGTCAGGAACAGCGCGGAGGCGATCGTCGAGCCGTAGCCGACCTGGTTGGCCCGGAACGCCGAGCGGAACATGTAGGTGGCCATCAGTTCGGTCGCGTTGACCGGTCCACCCTGGGTCATCACCCAGACGATGTCGAAGTACTTCAGCGAACCGATGATCGACAGGGTGACGGCGACACCGATCACGGGCTTGAGGGCGGGCAGTGCCACCCGGAAGAAGTACTGGCGCTCCGTGGCACCGTCGATCAGGGCCGCACCGCGCAGGTCCTCGGAGAGGTCCCCGAGTGCCGCCGCGAACAGGATCATGTAGAACGGCACGAACTGCCAGATGACCACCACGATGACGGCGAACAGGGCCGTCTCGGGCTCGCCGAGCCACGCGCGGGTGAGGTTGCCGAGACCGACGGCCTCCAGCCCGCGGTTGAGCATGCCGAAGTTGGGGTTGTAGACGTTGGTGAACAGCACCCCGATGGCGACCGTGGACAGCAGCATCGGGATGAACCAGACCGCCTGGAGGATCTTGCCGAGCCGGTTGTGCAACCGGTCGAGCAGGACGGCCAACGCCATCGAGATCGGGATCTGGATCCCGATCGAGAGCACGATCAGCAGGACGTTGTTCCGGAAGGCGAGCCAGAACACCGGGTCGTTGGCGAGCCGGCTCCAGTTCTCCATGCCGACGAAGTCCCGGACGGGGCTGACGCCGTTCCAGGAGAAGAAGCTGAGCTGGACCGTCTGCCCGATGGGCCAGAGCAGGTAGACCGCGATGAACAGCATCGCGGGTGCCAGGAACGCCGGGACGATCAGGCGTTCGGCGTCCATCCAGCGCCGTCGGCGGGAGCCCGACCCCGGCGGAGGACGCAGTGCGTCCTCCGCCGGGGCGTCGGCACTCACCGCCGGTGTGGTCGGTTGCCGCACCGGCATGGTGTCACTCCCCGAAGTACTGGACCGCGGCGGCCTCCATCTGTGCGGCGGCCTCCTCGGGCGTGATGCTGAGGGCGAACAGCGCCTGGGTGGTGCTCAGGTGCACGTCGGCGAGCTCCGGCGGCAGGAACTGGTCGTACCAGAGCTGCACGCTGTCGGCCTGCTCGAGGATCGAGAACACCTCGGCCGTGACCTCGTCCTCGGCCTCGAAGCCCTCGACCGGCGGGATGCGCCCGTTGTCGACGCGGGCCTCGACCGACTCGTCGTCGATCAGGTACTGGATGACCTCGAACGCCTCGTCCTGCAGTTCGCAGTTGCTCGACACGTGGTAGAAGTTGTCGCCGATGGTGCCGACGACGTTGGTCGGGTCACCGTCGCCCTCCTCGATGGCGGGGAAGGTGGTGACGCCGATGTTCTCCTCGAAGAACTGCTCGTTCTCGCCCCGGAAGATGTTGATGTTCCAGTTGCCCATCAACTCCATGGCGGCGTTGCCGGCGTAGATCAGCTGCCGCGACTCGCCGGCGTCCCAGTCCATGCCGTTGAAGCCGGAGGCGAAGGCGTCGCGCTCGACGAGCTCCTGCAGGCGCTCACCGGCCTCGATGAACACCGGGTCCTCGAACGATCCGCCGGTGCGGTTGGCGGCGGCGGCGAAGGTGTCGGGACCGCCGAGCCGGTCGGCGATGTACATGTAGTACATCGAGCCGGTCCAGGGCGCCTGGTTCGCCAGCGCGAACGGGGCGATCCCGGCCTCGTTGAACGCGTCGACGACCTCGAGCAGCTCGTCCCAGTCCTGCGGCGGCTCGAGCCCCTGCTCCTCGAACAGCGAGCGGTTGTACCAGACCAGCGCGGCGGCGCTGTTCTCGACCGGCACACCGTAGACCCGGTCGTCGATCTCCACGACCGACCAGGCCGCGTCGACGAAGCGGTCGCGGTAGCCGTCCTGCTCGACGTAGTCGGTGAGGTCGACGACCTGGCCGGCGTCGACGTACTCGGCCAGCGTGCCACCGCCCCAGGACGGGAAGATGCACGGCGCCTCGTTGGCACCCACCGCGACGCGGATCTGGGTCTTGTAGCTGTCGTTCTCGATCGCGGTGACGTCGACGTCCACGCCCGGGTTGTCGGCCTCGTAGCGGGCGACGGCGTCGTCGATCAGCGCCTGGTCGGCGACCTCGGTCTGGATGTGCCAGAGCGAGATCGTGCCCTCGGCGTCGCCGTCGGTCCCCGCGGCCTGCTCGTCGCCGTCGGTGGTCGCGCCGTCGGGCGCGACCTGCTCGTCGCCTCCGCCGCAGGCGGTGGCCGCCAGGGCCATCGCCATCGCGACCGCGGCGCCTCTCCTCGTGTGGTGTCTCACCGGTGTTCCCTCTCCCCAGTGGATCGATGGATGGATTGCGGTGGTGCTGCCGGACCGTCCGGCATCGTTGTCGAGAACGTTTTCATGACGTTCACGGGTCCCCGTTCGTTGCTCGGTCGTGGCGGCCCTTTCGGTTCCCGGCGGCTGTCGCTGGCACGCGCCGTTCCCGGCGGGCGCGCCACGAACACCGTCAGTCGAGCGAGACCGCGCGGGTCGAGGCGCGTTCCACGAGCTCGGTCGGCAGCGTGAGCTGGACCGGGGCACGGGTCGGGTCCTCGATCTGCGCGAACAACAGCTTGGTGGCCTCGTAGCCCATCTGTTGGACGGACTGGTCGACCGTGGTCAGTGGTGGATCCGTCAGCGCGGCCTCGGGCAGGTTGTCGAAGCCGATCACCGACAGTTCGTCAGGCACCCGCAGGCCCCGCTCACGTGCCGCGAGCAGGGCGGCGATCGCCGACTCGTCGTTGGCGGCGAAGATCGCCGTCGGCGGCTCGGGCAGGTCCAGCAGGTCGGTGGCACAGGTGAGCGCGACCTCGCGCGTGTAGTCACCGATGCGCACCAGGGTCTCGTCGAGGGCGAGTCCGGCCGACTCGAGCCCGTCGACGTACCCCGCGTGACGGCGCTGCGCACTCTCCAGGTCGGGCCGGCCACCGATGAAGCCGATGCGCTGGTGGCCGAGCTTGGTGAGGTGGTCCATCGCGATGCGGGCGCCGTCGTAGTTGTTCGAGGCGATGGCCGGCAGCCCCTTGGCGCCGATGTGCGGGTCGATGGCGACGATCGGGGAGTCGGTCGTGATCTCCATCACCGTCGGGGTCACCAGGATGGTGCCGTCGGTCAGGGAGCCGTTGAGACGCGCCACGAGGCGACGTTCCCAGCCGGGGTGCTCGTAGGTGGTGTGTCCACCGGCCGAGTACACGATCAGGTCGTACTCCGACGCGTGGATCGCCCGCGCCGCGCCCTTGAGCAGCTCGGTGCTGAAGGGCTCGAGGTCCATGATGATGACCCCGATGACGTTGGTCCGCCGGCTGCGCATGCTGCGGGCGACGAGGCTGCCCTCGTAGCCAAGCTCCTCGATCACCGTGCGCACGTGCTCGACGGTCTTGGCCGCGACGCCGTAGCGGTTGTTCATCACGCGCGAGACCGTGGCGACGGACACGCCGGCGGCTTCCGCCACGTCGGTGATCGTCACCGTCCTGCGCGTGGTGTTCGCCACCTGTCCCTCCCGGTGCGGCGCTCGGCCGCGGATCCCTGCCGCCTCCTCCCGGTGGGCGACACCGTTCCCCACTCCTCCCCGGGGACCGCCAGGTCCGCGGAATCTCGCGGACCAGTGGTCCGAGAAATCGTTGTCGAGAACGTTTACACACGCTACGGGACCTCCGGCGCCGTTGTCAACGGCTTCGCGCTGGGAAGTGCGGCGGCAGGCCCGGACGGCACCGAACGGGTCCGTGGTCACACCGGACCCGCCGGCTGCGGGCCCGCGCCGGGTGCGCAACCGGCCTCGGACGTCGCGAGGAGTTCGCGCGCCAGAAACGGGCCGGCAACGCGCCCCCGGCAGGCTGCGCCCGCAGCAGTCGAGGAGGTGACGTTGACGATCTGCATCCGGGCAGCCGATCCGCGTCGGGACGCGGCACCCGTCCAGCGCATCTACGCCGAGGCGGTGGTGAGCTCACCAGCGACGTTCGAGCTGTCGCCGCCGACGGTGGCCACGATGTGGCAGCGCATCGAGGACGCCCAACGCGAGCACCGCTTCCTGGTCGCCACCCGGGACGGGGCCTGCCTCGGGTTCGCCACGTCGGGAGCGCACCGAGCGCGGGCGGGCTACCGCGGCGCGGTCGAGACCTCGGTGTACGTCACGGCCGACGCACGGCGCGGCGGGGTCGGGATCGCGCTGTACCGGGCGCTGCTGCGCGAGCTGCTGGACCTGGGTTTCCGCCGGGCACTCGCGAGCGTGACCCTGCCCAACGAGCCCGCCGTGCGGCTGCACGAGACGCTCGGTTTCGCGCACGTCGGGGTCTTCACGGCCGTGGGCTTCAAGCTCGGTGCCTGGCACGACGTCAGCTGGTGGCAACGCCCGCTCGAGCTCACGACGGCCGTGCCACGCCCCGCCGCCACGCCGGACGGTGCGGGCGAACGGGCGCCGAGGACCGGCCCCGGGTTCGCGGGGGTGGAGTCCGCGGCACTGCCCTGACGCCGAGCGTCACGAGCGTCGCCGAGCCGCTGCCGCGGGGCTGCCGTGCGGTCGGGCCGCGGACCGATGGGCCGCAGGTCGCGAGCTCATCCGAGCGTCGACGCGGTGGGCCGCAGCACCTCGGCGGTCGAGACCACCGCGGCGAACTCGTCGTGCAGGTTCGCAGCCGTCACCCGCCGGATCGTCTCGGCCGGCACCACCTCGCCGTCGGGCCCTCGACGGTCGAACGCCACGGTGGCGTCGAGGACGAACCGGACGGCGTAGCCGAGGTTGCCGGCCATGCGCGCCGTGGTCTCGCAGCAGTGGTTGGTCGAGATGCCGCACACGGTGACGGCGTCGATGCCGCGCTCGCGCAACCAGGTGTCGAGGTCCGGCTCACCGTAGAAACTCGAGTTCACGGTCTTGGTCACCAGCAGGTCGGCGTCGCCGGCGACGGTCTCGAGCAGGTCATTGCCGGGTCCGGCCCGGACGGAGCGGGGAGTCGGGCAGGACCGAGTCGTGCCGGACGAGCACGATCGGCGCACCACGCTCGCGCCAGGCGGCGAGCAGGGCGGCGATGTTGGACTCGGCGTCGACGTCGTCGCGGCGCCCCCAGGCCGGATCGGCGAACCCGCGCTGGACATCGATGACGATCAGGGCGTCGGACATGGCACGGCTCCTGCACGGCGAGCGGTGGACGGCGAGGACGCAGCGTCGCGGGTCGCGCCCGCCACGACCACCGGCAGTGCCGCCAGGTTGCGCAAGCTCGCTGCCAGTCGGTGCCTCACGTCGGCAGGCGTGTCTCCGCCGTCGCGGCCTCGTCTCGTCCGTCGCGGCCTCGTCTCGTCCGTCGTGGCCTCGTCTCGTCCGTCGTGGTCAGCCCGCGACCGTGATGCCGAGGTGGTCCAGCGGTCCGGGGCCGCCACCCAGACGCCAGCCGGCGGCCCGCTGCAGACAGGTGGTGACGTAGTCCTTGGCGGCGGCCACCGCGTCGGCCGGGGCGTCGCCGCGGGCGAGTCCGGCGGCGGTCGCCGCGGCGAACGTGCAGCCCGTGCCGTGGACGTTGGGCGTGTCGATCCGGGCGGCGTCGAGCAGGTGCTCCTCGCCGTCGGCCAGGACCACGTCGACGGCCCGGGGACCGTCGAGGTGGCCGCCCTTGACGACCACGACCCGGGTGCCGGTGCCGGCCAGGTCGCGGGCGGCGGCCCGGGCGTCGTCGAGCCCGGTGATGCGGCGGCCGGTGAGGACCTCCGCCTCGGGGACGTTGGGCGTGACCACGCTCGCGAGCGGCAGGAGCCGTTCGACGTAGGCGGCCACCGCGGCCGGCTCGAGCAGCCGGTGCCCGGTGGCCGACACGAGCACCGGGTCGACGACGAGTTGTGGCAGTCGGCCGTCCGCGGCGGCGTCGGCGACCAGCCCGACGAGCTCGGTCGTGGCGAGCATGCCGGTCTTGACCGCCACGACGGGCAGGTCGTCGAGGACCGCCGCGAGTTGCCGCTCGACGCTGGCGGTCGGGATGACGTGCACGTCGCTGACGCCGCAGGTGTTCTGGGCGGTGACGGCCGTGACCACCGTGGTGCCGAAGCAACCGAACGCGGCGAAGGCACGCAGGTCGGCCTGCAGGCCGGCGCCGCCCCCGGAGTCCGACCCGGCGATGCTGAGCGTGACCGGAGGGGTGGGCGTCGGGGACGCATCGAGCGGGGTGGGCGTCGGGGACGCATCGAGCGGGGTGGGCGTCGGGGACGAGTCCGTCATGGGCGTGCTCCGGTGGTCGAGGAGGGGGCCGCCGCCGCGAGGGCGGCCAGCAGGTCGGCGACGAGCGCGTCGGGGGCGTCGGTGCGCATGAGCGCGCCCATCACGGCCACGCCCCACGCGCCCTGCGCGAGCCAGTGGGGGACCGAGGCGACGTCCACCCCGCCGAGCGCGAGGACGGGCGTCGCGCCGGCCTCGGTGGCCAGGCGTCGTACGCCCCCGGTGCCGAGCGCCGGCCCGTGACCGGGCTTGGACCGCGTGGGGGCGACGGGGGCGACCACGAGCGCGTCGAGCCGGTCGCGCACGCCCGCGCGAACCTCGTCGCGGTCGTGACAGGAGCGGGTGAGCAGACCCGGCCGCACCCCGGTGGGGAGCGCCTCGTGCGCCGCGAGGTGCACGCCGGCGGCACCGACCCGCGCGGCGAGCACGGGGTCCCCGGCGATCAGCAGGCGGATCCCGCGCGGTGCGAGCCGCTCGGCGAGGCGGCCGGCCAGACGTGCCCGGGGGCCGGCGGGCAGGTCGCGGTCGCGCAGCAGGACCGCGACGTCGTCGGCGGCGCCGGTCGGGACCACCTCGACGGCCGCGGCGAGCGTGTCGACGAGATCGGCGCGTGCCTGTCGACGGTCGGTCACCAGTAGCAGCCGCGGGACCGGTGGGCGGGTCACGGCGTGCCCGACGCGGAGCCGAGCTGCGGCCGCCCCACGTCGGTGGTCGAGGCGACCGCGAAGCGACGGCGGGGGATGCGTCCGGCGCGGCGTGCGAGCCATCCCGCCTCGACGGCGCAGCGCATGGCGCGGGCCATGGCGGGCGGGTCCTGTGCCCGGGTGACGGCCGAGGCGAGCAGGACGGCGTCGCAGCCCGCCTCCATGGCCAACGCCGCGTCGGAGGCGGTCCCGATGCCGGCGTCGAGGACGACGGGTACCTCGAGCTGCTCGCGGATGATCGCGAGGTTGGTGGGGTTGGCGATCCCCATGCCGCTGCCGATGGGGGAGCCGAGCGGCATGACGGCGACGCAGCCGAGGTCGGCCAGCCGCAGGGCCGTGACGGGGTCGTCGTTGGTGTAGGCGAACACCTCGAAGCCCTCGTCGACGAGGGTCTCGGCGGCGTCGAGGGTCTCGACGACGTCGGGCAGCAGCGTGTGCTCGTCGCCGATCACCTCGAGCTTCACCCGGCGGGTCCCGAACGCCTCGCGGGCGAGCCTTGCCAGCTGGACGGCCTCGGTCGCGGTGGCGCAGCCGGCGGTGTTGGGCAGGACCTCGACACCGGTGCGCTCGAGCAGGTCGAGCAGGGAGCCGGGACCCCGGTCGGTCACCCGCCGCAGGGCGACGGTGACCAGCTCGGTCCCCGAGGCGGCGACCGCCTGTTCGAGGACCTCCAGGTTCGTGATGCCGCCGGTGCCCAGGATCAGCCGGGACGTCAGGGTCAGGCTCCCGATGCGCAGCGGCGGCAGGAGCACGTCGGTGGCGTCGGACACGGTCAGCCTCCCTGGACAGCGCCGACGAGCTCGACGGTGGCGGACGACGGCAGCTCGGTGGCGTCCCAGGCGGTGCGTGGGACGACGGTCCCGTCGACGGCGACCGCCACGCCACGGCGGTCGGGAACGGTCGCGTCGACGAGTTCGCCGACGGTGGTGCCCGCGGCGACCGGGATCGGTCGGCCGTTGAGGACAATGCTCATGCGCGTACCTCCGAGAAGCGGCGGGGGTCGACCGACGAGAGGTCGACCGCCGGCGTGCGGTCGGTGAGCAGGTCGGTGACGGCGTCGGCGGTCAGGGGCGTGAGCAGCGCGCCGTTGCGGTGGTGACCGGTGGCGAGCAGCAGCCCGTCGAGCTCGGTCGGACCGATCAGCGGACGGTTGTCGGGGGTCGCCGGACGCAGGCCGGCGCGGGTGTCGAGCAACGTCAGCTCGTCCACTCCCGGCATCACCGCCACCGCGTCGTCGAGCAACTGACGCACCCCACCGGCGGTGACGCGGACGTCGTGGCCGCGTTCCTCCTGGGTCGCGCCGACCACGAGCCGGCCGTCGTCACGGGGCACGAGGTAGACGGTCCGCCCACGGGCCAGGGCCCGCACGGTGGTGACCGGCCGGGGCTCGTCCCGCCCCGCCCGCAGCACCAGCAGCTGGCCCTTGACCGGCCGCACCGGCGGGCGCACGCCGACGGGGAGCCCGTGCAGGTCCGCCGACCAGGTACCGGCCGCGAGCACGACCTGCCGTGCCGAGAGCGATGAGCCCTCGGCCAGTCGCACGCCCCGGACCCGGCCGTCGGCGTGGTCGAGCGCGGTCGCGTGCTGGCGTTCGAGCCGTACGCCGGCGCGGGTCGCCGCGACCAGCAGCGCCCGGACGACCTGTTGGGCGTCGACCCGGTGGTCGTCGCGCGCCAGCACGCCGCCGCGCACCCGCGGGTGGAGCAGGGGCTCGTGTGCGCGACAGTCACGACTGCGCAGGCGCGTCACGTCGAGCCCCAGTCGCTGCTGGAAGGCCAGCAGTTCGTCGACCGCCGCCAGGTCGTCGCCGTCGAGCGCGACCAGCAGGGTCGGATCGTCGCGGTAGCCGACGTCGATGCCGCTGGCGCGCCCGAGGTCCGCGGCGAAGTCGGCCCACGACCGCGCCGAGAGGGTGTTGAGCGCGAGCAGGGCCTCTTCGCCGTAGGCCGCTTCGGTGACCGGCGCCAGCATGCCGGCGGCGACACCCGAGGCCCCGCTGCCGGGGTCGGCGTCGACGAGCGTCACGTCCACGCCCCGGGCGGCAGCGCGCCAGGCCACGGCCAGGCCGACCAGCCCGCCACCGACGACGACCGTGTCGGTCATGCCCCGTCCGCCGTACCGGCGTCGGCCAGCGCGTCGAGCAGCGCAGCCGTCGCGGTGGCCGGGTCGTCCGCGTCGGCGACCGCGCCGATGACGGCGATCCCGCGGGCGCCGGCCTCCACGACCTCGGCGACGCGCGCCACCGTGATACCGGCGATGGCGACCACGGGGACGTCGACGGCCTGCACGACCTGTCGCAGGCCGGTGAGGCCGAGCGGGGCGGGCAGGCCGTCCTTGGTCGTGGTGGCGTGGACGGGGCCGACCCCGAGGTAGTCCGCGCCCTCGGCGACCAGCCGACGGGCCTGCGCGGGATCGCGTGCCGTGCCGCCGACGAGGCGGGTAGCGACGAGCCTGCGGGCCACGGCGACCGGGAGGTCGTCGGCACCGAGGTGCACCCCGTCGGCGTCGGCCGCGAGCGCCAGGTCGATGCGGTCGTTGACGATGCAGGTCGCCGACGCCTCCCGGCACCGCTCGACGACCGCGCGTGCCAGCGTCAGCCGGTCGCGGTCGCGGCCGTGCTTGGTCCGCACCTGGATGCACGGGGCACCGGCCGACAGGGCCGCCGTGACGGTCGCGAGGACGTCGCGACCGGGACGGTCGTCGGTGATGACGTGCAGGGGCGGGAAGCTCGGAACCCGCACGACGCGCTCCCTCCGCCGGCATGACCCGGATCAGGTTCCGAGGTACCGCGCCCGCCCGGCGCGATCTCAGCCCCCGGTCCGGCGGGCTCCCTCGGCGTCTGCTGCGGGCACCGTAGCGAGGGCGTGGCGGGCGTGCCACCCACGGCGAGGCAGCGCTCCACGCCGTCAGGTGGCGTCGGCCTCCGCGACCTGCAGGCGTCGGTCGGCCTCCTCGACCTCGCCGTCGAGCACGGCGTCGAGCGCCGGCAGGTAGCGGTCGAAGGCCGCCACGTTGTGTTCGATCAGCGAGGCGAGCAGCGTGCCGGTGAGCTGGTCCGCGCCGTGGTCGAGGCTGGTCTTGAACCGCAGCTCACCGTCGGCGAGGTCGAGTTCGAAGTTGCCGATCAGCAGCCCGTAGTTGGCCCGCGTCAACAGCGTCGCCATCGCCGCGCGGTGTCTGGCGGGCACCTCGCGCGGGTGCAGCGAGTACACCGCCACCTGGGGGGCCGGGTCGCCGGAGCGGCAGTAGACCTCCCAGCTCCCGTGCTGGCCGGCGTGGGGGAACACGGCCGTGGCGAGCTCGGGCAGGACCCGGACGTCGAGGTCGGACGCGTCGAGCATGCGGACCAACCAGGCCAGTCCGCTGCGGCGCCGTGACGTTCCCGCCTTGCCGTCGTTCATGCCTGGTCCGTGGGCCGGGTCCTCGGACCAGCACGCTAGCAGCGGCTCGCGCGGCGACGCCGGGTGGATCCGGCGTCGGGCCGGGCCGACGCAGCGCGGCGCCGATGCACCGCGGTGCGACGACGGAGAGGAGCGCCGGAATCGGCGCTCCTCTCCGTCGTCGTCGTGGGTGGGCTCGGGTGCGGATGCCGTGGGCCCGTCCGGGGTCGCCTCAGGCGGCGAACCCGTCGAGGATCCCGTTGAAGGTCGCGCTCGGGCGCATGGCCTCGGTCACCTTGTCGCGGTCCACCCAGTAGTAGCCGCCGAGCTCGACCGGCGAGCCCTGTGCGCCGGCGAGCTCCTCGACGATCGTGTCCTCCTGCTCGCCGAGCTGCTCGGCCAGCGGCGTGAAGGCCTCGGCGAGCTCGGTGTCGGCGGACTGCCCGGCGAGCTCACGCGCCCAGTACAACGCGAGGTAGAAGTGGCTGCCCCGGTTGTCGAGCTGGCCGACCTTGCGCTGCGGCGAGCGGCCCTCCTCGAGCAGGGTGCCGATCGCCCGGTCGAGGGTGTCGGCCAGCACCTGCCCCTTGGGGTTGCCGGCCTGCTCGGCGAAGTGCTCGAAGGAGACCGTCAGCGCCAGGAACTCGCCCAGCGAGTCCCACCGCAGGTGGTTCTCCTTGACGAACTGCTGCACGTGCTTGGGCGCCGAGCCGCCGGCACCGGTCTCGAACAGCCCGCCGCCGCGCATCAGTGGCACGATCGAGAGCATCTTCGCACTGGTGCCGAGCTCGAGGATCGGGAACAGGTCGGTGAGGTAGTCACGCAGGACGTTGCCG
Source organism: Egicoccus halophilus (assembly GCF_004300825.1). NCBI lineage: Bacteria > Bacillati > Actinomycetota > Nitriliruptoria > Egicoccales > Egicoccaceae > Egicoccus > Egicoccus halophilus. Next base: position 1,086,854 of record NZ_CP036250.1, read on the forward strand.
GTCACCGAGATGGTGTTCTCGCCGTTGCGCGCCCGCTCGAGCGTGAAGCGGGTTGCCTCGGCCACCGGCAGGATCTCGATCTGCAGGCCGTCGGTGTCGTGCCCCTCGAGCTCGACCTCGACCTTCTTCAGCAGCTCGGCGTCGTGGGCGCGGTCGCGGTCGAGCCAGAAGACCGCCGGCCAGCCGGTGGCACGGGCCCGGTTGACGGCCAGCTTCACCCAGTCGCGGATCGGGGCGTCCTTGGTCTGGCACATGCGCCAGATGTCGCCCTCCTCGACGTCGTGCTCGAGCAGGGTGTCGCCGTCGGCGCTCACGACCCGGACGGTGCCGGCGGCCGGGATCTCGAAGGTCTTGTCGTGGGAGCCGTACTCCTCGGCCTTCTGCGCCATCAGTCCGACGTTGGGCACCGTGCCCATCGTGGACGGGTCGAAGGCCCCGTGCTGCTTGCAGTGCTCGATCGTCTCCTGGTAGAGCGCGGCGTACGAGGAGTCGGGGATGACCGCCTTGGCGTCCTGGGTCTCGTCGTCGGCGTTCCACATCTGGCCGGACGTGCGGATCATGGCCGGCATCGAGGCGTCGACGATCACGTCGGACGGCACGTGCAGGTTGGTGATCCCGCGGTTCGAGTCGACCTGCGCCAGGTCCGGACCGCGCTCGTAGGCGGCCGCGATGTCGGCGGTGATGGCCTCGCGCTCGTCGTCCGAGAGCTGGTCGAGGGCCGACTCGAGGCTGGCCATGCCGTCGTTGGCACTGACGCCGAGCCGACGGAAGGTGTCACCGTGCTGCTCGAACAGCTCGCCGTAGTAGGCGCGCACGGCGTGCCCGAAGATGATCGGGTCGGACACCTTCATCATCGTGGCCTTGAGGTGCACGCTGAACAGCACGCCCTGCTGCCGGGCGTCCTCGACCTGCTCGCGCAGGAACTCGACCAGGGCCGCCTTGCGCATCACCGCCGCGTCGATGACCTCGCCGGCCTGCAGCGGCGTGGACGCCTTGAGCACGCTCGTCCCGCCGTCGGCGTCGACCAGTTCGATGCGCACGTCGGTGGGAGCGTCGACGGTCGTGGAGCGCTCCGAGCTGCGGAAGTCCCCGCGGCCCATGGTGGCGACGTGGGACTGCGAGTCCGCGGACCACTCACCCATCGAGTGCGGGTGCTTGCGGGCGTACTCCTTGACGGCCGACGGCGCGCGCCGGTCGGAGTTGCCCTCGCGCAGCACCGGGTTCACCGCGCTGCCCTTGACGGCGTCGTAGCGGGCCCTGGCGTCACGCTCGTCGTCGTCGGCGGGCGACTCGGGGTAGTCGGGCAGGTCGTAGCCGGCTGCCTGCAGCTCCTTGACCGCGGCCTTGAGCTGCGGGATCGAGGCGCTGATGTTGGGCAGCTTGATGATGTTGGCCTCGGGCGTCTTGGCCAGTTCACCGAGCTCGCCGAGGGCGTCGGGGACGCGCTGGTCCTCGGGCAGACGGTCGGCGAAGGCGGCGAGGATGCGCCCGGCCAGCGAGATGTCACGCGTCTCCACCTCGACGCCCGCGGCGCCGGCGAAGGCCTCGACGACGGGCAGCAGCGAGTGCGTGGCCAGCGCCGGTGCCTCGTCGGTGTAGGTGTAGATGATCTTGGTCATGTGGGAAGCCGTTCCACGTCGTCGTCGCCGGCGGTGGTGACCGGCCCGGGGGGCGCGTCGACGCGCGCGCAGGGGCCATCCATCCGCCGGGTGCCGGGGACGTCCACAACCTACTCGCTGGGTGGCAGCGACTCGTACGGCCGCTCGGCGCCGGTCGACGGGCTCGGGCGCCGGTCGACGGCTCGCCCGGCCGGCCCGACGCGCAGGCTCCGCCGGTCGCCGTGCCCGGACCGGCACGCGCGGTCGGCCGGCACGCCTCCCGAACGTGCCGGCCGACCGGGGCCACCCCCCACGACGGCGTCGATGAGCAGTGTAGGCCATGTGGCCACTGTCCGCTGCGGTGCACGGACTAGTGCGCGCACGGCGGTCGGCCGACGTCGAGCGACGTCCTCGCGGCCCCGGACGCTCGTTGCGACCCGGGTGCCGCGCGTCGAGCGTGGACGCGCGCGAATGCCCCCGGCGCGCCGTCCCCAGGTGTGGAGTCGTGGAACGACGGAGATCGTTCACGACTCCACGCATGGAAGGTTCGTCGCGACCCGAGTCGGACCCGTGGAGTCGTGGAACGGGTGGCGTCTTCCACGGCTCCACGGATGCCGTGGAGGGCGCCCGCGCCGGCGGCTGGCGCCGCCACGACGTCGAGACCTGCCCCACGCGTGGCGGCGAGCGGGGGAGTCGCGGTGTGGCGGAACAGCCGTCATGCGGGGGTTGAGTCCGACGAGGGCCTGCGGTACCCTACCGACCGAACGTTCGGTTCGGCCGCGTTCGGTTCGGCGTCGGTTCGGCAGTTCACGCGCGGGGCCATGCGTTGCGGCGCACGATCCGCGGCGGCGCACGCACGGCCGGTCCGGGCGCCCGAGAGTTTCGACGACGAGAGGCGAGGCGATGGTCGCGGCAACGCAGACGACCGACGAGCAGCGGACCGAGGAGTTCCTCGCGCACCTGCACGCCGGCGGCAAGGTCGAGGCGACCGACTGGATGCCCGAGACCTACCGGCAGCTCAACCTCAAGTTCATCGAGATGCACGCCAACTCGGAGATCATGGGGGCGCTGCCGGAGCGCGAGTGGATCGCCCGGGCACCGTCGCTGCGTCGCAAGCGCTCGCTGGCCGCCAAGGTCCAGGACGAGGTCGGCCACGCGCACCTGATCTACCGCGTCGCCGAGACGCTGGGCAAGCCGCGCCAGCAGATGTACGACGACCTCATCGCCGGTCGCGGCAAGTTCCACAACGTCTTCCACTACCCGACGCACTCGTGGGGCGACGTGGCCTGCATCGGGTTCCTGGTCGACGGCGCCGCGATCGTCACCCAGCGGGCGTTGCTCGAGACCTCCTACCTGCCCTACGTGCGCGTCATGCGCCGCGTGGTCGCCGAGGAGTCGCTGCACTACCGCCACGGCGAGGACATCATGCTCGCCATGGCCAGCGGCACCGACGAGCAGTTCGCGATGCTCCAGGAGGCGGTCAACCGCTGGTGGGAGCCGATCATGCACTTCTTCGGCACCGACGTCGCCGCCGAGGACGACCCGATGATCCACTGGGGCGTCAAGAGCCGCACCAACGAGCAGTCGCGCCAGGAGTGGATCAACACCTACGTCCCGAAGATGTGGGACATGGGCATCGAGACCCCCGACCCGGCGCTGCGCTACGACGCGGACACCAAGGCCTGGTCCTACACCGAGCCGGACTGGGACAAGCTCAAGCAGATCGTCAAGGGTGAGCCGACCCCGGCGACCGCCTCGCGGTTGTACTGGCGCCAGGCGTTGGCGCGTGACCACGAGTGGGTCCGACAGATCGTCACCGGTGACCGTGCACCGGTCGTCGCCGCGGCCTGAGGAGGACCGTCATGCCCGTCTTCGAGGTGTTCGGCCGCCGCAAGGCCGACGACCCGCTCGAGCACGTCGGCGCCGTCCACGCCGCCGACGCGCAGACCGCGCTGCTGCTCGTGCGCGAGACCCACTTCCGCCACAAGGAGGGCGTGGACTACGCCGTGGTCCCCGCCGACCAGCTGTTCCGGCTCGGTGACCCGTCGCTGGTGACCCACGAGATCGACATGGACTACCGGCTCCAGGCCGGCTACTCCGGGTTCCGGGAGAAGCGTCAGGCGGCGCGGGAGGCCGCCGACCGCCGCGGCCGTTCGCACCTGCGCGAGCGTCCGGCCCCCGGCCGCAACGCGAACGCGAAGGTGGAGGTGTGACGATGTCGAGCGTGCTCACCGGCCCCGACCTGGCGTTGCCCGACCTGCACACGCCGCGCGCCCAGGTCCTGCTCGCCGTCGCCGACGACAACCTCGTCACCGGCCACCGTTCGTCGCACTGGACCGGTGTCGCCCCGTCGCTCGAGGAGGACCTCGCCTTCTCCACGATCGCCCAGGACGGCATCAGCCACGCCGACCTGTGGTACCGGGTGCTGCTCCAGGGCGCCGGGTTCGACGGCGACCTGCGCGCCGGCGTCGACGCGCTGGGTCTCGGCCGCGACGCCGACGGCTACCGGCACGCGGTCGTGTGCGAGCGGCCACCCCGGGACTTCGCCTTCACCCTGGCGCGGCACTGGGTCCACGTGCACGTCGAGGCCGCGCGGCTGCAGGCACTGTCGGGCTCCAACGACGCCGAGGTGGCGGCCCTGGCGATCAAGCTCGCCCACGAACTGCGCTACCACCGCGAGCACGCCGATCACTGGTTCGCCCGACTGACCGGCGACGACGGCGCCCGGGGCCGGTTCGCCGACGCCCTGGCGGTCGTGCTGCCCGAGTCGTTCGGACTGTTCGAGCCCGCTCCCGGCGAGCACGAGGCGGTCGCCGACGGTGTGTTCCCCGGTGGGCACCCCGGTCTGCGGCCGGTGTGGCTCGAGTCGGCGGCGCCGGTCCTGGTGACCGCCGGGCTCGGGGACCTCGTCCCGGCCGACGACGCGCAGGCGCCCGCCGAGGCAGCCGGTGGGCGTGCCGGCCGCCACACCGCCGACTTCACCGACGACGTGTGGCCCGAGATGACCGCGCTGTACCGCGCCGACCCCGGAGCCCGGTGGTGACCACCGGCAGCACCACCGTCGACCCCGTCGCAGTGCGTCGGGCGGTCGAGGACGTCCCCGACCCCGAGCTCCCGCCGGTCACGATCGGCATGCTCGGCATGGTCCACGACCTCGCGGTCGCCGACGACGGCACGGTGCGGGTCGAGCTGCTGCCGACCTTCTCCGGCTGCCCCGCGACCGAGATGATCGAGCGCGACGTCGTCGACGCGGTGCGCGAGGTCGACGGTGTCGACGCGGTCGTGGTCCGCTTCCGCTTCGACCCGCCCTGGACGCCTGACCGCATCGACGCGACCGGACGCGAGCGGCTGCGCGAGTTCGGCATCGCCCCACCCGGTGGCGCGGTCCCGAGCCCGCGGCCGGAGGGCCGGCCGGCGCTGCCGCTGCTCGTCACCCCGTCGCCGGCCGCGGACGCCGACCCGCGACCGTGCCCGTACTGCGGCGCCACCGACACGGTCCGCGACTCCGACTTCGGCCCGACGCCGTGTCGTGACCTACGGTTCTGTGAGCAGTGCCAGCAACCGTTCGAGGCGTTCAAGACCTTCTGAACGGCGCGCCGGCCGCCCGGGGAAGCGGGCGTCGGCGCGCCGACGAGTCGTGAGGAGAGCACGATGGCAACCGACGCGCCCCCGGCGCTGCAGAGCTACGTCGTCGGCGAGTGGGTGACCCCGGAGGGCGACGGCGAGCCCGTCCCCAACGCGCTGACCGGAGAGGTGCTGGCCGTGAGCACCGCGGCGGGCATCGACATGGGCGCCGTGGTGCGCCACGCCCGCGAGGTCGGGGGGCCGGCCCTGCGCGCGCTGACCTTCCACGAACGCGCGGCGAAGCTCAAGGAACTCGTCGGCGTCATCGCGGCGCACAAGGACGAGCTCTACGCCCTGTCGGCGCAGACCGGCGCGACGCCCAAGGACGCCTGGGTCGACGTCGACGGTGGGATCGGCGTGCTCGCGACCTACGCGTCCAAGGTGCGGCGCGAGCTGCCCAACGCGCACGTCGCCGTGGACGGTCCGCCCGAGCACCTGTCCAAGGACGGCAGCTTCCTCGGCCAGCACGTCTGGACGCCCAGGCACGGCGTCGCCGTGCAGATCAACGCCTACAACTTCCCCTGCTGGGGGTCGCTCGAGAAGCTCGCGCCCGCACTGGCCGCGGGCATGCCCGTGATCGTCAAGCCGGCCCCGCAGACCGCCCAGGTCGCCGAGGCGCTCTACCGTCACGTGATCGCGTCGGGGGTGTTCCCCGAGGGCGCCATCCAGTTCGTCGCCGGCCACCCGGGCGACCTGTTCGACCACCTCGACGGTCGCGACGTGGTCGGGTTCACCGGCTCGGCCGCCACCGCCGAGGTGCTGCGCGGACACCGGGCCTTCACCGCCCGCTCGGCGACGTTCGTGACCGAGACCGACTCGCTCAACGCCTCGGTCCTGCTGCCCTCGGCCGCGACGGACGACGCGCACGTCCAGCGCTTCGTCAAGGAGATCGCGCGCGAGCTGACCACCAAGGCCGGTCAGCGGTGCACCGCGATCCGTCGCGCACTGGTCCCCGAGGCGGCGGTCGACGCGGTCGTCGAGGGGCTGCGCGAGCGGCTCGCGAAGGTCACCATCGGGGACCCCACCGACGAGCGCGTGCGCATGGGGGCGCTCGTCAGCGCCTCGCAGAAGCAGGACGTCGAGCGCACCATCGAGAAGCTGCTGGCCGGCTGCCGCAAGGTCGTCGGCGACGACGAGCCCGAGCTGATCGGTGACGTCGCCCCCGACGCCTTCCTCGCGCCGACGGTGCTGCTGCTCGAGGACCGCGGGTTCGACGCCGTCCACGAACTCGAGCCGTTCGGCCCGGTCGCCACGCTGATCCCCTACACCGACGCCGACGAAGCGGTCGCACTCGTCCAGCGCGGCGGTGGCAGCCTCGTCACGTCGGTGTTCGGCGACGCCTCCGACCCCGACGCCGCCACGCTGTTCACCGGGATCGCCTCCCACCACGGGCGGCTGCTGTTCGTCGACGACGTCAGCGCCGATACGCAGACCGGCCACGGCACCCCGCTCCCGCACCTGGTCCACGGCGGGCCCGGCCGGGCCGGCGGTGGCGAGGAGATGGGCGGCGTGCGCGGCATGCACCACTTCCTGCAGCGCACCGCGTTGACCGGCTCGCCCGAGCTGATCACGCGCCTGACCGGTCGCTACGCGCCAGGCGCGCCGCGTCACCTCGACGTCGACCACCCGTTCACGCTGACCTACGACGAGCTGCGGATCGGTGACGCGCTCGAGACCGACGAGCGCGAGATCACGCTCGACGACATCGAGGCCTTCGCGGCGCTGTCCGGCGACACCTTCTACGCCCACATGGACGAGGAGGCCGCCAAGGCCAGCCCGATCTTCGAGGGCCGGGTCGCCCACGGCTACTTCCTCGTCTCGGCCGCCGCCGGCCTGTTCGTCAAGCCCGAGCCCGGGCCGGTGCTGGCGAACTTCGGCCTCGAGAACCTGCGGTTCCTCACCCCGGTGTACCCCGGCGACCGCATCAAGCTGTTCCTGACCTGCAAGGACAAGGTCACCCGCCGCGAACCGGACCAGGGGACCGTCACCTGGGACGTCGAGGTCCTCAACCAGGACGGCGACGTCGTGGCGGCGTACGACGTGCTCACCATCGTCCGCCGTGAGGTGTCGTCGTGACGGCGCCCACCCGGGCCGGCGTCGCCGGCGGCGGCACCATGGGCGTCGGCATCGTCCACCGGCTGCTCGCCAACGACGTCGAGGTGGTGCTCGTCGAGCGCGACGACACCGAGGCCGCGGCGGCGCGCGAGCGGGTCGCCGGCAGCCTCACCCGTGCGGCGCAGCGTGGCTACCTCGACGCGGACGTGGACGGACTGCTGGCGCGGCTGGCCGTCGCCGGGACCCCCGACGCGTTGGCGGACGTCGAGGTGGTCGTCGAGGCCGTGCCGGAGGTGCCCGGGCTCAAGGCCGAGCTGTTGGCCCGGATCGAGGGCGCGGTCGCCGACGACACCGTCATCGGCTCCAACACGTCGTCGTTGTCGATCGACGGGCTCGCCGGCGGACTGCGGCGGCCCGAGCGGTTCTGCGGCATGCACTTCTTCAACCCGGTGCCGGCCTCCGATTTGCTGGAGCTGATCCGGGGTGCCGACACCGGTGCCGACGCGATGCGCACCGCGGCCGAGCTCGGTGAGCGGCTGGGTCTGACCACCATCGAGGTCGGCGACGCCCCCGGGTTCGCGACCTCGCGGCTGGGGGTGGCGCTCGGGCTCGAGGCCATCCGCATGGTCGAGGACGGCGTCGCCTCCGCCGAGGACATCGACACCGCCCTGCGGCTGGGCTACAAGCACCCGGTCGGGCCGCTGCGCCTGACCGACCTCGTCGGCCTCGACGTCCGGCTCGGGATCGCCGAGTACCTCGCCGCCGAACTCGGCCCGCGGTTCGAGCCGCCGGCGCTGCTGCGGCAGATGGTCGCCGACGGCAGGCTCGGCAAGAAGTCGGGGCAGGGCTTCTTTCCCTGGGAGTGACACGCATGCAGAACCTGACGCCGCCGCGCGAGACCCTCGACCCGATCGAGATCGCGTCGGTCGACGAGATCCGCGGGTTGCAGCTCGAGCGGCTGCAGTGGTCGCTGCGGCACGCCTACGACGCCGTCCCGCACTACCGCAAGGCGTTCGAGGCCGCCGAGGTCCACCCCGACGACCTGCGCTCGCTGGACGACCTGGCACGCTTCCCGTTCACGGCGAAGCAGGACCTGCGCGACAACTACCCCTTCGGGATGCTCGCGGTCCCGCAGGAGCAGGTGGCGCGCGTCCACGCCTCGTCGGGCACCACCGGCAAGCCCACGGTGGTCGCCTACACCGCCGCCGACCTCGACGTGTGGGCGTCCGTCGTGGCGCGCTCGCTGCGGGCCTCGGGCGTACGGCCCGGGATGAAGGTGCACGTGGCCTACGGCTACGGGCTGTTCACCGGCGGGCTCGGGGCGCACTACGGCGCCGAGCGGCTCGGCTGCACCGTGATCCCGGTCTCGGGCGGCATGACCGAACGACAGATCCAGCTGATCGTGGACTTCGCCCCGGAGGCGATCCTGGTCACGCCGAGCTACATGCTGGCGCTGATCGACGAGATGCGGGAGCAGGGCGTCGACCCGGCGGCCACCTCGCTGCAGGTCGGCGTCTTCGGTGCCGAGCCGTGGACCGACGCCGTGCGCCGCGAGGTCGAGGACACCTGCGACATGCACGCCGTCGACATCTACGGCCTGTCCGAGGTGATCGGTCCCGGCGTCGCCAACGAGTGCGTCGAGACCAAGGACGGCCTGCACGTCTGGGAGGACCACTTCTACCCGGAGGTGATCGACCCGGTCACCGGGAAGGTCCTGCCCGACGGCGAGGAGGGCGAGCTGGTCTTCACCTCGCTGACCAAGCAGGCCATGCCGATCGTGCGCTACCGCACGCGTGACCTGACGCGGCTGCTGCCGGGCACGGCCCGCAGCATGCGGCGCATCGAGAAGATCACCGGCCGCAGCGACGACATGATCATCCTGCGCGGGGTGAACCTGTTCCCCTCGCAGGTCGAGGAGCTGCTGCTCGACGTGCCCGGCCTCGCGCCGCATTTCGAGTGCGTGCTGAGCCGCCCCGAGCGGATGGACCAGCTGACCGTCCGTGTCGAGGCCCGCGACGGCGAGTTGACCGCGACCGACGAGCGCGAGCGCGCCGCCGCGACGTTGCGGGAGCGGGTCAAGGCCCGCATCGGCGTCAGCGTCGGGGTCGAGGTGGTCGACCCGGCCGCGATCACGCGCTCCATCGGCAAGGCCAGGCGCGTCCGCGACCTGCGCGAGCCGCGCTGACGCGTCGACCGCACCCGCCCGTCGGGTCCGGGCCGCGGCGTGTGGTGCGGTTTCCCGCGCCGGTGACGGAATCCGTCGGGGCGGCGGGTCGGGGCTGCGGCGTGTGGTGCGGTTTCTCGCGCCGGTGACGGAATCCGTCGGGGCGGCGGGTCGGGGCTGCGGCGTGTGGTGCGGTTTCTCGCGCCGGTGACGGAATCCGTCGGGGCGGCTGGGTCCGGGCTGCGGCGTGTGGTGCGGTTTCCCGCGCCGGTGACGGAATCCGTCGGGACGGCGTCCCGGACCGGATCGGTCCGGGTCCGGCCCTAGGGTGGCCGCGACGACGGAAGGAAGGCGAGCATGGTCGACGTCGTGGTGTTCCACTCGGCGCTGGGACGGCGCCCCGCGATCGAGGCGTTCGCCCAGGTGCTGCGCGAGGACGGGCACACGGTCGCCGTCCCCGACCTCTACGCCGGTGCGACCTTCACCGACGTCCACGAGGGCGTCGCCGAACGCGACCGCATCGAGTTCACGACCCTGCTGGCGCGTGCCGAGGCCGGCGTGCTCAACCTCGCGCCGGAGCTGGTGTACGTCGGGTTCAGCATGGGCGCGGCGCCGGCGATGCTGCTCGGCGGCAATCGGCCGGGGACCCGCGGCATCGTGTCGGTCCAGGCCGCGATCACGCCGATCGATCTCGGCCTGTCGCGTTGGCCCGCTGGCGTGCCACTGCAGCTGCACCACGCGCCGGGGGACCCGTGGCAGCCCGACGACGAGGTCGCAGCCCTGCGCGACGCCGTCCCCGACGAGCTCGTCGAGTACCACGAGTATCCCGGCACCGGCCACCTGTTCATGGACCCCGACCTCGACGTCCACGACGCGCCGGCGACCGAACGCTTCACCGCCGCCGTCCGCGCCTGGCTCGCCGAACGCTGAGGTGTCAGCGTTCCAGGCCGCCGAGGGTCATCTCGACCAGGGCGTCGGCGACCTCGTCGGCGCTGGCGCCGCGGCCGGGCCGGTACCACTCCACGAGCGAGTTGACGGTCCCGAACAGCAGCCGGGTCACCAGCGCCGGATCGAGGTCGTCGCGCAGGTCGCCGTCCGCGATCGCCTCCGCGACCAGATCGGCGACCCGGCGGTCGAACTCGCGACGACGGGCCAGGGCGGCCTGTTCGGTGGGGGTGTTGCCCCGCACGCGCAGCAGCAGCGTCACGAACGGCAGCTCGCGGTCGAGCACGGCCACGCTGCGGCGCACCACGTGCTCGAGGCGGTCGCGGGCACGGCCCTCGGCCGCCCCCGGCTCGTCGAGGACCGCGAACAGCGCCGACAGTGCGCGGTCGAGGGCGAGGCCGAGCAGGGCCTCCTTGCCCGCCACGTGGTGGTAGATGCTCGACTTGGTGATGCCGAGCGCGGCGGCCAGGTCGCCCATCGAGGTGCCGTCGTAGCCGCGCTCGTTGAACACCTGCACGGCCACGTCGAGCAGCGACGTGGCCGAGTAGCTGGGGCGGGCGGCGGCGGGCACGGCGCGTAGTCTGGCACATCGACCGGTCGCTCCCGACGCGTGCTCCCGAACGCCTGCTGCACGCGCCGCGGTCGCCTGCGGCGGTTCAGGCACCGCAACGGGAGCCGGCGAAGCAGCGTCGGTAGGCCGACGGGGTGGTGTCCAACTCGCGCCGGAAGTGCTCCCGGAGGTTGGCGGCCGAGCCGAAGCCGGCCCGTCGTGCGACGTGGTCGACGTCGAGGTCCGAGGTCTCGAGCAGTTCCTGCGCCCGCTGCAGGCGCTGCACGAGCAGCCACCGGAACGGGGTCGTCCCGGTGGTCTCCTTGAAGCGGCGCGCGAAGGTCCGCTCGCTCATGTTGGCCCGCGCGGCGAGCGACGCGACCGACAGGTCGTGCTCGAGAGAGCGTCGTGCCCAGGTGAGGACCCCGGCGAGCTCGTCGGGACGGACACGGGGTGTCGACGCCCCGTCGATGAACTGGGCCTGCCCGCCCTCGCGATGTGGTGGGACGACCATCCGTCGGGCGACGACCCGGGCCGCCTCCGCGCCGAGGTCACGCCGCACCACGTGCAGCGCCAGGTCGATGCCGGCCGCCGTCCCGGCGGAGGTCAGCACGTCGCCCTCGTCCACGAACAGCACGTTGGGGTCGACCTGGACGCGGGGGAAGCGGCGGCGGAACTCGCCGGTGAACTTCCAGTGGGTCGTCGCCCGGCGTCCGTCGAGCAGTCCGGCCTCGGCGAGCACGAACGCCCCGCTGCAGAACGACAGCACCCGTGCGCCACGCGCGGCGGCCGCGGCGACGGCCGCGACGACCGACGGGTCGTTGGGTCGGTGCACCTCGCCGCCGGGGACGACCACCGTGTCGGCCCGGGACAGGACCGCGAGGTCGTGGTCGGTGTGCAGGCGGGCGCCACCGACGATCGCGGCGACCCCACCGGCCGACGCGAGCACGAACTCGTACGCCCAGCCGGGGATCTCCGGTCGCGGGCTGCCGAACACCTCGGCGGCGACGGCGAACTCGAACGGGTCGGCGCCGTCCGGGACGACCGCCGCCACGAGGTGCCCCATACGTCCGCGCTCCCGATCGGGGCCGCTCCGGACCGCCGGGAACGACGACGCCGGGAGTGGCAGGATCCTTTCGAGCATCGTCGCTCCTGCCACTCGTCCGGGTCAAGTCCGCAGCGCAAGGTCGTGGTCGACACGAAAGGCACGACCATGCGCCATCCCTCCACCACCCGCGACTCCGCTCCCACCCGCGACCCCGCTCCCACCCGCGACCCCGCTCCCACCCGCGGCCCGCTCGGGTCGGCGTCCACCGACACCGGCGCCGGCCTGACGCTGCGCACCCGGCTCGACGACCTCGCCGCCCGCGTCGCGACCGAACTCGAGACCGGCGCGCTCGACGCCGCCTGGACGCGGACCCGGGCACTCGAGCGCCAGGCGTGCACCGACGTCCCCGACGGGCAGGGCGGTGCGCGGCCGCCCGCACCCGTCATCGGACGTCGGTTCGCCGCGGCCCACCGGCGGCTGCTCGCGGCGGCGTCGGCAGCGGCCCGTCCCGCCGCCTGACCGGGGTCGGCTGCCCGGGCCCGTGTCCGCGGTCGCCTAGCGTCCGGCGCCAACGACCGCGGTGGACCGAGACCGGCCGCGGACCGGACGGGCGGCGGAGCAGGCGTGACGGACGAAGCGGGCGCGGACGCGTCCTCGAGCTCGGCGAGTCCGCGTCGACGCCTCGCCATCGGCGCCGGCCTGGTGGTGGTGACGTACACGGTCGGACTCGCGTTCGTCGGGATCCAGGACGCGCTCGAAGCGGTCCGCCGGGCCACCGTCTGGCCGCTGCTGCTCGCCCTGCTGCTGGAAGCGGTGACGCTCGTGACGCTGGCGCAGGTGCACCGCAGCAGTGCCCTGGCCGTGCGTGGCCGACTACGACAGCCCGAGGCGCTGAACGTGTCCATGTCCGCGTTCACCGTGAGCCAGACGGTGCCCGGCGGCGGAGCGGTCGCCGGCGCGCTGATCGTGCAGCGGCTGCAGCGGTTCGGACTCAGCGCGCCGCAGGCCACCGCCAGCATGGTGCTCACGGCCACGCTGGCCACGGTGACCATCGCGCTGATCGCGGCCGGGGGGATCTGGCCGGCGTTCCTCGACGCGGAGCTGCCCGGGATCGCGGTGGTGGGCGTCGCCGCGCTGGTGGTGGTGCTCCTCGCCGTCGTGGCGAGCGTCGTGGCCGTGCTGCGCTCGCCGTCGGTGGCCGATCGGCTGCTGGGCCGTCTCGGTCGGCTGCACCGCGTGCTGGCCGAGCGCGTCGACGGCTGGCGCCGGTCGCTCGACGTCGTCCACGACGACCCGCCGACGCTGGCGCGGCTGCTGCGGGTGATCGCCTGGTCGTCGGTGAACTGGTCCGCGGACATCGCGGCGCTGGCGCTGGTGTTCCTCGCCTTCGGTGACGGGGTGTCGCTGACGGTGCTGCTCGTGGGGTTCGGCGTGTCCCAGCTCGGTGCGGCGATCCCGGTCACCCCCGGTGGGGTCGGGTTCGTCGAGAGCGGCATGGTCGGGGCGTTCGTCGCGCTCGGGACGCCCGCGTCCGAGGCCACCACCGTGGTGCTCGTCTACCGGGTGCTGGCGGCCTGGCTGCCGGCCCTGGCCGGCACCTCGATGCTGGTGCGGCCGCCGGCGGCAGCGACGCCGGACGCGGGTGCCGGCTGACCGGACGGTGCCGGGACGTGCACCGCGGTGGCGACCGCCGTACCGATTGACCCTGCCGGATGTCGAGGACGCCACGGGCGTCGAGGAGGTGCCCCGGTCGACACCACCGAGACCATCGTCGAGGGCAGCGTCTGGCTGGCGGGGACGCTGACCATCCTGGGCGTGGGCCTGCTGCTGGGGCTGCTCGGCGCCTTCCTCGTCCAACGCACCCTGTTCACGCTGTGGCGGTCCGACACCTCCGCCGCGCTGCTCGACCGCCCGCGCTGGCAGGGGCGGGTCGTGGGTGCGCTGTTCGGGGCGTTGGTCGCGGTGCCGTTCACGCCCCTCGAGGATCCGGCGGCCGCGCGCACCGTGCACCTGCTCGAGCTGCTGCTCGTCGCCGGGGTCGCGGCGCTGCTCATCAACGTCCTCAACGGCGTCGTCGAGGGGCGCCTGCGCATCGAGCGGGACCTGCGCGACCCGCACAGTCGGCGGCGGGTCACCCAGCTACGGCTGCTGCGACGGGTCGCGATCATGGGTGTGGTGGTGCTCGCCGCGTCGGTGACGCTGCTGACCTTCCCCGCCGTGCGTGCCGTCGGAGCCTCGCTGCTCGCCTCGGCCGGGCTGGCCGGCATCATCGCCGGCATCGCGGCACAGGGACTGCTGCGCAACGTCTTCGCCGGCATCCAGATCGCCTTCTCCGAACCGCTGACGATCAACGACGACGTCGTGATCGAGGGGGAGTGGGGCACCGTCGAGGAGATCACGCTGACGCACGTGGTCGTGCGCATCTGGGACTGGCGTCGGCTGGTCCTGCCGACGTCGTACTTCCTCGAGACACCGTTCCAGAACTGGACCAAGAACGAGGCACGCCTGATCGGCTCGGTCCACCTGCGCCTCGACCACCGGGTCCCGATGGACGAGCTGCGTGCGGTGGTGAAGGAGCTGGCCGCCGCCTCGCGACACCATGACGGCGACGTGGTGGTGGCCCAGGTCGTCGAGAGCCACGACCGAACGATGGAGGTCCGGGTGCTGGCCAGCGCCCCCGACGCGCCCTCGTCGTGGGACCTGCGCTGCGAGATCCGCGAGGGCGTGCTGGTCTGGCTGGCGCAGCAGCACCCGTACGCCCTGCCGACGCTGCGGATGGTGGAAGGGGTCACGCCACCGCCCCCGGCGCGCGGCGACGCCGCCGGCTCGGTGGCCGAGCCCGCACGTCCCATCAGCGACTGGGACCGGGAGCGGCCGGGGTGAGCGGTGCCCGCCGGGCTTCGGTGTCGCAACGGTCCGGATCCGCCGACGCGGCGGCTCAGGCGGGGACCGCCCCCAACATTCCCGCCAGGACGTCGCGGATCGAGACGACCCCGATCGTCGCGCCGACCCGGTCGGTGACCAGCAGGTGACGCACGCCGGCCTCGTCCATCAGCCGGGCGGCGTCGGCCAGCGACGCCGTCGACTCGATGCCGAGCACGTCGGTGACCGCGTGGTCCACCACCCGCTCGAGCGACAGGTCGGCACCGTCGGCGACCGCCGTGACGATGTCCCGCTCCGAGAGC
Source organism: Egicoccus halophilus (assembly GCF_004300825.1). NCBI lineage: Bacteria > Bacillati > Actinomycetota > Nitriliruptoria > Egicoccales > Egicoccaceae > Egicoccus > Egicoccus halophilus. The sequence goes on from NZ_CP036250.1 coordinate 1,102,023, forward strand.
ACCCCACGGATGCCGGTCGGGTCCAGGACCACGAGCAGGCCGAGCTCGGCGGCCGCCAGGGCGGACGCCGCGGCCTCCAGGGTCGCGGTGGGGGCGATGGTCGCGACGGGCGTGCGGACCACCGTGGTGACGGGAACGGACTCGGTACGCATCCGGGGACCTCCTCGGGGTTCTGGGAGGCCACGGTCGCGCACGGGGGCGTGCGCAGGCAGGGTCGCAGGTCCCGGGTCGCGGGGACCTCGGTCAGCGGCCGAGCAGGCGTTGCTTCTCGGTCTCGAACTCCTCGTCGCTGAGGTGTCCGCGCTCGCGCAGGTCGGCCAACCGTTCCAGCACCGCGACCGGGTCGGCGGCCGGTCGTCCACCGGTGCGGTGGTGCAACATCCGCAACCCCCGGGCCTTGTAGACGTCGTGCTGGAAGCCCTCCGGGTCCGGGATGTCGTGCAGTTCGCTGCGGCCCTGGCTGCCGGCCGCCTCGAGGACCACGTCGCCGTAGCGCAGCAGGCGTTCGAGCACGGACTGGCTGAACAGCACGTTGGTGACCTGCTCGAGCGGGATCTCGACACCGGTGCGGGCCACCATGCCGCGACGCACCACGATGCGCTCGGTCGTCAGCACGTAGGCGGTGAACCACCACCGCAGGACCGAACGACCGGCGAGCAGCAACCACACCAGCGCCGCACCTCCGGCGGCGACCCACTGCCACGGTGGGTCGAGGGCCGCCACGGCCGCCCCGGCGAGCGCGGCCAGCAGCATCGCCCACAGCAGGGCCGGCAGCAGCACCTTCCAGTGCGGACGGAACATCAGCAGGACGTCCTCGTCCTCGGACAGCAGCCGCTCCGGATACCGCATGGCAGTCCTTGACGACGAGGGCGGCACGTGAGCGCATGCTAGGGCCCGGGTCGTTCGGCCGTCGTTCCGGGGACCTGTCGCCCTGCCGGCACGGCGCGGACCGGACCACGCTGGTGGCAGACGTCGTGGGGAAGCGGCGTCGAGAGGAGCCGGACATGAACAGGATCGTCGTCGGCATCGACGCCTCCGAGCACGCCCGTCGCGCCCTGGAGTGGGCGTTCGCCGAGGCCGAGCTCCGCGGCGCCGAACTGGAGCTCGTCCACGCCTACCTGCGCCCCGAGGTGGCCTACGTCCCCGGCATGGTGGTGACCGACATCGCCAGCGACAGCGAGCTGCAGGCTGCCGCCCGCGAGCTCGTCGAGGAGATGGTCGGCAAGATCGTGCCGCGGCCGACGGTGCCCTACGAGGTCACCGTGCAGGCCGGCGGTGCGGCCGGGGTGCTCTGCGGCCGCGCGGCCGACGCCGACCTGGCCGTCGTCGGCGCCCGCGGGCTGGGCGGTTTCCGCGGGCTGCTGCTGGGCTCGGTGAGCCAGCAGGTGGTCACCCACAGCCTCTGCCCGGTGGTGGTGGTGGTCCCCGAACGTCGGCACCACGACTAGGGCGGCGTCGCGGACCGGTGGAGCCGGCGACCGGAAGGTCGCCGGCCTCCACCCGTGGCCTCGCGGGCGTTCCGGGTGGCTGGTCGTGGCCGGCGTAGTAGGTTGGCGCCCTCTCGCCCGTGCCGCCGATCGAGGAGTCCTGTCGCGTGTTGGGCCCGGACGTGCCCGCGCTCACGCGTGGTCGCGGTGTCCATCCCGGCGACCCGACGGCCGGAGTCGACGCCCGTTCGCGGGCGGCCTCGGGCCGACTGGACGGTTCGTCCGGCACCGACCTCGCCGCCGAGCGGCACGACTTCCCCAGCGAGGCCTCGTGAGTACCGAACGACGCTCCCTGCCGGTCACCGCCGCCAACGTCGACCACGTGACCGCGTCCCTGCACGTGCCCGACGAGGTGTCGCGGCCACCGGTGCTGCTCACCCACGGCGCCGGCGGTGACCTCGACGGTGAGGGCCTGGTCGCCCTGGCCGAGGTCCTCGCCGGGCTCGGCTGCGTCGTCGTGCGAGCCAACCTGCCCTATCGCGAGGCGGGACGTCGGGCCGCGCCCCGCGCCGAGAGCTCGGTGGCGCCGTTCCTGTCGTTGTGGGCGGCCGCGGACGCGCTGTTGCGCGACGAGGGCCTGCCCACCGCCGGACCCGGCTGGGTGCTCGGCGGTAAGTCCTACGGGGGCCGGGTCGCGTCGCTGGCCACCGCGATGGCGGCCGCGGAGGACCGGCCCGCGGCCGCCGGGTTGCTGTTCTACGGCTACCCGCTGCACCCGCCCGGCAAGCCGGACAAGCTGCGCGTCGACCACTGGCCCTCGGTGCCCGTGCCGTGCCTGTTCCTCCAGGGGGACCGCGATCCCTTCTTCACCCGGGACCTGTTCGAGGAGCACGTGCGCAAGCTGCCCCGGCGGGCCACCCTGCAGGTCGTCGAGGGCGGGGACCACTCGTTGCAGGTGACCGGCGCGGCGAGCCCGGACGGCACGCCCCGCGGCGCGGTCCAGGTCCTGCAGGAGCTCGAGGGCCCGCTCGCCGACTGGCTCGGGTCGCTGGACCGGTGAGCGGGCGACTCCGGCCGGGCAGCCGGCGCCCCTCCGTCGTGCGCGAGTTCCGGGAGTTCGTCGCCCGGGGCAGCTTCGTCGACCTCGCGGTCGGCTTCGTGATGGGTGGCGCGGTCACCGGCGTGGTCAACGCGCTGGTCGAGCGGCTGATCATGCCGCTGATCGCCCTGCTGTTCGGGGAACCCGACTTCGACGCGATCGGCCGGTTCGGCTGCGTCGCGGCGAGTGCGCCGGATCGGTCGGTGCCGTGCTCACGGCACTGGTGAATTTTCCGCTGGTGGCGTTGGTGCTGTTCGCCATCGTCGAGGCCTACAACCGCCTGCGGCGGGAACATGCCGACGAGGCCGAGCCCGCCCCCGGGTCCGACGCCGATGCCGAGCAGCTCGTGCTGCTGCGCGAGATCCGTGACGCGCTGTGGGTCCGGGCCGGCTCCGCGACCTCCGACGAGGTGCCGGACCGGGCGGCGCGGACGGCCACGGCGGCGGTCGCGGACCCGGACGACCCACGTCGGTGACCCCACCGGTCGTCGTCGCCGTCAGTCGTCCGACGAGGGCACGCTGCGGCCGGGTTCACCGGCGAACCGGGCGGCCACGGCGCGCTTGACGGCCCGTCGGGCGGCCTCGTGCAACGCGGCCTGCGACTCGGAGTCCCGCGACCCCGACGACCCGGGGCGCACGTGCCCCTGGGCACGGGCGGTCGCCGCGACGGCCTCGGCCACCACCGGCACGACCGAGCGGTCGAACGGGGAGGGCACGACGTAGTCGGGGGCGAGGTCGTCCCCGACGATCGAGGCGATGCCGGCAGCGGCAGCGACCTTCATCTCGTCGGTCACGGCGGTGGCGGCGGCATCGAGCAGGCCGCGGAACAGGCCCGGGAAACACAGCACGTTGTTGATCTGGTTGGGGAAGTCGGACCGTCCGGTCGCCATCACGCGGACGTGCTCACGGGCGAGGTCGGGGTGGATCTCGGGCGTGGGGTTGGCCAGCGCGAACACGATCCGGTCCGGCGCCATGGCCTGCACGAGCTCGAGCGGCAGCGAGTCCGGGCCCGACACGCCGACGAACACGTCCGCGTCGCGCAGGGCCACCTCCTTGCCTCCGGTGAGCTGGCGTGGGTTGACCTGTCGGGCCAGACGCCGCCGGATCGGGTCCATCCCACGCCGACGCGGTTCCAGGATGCCGTCGACGTCGACCGGGACGATGTCGGTGATGCCGGCCGCGCGCAGCAGGTTCACGATCGCCACGCCGGCCGACCCGACGCCCTGGACGACCACCCGCAACGAGGTGAGCTCGCGGTCCACGACCCTCGCGGCGTTCATCAACGCCGCGAGCACGACCACCGCGGTGCCGTGCTGGTCGTCGTGGAACACGGGCACGTCGAGCCGCTGGCGCAGCTTGCCCTCGATCTCGAAGCAGCGGGGTGCGGCGATGTCCTCGAGGTTGATGCCGCCGAAGCCGCTGGCGATGCGGGCGACGGTGTCCACGAAGGCGTCGGGATCCTGCTCGTCGACCAGGATGGGGTAGGCGTCGACGCCACCGAAGGACTTCAGCAGCATCGCCTTGCCCTCCATCACCGGCAGCGAGGCGAGCGGGCCGATGTCGCCCAGGCCCAGCACCGCCGAGCCGTCGGTGACGATGGCGACGGAGTTCGAGCGGATCGTGAACCGGTAGGCGGCGACCGGATCCTCGGCGATCAGCTGGCACACCTTGGCCACGCCGGGGGTGTAGACCAGCGACAGGTCCTGGGGGCCGCGGACGTCGCGGGTGAGCTCCACCCGGATCTTGCCGCCCTCGTGTGCGGCCAGCACGTCGTCGAGGATGGAGAGCACCTCGACCCCTTCCGCCTCGACCAGGGCGGCGGCCACCGCGTCGCCGTGTGCGTCGTCGCGGACCTCGACGGTCACGTCGCGGAAGACCACGTGGCGCTGCTCGTCGGTGCGCTGGGTGGCGAGCAGTTCGGCGCCGCACGCCTCGAGCACGCCGGTCACCCGGGCCAGCATGCCGGGCGCGTTCTCCAGCGCGAGCCGGAGGGTGAGGCGCTGGGTCAGTGGTGGCATGGTCGGCCTCTCCCGGGCGGGCGGCCGAGGATAAGCGCCGCCGTGGGCACGGCCGCCATCGACCGTCACGCGACGGCGCGTCACACCTGTGGCAGACTGGCCGGGTACGTGTCCGCCGTCGGACGAAAACGTTTCCGACCGGTCCGTGACCATCCTGTCGCCCCACCCCGGAGCACGCATGTCCGCCGAACTCGCCCAGCGGTCCATCGACACCGTCCGCACCCTGGCCATGGACGCCGTCCAACAGGCGAACTCCGGGCACCCCGGGATGCCGATGGGGTGCGCACCGATGGCGTACGTGCTGTTCAACGAGGTGATGCGGCTCGACCCGACCCAGGTCGACTGGCCCGACCGCGACCGTTTCGTGCTCTCCGCCGGGCACGGGTCGATGCTGCTGTACGCCGCGCTGCACCTGGCCGGCTTCGCGCGTCCGAACCTCGACGACCTGCAGCACTTCCGCCAGTGGGGTTCGCCGACGGCGGGGCACCCGGAGAACTTCCTGCTCGACGCGGTCGAGACCACGACCGGCCCGCTCGGTCAGGGCGTGGCCAACGGCATCGGGATGGCGCTGGCCGCCGAGCGGCTCGCCGCCGAGTTCAACCGGCCCGGGCACGAGATCGTCGACCACCGGGTCTACGGCATCGTCTCCGACGGTGACCTGATGGAGGGTGTCGCCGCCGAGGCCGCCTCGCTCGCCGGCCACCTGCGGCTCGGTCGCCTCACCTACCTCTACGACGACAACGCCATCACCATCGACGGCCGCACCGAGATCGCCTTCACCGAGGACGTGCTGGCCCGCTTCGACGCCTACGGCTGGCACACCCAGCGGGTCGAGGACGTCACCGATCTCGACGCGCTGCGGGCCGCGATCGCGGCCGCGGACGCCGACGAGCGTCCGTCGTTGATCGCCGTGCGGACCGTCATCGGTCACGGGGCGCCCAACAAGGCCGGGACGTCCAAGGCCCACGGTTCCCCGCTGGGCCCCGACGAGATCGCCGCGACCAAGCAGGCCATGGGCTGGGACCTGGAGCCGTTCACCGTCCCCGACGACGTGCGCGACCACCTCGACCTGTCCGAGCGTGGCCGCGAGCGCCGCGAGGCCTGGGAGCAGCGCTTCGCCGCGTACCGCGAGGCGCACCCGGAACTGGCCGACGAGTTCGAGCGGCGCGTCGTGCGCGGTGAGCTGCCGGCGGACTGGACCGACGCGTTGCCGACGCTGGACGACAAGGCGGCCACCCGCCAGCACTCCGGCGCGGTGATCAACGCGATCGCCGAGCGGGTCCCGGAGCTGTTCGGCGGATCGGCCGACCTCGCGGCGTCCAACAACACCGACGTCGAGGGCGGCGGGGACTTCAGCGCCACCGACCGCACCGGTCGCAACGTCCGGTTCGGGGTGCGCGAGCACGCGATGGCGTCGATCGCCAACGGCATGGCACTGCACGGCGGGGTGATCCCCTACGTCGCCACCTTCCTGATCTTCACCGACTACTGCCGGCCGGCGATCCGCCTCTCGGCGTTGATGCAGCAGCGGGTCGTCTACGTGATGACCCACGACTCGATCGGCCTGGGTGAGGACGGCCCCACCCACCAGCCGGTCGAGCACCTGCCGGCGCTGCGGGCGATCCCGGGCCTGACGGTGCTGCGGCCCGCCGACGGCGCCGAGACCGTCGCCGCCTGGAAGCTGGCGCTCGAGCACGACGGCCCGAGCGTGCTGGCGCTGACGCGGCAGGGCCTGCCGCCGCTGGGGGACCGGCCCGAGGGTGCGGTCGAGCGCGGCGCCTACGTGCTGCGTGACGTGCACCCCGACGGCGACGAGGGCGCCGACCCGCAGGTGGTGCTGATCGGCACCGGCTCCGAGGTGCAGCTGTGCCTCGGCGCGGCCGAGCAGTTGGCGGCCGACGGCGTGGCCGCCCGGGTCGTGTCGATGCCGTCGTGGGAGCGCTTCGCGGCCCAGGACCAGGCCTACCGCGACGAGGTGCTGCCGCCGCAGGTGCGGGCCCGGGTCGCGGTCGAGGCCGCCGCCGGCTTCGGCTGGGAACGCTGGGTCGGCGACGCCGGCGTGATCGTCGCCATGGAACGCTTCGGGGCCTCCGCACCCGCCGAGAAGCTGTTCGAGGTGTTCGGCTTCACGGTCGAGCACGTCACCGAGGTCGCCCGCGGTCTGTTGCGGGCGTGAGTCGTCAACGGCCGGCCGGGTCCGAGCGACGCGGCCGGCCGCGTCCGAGGCGTTCGCGCAGGCGCTCGCGTGCGGGGGGCGCCGTACCGGTCGCGTGGGCGCCCGCCCGGGCGCGCCCGGAGGACGAGCGCTTCTGGCCTCGGCCGCGGCCCTCGGCCAGGGCGAGGTTGGCCTGCTCGGCCCGACGGGCACGCACGAACCAGTGACGACCGACCAGGCCGAGCATGGTCGTGCCGATGAGCGCGTTGACGAGCATGGCCTGCCAGCCGTCCACGACGCCGATCGCGCCGATGGCGGCACCGCAGACCCATGCCCACCGCCACAGGCGCATCTGCCGCCGGGCGAGGACGACCGCCAGCGGGGCGTGCTTGCGCTTGTCGACCGCCACGCCCCGGTTCACGGCCCGCACGACGGCCCGCCGCTCGCTCAACGGCAGCGCGGCGAACCGGCGACGGTGCTCGGCCGCGTCGGGGATCTTGACCATCTGCTGCCTCGTCGCTGTCGGGACGCCCGGGGGCGGGAGCGTACGGATCCACGCGACCGCACGTCTCGAACCCCTCCGCGAGCCCCCGCACGACGAGGAAGCTTCCTTGCGACGTCCGCGCCCCGATCCCGTCGGTCCCGGCCAGGAATCGGTCTGGGACTACCCACGCCCGCCGGTCCTCGACCCGAGCGAGGAGCACGTGGTCGTCACGCACGCCGGACGAATCGTCGCCGACAGCCGGCGGGCGCTGCGGGTGTGCGAGACCTCCCATCCACCCGTCTACTACCTGCCACCCCACGACGTCGACCGGACGTGCCTGGCGCCCTCGGCGGCGCGGAGCTGGTGCGAGTACAAGGGGCAGGCCGCCTACGCGGACCTCGTCGTCGGGGACGAACGACTGCCCCAGGTGTGCTGGTGGTACCCCCAGCCGACCGCGGCCTTCCGGCGACTCGCCGACCATCTCGCCTTCTACCCGCAACGGGTCGAGCGGATCACGGTCGACGGCGAGACCGTCCGGGCCGTCGAGGGCGACTTCTACGGCGGCTGGATCACCTCGCGCGTCGTCGGACCGTTCAAGGGAGGTCCGGGCACGCTCGGGTGGTGAACCCGGGCGGCGGCTGGACGAGCCGTCGACCGGGCGCCGAGGGGCCGCGTCGACGTCGACGCCCTAGGCTCGTGGTCCAGGTGACGGTCCGACGTGGCCGTCCGGGCGAGGGCCGGTTCCGGCCCTCGACGCGAGCAGAGGAACCCGCCGTGTCCGTCGTGAAGATCAACGTCCTGCAGGTGCCCGAGGGCCGGGGCGAGGTGCTCGAACAGCGCTTCTCCGCCCGTGCCGGTGAGGTGGAGAAGGTCGACGGCTTCGAGTCGTTCGAGCTGCTGCGCCCGACCGAGGGCTTCGATCGCTACCTCGTCGTCACCCGTTGGCGCGACGAGGAGTCGTTCGAGAACTGGATGAACTCGCAGGCGTTCCAGAAGGGGCACGCGCAGAGCCAGGGCGAGGCGGCGCGTGCGGAGGCCAGCGAGGGCGGCGGTCACCCCGGCGTCCCCGCCGGCGGTGGGCCGCAGGGAGCCGGCGGCGGTGCGCCGGGTGGCTCCGGTGGCGGGCCGGCCGCGACGGGATCCGAGCTGTGGCACTTCGACATCGTCACGAGCGCCACGAAGGCCTGACGTCGACGGGGACGCCGGCGGGTCAGACGTCCCAGCCGGCGTCCCAGGCGTCGATCTGCCGCAGGACCTGCCTGCGGACGTCCGCCGGGGCGAAGGCGGCGCGCATCGCGCGGCGCTGCAGGTCGGCCAGTCCCCGTCGGGTGAGCGCCAACAGTCGGCTCGCGATGAGGAGCTCCTCGCTCAGGGTGGTGGCGAAGAACGGCGGGTCGTCGCTGTTGATGGTGACCGGGACGTCGGCCGCCCACAGGGCCGGCAGCGGATGGGCGTCGAGGTCGGGCACGATCGACAGGGTCACGTTGGAGCTCGGGCACACCTCGAGCACGACGCCCTCGCGCGCGAGTCGCTCGAGCAGCGACGGGTCCTGCGCGGCGGCGATGCCGTGTCCGATGCGCTGCGCCCCGAGCTCGTCGAGGGCGGCACGGACGTTGTCGGGGGTGCCGGTCTCGCCGGCATGCACGGCCAGGCCGAGGCCGAGCGTGTCGGCCGCCTCGCGCAGGTGGGCGAACTCGCGCTCGGGGACCGAACCCTCCACCCCGGTCAGGCCGAGACCGACGATCGGCGCGTCGGCCGCCTCCACGAGTGCGACGGTCCGGTGGCTGGCCTCGACACCGAGGTTGCGGACGCTGTCGACGATCAGGCCGACACGGGTGTCGGGGACCTCCGCGAAGCCCTCCCGCAGCGCCTGCCACATCGCGGCCGGCTCCATGCCGTTGTCGACGAGGGTGAGGGCGGTGAAGGTGGCCTCGGTCCAGCGCACGCCCTGCGCGGCCTGCCCCCGGGCGAAGGCGGCGGCGACCGTGGCCAGATCGTCGGGCGTCCGCACCTGCCGGGTCGTGGCCAGGAAGGTCGTGACGAAGTGGTCGAAGTCCCGGAAGGGCGACGGATAGCCCAGTTCCCCGTCGTCCCCGCGGACGACCTCGAGCACCTGCTCGGGGTCCTCGCCGTGTCGGCGGGCGAGGTCCACGGCGGTCGGTGCGGCGATCGAGCCCTCGAGGTGGACGTGCAGTTCGACCTTCGGCAGGGCCTGCAGGTCGCGGTGGGCCACCTCCGGGCCGGACGCGCCGGACGGGAACGCGGACACGGCCGACTCCTTCACGGCCGGCGCGGGTCGTCACGCGGCCGACCCGGGACGACGGGCGCCTCCCGGGTCGGGAACGTTACTGCACGGTGCCGGACCCCGGTCAGCGCGCCACGGCACCCGGGCGGCCGGCCGACAGTTCGTCGGTGAGGCTGCGGTGGACCTCCGCACGGGCGTCGTCGGACGCCTCCCGACGGGCGAGCACCGGCAGCAGCACCCCGGTGGCGAAGGTGGCGGTCGCCAGAACGCCGGCGACCACGAGCAGGTGTTCCATGACGGCTCCTCGCGGCTATCGGGCGGAACACGCGCGTCGTGCCGCTCCGAACGACGTGACGGCGAACCGCGGCGCGAGGTTGCCGTTCGCCCCGTCGGCGCGCGCCCAGCGCTCGATCGCGCGGAGCGCGGATCGGTCCGTCCGCCCGGGCGGCGGGTGGTGCACGGACACCCTCCGGCGGCGTCGCGCGGGGGCGTCGGCGCCGCTCGGTAGCATCGACGCCGGTGCGCCGCGGACCGGGGACGGTCCTGCGGCGTGCGCTCGACCACTCGCTGCAGGAGCCGAAGGTCCATGCCGGACACCCACGCCGACGACATCGCCGCGTCGCGCGGCCGCGTCGCGCAACTCGAGTCCGACCTCGACATCGCCGGCAAGCGGCAGCGGCTCGAGGAGCTGCAGGAGCTGGCGGGGTCGCCGGGCCTGTGGGACGACCCGGACCGGGCCCGGGGGGTGACCACGGAGCTCTCCCGCGTGGAGGGTGACGTGCAACGCTACGACGCGTTGGTGGCCCGCCTCGACGACCTCGAGGTGCTGGACGAGCTCGCGGCCGAGGAGGGTGACGAGGGCTCGGCCGACGAGGTGGTCGCCGGTCTGCAGGCGGTCGCCGCCGAACTCGACCGGTTCGAGATCGCGACCATGCTCGGTGGCGAGCACGACCACGACGACGCCATCGTCTCCATCCACGCCGGCGAAGGCGGTGTGGACGCCATGGACTGGGCGCAGATGCTGCAGCGGATGTACCTGCGCTGGGCGGAGACGCGGGGGTTCGACACCGAGGTGTTCGACCAGTCCTACGGCGAGGAGGCGGGGCTGAAGTCGACCACCTTCGAGGTGCGCGGCGCCGACGCCTACGGCTGGCTCAACGCCGAGCACGGCGTGCACCGGCTGGTCCGCATCAGCCCGTTCGACTCCCAGGCGCGCCGGCAGACGTCGTTCGCGCTGGTGGACGTGGTCCCGGTCCTGCCGGAGGTCGACGAGGAGGTCGCCGTCCCCGACGAGGACATCCGGGTCGACGTCTACCGCTCGTCGGGTCCTGGCGGTCAGTCGGTCAACACCACCGACTCGGCGGTGCGGATCACGCACCTGCCGACCGGCCTGGTCGCGAGCTGTCAGAACGAGAAGTCCCAGCACCAGAACAAGGCGGCCGCGCTGCGCGTGCTCAAGGCGAAGCTGGCCGAGCTCGAGCGACTCAAGCGCGCCGAACAGCTCGACGAGCTGCGTGGCGCGGTGCAGAACGTCGGGTTCGGCTCGCAGATCCGCAGCTACGTGCTGCACCCGTACCAGATGGTCAAGGACCTGCGCTCCGAGCACGAGACCGGCAACGTGCAGTCGGTCCTCGACGGCGACCTCGACGGCCTCATCGAGGCCGAGTTGCGTCGCCGCGTCCGCGAGGCGCAGGAGGCCTGACGCGTCCGCGAGGCGCAGGAGGCCTGACGCGTCCGCGAGGCGCAGGAGGCCTGACGCGCGTTTCGGGTCCCGCTGAAGGGCGGGCCTTCGATACGCTGCCCGGTCGACCGACGGCCGCCCCCTTGGCGCCGGCCGTCGCCCCGTTCCGTCGCACCCGATCCGGGCGGCGCCAGCACCTCGTCGACGACGTGCTCGTCGTCCCCGTCGGAGGATCCGTCGTGATCACGCTCCGCAACGTCACCAAGACCTTCAAGCGCGGCGCCGACGACGAGGTCGTGGCACTCGCCGACGTGTCCCTCGAGGTCGCCAAGGGCGAGTTCGTGTTCGTCGTCGGCCCGTCCGGGTCCGGCAAGTCCACCTTCATGAAGCTGCTCACCCACGAGCAGCGCCCCGACGAGGGTGAGATCTGGGTGGCCGGCAAGAACCTCGGCACCCTGCGCTCGTGGAAGGTCCCGATGCTGCGTCGCGAGATCGGCTACGTCTTCCAGGACTTCAAGCTGCTCGCGAACAAGACCGTCTACGAGAACGTCGCGTTCGCGATGGAGGTCATCGGCAAGCACCGGCGCGAGATCGACCGGCGCGTGCCCGAGGTGCTGGAGCTGGTCGGACTCGACAGCAAGGCGAAGGCTCAGCCGCACGAGCTCTCCGGTGGCCAGCAGCAGCGGGTCTCGGTCGCCCGGGCGTTCGTCAACCACCCGCGCATCCTGCTCTGCGACGAGCCGACGGGGAACCTCGACCCGTCGACCTCGGTCGGCATCATGAAGCTGCTCGACCGGATCAACCGCACGGGTGCCACCGTGGTGATGGCGACCCACGACCAGCACATCGTCGACTCGATGCGCCGGCGCGTCGTCGAGCTCGAGAACGGCGTGGTGGTCCGTGACCAGTCCCGCGGCGTCTACGGCTACGCCGGCTGACGATCCCCGCGTCGACACCGCCCCGGCGGCGGTCCGGCGCTGCCTGCACGCAAGGCTCGAAGGAACAAGGACAGCGTATGTCCGCGCGTTGGCGCTACATCCTGCAGGAGGCCTTCGTCGGTCTCCGGCGCAACCTCATGATGACGGTCGCGGTGATCCTGTCGGTCACCGTCTCGCTGACGCTGCTCGGGGCCAGTCTGTTGCTCTCCGACCAGGTCGAGCTCGCCACCGATGACTGGGTCGGTCAGGTCGAGGTGTCGATCTTCCTCTGCGACGGTCGCACCTGCCCGGAGATCACCGACGAGCAGCAGCAGCAGCTGCGCGAGGACCTCGAGGACCAGCCGGTGGTCGCCGAGGTGTTCTTCGAGTCCAAGCAGGACGCCTACGACCGGTTCGTCGAGCTGTTCCGTGACCAGCCCAACCTCGTCGAGTCGGTCGACCCGGACGTCCTGCCGGCCTCGTTCCGGGTGCGCCTGGAGAACCCGCAGCTGTTCAACGTCATCGCCGAGCAGTTCGAGGCCTACCCGGGCGTCGAGGAGATCGTCGACCAGCGTCAGGTGCTCGACCAGTTCCTGCGTTTCACCAACGTGATCCGCAACGCCGCGCTGATCGTCGCGGCGATCCAGCTGGTCGCGGCCGGGGTGCTGATCGCCAACACGATCCGGGTCGCGGCCTTCGCCCGGCGCGAGCAGACCTCGATCATGAAGCTCGTCGGCGCGAGCAACTGGTACATCCGCCTGCCGTTCGTGCTCGAGGGGGTCCTCGCCGGGGTGCTCGGTGCCTTCCTGTCGTGGGGCCTGCTGTACGCCTCGGTGCCCCGCGTCGCCGCCCAGTTGCGTCGCGACATCGAACTGATGCCCTTCATCGACGCCGCGCACGTCATCGCCGTCGGACCGTGGCTGCTCGCCGCGGGCGTCGGGATCGCGGCGTTCTCCTCGGTCGTCGCCCTGCGCCGCTTCCTGGACGTCTGACGCCTCGGCCCCGACGGTGTCGTCCGGCGGGCGGGACGTCCGCTCCCCGAGCGGCCGTGGACCGGTGGACGCGGTGCCCGGGTGACACGAGGTGTGTTGTTGTGCATGCACCCTGGTGTTAGCGTGCCCGGTCGTCCAGTGGAATGAGGGCCGTGGCCGTGTCGCGCCGACTGCGTCGTCTCCTCGCCGGGACGGCCGCGCTGCTGTTGTTGCCGGCCGTGGCCACGGCGCAACCTGCCGACCTCGAACGCGAGCTCGCCGAGCGTCAACGTCAGGCGGAGGCCGGTCGTGAGCAGCTGGGCGAGGTCCGTACCCAGGAGCACGACGCCCGGGGCCGCCTGGCCGCGGCCGATGCCGCGCTGCAGCAGGCCGAGCGCGAACTCGGCGCGCGCCAGGACGAGTTGACGACCGCGCGCGCGGACCTGGACGCCGCCCGCGCCGCCGCCGCCGAGGCCACGGAGGCCGCCGAGGACGCGGAGCGGCACGCGGCCGCCACCAGGACGGCGTTGCGTCGGCTCACGCGGGAGCTCGAGGCCACCGAGGACGAACTGGCCGAGCAGCAGCAGCGCCTCGACGCCCGCATCCGGGCAGCGTTCAAGTACGGCCAGGTGTCGTTCACCGAGGTGTTCACCGGGGTGCGCGACATCGCCGACTTCCTCAACACCTCCACCTACGTCGGCCGGGTCATGTCCAACGACCGGGACCTCGTCGAGGAGGTGGTCCGGCTGCTCGAGACCGTGGCCGCGCAACGCCACGAGGCGGAGCGTCTGCGCGTCACCGCCGAGCAGCAGGTGGCGGCCGCCGAGCAGGCGGCCGCGGACGCGCAGCACCACGAGGCCCAGGCCGCAGGCGCCGCGGATGCGGTCGCGCGGGCCGTGGCCGAGCAGCAGGCGCAGACGCTGGTCGTCGCCGAGCGGCGCACCGAGCAGCAGGCGGCGCTCGAGGCGATCCTCGAGGACCGCTCGAGCATCGAGGCCCACCTCGTCGCGGTCGGGGCCGACGCCGAACGACTCGAGGGCGAGATCGCCGCGCTCGCCCGCCGACGGGCGCAGGAGGCCGCGCAGCGCGAGGCCGAGGAGCAGGCCGCCCGCGAACGCGCCGCCGAGGAGCGGGCGGCCCAGGAGCGCATCGAGCAGGAGCGTCGGGACCGCGAGGCCGCCGAGCGCCGCGAGGCGGCAGAGCGCCGCGAGGCGGCAGAGCGCCGCGAGGCCGAGGCGCGCGCGGCACGCGAGGCCGAGACCAGGAGCGGCTCGAACGCGGGGGGCGGCGGCTCGAGCTCGGGTGGCAGCGGTACGAACGGTGGCAGTGCTTCGAGCGGCGGCTCCGGCTCCGGGTCGGGGAGTGGCTCCGGGTCGGGGAGTGGCGCCAGCGGCGGCAGCGCCGGCGGGGGGAGCGGCTCGGGCTCCGGCGGGAGCGGCGGTGGAGCCGGCAGTGGGGGCGGAGGCCAGGCGAGTCCGCCGTCGACCGGCTCGTCGTGGGGGTGGCCGGCCGCGTGCGGCCGGGTCACCTCGCGATTCGGCACCCGTTGGGGGCGCATGCACCAGGGCGTCGACATCGCCTGCACCAGCCAGCTCGGAGGGACCCCACCGATCCTGGCCAGCCGGGCCGGCGTGGTGCACACCACCAATTGCGGCGGCGGCTACGGCCTGTGCGTGATCGTCGACCACCTCGACGGCGACCTGTCGCTGTACGGCCACATGTCGAGCCTCGCGGTCGGGACCGGCAGCTCGGTCAGCAAGGGCCAGGTCCTCGGCTACGAGGGCTCGACGGGCCACTCGACCGGGCCGCACCTGCACTTCGAGATCTGGAAGGGTGGCAGCCGCACCGACCCGTGCCCGTACCTCGGCTGCTGACCGCGGTCGGGACCGCCCGCGCTTCCGCCGCTACGCTCGCCGGTCATGGCGAAGACGAAGCAGCAGCAGGGCAAGGGCGACGGCACCAAGCTGATCGTCAGCAACCGTCGTGCCCGTTTCGACTACCACCTCGACGACAGCTACGAGGCCGGCCTGGCGCTCGTGGGCACCGAGGTCAAGTCGCTGCGGGGCGGCAAGGGTTCGCTCACCGAGGCGTGGGTCAAGGTCGACCGTGACGGGCAGGCCTGGCTGATGCAGGCCCACATTCCCGAGTACGAGTACGGCAACCGCAACAACCACGACCCGGTCCGGCCGCGCAAGCTGCTGCTGCATCGTCGTGAGCTCGAACGGTTGCGTTCCGCCGTGGAGACCAAGGGCGTGTCGCTGGTGCCCACCCGGCTGTACTTCCGCAGTGGACGGGCCAAGCTCGAGTTCGCGGTCGGACGCGGCAAGAACGTCGCCGACAAGCGCCAGACGGCCGCCAAGCGCGACGCGCAGCGCGAGATCGAGCGGGCGCTCAAGCAGCGGCGTTGATCCCAGCCGCTTCGATGGCGGCGATCCCAGCCGCTTCGATGGCGGCGATCCCAGCCGCTTCGATGGCGGCGATCCCAGCCGACAGGTGCCCCTCGGGTACGGCTCGACCCCCCGTCGCGGCCGCCGCGTCGGTGGCCGTCCGGTCAACAACCGCTGGCGGCCGTGGCGGGGCGAGTTATACTTCTGGGCCCGGTCGAAGCACCACACGGCCGGTTTGAGAACTGCAGAGCGTCGATCGCGCACCACGACCCTGTTTCACTCCTGGGGCTGATTCGGTCTCGACCGTGGTCAGTCCGTTGCCATGGGAGCGTGCCGAGGGTGCTCACGCGACCTCGACAAAACGCGTGGGAAACCATAACTGCCAAGGACACTGACCTGGCCCTCGCGGCCTAAACACCCGCGACGATCCGCCCCTGACGCCTCGTAGGGGGACCGGATCGACATCACGAGGCTCCACCGTGGGTGCTCCGACCGTCGGGCACCCGTGGGAAATCTTCGACGGTATGGATGCGGAAGCTGTCTGGCCCTGGAGCACCGCATCCGAGATCATCCAGGACCTACGCACGTAGAGCCCCGAGCTTCGGGACCGCGGGACCCGGGTTCGACTCCCGGCAGCTCCACCGCGAGACGTTCGACGGAGGGTGCACCTCCCCGGACGCCTCCCAAGCTCGTGTGATGAACGCGCCTCCGGATCGGCCACCAAGGGCCGCGCCGAGGGGACGGGCGACCGACCGCCGCTCCACCAAGGGAGCGACGGAACCGGGTCCTGTCCACGCCTCCATCGCACGGAACCAGGGCGCGATCGACGCCTGCAGAGACGAGACCCCGCCGAGTATTCGGCGGGGTCTCTGTCGTGTCCGCTTGCAGGTCTCCTGGTCGCGGTCGGCTGCCGCTGGCGATGAGCCGGCGTCTGGATTGTGCGGCTCAGGCTCGGCGTGAGGGACGTGGGGGGAGGGGGTTGCGCCAGCGTTGGCGGTGATCGGTGTTGGCTTCGGCCCAGGTGACGGTGAGGGTTCGGTCACGGGTATGCATGGAGGTGGAAGCGATGAAGCTGAGTGCCTCGCCAGGCCCGACCTCGTCGGGGTCGCCCTCGAGGGCATGCAGTGGCAGGGTCTCGTCGGTGTCGAGCTCGACGGTGTGTGCGGTGAGATCGCCCTCGTTCGTCAGGCGGTACCGGTCGCCTTGTTCGTGGCGCAGCTGCCATCTCACTTTGGATGCCGGTGCGCTGTGGGCGCTGACGCTTCCACTGGCGGCGATCTTCTCGAGGGCGTCCACGATGCGCGAGGAGTGCTCTTCGGCCACCTCGGCGGCCCGCTCGGAGCGGGTCGCGGTGGCTTCGGCGACCGCCTGGTCCTGTTCCATGCGCTGACGGGCCAGTTCTCGGTCTTGGTCAAGCCCCTGTCGCGTCAGTCGATTCGACCGGATGTTGAAGAAGAAGGTCACGACCACACCGAGGAGCGCGGTGATCGTTGCCACTGCTTCCCAGTCCATGACTGCTTCGCCCTTCGTCGGTGCGTCTCAGGATGGCCACCGGAGTGCGGTGATGTTGCCAATCATCGACGTGTTCCGCGACGGCGACGAGTCCGTTGACAGGGCGATCGGTGTGGAGAGGTTGCCGAGTGTGTGCCAACGCTTCGAGCCGGCCGTCATGGCGTAGGCGGTACGGCCGCGAGTCACCGGATCAGACGCCACGCATGACCTCGCCCTCGAACTTCGCCGCGACCAGGGTTGTGCCGGGTGCCCGTGGGTGGAGGACCGCCCGTCAGCGCACGCACGGCGGTATCGACCCGTTCAGCTGCGCGGCAGTTGCGTGACACCGCGGATGGCGAGGTGTCCGTCCCCAGGGTCTTCAGGTGGTGCTGAGGCTGAGGCGTCTCGCGCCGTGTGCTGCCCGCCGCGAGAGCGCAGGACACCACTGCGACGACGGTGCAGTGGCGTCCGGGCGTGGTGGATCAGGCAGCGTCTTCGAGGGCGAACTCGGTGGGCGGGTCGAAACTTGCGAACAGTACGTCCGGGAGGTCGAGCCGGTTGCCGGTCTTGAGGTGCCACTTGCGGGCGAGGCGCACGTTGGTGACGGCGGAGGACAAGCCGACGTGGAGGAGGCGGAGTCCAAGTGTCGGCGGACATGAGATTCTCCCCGTAGGCGGACAGCGGACCTCCCCGGTGGCGGACACGAAAGCTCCCCGCGGACATCAGATCTCCCCGGTGTTGTCCGTTGTGCTCGTCACGGTTGTCGTGAACGAGTGATCCCTCCCGGTACGACGGCGGTGCTGAAGCGTCGCCGACCAGGAGGGATCGGGATCAAGTCTGCCGGAGAGATCATGGAGATTTTGGAGGCCTACGACCTCGTGGGCACCTACCGCGGCGCGTCCAGGTTGGCTGGCTGCGACCACCACACCGTCAAGCATTACGTCGAGCGCCGTGCCGCGGCTGCCGACCCGTCGGCCAGCGTGCCGCGGCCGTCGATGATCGACGGCTACCGGGCCAAGATCGAAGAGCTCGTCGAACGTTCCGAGGGCGACATCCGGGCCGATGTCGTGCACGAGCGGCTGACCGCGATGGGGTTTGACGGCACCGACCGCACGACGCGCCGGGCGGTTGCCGAGGCCAAGTACCACTACGCGGCGGGACGACGTCGGGTGTATCGGCCCTGGATCACTGAACCGGGCGGCTGGTTGCAGTTCGACTGGGGCACCGGACCGAGGATCGCCGGGCGGGCGACGCTGCTGTTTTGTGCCTGGCTGGCGTGGAGCCGTTTCCGGGTGGTGATCCCGGTGTGGGACCGCACCCTGCCGACCGTGCTGTCGTGCCTGGACGAGACGTTCCGTCGGGTGGAGGGCATCGCGACCTACACGTTGACCGACAACGAGAAGACCGTCACGGCCGAGCATGTCGCCGGGATCCCGGTCCGCCATCCCGACATGGCCGCCGCGGGCCGCCACTACGGCACCCAGATCACCACCTGCGTGCCGGCCGATCCGGAGTCCAAGGGCGGCTCGGAAGCGACTGTGCGGATCGCGAAGGCGGATCTGGTCCCGACCACGGCGAACCTGCGCGACGCCTACCACAGCTTCGCCGAGCTGCGGGCTGAGGCCGCCATGTGGTGTGAGCACATCAACGCCCGCCCGCATCGTGAGACCGGCCGGCCCCCGGTCGACATGCTCGCCGAGGAACAGGCACGGCTCCACCCGGTGCCCCGTGACCCCTACGTGGCCGCGTTGGGCGAAACCCGGGTGGTGTCGCGCAGTTCGGTGATCTCGCTGGGTGGGGTGCGCTACTCGGTCCCACACCAGCTGATCGACCAGACCGTGTTCGTCCGCGTCGACGGCGACGAGGTCGTCATCGCCCACCAGGGCCGTGACGGCGTGACCGAGGTCGCCCGCCACCTGGTCTCCACCCCCGGCACGCCGCGGCTGGATCTATCGCACTACCCGCCCCGGTCGGCGTCGAAGATTCTCGAGCACCGCCCGGCGCCTCGCACGCCGGGCGAGGCCGCGTTCCTCGCGCTCGGGCCGGGAGCGGCGGCCTGGTTGACCGCCGCCGCTGCGGCCGGGACCGCGCGGGTTCGGATGAAGATGAACCAGGCGGTCGAGTTCGCCGCGGTCTACGACCAGGCCGAGGTCGACGCCGCGCTGGCTGCCGCCGCGCAGGCCGGCCGGTTCGCCGAAGGCGATCTCGCCTCGATCCTGCGGCATCGGCGTCGCAGCAACGGTGACGGGGTCGTGGTCCCGCTCGTCGAGGGCCACTCGCTGCAGACCGGCACGTCGCGTTGGGCGGAGGTCGGCCGATGACCGTCTCGAAGTCCCAAGCCCTCGACGCCGAGGTCGAAGCGCTCGCCCGACGGCTGCGGCTGCCCTACCTGCGCAAGGCCGCCGTCGACGTGCTGCCCACCGCCAAAGCGCAACGTTGGGAACCTGCCGAGCTCGTCCGGGTCCTGCTCGCCGAGGAAGCGCAAGGCCGGGACGCCGCCACCATCCGCAACCGCCGACGCCGGGCCGGGTTTCCGACCGGCAAGACCTTCGACACCTGGCGCGAGACCGCCTCGACGATCCCGGCGGCGACCCAACAGGCGCTACGCACCCTCGAATGGGTCCGGCGGGCCGAGAACCTGGCCGTGGTCGGACCGTCCGGGACCGGGAAGTCACACCTGCTCGAAGCCCTCGGTCAGGCCGCAATCGATGACGGGCTGATGGTCGCGTGGTTCACCATCGAGTCCCTCGGCCGGCTCGTCACCCGACATCGTGCGGACGACTCGGTCGCCAAAGCCGTCAACCGGGTGTTGAAGGCCGACCTGGTCGTCATCGATGACATCGGCCTGCTCCCCGTCCCCGCCGAGGCCGCCGAAGCGCTGTTCCGCGTGATCGATGCTGCCTACGAACGTCGCTCGGTCGCCATCTCGAGCAACATCCACCCCGGCGGGTTCGACCAGCTGCTGCCCACCACCATCGCCACCGCCGCGGTCGACCGGTTCATGCACCACGCCCACGTCGTGGTCACCGACGGCGACTCCTACCGGTTCGCCCAAGCCCGCGACGGCAAGGGGGTGACGCCCCTGGCCTGACCCCGTGGGGAGATCTCATGTCCGCGGCTGGGGAGAACTGCTGTCCACCACCGGGGAGGTCTCACGTCCGCCACCGGGGAGATCCCGATGTCCGTTGACACCAAGGCAGTCGCCTCGGAACGCGTCGCGGCGGAGGTTGCCGACGGAGGCGTCCTTGAGCGTGCCGAAGAACCCTTCGACCCGGGATCGGCGTGCGTAGGACACCTCCCAGTCGTGACTGCCCCAGTAGTGCTCCTGCTGAAGCTTGGGCTGAAGGTCCTGGTGACGCAGGGTCACGGTTCGCTGCGTGCAGACCTTCGGGAGTGGCGAGAGGTCTGCCGGTCCCTCGACGACAGGTAGGCCGAGGGGGGTCGCGGCCTCGACCGTTCCAGGTCGGAGCTCGCACCCGAGCTTTCCGGCGGCCGCCGGGCACCCCCAACGGCTGTCGAGCGGGTTGCCGTTGCCCGGTCCGTGCCGTTCGAGCGCGAACCTCTGGCGAAGCTCGATCTGCTCGCGGAACAGGTTCAGCTTCGCCATCCGGTCGTCGTAGCGGGCGTCAGCACCGTCCGGGCCACAGAGCGACCTCGGGCGCTTCTCGGCGGGGCCAGGCCGCGCAAGTCGCCCGAGGTGCTCGGGAGTCGACGGGCAGTGGGGTACGCCGGCGGCGACGCGGGCGTTGTCCGCGTCCTCGAACCCTGTGCAGTCCTCGCTGCGCAGGTCGAGCACCTGGCGGACCCCACGCTTGCGGAGTTCCTCGGCCCAGCGCTCGTTACGCTTGTAGCTGTAGTGGCGGTCGACGATGAGTTCGGTGACCTCGCTACCGGCGGCACGCATCCCGTCGATCATGGCCAAGGTGGAGCGAACGAGATCCGTAGATGCCGGGGTGAGGTCCAGATACTCGAGCAGTAGCGGTTCGGACTCGTGGGTCTGCCCAGACTTTGGTTGACGGCGGTTGTGCGGGGTCATGCTGCGCGAGCAAGGTCAGTGTTGCCGATGAGGGCTTCGAACTCGACCGGGGTGAGACGGCCAAGTGCGCGTTGCCGACGGCGACGGTGATAGGTGCGTTCGATCCAGATGATGACCGCGAGGCGCAACTCCTCGCGGGTGGTCCAGGTGTGGCGGTTGAGGACGTTCTTCTGCAGCAGCGCGAAGAAGCTCTCCATCGCGGCGTTGTCGCCCGCGGAGGACACCCGGCCCATCGATCCGATCAGCCCGTGGGCCCGCAGGGTTCGCTGGTAGCGGCGTGATCGGAACTGACCGCCCCTATCGGAGTGAACAACGACGGTGCCGGTCGGTCGGCGTCTGGCGATCGCGGTGCGCAGCGCCGCGTCGGCCAGCTGAGAGGTCATGCGCGGCCCGATCGCATACCCCACGATGCGGCGGGAGCAGACGTCTTTGACCGCGCAGATGTAGAGCTTGCCCTCACCCGTGGGGTGCTCGGAGATGTCGGTCAGCCAGATCTGATCGGGCCGCTCGGCGTGAAAGATCCGGTTGACGTGGTCGTCGTGGACCGGCGGCCCGGGGGTCTTGCCGGACCCGCGCTGCTTGCGCAGGATGGACGAGGCGACCTTTTGCAGCGAACACAGCCGGTGCACCCGGTTCTCCGACGCGACGTGGCCGGCGGCTTCGAGTTCGTCGGCGATGAACCGGTAGCCGAACTCGGGATCGTCGGCGTGGATGTCGATGATGGCGTTGATCAGGTGGGCGTCATCCCAGTCACGGTTCGAGATCGGGTTGGCGCGCCACTTGTAGAACCCTGCGGTGGAGAAGCCCACCACCCGGCAGGTCACCGTGACGGGGATCCCGTCGTCGGCGAGGTCGAGGACCAGCGGGTAGGTCATTTTGGGGCCGCATCCTTGGCAAAGTACGCCGTCGCGCGACGCAGGATCTCGACCTCTTGCTCGAGCACCCGGTTGCGACGCTTCAACGCGTTCAGCTCGTCCTGGGCAGCGGTGGTGGTGCCCTCGGTGATGCCGTCGTCGACGTCGGCCTGCTTGACCCAGCGCTGGACCGAGTGGGTCGAGATCCCGAAGTCTCGGGCGATCTCCTCCTGGGTCAGGCCGCTGGTGCGGGCGACCGCGACAACGTCACGCTTGAACTCGGGCGGGTAGTGCTTCGGCATTGCGACATCCTTCCCGTGGACCGTCGGCCCACGTTAGATGTCAACCAAAGCCGGGGCAGTCCCCGTAGCCGGTATCGAGCCTCGGTGCGCGCACCATCCCGTGCATCGAGTAGCCGAAGAAGGCCTCGCTACCTCCGGCCTTCTTCGTCTTGCGCCCCCACGCGCCGTCGGGGTCGACCGACCTGCGCGCCTGGGCCTTGCGGACCTCCTCGACGGTGATGTCGTCTTCGAGGTACTCGGGACGGTCCTTCACCGCCTTTGGCACCTTGCGTCCCTTGTTCCAGGCCCAAACGCCGGTCTCGTCGACGCAGTAGGCGCTGGAACCGTCCGGGCGGGTCGGCAGCGTCGCTCGGATGATGCGGTTGACGACGTCGAGCAGCGCATCCTTGGTGGCAGGCTCGATCGCTTGCCCATCTGCACGGCAACGCTTCCGAAGGAGCCGGGTGAAGTTGTAGAGGTGGTCCTGCGTCAGGCAGACGCGAGCCACGCGGGGCCCGTCCTCGTGACGGTCGGCCACGGCGACGCCGAGTTCGACCATGGCGAACGGCGGGATCGCCGTCGTGAGTACGGCGTGGACGTCGTTGTAACGCATGCTGCCGTTGGTCTGGATGCTCAGCAGGCTGCCGATCAGGAACGTCCGCGGAGACAGATTTCGCCGCCCCTGCTTGGCCGGGTAGCAGAAGGCTTCGAACCGCTCGGCGGCCCCGTGGGCGTCTACGAGGTGGCAGGCGACGAGGTACTGGCCGATGGTGATCATCGGTCGCTCTCCTGCTCGCGCAGGTAGCGGGCGATGTCCACGAGTGTCTGCACGGACTTCAGCCCGGCGATGTCGAGAAGGTCGAGCAACGGAAGGTTGATCTGGATCAACTCCGCGAGGTAGGTCGCCCGCAGCCGGGTCTGCTCGACGTGCGGGCACGTGGAGGGGATGACCGCCTGAGCCACAACCCGGTTGACCACGTCCTTGCGGTCCTCGTTGCGTCCGATCACCAGATCGTTCGGGCGAAGTCCCGTGAGCCCGTCTCGCACGAGATCGACGTACCGATTCCGGACCGGAACGATGCGGGGGCGGCGACCCGACACGTGCACGTCGAGCTGGTTGGTGTCCACCTCGACGACGTGGCAGCGACGCAGTGGCTTGATGTCGGTCGAGTCGAGCCCAGCGCCGAGACCGAGGCCGACGACGGCGCACATGCTCTGTCGCCGGACAGCCGTCTTCTGGTTGCGAGCGACCCGGACGATCGTGGCGGCCTCGGCGGGGAGATACGGCGGCTTCACCCGTGGCCGCGCGATGGGTTGGGCGCGTCTGATGCCGTCGTAGGCCGGGTTCGCCTGCTTGGCGATCTCGAGCAGGTCGCTTCGCAGGTCGGCGCGGGACGCGTCGCTGAGGTGTGCGCACCTCGGCGAGGCGATGAACGTAACGATGCGTCCGACCGTGAGCAGCAGCTCCGGCTCGAGTGACAGGCCGTGTTCGTGGCTCCACGCCGCCAGCTGCGCGACGTACTGGCGCTGTTGGCGGAACTTCTCCGGGCCGGTGGTGGTGGTGCGCCGCATGATCTCGTTCATGGTCGGCTTGACCGACTGGTAGGTCTGCGGTGCGATGCTTGCCGGGGTGTATCCGTCGAGCAGCAGCTGCAGTTCGCGCGGGAGCTGCCGGCCCTGGTGGCGGCTGTTGATCTCCTGCGCCAGCCGTCGGACGGCAGCCTTGCTGACCTTCTTGTTTGTCACGTCCAACTCCTGTGTTCGGTGGACGTGATGGACCGTGAGGACGTGCTTGGTGCGGGCATTCGCCCGCACCGAACGGGTCCTGGGTGTGCGAAAGATGCGCGCCCCCGCTGAGCGGGGGCGCGACCTGGATGCGTAGGTTCAGAAGTGGCGCAGTGCAGCGCGGCTTGCGCGCCCGTCGGTGGGGAGGTGGTCACGCAGTCGGTCGATCTCGGCACCCGTCAGACCGATACTCACCGCCTCGAACAGCGAGGTCCGCCGCATGATCGCGAAGGTCCAGGCGCGTCGCAGCTCAGCCGCGTCCAGTGGCGGCAGCCGGTGCTCGCGCAGCCACCCCTTTGCTTCCTTCCACGCCGCCTGGTCAAGACCGTGCTCGAATGCCTCCGGCTCGATCACACCGCGCTCGTGCAGGGTGATCGCGCACTCGAGCGCAGCCGCGATGTGGTCGGGGGCGTGAGCCGCGGCGGCACGAATGGCCGAGAACTCGGGTGGGCCGTAGGGGACCGGGGTCCGGGCACCCGACTGGTCGGTCCGGTTCTTGCGCCGCGAGCCGTCTTCACCGTTCAAGGTGCGCTGGAGGCGGTGCAGTGCCGAGAGGTGATTGCGCAGGCTGTTGTCCGACCGGCCCTGGCGGCGCCAGGTCACGGCGAAGCGCTCGACCCATGAGCCGGTCAGCAGCTGCGCGAGGCTGGCGTCCGGCAGCTGCGGCGCAGCCCACGCCATCAGGGCCACGGCGGCGCCCAGCAGTGCGCGGGCATCGTCTTCGTCCGCCGGAGGTGCGGCGGCGACGAGGGCGATGACCTCACCGCGACAGGCGGTCCAGTGCGGTTCGGTGAGGCAGCGCGGCCGGTAGCTGGTCAGCAGCTGGCCGATAGCGGTCGGGAGCGGATGGAGGGCGGGAGCGTGTGTGGTGTCCATACCGATCACGGTCCGCCGAGCTCGAGAGCGTGCAACCGTCCCGGCCCGCGACCGTGGGTGTGAGCCGCCCAGTCGAGAATCGCGTCCACGGCTCCGGGAGAACGGCAGCCGGCTTGTTGTTGCCGGCTGCGGGAAGTCGGCACGTCGTCACGGTCTTGCGGTTCCACCGACAAGGAGACGACATGTTCAACGTCAACAACGCCCCCGTCAGCCACGCTGAGCTCGAACGCTTCACCCAGCTCGTCGCCAGCTCGGTCGACCGTTTCGGGTCCGACCCTGCCGAGTACGACATGGCCATCGCCGTGGACGACCGGGGCGACGCCCTGCTGCTGCCATGTAGCCCGCAGACGCGAGCGGCCATGACCGCCAAGCTGGACCAGCTGCTGGCAACCCCACGCAGGATGGCG
The DNA here is from genome assembly GCF_004300825.1 of Egicoccus halophilus. NCBI lineage: Bacteria > Bacillati > Actinomycetota > Nitriliruptoria > Egicoccales > Egicoccaceae > Egicoccus > Egicoccus halophilus. Next base: position 1,127,136 of record NZ_CP036250.1, read on the forward strand.
GCGATGGTCTCGCTGATGGGATGGTCTCCCGATGCCTCGCCGACGGTTGCCGCATGGGTCGTCGTCGCGGTCGGACGCGGCAGCCTGCCGGCGCTCGTCTGCGTCCGTCGACTCGAGCAGGACGACCGGTGGACGCTGCTCAACATCAGCGACATGCCCTGGCTCATCCTCTCCAGCGCAGCCGGCCTGAGGGCAGCCTTGTCCGGCCAGCCGCTGCGTCTCAAGGTCGCACGTACGAAGGCGCTGTTCCAGCGGCCCGACCAGGTGCCGAACCCGCCTGTCGACGAGCGCGGAGCACTCTGACCAGCCGCAGCCCCGCTGCCGCGCCCACCTGACCGGACACGCGTGCGTGCACGGTCGCGCAGGGAAGCTTCGCCGAGCGGCTGTGAGGCAACGCCGCGCCACGGCCCGTACGGGCCGTGGCGCGATTGCATCTCGACAGGAGCCACGGACGGTTCTCGACGCAGCTCACCAACGAGGCTGCAGACCGACAGCTACCGGAGACAAACGACGTGATCTTCCTACTTTTCGACAACTACGACGACCCGTTCGACGACCCGTCCGAGTGGACCTGCTACCGGCTCCGAGTGCCCGGCCGATGGACCTCGCTCGAGTTGGCCCTACGGGCAGCGGCCGAGCGTGCGCTCCAGTTCGCCGGCGACTCCGCGGCCGGCGTCTACGCCGTCGACGTCTCGATGCACCGCGAATCGGAGGGGGGTATGACGGTCGCCAGCATCCACGTCTGGCACGACCATGCCGCTGGGGACCCTTGGATCCCAGCGCTACGCACTCATCTCGATGTCGGCGAACCTCATCACGGCTGACACGCAGCGTGCTCGTCCGGCGTAGCGAAGAGGCGATCCACCTTGTCGCGGCCGGTTGCCCCTCGGCTGACAGTGGACACCCTGACCGCCCAAACACGGTTCCGGCCCACCGACGGCCAACGCCTACAGTGGCGTTGGCCGCAGGCTGGCCAGCTGGGACAGCGGGGGCGGGGTGCAGTCGGCAACGCGAGGAGTAACAGTGGCGGCGTACACGCATGGGGAAGCGGTCGGGCTGATCTGGGCAATCGCAGACCTGCTGCGAGGGACCTACAAGGCTCACGACTACGGCGACGTCATCCTCCCGCTCGTGGTCCTACGTCGTCTCGACCAGGCGTTGCTCGACACCAAGCAGGCGGTGCTCGAGCGCGACACGAAACTGGCCGAGCAAGGCATCGAGAACCGCGAACCGGTCCTCCGGTCCGTCTCAGGCCGGTCGTTCTACAACACCCACCAGCTGACCTTCGACCGGCTCATCGACGACGAGGACAACGTCCCGGCCAACTTGCGTGCCTACATCGAGGCGTTCTCGCCCAACGCCCGTGACGTGATCGAGAAGTTCGGGTTCGACACGCAGATCGACAAGCTGCACGGCGCCAACCTGCTCTACCCGATCCTCGCCCGATTCGTTGACATCGACCTGCACCCCAACCGGGTTTCCAACCTCGACATGGGCTACCTGTTCGAGGAGCTCATCCGCCGGTTCGCTGAGCAGTCCAACGAGACCGCAGGTGAGCACTTCACACCCCGTGAGGTCATCGCGCTGTGCGTCGAACTTCTCGCGGCAGCCGACTGGGACCGGCTCGCCCAGCCTGGCGCAATCGTCACCATGCTCGACAGCTGCGCCGGCACCGGTGGTATGGCGTCGGTGTTCGAGGAGCACCTGCGGTCGCGCAACAGCCAGGCACGGCTGATCCCACACCTGCAGGAGATCAACGACGAGTCGTACGCCATCTGCAAGGCCGACCTGCTCATCAAGGGGCAGGATGCCGACAACGTCGCGTTCGGTAACAGCCTCACCGAAGACGCCTTCCCGACGCTCGCAGCCGACTACGCCATCACCAACCCGCCGTTCGGGGTCGACTGGAAGGGCTACGCCGCCCCGCTCGAGCGCGAACACGCCGAGCTCGGTCACGATGGCCGGTTCGGACCGGGCCTGCCCGCCAAGGGCGACGGACAGCTGCTGTTCCTGCTGCACCTGCTGTCCAAGCTCAAGCCCTACGACCACGCCACCGGCACCGGCGGCGGACGGCTCGCGATCATCATGAACGGCTCGCCGCTGTTCTCCGGCGCTCCCGGCGGTGGCGAATCGGAGATCCGCCGCTACCTGATCGAGAACGACCTGCTCGAGGCAATCGTCGCGCTGCCCGACCAGCTGTTCTACAACACCGGCATCTCGACCTACATCTGGATCATCACCAACCGCAAGGCACCCGAACGCACCGGGAACGTCCAGCTCATCGACGCCCGCCAGCAGTTCCGCAAGATGCGCAAGAGCCTCGGCGCCAAGCGCAACGAGCTCGCCGATGAGCACATCGAACGCATCGTCGCCCTCTACCACGGCCTCGACGCCGATGGGGAGCAAGCCAAGCTCATCCCCAATCACCGGTTCGGGTTCCGCCGCGTCACCATCGAACGACCGCTACGGGCCCGCTACGAGGGGGGTGCTGCAGCCGTCGAACGGCTCCGCACCTCACCCGACTGGAACGCCGCACAGGTCCGCAAGTCCGACGCCGACCGCGCCGAGGACATCCTGGCCGGCATCGAACAGACCGTCGCCGACCTGCCGGCGAACGGGCTCACCGCGGCCGACGCCATCACCCGCGTCAAGAAGGCCGACGGCTTCACGGCACTGCTGAAAAAGGCCAAGGACGCCATTGCCGCCGCGCTCACCGTCCCCGACCCGGACGCTGAGCCAGTCGTCGACGCCAAGGGCCGTCCGCAGCCCGACCCAGACCTGCGCGGGCAGGAAGCCGTCCCGCTGCCAGACACCTACCAGCCCGACGACGACACTATCGACGTGCTCACCGACGGCGTCGATGACCACCTCAAGGCCGAGGTCCTCCCACACGCCCCCGACGCCTGGGTCGACCACACCAAGACCAAGCTCGGCTACGAGATCCCCTTCACCCGCATCTTTTACCGCTACCAGCCGCCCCGCCCCCTCGCCGAGATCGACGCCGATATCAAGCAAGTCGAAGCCGAAATTTTTCAGCTTCTCGCCGAGGTCACCGAATGACCGCCACTCCGACGGTCCCGCTGGGACATCTTGCACTTGTGCGACCGAGCAGCGTCGACAAGGTTGCCAACGAGAGCGAGACACCGGTGCGCCTCTGCAACTACACCGACGTTTACTACGGCGACCGCATCACGAACGAGCTGTCGTTCATGCAAGGCACAGCCACAGCTGGCGAGATCAGACGCTTTGAACTACAGCGTGACGACGTCCTCATCACCAAAGACTCCGAGACCGCAGACGACATCGCAATCGCCGCCTGGGTCGCCGAGGACCTCCCGGGAACGGTGCTCGGGTACCACACAAGCCTTCTCCGTCCACGCGCAGGAATCGACGGTCGGTTCCTCTACTGGGCCCTCCAGGCGCATCCACTGCGCGACTACTTCGAACAGCACGCCCGCGGCGTGACGCGGCACGCCCTACGACAGCAGGATGTGACCCAAGCGCCCGTCCCGCGCCCTTCGCTTGCCGTGCAGCGGCGCATCGCGGATTACCTCGACACCGAGACCGCCAGCATCGATCGGCTGCTCGAGAGGAACGCAGACCTGCAACAACTGGTCTTGGAACGCCTTGAGGCGTTCATCGAGTACCGGATATGGGGATCCAGCCCCGAGTTGGTGCCCCTGCAGTACAGAACTACACGGCTCACGGTGGGAGTCGTAGTCCGTCCCGCAGAGTTGATGGCGCCGGCAGGGCCGCCGTTTCTGCGAGGCGTCAACATCGAACGCAACCACGTTCTGCCGAGCAATCTGGTCCACATCGACGCGGACGCCAACAAGGCGAACTCCAAGAGCATGCTTGAGCCCGGCGACGTATTGATGGTTCGTACGGGAGATGCTGGCGTTTCCGCTGTCGTCCCTGAGTGGGCGATCGGAGGCAACAGCTCAGGTTTGCTGCTCATCCGTCCGGATCGTCGCCTCATTGATCCCGTCTTCTTGGCTTACACGTTGAACTCCGGCCTTGCAAGGGAACACATCCGCTTGCGTACTCAGGGGGCCATTCAGCAGTCGTTCCCGACCTCCGAGTTGGGGGGGATCCCGGTCCCGAACATCCCGCTTGAGGCTCAGGGAGCTGTTGTCGAAGAGGTCTCGTCCCTGGCGGCTCGAGTCCGGGACGGTGTTGATCGACTCCGGCGTCAGGCCGAACTGCTTTGGGAGCGTCGCCGCGCCCTGATCACGGCGGCGGTGACGGGCGAGTTGGAGGTGTGAGGTGGCGGTGACGGGGGATGCGTTGCCGGTGACGGCGCTGCTTGCGTCGGAGCCCGGGGTGCCGGTGGTGGTGTTCGATTCGAACGCGGCGCTGCGGATGGCCGTGGTGGACCGGCAGTCGGTGCATGGGGTGGACGAGTCGTGGGACGCCCCGGGGGTGTACCTGCTGCTCGATCCCGTGGCGCTGGACGGGGCGTTCGGTGTGTACGTGGGGAAGGCGCCGGCGGGCCTACGAACGCGGCTGAAGCAGCACCTGAAGGGCAAGGACCACTGGGCGCGGGCGCTGATGGTGGTGCGGGACACGACGCACGGGTGGCACTCGGCGCAGGTCGGCTGGCTTGAGGGCCGGCTGTACGACCTGCTTGATGGCGCGTCGCTCGCCAAGCTGTCGAACGGGAACCGGCCGCAGGACGAGACGCTGCCGGCCTACGACCGGATCGCGTTGGAGGCGGCGGTGACGCCGATCTCGGCGGTGATGCGGTTGCTGGGTTGTTCGCCCGATGCCTTCGACGAGGACGCGCCGTCGGAGTCACCGGTGCGGCCCGCGCCACGTCAGTACAACGTGACGATTGCGGACCTCGTCGCCGCCGGTGACCTCGTCGTAGAGGAGCGTGTGAGCTCGACGCAGGCATCAGCCCCGGCGACGGCGGTTGTCGGCAGCGACGGCGGCCTGACCATCGACGGGCAGCGGTTCGCAACACCGTCGGCGGCCGGGTCGCACGTCCGGGCCGGCAAAGCTACCAATGGGTGGGCGTTCTGGGCGGTCGAACGGGACGGGACGACAGTGCCGCTTGCCACCGTCAGGGCGCGCTACCTGCGGCGGGTCACGGAGACAGGCTGATGGCAATCAACATGAGTGCTATTTCGTCGGGGCCGAGCCCTGACGAACTGCGCCAGTCGGTGGCATGGGCCGGTGCATATCTGGACATGATCGGGCGTGAAGGGGTGCGACGCTTCCTTGCCGGCGACCAGCACAGCCCGCCGCACACGGACGTGCCGCCGCCGGCGGCCCTGCTCGCGACGGCGCATCGGTCGGGTGGCCCGGCGGATGCGCTGGCCATCGCCGTCGTGGCGCTTCGGGTTACGACCGGGATGGCCTGGCGCTGGATCGGCGCCCGCTACCTGATGGTCGACTGCCCGTTGGCACCGGACCTCGAGGACCTGCGCGGCGATGGCAAGAAGGTCACGGGCAAGCCGTACGCCGAGGCTGCACGCGATGCAATGACGCAGCTCGTGAGATCAGCCAAGGCGGTCGGGAACGACCTCGCGCCCGGGAACGCACCAGGTCTCGGCTTCGACGACATCGCGCGACGGTGGGACGTTTCCGCCGACTTGATCGGTGCGACCGTCGGTCCCGGAGCCGCCCGCTGGCTGCCACCCTCGGCGACGCAGACCCTGACTCACGGCAGTGGACGCTACTTCCGAGTCGTGGCCGAACATGCTGCCTGGTCTCGGGCGGAGGTCTGAAGGCATGCCGATGCACGACGAGGGACAGTTCCAGCGCGACATCGCTGTCGAGATGGTCGCGGGCTCAGGTTGGCAGCAGCGTCCAGCGGCCGAAGTCGACCGGGCGACGCGGCTGCTGGTCGACGACCTGGTCGGCTATCTCGAGGCGACGCAGCCGGCGGCGGTCGAGAAGTTCGCGTCGGTCGCCGGCGCTGGCTGGCAGCAGCAGTTGGCGGACATCGTCGCCAAGGACCTCGACAAGGAACCTGGTCGGGCGCTCGGGCTGCTGCGTGGCGGGAAGAAGGTCCGGGGCGGGGCGCGGTTCTCGTTCTGTCAGTTCAAGCCCGCCAACGATCTCAACGCCGACCTGGTCGCCGCCTACGAAGCGAACCGGCTGACGGTCGTGTTGGAGGCACCGGTCCGCAAGCCCGACGGCACCTGGGGCGAGGTCGACCTGGCGCTGTACGTCAACGGGATCCCGGTCGCGGACGCGGAGTTGAAGAACTCGCTGACGGGCCAGTTGGTGAAGCAGGCGGTGCGCCAGTACCGCCACGACCGTGACCCGTCCGACACGCTGCTGGGGTTCCGGTCGGTGGTGCACTTTGCGGTCGACACCGACGCGGTGATGATGGCCACCCGCCTGACGGGGCCGACGACGAGGTTTCTGCCGTTCAACCGCGGCTCGTCGCCCGATGGGGCCGGCGGCGCGGGGAACTACGACCCGGGCGACGGGTCGCACAAGACGTCCTATCTGTGGCGGCAGGTGTGGCAGCGGGACAACTGGCTCGATCTGCTGCACCGGTTCGTGCACGTCACCCCGGCCGATCCGGCCGACCCGGGCTCGACGACACGGATGATCTTCCCGCGGTTTCATCAGTGGGACGCGGTCCGCAAGCTCGAAGCGCACGCCCGCACCCACGGAGCTGGCCAGTCCTACCTCGTCGTCCATTCGGCCGGATCGGGCAAGTCGAACACCATCGGCTGGCTCGCTCACCGGCTGACCGGGTTGACCGACCCGGCCGGGACGGACCGGGTCTTCGACAAGGTCATCGTGATCACCGACCGGCGGGTGCTCGACGCGCAACTCTCGGCCACGGTGGCGCAGTTCGAGCACGCGTCGGCTGCTGGGAAGGTCGTGTCGGTCGACTCGTCGCGTGAGCTGGCGGATGCGCTGTCGCGTCCGTCGACCCGGATCGTGGTTTCCACGTTGCAGAAGTTTCCGTTCGCTGCGCAGCTCGAAGCGATCCGCGACGCCGGCGGGGGCCGGTACGCGGTGCTGATCGACGAGGCGCACTCGTCGCAGTCGGGGGAGTCGGCCAAGCAGCTCAAAGAGGTCTTGCGGCCGGCGGACCTCGGCGCGGGTGAGGAGGTCGCGCTCGCGGCGGAGGAGTGGGCGGTCTACGACGACGCGGACCCGGTCGCTGAGGCGGTGGCGGCGTCGGCCAAGGCGCGGGGGCGGCCGGACAACGTGTCGATGTTCGCGTTCACGGCCACTCCGAAGGGTAAGACGCTCGAGCTGTTCGGAACCCGACATCCGGACGGCAAGCTGCGACCGTTCCACCTGTACTCGATGCGGCAGGCCATCGAGGAGGGATTCATCCTCGACACGTTGCGCAACTACACCACCTACGCGACGTTCTGGAAGGTCACCACCGAGTCGGGCGCCGAGGTCGAGAAGTCCAAGGCCTCCTCGGCGGTCACCAAGTACGCGGTTCTGCACCCGGCGATGATTGCCGAGAAGGCCCAGGTCATCGTCGAGCACTACCGGCAGCACGTCCGTCACCGCATCGGCGGGCAAGCCAAGGCGATGGTGGTCACACGCAGCCGGCTCGCTGCGGTCCGCTACAAGCAAGCCCTCGACCGCTACATCGCCGAGCAGGGCTACGACCTTGGCGTCGTGGTTGCCTTCTCCGGCAAGGTCCAAGACCCCGACGCGCCGGAGGTCGAGCACACCGAAGCGTCCATGAACGGCTTCGGTGAGACTCGGACCGTCCGCCGCTTCGACGGCGATGACATGCACCTGATGGTCGTGGCCGAGAAGTACCAGACTGGGTTCGACCAGCCGAAGCTGCACACGATGTACGTCGACAAGAAGCTCGACGGCGTCGCCGCGGTGCAGACGCTCGGCCGGCTCAACCGCTCCCGCGATGGCAAAGACGACACCTTCGTCCTCGACTTCGTCAACGACCGCGACGACATCGCCGCCGCGTTCGAGCCGTTCTACGACGGCCCCGTCGGCGTCCCCACCGACGACCAGACGCTGTATGAGGTGTGGCAGCGGCTCGAGGACCACCACGTGCTCGACGAGGCCGACCTCGACACGTTCGCGCAAGCCTGGTTCACCTCCACCCCTGACGACCGCACCGCCCACCCGCTGCTGCACGCCGCGCTCGCCCCAGCCGAAGGCCGGTTCGAGGCACTCGACGAGGAACAGCAGGAGACCTTCCGGACCGCGCTGGCGCAGTTCACCCGCATGTACGCCTTCCTGGCTCAGGTCCTGCCTTACGCCGACGAGGAGTTCGAGAAGGCCTACCCCTACGCCAAAATGCTGCTCCGGCGCATCGGCGCCCGCGCCGGCACTGCGCTGGACCTGTCCGACGAGCTCGAGCTCACCCACCTCAAGCTCGCCGAGCGCGGCACCGAGGACATCCACCTCGAGGGCGGCGAACACGACCAGACTGCCTTCACCGGCACCGGCCAAGGCAGCCTCACCGACGACGAGGTGGCCCTGCTGTCCGAGGTCGTCGACGCGATCAACGACCGGTTCGGCGCTGAGGTCACCGACGACGACAAGATCTTCTACCAAGCTGTCGGCGAACGGATGTCGGCCAACCCGGAGCTGCAGCAGCAGGCCGCCGTCAACGACGAGCAGACCTTCCAGTACGCGTTCAACGACGCGTTCATGGAAGCCGTCATCGACGCCATGGAGCACAACACCGACCTCGGCAAACGCCTTCTCGACGACCCCGCCTACGCCAACATCGTCAAGACCTGGATGCTGCGCTACGTCCACCGCCGTGCCGCCGAACGTCACGACACCCCCGAACTCGACCTTGAGACTCCTCATGGACGTTGACGACACCACCCGCGCTGCTCTCGCCGACGCGTTCGAGTCGTTCTGCCCGGCTCCCGACGGGTTGCAGATCCCCGACGGCTACCGCGACTCCGGGCTCGCCGTCGTCGACGCGGTCTTCTCGATCCAAGCCCGCTACGAAGGCGTCACCCGCGTTGTGTCCAGCTACGCCGAGTGGGCCGACCTGACAGAAATCGCGCCTCTTCCCGTCGAGCGAGACGCACCTGACCATCACGACGTGTCGATGTTGGCGAACCGTCTCTCCGCGGTGAGCGGCGAAGCGGCCGCGAACGACGTGTTCGACAACCGCTCCGGGACTCACCGTCTCAAGGCGGAACTCGTGATCGACGCGGCGCAGGCACTCGTCGCCGCAGGCGTACGGCGACGCCAGGATGTCGCGCTGACCCCGAACGACGAAACCTACGAGACCCAGAAGCTCGCATGGACCAGTGTCGATGGCCTCGGCCCCGTGACCTTCGAGTACTTCCGGATGCTGTGCGGCGCCGAGTCCAGCAAGCCAGACGTCATGGTCATCGCCTGGCTCCACGAGGTTCTCGGACAAGACTTCGGCTGGCGTGACGCGCTTGACCTGATGAGCGCGCTCCGCGACGAGCTCACACGCCGCTGGGGGGTCGACGTGTCCCTGCGCGCCGTCGATCACACCGTCTGGCGCCACCAGTCCGGACGCGCGTGATGTCCCGCCCATCTGCACCGGGGCCGGTGGAACGCGCCCTTCGCGACCACCTCGCAGCCGGCACGCAGCTCCAAACGCCGACCGGCGCCATCTTCACTCTTGCAACACTCGATGAGCGCGGCATCGTGCTGCTGCTCGGTCAAGGACAGTCGCACACCCGCCTGCCCTGGGAGGCGCTCGAGGAGATCCCCGGGGTCTTCGACGGTCGCGGCTGGCTGCTCACGACGGGGACCTTCGACACCGAGTCCGAGAAGGGCTCCCTCAGCGCCCACCTGAAGCGCTACGTGAAGCGTGAGACCGCGAACTGGGTTGCTGTCGTCCTCGAGGAGGCAGGTGTGCTCGAGCTCGACCGGAGCCGACCCGTCCGGGCCCGGTTGCGCGACGACTTCGTCACCGGACCGTAAATCTGCAGTGCGGCCCGAGCCGTCGACCCGAGCGCCGGCGGGTCACGTCACAGCCCGCAGCGACACTGCGCCACGACAGGGCGGTGCGGGAGGGACCGGGTCGATGAACGAAGAAGCGAGCGAGGCGCCAACCCTCGAGGAGGCGGTGCAGCGCATCGCGATCTACGCCGAGCGCATGACGCAGCACCACGAGCGGCAGGGGTTCGGTGAGGCCCGCAGCTGGCGCGTGGTCGTCCACGAAGCGCGACGAGCCCTCGGACTGGACCCGGTCCTCACCGCGCCGGCGGGCGAGCCACTCGAGCGCCGGCCCGACAACGACGAGCTCGAGCGGCTCATCCGTCGCAGCCGGCTCGTACGCCAGGGCAGCACCGACCTCGCGCTCGACCCGCTCGACGCACACGGGCTCCTCGGGCAGCTCGCTGCCGAGCTGTTGCTGTGGCGCCACAGTCACCCGACCGACCTGCCCGGTTGACGTAAGGCTGGATTATCGGGGCGCACCCTCCACACTCGCTGGGGCGCCGCACAACCTGACCCTCCGCACCGACAGGCGGGCCGGATCCTTTCCATGCCAGCCGATCGTCGATGCGCCGAGAGGAGACGACGCCGTGAACCACCTCTTCACCATGAGCAAGCTCACCGACGGACAGGTCGCGGCGCTCTACGCCCTCGCCGAGAAGTGCAAGGTCGGCATTGTGCTGTGGCAGGACACTCCCTCGCCTGTTCGAGCCCCGTCCACCTGGGGCGGCCAACGGCGGCGTCTTGCGCATCGTCCGGTTCTTCTGGCACCTCCGGGCGATGCGGTAGCGTCGCTGCGCTTACCCGACGATCGCAGGCTACAAGCCTTCAGTTGCGGATGAGCCGGCATCATTCTGGAAGAGACCTCCGTCGGCTGCAGGTCGTTGCCTTCGCATCTCGCGACGCCGCCTCTTGCCCCGCTCCAAGGCCCGGCGACGAGCGACCTCCAACGGGATGGCTTCGCAGCTGGTCTTCCTCGCCACGATGCACACAGGTCCGTCGGCGTCATCAAGCAGATGTTGCCACGCGTTGATCTGGCTGAAGCAGAGGACCACCATCGCCTCGCGCCTGAGGTCCTTGTCCCGTGGGTCCAGCCAGACGACCGGTGCGGACTCATCTGCGCAGAGCACCAGCATGTCGTGGTTCTGGGTGACGATCACCTGATTGGTGGCCTGAGCCTGACGCAGAACCGTCTCGTCGTCGGAGCCACGGACAGGTTGACCCTCGGCTCCCACGTGCGAGACGCGCAGCTTCAGTGCCGCGAGCGCCTTGGCGACCAGGGGGCTGGCCTGCTCGTCGAAGAGCAGGCGGGTTCTGTTCCGGGGTGTGGGGGCCAGTCCGGCAACCGATCGACTCAGGCAGCAGCCAGTTGGTGCTCGTAGGCAGCTGCCGTCAGGACAGTTGCGACGTCCAGTTCGTAGTTGTCGGCTACGTCTTCCGGCGACTCACCCAACGCCACCGCTCGCGCCAGGACTTCGGTCGGCACCCGCGTGCCGTCGATGCAGGCGGAACCAGCCTGTACTCGCGGGTTCAGCCAGACACCCTTGCGAGGGCGCCAGATGGCCGCGAAGTGGTCGTCGCCGTACTCGACCTGCTTGAGGGCCGGAAGGACGACTTCAGGGAACGCTCGCTGCCCACCCCGACCCACGTCGACCCACTCGCCGCGAAGGCGCGCGAAGAATGCCCGTCCCATGGTTGCGATGTTGTCGCGCAGTTCCTCGCGCGCCAAGGGGCGATCGGTCCCCAGCTCCGCTGAGAGCGTGGCTACACCGTCGGCCAACTGTTCATTGCTCACCTGTCGCTCGACGAGCTTGGCGACGACGAGCAGGCTGATGAGGTCGTGGAACGTGAACAGGGGGTCGAGCGCGGGTGGAACGATCGCCGCGCGGGAACGTGTCGGCGTTGACCACCTCACGACCCGATCTGGATCAACGCCGAGCAGGTGTGCGACCTCGACGAGGTCGTACATGCCACGGTTCAGGTACTTCCCCATGAACTCCACCCTACGGCAGCCGCAAGGAGTCGGCGCACCATACGGTCACGAGTGACACGCAGGCTGCTGATCGATTCGAGAAGGCTAACCGGGCGACCGGCGGGGGCGCGCATGAGTGATCAGTTCCCGTTCGGCGCTTCGTCAACCAGACGCATCAGCCGACTGCCGAAGCAGGCACCAGCGGCGGTCGCCGTAGTCGGCGTCTACCCGAGCGCGCTGCACGTGCGGTGGGACCTACCGTCATGGGCCACCGAGTCGCACGGTCTGCCAGTTCGCGTTGGTGCACTCGCAGTCGATGTCGAACCCACTGTGTTCTGGGACGGGGTGAACCCCGACCCGGTGCCCCTCGTTGCGGACTGGCAACAAAGGGTCGGCTTTGTGCCCGGGGACGAACCGGGGCAGCACGGGCACGTTCGCGAGACGATGAACGGCACTTCGGGACGCTCCGTCGTCGACAGAGTCCTCGGTCCCCTGGGCGTCGACTCGCAACGAACGATGTTCACCGACCTCATACCCCGCTTCTTTGTGAAGTCAGGTACCGGCGGCCGCGCCGAGCAAGCCGACCGCATCCGCGACGTGTACGAGCCGTTCGCCGTGTTGGCCGGCCTCCCCCCGGCGAACCTGCCGGCTCGCCCGACACCGCGCCAACTCGTCTCGACGGTGGTATCCGAGGAGCGAGGCCGACTGCGGGCTGAGTTGACTGCGACCGACGCGGCGACGGTCGTGTCGCTGGGCAGGGAGGCACAAGCCGCCCTGCGCCAGATCGTCGATGGTGCCGACGGGGTCCCGGCGCGCGGCCTTCGCCTCGAGGGCTACGGCCAGCCCGGCACCTTGCGCGTCGGTGAGTACCGCGCACGGTGGTACGCGCTCACCCACCCGGGCAACCGCTCTGCCGAGTGGCGACGGGTCCACAGCGACTGGGAGCACGCGGTGCGGCCGGTCGGGTGACTGCAACTGTTCGTTGAAAGGCCGTGTGATGAATGCGGGGTTCGGCGTGTGGAGGCCCCCCGGCACCACCTCGGAGACACCTGCCCTGTGATCCCGTAGCCATGGCTGCGGGCTTTCACCGAACACCCCACCGCGAGACGTTCGACGGAGGGTGCACCTCCCCGGACGCCTCCCAAGCTCGTGTGATGAACGCGCCTCCGGATCGGCCACCAAGGGCCGCGCCGAGGGGACGGGCGACCGACCGCCGCTCCACCAAGGGAGCGACGGAACCGGGTCCTGTCCACGCCTCCATCGCACGGAACCAGGGCGCGATCGACGCCTGCAGAGACGAGACCCCGCCGAGTATTCGGCGGGGTCTCCGTCGTGTCGAGGTGCGGTCCCAGACCGCGCGGCCGCGTTGCTGAACCAGCCGCACGTCGACATCGGGGCCATCGAGGTCGACTCGTGCGTCGACGGTCTCCGCTGACCGATCGTCTGCGTCCTGGAGGCCGGCCGACGACCTCGGAGCGCGTCCCGCGCGCAGGTCAGCGGCCGGGGGTCGGACCGGCGGATACCGGGCGGTCCGCCGCTTAGGGTCCGCGGCGCATCGACCGCACCGGCGGCCGAGCGATCAACGGGGGAACGCCGCATGCGTCCGCACCGCCGCCTGTCCACCGCCACCGCCGTGACGCTCGCGGCCGCCTCGTTCTTCCCGACCGCCGCGGCTGCCGCGGCACCCGACCCGGCCACCGCAGCGATCACGGCCACGTCGACGACCGCCATGGCGGTCGCCGCACCGAGCGTGACGATCCCGGGTGCCGACCGACGCGGGCCCGACACCTGGGCCCTGCCGGTCGACGCGTCGACGACGCTCGGGATCACCGGGTTGACCGACCGTTCGGGTGCGCCGCTCGACGGACGCGTCGACCTCGTCGTCGACGATGTCACGCTCGATCGTGCCGCGTTCGCCACCTGGCTCGTCCGTGCCTCGATCACGGCCGGCATGATCGCTCCGGACGACTTCCCGAGCCCGGCGCAGGTCCGGGAGGTGCTCGGGCGGTACGAGGACCTCGACCCCAGCCATCCGGTGGCCCGGGACCTGGCGTTCGTCATCGACCGGCAGCTGATGAGCGGCCAGGGGGACGGGACGTTCCGACCCGAGGGGGCGGTCACCCGAGCGCAGGCGGCGACCATGCTGCGGCGCATGCTCGAGACCGTACGACCGTTGCCGGACGTGGCTGGTGGTGTCTTCGAGGACGTCCCGGTCCACAGCGCCCAGGCTGCCAACATCGATGCGCTCGTGGCGAGCGGCGTCATCGTCGCCGACGGACCCCGGTTCTTCCCCGCGAACCAGGTGAGCAGCGGCGCGATGACCGCCTGGATCCAGGGCATCGGCTCCGTCATCGATGACCCCGTCGACGCGGGGCCACGAGAAGATCTGCGGTCGGGCACCGCGCTCGCCGGGACGGTCGGCATCGAGCTCGACCACACCGATACCCAGCGCGGCGGCACCCGTGGGGTCGGGCCGCACGAGTACCAGGTGGTCGCAGCGGGCCTTCCCGCCACCAGCTTCACGGTGGTGTGGGAGGGCACGGGCCCATCCCCGGCGCGCTTCACCACCGTGCCCCGTGCGGTCACCATCTCGCCGTACGCGGACCTGTCGTGGGAGGCCGATGCGGCGGTCGCGACACTGAGGTGCCGGTTCGGGACGTGGGAATCGGCGTGTCCCGCATCGGCCCGGTACGGCGGGCTCCCGGTCGGTGACCATCGCTTCGAGGTCCGCGGGTACGCCGCCGACGGCCGACACCTCGTGACGCTCGTGCACCGCTGGACCATCAGCCCGCCGTTCGACGTCCTCGCGGAGGTCGACCTGACCGACGTCACGGGCACCCACGCGGACAACATCTTCCGCGTCGCCGGCGCACGCATCGCCGCGGGCTACCGGGACCGCACCTTCCGGCAGGACGAGCACGTCACGCGAGCCCAGATGGCGAGCTTCCTGCACCGGGCGTTGGAGTTGCCGGCCGGGCCCGCCGGACGCTTCTCCGACGTGACCGGTACGCACGCCGCGGCCATCGACGCGGTCGCCCACGCCGGCATCGCACAGGGCTACGAGGGCGGCACCTTCCGTCCCGACGCCGCCGTCACCCGCGGCCAGATGGCGGCCTTCCTCCAACAGGCCTTCCAGTACCCGGCCGGGCCGCAGGTCTTCCGCGACATCCGGGGGACGACGCACGAGAACGCCATCCGGGCGATCGCCGCGGCAGGCGTCGCCCGAGGATACGAGGACGGCAGCTACCGGCCCAACACCCCGGTGACGCGTGGGCACATGGCGACGTTCCTGCACAACGCCATGGATCGCTGACGCGACCGTCCGCCGCTCCGCCGAGGGGGCGACGGGAGCGGGTCCTGTCCATGCCTCCGTCGCACGGAACCACCCGCGCGATGCGACGCCTGCAGGGACGAGACCCCGCCGAGCACTCGGCGGGGTCTCGTCCTGCCGCAGGAGCGATCGTTCCGCATGTCGGGACCGGCCGTTCGTGCACGGTCTCCGGTTGTGGCCTGTCCCGGGGACCGCGAGGATGGGTCGCGAACGTCCGGCGTCGCAGGGGCGCCAGTCCGCCACCTTCCGGGGAGAGTGCGTCGTGGTCAACGCCGCCGTCCAACCGCACCGAGACCGTGAGGGGAGCCTGGTCCACGTCATCGAGACGTTGCTCGACAAGGGCCTGGTCCTCAACGCCGACATCATGGTGTCGGTGGCCGGCGTCGAGTTGCTGGGGGTGAAGATCCGTGCGGCCCTCGCCTCGTTCGACACGGCCGCCCGCTACGGGCTCGAGTTCCCCTCCGGGACCAACACCTCGACGCTGGCCTGGCAGGAGACGCTCATCGCCAAGGAAGCGTGCCCCGACTGCGGCAAGCGGGTCCCCACCGAGGAGCTGCTGCGCGAGTCGTGCCCGTGGTGTGGCTGGCAGAGCGCCCGCGCCCTGGCCCAGGGACAGGCGTCGACGCCCGAACTCGACGAGGGCGGGGACCGCGACGCCGAGCGTACGACGTCGGACGACCGTGGCGCACCGCGCGAATCGGCCGCAGGCGCCGAGCAGGATGGATGAGCCCGCTGCCCTCGAGCCGACCCGCGACGTCCGGGCCACGCTGCCCGAGCTGATCGAGGTCCTGCTCAACCGCGGTGTCTACCTCGACCTCGACCTGATCATCGCGGTCGCCGACATCCCCCTCATCGGCGTCAACCTGCGCGCCACGCTGGCCGGTATGCAGACCATGCTCGACCACGGGATGCTGCGCGACTGGGACGCCGCCACCCGCGAGTGGGTGCGCCGCTCGAGCATCCAGGACGTGCCGTTCGAGGACGGCGAGCAGCTGGCCGTGCACATGACCGGCTCCTACCTGCAGCGCGACTTCGCCGAGATCTGGCGACCCGGCAACCTCTACCTGACCGACCGGCGCCTGTTCGCCTTCCGGCGCGAACCCCGCGAGCTGCTGTGGCAGGCACCGCTCGAGGCGATCCGGGACGTGCGGCTGCAGATGCAGCGCACGGTCGGCGGAGAGCCGCGCCCCCGACTCCGGCTCGAGCTCGCCGACGACGACCATGCGCTGCTCACGGCCGCCGATCCGTTGCGGCTGTACACCGGGCTGCGGGTCGCCCTCGAGCGTCATGGCGTGGCGCTGCCCGAACAACCCATCGAGATCGCCGAGCAGGACGAACGTCCGCTGCTCGAGGGGCACGTCTGGTACCAGGAACCGCGCGTAGGGGCGCCACTGTGGCGCGGCGGGACCGGGCGGATCAGTCGTGACGCCGTGCTCAGTTGGATCTCGCCGCACGACGCCCGCGCCGCCGTCGTGGTGCGTCGGGAGCAGATCCGCGGGGTCGAGCTGGTGAGCGACCGGACCCCGACCGGGTCCGGACGGGTGCTCGTCGTCCACACCGACGGCGGCAGCATCCGGCTGGCACCCTCGGACCCACCCCGCTGGCAACAGGCGGTGCGTGCCCTGGCGGCACAGGACGTCCCGGCGGTCGACGCAGGAGAAGGCGATGGCGCTCACAGTCGATGAACAGAGCCTCAAGCACGGGGTGCTCTCGCTGGTGGTCACGCTGGTCGAGATCATCGAGGAGGCGCTCGAGTCGCAGGCGCTGCGGCGCATCGAGCACGGCGACCTGACCGAGGAGGAGCAGGAACGCCTCGGCAACGCCCTGTTGGAGCTCGAGGAGGCCCTCGAGGAGCTCAAGGCGGATCACGGCATCACCACCTCGGTGGCCGACCTGCGTCGGGGCCTCGACGACGTCGTGGACGAGGTCATCGACAAGCTGATCAATCCGCAGCGTTGGGCCGAGGAGAGCGAGCTGCATTCGTGAGCGCAGACCTGTACGTCTACGCGATCGTGCCCGGTCCGCTGCCCGACGTCGACGACGTCCCCGGCCGCGGGATCGACGGGGTCGAGGTGGTCGCCGTCGAGGGCCCGCACGGGTTGGTCGCGCTGGTCGCCGAGAACGACACCGGTCCCTACCAGGGGGCCGACGACGACGTGCGGCGCTGGATCGTCGAGCACAGCGAAGTGATCGAACGGGCCTGGGACGCGATCGGCACGGCCCTGCCGGTCACCTTCAACGTGCTCGTCCGTGGCGACCAGCAACCCGCCGTCGAGCGGCTGCTGGCGTGGCTCGACGAGCAGGGTCCGGAGCTGCGCAGCCGGCTCGAGGAGTTGCGCGACCGGGTCGAGCTGCGCCTGGAGCTCAGTCTCGAGCGGGCCACGGTCGCCGCGGACGCGCCGGAGGTCGTGCGTCTGCAGCAGGAGATGGAAGGCAAGTCGGCCGGCGTGCGGCGACTGCTCGACAAGCGGCTCGACCGACTCCGGCGCCAGGTCGCCGACGAGATCGCCGACGCCTGGTACCCGGAGGTCCGACGGCGGATCGTCGCCCTGGTCGAGGACCTCGACGAGGCCCGGCGTACGACCGCACGTGACGGCGAGGTGGCGGTGCTCGCGGCCTCGCTGCTCACGCCGCGGGACGGCGTGGACGTGCTCGGACGGGAGCTGGCCCGCCTGCAGGAGGAACAGCCTGCGGCGCAGGTCCGCTTCCTGGGGCCGTGGCCGCCGTACTCGTTCGTGGATCTCGCGGGGCCCGGAGCCGACGACGCCCCCGACGAGGCCCAGGCGCCGGAGACACGCCGCGACTCACCGTCGGTGTAGGAACACCCAGGCGCATCCGCCGATCCCGGCCACCGCGAGCGCTGTGCCGAGCAACGCGAGCCGTCCGGCCACCACCAGCGAGTCGGGGGTGCACGCGCCGGCCCGGGTACAGGGATCGAGCAGGGCCGCCGCCGCGGCGGCCACGACGGCGATGCCACCGGCGAGGACCAGCCCCCAGCAGGCCCACATCGCCCGCGACGGGAGTGCGGTCACGTCCTCGGTCACGCCCGCTCCTCGGCCGCCCGAACCTCGACCGCACCGTACCGATTCGCCGCGGGAACGCCTCGGCCGCCGAATGCCAGCAGGCGTGACGTCCGGTGGGGCGTGGCCCGGCGGCCATGGCCGCCCGTCCGGAGTGGCGGGGTATCAACGACCGCGGTCGTAGGTCAGCATGGGGGTGCCGAACGGGGGCTCCCGCTTGCTGTCCGACCGCGCTCCGGCGGACACGGCCCCCCGGCCACCGCCCGTACGCGGGCCAGTGGCCGGAGGGTGGCGGGGATGCGATGCCCTCACCGTCCGGTGAGTGACGCTTCCCCCAGCACCCCGGCCGCTCCCGGCTGGGACCCCTGACCAAGGAGAACACCAGATGCTGCTCCGCAAGCGCTTCCTGTCGATCGCTGCCGTCGCTGGTCTCGCACTGGCTGGCGCTGCCTGTGACGATGGCGGTGACACCGGTACCGACACCACGGACACCACCACCGACACCGGCACCGACGACACCATGACCGACGACACCATGACCGACGATGGTGCGACGGACGACACCATGACCGACGATGGTGCGACGGACGACACCATGACCGACGATGGTGCGACGGACGACACCATGACCGACGATGGTGCGACGGACGACACCATGACCGACGATGGTGCGACGGACGACACCCTGGAAGACGACACCATGGGTGACGACACCATGGACGACACCGAGACCGAGGGCTGAGCAGCACGCTCCAGAC
Organism: Egicoccus halophilus; assembly: GCF_004300825.1. Classification (NCBI taxonomy): domain Bacteria; kingdom Bacillati; phylum Actinomycetota; class Nitriliruptoria; order Egicoccales; family Egicoccaceae; genus Egicoccus; species Egicoccus halophilus. The sequence goes on from NZ_CP036250.1 coordinate 1,146,114, forward strand.
CTGACGACGGCACCCACCGCCTCACGGCGGTGGGTGCCGTCGTTGCGTGGAGCCGTTGCCGTGCGGTCTGTGTGGGCGCGCTCAGTCGGGCAGGAGCCGGCGAGCCAGTGCGCGCACGGCGTCGGGATCCGCACCCGCAGCCGTCTGCGCGTGCATCCGGGCGTGGTCGTCGCCGGCGCGCAACGGGAGCAGCTCGTCACCGTCGAGGGTCACCACCGCGCCACCGGCCTCGCGGACCAGCAGCATCCCCGCGGCGACGTCCCACACGTGCGGGATGGCCGCGACAGAGGCTGCGGCGACGCCTTCGGCCACGACGGCCAGGTCCAGGGCCGTCGACCCCATGACGCGCGGATTGAGGGCCAGGCCGGCCCCTCGTGCCCGACGGGCCGTGCCGGTCGTCAGCATCACCGGGACGTGCCCCTGCGACGCGTCGTCCCAGGCCACCGGTCCGCGGACGCGGACGGTCTCGCCGTCGCGGGTGGCCCCCTCGCCGCGGACCGCCTCGTAGCGGCGACCGAGCGCGGGCGCGTCGATCGTCGCATACACGACCTCGCCGCCGTGGGTCAGGGCGACGGACACGCACCACCACGGCAGTCCTGCGGTGAAGTTCGACGTGCCGTCGATCGGGTCGACGACCCAGCACCACTCGGTGTCCGGGACGACGGTGTCGTGCTCCTCGCTGAGCACCCCGTGGTCGGGCAACTCGCGCTCGAGCACCGTGCGGAGCCGGTCGTCGACCTCGTGGTCGAGCGCGGTGACCGGCGTGCCGTCGTCCTTCGCGGTGGGCGTGACCCGGCCACTGGCACGGCGCAGTTCGTCGGCGAGCCCGTCGAGCGCCGGATGCAGCAGTGCGCGCGCGCGGGCGACCTCACGGCGCACTTCCTCGGACAGCGTCGGCACACGGCTCCTCGGACGCGTGAGGGCGACACCCTATCGACCCCGCCCGCGCTCCCGGACGGGCGGTGGTGGTCCGCCGTTCGCGCGGCCGCCTACGGCACCGTAACTTCCTCTTCCGTAGCTGGTTCCGTAGCCGGACCCGCCGAACGCTGGGAGATCGCGTGTCCTCCACCTCCGCTTCCGCCTCTTCCGTGCCACCTCGGTCCGGGCCGGCGCCCGTCCGCGGGGTCGAGCTGGCCTCGCCCCGGGCGCTGCGGTGGCAGCGCTTCGCGATGTCGGTCGCCGTGGTGCTGCCCCTGGCCGGTGTCGCCGCCGCACTGTGGTGGGGATGGGGCCGCGGGGTCAGTGGTGTCGACGTCGGCCTGCTGCTCGGGTTCTACTTCTTCACCGGGCTCGGCATCACCGTCGGTTTCCACCGACTGTTCACCCACCAGAGCTTCCGGGTCCCACAGTGGGTGCGGGTGCTGTTCGCCGTGGCCGGATCGATGGCCATCCAGGGCGCCGTGATCGACTGGGTCGCCACCCACCGTCGTCACCACGCCTACTCGGACCGGCCGGGCGACCCGCACTCCCCGCACGTCGCCGCCGGTGACGGGTTGCGTGGCATGCTCAAGGGGCTGTGGTTCGCCCACACCGGCTGGATGCTCGGGCCGGAGAAGACGGTCCAGCAGGCCTGGGCGCCCGACCTGCTCAAGGACCGCGCGATCGTGCGGGTCAGCCGCGCCTTCCCGTGGCTGATCCTGGCGTCGTTCGCGCTGCCGGCCCTGCTCGGGGGGCTGCTGACGATGTCCTTCGCCGGTGCGCTGACCGGGTTCCTGTGGGGCGGGCTGGTGCGGGTCTTCCTGCTGCACCACGTCACCTGGTCGATCAACTCGATCTGTCACGTCTTCGGCACGCGCCCGTGGGCCGCGCACGACGAGAGCCGCAACAACCCGGTGATGGCCCTGATCGGGTTCGGTGAGGGTTGGCACAACGGTCACCACGCCTTCCCCGCCTCCGCGCGACACGGGTTGCGCTGGTGGGAGTTCGACATCTCCTGGGTGGTCATCCGCGGGATGCAGAAGCTCCGACTGGCTCGCGACATCAAGCTGCCCTCGTCCACGCAGTTGGCGCGACGGACCCGCTCGCGCGCCTGAAGCCGGCGCGCCGCCGGCCCGGCCAGCAGACGCTCGCCGTCTCCGGCGCACGGTAGGTTGGCCGGCACGCAACCAACGGGCGTGAGGAGCCGGTGTGACCACCGTCAGGCGGGTGCGGATGGCCGCCCCCGAACGACGTGAGCAGCTGATCGACGTGGCCCGGTCCGTCTTCGCCGAGCGTGGGTACCGGGGGGCGGCGATCGAGGAGATCGCCGACCGCGCCGGGGTCTCCAAGCCGGTCGTGTACCAGCATTTCGGGGGCAAGGAAGGCCTGTACGCCGTGGTCGTGGACCGCGAGGTGCAGCGGCTGACGCGGGCGATCGCGGGTTCGTTCGAAGCCGTCCATCCCCGACTGGTCGCCGAGTCCGCCGCCGAGGCGTTCCTCACCTACATCGAGGACCACGAGGACGGCTTCCGCGTGCTGGTGCGCGACGCGCCGGTCGGCGCCAGCGACGGCACGCTCGCCTCGGTCCTCGACGACGTCGCCGTGCGCGCCGAGCGACTGCTCGTCGACGAGTTCGGCGAGCGGGGCTTCGACGAGGACACCGCGCCGATGTACGCCCGCATGCTCGTGGGGGCCGTGGCCCTGGTCGGGGAGTGGTGGCTCGAGGTGCGCGAACCGCCCCGTGAGGTCGTCGCCGCCCACGTGGTCAACCTGCTGTGGAACGGCCTGCGTCATCTCGACGCCACGCCGGCCCCCGACCGACGGGTCCCGCGCACGCACCAGGTCGGTGAACAGGAGCGTCCGGCATGAGTGAGCGTCCGACCGCGCCACTGGTCGCCCGCATGCGCGGGTTCGGCACCACCATCTTCGGCGAGATGACCGCGCTGGCCCTCGCGCACGACGCGGTCAACCTCGGCCAGGGGTTCCCCGACGAGGACCCACCGGCGCTGATGGTCGACGCGGTCGTCGACGCCATGCGGGCGGGCCACCACCAGTACGCCCCCGGGCCGGGGGTGGCGGCGCTCCGACGGGCCGTCGCCGACCACCAGCGCCGGTGCTACAGCCTCGAACTGGACCCCGACACGGAGATCAGCATCACCTTCGGCGCCACGGAGGCCGTCGCGGCGAGCCTGCTCGCACTGTGCGAGCCCGGCGACGAGGTGCTCGTGCTCGAGCCGACCTACGACGCCTACACCGCCGTGCTGACGCTGGCCGGCGCGGTCGAGGTACGGGTGCCGCTGCGAGCGCCGGACTTCGCCCTCGACCTCGACGCGCTGCGCGCCGCGGTGACGCCGCGCACCCGCCTGGTGCTCCTCAACACCCCGCACAACCCCACCGGCACGGTGCTGTCCGACGCCGCGTTGGCGGCGGTCGCCGAACTGTGCCGCGAGCACGACCTGCTCGCCGTGACCGACGAGGTCTACGAACATCTCGTCTACGACGGCCGACACCGGCCGCTGGCGACGTGGCCGGGCATGCGCGAGCGCACCGTCACCGTCTCCTCGGCCGGCAAGACGTTCTCGTGCACCGGCTGGAAGGTCGGCTGGGCCTGCGCGCCGCCACCGCTGACCGCGGCGCTGCGCACGACCAAGCAGTTCCTGTCCTTCTCGGGCGGGACGCCCCTGCAGTACGGCGTGGCCGCCGGCCTCGACGCCGGGGACGCGTGGTTCGACGCGCTCCGCGAACGCCACCGACGTCGCCGGGACCTCGTCGTCGACCGGCTGCGTGCCGGTGGTGCGGCGGTGCACTCGCCGGCCGGCGGGTACTTCGTCACCCTCGACGTGCGCTCGCTCGGACACGAGGACGGCGAGGCGTTCTGCCGCTGGGCACCCGCCGCGCTCGGGGTCGCCGCCGTCCCGGTCGCGGCCTTCGTGCGCGACCCCGCCCCGGTCCGCTCGCTGGTCCGCCTGGCCATCTGCAAGCCCGAGCCGGTCCTCGCCGAGGGCGTGGACCGGCTCCTGCACGCCCGTGACGTCGCAGGAGCACGACCGTGAGGATCGCTGCCGTCCAGCACGACATCGTCTGGGAGGACCGCGAGGCGACGCTGCGCGCCCTCGACGGCCGCGTCGCCGCGGCCGCCGCCGGCGGCGCGCGACTGGTCGCCTTCTCGGAGATGTTCGCCACCGGGTTCTCGATGAACACCCACACCACCGCGGAGCCCCTCGACGGGCCGATCGCGACGTGGATGGCGGAGCAGGCCAGTCGCCACGACGTGTGGGTGGCCGGCTCGCTGGCGCTGCAGGCCGAGGAGCACGACCTGCCGGTCAACGCGCTGCTGCTGGTGTCACCCGACGGCCGGCACCACCGTTACGACAAGATCCAACCGTTCCGCTACGCCGGGGAGCACGAGCGCTTCGCCGCCGGCAAGGCGCCGCTCACGGTCGACGTCGAGGGCGTCCGCCTCGGCCTGTTCGTCTGCTACGACCTGCGGTTCGCCGACGAGTTCTGGGCCGTCGCCCGCGACACCGACGCCTACCTGGTGGTCGCCAACTGGCCGGCCGCGCGCCGCCACCACTGGCGGACCCTGCTCGACGCGCGCGCGATCGAGAACCAGGCCTATGTCGTCGGCGTCAACCGCGTCGGCGAAGGGGGCGGGCTGCGCTACACCGGCGACAGCCGGGTGGTCGACCCGCTGGGGGAGACGCTCGTGTCGGCGGCGGGGAGCGAGACGGTGCTGTTCGCCGACCTCGACCCGGCCGTGGTCGCCCGCGTGCGCACCGACCTGCCGTTCCTTCCCGACCGCCGCACCGGCTGAGCCGCCCTCCCCGCCGCCATCCGTCCCGACAGGACTCGTTGCATGCACGTCGCTCTCGTCACGGCCGCCGTCGACCTCGACTTCCTGGAGGCGGTCGACGACGCGCTGGTCACCGCACTCGAGGACCGTGGGGTGCGGGTGACCGAGCCCCGGTGGGACGACCCGGCGGTGGACTGGTCGACGTTCGACCTCGCCCTGGTGCGCACCACCTGGGACTACCCGGGACGGCGCGACGAGTTCGTCGCCTGGGCCGCGGCCGCCGGCGAGCGCACCCGCCTGTTCAACCCGCCCGACGTGCTGCGCTGGAACACCCACAAGTCCTACCTGCTCGAGCTCGAGGAGCGCGGGGCTCCCGTGGTGCCGACGGCCTGGCTCGGTCAGGGGGACCGCGTCGTGCTCGACGAGCTGCTCGTGGCACGTGGCTGGCGCACCGCCATCGTCAAGCCGGCGGTCGGTGCGGGCGCGAGCGGCCTGGCGCGCGTCACGGTCGGGGACCCGGACGCGCAGGCGCATCTCGACGCCGAGCTGGCGGTCGGTGACGTCCTCGTGCAGCCCTACCTCGCCGCGGTCGAGACCCGCGGTGAGCTGTCGGTGGTCGTGGTCGACGGGGCGGTCAGCCACGCGGTGCGCAAGGTGCCCAGTGGCGGCGAGTTCCGCATCCAGGAGGAGTTCGGCGGCCGCTACGCCAGCGAGACGCTGGACGTCGACACCGAGGCGCTGGTGCGCTGGATCGTCGAGGCCACGGGCCACGACCTGCTGGTGGCGCGGGTCGACCTGCTCGAGGACGAGGTCGGCCAGCTGCAGTTGGCGGAGCTCGAGGCGACCGAACCCGACCTGTACCTGCGCACCGAGCCGGCCGCGGCCGGTCGCCTGGCCGACGCGGTGGTGCGTCGCCTCGGCTCCCCGGCCGGGGAGGACACCCGTCCGCCTGCCGGCTGACCTGCGAACCTCGGGCGAACGCGTCGAGACAGGAGCAGCGCAGGTGAGGATCGCGATCACGGGTGCCACCGGACTGATCGGTCGGGCGCTGACCGAGGACCTGCAGGGCGACGGCCACCAGGTGGTCGCGGTCACCCGCGACCCGTCGGCGGCCGCCGCCGGGGACGTGGTGTGGGACCCCGCCGCCGGTCACATCGACGCTGCGGGGCTCGAGGGGCTCGACGGGGTCGTCCACCTCGCCGGTGAACCGATCGGCGACGCGCGCTGGAGCGAGGACACCAAACGACGCATCCACGACAGCCGCGTGCAGGGCACGACGCTGCTGGCCCGGACGCTGGTGGGGCTGGACGCACCGCCCCCGGTGCTGGTGTCGGGCTCGGCGGTCGGGTTCTACGGGGACCGCGGCGACGAGGTGCTCACCGAGGTGTCCACGCCCGGCGACGACTTCCTCGCCGGCGTGTGCGCCGACTGGGAGGCGGCGGCCGAACCGGCCCGGGCTGGCGGGATCCGGGTCGTGCATCCGCGCACCGGCGTCGTGATCGCGGCCGACGGTCCCCTGATCGACAAGATCGAACTGCCGTTCAAGCTCGGCGTCGGCGGCAAGGTCGGCTCCGGTCGGCAGTACGTGCCGTGGATCTCGCTGACCGACGAGGTCCGGGCCCTGCGGTTCCTGCTCGAGCACGACCTCGAGGGGCCGGTGAACCTGACCGGGCCCGAACCGGTGACCAACGCGGAACTGACCCGCCTCCTCGGTGAGGTCCTGCGCCGACCGACCGTGCTGCCCATCCCGACCTTCGCCGTCACGGCGCTGTACGGCGAGATGGGCCGGACGCTGGCCAGCGTCAGCCAGCGGGCGGTCCCGCAGCGGCTGCTCGACGCCGGGTTCCGCTTCGTCCACGGCGAGCTGCGTGGGGCCCTGCGGGAGGCGCTGCGCCCCGCGGCGTGAGGGTCCGCGGCCCGGCCGCCGGACCGACCGGATGCGAGGGACGGTCGGCGGCCGTGGCACGCTTGCGGCATGCGCGTCCTGATGCTGACCTGGGAGTACCCCCCACACGTCGTCGGTGGGCTCGGCCGCCACTGCGCGGCGCTCGCCCGCAACCTCGTCGCGCAGGGCCACGACGTCCACGTCGTCACCCGCGGCCCGTCGTCGCACGCGGCGGCCGCCGGCGGCGAGGTGGGCGACGTCCCGCTCGAGGAATGGCGCGAGGGCGTCCACGTCGTGCGGGTGCCCGAGGCGCCCCCGGTCATCCCGTTCGAGGACCTGGTGCCGTGGGTGCTCGCGTTCAACAACCGGGTCCAGGCCGCCGCGGCCGGTCTCGCCCGCCGCTACGACGTCGACGTGGTGCACGCCCACGACTGGTTGGTCGCCTACGCCGCGGCCGGCATCAAGGAGGCGTTCGGGCTGCCGCTGGTGGCGACCGTCCACGCCACCGAGTACGGCCGCCACCAGGGCTGGCTGCCGGGCCCCATGAACAAGCTCATCCACCAGGTCGAGTGGTGGCTGACCTACGAGGCCCGCCGGGTCATCACCTGCTCGACCTACATGCGTGAGCAGGTGGAGGACATCTTCGCTCTTCCCGACGACAAGGTGGACGTGGTCCCCAACGGGGTCGCCGTGCGCGACTTCGCGCTCCCGGCCGACGAGGTGGCCGACTTCCGTCGCACCCTGGTCGGACCGCGCACCCGCATGGTGCTGTTCGCCGGGAGGCTCGAGTACGAGAAGGGGGTGCAGACGGTGCTGGAGGCCCTGCAGGAGGTGCGGGCGGCCGTCGGTCCGGTCAAGTTCTTCATCGCCGGGATCGGGACCTACTCGGCGACGCTGCGGCGTCGGGTCCGCGAACTCGGGCTGCGCCGCCACGTGCACTTCACCGGCTTCCTCGCCGACCACGAACTCCGCCTGCACTACGCGGCCGCCGACGTCGCGGTGGCGCCCAGCATCTACGAGCCGTTCGGCCTGGTCGCGGTCGAGGCGATGGCGTGCGGCACCCCCGTGGTGGCCGGCGACACCGGCGGGCTGCGCGAGATCGTCGCGGGCGGCTCGGGACTGAGCTTCCCGCCCCAGGACGCGGGCGAGCTGGCCGGTGCGCTGACCCGGGTGCTGGCCGACCGTGAACTGGCGCAGGGCATGGTGGCCCGCGCGCACGCACGCATCCGGGACCGCTACGACTGGGCGTCGGTGGCGGCCGCGACCGTCGGCGTCTACCACCGGGCGGTCGCGGAGGAGGCCGAACTCGCCGGTGGGGAGCAGCGACCCGCGCTGCGGCCGATCCTGCGGGCGGCCCCCATCCTGGCACTCGACGAGGCTGCCGGGTGAGCACGGCCCGCGGGCCGCAACGCACGACGTCGTTTGACGCGAACCGGGGAACGCGCTTTCGTAACCGGGCGGAACGGGGCGCCGCGGCGCTCGCCGTGCCCGCACGTCCCGCGCCGTCCGTCGGCCCCGCGGCCGTTGTCGTCCGTCGCCAGACCCCCGGGGGCTGCCGTGAGCACCGATCAGGCCCCGCCCGGGGCGCCTCCGACAGACGGGACACCTCCGACACCCGGGGCGCCGGCGACCGACGGGGCGCCTCCGGCCCACGGGGCGACACCGGTGACGCCACGACCGGGTCGCATCACCATCGCCGACGTCGCCCGCGCCGCCGGCGTGTCGCGCAGCGCGGTGTCCTTCGCGCTCAACGACCGGCCGGGCATCGGGACCGACACCCGCGCCCGGATCCTGCGCGTCGCCGACGAGTTGGGCTGGCGTCCCAGCGCCCGGGCGCGGGCACTGGCCAGCGACCGGGCCAACGCCGTGGGCTTCGTCTTCGCCCGCCCGGTCGAGCTGCTCAGTGCCGACCCGTTCTTCAGCCAGTTCCTCGCCGGACTGGAGATGGTGCTCTCACCGCTCGACCAGGCACTGGTGCTGCAGGTCATCACCGGCGGGCAGGAGGCCGAGGCGGCCGCCTACCGCCGTATGGCGCACGCCGGGCGCGTCGACGGCTTCGTGCTCACCGACGCCCGTGAGGACGACCCGCGCTTCGCGGTGCTCGAAGGGACCGGGCTGCCGGCGGTGCTCGCCGGTGACGCGACGGCCCAGACCCCCTACCCGACGCTGGGGCCCGACGAGTCGGCCGGGACCACCATGGCCGTGCGCCACCTGCTCGAGCTCGGCCATCGTCGCATCGCCTACGTGGCCGGCCCGTCCAACATGCAGCACGCCCGGCGGCGCCGCGACGCCTGGCACGACGCCATGGTGGCCGCCGGGCACGAACCGGACCTGCTGGTCCACAGCGACTTCACCGGTCCCGGTGGCGCTGCCGCGACCGAGCAGCTGCTGGACGGCCCGCAGCCACCGACGGCGATCGTCTACGCCAACGACCTGATGGCGACCGCCGGCATGGCGAGCCTGCACCGCGACGGCTGGCGGATCCCCGACGAGGTGTCGGTGATCGGCTACGACGACATCACGCTGGCCGCCCACACCTCGCCGCCGCTGACCACCGTGCGTCAGGACGTCGTCGGCATCGGCCGGCTGGTCGCCGCCGAACTGCTGGCGCGGATCGGGGGCGTGCCCGTCGCCACCCCACCGCTGCGCAACCCCGAGCTGGTCGTGCGTGACACCACCGCCCCGCCGCCCTCCGGACCCCCGCGGGCGCGCCGCAGCCGCGGCCGCTGACCGCCGGCACCCGGAGCCGCCGACAGCGGCGTCGCGGCCGCTGACCGCCGACGCACCGCGCTGGTGCTCAGGTGACGGTGTCGCACGCGGTGACGGCGAGCACGGTGGCGGTCTGCGGGTGGTGGGCGTGGAGGGCGACGCCGTGCCCCGCGAGGTGGGCGCCGCTCGCCGTCACGTGACCCTCGGCGTACCAGGCGGGGGGGCGGCCGCCGGCCGGGGGATCGGTCAGCTCGTCGACCAGCTCGACGCGGTAGCGACGCTCGGCGACGAGCCCGGGCAGCCGCACCGCACTCGCGCGCGCCCAGGCCGAGCTCGTCGCCTGGACGTGACAGAACAGCGCGCGCTCCGGCGTCACCACGCCGTGCACGAGCGCGTGCTCGTCGGGGTGGTCGACCCGCACGACCCGCCCCCCGTGCAGCACGGGACGCCACGCGCGGTAGCGGGTGATCGCGCGTCGCAGCTGGTCGCGCTCCTGCTCGCTGGTGCGGGTGAGGTCCCACTCGATGCCGAGGTGCCCGAAGAACGCCGTCGCGAGCCGCAGCGAGAGGCTGGTGGTCCGTGCGGTGGTGTGGGCCGTGGCGGGCCCGACGTGCGATCCGACCAGCTCCGGGGGCAGCAGCAGCGAGAGCGTGCGCTGGATCGCCTGCCGCTCGACCGGGTCGTTGGTGTCGGAGGCCCACACCCGGGAGGTGCGGGCGAGGATGCCGAGGTCGACGCGCCCGCCGCCGCCCGAGCAGCTCTCGATCTCCAGGCCGTCGTGGCCGGCCAGCACGTCGTCGATCAGGTCGTACAGGGCGTGCACGTGGGCGGAGGTGGCGGCGATCCCGTCACGTTCCGCGGCGACGTGGTCGCGGTTGTAGTCCCACTTGAGGTAGGCCGCGCCGGTCTCGTCGATCAGCGCGTGCAGCCGGTCGCGCAGCAGGGCGGCCAGGTCCTCGCGCGCGATGTCGAGCACGTGCTGGTTGCGCGTGGTCGGCCCCGAGGTCCGCGACAGCGCGACGGAGGGGTCGGCGCGGAACAGCTCCGAGTCGGGGTTGACCATCTCCGGCTCGAACCACAGCCCGAACTGCATGCCACGTTCCCGCACGCGCCGTGCCAACGGCGCGAGGCCCTCGGGGTGCACCTGTGGGTCGACGTACCAGTCGCCGAGACCGGCGGTGTCGTCGCGCCGGCCGAGGAACCAGCCGTCGTCGAGCACGAAGCGTTCGACGCCGAGCTCGGCGGCGACGTCGGCCAGCCGCTCGAGCGTGTCGGCGTCGTGGTCGAAGTACACCGCCTCCCAGGTGTTGAGGGTGACCGGGCGGGGCGTGCGGGGGTGCGAGGGGCGGGCGCGCACGAACGCGTGGAAGGCGTCGGAGACGCCGTTGAGGCCGCTGGCCGACGCGACCGCGTACACGGCGGGGGTGACGTAGGTCTCGCCGGGGGCGAGCAGGATCTCGCCCGGGTGCAGGTGCTCACCCAGCTGCAGCAGGGCGAAACCGTCGGCGGTGCGCTCGGCACGCAGCTCGCTGTTGCCCGACCAGGCGAGGTGGGCCGCCCACACCTGGCCGGCCTCGTCGCTGCAGCCGGTGCTGCCGGCGAGCAGCAGCGGCGGGTCCTCGTGCGAGGTGCGCCCCCGGACGTTGACCCGTTCGATGCGCCCCACCTGCCACGGGTGGCGTTGCAGGGAGAACTCGCGGACCCAGCGGCCGGCGACGTCGAGGACCTCCCGCGCGCGGTCACCGACGGGCAGCGTGACCCGCAGCGCGTCGAGCCGGTAGTCGTCGGGGCCGGGGGGCGCGGGGCGCGGTCGGCCCAGTCCCGGGGTGCGCGAGGGGAACGACGTCCCGCTGGGCGTGGCACCGCCCCGCAGGTTGGTCACCGCGGCGCGCGCCCGGACGACGTCGTGGTCGTCGATGCGCAGCTCGACGTGCAGTCGCAGCCCACGGGTCGTGTCGTCGGCGACGGTGACCAGTCCGTCGGGCGACCAGATCGTGGTCACCGCGTCGAGGTCGGGTGCCCAGCCGGTGCCGTCCAGGAACGCGCCGCGCAACGCCGGCGAGCCCTGCCATCCGGTGGCGTGCATGGGCAGCAGGTCCAGGGGCAGCGGGGCGTCGACGGTCGCCTGGGTCTGGGCCGGGGTGCTGGCGGCGACGGCTCCGGCGGCGTCGTCGTCCACCGGCGCGGGTCCCCACGCCCGCACGATCGGGACCCGTCCCTCGGGCGCCTCGACCAGCAGGGCGCTGCGGGTCCCGGTCAGCCAGCGCATCTCGTTCGTCATGTCGTCTCCACGGGCTCGTCCGTCGGACCCTAGTGCTGCGGGGCAGAGGTCCCCACTTGCTGCCTTGCGGTTGACATGGGGTAACTGAATCGGTTTAGTGGGTTCGGGCGGGAGAGGGATCGCCCAGGCCACCGGCCACGTCGTACGTCGCAGGCACCTCCTGGCGGAGGGCCGTGCTCGGCGTACCCGCGGACCTCTTCTCCCACAGGCTGACGACGAGGGAGAGCAGCATCATGGGACGATGGGTACGACGCGCGAGCGCCGGGCTCGCCGTGGCGACGCTGGTCGCCGCCTGCGGCGGCGGCGGTCAGACCACCACGGACGACGGAGCCGCTCCGGCGGGTGGCGAGGACGGCGACGCCGCCGCACCTGCCGAGGACGTCGAGGGCATGCAGGAAGCGGAGGCGCTCGTCGGCGAGTACCCCCGCGAGGAGACCTTGTTCACCAGCGGCACCCAGTGGGGTCCGCCGTCGAGCTGGAACCCGATCCCGGAGTCCGGCGAGGCGACCGGTGTCCGCGGGGCACTCTACGAGCCGCTGTTCATCTTCGACCCGCACACGGTCGAGCTCGAGCCGTGGCTGGCCGAGAGCGGCGAGTGGACCTCGGAGGACGTCTACGAACTGACCCTGCGCGACGGCCTGACCTGGCAGGACGGTGAGTCGCTCACCGTCGACGACGTGCTGTTCACGGTCGGCATGGGCCAGGAGACCGAGACCGTCGGCACCGCGAACCTGTGGAACTGGCTCGAGAGCGCCGAGGCCACCGGTGAGCAGACCATCGAGTTCACCTTCTCCGACCCGCGCTACCAGGAGTGGGACAACTTCCTGTACGGCACCATGATCGTCCCCGAGCACATCGTCGGGGAGTGGGCGCCAGAGGAGTACGTCGCCAACGCCAACGAGGACCCGATCGGTTCGGGTGCGTTCCGCTACTCCAGCCACGGCGCCGACCGCATGGTCTGGGAGCGCAACGACGACTGGTGGGGCATCGAGGCGCTCGGCCTCGAGATGCCGATGCGCTACATCGTCGACATCGTCAACCCCTCCAACGAGGTCGCCCTGGGTCTGCTGCTGCAGAACGGCCTCGACCTGTCCAACAACTTCCTTCCCGGCATCACCCAGCTCGTCGAGCGGGGCCAGGTCGAGACCTACTTCGACGAGCCGCCCTACATGCTCTCGGCGAACACCGCGATGCTGGTCGCCAACACCACGCAGGAACCGACCGACGACGCCGAGTTCCGTCGGGCGCTGGCGTTCTCGATCGACGTCGACCGGATCGTCAACGGGGCCTACGGCAACATCGTCCAGGCGGCCCACCCGTCGGGGCTGCTGCCGGTGTTCAGCGACTACTACGACGAGCAGGTCGCGCAGGAGCACGGCCACAGCTACGACCCCGAGCAGGCGCAGCAGATCCTGGCCGACGCCGGCTACGAGGACTCCGACGGTGACGGCTTCGTCGAGACCCCCGGTGGGGACGCGATCGAACTGTCGCTGATCGTGCCGGCCGGGTGGACCGACTGGATGGAGGCCGCCCGCGTCATCGCCGAGAGCGCGCAGGCGTCCGGGATCAACGTCGTCGCCGAGTTCCCCGACGCGGGTGCCCTCGACGACGCCCGTACCACCGGTGACTTCGACCTCGTGATCAACAACTGGACCACGCTCAGCAACACGCCGTGGAGCTACTACAACTACCTGTTCTACCAGCCGATCACCGAGCAGATGTTCTCCGGCAACTTCGGTCGCTACGAGAACGACGAGGCCTGGGACCTGGTGCAGGAGCTCTCGCGCACGGAGACCGGCACGCCGGAGTTCCAGGAGACGCTCTCGCAACTGCAGGAGCTGTCGCTGACCGAGATGCCCATGATCCCGCTCTGGTACAACGGCCTGTGGGCCCAGTACAACCCGGTGCAGTGGACCAACTGGCCGACCGACGGCGGTGACAACGACATCTACCCCAGCACCTGGGGTGGGTTCTGGGAGTTCGGCACGGTCGAGATGCTCGCGCAGCTCGAGCCCGCGAACTGACCGCTCCCGTCCCCGTCCCGCGCCTGCCGCGGGGCGGGGACGGCGGGAAGCGCCTCCGTCGACACCCTCCAGTCGTCGGAGGCGCTTCCCCACCAGGCTCCCGCGCAGGAGCCGCCGCCGCTCGGTGCCCGTGTGCTCGGCGCCGGGCCGACCAAGGGGAGTGGTCGCCATGGGCAAGTACTTCGCCCGCAAGTCACTGATCTACGGCCTGACGTTCTTCGTCGCCGTCACGCTCAACTGGGTGATCCCGCGGCTGATGCCGGGTGACCCCGTGCAGCGGATGCTGACCCGCGCGGCGGTGTCGCACCCGCAGTCGATCGAGCCGATGCGCGACTACTACAACAACATCTTCGGTTTCGACCTGCCGGTCTGGCAGCAGTACCTCAACTACTGGACCGAGATCCTGCAGGGCAACCTCGGCGTGAGCATCTGGTTGTTCCCGACCCCGGTCGGCGAGGTGATCATGCGCGCCGTGCCCTACACGCTCGCGCTGATGCTGCCGGCCATCCTGCTCAGCTGGATCGTGGGCAACAAGGTCGGCGCCATGGCGGCGCGCAACAAGTGGTTGGACAACACCGCCCTGCCGGTGGGCTACCTGCTCACGGCCACGCCCTACATGTGGCTGGCGATCCTGCTCGCCTGGAGCCTCGGGGTCGTCGGCGGCTTCTTCCCCGTAGCCGGCGGCTACAGCTTCGGCCTGCGTCCCTCGCTGAGCTGGGCATTCGTCTGGGACCTGCTCCAGCACTGGTTCCTGCCGTTCCTGTCGCTGTTCCTGGTGGCGCTCGGTGGCTGGGCGATCGGCATGCGCAACCTCGTGATCTACGAGCTCGAGGCCGACTACGCCAACTACCTCGACGCGCTGGGCGCGCCGGCCAAGCTCGTGCGGCGCTACGCGTTCCGCAACGCGCTGCTGCCGCAGATCACCGGGCTCGCGTTGCAGCTCGGCGTCATCATCGGTGGCGCACTGGTCACCGAGGTCGTCTTCGCCTACCCGGGCATCGGCAACCTCATCCTGCAGGCCATCAACAACCAGGACTTCTTCCTGCTGCAGGGCACGCTGCTGTTCGTCGTGATCGGCGTGCTCGCGGCCAACTTCGTCATCGACATCGTCTACGTCCTGGTCGACCCACGGACCCGGACCGGACTGCAGGGGGCGACCGCATGAGCAGGTCCGAGACCTCTTCCGGCCGTACGACCAACGGCAGCCAGCCGGTCTCCGGCGACCAGCAGAGCGACCGCGACCAGCCCGTCGAGGGCGAGCACGTCGAGGGTGGCTCGGATCTGCCCGAGTCGCCCCAGGCGGCGCCGGACCCGGCCTACCCGGGCGCGCTCAGCGACGGGGTGGTCGTCGCGGGGCGGAAGCGCGAGACGCTGTACTTCGCGCTGCGCAACCCGAAGGTGATCGGCGCGCTGATCGTCGTGTTCGGTCTGCTGGTGCTCGGTCTGGTCGGACCGGCGATGTTCGACCACGGACCGACCGACTACGTGGCCGCACCGCAGCTGCCGCCGTCGGCCGAGTACTGGTTCGGCACCACGATGTTCGGCCAGGACGTGTTCGTGCAGTTCGTCGCCGGTCTGCGCTCGACCTACGTCGTGGGCCTGCTCGGCGGCGGGGTCGCGGCAGCCGTCGGGATGACGATCGGCTTCGTGGCCGGCTACCGCGGCGGGTGGATCGACGAGCTGCTGAGCATGCTCACCAACATCGTGCTCGTCATCCCGGGCTTCGTGGTGCTGATCATCATCAACGCCTACCTCGGCGTGCGCAGCGTGCCGATGCAGGCGCTCTACATCGGCCTGTTCAGCTGGCCCTGGGTCGCCCGCGCCGTGCGGGCCCAGACCTTCTCGCTGCGCAGCCGCGACTTCGTCGACCTCGCCAAGTTGTCGGGGCTGCCCACCCGCACCGTCATCCGGCGCGAGGTCGCGCCGAACATGTACTCGTACCTGTTCATGACCTTCGTGCTGCTGTTCGGCGGGTCGATCCTGACGGCTGCGGCGCTCGACTTCATCGGGCTCGGACCGACCAACGCGATCTCGCTCGGGTTGATGATGAACCAGGCCATGCAGTGGAGCTCGCTCTACCTCGGCCTGTGGTGGTGGTTCGTCCCGCCCGGTGCCGGCATCACGGCCATCGTCGGGGCGCTGTACATCATGAACGTCGGGCTCGACGAGGTGTTCAACCCCAAGCTGCGGGAGATGTGACATGAGCCTCCAGGTCGACGACCTCCGGGTCCACTACCACACCATGCGGGGCAGCGTCCGGGCGCTCGACGGCGCCTCGTTCCGCATCGACGACGGCGAGATCATGGGACTCGCCGGCGAGTCCGGCTGCGGCAAGACCACGCTCGGCAAGTCGTTGATCCGCTTCGACAGCCGGATGCGTCACGTCGGCGGCAAGGTGCAGCTCGACGGTCGCGAGCTGCCGATCGGCGACGACAAGGCCATGCGCAAGCACCGGTTCAAGGACGTCTCGCTCATCCCGCAGTACGCGATGAGCGCCATGAACCCGACCCGCAAGATCGGGCGCATGGTCCGCGAACTGCTCGAGTCGCGCGGCGAGAGCTTCGAGGAGATCCGTCCGGAGCTCGAACGCCGTGTCGAGCTCGTGGGGTTGTCCACCGACGTCCTCGAGCGCTATCCGATCGAGCTGTCGGGCGGCATGAAGCAGCGCATGGTGCTGGTGCTCTCGACCCTGCTCGACCCGTCGCTGCTCATCGGTGACGAGGTCACCTCCGCACTCGACGTCTCCAGCCAGAAGGCCGTGGCGCGGGCGCTGGTCGAGTTCCGCGACCGCGGGTTCGTCCGCTCCATGATCGTGGTCACCCACGACATCTCGGTCCTGTACCAGATCGCCGACACCATCATGGTGATGTACGCCGGCCACCTCGCCGAGAAGGCGTCGACCGACACCATCATCGAGCAACCGCTGCACCCCTACACCAAGATGCTGATCGGCGCGCTGCCGGAGGTGGGGGTCCGCTACGAGGAACGCCAGCTCGAGGGCATCCCGGGGCGACCCCCCTCGTTGCTCGATCCACCCACGGGCTGTCGGTTCCGTGACCGGTGTCCGCTGGCGCACGACAAGTGCATCGAGACGCCACCCTTCGTCGAGGTCGCGCCCAACCACCAGGTCGCGTGCTGGGCGGTGATCGGCTGATGCTCACCGTCGAACGCGTCAACAAGGTCTACAAGGTCGGCACCTTCGGTACCGACGAACTGCACGCCGTACGCGACGTCAGCTTCGACGTCCAGCGTGGCGAGGTGGTCTCGCTCATCGGGGAGTCCGGTTCGGGCAAGTCCACGCTGGGCCGCATGGTGCTCAAGCTGATCTCGACCACCGACGGGGCCATCCGCTTCGAGGGCACCGACGTCGGCGGGCTCAAGCGCGGCGCGCTGCGCGAGTACTACCGGCAGGCGCAGGGCGTCTTCCAGGACCCGTTCAGCTCGTACAACCCGATCTTCAAGATCGACCGCACCTACGAGACCCTGCGCTCGTCGTACTTCCCCAAGGTCAGCGACGCCGACTGGCGCGCGAAGCTGCACGACGCGATCAAGGCGGTCAGCCTCGAGCCGGCCGACGTGCTGGGCAAGTTCCCGCACCAACTCTCCGGCGGGCAGCTGCAGCGGCTGCTGATCGCCCGGGCGCTGCTGCTCGACATCGACCTGCTGGTCGCCGACGAGATCATCAGCATGCTCGACGCGTCGACCCGCATCGACGTGCTCAACCTGCTCGGCGAGCTCAAGGGACGTGGGCTGGGGATCCTGTTCATCACCCACGATCTGTCGCTGGGCAACTACGTCAGCGACCGCGTGGTGATCCTCTACCGGGGGCGGGTCGTCGAGAGTGGCGTCACCCAGTCGGTGTTCGGTGACCCGTTGCACCCCTACACCCGCAACCTGCTGGCATCCGTGCCCCAGCTCGACAAGCGCTGGGACGAGGTCGAGGCGGTCGAGGCGGCCCGCGAGGCCGAGCTGCGTGGCCGCTGCATCTACCACGAGCGCGAGGCCACGCCCGGCGACGCGCCCGCCGGGATGGTCGAGGCCTTCCCCGGCCACTACGTCGGCTGCTTCGCCATGGACACCGACGATCCCTGCCCCGCCGCGAAGGAGGCCGTCGCATGACCACGACCCACCCGACCGCGAGCGGCGTCGAGACGCTCGCCGCCCGCTTCCCCTCCGGCTTCCTGTTCGGTGCCGCCACCTCCTCGTACCAGATCGAGGGGGCCGTCGACGTCGACGGTCGCGGGCCCTCGATCTGGGACACCTACAGCCACACGCCCGGTCGCACCGCCGGTGGCGAGACCGGCGACGTCGCCGTCGACCACTACCACCGCTTCCGCGAGGACGTGGCGTTGATGGCGGACCTCGGCCTGTCGGCCTACCGGTTCTCGATCGCGTGGCCGCGCATCGTCCCTGACGGCGACGGCGAGATCGAGGCGCGCGGGCTCGCGTTCTACCGTCGGCTGGTCGACGCGCTGGTCGACGCGGGCATCGAACCGGTCGTCACCCTCTACCACTGGGACCTGCCGCAGGCGCTGCAGGACCGCGGCGGCTGGGCCAACCGTGACGTCGTCGACGCCTTCACGCGCTACGCGACCATCGTCCACGACCACCTCGGCGACGCGGTGCGGACCTGGACGACCCACAACGAACCCTGGTGCGCGTCGTTCCTCGGCTACGGCCTCGGCCGGCACGCACCCGGCCTGACCGATCCGCGGGCGGCGTTCCGGGCCGCTCACCACCTGCTGCTCTCGCACGGCGACGCCGTGGCGGCCATGCGCGAGCAGGCCGCCGGGGACGACCACCGTTTCGGCATCGTGCCCAACCTCTACGGCGTGATCGCCTCCGGTGACGACGAGGCCGACCGCCGCGCCGCCGCCACCATCGACGCGTTGCAGAACCGGCTGTGGCTCGACACCACGCTGCTCGGCCGCTATCCCGACGAGGTCCTCGACCTGCACGAGCGCTTCCGCGCCGGCGACACCGTGCACGACGGTGACCTCGAGCGCATCGCCCAGCCGCTCGACGTCCTCGGGGTCAACTACTACAGCCAGCACCACGTGCAGGCCGGCGAGGGCGAGCCGACCTACGACTCGGCCCACCCCGGCTCCGAGCACGTCGACTGGCTCGCCCCGCCCGAACCGACCACCGAGATGGGCTGGGGCATCGAACCGCACGGGTTGCGCGACCTGCTCCAGCGCCTGCACGCCGAGTGGCCGGTCCCGCCGATCCTGATCTGCGAGAACGGCGCGGCGTTCCCCGACGCCGACGTCGACGCCGACGGGGTCGTCCAGGACGCCGACCGGCAGCAGTTCCTCGCCGACCACCTCGCCGCGGTCGCCGACGCGATCGACGCCGGGGTCGACGTCGCCGGCTACCTCGCCTGGTCACTGATGGACAACTTCGAGTGGGCCTACGGCTACGCCAAGCGGTTCGGCATCGTGCGCGTCGACTACGACACGCTCGAGCGCACCGTCAAGGCCAGCGGCCGCTGGTACCGCGACCTGCTCGCCGCCCACCGCCAGCAGACCGGCTGACCCCCCGTCCCTAGCCCCCCGCCCCGCATTCCTGCCGTTCCCGAGGCCTCCATGTCGACCGCATCTACCCGAACCCGCACCGAGCTGAGCGACGGCTGGCAGCTGCGCCTGCGCACGCCCGGGAAGGGCACGCCCGCCGGCTTCGACGACCGTCCGGTCGCCGCGGTCGTGCCCGGCACCGTCCACACCGACCTGCTGCGCGACGGGCGTATCGACGACCCCGTCGTCGGCCTGCGCGAGCACGACCAGCACTGGATCGGCCGCTCGACCTGGTCGTACGCCACCACCGTGGCCTGGCAGCCCGACGGGGCCGAGCGGGTCGAGCTCGTGTGCGAGGGGCTCGACACGGTCGCCGAGGTGCGGCTCAACGGCGAGCTGCTCGGGGCCACCCGCAACATGCACCGCACCCACCGCTTCGACGTCACGGATCGCCTGCGCGAGGGCGACAACGACCTCGAGGTGGTGTTCCTGCCCGTCCACGACGAGGTCGACCGGGTCCGCGACGAGGTCGGTCTGCTGCCGGCCACCGAGGCGGTCCACTACCCCTACGTGCGCAAGATGGCCTGCAACTTCGGCTGGGACTGGGGGCCGGTGTTCGTCACGGCCGGCATCTGGCGGCCGATCGCGCTCGAGTCGTGGTCGACGGCACGACTGGCCTCGGTGCGTCCGCTGGCCACCCTCGTCGACACGACCGGTCACCTCGAGCTCGCCGTGGACGTGGCCCGGACCGGCGGCGAGGCGGACCTGCGGGTGCGCGTCACCGTCGACGGCCGCACCGCCGAGGCGCCGGTGGACGCCGAGCACGGCGTGGTCGCCCTCGACGTCGACGACGTGCGCCCGTGGTGGCCGATCGGCTTCGGTGAGCAGGCCCGCTACGACGTGAGCGTCGAGTTGCTCGCCGGCGACGAGGTGGTCGACCGCGCCGAGCGCCGCGTGGGCTTCCGCACCGTCGAGGTCGTCGAGGAGCCCGACGCCGTCGGCACCGGCTGGCAGCTGACCGTCAACGGCCAGCGGATCCCGGTGCGTGGCTTCAACTGGATCCCCGACACGCCGTTCCCCTCCGAGGTCGACGCCGCCCGCTACGCCCGTCGCATCGACCAGGCGATCGCCGCCAACGCCAACCTGCTGCGCGTCTGGGGCGGTGGCATCTACGAGTCGCCCGACTTCTACGAGCACTGCGACGCGACCGGCGTGCTGGTGTGGCAGGACTTCCTGTTCGCCTGCGCCGCGTACCCGGAGACCGACGCGTTCCGCGCCGAGGTCGAGGCCGAGGCGCGCGAGGCCGTCGCCGAGCGGTCCACCCACCCGTCGCTGGTGCTGTGGAACGGCAACAACGAGTGCACCTGGGGTTGGCACGACTGGGGCTGGCAGGAGGTCCTCGGCGACCGCCCCTGGGGGAGCACCTACTACTACGAGACCCTGCCGGCGATCGTGGCCGAGCTCGACCCGACGCGCCCGTACCTGCCGGGCAGCCCCACCTCCGGGGACCTCGCGGTGCACCCCAACGACGACGCGCAGGGCGTGTCGCACATCTGGAACGTGTGGAACGACGAGGACTACCTGCACTACCGCGACCGGGAGCCGGCGTTCGTGGCCGAGTTCGGCTTCTGTGGTCCGGCCACGCACGCCACGATGCGTCACGGTGTGCCGGACGGGGAGCTGACCCTGGACAACGAGGCCGTCGTCCACCACCTGCGGGCCGAGAACGGCGTGCACAAACTGCGGCGCGGACTCGCGGAGCACTTCCCGGAGGTCGCCTCGGGTGACGACTGGCTGTGGCTCGCGCAGCTCAACCAGGCCCGGGCGCTCACCGTCGGTGTGGACCACCTGCGGGCGCTCGAGCGGTGCTCGGGCGCGGTCGTCTGGCAGCTCAACGACTGCTGGCCGGTCGTCTCGTGGGCGGCGGTCGACAGCGACGAGCGGCTCAAGCCGCTGTGGTACGCCCTGCGCGACGCGTTCGCGCCCCGGCGGGTGGTCGTCCAGCCCGACACCGACGGTCTGGCGCTGGTGGCGATCAACGACCAGCCCGAGGACTGGCAGGCCGGGGTCGTGGTGCGGCGGGTGCGCTTCGACGGCACCGTGCTGGCCGAGTCGAAGGTCGAGCTCGCCGCACCGGCGACCGGGGTCGGTCGGGCCCGGCTCGCCGACGAGCTCGCCGTGGCACACGACGAGCGGCGCGAGGTACTGCTCGTCGACGCCGACGGCCACGGGCGCACGAGCTGGTACTGGACCCGCGACACCGAGCTCGCCTACCCGCCCGCCGCGTGGGACACCGAGGTCGAGGTGGTCGACGACGGGCTGCGGCTGCGGATCACGGCCAACAGCTTCGTCCGTGACCTCGCCGTGTTCCCGGACCGGCTGACCCTCGACGGTCGCCCGCTGCCGGCGGACGCGGTCGCCTCGGACCTGCTGCTGACGCTGCTGCCCGGCGAGACCCGCGAGCTCACGATCCGCGGCGCGAAGGCCGAGCACGCCGACGCCGTGGTGCGCCGACCCGTGCTGCGCGCGGTCAACGACCTGCCGGAACTGACCGGCGAAGCCGCAGAGCGCAACGGACACGAGTGAGGGAGAACACATGACCCGGGAGAATCGCACGGCACCGACCGGCCGGCGTTGGCTGGCCGCGCTGGCCGCGGCCGCCCTGCCGCTGACGCTGGCCGCGGGGCCGGCCTCGGCAGCACCACCGGCGCATGCCGGACCGCCGGGCGCCAGCGAACCGGGTGGCGGCTTCACCGTCACCGACCAGGGCCGCATCGCCGACGCCAACGGTGACGACGTCCTGCTGCGCGGGCTCAGCTACCCGCACACCTGGTACTCGCACACCTACGACCCGGCCGAGCAGTTCGCGGCCATCGCCTCGACCGGGGCGAACGCCGTGCGCGTGGTGCTGAGCAACGGACGCCAGGGCTACGGCTACGACGACGTCGACAGCGTCACCGAGGTCGTGGACGCCTGCATCGCCAACCAGTTGGTCTGCGTGCTCGAGGTCCACGACACGACCGGCTACGGCGACGAGTGGGCGTCGCCGGACGCGTCGACGCTGGCCGAGGCCGTGGACTGGTGGCTCGAGGTGCAGCCCGCCCTCGAGGGCCGTGAGGACGTCGTCATCGTCAACATCGGCAACGAGCCGTTCGGCAACCAGCCCGAGGTCGGCGAGGTCTGGGCCGCGGAGACCAGCGAGGCGATCCAGCGGCTGCGAGCAGCCGGTTTCGACCACCTGCTGATGGTCGACGCACCCAACTGGGGCCAGGACTGGTCCTGGACCATGTTCGAGCAGGCCGACGAGGTCTTCGCCGCGGACCCGCACCGCAACACGGTGTTCTCGATCCACATGTACGGCGTGTACGCGGACGCGGCGCGGATCACCACCTACCTGGAGGGCTTCGTCGAGCGGCAGCTGCCGCTGGTCGTGGGCGAGTTCGGCCACGACCACTCCGACGGCAACCCGGACGAGGACGCGATCCTGGCCGAGACCCGACGGCTGGGCCTGGGCTGGATCGCCTGGTCCTGGAGCGGCAACAGCGGCGGGGTCGAGTACCTCGACCTGGTCGAGGACTTCGACGTCACGACACCGACCTGGTGGGGCCAGCGCGTGTTCACCGGTCCCGACGGCTTCGCCGAGACCGCTCGGACCATCGGCGTCTTCGCCCGGCCCGAGCGGGCGGCGGACTGCCGCAACCGCAACTGGTCGACCTACCGCTACCCGGCCTTCCCCAACCAGGGCCAGTGCGTCGCGTACGTCGCGACCGGTCGGGGGCGCGGCTGACCCAGCGGCACGATGGCCGCCGGTGATCATTCCCTCGGGGCGCTGACCCCGATCACCAGGCGCCAGGCGGTGACGCCGGTCCGGGATCCACCTTCCGGACCCGGCGTCACCGCCTTCTGCGTGCGTCAGACGAACCGGAACACGGCGCGGTACTGCGTGCCGTCCCGCATCGTCACCACCAGCTCACGGCAGGTTCCGACCCACGCCGCCTCGGTCTGCCACAGGTAGTGGTAGACGCCGCGCGCGTTGACCGACAGACCGGTCTTGCCGGGGCTGCCGGTGGTCACCGGCACGGCACGCGGCGTGACGTGCTCGCCTTGGCTGACGACCTGCCGGGTGTCGCAGTCGACCTGGCGTGAGTACGGCGCGTTGCTCGCGAACACGTCCAGGCCCTGGTTGCGACCCAGGTCGAAGCGCACCGGCACCGTCGCGCCGGCGTCGCGGTCGTCGAGCGCGGTCGTGGAGACCGGGCTCAGCAGCGGCCGCAGACAGTCCGGGTGGGTGTCGTACGCCTCGGTGTTGTCGTTGCGGTTGGTCGTGCCCTGCTCGGCGCGGTAGCCGAACCCGCGCCGGGCGAAGGTCGACCACAGCGTGCAGGCGTTGTCCCCTCCGGTCAGTAGTTCGTCGGCGACGATGATGGCGTCGCGCACGTCGAGCAGACCCGGGTTGCAGCCCTGGATCTTGAGCCCGTCCATCACCAGCTGCAGCGACAGGTTGTTGCCGCCGGTCGACCAGTCGTCGTACAGGTTCGGGTTGAACCCGTGCACGTCGATCAGGTCCCAGGTCAGGTCCCACATCACCGCGGCGAACCCGTGACCGATGCCGTGGGGCGCCGAGAGCGACCCGCCGTTCAGCCAGCCACCGCTCTTGATGCTGTCGTAGGTGAACGGCTGGATCTCCATGTTGCGCGAGTAGGGACGTGGCCGCAGCCCGGCACCGTCGGCCCGCGGCGGCTGGAACACCACGTACGGGAAGATCCCGCGCGGGCCCTCGGGGTCGTCGAGTTCGGCGTCGAGCAGCGCGACCAGCGCGAAGAAGTCGCTCCAGCCCTCGCCGGCCTGTTCGTTGCCGCTCAGGCAGTTCACGCCGGGCCCGCCGGTCAGGCGCAGCGACACGCCGTGGCCGTACTCGTGGATGATGGTCGCGACGTCGAGGTCACCGACCCGCATCGGTGGGCGGTCGAGGTTGCGGTGCACCGAGCCGGCCACCGGACCGTCGGCGAGCGCGGCCTTGATGGTGGCACCGTCGTTGGCCCCGACGCGGATCGCCGGGATGTTCACGCGCGGGTTCATCGACCCGGTCATCAGCGCCGGCGTCGCCGCGGTGTGCACGACGACCACCGCCGCGGCACCCGCCGACTCGGCGTTGCGGGCCTGGGTGTGGTTGGTGCAGGCCGTGGTGGTGTCGACCACGGCGATGGCGCCCGCCGGCAACGTGTACGGCTGGCAGCCGTCGTTGGGTGCGCCGACGCCGTCGTCGACGAGGTGGAGCGCCCCGGCGGTGCCGGTCGAGGTCGGCGCCGGCGTGAACCGGGCGTACTGGGCGAGGTAGGTGCCCGCGGCCGGTCCGGCGTCGATCGTCACCGCGTTGGGCAGCCCCGACCCGAACTCGATCATGGTCTGCATCCGAGGCCGTCCACCGTCGGCGGCCGGGGTGGAGAAGTTGGCGTTGTTCTGGCCGGAGCCGTCCATGCCCTCGCAGCGCACGTCGTCGCCGCCGACGCCGCCACGGCCGTAGTTGTTGACCTGGAAGTTGCCGGCCGGCTCGTCGAAGCCGTACAGATGGAACAGGTCGTGGCTGACGTTGCACCACCAGAACAGGTTGGTGAGCGCCGCCTCGGTGGCGTTCTGCGGGTGCTCGCCGAGGTCGATCGGGTCGTCGAACGTCAGACCCGGCCCACCGTCGGGCTCGCTGCCCGGGTCGGGCTGGTTGTCGGCGTCGCGGTCGGTGTAGGCGTGCACGTTGTTGCCGCGGGTGATGGTGTAGTCCGGCTCGGGCGTGCCCGACACGTCGTGCCACCCGAACGGGGACGCGGTGCCGTCGGCCGGCTCGGTCGACACGACACGGTCGCCGTCGTCGGGGCTCTCGCCGGGGAAGATCCGGTAGGACGACCCGTCACGGACGGGGTCGCCGGACACGAACGTGGTCGCCCCCGGGCGGTGGCCGGCGGACAGGCGCGCCGCCGCTGCCGCGGTCTGGTCGGCTGGCTGCTGCAGGCGGTCGGCCAGCTCGTGCTCGTCGTGGACGACGGTCCAGTCGTCGACGTCGAGCAGGTCACCGGTCGCGGCGTCGACGGTGGCGTTCCACAGGTGGACGTCGGTGGCGTCGTCGATCACGACCTGCCAGGCCGGACGCAGGCCCTGCTCGGTCGGGTGCCAGCCGCGCCGCGCCGTGATCGGTTCGTCGGAGATGCCGCCGTCGGTGAGGACCACCTCGGGCGTGTCGCCGCTACGGCGCCGCTGCAGCGTGCGCAGGCCCTCGGGCTCGTCGAGATCCAGGGCGTCGGCGGCCGCCTCGACGGCCTCCGGGGCGTCGAGGCCGGCGGCGCCCCCCGGCGCCGGGTGCAGCCCGCTGACCGACGTCCCACCGACGTAGGCCACGGCGCCGTCGGCCGCGATCGTCACGGTCGTGTCGGCGCCGAACACCTCGAGGCCCTGGTGCTGCTGGTTGAGGTTGACGTGCGTCGCACCGTTCGCGGCACTGGTGAAGCTCGAGCGGACGGTCAGTTCGGTCAGGTCGGCGGCGGTGAGGCCATAGGTGGCCGCCTCGCGCCGGAGGTGCTCGATCGCGATGTCGTCCGGGTCGCCGGTGTTGGGTCCGGTGAGGAACGACGTCGCCGGTGACGGGTCCGTCGCCGGGGATGCCGTGACGGGCATCGCCGTCAAGGGGGAGATGGCCAGGGTGAGCCCGGCCACCAGCCAGTACGGCCGCTTGTGTCGCATGGGCAGGTGCCTTCTCTCGCGGCCGTCTCTCCGACCGCCTCGTGGGCCCACCGGGCACTCCCGACCGGTGGTCCCGAGCGACCGTCGGGGACGGCCGCGCTGGCGGGGCGTCGGCCGGGCTCTCCCCCCAGCTCATCCCCAGGAAGGCGTAGTTCTTCCGGACGGGGCCGGTGTCGTCAACTGCCCTGTCCGAGTTGTCCGGACCCCGGACGCGCAGCGCACGACCGAACCGCACCGGAACGCCGCCGGTGCGCCGTCCCGCGCTTGGACCGCCTGGCGGGTCAGTCGCGCGGGGTCCGGCCCGCGGCCTGCGAGCGACCGTGGGACATGGCGGTGTTCACCGCCTGCACGGTCGGGTGCTCCGGCAGGTCCTCGAGGCGCACCGGCAGGGGCAGTGCCCAGTTCTCCGGCCGGGCGGTGCGGTCCGTGCCCGGCACGTTGGGGCGGTGGGGCGCGGCGACCGCGTCGTCGAGCTGCGCCAGCACGAGCTGGTTGGGGGCGGACGCCAGATGACGGTGCAGCGCCACCACGGCCTCGGCGGCGGAGGCGTCCGCGGGCACGCCCGTCGCCTCGACGATGCGCTCGCGCAGGGTCGCGTGCCATTCCTCGTCGGGTTCGTGCCCCAGTGCGGCCTGCATGCGGGCGTCATCGCCGCTCCACACGCCCGCCACCGTCGGCAGGTCGTGCGTCGACACCGACGCGAGCGCCTTCTCGCTCCAGTCCTCGAGCGGGTCCTGTTCGAACCACCACACCTGGTAGCGCAGCACGTCGCGGTCGTCGAGCTCCTCGCGGACCCCCTCGGGGACGGTGCCGAGGTCCTCGCCGACCACGAAGGCGCCGGCGCGCTGCGACTCGAGCGCGAGGATGTCGAACAGGTCGTCGGTCGGCATCTTGACGTAGGCGCCGTCCGCGGCGGTGCCCTCCGGGGGGATCCAGAACATCCGGAACAGGCCCAGGACGTGGTCGATCCGCAGACCGCCGACGTGCCGCAGCGCCGCCCGGACGATGTCGATGAACGGTTCGTAGCGGGCAGCCTCGAGCTTCCAGGGCACGAACGCCGGCAGCGTCCAGTTCTGTCCCTGGGGGCCGAGCTCGTCGGGCGGCGCGCCGACGCTCACACCGGTCGCGAGCACGTCCTGCCACGCCCAGGCGTCGGCGCCGTCGGGGTCGGCACCGATGGGCAGGTCCCCGAGCAACGCGAGCGGCGCACCGGCGGAGCGCAGCTGCTCGTCGCACAACCACTGCAGCCAGCAGTGGAAGCGGACCCGGTCGGCGTGCTCCCGGGAGAACGTGCCGACCGCCTCGTTGGCGGGGTGCCGGTGCTCGGCCGGCCACTGGCGCCAGCCGGTCCCGTGGTGCTCCGCGAGCGCACAGAAGGTGGCGAAGACCGCCAGGGCCTCGCCGCGTTGTTGGGCGAAGCGCAGGAACTCGTCCTCGTCCCCGCACCCGTCACCCTCGCGCCACAACCGCTCGAGCACCTCCAGCTTGGCGGCCATCACCCGGTCGCGGTCGATGGGCCGGTCGTCGGTGAGGGCGCGCCCGTCGTCCGCGAGCCGGTCGAAGCCCTCGAGGTCGCTCGCCCCGGGCACCTCGTCGAGGCGCAGGTAGATCGGGTCGAGGAACCGGCGGGAGGTGGGGTAGTACGGGCTCGTCTCGCGCGGGGCGACGGGCGTCACCGCGTCGAGCGGGTTGATCAGCATCGTCGAGGCGCCGAGGTCGGCCGACCAGCTGGCGAGGTGGCGCAGGTCGGCGAAGTCACCGATGCCCCAACTGCCGGCGGACCGCGCGGCGTACAACTGCACCGACCAGCCCCAACCGACCAGGTCGTCGGGCAGGTGGCAGCGGCCGGGGCTGACGATGAGTCGCCGCGGCGTGTCCCGGCCCTCGACCACGAGGTCGTGGTAGCCCGTCGGGACGTCGTCGGGGACGCTGCCCTCGAGCGTTCGCTGCGTGCCGTCCTCCAGGCGCAGTTCCACGGCGCCGGGCACGGACACCGTCTCGCCCACGCGCACGACCAGGACCGCGTCGACCTGCGGCGGTCGGTCCTCGGCCGGGTCGCCGCCCATGGCCCGGACCAGCGCGTCACGCGTCTCGGCCGGGACCTCGGCCCAGGCGCCGAACGCGTCCTCGTACGCGGTCACGATGCCCCAGCCGTCGGGCTCGACGGAACGGCCGCCGGTGCGACGCCGCTCCTCGTCGGTGCGGCGCTGCGGGCCGGGGTGCTCCACGTCGTCTCGGGCGGCATCGGCCATCAGGCGTCCTCGTCTCGGACCAGCAGGGCGACCGGGAAGGCGGTCAGGATCTCGGCCAGGGCGACCGGGCGGCCGCCGTCGACGACCTGGCCGGTCAGGCGGCAGCGCCAGGTGCCGGTCGGCAGTGTCAGCGACGTCCCCTGCCAGTCCCAGTTCTCGAACCGGCCCCCGAGCCCCATCACCAGACGGGGTGCGACGGTCGCGACCCGACCGGCGCGCAGGAAGGCCACCACGTGCCGGTCGCGCGGACCGTCGGCCCACAACGGGGCGTAGTCGCCGTCGGCACCGAACACCGCCGGCTGCTCGCGTCGGAGTCGCAGCGCCACGTGGGTGACCCACAGCTTCGCGGCGCCCTCGTCCATCCGGCTCAACAGCTCCACCGGATGCGCGTCCGCCTGCAGTTCCTTGAGCAGCTCCCGGTGACCGTCGAAGTCCACCGGACGGCGGTTGTCCGGGTCGACCAGCGACAGGTCCCAGCGCTCGGTGCCCTGGTAGACGTCCGGGATGCCCGGGGAGGTCAGCTTGAGCAGCGTCTGCGACAGGGAGGTCAGCCGGCCGGCGGGACGCACCCGCTCGAGCAGCGTGTCGAGCGCGGTCGTCACCTCGTCGTCGTCGAGCAGCCCCCGGACGTACGCCTCGAGGTCCGCCTCGTAGGCGGCGTCGGTCTCGATCCAGTCCGTGTACTGCTTGCCCTCACGGGCGGCCTTGTGCAGATAGGTGACCGCACGCTCGGCGGTGATCGGCCAGGCGCCCAACAGGGTCTGCAGGGTGAGGTACTCGTGGACCGCAGCCGGGCCACGTGCACCGCGGTGCCGTTCGGTGAGGGTGAACCACTCCTCGACCGCACGCACCCACAGGTCGGGCACCTCGGAGAGGACCGCCAGTCGTGCGCGCACGTCCTCGCTGCGCTTGGTGTCGTGCGTCGACGTGGACAGCATGCTGGTGGGCCAGTCACGCTGGCGTCGTCGGTTGGCCTCGTGGAACGCGGCCAGTTCGGTGCCGAGCGAGCTCGGGTCACCACCGACCTCGTTGACCGCCGCGAAGCGCAGGTAGCGGTAGAAGACGGTGTCCTCGACGCCCTTGGCCATCGCCGGGCCGGTGAGCTGCTGGAAGCGCATGACGAACTCGGTGGTCCCGACCCCGACCTGGTCGAGCAGCAGCACCTCCTCGAGCAGGTCCAGCGCCTCGTCGAGTTCCGGGTGCCCGGCGCGTGCCCGCGCGACCGCGGCCCGCACGTAGCGGCGATCGAGGTCCGCGACCGAGGCGAGCTCGGCGCGGACGTAGGTGCGGTAGACCGGGAAGGCGACCACGACCGCACGCAGGGCCGCGGACAGCTCGTCGGGCTCGGCGACCACGCCGGCCTGGCGGGCCAGGTCGGCGAAGGCGGTGCACAGGCCGTCGAACTCGGCGACGAGCAGGTGATCGAGGACCCGGTGCTTGGCGCGCTGCACGATCGCGGCGTACTCGGTCGCCTCGAGGTCGCCGTCGCGGGCCGCGAGCCGGCCGTAGAGCTCGTCGAGCACCTCGGCGGCGCCCGGCTCGACGAACAGGCCGAGCACCGCGTTGGCGAACTCGTACCCGGTGGTGCCGTCCACGGGCCAGTCGGCGCGCAGCGGCTCGTCGGCCTCGAGGATCTTCTCGACCACGATCCAGGCGTCTGGCGCGGCCTCGCGCAGCTGGGCGAAGTAGCCCAGCGGGTCGTACAGGCCGTCGGGATGGTCGATGCGCAGCCCGGTCACGATGCCGTCGGCGATCAGCTCCAGGGCCCGGCGATGGGCGTCGTCGAAGACCTGGGGGTCCTCGACCCGCAGACCACCGAGCGTGGTGATGTCGAAGAAGCGGCGGTAGTTGAGCTCGCGGTTGGCCCGCTGCCAGTGCACCAGTCGGTAGTGCTGCTGCCCGAGCAGGGAGAACAGCCGCCCCCGGTCGCGATCGAAGGCGGCCAGGGTGCCCGCGACGTCGGCCGGGTCGTGACCGACCGCCGCGAGCGAACCGGGGCGGACCGGCCAGGCGTGCTCGTGGTAGACGACCTGATAGCCGTCCTCGGGGTCGTCGCCGGCCGGCTCGTGGGACAGACGCAGGTCGTCGGCCTCGGTGAGCTCCACCTCGAGCGGCTGACCGAGGTGGGGGACGAGCACCTGTGGCGGGCCGTCGCCGCGTCGCTGCCATCGGATGTCGAAGTGGTCGGCGTAGCGGCTGTCGGGACCGTGGCGCAGCACGTCCACCCACCACGGGTTGGCCGGGCTGACCAACCCGACGTGGTTGGGGACCAGGTCGAGCACCAGGTGCAGGCCGTGGGACCGGCACGCGTCGGCGAGACGCGCGAAGCCGGCGTCGCCGCCGAGCTCGTCGCTGAGCCGGCCGGGGTCGACCACGTCGTAGCCGTGGGTGCTGCCGGGTGCCGCCTGCAGCGACGGGGACAGGTAGAGGTGCGACACCCCGAGCTCGGCGAGGTAGGGCACCTCGTCGGCTGCCGCGGTGAACGGGAAGCCGGCATGGAGTTGCAGCCGGTAGGTGCCGGTCGGAACGTGCCGCCCGCTCACGCCTCGAGCTCCCGCAGCACCACGATGCCGCGTCCGAGCACCTTGCAGGCGCCGCTCGCGGGCAGGATCTCCCCGGACTCGGGCAGGACCTTCGCGGCGGTGTCCACCGCCACCTGCCAACGTTCGCCCCAGGCGGCGGGCGGCAGGGTGAACTCGATGGTCTGGTCGCTGGCGTTGAACAGGATCAGGAACGATGCGTCGACGATCTGCTGCCCGCGCGGATCGGGGCTCGGGATCCCATGGCCGTTGAGGAACACCTGCAACGACTTCGCGAAGCTCGCGTCCCAGTCGTCGTCGTCCATCTCGTTGCCGTCCGGCGTCAGCCAGCCGATGTCGTCGATCTCCTCGCCGCGCAGCGGGCGACCCTGGAACCAGCGACGCCGGCGGAACACCGGATGGTCGCGTCGCAGCTCGATCAGCCCGGTCGTGAAGGCCAGCAGCTCGGTGTCGACGGTCTCCCAGTCGAACCAGGAGATGTCGGTGTCCTGGCAGTAGGCGTTGTTGTTGCCGCCCTGCGACCGGCCGATCTCGTCCCCGCCGAGCAGCATCGGCACGCCCTGGCTCAGCAGCAGGGTGGTCAGGAAGTTGCGTTGCTGGCGGGCACGCAGCGCGAGGACGTCCGGGTCGTCGGTCGGCCCCTCGACCCCGCAGTTCCACGAGCGGTTGTCGTCGGTGCCGTCCCGGTTGCCCTCGCCGTTGGCCTCGTTGTGCTTGTCGTTGTAGGCCACGAGGTCGGCGAGGGTGAAGCCGTCGTGGGCGGTGACGAAGTTGATCGAGGCGCCCGGACGCCGGGTGTCGGACTCGTAGAGGTCCGAGCTGCCGGTCAGCCGGGAGGCGAACTCGGGCAGGGTCGCGGACTCACCCCGCCAGAAGTCGCGGATCGTGTCGCGGTACATCCCGTTCCACTCCGACCACAGCGGCGGGAAGTTGCCGACCTGGTAGCCGCCCTCGCCGACGTCCCACGGCTCGGCGATGAGCTTGACCTGGCTGATGACCGGGTCCTGCTGGATGACCTCGAAGAAGGTCGACAGCCGGTCGACGTCGTGCAGTTCCCGGGCGAGCGTGGAGGCGAGGTCGAACCGGAACCCGTCGACGTGCATCTCGTTGACCCAGTAGCGCAGCGAGTCCATGATCAGCTGCAGCACGTGGGGGTGGCGCATGTTCATGGAGTTGCCGGTGCCGGTGTAGTCCATGTAGTAGCGCGGGTCGTCGTCGACCAGCCGGTAGTAGGCGGCGTTGTCGATGCCCTTGAGCGTCAGGGTCGGCCCGAGGTGGTTGCCCTCGGCGGTGTGGTTGTAGACCACGTCGAGGATGACCTCGATGCCCGCCCGGTGCAGGGTCTTGACCATCTGCTTGAACTCGGTGACGGCCTGCTCGGCGCTGCCCGACGCGTAGCCGTCGTGCGGGGCGAGATAGGCGATCGAGTTGTAGCCCCAGTAGTTGGTCAGGCCGCGCTCGACGAGGTCGGACTCGGGGACGTGGCGGTGCACCGGCAGCAACTCGACCGCGGTCACCCCGAGGTCCTGCAGGTACTCGATCACCGACGGGTGCGACAACCCGGCGTAGGTGCCTCGCTGCGACTCGGGCACGTCCGGGTGCAGCTGCGTCAGGCCCTTGGTGTGCACCTCGTAGATGACCGACTTGTGCATCGGGACCCGCGGATGGCGGTCCTCGCCCCAGTCGAAGAACGGGTTGGCGACGACGCTGCGCGGCACGTAGGGGGCGCTGTCCTCGGTGTTCATCGGTCCGTCGGGGTCGCCGAACGTGTAGCCGAACACCGGCTGCCCCCACTGCAACTCACCGTCGACGGCCTTGGCGTAGGGGTCGATCAGCAGCTTGTTCGGGTTGCAGCGCAGCCCCTGCGCCGGGTCGTAGGGGCCGTGCACCCGGTAGCCGTAGCGCTGACCGGGGCCGATCGCGGGCAGGTAGGCGTGCCAGACGTGCCCGGTCACCTCGTTGAGGTCGACGCAGCGTTCCTCGTCGTCCTCGTCGAACAGGCACAGTTGGACCTTCTCCGCCGCCTCGCTGAAGAGGGCGAAGTTGGTTCCGAACCCGTCGTAGGTCGCCCCGAGCGGGTACGGCTGTCCGGGCCAGATTTCGAGCGTCACGCGGTCGTCCTCACCATCGATCGCACCGTGGAATCACGGAACGCGTCGTCGTCCGACGACGTCAAGCATCTTGACGGGTGCCGGCACGCCGGGACGCCCGGGAAGGCCGCCGAACGTCCATCCGCCCGCCGTGCCGGTCCGTACGTCCGGGCGCTCCGGCCGGTGCCCAGCGCCGGGCGACGGCCCTCGTGCCCGGTGTTCAGGCCCGACGCAGCAGTGCGGTGGCCGTACCGGGCAGGTGCAGCACACCGTCGCGCACCACGACCCCACCGGGACCGTCGAAACGGGTCTCGGCGGTGTCGAGCACCAGTTCCCACGCCGCGTCGGGCGGCAGGGGGACCTCGACGGCGTCGTCGCCGGCGTGCACGACGACCATCACGTCGTCGGCCGGGACCGACGCACGGCCGCGTCGCCAGGACAGCGTCTGTGCCGCGTGCAGTGTCGAGGTGGCCTCGTCGGCGTCGGGCGCGGTCAGCGCCGGAAGCTCCCGCCGCAACCGCAGCAGCTCGCGGTACAGCGCCAGGACGGTCGCGTGCCCGTCGGCGTCGCGCCGCGACCAGTCGAGCCGGCTGCGCTCGAAGGTCTCGGTCGCCTGCGGGTCGGGTGCCTCGCCCTGGTCGGCGAAGTAGGCGAACTCGCGGCGCCGGCCGGTGCGGACCGCCTCGACCAGCTCCGGGTCGGTGTGCGACACGAAGTACTGGAACGGGGCGGTCTCGGCGTACTCCTGCCCCATCCACAGCATCGGGGTGAACGGCGCGAGCAGCAGCGCGCCGGCGGACGCCCGCAGTTGCCCGGGCTCGAGCAGGTGGCTCTGGCGCTCACCGAGCATGCGGTTGCCGACCTGGTCGTGGTTCTGCGTGCACGCGACGAAGCGGAAGTAGGGGACGTCGCGCCCGGAGCGCCCGACGGTGCGCTGCCGGTGCGGTGAGTAGCGGCCGGCCATCACGTAGCGGTCGCGCAGGGCGCGTTGCAGGTCGACCAGGCCGTCGAAGTCCTCGTAGTAGCCGGTCTGTTCGCCGGTGAAGGCGACGTGCAGGGCGTGGTGGACGTCGTCGAGCCACTGCCCGTCGAGACCGTGACCGCCGAGGTCGGGGGAGCGGACCAGGCGTGGGTCGGCGAGGTCGGACTCGGCGACCAGGAACGCCGAACGCCCCAGCCGACGGGCCTCGGCGTGGACCTCGCGGGCGAGCTCCTCGAGCAGGTGCACCGCGGACTGGTCGGGGATCGCGTGCACCGCGTCGAGGCGCAGCCCGTCGACGTGGAACTCGCGCACCCAGCGGACCGCGTTCTCCACGAAGTAGCGCCGGACGGCGTCGCTGTGCGGGCCGTCGACGTTGACGGCCTGACCCCAGGGGGTGTCGTAGCGGTCGGTCAGGTACGGCCCGAACTCGGGCAGGTGGTTGCCCTCCGGCCCGAAGTGGTTGTAGACGACGTCGAGCACGACCGAGATCCCGGCCGCGTGCGCCGCGTCGACCAGGCGTCGCAGGCCGGCCGGCCCGCCGTAGGAGTGCTGCACGGCGTAGGGCAGGACGCCGTCGTAGCCCCAGTTGCGCTCGCCGGGGAACTGCCAGACGGGCAGCAGCTCGATCGCCGTGACGCCCAGCTCCCGCAGGTCGCCCAGGCGGGGGACGATCGCGTCGAAGGTGCCCTCGGGCGTGAACGTGCCGACGTGCAGTTCGTAGAGGACCTGTTCGTGCAGCGGCGGCGCGACCCAGCCGTCGTCGGTGAAGTCGTGGTGCGGGTCGTCCACCGCGGACGGGCCGTGCAGTCCCTCGGGTTGCCACCGCGAGGCCGGGTCGTTGCGGTCCACCGGCTCCTCGTCGGGCCGGTGCAGACGCAGCCGGTAGGTGTCGCCCGGGCCGACGCCGGACACCACCGCCTCGTGGTAGCCGCGGTCGGTCGCCGTCAGGGGCTCGACGCGCTCGCCCTCGGCGAGGACGACCTCGACGCGTTCGGCGTCCGGCGCCCACACCAGGAAGCGGGTCGAGCCGTCGTCGAGCGCGGTGGCGCCGAGGTGGTCGTGGTGGGCGTGGTGGGACACCGGGCGACTCCGGGCTCGCGTGGACAGCGGGATGGCCGCGCGAGTCTGCGCGGCGACGTCGGGTGCCGCCACCCCCGGCGGCCGCCGTCCGACCCCCGCCTCGCGGCGCGCGCGGTGTCCTCGGGTCAGGTGCCGGCCCGCGGGGCCGTGGCGAGCCGTGCGGCGGCCAGGCGGCGGGCGCGGGCGACGGCGGGCGCGGCCGGTTCGGTCATCAGCGTCGTCAGCGCCCCGCGGTAGAGCAGCTCGAGCTCCTCGGCCAGCGCGGCCGCGTCCGCGACGCCGGCCTCGGACGCCAGTTCGGTCAGCCGGGTGCGTAACGTCCGCCAGTGGTCGGCCACCGCCGCGGAAGCGGGATGGTCGGGGTCGGCGACCTCGACCAGGGCGTCGAGGAAGGCGCAGCCGCGTCGTCGGTGCGGTGACGGATCCCACTGCTCGAGCGCGTCGAACACCGCCAGCAGGCGGCCGTCGGCGTCGGGGGTCGCCGTGATCACGCGTTCGAGGTGCTGCTGCCAGCGCTCGTCGCGTTCCTGCAGGTAGGCGACGATCAGCCCGTCCTTGCCCCCGAACTGGTCGTAGAGGCTCTTGCGGGCGACCCCGGCCCGCTTCAGCAGGGCGTCGACGCCCGTGTTGACGATGCCGTGGGCGTAGAACAGCTCGTCGGCAGCGTCGAGCAGACGCCGACGGGGCACCGGTCGAGGTGTCGTGGGAGCCGCGTTGCGCCGGGTCGTCATGGTCCGTAGCGTAACCGCCACCAAGTAGACCGATCGGTCTATTGGGGTTGTCGACGCAACGACCGTGACCGGTCGTGGAGAGGCGGTCCGGCATGCGACGCACCGACCGTCCGGTCCTGTTGGCCGGACTCGCCGTCATCGCCGTCACCTACGGCTTCGGGCGGTATGCCTACGGGCTGTTCGTGCCCCGGTTCGCCGAGGCACTGGCGTTGTCCTCGACGGCGCTCGGCGTGGTGGGCGGGCTCTCGCACATGGGGTACGGCGTCGGTCTGGTGGCCGCACCCCGCTGCGTGCGCCGTCTCGGCCCGCGAGCGGTCGCGGCCGGCGCCGCCGCGGCCAGCGCGGTCGGGCTGGCCGCCGTCGCCGGCAGCGTGGGGGCCGTCACCCTCGGCGCGGCGGTCGCGGTCGCGGGGCTCGGCAGCGGGCTCGCCTCACC
This sequence comes from Egicoccus halophilus, assembly GCF_004300825.1. NCBI lineage: Bacteria > Bacillati > Actinomycetota > Nitriliruptoria > Egicoccales > Egicoccaceae > Egicoccus > Egicoccus halophilus. The sequence goes on from NZ_CP036250.1 coordinate 1,182,077, forward strand.
CGCCCTCGCCCAGGTGGTGACCCGCCGGGTGGCGGCCGCGCGCCGGTCGGCGGCCCAGACCTGGGTCAACAGCGGGACGAGTCTCGGGCTCGCCGTGTCCGCGCCGGCGGTGCTGTGCGGCGCCGCCTGGCGGCAGACCTGGCTGGTGTTCGCGGCGGTCGCCGCCCTCGTCGCGTCCGCGACCGTCCGCGCCCTGCAGGACGGTGTCGAGCCGGACGACACCGAGCCCGACGACGCCGCGCCGGTCCCGGCCCGGGCCGACGCTTCGACGCGCCGGTGGTCACCGTCGGGTGCCGCCGTCGGACTGCTCGTGGCGTCGTTCGTCCTCGGCGCGACGAGCGCGCCCTACTGGACCTTCGCCCGCCAGCGGGTCCTCGAGGCCGGGCTCGCCGAGGCGTGGTCGGTCGGGTTCTGGGTGTTGCTCGGCGTGAGCGGACTGCTGGGAGGCTCGGCCGGCGTGACCGCGCGTCGGCGTGGCCTGCCGGCGGCGATCCGTTGGTGGAGTGTCCCGTGGCTGGTCGCGCTCACGGTGCTCGCACTGCCGCAGGTTCCGGTCGTGGCCGCGCTGGTGTCGGCCGGTGCCTTCGGCGCCGCCTTCATGGCGCTCACCGGGCTCGGGATCCTGTGGGCGGTCGCCACCTGGCCGGACGCGACGGTGGGCGTCCGGGCCTGTTTCCTGGCCCTCGGCGCCGGCCAGGCGGTCGCCACGCCGTTGGCCGGGGCGGTCGCCGGGGCCGTGGGCCTGCCGGCCGCCTTCGCCCTCGCCGGCGGCGCGAGTCTCGTGCTGCTGGTCGTCGCCGGGCGTGCACCGGCGAGCTCCGAGGTCCCCACCGGACACGGCGAGGATCCCGGGTCCGGCGCGGTCAGGCCAGGGCGAAACCGAGCCGTTCGGTGAAGCGGTCGATCGCGTCGATCCAGGTGCGCGCGGTCTCGTTGCCGTCGGCGGCGCGTCGGTCGAGCCCCTCGCGCCGTTCCCGACGCACCCGCCAGGCGAGGTTCTGCGCCGCGGCGAGGTCGACGTCGAACGGCAACGTCTCGGCGATGTCGAGCAGCGTCGACAACCGGGTGAACACCCGGACCTGCTCGGGACCGAACACGCCGAACGTCGCGTCGTCGTCGACGGCGCGCGCCACCACCAGCGTGACCCGGTCCAGCAGCTCACCGAAGGCGTGGGCGAGTCCGTCGGCGTCGAGGGCGACCGAGAACCGTTCCGCCTCCTCGATCAGCGACTGCACGTGCGACGGGTCCGGGTCACCGTTGGAGAGTGCCTCGCGCAGTTCGGCGTTGACGACCACCTCGGCGGCGCTGCGCAGGGCCGGCGGCACCTTGGCGTCGATGCCGGCCAGGAACCGCATCAGCGGGGCGCGCCCGCGGTAGATCGAGCGGTACGTGTTCTCCACGTCGGCCAGCGTCGAGTCGAGCACGGTCTCGAGCAGGCGCCGCTGCTCGTCGCGGAACAGGTCGCGCAACGAGTACGCGTCACGTCCGAAGTGCTCGTCGAGGGTGCGGATGGTGTCGGGGAAGTTCGCCTCGTCGAACGCCGCGGCGAGGTCGTCGCACATGGCGGCGTAGGCGGGGTCGGACCCCGCGGCCCGCACGCCGCACAGCACGTTGTGGTCGCCGAAGTGCATCACGCCGTACTCGTAGGCGTTCTCGGCCCGCGTCACGGTGGAGCGCACGGTGATCCGGCCGTAGCCGACCTTCGCGCGGCCGGCTTCGGAGACGTGCTCGTCGACCCGCTCGACCTCGTAGCAGCCGACCCGTTCCGTGCGCCCGTAGGTGCGGAACAGACCGCTGATGGCGAAGTGGGCCGCGACCTTGCGGAAGTTCGACCGCGTCGGGCGCACCAGCTGCTCGTAGACGTTGCGGCCGTCCCCGAACTGCGGCAGGTTGCTCGGCGCCTTGGCCAGGCGCACCAGGAACTGCTCCTCGAGCTCGGGCAGGTCGAGCACCTGTTCGGCGAGCTCGATCACCCGCGCGGCGTAGGCGAGGATCTGCACGGTCTCGATGCGCGAGAGCTCGTCGAAGAACCAGCCGCAGCTGGTGTACATCAGCATCGCGTGGCGCTGGAGCTCGAACAGGCGCAGCACCTCGACGGTCGCGTCCTCGTCGAGCGGCCGGCTCGCGTGGCGCCCGAGCCAGGCCCGCAGGTGCGCGGGGGAGCGGTCGTGTACGACCTCCACGTAGCGGTCGCGGGCGTGCCACGGATCCGACAGGTACCGGGCGGCGGTGGTCTCGAAGGCGGGGCCGACCTCGTCACGCAGGAAGTCCAGCGCCTCGCGCAGCGGTCCGCGCCAGGCCTGCTGCCCACCGGTCTCGCCGTTGGTGCACCCGCAGTCGGAACGCCAGCGTTCGATGCCGTGGGCGCAGCTCCAGGAGCTGTTCTCCACGATGCGGGCCTCGACGGTGGGCGGGAACCGTTCGAGGTACTCGCCGTAGTTGGTCAGGCGCACGCCGTCGGTGTTGGACAGCCGGTGCAGGGCGTGGGCGAGCGCCATCTCGCCGTGCCGGTGGTGGTGGCCGTAGCTCTCCCCGTCGGTGGCGATGTGGACCAGCTGCTGGCCCTCGCGGTCGCCGAAGGCGTGCAGGAGCCGCTCGGCGAGCCGGTCGCCGGAGTACAGCAGGCCCTCGAAGGCGACCGCCTGGGACACCCGCGCGTCGTAGAAGAACACGTCGATGCTGCGGCCCGAGGGCAGTCGGACCCGGTAGGGGCGGGTGGGGTCGACCCGGCCGCCGGTCACGTCGGTCCAGCCGGCCGCGGCGTCCGCGCCAGCCACGCGGGCCGCGACGTCGGCGGTGTCGGCGGTGTCCGCGGTGTCCGCGGTGGTGCCGGGACCCGACGCGGCACCCGACAGCGGCCGAACGGCGGCGGCCTGGTAGGGCGACAGGACGGTGAAGCGCACGCCGTGGGCCGCCAGCGCCTCCAACGACGCGGTGTCGGCGGCGGTCTCGGCCAACCACATGCCCTCGGCGGGCCGGCCGAAGCGGCGCTCGAAGTCGTACAGGCCCCACACGACCTGGGTCTGCTGGTCGCGGGCGTTCGCCAGCGGCAGGATGGCGTGGTTGTAGACCTGCGCCATCGCCGAGCCGTGGCCACCGAAACGTTGGGCACTGCGCCGGTCGGCCTCGACGATGCCGGCGTGGACCTCGGGGGCGTGGTCGGCCATCCAGGCCAGCAGCGTCGGCCCGAGGTTGAAGCTCATGCGGGCGTAGTTGTTGACCAGGCGTTCGATGCGCCCGTCGTCACCGAGGATCCGGGCCGAGGTGTTGGGCCCGTAGCACTCCGCGGTGATGCGCGCGTTCCAGTCGTGGAACGGCCACGCCGAGTCCTGCTGCTCGACCTGCTCGAGCCAGGGGTTCTCGCGTGGTGGCTGGTAGAAGTGGCCGTGCACGCAGACGTAGCGGTCCATCGGCAGCTCCGGAAGACTGGTCGAACGGACGAGGGAGGATAGGGCCTCGGGAAGGCCGCTCCTCCCTCGTCGGCGTCAGTCCTCCGTACGCGAGGGGTCGTGCGACAGGACGAGCACGCCCAACGGCGGCAGGGTCAGGTTCACCGAGTGGTCGTGACCGTGGTAGGGCAGCGGTGTGGTGTGCGCGCCGCCGGAGTTGCCGGTGCCCGACCCGCCGTAGTCGGCGGCGTCGGAGTTGAACCGCTCGGTCCAGTACCCGCGACGCGGCACGCCGACGCGGTAGTTCTCGCGCGGCACGGGCGTGAGGTTGAGCACCACGACCACCTCGCGGTCGCCGTCGCGGGTGCGCCGCCGGTAGGCGATCACCGACTGTTCCCAGTCGGTCGCGTCGACCCAGGCGAACCCGGCCGCGTCGGCGTCGCCGTCGTGCAGCGCCGGCTCGTCGCGGTAGAGGCGGGCGAGGTCACCCAGGCAGCGCTGCAGGCCCTCGTGGCGCTCGTGCTGGAGCAGGTGCCAGTCGAGCGAACGCTCGTGGCTCCACTCCTGCCACTGCCCGAACTCCTGCCCCATGAACAACAGCTTCTTGCCGGGCTGGGTGAACATGTAGCCGTACAGGGCCCGCAGGTTGGCGAACTTCTGCCACTCGTCGCCGGGCATCTTGGTCAGCAGCGACCCCTTGCCGTGCACGACCTCGTCGTGCGACAGGGGCAGGGCGTAGTTCTCCGTGTAGGCGTAGATGGCCCGGAACGTGAGTTGGTCGTGGTGGTACCGGCGGTGGATGGGGTCTTCCTGAAAGTAGGCCAGGGTGTCGTGCATCCACCCCATGTCCCACTTCATGCCGAAGCCGAGTCCCCCGATGTAGGTCGGGCGCGACACCATCGGCCAGGCGGTCGACTCCTCGGCGATCGTCTGCACGCCCGGGAAGGCGGCGTAGATCTCCTCGTTGAAGCGGCGCAGGAAGGCGATCGCCTCGAGGTTCTCGTTGCCGCCCCACTCGTTGGGGATCCACTCGCCGTCCTTGCGCGAGTAGTCGAGGTAGAGCATCGAGGCGACGGCGTCGACCCGGATGCCGTCGATGTGGTACTCCTCGAGCCAGAACAGCGCCGACGAGAGCAGGAAGCTGACGACCTCGGGCCGGCCGTAGTTGAAGATGTAGCTGTTCCAGTCGGGGTGGTAGCCCTTGCGCGGGTCGGCGTGCTCGTACAGGTGGGTGCCGTCGAAGTACGCCAGGCCGTGCTCGTCGGACGGGAAGTGCGAGGGCACCCAGTCCAGGATGACGCCGATGCCGGCCTGGTGCAGCTGGTCGACCAGGTACTTGAAGTCCTGCGGGGTGCCGAAGCGTGAGGTCGGGGCGAAGTACCCGGTGGTCTGGTACCCCCACGAGCCGCCGAAGGGGTGCTCGGTGACCGGCATCAGCTCCACGTGGGTGAAGCCGAGCTCCTGCACGTGGGCGATGAGCGGTTCGGCCAGCTCCCGGTAGGTGAGCGGCCGGTTGTCCTCCTCCGGGACGGTCCGCCACGAACCGACGTGCAGTTCGTAGACCGCCATCGGCTGCTCGAGGGCCTGGTGCTGCTCGCGGCGCGCGAGCCAGTCGTCGTCGTGCCAGTCGTAGGCGAGGTCCCACACCTTCGAACCGGTCTTGGGCGGGGTCTCGGTGTGGACGGCCATCGGGTCGGCCTTGTCGACCCGGTAGCCCTCGTGCCGCGAGCGGACGTGGAACTTGTAGGTGTCGCCGTGACCGACCCCGGGGACGAAGCCCTCCCAGACGCCCGACACCCCGCGGGGGGCGAGCTGGTTGGCGTCCTTGTCCCAGTCGTTGAAGTCACCCATCACCGAGACCTGCTCGGCGTTGGGTGCCCACACGCCGAAGTGCACGCCGTCGACGCCGTCGACCGTGCGCAGGTGGGCACCGAGCTTGTCCGCGAGCCGGAAGTGCGAACCCTCGTTGAACAGGTACAGGTCGTCGTCGGTCAGCAGCGACGTCAGCGACGTCGCGCCCGTACTCGCCGGGGCGTCGGCACGCGCCGGGGCGTCGGTACCCGCCGTGGCGTCGGTACCCGGGACGTCGGGCGTGGCCTGCTTCTTCTTGCCGGTGCCAGCCATGACTGCTCGCTTCGCTCGGGGATGTCGGGAGGATGGGGGTGACGTCGGGCGGGGTCGCCCGCCGCGTGGCGGTGTCAGTCGCCCAGGACGTCGGCGATCCCGCGCAGCGGGATGTCGACCCACTCGGGGCGGTTGTTCAACTCGTAGCCGAGCTCGTAGACGGCCTTCTCGAGCAGGAACGCGTCGAGCAGGATCCCGGTGTGCTCCGGGTCGTCGGGCAGGAACGGCTGACCCGCCGCGCCGTCGAGGTAGCCGTTGAGGAACGCCGCGCTCACCCAGCGGTGCCAGTAGGACAGCCAGCCGCGCAGTTCCTCGTAGCCGTGCCGGTCGGGGGTCACGGCGCCACGTTCGACCTGGAACCGCAGGGCCGAGTCGGTCGCGTACTGGTAGGAGCGCAGCATGCCGGCCACGTCGCGCAGCGGTGAGCGCTTCAGACGCCGCTCGCCCAGCGGACGGGACGGTTCGCCCTCGAAGTCGATGATCACGAAGTCGCGGCCGGTCCACAGCACCTGACCCAGGTGGTAGTCGCCGTGGGTGCGGATGCGCATGGTCTCGATGCGGGTCCGCGAGAGCACCCGCAGCCGCTCGAGGATCTCGCCCTCGCGCTCGGCCAGCGCCACGATGCGTTCGCGTGTCCCCGGGTCCTCGACGGTGTCGGCGGCCTTGCGGGCCTGCTGCAGTCCGCGGCGCAGGGCGTTGCGCATCGACTGGTACAGCGAGCGCTGGTAGAGGGTGCTGAACGGTTCGGGTGCGAACGCCGGGTCGTCGCTGGACGCCAGGGCGCAGTGCAGCTCGGCGGTGCGCCGGCCGAGCAGGATGGTCGCGTCGAGGAACGGGCCGATGACGTCGTGCGCGGTCTCCGGCAGCGGCGAGCGCGCCAACTCGAACGCGGGATGGCCGTCGGGCAGTTCGCGTCCGGTGTCGGGCGGGTCGGTCAGCGCGCGTTCGGCGAACCGTTCGAGCTCGTCGAGGGTGAAGACCCACGCGTCGCCCTCGTTGGGCACGAACCGCTGGAGGACCGCCAGGGTGGCGTTCGCCCGGTCGGACTTCGACTGGTGGTCGATGGTGCCGAGCAGTTCGGGGACGTGGTCGAGCCGGCCGGTGAGATAGCGGCCGATCTCCACGTCCGGCGACTCGCCGGCGTCGAGACGGCGCAGCACCTTCATCAGGTACCGGTCACCGAAGATGATCGAGGTGTTGCTCTGCTCGCCGCGCAGCACCCGGGGGGTGAGCTCGGCCACGTCGGTGAGCCGCGTCTCGCGACGGCCGACGAGTTCGCCCGCGCTGGTGCGGTACTTGCGGTTGCGGGCGATCGTGTCGAGCAGGAGCCTGCCGGCGGTCTCGTCGTGCAGCGCGTCGAACAGCACGCCCGACTGCGCTCGCTGGCCGCGCCCCCGCACGGTGGCCAGCACGGCGTTCGGCGCGACGGCGGCGAGGCGTCCGGCCTCCTCGCCGGTGGCGAAGCCCAGCGCGACCACGTAGCGCTCGGGTTCGCCCTCGGCGTAGTCGACCCGGGCGACCAGCAGGTGCAGGTCGGCGTCCTCGCCGCGGCCGATCGGTGCCACGTCCTCGATCGCGACGCCCTGGATGGCACGGGCCTTGCCGCCGAACCAGCGTTGCCGCAGCAGGATGTCGGGGAGCACCGCTTCGAGTCGCTCGCGGCCACGGCCGCGCAGCAGTGCCCGCCACTCGCCGCCGACGGTGACCTCCGGGGGCTCCGGGTCGCTCTCGACGGTGCGGGCACCGGCGTACTCGCGCATGTTGGACAGGCTGAGGCGGCTGGGGGCACGCTCGAGACTGAACCAGTAGAACTGGTACGGGCCGAGCGTGAGCGTGTACGGCGTGTCGGTCACCGGAGGGAACGCGGTGCGCCCGAACATCTCCACCAGGGACAGGCCCTGGAACTCCTGCAGCGGCAGTTGGGCGGCCTGGGCGTTGCGCGAGAGGTTGGCCACGACCAGGACGCGCTGCTCGTCGGCGGCGTCGGTGCTGCCGGGTGGTGACCAGCGCCGCACGTAGGCCAGCACCTTGGGGTTGTCGGGGTTGACGAAGTCGATGGCACCCCGACCGAACACGTGGTGGTGCCGCTGACGCAGGGCGATCAGCCGCTTCATCCACCACAGCAGCGACGCCGGGTTCTCCTGCTGCGACTCGACGTTGATGGTCTCGTAGTGGTACTCGGGGTCGATCACGGCGGGCAGGTACAGCCGCTGCGGGTTGGCGTCGCTGAAGCCGGCGTTGCGGTCCGCCGACCACTGCATCGGGGTGCGCACCCCGTTGCGGTCGCCGAGCCAGATGTTGTCGCCCATGCCGATCTCGTCGCCGTAGTACAGCACCGGCGTGCCCGGCATCGACATCAGCAGCGAGTTCATCAGCTCGATCAGGCGCCGGTCGTTGCCCAGCAGCGGTGCCAGCCGACGCCGGATGCCGAGGTTGATGCGCATGCGTGGGTCGTGGGCGTAGGCGCGGTACATGAAGTCGCGCTCTTCGTCGGTGACCATCTCGAGCGTGAGCTCGTCGTGGTTGCGCAGGAACAGCGCCCACTGGGTGTTGTCGGGGATCTCGGGGGTCTGGTCGAGGATGTCGAGGACCGGGAAGCGGTCCTCCTGGCTGACCCCCATGTACAGCCGCGGCATCAGCGGGAAGTGGAAGTTCATGTGGCACTCGTCGCCGTCGCCGAAGTAGGCGGCGGCGTCCTCGGGCCACTGGTTGGCCTCGGCCAGGAACATCCGGCCCGGCCAGTGCTCGTCGAGGTGTGCCCGCAGCTCCTTGAGGTACGCGTGGGTCTCGGGCAGGTTCTCGCCGTTGGTCTCGTCGCGCTCGTACAGGTACGGGATCGCGTCGAGACGGAAGCCGTCCACGCCGATGTCGGCCCAGAAGTCGAGCGCCTCCTTGACGGCCTCGCGGACCTCCGGGTTGTCGAAGTTGAGGTCCGGCTGGTGGCTGTAGAACCGGTGCCAGTAGTACTGGCCCGCCTCCGGGTGCCACGTCCAGTTCGAGGTCTCGAAGTCCTGGAAGATGATCCGGACGTCGGGGTAGCGCTCGGGGGTGTCCTCCCAGACGTACCAGTCGCGCCAGCGGCTGCCGGCGGGGCTGCGGACGGCCCGCTGGAACCAGGGGTGCTGGTCGGAGGTGTGGTTGATCACCAGCTCGGTGATGACCTTGAGCCCACGGGCGTGGGCCTCCTTCACGAAGCGCTTGAACTGGCGCATCGTGCCGTAGTCGGGGTGGATCGAGGTGTAGTCGGCGATGTCGTAGCCGTCGTCGCGCAGCGGCGACGGGTAGAACGGCAACAGCCAGATCGCCGTGATCCCGAGGTCCTGGAGGTAGTCCAGACGCTGCGTGAGGCCCTTGAAGTCCCCGAAGCCGTCTCCGTTGCTGTCCTGGAACGAACGCACGTGGCACGAGTAGATGACCGCGTCGCGGTACCACTGCTCGTCGAGCTCGTCGCCGTGCTGGCCGGTCGAGCTGCTCATCGATTGGCCTCCGGGGGGGGTCAGGCGGGGTGCGGCTCCACCACGAACACGTGCGCGGGGCTGACGTTGGGGTCGAGCTCCACGTAGTTGCTGCGTCCGTGCCAGGTGTAGCGGGCGCCGCCGATGCGGTCGTGGACGGTGAAGGGCTGGTCGTCGCGTTCGATCCCGAGCGCGCCGAGGTCGAGCCAGGTCGTGCCGGCCTGCTTCCACTGCGGGTCGAGGTTGACCACCACCAGCACGGTGTTGCCCGACTGCGGGTCGCGCTTGGAGTAGGCGAACAGCTGCTCGTTGTCGATCGCGTGCAGCGCGAAGCCGCGGTCCTGCTGCAACGCCGGGTTCTCGTTGCGTACGCGGTTGACCAGGCGGATCATCTCCGCCAGGGAGTGCGGCTGGTCGAGGTCCCAGTGCCTGACCTCGTACTTCTCGTTGTCGAGGTACTCCTCGGCGCCCGGGCGGGCCTCGTGCAGCATGAGCTCGAACGCCGGCCCGTAGATGCCGTAGTTGGCGGTCAGCGTCGCGGCGAGCACGAGCTTCTGCACGAACGCCCCGCGGCCACCGTGCTGGAGGAACTCGGTGAGGATGTCGGGCGTGTTCGGCCACGAGTTGGGCCGGAAGTAGTCGCGCACCTCGGTGAGGAACAGCTCCGCGTAGTACTGCTCGAGCTCCCACTTCGCGTTCTTCCAGGCGAAGTAGGTGTAGGACTGGTTGAAGCCGATGCGGGCCAGTTCCTGCATCACCTTCGGGCGCGTGAACGACTCGGACAGGAAGATCAGGTCCGGGTGCTCGTCGAGCAGGGCGTTGAGGCACCACTCCCAGAACGGGAACGCCTTGGTGTGCGGGTTGTCGACCCGGAAGATCCGCACCCCCTCGGCGATCCAGTGGTCGAACACGCCCTTGAGCGCGTTCCACAGGCCCTCGGCGTCCTCGGTCTCGAAGTCCAGCGGGTAGATGTCCTGGTACTTCTTGGGCGGGTTCTCCGCGTACTGGATCGAACCGTCGGGGCGCTTCTTGAACCACTCCGGGTGCTCGCGGACCCACGGGTGGTCGGGGGCGCACTGGAAGGCGATGTCGAGCGCCAACTCGAGGCCGTGGTCGTCGCACGCCGCGACGAGGCGGCGGAAGTCGTCCATCGTGCCGAGCTCGGGATGGACGGCGTCGTGGCCGCCCTCGTCCGACCCGATCGCCCAGGGGGAGCCCGGATCGCCGGCCTCGGCCGCCACGGCGTTGTTGCGGCCCTTGCGGTGCACCTTGCCGATCGGATGGATCGGCGGCAGGTAGAGCACGTCGAAGCCCAGCGCCTGCACGTAGGGCAGTCGGTCGATCACGTCGTCGAAGGTGCCGGAGCGGGCGGGGTCGGGCGAGGTGGAGCGCGGGAAAAGCTCGTACCAGGTGGAGAAGCGGGCCCGTTCGCGGTCCACACGCAACGGATAACGGTCCGAGGCGGTGGCGAAGCGGCGTTCGTCGTTGCGCGCCACGAGCTCGCCGGTCTCGGGGGACAGCGGCGCGCTCGCCCGCTGGTCGGCGTCGGCGGAGGTGTCGAGCAGCTGGTCGCGCAGGGCCCGCAGCAGGTCGGCGTCCTCCGTGGTGGCGCGTCCGAGCACGTCGTCGATCAGCTCGGCGCCGATGGCGAGGTCGACGTCGGTCGCCACGCCGGCGTCGAGCTTCTTGCGGGTGTCGCGCTGCCAGCTGCCGAACCGGTCGATCCAGCCCGTGATCCGGAACTCGTAGCGTCCGAGGTCGTCGAGCACGAACTCCCCGCGCCAACGGTCGTTGAGCAGCGGCCGCATCGGCGCCTCGGTCCAGCGCCGCTGCCCCGGCCGTCGCCAACAGACCGCGGCGCGGATCAGGTCGTGGGAGTCGGCGAAGACGTCGGCCTCCACGACGATCGTCTCGCCCCGCGAGGTCTTGGCGGGGTAGCGCCCACCATCGACGGAGGGGGACACGGCGCGGATGCTCACGCGGCGGTTCGACACTCCCACGGCTTTCCTTCCCGACTCGCCGGCCAGGCTCGCCGGACGGCAACGACGCTAGGCGAGGCCGGTCGGCTCGCGCACGAGCGCCACGAGGACGTACGTCCACGGTGCTTCGCCGGGTGGCCACCGGCCGGACAGGTCCGCACGCCGGGCGCCCGCGACCGGCTACAACGCCCGCGCGCCCACGGTCGTCGCACCGGCGCGGTGGGCGGTGGACGGGCGGTACCGCGGCGGTGACCGCCTGCCACTGGGCCCGGGATCGAAGCGGCCGACAGGGACCCCGACATGAGCCTCACCGACCCCGACGCCACCGTGCCGGGCGCCTCCGGGCCCACCGGTGGGCGACGCCCGTGGCCGTCGTCGCGACTCGGGTTGTTGACGCTCTACGGCGTCAGCGGGAGCCTGTGCCTGTACGGGGCGCTGTTGCCGCCGACACCCGTGACGCCGAGGGCCACCAACGCCGTCCTGGCCGGCGTGGCCGCACTCGTCGTCACGCTGGTGCTCGCCCGACCCTGGCTGCCGCGTCGACTGGTGCACGGGCTGCTGCTGCTCTACAGCCTCGGTATCGGGGTGTCGGTCGGCAGCGCCGGGACCGCGGCAGGAGCGGTGGCCTCCGGGATCTCGGCCGTGTGGGTGACCCTGTTCGGTGCCATCTGTCTCGGACCACGTGCCACGCGCCTGCACGGCCTGGTGGCGGCCTCGGCCCTGGCGGTCGGTCTGCAACGGTCCGTGGGTGGTGGTGCCGGGTGGTCGGCCTTCGCGGTGGTGGCCCTCTCGGCGCTGGTGGCCGGAGAACTGCTCGCGCGGGCGCACGGCGAGCTGCGACGCCTGGCCCTGACCGACCCGCTCACCGGTGCCAGCAACCGACGCGGGCTGGAGCGCCGCGGGCAACGCCTGCTCGAGCGTGCCCGCGTCGGCGGTGCGCTCGCGGCCGTGGTGGTCGACCTCGACGGGTTCAAGCAGGTCAACGACCGCCTGGGGCACGCCGAGGGCGACCGGGTGCTCGTCGAGCTGGTCGCCGAGTGGCGTCGCGGCATCCGCGCCGGGGACGTGCTCGCCCGCATCGGCGGGGACGAGTTCGTGTTCCTGCTGCCCGACACCGACGCGGAGGCCGCCCGGCAGCTGCTCCAGCGTCTGCGTCGGGCGTCCACCGGTGCCTGGAGCTTCGGGGTCGCGACCTCGTCGCCGGGCGACGACCTGGCGACCCTGCTGGCCCGCGCCGACGCCGATCTCTACGCCACGCGATCGGGACCGCCGGAGACGTCGGGCCCGCACCTGGTGCCCTGAAGCGGCCCGGCTCGGGGATGCCGGCAGCCGGTGACCCGTCCTCGACGGAGCACGGGTCGCACCCACCTGCTCGACTGTCGAGCGTCGAGCATCCGCGGCGGATCGTCCGCCGCACGGCAGGAGGACGGGTGTGCCGGATCGAGCGCAGGTACGGGCCGAGGCCCGCCACTACAAGACCGAGCTCCTCGGGCAGATGTTCGGACCGGGAGCGGACGCCCCGGCCGTGGCCGCGGCGGCGGGTGCCCCCCTGCGGCTCCCGCGGGCCGGCAACGTGGTCGGGGTCGGGTACGGGGCCAAGGTCGTCGGCAGCGCCATCGCCGAGGACCTGGCGGTCCGGGTCTACGTCCGGGCCAAGCGGCCCGTGCGCGAGCTCACGCGGGCCGAGCAGGTGCCCACCGAGGTGGACGGTCGGCCGACCGACGTGGTGGTGGTGGGTGACCTGCGCGCGCTGCGCGATCCGGTCGACTGCGGTGTGAGCATCGGGCACGTCGACGTGACCGCCGGCACGCTCGGCTGCCTCGTGACGTTGGCCGACGCGCCGGGCGAGCGGTTCGTGCTGTCGAACAACCACGTGCTGGCCGACAGCGACCGGGCGACACCCGGCGACGCGATCGTGCAGCCCGCGTCGATGGACGGCGGCGACCCGGACGACCCGATCGGCGTGCTGCACGCCGCGGTGCCGCTGCGCCGCGACGAGGGCAACCTCGTGGACGCGGCGGTGGCCCGCCTGTTCGACCCCGCCTCGGTCCGTCCACGCATCGCGCACATCGGGGCGCCGGTCCCCCCGGTGGCGGAGGCCGCGCTCTACCAGTCGGTGCGCAAGCACGGCCGCACGACCGAGCACACCGTCGGTGTGGTCGTGGACGTCGCCGCCGACATCGAGGTGCGCTTCGACACCCGGACCCTGTCGTTCCTGGACCAGCTCGCGGTGGTCGGCATCGGCGGTGACGACTTCAGCGACGGCGGGGACTCCGGATCGTTGATCGTCGACGCCGTCACGCGGCAACCGGTGGCGCTGCTGTTCGCCGGCGGCGGCGGGGTCACCTTCGGCAACGCCATCGGTGAGGTGCTCGCGGCCCTCGACGCGCAGGTGGTCGGCGAGGCAGCCACCTGAGGAGGCCGCGCGGTGCCGGCGTCGCACCGCCGGCACCGACGGCGCCGTAGGCTTGGTGCAGCCGACGTGTGCCGTCGTCGAGGAGGTCCCGCGTCCGTGTCGCCGATGTCTGCCTCCGAGCCGTCCTCCGAGGCACGCCGACTGCTGGCCGCGAAGCGCACGGCCCGTGAGGTGCTGGGTGCTCGTCCCGGTGTGCGGGGCATCGGCATCGGTGACCACTGCCTGCGCGTGTACGTCGTCGACGCCGCCACGGGCCGGCAACTGCCGGGCGAGGTCGACGGTGTCCCGCTCGAGTGTGTCGAGGTCGGCGACCTGCGCGCGCAGCACCGCGGCGGGGCGTGAGCGGCGACACCTCGCCTCGGCGCGTCCGGCGGCTGCCGCCGGCGATCGTGCGCGCGTCCGCCCGCCTGCGGGCCGCGGGGCGCACCATCCTGCAGACGGCATCGGCGGTCGGTCTCGCCTGGCTGGTGGCCACCGAGGTGTTCGGCTACGAGCTGCCGTTCTTCGCGCCGGTCGCGGCCGTCATCACGCTGGGGGCCGCGTCCGGAGCACCTGCCCGCCGCGCCGTCGACCTCGCTGGCGGCGTGGCGCTGGGCATCCTGGTCGGTGACCTGCTCGTCCTGGCGATCGGCACCGGGGTCGTCCAGATCGTGACCGTCGTGGTGCTCGCCATGCTCGCAGCGACGCTGGTCGGCGGCACGGTGCTGGTGGTCAACCAGGCCGCCATCTCGGCCATCCTGGTCGCGACCCTGCTGCCGCCGACGGCGTCACTGGTGCCGCACCGGGTGTTCCACGCCGTGATCGGCGGGGCGATCGGCGTGCTCGTCGGCCAGGTGCTGCTGCGAGGGGCACCGGTCCCGCAGGTCGCGCGTGCCGCCCAACCGGTGTTCGACGGGCTGGCCGCGACGCTGGGTGAGACGGCCGACGCGTTGCGGGCCGGGGACGTGGAGGTGGCGCGCCGGGCGCTGTTGCACGCGCGTGACCTCGATCCACAGCTGCAGGGGCTGCACCGGGCACTGGCCGACGCGCAGGACCTCGCGCAGCTCACCTACGGGCGGCGGGCGATCCTCGAGCAGTTGCGGGCGCATGCCGGGGCGTTGTGGCAGCTCGACCTCGCCGTGCGCAACACCCGGGTGCTGGCCCGGGCCAGCATCGCGCTGCTCTCGTCGTCGCCGCCGCCCGACGCGCCTGCCGGTGCCCGGGCGGCCGTCGCCGAAGCCGTCGAGGACCTCGCCGTCGGCGTGCGCTCGTTGGGTGACCAACTGACGGCCGACGGGCCGCCGGCGGCGGTGCGACGGGTGGCCCTGCACGCCGCGACCCACGCGGGGGCGCTGTTCCCCGACCGGTGGTCGCTGTCGCTCGCCCGGGTGGTCGGGCAGGTCCGGGCCACGTCCGTGGACCTGCTACGGGGTTCCGGGCTGGACCTGTGGGAGGCGCAGCAGCTGCTCGAGCAGCAGGACGCGGCCGAGCGTGCGGCGGAGGAGCCACCCGATGGTGACGCGCCGGTACCCGGGCACGGAGCCGACGGCGTGCCCGAGGCGGGTCGTGCGGGCGGTGGCCCGGAGGACGCGGGACGGGCCTGACCGACGACGGCGCGGACCCCGTTCGCTCGCGCCCGCGGTCACCGGTCTCCCGCCGTCGGACCGTGGCCGGGACGCGCGGGGTCCCGGCCGGCGGGCCATGGTGGGGGTCACCGATGACGAGGCCAACGATGTCCGGCGACCAGACCCTGCGACGAGCCCTCCACGACGTCAGCCAGGCCGCCTGGTTCGGCGGCGCGCTGGCCGAGACGGTGGTGATGGAAGCAGCACGCCGCCGATCGGTGGCCGGATCGTCGGAGGTCGCCGAACGGCTCGCCGTGCCGTGGGAGTTCGGCCGTCTGGCGACCGTTCCCGTGTTCGCCGCCGCCGGGATCGGGTTGACGATCGGCAACCGCAGCCGTCTGGTCGCCCAACAGGGAGCCGCTCGGACCTCGGTGTTGCGCACCGCCCTGATCGGGACGGCCGTGGCCCTGGAGCTCACGCGGGCCGAGCTGGCCCGCCGCGTCCGTGCCCGCACGCCCGGACCGGGTGACGCCGACGTCGCGCCGGCCGCGGACCCGGGCGACCTGCCGCGGCTGCGGACCGCCCTGCGTTGCACCCGCTGGGCCACCGTGGTGGTCACCGGCGCCGTGGTGGTCACCGGTGCCCGGCAGAGCGAACAGCAGCGCCCCCGTGAACTGCTCCGCGGCCTGCGCGCCCGCCTGCCGGGTACCTGACGCGGGTCGGCGGCCGCCCCCGGGCCGCCCTGCGGCACGACGACGGATCGTGGCCGATCGAGCGACGTGCCCGAGCGCCTGCGCGCTTTTCGACGGAGCCCTCAAGATCGGCCGGAACACGTCGATGGCTGACCTACGGCCGCTCACTGGAACCTCCGTATGTTGCGTCGATTCGTGCCCCTCGCGACGGCAGTGGTCCTCGGAACCGCGCCGTGGTCCCCGGCACCGGTCGCCGCGTCCGAACTCCCGGCGACGGGCGTGGCGACGCCGGCGTCCGCGCCGGCCGACCCGGTGCCCGTTCCGGTGCAGGCGTCCGGTGCGGGACCGCGGGTCTGCGCCGACGTCGTCGCTCGCCGCTTCGCGGACGTCCGAGGTGGCACGCACGCGGCGAACATCGCCTGCCTCGGCGGGCTCGGGATCGCCCAGGGCGGCGCCGACGGCAACTTCCACCCGGGCGGCAACGTCCGACGTGACCAGATGGCGTCGTTCCTGGCTCGCACGTTGGAGGCGTCCGGTGCACCGCTGCCCGAGCAGCCGCGCAGCGTCTGGTCCGACGTCACGAGTGGCCCGCACGCCCGCCCGGTGGACCAGCTCACGGCGCTCGGGGTCATCCAGGGCAACAGCCGCGGGGTGTTCGACCCGGCCGGTCGGGTGACACGGGCGCAGATGGCGACCATGCTGGTCCGGGCCGCCGAGGTCGCCAACGGCGAGCGGTTCGCGACCGCGTCGGCGAGCGGTTTCACGGACACCCGCGGCAGCGTGCACGCCGGCAGCATCGACCTGGCGCACGGCCTCGGGATCGCCTCGGGCGTCACCGCGACGAGGTTCGCGCCCGCCGACGCCGTCCGTCGCGACCAGATGGCGACCTTCCTCGTCCGCACGCTCGAGGTCGTGCAGGCCCCCTGTCCGGCGATCTGAGGGTCGTCCCGCGTCAGTTCGTCGGTTGGGGTGACTCGCCGTCGGGGTCGAGCAGGCTCTGGACGTGCTCGGGGGAACCGATGATGGTCAGGCGGTCCCCCTCGCGCAGCAGCGTGTCGCCGTCCGGGACGATGGTGTGCTCGCCCCGCCAGACCATGGCCACGAGCGTGTCACCCGGGAAGGAGAGCTCCCGCAGCCGGCGGTCGACCATCCGTGCCGTCGGTCCGGTGTCCCCGACGACGAGCGACGCGAAGCGTTCGCGGCGCATCAGGGTCTCGAGCAGTGCCTGGTCGCTCTCGGCCCGCCGCCAGGCGCGCACGAAGCCGGACGCCTCGACCGTCGACACCAGCTGTGCCATCACCCGCAGCCGCTGGGTCGCCGCGGCCTCCGGCGTGACCAGGAACAGCAGCGCCGTGACCAGGCCCCGCTGCTCGGGCTGCTCGGTGTCGCTGCCGGCGCCGGGGAACCGTCCCGCGTTGCGGATGCGGACCCCCTGCGGGGCGCGGATGAGGACGAGCTCGCTGTGCTCGAGGTCGGGCAGCCGGACGTCGAACACGGCCGCCGGTGCCCGCTCCGGGAGGATCCCGTTCTGCGTGCCGGTGCGGATGCGCTCCGCGAGGCCGTTGTCGGGCGCGACCCCGCTCAGGATCCGTCGGACGTCCTCCTCGACGGCCGACAGCTCGGCCCGGTTGTCGATGGTGATCACGTGGGCCCGGGCGACGAGCTCGTCGAACGAATCGATCTCGCTCGGTCCGCGCTCCTGCAGGATCCCCCACAGCTCCTCGTCGACGCCGGCGTCGTGCACCTCGCCGAGGCGGCGGAACAGCCCGTAGATGGCGCCGCGGCGGGCCACGCGCGGACGCACGTAGTAGCGGAACCACAGGGCGCTGACGAGGATGATGCCGACCACGAAGCCGACGTAGAAGACGCCGAGCGTGAAGATCAGCCCGAACGTGGCCACGAACCCCAGGATCTGCATCCACGGGTACAGCGGCGAGCGGTAGCCGGGGGCGTAGGACTCGAGTCGGCTCTCGCGCATCAGGATCACCGACAGGTTGATCAGCGCGAACAGCAGCAGCAGGAAGGCACTGCCGAGGCTGGCCAGCCGCTCGACGTCGAGGAACACGATCGCCGCGATCATCAGCGCACAGGTCGTCACGACGCTCAACGTCGGGGTCCCGAACCTCCCGAGGCGGTCGAACCCCGACCACAGCAGCCGGTCACGCGCCATGGCGAGCGGGTAGCGCGAGGCGGTCAGGATCCCGGCGTTGCCGGTCGAGGCGAACGCCGTCACGGCGGCGAGCACCACCAGGCCGAGCGCCACGGCGGGTGGCATCCAGGCGAACACCTCGGTCCCGGCCGTCGCGACCGGGGTCAGGTCGTCAC